>JASBTI010000009.1 GCA_030148505.1 Rhodanobacter sp.
CGTCTCATGCGACAACTTTCTGCCATCGGTCTCGTGCATTTTCCTCTCCTGATTCCCATCCTATCCTTGGACAGCATCAGAGAGTAAATGTTCGCTTACTTATGTTCTTCTTAGTAACTTGCTGAAAGCCCACGTCCACCACGCTTACCACCACCTTCGTTTGACGGACCGTGGCCCGCCGAACGGCATCTCCCAATCGCTCTTTCAGCAGAAGGTGGTTGGGAAGCCCGGTAATCGAGTCATGAGTGCTTGTATGCGCCAGAGCCTGCTCCGTGGCGATCAGGTGCAAGCCAAAGGCCGCGTCGTGGGCCACCTGTTCGATGAGCTGGATCTCGTCAACAGCAAAGTAATCCGGCTCGTGCGCATAGACGGTCAGTACCCGGCGATGCCCCTGCAGGGTCACTCCCATCGGCAAGGCCAGAGCCGCGCCAATGCCGAGCTGTCGCCCAAGTGCATGCCAGGCTGCGGTCGATGGATCCTCGATGAATCGATTGCTCACGGATACCGCGTCAGTGCGTGCGGTGGCGGCAGCCGGTCCCTGGCCTTCAGCAACGCTATCGTCAAGCGACACGACCAGGCCGGCCAGCAGGGCAGACCCTGGACCTGCCCAGCTGACGGGCTTGAGCAGCCCCGTCTCGGTATCGGCCTCGCCTACCCATGCCATGTGAAAACCACCGGTTTCACACACGCTCTCGCAAAGAGTATCCAACAGTTGCGCGGGACTTTCGCGATGAAAAATCGCGGCATTGAGGTTCGCCAGCACGGACTGAAGCTGACCGGTGCGCCGCAACGTTCGTAAATGCAGGTTATTTTCATCGGTGCGCTGCTGGATACTTTCAGCCATCCGATCGAATGCCATGGCCACCCTCGAGAACTCGTCATTGCCGGGTGGCAGACCCGTGCGCGTCTCCAAATCGCCGAGTGCCAGCCGGTCGGCAGCATGGGTCAACAGCAACGCGGGCTGCATGATCAAACGCTCACTGACCCACAGCAACAGAAGAAGAATAAACAGCAGCGCAAACATCATCACGGTAATACTGAAACTGAGTTCCAGCCATGCACCCCGATACAGATCCTCGCGAGCGATGTCCAACATGATTCCGTCAGGTCCACCAGCTGTGCCAAGCGGAATCATGCCAATCAGGCTCGCTCCAGCCCGGATGATCGAGGGTCCGGCCGCGGGCGCGAGCCGGCTCTCGACATCGAGACTGGAGAGCTCGCGTGCAGACAAGGGTTTCAAGTGATGGCCCGCCGGCGTTTTCAGCTCGCTGCCATGACCCTCGGTATCGATGACGACAACCCGGGCTTCTCTCGCAATAGGGTCGCTGGCGAGCTTGAATGCGCGGCTAAATTCCAGCGAGGTATAGGCCACACGGTGCGCCGCCCCGACAATGGGCAGCGCGTGGAAGACCACCAGTCGCGGCAACTGACTCCCCGGCACGGAGATCAACGCACTGGTAGGCTTGCCCGGCGTACGCAGGGCAAGTTGTACGAGTTTGCGATCAACCGGTGTCCTGGCCATACCCGGACGGGGCAGATCGCAGACGATGTGTCCATCGCTATCTGCAAGCCCTACATCGAGATATCTCGGATTGTGCTGCGCAAACGCCACCAGCGCATCCGAACAGCCCAGCGCGCCACCGGGCATCTCGCCGGTGGCCGCAATCATGTCGGAGACAGCATGCTCGACCTCGGTTTCCGAGACTCGCGTTATGCGTTCGAGAGCGGACATCAAGGAAGCCCGTGCCGCTTTTTGAGCCTGCGTCATCATGCTGACGGCGTTGAGTGCGCCCACCAGGAAACCGGGCAGTACGGCCAGCAGGACCAGGCCGGCCAAACGTCCTCGCAAGCCCCCAAAAAGACGACGTTTGCTCATGCCACTCCCGGTAGCCAGACGAGCATTTTGAATGACGAGGATCGTAGCGCGCACGACAGGGTAACCCACCACCGCTCGGTCTGTGCCAGGCGCTGCTTTAGGCATGTCCGCTCAAAAGATCCGCGGGCTTTCCCTCGTCTTGGTTGGCGTTTCATCAGCGGTTTCCCGGCAAGTAGCGGGTGAATCACTTCACGACAAAGCAGCATCCATGCCAACAACTGACAGAAAAAATCTCACCCGCACCCTGTTCACCCCGGATCACCCTACCGCAGAAGCTTGCGTCGCGCTTTGCTGTCGGCCAGGAGCGCCGTGGCCGGCGGCACCGGTGCGCGCCGCTCGAACCCGCGCCTGAAGGGGGACTCAGCCAGGAAAATGGCAGCTCTCGACGTCGCCCGCAGTGCCCCCCAGTTACGGCCGTTGCAGCAGGCATGCGCCGTATCGGGTAAGCCGCCAGCCCCAGAGCGACCGACACATCACGCCGAAATGGGAATCTGCCTCACCCGGACACGACGCGCTTGCTCAGCAGTCGCAGCCGCCGCGCACGCCGACGAGCACTCCAAGCCCTGTGCCGCGCCGCTAGGCACGAAAAGATCACGTACAACGCGGGCGTGCTGAGCAGGGTCAGGCTCTGCGAGATCAGCAGGCCGCCGATCAGCGCGATGCCGAGCGGGCGGCGCAATTCGGAACCGGCGCCGAGGCCGATCGCGATCGGCAGCGCGGCGAGGATCGCTACCATGGTGGTCATCATGATCGGACGGAAACGCACCAGGCATGCCTCCCGGGCCGCTTCCAGCGGGCTCTTGCCATGCTCCCGCTCGGCGACCAGGGCAAAGTCGATCATCATGATCGCATTTTTCTTGACGATGCCGATCAGCAGCACCAGTGCGATCTGCGCCACCACCGACAACTCAGTGTGGGTGATCCACAGTGCCAGCAGGGCACCGACGCCGGCCGCCGGCAAGGTGGACAGAATGGTGATCGGGTGGATCAGGTTTTCATACAGCATGCCGAGTACGATGTAGACCGTGACTACGGCGGCCAGAATCAACCACAGCATGCCGCTCTGGGATTGCTGGAAGCGGCGGAAGTTGGTACCCAGCGCCAGCTTGATGTCGCCGGGCATGCGCATGTTGTGGACGGTGGACTGAATCACCGCCAGGGCTTGGCCCATGCTGACGCCGGGTGCCAGATTGAAGCTGAGATCCATCGTGGTGTACTGGTTCAAGTGGCGCACCTGTGACGGTGCCAAACCCGGTTGCTGTCGGGTGAACGCGCTAATCGGGATCATTTTGCCATTGCTGGAACGCACATAGATCTGATCGAGCGCTTCCGGCGTGGCGATCTGCGCCGGCAGCGCGTTGATCACCACCTTGTACTGATTGATGTCCGAGTAGATGGTCGACACCTGACGCTGGCCGAAAGCGTCGTACAAGGCGCCATCGATGGCCCCGACCGACACGCCAAGCCGCGCAGCGGTATCGCGGTCGATCACGATATTCTGTCGCAACCCGGCCTCATCGACGTCGCTGCCGACGTCACGCAGTTTCGGATTCTTGCGCAATTCGGCCTGCAGCTTCGGCAGCCATTGCTGCAGCTCGGTGAGGCTGTTGCCCTGCAACGACACCTGATACTGCGCGCCCTGACTGGTGCCACCGCCGCTGGGCAGGTCCTGCACCGGACGCAGGCGCAGATTGAGGTCGGGATACTGTGCAGCCTTGGCGCTGAGCCGCGCCAGCACCGCAAAGGTGTCGTCGGTGCGACCTTGGGCATGGGTCTTCAGGTCGATATTGAACCAGCCGCTGCTCCCTTGCCGACTGCTGCCCAGGCGCGAGCCTACGGTCGCCACGTCAGGGTCGGCCAGCAGCATCGCGGTCAGTCGCTGCATGCGCTGTTTGCTCTCGGCAAACGAAACGGTAGCGCTGGAGGTGGCGCGCCCCCAGATCAGGCCGGTGTCCTGCGGCGGAAACAAGCCCTTCTGCACCATGCCAAGCAGGAAGAAGGTGGCCACGATCAACAGCAGCGGCGTCAGCGAGAACAGCAGGGCATGGCGCAGCGAGAAATCCAGCCCCTTGCGGTAGACGCGCAGCAGCCCCGCGTGGAAACCGTCGAGTGCGGCGGCAAATCGCGAGGGTGGCCGCTTTTCAACGCCTTTCCGTGGTCGATGGCCACTGAGAAAACGCCCGCACAAGGCCGGGGTCAGCGTCAGCGACACTGCCGCCGACACCACGATCGCCGCCACCAGGGTCATCGCGAACTCATGCATGAACATGCCGGTAATGCCTCCGGCGAACAGCAGCGGAATGAATACCGCCACCAGCGAGGCAGTAATCGAGACGATGGTGAATCCGATCTCGCGCGCTCCCGCCAGGGTCGCCTCCATCCGCGACATGCCGTCGTCGATGTGCCGGATGATGTTCTCGATCACCACGATCGCGTCGTCGACCACGAAGCCGATCGCAATCACCAGCGCCAGCAGGGTAAGGTTGTTGAGCGTATAGCCGAGGAGGTACATCATCACAAACCCGCCAGCCAGCGACAGCGGCACCGCCACCGCCGCAATCAGCGTCGGCGCCAGCCGGCGCAGGAACAGCGCCATCGTCAACACCACCATCGCCAGGCTGATCAGCAAGGTCGCCTGCACCTCGTGCAAGGAGGCACGGATAGTCGGCGTGTCATCGAAGAACGGGGTGATCCGGGTTGCCGGCTGCAGGTAATTGCGCAGCTCCGGCAACTGCGCCCTGACCCGATCGACCGTGGCGATCACGTTGGCATCGGATTTCTTGAAGACGTACATCAGCACGGCCGGTTTGCCATGGAACCAGGCCACCTGGTACGCATCTTCGGTGCCGGCATAGACGTGAGCGACGTCGGACAGGCGCACCGGCGTGCCGTTATGGCTGGCAATCACCAGGTGGGCGAACTGCGCTGCGGTGTGCAAGGCGGTGGTGGCGCTGACCGCCATGGTGGTCTTGCCGTTGGAGAGGAAGCCCTCCGGCGAGGTCACATTGGCGGCACGCAGGGCATTGCGCAGCTGGTCGGCCGACAGCCCCATCGCGTTCAGCGCACGCAGGTTGACGTCGACTCGGATCGCCGGCGTGGCGGCACCGGCGATGTCCACCGCCGAGACCCCCGGCAACTGCCGCAGCCGTTGCGCCATCAGCGAGTCGGCGATGTTATACAGGTCGGCCGCCGATTGCGTGTCGGAGGTAAGCGCAAACGCGATGATCGGATCATCGTTGGGATCGGCCTTGCGATAGGTGGGCGCGCCGTTGAGGCCGGTCGGTAGATCCGGCGCGGCAGCGTTGATCGCCGCCTGCACCTCGCGCGCCGCAGAATCGAGATCCGTGCCATTCTGAAACAGCATGAACACGAAGGTGCGCCCCTCGGAGCTTGACGAGCGCATGGTCTCGATGCCGGGCACCTGGCCAAGGTGCCGCTCCAGCGGCGCCGCCACCGTGGACGCCATGGTACTGGCATCGGCACCGGCTTGACTGGCCTGCACGAAGATCGCCGGAAACTGCATGTCCGGCAGGGCTGACACGCCCAGCTGGAAATAGCTGATCATGCCGGCCACGAACAACCCGATCGCCAGCAGCGAGGTGCCGATCGGGCGGCGAATGAAGCTGCCTGAGATGTTCATGGTCTGCGGAGAATCGGGATAACGGCAGCGAGGCCGCGGAAGAGGGACAACGGGATCATCGCATCCTCAACGGCCGAGCCGCAAAACGGTTGATCCATGCGCTTCCGATCACTCCGATGGCAGCAGCTTGCCACCACCGCTGAACCTCCACCATCACACCGCGCCCTGTCCCTCTGCCCTCAATACCCGCTGTTCCCGCCGCGCTTCCAGCCAAGCGGAAAAGCGTTCCATGTACAGGTAGATCACCGGCGTGGTGTACAGCGTCACCAGTTGCGACAACAGCAGCCCACCGACAATCGAAACCCCTAGCGGGCGTCGCAACTCCGAGCCGATACCGTTGCCCAGGGCCAGTGGCAACGCGCCAAGCATCGCCGCCGCCGTGGTCATCATGATCGGCCGGAAGCGCAACAGGCAGGCCCGACGGATCGCGTCGTGCGCGTTCATGCCGGTGCGCCGTGCCTCGATCGCGAAGTCGATCATCATGATCGCGTTCTTCTTGACGATGCCGATCAGCAGCACGATGCCGACGATGCCGTCAACCGACAGGCTCATGCCGCAGATGATCAGCGCCAGCAACGCACCGACGCCGGCCGGCGGCAGCGTGGAAATGATCGTCAGCGGATGGATGTAGCTCTCGTACAACACCCCAAGCACGATGTAGATCACCACGATTGCCGCCAGCAACAGCAGTACTTCATCCGTCAGCGACGAGGTGAACTCGGCCGCCTTGCCGACAAAGCCGCCGCGTACCTGCGGGGGGAATTTCAGCTGCGCCTCGATCTGGTGGATCGCCGCCACCGCGTCGGACAGCGAGTAGCCTTGGGCCACATTGAACGACAGCGTCACCGCCGGAAGCTGTTGTTGGTGGCTGATCACCAGGGGCGCGCTGGTGACCGTGGCGCTGGCCAGCGAGGACAGCGGGATGGTGCCGCCGGCACCGAGCTGAAAGCCGACGTTGCCGGTGTTGCCAATACCCGATGGCGTTGCCGAATTGCTCGACTTGAGCTGGCCGAAACTGGTCGCCGTGCTCCCGGTCAACGCACCGTTACCGTTGCCACGCACCGTCAACATGTTCAGCAAATCGTTGCTGTTGCGGAATTCCGGTGCCACTTCCAGCACCACCCGGTATTGGTTCATCTGGGTGAAGATGGTCGAGATCTGGCGTTGCCCGAAGGCATCGTAGAGGGTGTCGTCGATGCTCTGCACCGGCACCCCGTAACGGCTGGCTTTTTCGCGATCGATGGTGAGCTTGAGCGCGTTGCCGTTATCGGCAAGGTTGTTGTCGACATCGGCCAGTTCCGGTCGCTGGCGCATCGCCCGGGTCATCTCGCCGGCGTATTTGGCCAGCTCCACGGCGTTCACCTCAGACAGCGAATACTGATATTCGGTGGCGGCGACGCGGGTGTCCAGGGTCACGTCCTGCACCGGTTTCAGGTACAGCGCCACGCCGGGGATGTTCGCCACCGCCTTTTGCAACCGCGGCAGCAAGGTGTCCAGCCCAGCGCGCTGGCTGCGGTCTTTCAGCACAATGCTGAGCTGCCCCTGGTTGAGGGTAGGGTTGATCGTGCCGACCCCGATGAAGGCAGCCACACCGGCTACCGCCGGGTCCCTGCGCAACGCTTCGGCGACAGCCTTGGTGCGCATCTCCATCTGCGGAAAGGCGATATTGTCGTCGGCCTGCACCACGCCGGTGATCATGCCGGTGTCCTGCTCCGGCAACAGTCCCTTGGGGATCGCGATATACAGAAATACCGTCAGCACCACCGCGCCCGCAGCCACCAGCAAGGTCAGGCGTTGATGGTCCAGCACCCAGTCCAACGTGCGGGCATAGAGATCGACCGTGCGCGACCACAGGTTGCGCTTGCCAGCCGCTGCGGTGCGCTCGTGCGCATCGTCGCCCTGCGGCAGCTGGTCGGGCTTGAGCAGGTAGGCGCACATCATCGGCGTCAGCGTCAGCGACACCAGCATCGAGATGCTGACCGCGATCGTCAGCACCCAGGCGAATTCGTGGAACAGCCTACCGGTGACACCGGGCATCAGCAGCAACGGCAGGAACACGGCCACCAGCGAGACGGTCAGCGACAGCACGGTGAAACCGATCTCCCGGGCGCCGATCTCGGCGGCCTCCGGCCCGCTCTTGCCTTTCTCGATGTAGCGCACGATGTTTTCGATCATCACGATCGCATCGTCGACAACGAAACCGGTGGCCACCGTCAGCGCCATCAACGACAGATTGTCCAGAGACATGCCGGTGAACGACATCACCCCGAAAGTACCCAGCAGCGACAGCGGCACCGCCACCGACGGAATTACCGTGGCCCACAACCGGCGCAGGAACACGAAGATCACCCCGACCACCAGGAACACGGTAAGAATCAAGGTGAACTCGACATCGTGCACCGAGGCACGAATGGTCACCGTGCGATCGGCAAACACGTCCAGATGCACATCGGCCGGCAGCACACTGCGTAGCTCCGGCAGGATCCGGCGGATCTGCTCCACCGTCTGCACGATATTGGCACCGGGCTGGCGGCGAATGTCCAGCAGTACCGCGGGCTTGCCGTTGGCCCAGGCGGCGAGCTGGTCGTTCTCGACCCCATTGACCACCTTGGCGACATCGGACAGCCGTACCGGCGCGTTGTTCTTGTAGCTGATGATGGTGTTCTTGTATTCCGCGGCCGTGGTCAACTGGTCGTTGGTGCCGATCGAATAACTCTGGGTCTTGCCGTTCAGCGTGCCCTTGGGCGCGTTGACATTGGCCTGGGTCAAAGCGCTGCGCACGTCCTCCAGAGTCAGCCCCAGGTTGGCCAGCCGCGCCGGATTCACCTGCACACGTACCGCCGGCCGAACGTTGCCGGCGATCGACACCAGGCCCACGCCCTGCACCTGCGAGAGCTTCTGCGCCAGAATCGAGTCTGCCAGGTCGTTCACTTCACGCAGCGGACGGCTATCCGACTGCAATGACAACGTGAGGATCGGCGCATCGGCGGGGTTGACCCGGTTGTATACCGGCGGATACGGCAGATTGCCGGGCAAGGTACCCTTGGCCTGATCGATCGCCGCCTGCACGTCCTGGGCGGCGATGTCGATGTTCCGGTTCATCGCGAACTGCAGCACGATGGTCGACAGTCCGGCGGAGGAGTCGGAGCTCATCATGCTGAGCCCGGAGATCTGCCCCAGATTGCGCTCCAGCGGCGTGGTGATCAGGGACGCCATGGTCGAAGCGCTGGCACCGGGGTACTGGGTGGTCACCACCAGGCTCGGCGCCTCGATTTCCGGTAGCGCGGACACCGGCAGCTGGCGGAAGCCGAGAATGCCGAGCAGCAGGATCGCCACCATCAGCAGCGAGGTGGCAATCGGCCGGCGAATGAAGAGGGTCGAGAATCCCATGGCTATCCGTATCGAGTAGGTACGATTTCAGCCGCGCTCATGACCAGCGCCGTGGCGATGGCGCGGTGGCAGCGCGCGATCATCAGTGCCGGCGACCGCCGCCTTTGGTTTTTTTCTTGGCTTTTTCCAACTGCGCCGCCGTCGGTGCGGCCGGCACTTCGCCGGGCTTGAGCGGGTTGACCTTGCTGCCCGGCTTGAGCCGGAACTGGCCCTCGGTCACCACCTGATCGCCTACCTTCAAGCCGCTGCCGATCATGACATGGCTGTCGCCCACCTCGCCGGCCACCACCACTGGCTGCATCTTGACCGTCTTGTCGCTCTGCACCTGATAGACGTAGTCGCCGTCCGGCCCGCGCTGCACCGCCTGGGCGGGAATCACCAGGCCGCCATCAACGGTATTGACCAGCAAGCGCACATTGACGAACTGGCCCGGCCACAACTGGCTCCGGACGTTGTCGAACTCGGATTTGAGACGAAATGTACCGGTGGTCACATCGATCTGGTTGTCGATCACCTTGAGCACCCCACCACTGGCAATCGGATGGGCATCGACGCGGTCCAGCGCGGTCACCTGCAAGGGTGTGGTGCCCTGAGCCGCGCGGCGCACCATGTCGAGGTTCTGCTCGGGCAGACTGAACATCACGTAGATGGGATGCAGCTGGGTCAAGGTGACGATCGCCGTGCCGGTGGTGACCACATTGCCCGGATCGACGCCGCGGATACCGGCCAATCCGTCGATCGGCGAGCGGATGGTGGTGTAATCGAGCTGCACCTTGGCGTCACGGATTGCCGCGTTGTCGGCAGCCACGGCGGCCTTGTACTGGCTTACCGTGTTCTGCTGCGCCACCAGGTCCATCTTCGCCACGTACTGACTGTACTTGGGATTCTGCGAGCGCTGGTAGTTACTCTGTGCCGTCGCCAGCAAAGACTGATCCTGGCTGCGCTTGGCGATGGCCTGGTCGTAGCTGGCCTGATAGGTCCGTGGATCGATCTGCGCAAGCACCTCGCCCTTCTTCACCGGCTTGCCTTCGACGAAATCGAGGCTCAGTAGCTTGCCACCCACCTGCGGACTCACGGTCACCGTGTTCAGCGCCTGTACGGTACCCAACGCGGTGAGGTAGACCGGCACGTTCTGCTTGACCACGGGCACGACGGTCACCGGCACCGGCGTGGCATCTTTGCCCTTGTCGCCGGCTTGCGCCGAGCCCGGGTCTCCCGACTTGTGCAGCAAGCGCATACCGACAACAGCCAGCACGATCACCAGAACCACGATCAGTGTGATCTTCCAAAAACGCGACATGTGAAACTCCTGAACTGAGCGGCGGCGACCCGGCAGGCATCATGCAGCATGCCAGTCTTGTGTATCGGGAGCATGTCGGATGCGCCCCGGACCGGACCACGTCCGACAGACTCCCGTGGATCGAAGCATAAGCGCAGTTGAACGAGATTGAACAATGCCGGTTGACACGGGTCGGGCATGACCGATGGCACGGTAGCGCGCCGTGTCGGGAACGGCGATCGAACTGGAGCGACCCGGTAGGGCGTTTCGCAGTTGCCTGGCCGCCGAAGTGCCTGAACTTGTCGTACGCTTCGTTTATAATCCCGGACAGGTTGCCTGCATGACGCTTGATCTGGGGACTGAGGGCAACAGGGGCTGATGGCGGCGCATTTCTGCGTTGGCCATTCCGCAACAGATCCAGCAAATCAAGCGTTTCGGGCCAGCCACCGCGGCTTTCCGTTCCGCCCACTGATAGGAGTACGTGCGTGAGTGGTTCCATGAGCAAATCCGACCGGGCTACCGTGCGCCAGCTTTCGCTGATGATCGGCGGCCTTTGTGTATTGACCCTGGTACTGATCTTCAGTGCGCTGGCCATCTACCGTCACGAGCCGAAGGAAACCAATCCCCACCAGGCCGCTCAGGTGGCCGAGCGTATTGCACCCGCTGGCTCCGTCTATGCCGGCAATACCGGGCGTGCCGCGATGCAGGCCGCCGCCGATGCGGCCACCAAGGCGGCGGCATCGCAAGTCGCCTACGGTGGCACCACCGATGGCAAAACGATCTACGACCACCTTTGCACCAGCTGCCATACCTCCGGTATCGCCGGCGCACCCAAGCTGGGCGACAAGGCGATGTGGGCGCCACGCATTGCCCAGGGCATCGACACCCTGGTCAGTCACGCGATCCACGGCTATCACGGCCCGGACGGTAACTTCATGCCGGCGAAGGGTGGCAATCCGGCACTCACCGACGCGCAGATAAAAAGCGCTGTGGAATGGATCGTCGGCCAGAGCAAGTAACGAAGGTCTGCATGGTCCAAGCCGCATCGACGCCGCCGCCAGGGCGGCGTTTTCGCAGGCACCCCCTGACCGACGCCCTCCTTCAGCGGATTCAGTCGCGGTGCGACGAGGCGACAACGGTATATTCCCTGGCGATCCAATCCCGTGCAAAGGCCTGCAACTGGGGGAAAAACGCCTCGAAATGCCGCTGCAGCGCAGCCTCGTGTACCGTCAGCACCGACCACGCGGAATCCATAGGGTTGTCCCGTCTCAGACGCCGTCCGATGCCACGCAATGCCTTGTCGAGCATGACCGGGTCGGCATAAGCACCCGGCAGATCGTGCGCCTCCATGTAGGCCCGAAAGCGTTGCAGATCAGCCGGCAGGATGGCGTGGTGCCGCCGCAGCAGGTCCCGCAGCGCCGCCGCGCAATGCGCCAGCGGCTGCGGGTACCAATCCGAAAAGTCCCTCGCCAGGCAGTGATCGAACCACATGTCCAGCAAAATGCCGGCATAACGCCGGTACGGCGCGGGCAACCTGCACCTTGCCGCCACCACTTGCGGATGGGCATCGGTATACACGTCGATCGCTCGGTGCAGCCGGATACCCACGATCACCGGCGCAGGAAAACGTGCCGCATCAGGCCGACCGCGCACGAAATCGCCCAACATGCCCCCCACTTGCAAGGCCTCGTCGTCGCCTGCCAGCACGGCATGCGCCAGATGGTTCATCACCGCCGCCGAGGCGTCGTGCACGGGCGGTGAATCCGTCCGGCGGTTATCATCGTCAGCATGAACCCTACCCCGCTCGCCACCGACCCCACCATTTTTCCTGACCAGGCTGCCAGTTTCAGGCTCGACGGCCCCACCGGCAAGCTTGAATCGATCAGCGAGACCGCCACGCCGACGACCGCACGCCGCGGTGTGGCGGTGATCTGCCATCCGCATCCGCTACAGGGCGGCACCATGCACAACAAGGTGGTGACGATGGTGGAACGCGCACTGCGGGAATCGGGGCTGGATACGGTTCGCTTCAACTTCCGCGGCACCGGCAACTCGGAAGGCAGCTACGACGAAGGCCGCGGCGAAGGCGACGATCTGGCGGCGGTAGTCGACTGGGTGCGCAAGGTTCGTGATGGCGACGCCATCTGGCTGGCCGGCTTCTCGTTTGGCAGTTACGTCAGCATCGCGCAGGCCGCGGCTTTGCGGGCCGACGCGCTGATCAGCGTTGCGCCGCCGGTCGGCCGCTGGGAATTCGAATCGATCACCCTGCCTGACTGTCCATGGCTGATCGTGCAGGGCGAGGAAGATGAGGTAGTCGAGCCGCAGGCGGTATTCGACTGGGTGGCCTCGTTGCCGAAGCAGCCCGAGCTGATACGAATGCCTGAGACCAGCCATTTCTTCCATCGTCGCCTGATGGACCTGCGCGGTGCCATCAAGCACGCCGTGCGTGGCTGGCTGCCGCCACCGCGTACCTGATCACCGCGGCGATACGCCGGCGCTGAAACCTTCCTTACTTCCAGATCCCTTTCCGCATGAGTGATACAGACCTGCTCGCGCCCAGTGCGCGCTACCACGAAGGTGTCGTCGCACACCGCTGGGAATCGGACCCCGTACAGCTGGCGATCCTGCCTGAATTCGACCGTATGCACGCCGTGCTGCACCGAAACATCGAAGCCAACGGCAATCGCCTGCTGGGCCGTTTGAGATCCCTGCTCGGTAGCGAACCGCCCACCCCGATGCCCGGGCTCTACCTGTGGGGCAGGGTGGGTCGGGGCAAGACGTTCCTGATGGATCTGTTCGTCTCCAGCCTGCCGCCAGGCACCGTGCAACGCCGCCACTACCACCGCTTCATGGGTGAGGTGCACGAGAGCTTGCGTATGCTCGACCAGCGACAAAGACCACTGGTCGAGGTCGCCGCCCGGCTTGCCGCACGCTGCCAGGTGCTGTGCCTGGACGAATTTCTGGTTAGCGACATCGGCGACGCGATGATTCTCGCCAACCTGTTGGACGCCTTGTTTGACGCCGGTGTGGCGTTGGTGACCACCTCCAATACGGCGCCGGAAAACCTCTACCGCGGCGGCCTCCAGCGAGCGCGCTTCCTGCCGGCGATCGACTTGCTGGAGCGACACTGCCACGTCGTCGAAATGGCCTCCTCCCATGACTGGCGTCTGCGCGCGCTCAGCCAGGCGCAGGTCTATCTGACGCCGCCCGGGGCCGAGGCGCACCGTGCACTGGAGCGCCTTTTTGGCGATCAGGCCAAGGGGCCGGTACAGCAGGATGTCAGCCTGAGTCTCAACGGGCGGGAGATTCCCGTGCACAAGCGCGCCGAGAATATCCTGTGGTTCGATTTTGCCGCACTCTGCGAAGGTCCGCGTGCCGTGGCTGACTATATCGCGCTGGCCAAGACAGGCCCGGCCATCATCATCTCCAACGTGCCGCAATTCACCGTCTACAGCGAAGACGCCGCAAAACGCTTTGTGCAACTGGTCGATGAATTCTACGACCGCCACGTCAAACTGGTACTTTCCGCCGCGGCCCCGATCACCGAGCTGTACGACGGCGAACGGCTGCGCGCCGAATTCGGCCGTACCGAATCGCGCCTGATCGAGATGCAGAGTGAAGAGTATCTGGCGCTGGAGCACCGTACAGAGTGAGCACCGAGCGCCCGGACGTGAGGCCAAAATGTCCAGCACGGCACCGTTCGCGACTTCTTCATGCGATCCCCGCCACCATCCGACCCATTGGGGACCGGGCGCGTAACCAGCACCCACATCTCACCACCGTGGATGCAACACCTTGGCCAAGCCTGACCCTCAATAGGGGTGGGCGGCCAACGCATCTAGGCAATAATCGGACTGAAGGTTAGGCTCGTGTGATGCCCTTACCGATGACTCCACTGGCGATCACCGCGTATACCGCCAGCTCGGCGCTTGGCTGCGGCCTCGCCGCCCAGCTCGACAGCCTGTCCGCGGCTCACAGCGGCCTGCGTCCCAATGATTTCAGCAGCGCCCCGCTGGACTGCTGGATCGGCAGGGTCGATGGCGTCGAGACGTGCACCTTGCCGGCAACCCTGACGGCCTGGAGCTGCCGCAACAACCAGCTGGCCTGGTTGGGACTCCAGCAGGATGGCTTTCTGGACCGTGTGGCGGCGGCACGCACGCGCTACGGTGCGGACCGCATCGCCCTGTTGCTGGGCACCTCGACCGCCAGCATCGGCGCTACCGAGGAAGCCTACCGTCGACTCGACGCCGATGGGGGTTTTCCCGATGACATGCTGCGCCCGGCCATTCATGCACCTCATTCGCTGACCGCCTTCGTCGGCGCGGCGCTGAAGCTGGAGGGTCCTTGCCTGACAGTCTCCACGGCCTGTTCGTCCAGCGCCAAGGTATTTGCCAGTGCCGCGCGGATGCTCCAGCTGGGCCTGATCGATGCCGCCGTGGTCGGCGGCGTGGACAGTCTGTGCGACAGCGTGCTGTTCGGTTTCAATGCACTGGAGCTGGTCTCGCGCAGCCGATGTCGGCCGTTCGATGCCGCACGTGACGGTATCTCGATCGGTGAGGCGGCTGGCTTCGCCCTGCTGGAAAGGGTCGAGCAGGCGCCAGAGGCACCGCGGCTGATCGGCTATGGTGAATCCAGCGACGCACACCACATGTCGACACCGCACCCCGAAGGGCTCGGCGCGGAACTGGCGCTGCATGAAGCGCTGGCGCGCGCCGGCGTGGACGCTGCACAAGTCGACTACCTCAATCTGCATGGCACGGCCAGCCAGAAGAATGACGCTGTCGAGGCCGCGCTGGTCAATCGCTGCTTTCCGGCCCACACCCGCGCCAGTTCGACCAAGGGTTTCACCGGGCATACGCTAGGGGCCGCCGGCATTGTCGAGACGGTCATCGCGCTGTTGGCCATCGAGCATGGACTGATTCCCGGCAACCTCGGCAGCGACTGCGCCGATCCCGACTGCGGCCCTTCCTTCGCCTGGCGCAACGAATGGCAACCGGTGAGCGTGGCATTGAGCAATTCGTTCGGATTCGGGGGCAACAACGCCTGCCTGGCTTTCGCCCGCGGTGAGGTGGCAGCATGAACGCGTTGCAGGTGCATGTGGAAGGCATCGGCCTGTGGTCGCCGCAACTGGCCGATTTCGATGCCTTGCGCGCAGTACTCGACGGGGGTGCCGTCACGCCGTGGGGCGGCCGACCCGCGGCGTCGCTACTGCCGTCCAACGAGCGGCGACGTGCGCCGGAAAGCGTGCTGCTGGCGATCGAGGTAGCCGGTCAAGCCGTCGCCATGAGCGGTCGCCAGGCCGCATCGCTGGGCAGCGTGTTTGCCTCCGCGCATGGCGACCAGACGATCACCGATTACATGTGCAGCACACTGGCCCAACAGCCCCACGCATTGTCGCCCACACGCTTTCACAATTCCGTGCACAATGCGCCGGCTGGCTACTGGAGCATTGCCACCGGCTGCCATGCGGCATCCACCTCGGTCTGCGCCCAATACCAGAGCTTCGGCGCCGCCCTACTGGAGGCCATCAGCCAGCTGCTGACGGCGCAGGCGCCGCTGCTGCTGGTATGCAGCGATACCGCGACCGGGCCACCGCTGCGCGAAGTTACCGGTTGCCGCGAGTCCTTTGGCAGTGCGTTGGTGCTGGCCCCGCGGGCCGGACCCTCCAGTCTGGCCCGACTGGATGTACAACTAGGGCGCGAACCTGTGGTTTCGGAGCTGCCCGAACCGCTGGCCAGCTGGCGCGCTGGCAACGCCTCGGCGGCGGCGCTGCCGCTGCTGGCCATGCTCGCGCGCGGAAACGGCCGTTGCACGGTTGCAGCCAGCGACCGCAGCCACCTGCAGATCGATATGGAGAGCATCATTTGAACGACACGTTGCCACGCTGGTGCGTACTGATTCCCTGCCTGAACGAGGAAAGCGCGATCGGCCCACTGGTTGAATCCGTGCTGGCACTGGGTGCCACGGTGATTGTGGTGGACGACGGCTCGGAAGACCGCACGCCGGAGATCCTCGCCAGGTTGCCGGTCACCCTGCTGCGCCATGCGCAACGGCGCGGCAAGGGCGAGGCACTTCGCAACGGCTTTCGTGAAGCGCGACGGCAGGGTTTCGCGGCGGTACTGACCATGGACGGGGACGGTCAGCATCTGGCCAGCGACGTACCGCGCCTGGTCGCCGCCGCCGCCCGTTATCCGCAACATATCGTGATCGGCGCACGCTTGCGCGACCAGGCGCAGCAGCCCAAGGGACGCCGACGCGCCAATGCTGTCGCCGACTGGGGTATTTCGGTGGCCTGCGCACAACCGGTGGTCGATACCCAGAGCGGCCAACGCTGGTATCCACGGGCGGCACTGGAGCTGGCTGAGCTGCCGGCGGAGAATTTCGTATTCGAAGCAGCGATCCTGATCGCCGCTTCGCGCGAGAAGCATCTCGGCATTGTTTCGGTACCGATTGCCTCGCGCTATCACGAAAACTTCCGGCGCAGTCATTTTCGTCCCATACGCGATGTCGCCCGCATCACGATCTACACCGTCGGCCGGGTGTTCCACTACGGCGACCTGGTGGCCAGCTATCGACGCTCACGCGGTAAGCCTCTCGTGGTCGAGACAGCGGCTCTGTCGATCAGCGCCGCCGAGTAGCCCGCTGCGGCGGCGATGGCATCATCGAAACGATGAGCGCCGCTTTATCGGCCGCTTCGCAGCACGCCCGCACCCACGGCATCTGCCACCAGCACGGTAACTGGCGTAAGACTTTCTGTCCCAGAGGTGGTGCGGCGAGGCGTGTGGGCCCGCGGGTTCGGCACTAACACCAACTCGCCGCACCGGATGTCGGCGAGCGGAGCAACTCCTTGATGTTGGCTTCGATGACACCGTAGCCTACGTTGCCGTACAGTTTTTGGCGTCCTTCGTTGAGGAGGATCGTAGGGCTGCCCTGCACCAGGAGCGCCTGCTGGTCACGCCGGTCCGCCTCCAGATCAGCATGGGCTACCCCGCTGGCAATAACCTCCTGAACATCCTTTGCGGAAACGTCGACCCTCTCCAGCGTCGCCATCAAGACCGACTGACTGCTGATATCGAGGCATCGTTCAAAGAAAGCCAGGCGAAGTTCTTGCAGGACAGCTCTGGCTTGCTGCTTGTCCACCCGCTGTACCGCCTTGATCAAGATGTGCGCAGGGGTGGATGACACAGGCCGGCTACGCTGCCAGATCTCGGGGTGCAGTTTGATATGGCCGAAACCCGCAACGGCCTCGCGTAGATGGGCTGCAAATCCCGCGTAACCGCCACGCCCGGCCCAGGTCGTTTCCATTTTGTGCGCGGTGTCGCCGAACACCGAACAGAAGCGATAATCAATGGAAACCTGGTCTGCAAACCGCTTCGCCACCTCGTCGATACGTGCCTGGCCGATATACGCCCACACACACAACACGTCGCAGTAATACGTCATCGCCAAGGCTTCGGCCATCATCATCTCCCATGTTGTTTCCCTCGTAGCGACCCACGCCCCACGAGGCTTCCTGGCGGCGATACCAAGCGTCGCTGGAACAAAGAACGCTGAACAAACCCCGCGCCACGCTAGACCATACCCCCATTCACACCGATCACCTGCCCGTTGATGTAACCGGCAGCCTCCGAGCACAGGAAAGCGACCAGCGCAGCTACTTCCTCCGGTCGGCCAGCGCGCTGGGCCGGCACCAGTTCGCGCAGACGTTCGGGGCTAAAACCATCACCGATCATCCGCCCCTCGATCACGCCGGGAGCCACCACATTGGCGGTAATCCCACGCGAGGCCATCTCACGAGCCAGAGATTTAGTTGCCCCATGCAGTGCCGCCTTCGCCGCGGCGTAATTGGTCTGGCCGCGATTGCCCAGTTGCGCTGCTACCGAACTGACCGACACGATGCGACCGAAGCGTGCGCGCGCCATCGGCAACAGCAACGGCCGGGTGACATGGAAGAACCCGTGCAGCGACACATCGATTACCCGACGCCACTGCGCGTCCGACATGCCCGCCATCGGCGCGTCGTCGTGGATGCCAGCGTTGTTGACTACCGCCTGGATCGGCCCTTCGGCCAACAGGCGCTCCAGCGCGGTCTGGCTTGCCTCGGCATCGGTGACGTCAAAGGCGATGACCTCCGCATCGGGAAGTGTGGCCGCCATCGCCTCGGCGCGATCAAGGCCGCGGTGGGCATGCACGATCGGCCTCCAGCCGGCGCAGGCCAGCGCCTGGCAGATCGCACTGCCGAGATCACCGCTGCCGCCGGTAACCAGGACGCGTCGCTTCGGGGGCGTTTCGGACATGGGCAACTCGCTCGCTTTCAGGTTTCCGGGTGAATCACGGCAGCGCGTCCACTGACCAGCACCACGCCGCGATGCTCGACCCGGAAGGTGTACTGGGCACTGCCGCGATCCGCCTGCAAGCACTCGGCGTGGATATCCAGCGGTCCCTCCAGGGTATCGACATACTCACAGTGCAACAGCAGGTCGCGCAAGCTCACCAGCCTACCGGGACGCGCTGCTCCGCCATCGCCGTCGGCACGGGCGAGCAGGCCACCATGCACGGCCATCGCCTGTGCCCCGTATTCGGCCAGATGCACCGCATGCAACCCGTGCGGGCCGCGCAGTGGATTGTCGGCCCGGGTATGGCCACCGCTGCTCGCGTGGATGCTGCGCCGATCCCATGCCACCACCGCATCGAGCAGGCACATGCTGCCGGCGTGCGGGATCAGTGGCGCCCAGTCAGTCTTTGGAAGCATGGGCGTGCGGTGCCATCAGGATCGACAGACAAAAATGGAAGGCAACACCGAGACTGACCGTCAGGCCGATCGCGCGCAATACCGGGATGCTGGCCCATCCCAGCATGCCGAACACCAGCAGTGCGGACAGCACGCAGACCAGGGTGGCGTGCAAGGTGCGCCGCTGCTCGGCCGGGTCGCCGGTGTCGCGTTCGAAGAACAAGGCGTAATGCAGGCCCAGGCCGCCGGCGAGAATCAGCGCGATCAGGTGAAACAGCGAAATCTCGATCCCGACCATGCGCTCCACCGCCAGCACCAGAAAGGTTGCCAGGGTCATCGGTGCCAGCACATGCCAGGCGCGACGCAGACTGCGCAAGGCGAAGGTGATGGTCAGCACCAGCAGCGCGGTGGCCACCAGCAGCGCCTGCAGGATGCGGGTGCGATACGCCGCTACCAGCGATTCTGACGCGGCTTTCAGATCCAGAAGACGCATCGTGCCACCCCGGTCACGTCCCAGCGCCTGCAACGCGGCCAGATCGTGGACACCGCTGACCGTGCCAAGCCCCAGCCAGTGCCCGTCGCGATGCACCAGCATCGCCGCCAGCCGCTGACCCAGCGGCGTCTGCGCATAGCGCTGCGGCGTCAGCGGCGGCAGCTGCCGCGCCGTTTCGACATCATTGACGAAAGGCTGGAACAGACCGGGGCGGAACGGCAGACCCTGAGAGGCTTTGGCGAGGTCGCGTTGCAAGGTCGCGCGGTTCGGCAATTTTCGCTGTCGCGCCTCCTGCACCGCGACGCTTGGCAGATAGCGTGACGGCAATTCCAGCGCGTCGACCGCGTGGCGGGCAATCAAGCGGTCCACCTGCGGCTGCAGTTGTTCGGACAGCGCCAGCACGCCTTGGGCGGTCGGTGCCTGCAGCATCAGCAGGTAGCGCACATCGGGGGCACCCAGCGCCTCGCGCAGACGCGCGTCGCGCTGCAGAAGTTGCGGAGAAATCGGGGTCAGTGCGGCGAGGTCGTTTTGCCAAAACGGACCGGGCGCCAAGGCCAGCATCGCCATGATCGCCAGCGCTACCAACAGCGGAATCCAGCGCGGCCGTGGCAGTCGATCGACGATCCCGCGCGCGCGCACCAGCCAGGGCATATCGGCCACATCGCGCACCCGCACCGGCAACAGGCGCACCAGCAGATAACGGGTACTGAAGCCAGCCACCAGCAGACCGACGATGGTGAACGCCGCCAGCTGCTTCAGCCCGTTCACGCCGGACGCATAGAAGGCCAGATAGGCGATGCAGGTGGAGGCGATCGCGGTCAGCAACAGCGGCCACAACGCCCGCACGCTGCGCACTGCATCCTCACCCGCACGGCGATGACTGAGCACCCGTATCGGATATTCCTGCGCCACCCCGAGCAAGGTGAAGCCGAACGCCAGGGTGATCCCGTGCACCGCAGGAAATACCAGGGTCAGCGCCGCGATACCGGCCAAGGCGGCGCTGGCAATCGGCAATGCCGACAACAAGAGCGAGCTCACGCTGCGATAGGCCAGCAGCAGCAGGGTGATGAAACCGAGCGTGGAGATGCGACCGATCCAGTCGGCCTGATACCGTGTCTGTGCCGCCACCAACACGCTGAAATAACCCGGCCCACTGAATTCCAGTGTGGCGCCTGCGCTGCCGGGCAACGCCTGAAACGCGTGCCGGATGCCCTCGATGGCCTGCTGCTGCCCACTCGGGTCGAAACCCGGCGCCACGGTCTGTACCAGCAACAAGGCCTCATGCTGTTTCGAGAACCACACGCCGTCGCGCACTTGCGGTGATCGGGCTGGCGCCCAACGCTCGGCCAGTTTCAGTACCTCGAGGGTCGGGTCGCGCGGCAACAGGCCTTCCAGCATGCCGGCCGCCGGCGAAGATAAATCCTCCAGCCGCTGCTGCAGCTGATCGGCCAGATACGCCTCGTCCATGGGCTGCGTGTCCAGCGTGGGCGACAACAGATAGCGGTAAGGCAGCAGGCTCGGGTCCAGGGCACCCAGCGCGAAGCTGCCGTTCAGCACCTGGCTGTAGCGATGATCATGTTGCAGTTTTTCCGCCAGACGCTTGCTCAAGGTTGCCAGCCGCGCGTCGGACTGAGCCACGTCGTCCAGCGTCGCTGCCGTGCCGGACTGCCGAATCGCCAGCAGCAGCAGACGCGAACCCGGACCGTCGCCGACCTGTTCCATCAACAGCCGCTGATCGGGTGTTGTCGGAGCCGGCATGAAGCTGCGCAGGTCGGTACTGACCTGCAAGCGCTGGACGACGAACAGGCCAAGCCCTGCCAGCACCAGCAACCAGACCGTCAGCAATGCTGCGCGCCCCGAGCCACGCATGCGTCAGGGCCCGCCCTGGCACAATGCTTTCAGGGATTCACGGGTAGGCGTCAGCGGCATTTTCGCTGCCAGCGAGCCCAGCAGATCCACCGCCAGATCGCCGTTCGCCTGACGTATCCGCATGCAGCGGGATCGTTTGCCGACGCCGTCGACTTCGATGCCGACCACGCTGCCGGCAACAGCCTCATCCCGCGGCACCAGACTCAGCGTCCATTGCGCGGCCGTGCCGCTGCGCTGGATTGTGAAAGCCTGCACGAGCCGCGCCGGGTCTCCGCTCAGCAAGCCCACGAAACTGTCCAGCAGTACCTGCAACTGCGGCGCGCGATGGAGCGAAAAGTGCCGAGCACGTTTGCCTACACGCTGCACGGTGACTTCGCCGTCGGCAATGCTCGCGGTTTCAAGCCGTGGCTTGTCGACCCGACGTTGCAGTTGATCGCCACCGAGCCAGGCCAGCTCGCCGGAGATCACCAGCGGACGATCCAGTACCCGCAGGAATCGCGCCTCGGCAAAGGCGGTGCGCGCCGGCGCGGGCTGGCCCAGCGACACAATCAGTGCCCGGGTCGCGGGCGCCAGCGCCGTGGTCACGGGCTCAGGTGCCGACGCGTTCGCCGACAGCGGCAACAGCAGGCTCAGCAGAAGCACCAGTGTCTTGCCAGAAGTCATAGAAATTGAACCAGTTGTAGGGGGCAACATGGATATAGTGTTCCAGGCGTTGCGCGTAACGACCGATCAACGCATCCAGTGCCGGTCCGCGACAATGGCGGGGAATCTCGACGCGATCGGCCATCGGCTCGAAAACCAGCTTGTAGCGATTGCCGCCCAGATATAGCCCAAAGCACAGTACCACCGGCACCTTCAGCGCATGCGCCAGCAACCAGGGGCTGACCGGAAACGGTGCCGGTGAACCCAGCAGCGGCGCGTGGCGCAACACCTCATGCCCACGCCCACGATCAGCAAGCATCGCCACCACCGCGCCGTCCTGACAAGCCTCGGCTATCGCCAGGGCGATCGAGTTGCCGTCCTGCGAGGCATCGATGATCCTGCTGTCGAGCTCCGGCGCCAGCGCTTCGAACAAGGCCGTCATGACCGGCGTTTTCTGCTTGTCCAGCACAATCCGCAGTGGCATCTCCGGGCGTCTGGCCGCAATCACCCGCAAGGCTTCGAAGCTGCCCTGATGCGAACCGAGCAACAACACCCCACGCCCGTCGGCAATCCGCTTTTCGAGCAGTTCCAGACCCTGCGTCTCGATCCGGAACGGCTTCTCGCCATGCGCCAGCAAGAAGATCCGGTCAAGAATGGTGGCGGCGAAACAGTGGAGATGGCGCAGCACCTCCCACCCCGTCGCCGGGCGTCCGAACACCCGTCGCAGATACGCTCGCGATGCTAGGCGTTCCGGCCGGCGACGCAGGAAGAAATACAGGGTGATCGGATACAGACAGCCACGGCCGACCCGGCGCCCGCCGTAAAGTGCAATGCTGCGAATCAACCACAGCGCGAAGCGACCGCCACCTTCGGGTCGGCTCTGCCAGTGCTCGCTGTCGGTACTCATTCGACGCCCTCGACCGTGCCGCGCGCCAGTAACACGCCCGCACTACGAATCTCGAAACGTATCTGTGCTCCGGCTGCCGTCAGCTGCAACTCGGCCTCTTGCATTGGCAACAGCGGTGCCATGAACTTGGCCTCCCTCACCCGCGCCAGCCGTTGTCCGCGCCAGGCGCGCAAGGCCAACGCGACGCGCTCCAGTAACAGCACGCCCGGCACCAGGGGCTGGCCCGGGAAATGGCCGGCGAGCGAGGGATGATCGGTATCGATGGACCATCGCTGGGTGAAACCGTTGCCGTTCATGACGCCGCCGAATCCCGACGGACTACCAGCTGCGGCCAATGCCGGACCAGCTGGGTGATCATCTGTCGCATGGAAAGGTGCTCCAGATGCCTCAAATGCCAGCGCCGATAGGCGTATTCCAGCGCGAACGCCACCAGGATCAGCAGATAGCCGCCGAAATGCAGCCAACCCGCCGCCAGCCGCTCGGGAAAATGCCAGGGCGGGGCAACGCCGAAGCGCGCCAGCAGCCCATCCGGCTTTACCACCACCAACAGTACGCTCAGCAACAATGCCTGTCCGCTCAACAGCAAGGTCCAGTACCAGGTCACCTGACGGGCGTAACGGCGGACACCGGGGCTTGCGAGACGCTCGGCGCCTTCCAGTACCAGGATGAAACGGGCAACCAGCGGTTCCGCGGTCGCCAGGGTACGACCGAACCCATACGCCAGCAGGGCGCTGACCAGGAGCGGTACCGTCTCCAGCAACAAGTCAGTCAGGCGGTATTGCCAGAGCAGTCCAAACCCCCCGATCGCAGCCAGCCAGACCAGCCACGCCCCTAGGCAGCGCCCGCGCAGGCGCGGCCACATCAAGGTGGTCAGCAGCACGGACAAGGCCAGCAGCGAGAAAAGCTGCTGCTCAGTCAGTACGCCGACGACCGCCAACAAAAGATAGCTCGGCAGTAGCCACAGCGGATAGCGGCGTGACGACATCTCGGTGGTAGGCAAGGGCAAACTCATGCGGGATTCGGTGGTCCGGGGTGGCCAGCGTGACATGAGGCAGCGATAGATGGGGTGACGATGCCCATATCAGGGACCGATTCGCGGCGACGTCAGCGCGGCCGATGTTGCTCGATGTGCGCGGAAAGCGTTCCCAGACTGGCAAAAATGTTTCGATTGTCAGGATTGTCGGAGCGCAACTGGAAACCGTAATGCCGGGATACGGCGAGCGCCACTTCCAGGGCGTCGATGGAATCCAGCCCCAGCTCTCCCCCGAACAGAGGCGCATCGGGATCGATCGCCGCTGCCTCAACGTCCTCGAGATTCAGGCATTCGACCATCAAGGTGGCCAATTCGTACTGCGCTGCCGTCTGCTCTGCCATGCTCGATTCCGTAGTCCTGTTGGCTGCCTCCCGCCGGCAGCAGCGGTCGCGGAGTGTAACATGACGCCCTTGTCGTTCCGGCCAGAAGTCATGATTCAGGGATCTGAAAACCCACAACCCGACCCGATGCCGCATCGCGCACCGCGCGTTTCATATCGCATGAGCGATCCCGCCATGGTGCTCGCGGAGACTGGCACGCTGGCGCTGTTCGCTTTTGGCGCCAGCACGCCCCTGCACGACGATCCGCGCTGGATGCAGATCGCGCTGGAGCCATTCGAGACACCCGCACCGCTCGAGCTGTGGCAGGTCGAAGGCGAGGTGACCCATGGCCGTGACGGCGCGGTGCGCTGGTCTGCCGGCGGTGGCTGGCTGTTTGCCGCGCTCGAACTGGACGAACACGATCACGACGGCGCCGATGCCGCTGCCGCGATCGCTTACCGAACGCTGCACCAGTTTGTTTCGAGCCGCGCCGAACGGCATGTGCTGCGGGTATGGAATTACCTGGACGCGATCAACCAGGGTGAAGGCGACGACGAGCGCTACAAACAGTTCTGCCACGGCCGGGTTGCCGGCATGGGCGATTTTTTCGTCGACGGATTCCCCGCGGCCACCGCGATCGGCCATCACGCTGGCACGCAGCGACTGCAGGTTTATCTGCTGGCCAGCGATCAGGCTGGCACCCCGGTGGAAAACCCGCGCCAAACCAGTGCCTGGCGCTATCCTCGGCAATACGGCCGTACCCCGCCCAGTTTCGCCCGTGCGATGAGCTTGCCGGCCGGCGATGCGCTGGCGATCTCCGGCACCGCTGCGGTGGTCGGCCACGCCTCGGCCCATGCCGACGACCTGCAACAACAGCTGGTCGAGACCTTCGCCAACCTCGATGCCTTGTTGCAACACGCCGGGATGCCGTCGGGCCTGGATACACATTCACCACTGAAAGCCTATGTGCGTTGCCCGGGCGATGCGGCGCAGGTACGCCGTTTCATCCATGAACGCCTGCCCGGCGTGCCGGTGCTGTTACTGCACGGCGACATCTGCCGCGGCGAGCTGCTGGTGGAGATCGACGGCTGGCGCTATGCGTGAGGCGACTTGCTCCGCTCGCTGGGGGAACCCCGCGATCACAGCGCCTTTGTCATGAAAACACGGCGCGTACCGGCTGGCTCACAAGCGATCTCGCCAAACACGCGCCACCCATGGCGCTGGTAAAACCCCGGGGCCTGAAAGCTGATCGTATAGAGCACGGCAGAGAGGCACCCACGCTTCCGACCCTCGTTTTCGAACATCTCAAGGATGCGCGACCCCAGGCCCTCGCCGCGAAGTAACGTCGGCAAATAGAACAAGTCGAGAAACAACAACCCAAGCGATGTCCGCCCGGTAGCTCCGCCAAGCACCTCGCCCGACTCAGGATCTTTCACGATCACCGCCAGCGGTCGTCTATCACCGTAACCGGTGACGGCATCGTTGAAGCTGTGGAGACCTCCACCGATAACTCACAAAATCTGCTCGCTGACCGACTCGGTCACGACGATGTTCGACGTCGACATGCAAATCTCCCTGGGTGAGGGCCTGCCGCCGGCAGACCTCCTTCGAAGCCCGACACTGTCCGTCGGAGCCGGTTGTGCTGGAAGCTGCTAGTAGTGCTTAGGTGGGCTTCTTCAGCGGCCGCTGCCAGCCATGCAGCGTGTGTTGCCGGCCTCGCGCCACGGTGAGTTCGCCGGCAGGCGCATCGCGGGTGATCACCGAGCCGGCGCCGATGGTGGCTTGCGTCCCTATCGTCACCGGTGCCACCAGCGCGCTGTTGGAGCCGATAAAGGCGCCGTCATCGATACGGGTGACGAACTTGTTGGCACCATCGTAGTTGCAGGTGATGGTGCCGGCACCGACGTTGACGCCGCGGCCGATCTCGCTGTCGCCGAGGTAGCTGAGGTGGTTGGCCTTGCTGTTCTCGCCGATGCGGGTTTTCTTGGTTTCGACGAAGTTGCCGACATGGACGCCCGCGGCCAGTTCGGTACCGGGGCGTAACCGTGCGAACGGCCCGATCGTGCACGGACCGTGGGTGATCACGCCGTCGAGATCGCAATGCGGATGCACCACCGTGCCGGCCGCCAGCTGCACATCCCTGAGCCGGGTAAAGGCACCGATGCGCACGTCGTCACCGAGTACCACATGGCCTTCCAGGATCACGTCCACATCGAGCTCGACATCGCTACCCGTGGTTACCGCACCGCGCACATCAATGCGTGCTGGATCGGCCAGACGCACGCCTGCCAGCGCCAACTCACGGGCACAGCGCAGGCGATACTGCGCTTCCAGCTGGGTCAATTGCCATGGATCATTGGCCCCGCCGGCCTCGACCGGATCGGCACACTCGACGCTTTGCGCGGCACGCCCCTCCTTGGCCGCCATGCGGAAGATATCGGTAAGGTAGTACTCGCCTTGCGCATTGTTGCGGTCGAGCTGGCGCGTCCAGCGGCGCAGCGCCTGCGCATCGGCCGAAAGGATGCCGGTATTGACCAGGTTGATCATACGTTGTTCGGCGTCGGCGTCCTTCTCCTCGACCACGTCGCGCACTTCGCCGTTACCGTCGCGCAACACGCGACCATAGCCGTAGGGCTGCTCCATCCGCGTCGTCAGCAGACACAGCAGCGCCTCGGTCTGCACCAGCTGCAGCAGCGTCTCCACCCGGGTCAGGGGCACATCGCCATACAACACCAGCACCTGGGCCGGATCCGGCACCGCCTTGAGTGCCTGCTGTACCGCGTGACCGGTACCCAGACGCTCCGCCTGATGGGTCCAGCGCAGGTCGACCTGGTCGGCGAAGGCGGCCTGCACCTGGTCGCCGCCATGGCCGTGGACAATATGGATCGCGGCTGGTTGCAAGCTGCGCGCGGCGGCGATGACATGCCCCAGCAACGGCCGACCGGCCAGTGGCATCAGCACCTTGGGTCGACGCGACTTCATTCGCTTGCCTTCGCCGGCGGCGAGCACAATCACATGCAACGGGGCTTGGTTCATGGCAATCGGCCTTCAAACATCGGGATCGAAAAAAAAGCATAACAGCCGTAGCGGCCACCACCCCGGTTTGTTCACTGATCGCCCTTGGCGTCGCGTGTGGATACCGTCGCGTGCCCCGCTTGGCAGGCGAAGCGGAAGCGGTAGCTCAGACTGAACGGTCGCGTTTCACGGTCCACCAGGTGACTGTTGCCGGCGGCATCAGCGGCCCATTGATCGATATGCAGCGGCGTGAACTGCCATTGTCGCGCGGCAATGCGCACGGCGGCGATGAATGCGCGTCGGGCCGCATCGGCAGTGGCTGCGTCAGCCACCCGCACCGCACTGACGTGACCACGCGCGTCCACGATCAGCAACGCCTGCACCTCGACCGGCGCGGGACAGCCGGCCAGTTGTGACGGCGGGTAGAGCGGCGCCACCCGATGGAACGGCTCGGCACCACTGGCAATCTGGCCGAGGGCCAGCGGATAACGCACCATGCCGGGCTTGTTCACCAGCTGCCAGGATGCCTCACCTTGCGCCGTGGGCAGCGGGCGATGCTCCGAGGTGGCACAGCCGGCCAGCAGCAGGGCTACAAGCAGACCCCATCGCCAGCCCTCCTGTCCCTTCATCGGCTTCATCCCGGTTTGTGCCTACGGCTATGCTGCCATACCGCAAGCCGGATGCAAGAATGGCCAGCCGGGATAGCCATCGCGCCCGCGTTCATCGGACGCTGCAGGTACGGTGGTACGCTTTTGCGGCGTTGTCTGAAAGCCGGAGGTGGATGATGACCCGCACGATCCGCTACCTTGCCGCCACCTTGCTTGGCCTGGCGCTGGTACCCGGCACCAGCTTGTCGGCACATGCAGAAGGCGCTGACGCGGTGCCCTCCGCACGGGTCAGCGTGCGCTATCTCAATCCGCAGCAGTTCACCGAAAGCCGCAACTACGGCCGACAGGACCGCTACAACAACGTGCACTACCTCGGTCCGCTGAAGGCCCACCTCATCAAACGCGCCACGCCGCTGCTGGCAGCCGACCAGCAGCTGCACGTCACCATTACCGACATCCAACTCGCCGGTGGCTATGAGCCCTGGTCGAGCCCGCAGTGGAGTCATGTGCGGATCATTAGCAATCGCTACCCGCCACGCATCGATCTGAAATTCAGCGTGACCGGGAAGGATGGTCGGGTCATCCGCCAGGGCACCCGCAAATTGCGCAATCTGGGTTATCTGAGCAGCGGCGTGAGCATGCCGGGTAGCACCGATCCGCTGCGCTACGACAAGGCGCTGCTCGACAGCTGGCTGCGTCGGGGACTGCACCATCTATAGCCGCACGGGGCGGCGCGCATCGGCGCGCGAGGTCGCTATCGGGCACTGAACGATGAGGCTGGAACCGGGTTATCGTACGGCGATTCCATCCAAACGCGATGCCGGCTGGTAATGGCGTGCGCGCGCCAGCCCGCTTCAGTGCTTGAGGTTCTTGCGCAACCGTTCCAGTGCCTGCAGCTGGGCCATTGCCTCGGCCAGCTTGGCCTGGGCTTCGCCGATCTCGATGGCCTCACTGCGATTGGCCAGCGCCTCTTCCGCTTCCTTCTTGGCCTGCAGGGCCGCGGCCTCATCCAGATCGGCAGCGCGTGCGGCGGTATCGGCCAGCACGGTGACTACCTGCGGCTGTACTTCCAGTATGCCGCCGGAGACATAGAACTGCTGCCGCTCACCGCTAGCCAGCAGCACATCGACGTGACCGGGCTTGAGGCGCGTGATCAGCGGCGCATGGCGCGGGGTGACACCCAGCTCACCGAGCTCACCGGTGGCCACGACCATCGTCGCCTCACCCGAGAAGATCTCGGCTTCGGCACTGACGATGTCGACGCGAATGGTTTGGGTCATGACTCAGATTCCGGATTCGTGGGGCGACGGGCGGACGCGATGTCCGTCCGCAGGATCAGGCGGCCTTCTTGACGCCCATTTCCTCAGCCTTCTTGATCGCTTCATCGATGGTACCGACCATGTAGAACGCCTGCTCGGGCAGATGGTCGACCTCGCCATCGACAATCATCTTGAAGCCGCGAATGGTTTCCTTCAGCGGCACGTACTTGCCGGGCGAACCGGTGAACACTTCGGCCACATGGAACGGCTGCGAGAAGAAGCGTTCGATCTTGCGCGCCTGCGACACGGCCTGCTTGTCCTCTTCGCTCAACTCGTCCATGCCGAGGATCGCGATGATGTCCTTGAGCTCCTTGTAGCGCTGCAGTGTGCCCTGCACTCGGCGCGCGACGTCGTAATGCTCTTCGCCGATCACCAGCGGATCGAGCTGGCGACTGGTGGAATCGAGCGGGTCGACAGCAGGATAGATACCCAGCGACGCGATGTTCCGGCTCAGTACCACGGTCGCGTCCAGATGGGCGAAGGTGGTTGCCGGCGACGGATCGGTAAGATCATCCGCGGGCACGTAAACGGCCTGGATCGAGGTAATCGAGCCGGTCTTGGTCGAGGTGATACGCTCCTGCAGCACACCCATTTCTTCGGCCAGCGTCGGCTGGTAACCCACGGCTGACGGCATGCGGCCGAGCAGCGCGGACACTTCGGTACCGGCCAGCGTGTAGCGATAAATGTTGTCGACGAAAAACAGCACATCGCGACCCTTGCCGTGTTCGTCCTTTTCGTCGCGGAAGTATTCAGCCATGGTCAGACCGGTCAGCGCCACGCGCAGACGGTTGCCGGGCGGCTCGTTCATCTGGCCGTATACCATCGCGACTTTGTCCAGGACGTTGGAGTCCTTCATCTCGTGGTAGAAGTCGTTGCCCTCACGGGTACGCTCACCCACACCGGCAAACACCGACAGGCCTTCATGCGCCTTGGCGATATTGTTGATCAACTCCATCATGTTGACGGTTTTGCCGACACCGGCGCCGCCGAACAGACCGACCTTGCCACCCTTGGCGAACGGGCACATCAGGTCGATCACCTTGATGCCTGTTTCGAGCAAGTCATTCGCGGCTGCTTGCTCGTCATAACTGGGTGCCTCGCGGTGGATCACCCAGCGATCCTTCTCACCGATCGGACCGGCCTCGTCGATCGGATTGCCCAATACATCCATGATGCGGCCAAGCGTCTGCTGGCCAACCGGCACCTTGATGCCTTCACCGGTATTGCGCGCCTCGAGGCCGCGCTTCAGACCTTCGGTGGACCCGAGGGCGATGGTGCGAACCACGCCGTCACCGAGCTGCTGCTGCACTTCCAGCGTGATCTCGGTACCGTCGATCTTCAGTGCGTCGTACACCTGCGGCACCTGGTCCCGCGGAAACTCCACGTCGACAACCGCGCCGATGATCTGAACAACTTTGCCCTGGCTCATGCTGATAGCTCCGGATGGATCTTTCTAGGTTCTTTATATAAAGCGCCGCCGTGACGTCGCTCTTATGAATGGTGTGGCCATGGATGGCCGCTTCTTGATCTTTCTCGCGATCAAGGATGATCGCACTCGTTAAACCGATCGCACTTATACAGCCGCCGCGCCGGCCACAATTTCCGAAATTTCCTGGGTGATCGCCGCCTGACGAGCCTTGTTGTAAACCAGCGTCAGCTCGTCAATCACCTTGTTGGCGTTGTCCGACGCGCTCTTCATTGCAACCATTCTGGCCGCATGCTCACTGGCGAGATTTTCCAGCGATGCCTGGTAAACGACGGACTCGATATAACGACCCATCACGTGCTCGAGCACCGCCTGCGCGTCCGGCTCGTAGATGTAATCCCACTCGTGGCCCTGGCCCAGCTTGATGCCGGCATACGCCGACTCGCCGGCCTCCTCGAGCGCCTCCAGCTCGGAAGCTGCCAACGGCAGCGGCAGCAGCGCGTCGACAGTGGGCTTCTGCGTCATCGTGTTGATGAAGTCGTTGTAGGCCAGGAACACCCGATCCAGCCCATTGGCCGTATAGGAGTCCATCATCACCTTGATCACCCCGACCAGTTGCTCGAGCTTCGGCTTCTCGCCGAGATGGCCGACGCTGCCGACCAGATTGATGCCATTGAGACGGCGAAAAAAAGCGATCGCCTTCTGACCTATGGCCACGACATCCACCTGCACGCCCTGCCGCTGCCATTCGGCAATGGCCGGCAACAAGCGACGGAACAGATTGGAATTCAGGCCGCCGCACAAGCCACGATCGGTCGACACCACGATATAACCGACCCGCGCCACGTGGTCACGCTGGGTCAGGAACGGATGGCTGAAATCGGTACTGGCCTGGGCCACATGGGCGATCACCTTGCGCATCGAACGGGCATAGGGGCGCGAAGCCTTCATCAGGTCCTGAGCGCGGCGAATCTTCGCGGCAGAGACCATTTCGAGCGCGCGCGTGACCTTGCGCATGTTCTGCGTGCTCTTGATCTTGGTTTTGATTTCGCGTCCGCTTGCCATGCTTTACTCGCTCGCTTTGCTTGCTCGGAAACGGGGAACGGGGTGGCTTGCGCCGTGACTCCCCGCGCCCAGCCTGTTACCAGCTACCGGTTTTCTTGTATTCGTCCAGCGAAGCCTTGAAGGTCGCTTCGATGTCCTTGTCCCAGTTGCCCGTCTCGACGATGGTCTTCATCAGGTCGGCGTGGTTCTGGTGCATGAACGCATGCAGACCTTTCTCGAACGCCAGCACCTTGTTCACCGGCAAGTCGTCGAGGTAACCCTTCTCAGCGGCATACACCGACAACGCCAGCTCGGCGATGGACAGCGGCGCGTACTGGGCCTGCTTCATCAGCTCGACAACGCGCTGACCGCGATCGAGCTGGGCGCGGGTGGCCGGATCGAGATCCGAAGCAAACTGCGCAAACGCGGCGAGTTCGCGATACTGCGCCAGCGCCAGCTTCACGCCGCCGGAAAGCTTCTTGACGATCTTGGTCTGCGCGGCGCCACCGACGCGGGACACCGAGATACCGGCATTCACCGCCGGGCGGATGCCGGCATTGAACAGATCGGTCTCGAGGAAGATCTGCCCGTCGGTAATCGAGATCACGTTGGTCGGCACGAAGGCCGAAACGTCGCCACCCTGGGTCTCGATGATCGGCAACGCGGTCAGCGAACCGGTCTTGCCCTTCACCGCACCGTTGGTGAACTTCTCGACATACGCGGCGGATACGCGCGACGCGCGTTCGAGCAGACGCGAGTGGAGATAGAACACGTCACCGGGATACGCTTCGCGGCCCGGCGGGCGCTTCAGCAGCAGCGAGATCTGACGGTAGGCCACGGCCTGCTTGGACAGATCGTCGTACACGATCAGCGCGTCTTCGCCGCGGTCACGGAAGTACTCGCCCATCGCACAGCCGGAGTACGGGGCGACATACTGCAATGCCGCGGATTCGGATGCCGACGCCACCACGATGATGGTATGCGCCAGGGCGCCATGCGCCTCCAGCTTGCGCACCACGTTGGCCACCGACGAACGCTTCTGACCGATGGCGACGTAAATGCATTTAACGCCCGAATCCTTCTGCGCAATGATGGCGTCGATCGCCAGCGCGGTCTTGCCGGTCTGGCGGTCACCAATGATCAGCTCGCGCTGGCCGCGGCCGACCGGGATCATCGCGTCGACCGACTTGTAACCGGTCTGCAACGGCTGGTCGACCGACTGGCGCCAGATCACGCCCGGCGCTACCTTCTCGATCGCCGAACTCAGCTTGGCCTCGATCGGCCCCTTGCCGTCGATCGGGTTGCCCAGTGCATCGACGACGCGGCCCAGCAGCTGCGGGCCGACCGGCACTTCGAGGATGCGCCCCGTGGTCTTGGCGGTATCGCCTTCGCGCAGGTGCTGGTATTCACCCAGCACCACGGCGCCGACCGAGTCGCGCTCGAGATTCAGGGCCAGGGCGAAGGCGTTGCCCGGAAGCTCGATCATTTCGCCCTGCATCACGTCGGCCAGGCCGTGGATGCGCACGATGCCGTCGGACACGCTGATGATGGTGCCTTCGTTGCGTGCTTCGGCGCCGAGCTTGAACTGCTCGATGCGACTCTTGATCAGCTCGCTGATCTCGGACGGATTCAATGTGGTGCTGGACATGATGGTTATCCTGAAGATCTAGAAACGGGTTGAGAGGAGTGTGCGGCGAGCAAGAGCGGTGGTGGTGTTATGGCTACCTGCTCGTTTCTCACTTCTCTCCACTCTTCAAATCTGCTTTTAATGCACCAGAGCACTGGCGAGTTTCTCCAGGCGTCCGCGTGCGGAACCGTCGATCACCTGCTCGCCGGTATCGATCACCACGCCGGCCAGCAGTGCCGCATCGACCCGGGTTTCCAGCGCGATTTCGCGCTTGAAGCGGCGCCTCAGTGACGTCTTCAACTGCTCGGCCTGCGCGGCATCCAGCGCCATGGCACTGGTGACCTTGACCAGCAGTTGCGATTCGGATTCGCGCTTCAGCGCCTCGTACAATTCGGCCACTTCCGGCAGCAAGGGCAAGCGACGCTGTTCGGCCATCTCGGCGAGAAACTGCGCAAACGGTGCGTCAGCGGTTATCCCGGCAGGCAAGTGCAAGGCCACTAGTTGTTCGGCCAGCACCCGCGGGTCGCTGGCCAGTACACCGACGCGCGCATCCCTGGCCACCGTAGCGGCAAAGGCCAGAGCCTGTGACCACGCATCCAGCGTACCGGTCCCATGCGCTACCTCAAACGCGGCGCGGGCATAGGGGCGGGCGAGGGTAATTGCCTGTGCCATCGATCAGATCTCGGCCGCTAGCTGGTCGAGCAAGGCCTTGTGCGCCGCCGGGTCGATCTCGCGCTGCACGATCTTGCTGGCGCCTTGCACCGCCAGTGCGCCGACGTGCTCGCGCAACTGGTCACGAGCCCGCTGTGCCATGTTGGCGATATCGTCCTGCGCGACGGCCTTGAGCCGGTTGATCTCGACCACCGCCTCGGCACGTGCCTTGTCGATGATCTGATTGGCCTGCTGCTGCGCCTTGTCGATGATCTCGGTGGCCTGCTGCCGAGCCAGCTTGATCTCGGCCGCCACTTTCACATCGGCACTTTTCAATTCGGCATGCGCCCGCTCGGCGGCGCTGAGGCCGTCGGCGATCTTGATCTGGCGCTCTTCAATGGCCTTGTTGAGATGCGGCCAGATGAAGTGGACGCAGAACCAGATCAGGATGGCGAATGACAGCATTTCGCCAATCAGGGTCGCGTTGAAATTCATCGCTGCACTACCTGTATATGCTGAGTATTACGAGCAAGAGCGCCGAGGCGTCGTTGCGGGAATGCGGTGCCGCCAAGGCGGCACCGTGGGTCGACAACTTAGTGACCGGCTGCAGCTGCGGCGGCTTTCATCACGTTCGACAGCAACGGGTTGGCCACAGCGAAGTACATCGCCAGCGCTACGCCGATCAGGAACGCCGCGTCGATCAGGCCGGCGAGCAGGAACATGCGGCCCTGCAGCAGCGGCACCAGCTCGGGCTGACGGGCAGCGGCCTCGAGGAACTTGGAACCCATGACGCCAATACCGATACAGGCGCCAAGTGCACCGAGGCCGATGATCAGGCCCAGCGCGATGGCGGTGAAGGACTGCACTTGAGCAATGTGAGCAATGAGTTCCACGACGGTCTCCAGCTGGATAGTTAAATGGATAAAACGGATAGTACGAAAAGGAAGATCAGTGGTGGTCGTGCGCCATCGAGATGTACACGATGGTCAGCACCATGAAAATGAATGCCTGGATCGAGATGATCAGGATGTGGAACAGACCCCATACGGTGTAACCGATGATGCCCATGCCGTAAAGCCACCAGCTGCCGGCGCTGAACAACCCCGCGATCAGCATGAACACCAGCTCACCCGCGTACATGTTGCCGAACAGCCGCATCGCCAGACTGACCGGTTTGGACAGCAGCTCGACCAGGTTCAGCGCAAAATTGGGAATCCACAGCGCCGGGTGCTTGCCGAACGGTGCGGTAAACATTTCGTGCATGTATCCGCCGAAACCCTTCGCCTTGAAGCTGTAGAAGATGATCAGCACGAATACCGTCAGCGACATCGCAAACGTCATGTTGATGTCGGCAGTCGGGACGGCGCGAAAATGTCCCACGCCGAACTTCTCGGTGATCCACGGCAGCAGGTCGACCGGCAGCAAATCCATCGCATTCATCAGGAAGACCCAGATGAACACGGTCAGCGCCAGCGGACCCAGCACGCGGCGATCGCCATGGAAGACGTCCTTGACCTGGCCGTCGACAAACTCCAGCACCAGCTCGACAAACGCCTGTCCCCTGCCTGGCACGCCCGCCGTCGCCTTGCGCGCCTTCATCCAGAACCACAGGCTGAACATCGCCCCCAGCACCAACGACACGGTGATCGAGTCGACATGCAAGGTCCAAAAGCCATTCTTGCTGACGTGCGGCGACGACAGGAAGGTCAGATGATGCTGGATGTATTCGGTAAGACCGCCCTGTGGCTCGCTTGCCATGTTTCAACCCTTGAATCTGAACGCCAGCAGATAAACCGCGTAAGCAGCCACCAACCCCGAGATGGCGGCCAGTGGCGGCAACTTGTATTGAAACAGGATCACGATCAGCCCCCCGACGATCACGACCCACTTCACGATCATACCCGTCAACAGGCGACTCAATGTCATGCCTGCGCCAACCAGCCCGCTGAAGAAGCGCATCGAAAGTATCGCCGTTCCCAGCGCTACCATCATGGCACTTGCAGCGGCGGCAAGCGCTTCCTGCCGCCCCAGCGGCAAGAAAGCCAGCCCGACCATCACCGCCACAGCGAGCTGCAGCAGCACGATGCGCGAGGCGAGGCGTCGACCTGAGGCAAGACTGTTGAGCACGTAACGCTCCCGCGCGGTGAAAACCCGGCGGCACCGATGCAGCTACGGGCCACGATCCAATCCCGAAAAGTATATCAGCGGGTCCGCCGCAACAACAAGACACAATCCCTGTGACATCTTTTCCCTTGACCCGGTGAGCCGGCGACAAAGCCCGGCACTAAGCCAAACAGGCGGCCGCAAGTTTTTTCGCTCGGCGCATAAAATGAGGGCCGGACATGAAATCCGGCCCTCAATAATCGCGGCGGAGGGAGGGGGTGCCGCGAAAACGCTTCGGCGAGCGCGTCGCCGATCTGTTACTTGGCGGCAGCCTTCTTGACGCCGACAACCGGCGCCGTGACGGCGTCGTTCGCAGCCTGGCGCTGCTCCTGCACCAGCGCACCGAGGGACTCGGCCGTCTTCTGGGTGATCGCGATGATCTCCTGCGACACGGCCACGGTGCGCTCGGCGTTGTCACGATTCAGGTTGGCGCCCTTTTCCCACAGGCCGCGCAGTGCATCGACGTCACGCGCCTCCATTGCCTCGGCCAGGAATTCGGCCGAAACATTGGCCTGCTGCTCAAGCGTCTTGAGCTGCAGCTCGGCTACCGACTCCAGGCTCTTCAAGGCTAGCGACTGCGCCTTGAAAGCATTGTCGGTCAGCTGCTTGGTGAAAGCGAAAATCTGGTTGTTGAATTGATTTGTCATGGCAACCTCCTCAATGAGGATCGGGGTAGTGGACAGGATTCTACTCACTATTTTGTTGCGGTGCAATATATTTGTTCGTGGGCAGAGGACCTACCTTCTTGAATACATATAAAACAGATAGTTAACTGAAAGATAAGTGATGCGGCAACGCATCATGCTTGCGGGCGGGGTGCTCTGCCACGGTACAGCCCAAGGTTTGTCCCGCAAAGCATCCCGTCACCGGGAAACCTTCGGCGCCGTCATTCAGTATGGAGAAATGGTGCGCTCGGCGGGATTCGAACCCACGACCACCGCCTTCGGAGGGCGGTACTCTATCCAGCTGAGCTACGAGCGCATGTAGGGCCACGCACGGATGCTGTGGCCGGAGGCCGGCACCGCGGGGACCGCAGTATAGCGGAGTTGCTGCGGGGCGGGGATGTCAAAGGCGTTAGGGCCAATCGACGTGGCCGCGCCACCGCCAAACGGCAAACGGCAAACGTTGTCGTGACTCCCTGCCACCCCGAACGGAAGCTCCAATAAAGCGTCAGCGCGCCTTGAGCAGGGCGTCCAGGGTATCGGGCTTGCTCTTATCGCGTACCAGATGCGGGTATTTGAGGCCCCCGTGGTAGTCGATGTGCACCGTGCGGTACTCGTCGAAGTCCTTCAGCAGCAAGGTTATCGGTTTGCGCTTGTCCTTGGCCGCAGCACTGATCGCGTCCTTGAGCTTGTCGCTGTCGTAGTCGTGCCCGTTGACCGCGACCAGCGTCATCCCCGGCGAGATACCGACCTTGAACGCGGGGCCGTCCCACAGCACATCGGCGATCTTGCCGCCCTTGCCTACCGACAAACCGATCGAATAGCTGAGATTGGCGAAGTGGCGACGCGCCTCAACAGCCTTGACCGCGGCCGACGGGGTATCGGTATAGACCACTTTCCAGCCGTGCGCCTCGATGCCGCCGGTCAAGGGACCATGGCCGTCGAGCAGGCCACGCAGATAGCCGCTCCAGTCAAACGGCGCGATCGTATTGAGGGTCTTGACCACGTCGTCGAAGGTGTAGGTATTGGTGACGTAGCTGCCGTTGTCCATACCGAAAAACGCGCGGGCGAAATCGTCAATGGAACGTTTGCCATGGGTCAGCGCGCGCAGCTTGGCATCGACATCGAGCCAGATCATCTGGCCCCCGGAGTAGTAGTCCTCGCTGGACTGGTAGTTGCGATACGGCAACGGTGCACGCTGGGCGATGATCGGATCGTTGGTGGTGTCCTGGAGGGTGCGCCAGGTGGCCAGCCCGGGACGGCCGCGGTCGTACAGGGCGGCCACGTAAGCCAGCATGTCGCGCGCCTGGCTGTCGGTCCACAGGCCCGAACGCGCCGCCATCACGTAACCCCAGAACTGGGTTTGGCCCTCATACACCCAGAGGAGCGAGTCCTGCATGGGTACGTTGAAATTCGGCGTCCACAGATCCGCGCCGCGACGGTATTTGCCGTTCCACGAATGGTTGAACTCATGCGGCAACAGGTCGCGGCGCAGCGCGTTCTTGTCCCACTCGGTGAAATAGCCCGGGCCGACGCCGTTCTCGCTCGAGCGATGATGCTCCAGCCCGATGCCGCTCATCTTGTCGCTGAGCGCCAGCAGGAAGTCGTAGTGGTCGTAATGGTGCGCGCCATACAGCTTGTACATCTGCTGCACCAGGTTGCGGTGTACCTGCAACTGCGCCGGGGTGATCTCCAGATCCTTCGGCGCATCCGCCACGATATCCATGTGCACGGGCACCTTGGCACCCGGAGCCAGATCGACCCGTTTGAAATACTTGCCGGCAAAGATCGGCGAATCCACCAGATTGTTGTAGCTGATCGGCTTGAACCTGACTGTATTGCCATCCTGCGACGCTACCTCCAGTGCGCTGCCGAACTTCCAGCCCTCGGGGAGCTTCACGCTGGGCTCGGTCATGATGCGACGGCTGTAATAGCCCGCCGGATAGATCGTGTTCGCGTTCCACTGCAAATTGAGCATTTCCGGGGTCATCACCACTCGACCCTCGGCCCTGTCCTGCGGTGAAAGGTACTGAAACGCCACCTCGATGCTGCTGATGCCCTGCGGCACCTCGATGTGAAACGCATACACATTCAGCGGGTCGCGCTGCCATCTCAGCGTCTTGCCGCCTGCGGTGATCCGCAGGCCGGCCAGCTTGTCGATCGGGCCGGTCGGCGAATGATTGCCCGGAATCCACTGCGGGTACAGCAGGGTCAGAGGACCGGGCTGCACCGGGATCACTTCGTGGACCCGAAAGATCCGATGGGCCACATCGGTGGCATCGACCTTGATCGCCAACGTGCCGTTGTAGGGCACATCTTGCGGCGGCGGCACGTCAGCCAGTGCGGAAAAACTACTCAGTCCGATGGCCGTGGCCACGAGTGCGGAAGCAAGACGAGAGGCTTTCAAGACATTCTCCAGTGGCGAAGTCGGGGGTCGACAAATCGCCCCAGACTGCGGCTTCCGCTTTCCGAAAAAGCGGCGAAACCTGATAGGAAGCAAGGACAAGAGGCTTTCACAGCCGACATGGAATCGACCCCGGGATCGATGCTAGCCCCCCAACCACCCCCTTAACCCCTGCCGAAGGTCACGGGTATCCAGGGCAGATTGCACGCCGCTCCTCTCCAGATGGCACTGATCTTGCTGCTCTAGCGACTCCAGCCCCTCAGCCCGCATCGTACGTCGCCCTCATTCCGCACCCATGCCGAGCCCGCCCCTCATCAGCCAGCAACAACAACCCGATCTGCGCAGGGACTATTCCCGCGCGATCGCGCGGCAGATGCAGCCGGTGATTCATGCGCTGATGCTCGTTGCCGTCCCCGGCTTTATCGCTGCAACCATCACCAGCTCCTTCGTGGCAGCCAGCGATATCTCGATGCTGCTGCGCCTCGCCCCAGCCATCCCTATGCTGCTGATAGCTCTGGCAAGCCGTCGCACACGGGAAGCAAAGTCGCTCAATCTGCTGATGCTCGCGTGCGTGTTGATGCTGGAGATCGGCATAAATCTCAATGGCATTGGCCGTGCACTTGGCCCCGCCTGGGTGTTGCCGGGCAGCCTGCTGATACCCGTCGCTACGGCCTCCGTCTGGCCATCGCGCTGGTCCTTCGTCGCCGGCATGGGGTTGTCGGCGCTAGGCCCGCTGCCGATGCTGCTGCTGGCCGCCGGCAATACCGCCGAAGTTATCCAGTACGCTGTTTACATGGTAATCGCGGTATCGCTGTCAACAGTATTGCGCGCCTTCATGACTCGAACCCTGTTTGAACAATTTCGCCTCGAACAGCGCCTGCGCGAGCAGGCCAATACCGACGGCCTCACCGGACTGTTGTTACGCAACCGCTTTCTCGAGTTGGCCCAGGATGCGTTGGACGGTATGCGCATCCCGGGGGACACCGCCTGCATCCTGTACCTGGACGCTGACCGTTTCAAGCAATTACTAAGAAGAACATAAGTAAGCGAACATTTACTCTCTGATGCTGTCCAAGGATAGGATGGGAATCAGGAGAGGAAAATGCACGAGACCGATGGCAGAAAGTTGTCGCATGAGACGCTGGAGGCGATGCGCATCCGGGCGGTGAAGGCGGTGGAATCCGGCGAATCCCCCGAGCGCGTGATTCGCACCTTGGGCTTGTCACGGCCACGCATCTACGAGTGGCTTGCAGCGTTCCGCGAAGGGGGGATAGAGGCGCTTCGGGCGAAGCCGATCAGTGGTCGACCACGCAAGCTGGATGCCCGGGCGATGCGCTGGATTTTCAAGACGGTGACCACGAAGAACCCGCAGCAGTTGAAATTCGAGTTTGCCCTGTGGACCCGGGCGATGGTGCGCGACCTGATTGCGCAGCGCTTCCAGGTTCAGCTATCCGAAGTTTCGGTAGGGCGCCTTCTGCGCGAGTTGGGGTTATCGCCACAGCGTCCGCTGGCACGCGCCTATCAACGCGATCCGGTGCGCGTCGAAACCTGGCTGCGCGAGGATTATCCCGCCATCCGCAAGGAAGCCAAACGGGCCAAGGCCGAGGTCTTTTTTGCCGACGAGGCCAGCGTGCGTTCGGACTATCACAGTGGCACGACCTGGGCGCCGGTCGGCCAGACCCCGACGGTGGATCGTACCGGCGCGCGCTTCTCATTGAATTTGATCTCAGCCATCAGTCCGCGGGGCGAACTGCGATTCGCCGGTTGCCCAGGCACGCTGACGACGGCCAAGTTCATTGATTTCCTGAAGCGACTTTTGGTCAACCGCGACGCGCCGGTGTTCCTCATCGTCGATGGTCATCCGGTACACCGATCCAAGGCCGTGAAGCGCTTTGTCACCAGCACCCAAGGACGGCTTCGCATGTTCCAGCTGCCACCCTACAGCCCGGATCTGAACCCGGATGAGTTGGTCTGGAATCATCTCAAGCGGCACAAGCTCGGTCGTATCGCTTTGACCGGACCGGACCATCTCAAGCGGCATGCCCTTGGCTTCCTGCGTTCGTTGCAGAGAAGACCTGCCGTGGTTCGCGCCTTCTTCCAACACCCCACCGTCCTTTACGCTGCTTGATATGTTCGGATACTTTATTTCGGCTTAGTATAAGCCAATGGGGCTCGCAGCAGGGCCATGCATTGTTCAAGCTGACGGGGGAAGAGATCGAGGCTTCGCTGTTGGCGACGGATATGGTCGGGGTTCTGACCGGAGCACGTTTCGCGATCATCATGAGCGATATCGAGGAAATCGATACGGCTGAATGGCGCATCGCAGCACTTGCCGACCGCCTGCGAGCGCTGCAGGTGCCGGCGAGTCAGGGATACATCACGCCCATGGTTAAGGTCGGCGTCTCGATCTTTCCCGATGATGGCAGTGGCCATGAGGACTTGATTGATAAGGCGCTGGAGGTCCTGACTCAGACCGAACGAGAGGGGGGAGCGTCGATACGCTTTTTCGCGCCGGAAATCAGTTATGCCTTGCAGGAAAATCGGCTTCTGGCGCAGGAGCTGCATGAGGCCATTGGCCGCAACGAGCTCATCTTGCATTATCAGCCGATAGTCACTCTCGAGACCGGAGCCTTGCGTGGCTTCGAGGCCTTGCTGCGCTGGATGCATCCGACACGGGGTGAAATTTCCCCGGAGCGATTCATTCCGCTGGCGGAAAGCAGCGGTCTCATTTCCGTGATCGGCGAGTGGGTGGTGGAGCAAGCGGCACGGCAGGCGGCCGCATGGACACATTTGGGAGCTAGCGGCCTGTCCATCACCATCAATGTATCCGCCATGCAGCTACGCGATATTCATTTTGCGGGGCGGATTCGCCGCTTGCTGGAATCGGTAGGGATGCGATCGACCGCGGTCTCACTCGCCATGGAAGTCACCGAAAGTCAGTTGATCGTGGACATTGAAAAGAGCATTGCACTACTCAACCAGCTCAAAGCCATGGGGATCGCCATCATTATCGATGACTTCGGTACCGGTTATTCGTCGCTCAGTTATCTGCACCGCTTGCCGCTGGACGTCCTTAAAATCGACAAGTCCTTCATCCAGGATATCGACAGTAGTCCGCAAGACCAGAAAATGGTGGCGGGAATCCTCGCGTTGGCCCGGTCCCTCAATCTGGAAACCGTGGCCGAAGGCATTGAGCGCGCCGAACAGCTGCAGGTCGTCAAACGCTTGGGGTTTACCTACGGACAGGGATTTTTTTACGACCGTGGCTTACCCGTGGGCGAACTTCAACGCACCTGGTTACGAGCGTCAATTGCGCAATCGTGATCGGCAGATGGCAGACAGGATGCGAAAAACCTTCGATGACATGGTATCGCGCGTCCCTCGCTTCCGGTGGGGCGGCAACACGATTTACGGTGTCGGGTTTTTAATGGGATTTTGGTGATATGCCGCCAGCCAACCCAGAAAACTGTGATGGAGTTCTCGTTTGGCGGGTGCCAGTGGCTCGATCCCTGCAGGTTGATTCGTAACCCTCCCGCCACGACGATCGAGAAATCACCATGGAACAGCTGGTTGAATGCATCATTGTCGGCGGCCCCCAGCATGGTCTGGTGAGCCGCCAGTTCTGGGATTCACAGTCCCCGCTGCCGCTTACGCTCGTCACCGATGACGGGGAGGCGTGTGTCGCTGCGGCATCTCGCCGGCCCGGCGTCGCCGGCAATCGCATCATTCTGCTGCATCCGGCTGCGACAGGTCAGCAGTTGACCGGCATGTTGACCGGGTTGAACCGCCACATTGCGTCAGTTTGTGCCGCTGCGTCTGTGATAAAGCGCAAGCCGCGTCAGCTGGGCTCCTCGACAGGCATCCAGCAGGCGGCGTGAGCGCCGAATGCGGCGCAGCACGGCACCCCGACGCACCTGCGTAGGGTCCGGCTTCGGCGCCCCGCCTCTCGACCGGTGGCGTAGGTCCGGCATTGTCTTTCAGCGATGAACCGGGAATCACGCGAGCCATGCGTCGCGTTACAGCGGCGCGAACAGCTCGGCGAGGTCGCTTTCGTTGAAGCGCGGTTGCTGGGTGGCGCCGCCGCCTTCGAGCACGGCGCGGGCCAGTTCAGCCTTGCGTCCCTGCATTGCCTGGATCTTCTCCTCGACGGTACCGCTGCAGATCAGGCGGTAGACAAAGACAGGCTTGTCCTGGCCGATGCGGTGGGCGCGGTCGGTGGCTTGTGCTTCGGCAGCCGGATTCCACCACGGGTCGTAATGGATTACGGTATCGGCGGCGGTGAGGTTGAGACCGACGCCGCCGGCCTTGAGGCTGATCAGGAATACCGGCGTGCCGCCGTTCTGGAAACGCTTGACCAGGGCGCTACGTTCGCGCGCCGGGGTCTGGCCGGTGAGCATCTGGTAGTCGATCTTGCGCGTTTGCAGTGCGTTCTCGATCAGCGCCAGCATTTCGGTGAATTGCGAAAACAGCAGGATCCGCCGTCCCTCGTCGAGTAGACCATCGACCAGTTCGAGCAAGGCGTCGAGCTTGGCGCTGGTGCGGATCTTCTTCGCACTTTCGAGCTTGACCAGGCGGGGATCGCAACAGGCTTGGCGCAGTTTCAGCAAGGCGTCCAGCACGATGATGCCGGACTGCGCCAGGCCGCGATCCTTGACCGCTTGCTGTACGCGCTCATGTTGGGCCAGGCGCAGGGTTTCATAGAGCGCGCGCTGATCACCCTGCAGTTCCAGCGTGTGCACGATCTCGGTCTTAGCCGGGAGGTCGGTGAGCACATCGTCCTTGCGTCGGCGTAGCAACAACGGGCCGATGCGGCGGTTCAGTCGTTGCTGCCGATCGCTGTCGGCGTGTTTCTCGATCGGTGTCCGATAGAGCTTGGCAAACTGGCGCTGGCTGCCCAGCAAGCCCGGTTCCACCGCATCGAACTGAGCCCATAGTTCGCCCAGATGGTTTTCCAGCGGGGTGCCGGTCATCGCCAGGCGCCGCGCCGCGGGGATCTCGCGGACTACCCGCGCCGCTTGGCTGTTGGCATTTTTTATCGCCTGCGCCTCATCCAGCACCAGCAACGCGAAGCGCTGCTCCACTAGCTGCGCGCGATCGCGCGGCAACAGCGGGTAGGTGGTAATCACCAGATCATGCGTGGCGATTTCGTCGTAGCGGTCGGCTCGGGCGGCGCCGTGGACTACCAGCACCTTCAGCGTGGGTGCGAATCGCGCCGCCTCGCTCTGCCAGTTGCCGACCAGACTAGTCGGTGCGACGACAAGAGCCGGCTGCTCGAGTCGCCCACGCTGCTTCTCACCGAGAATGTGGGCCAGTACTTGCACCGTCTTGCCCAGGCCCATGTCGTCGGCAAGGATGCCGCCCAAACCGGTAGCGCCGAGGAAGTCCAGCCAAGCCACGCCGTCGCGCTGATAAGGCCGTAGCGTGGCCTTGAGGCACGGAGGCGGTGGAACAGACTGCGGGAGGCTTTTCAACGCGTCCAGATGTGCACGCAGCAGTTCGGCGCCCTGCCAGTGCAGGTGCTCGTCGAGCGCCGCCAGTACTGGCGCCTGGCTGCGATGAAGGCGCAATTCGCCCTCACCTTCGAGCCACTCCAGCAAGGGTTCAATCAGCGTACGCAGGCGACTCAGTGGCACTTCGGCGCTGCGGCTTTCGTCGAGCAATACGCGCCAGCTGGCATGCTTTTTTTCGCCCTTGGCGGGCTGCCGCGGGAAAGTCGGGTCGACCAGCAGGCGGCGCAGTACCGGCAACAGGTCGATGCGCTCGCCGCCCACATCGACGCCTAGCGAGACATCGAACCATTGGTTGCCACTGACTGCCAGTTCGGCGTGCCAGTCCTCAATGTCGACCACCGTGTCATGAGGAAAATCGGTACCGTACTCGATACGGAAACCGAGGTCTGTCAGCTCGTCCAGCAGTGGCCACCATTCATGAGCGGGCAACGGTGGCTGGCGCTCGTTCGGCTGCAGCAGAAAATCGTTTTCATCCAACGCGTGTTTACGAATACCGTGTTCCCAGGCGTAGAACCCGGCCTCGACCATGCCACGGCTTTCCAGTTGTTCCTCGGCGGCACTTTCGGCGGCGGGGTCACGGGCGATCTCCAGTACCTGATTGCGGTGCAGGATTCGGCTGGCAACGCCGAGCGCACGTCGCGGGTCGGGCGGCAGCCTGTGGCCGTCGTAGTCATAGGCCAGGCGGGCGCAACCGTACGCGCTTGGTACGGGTCTGCCATGGCGGTCGCGTAGCAGCAGTTCGATCATCCGCAGCTGCAACACCGGGGTGGGCCGTGCGCTAATGAGTTGCACCGGCCCACGTTGTTCCGGTAACGGGACCGGTACGGCTGACGTGCGCTGCTGCAGTTGCAGGCGCACCGCGTCGACCTGTTCGGGCTGTACCCTCGGTGCCTGCGCGATGCCATCGAGCAGGGCCGCGTCGCCCTCGACGCGACCATAGGTCAGCTGTTTCGGCAGTACGTACCACAGGCCGGCGCCACGCAGCAGCCGGGGCGACTCGTCCGCTTCCACGGATGCCGTCAGTTCTTGACTGCCATCGGGCAAGCTGTGCCAGCGTAGTTGCAACGGCAACGTCGGGCCACGCCGCAGGAGCGCCGAGCCTTTCTCGAAATACACCGGAAAATGGGTTAGCACCGTGTCCAGCGCCTGTTCCTGATGGCTGGCATGAATGGCTGTCCAATACTGTCCGGCGAGCTTTGTCGACTGATCATGCAGAAGCATTGCCAGCGCGCCAGCTACCTCAATCGGCCATCCATCGACCGGTGTCGGCACCGCGCCGGCATACTCGTCCAGCTGCAGTGCCTGTGGGTCGACCAGAGGCGCCCGTCTGGTCTTGCCGGGACGCAGCCACACGGGGTTGACCAGCAAACGCTCGTCATACTCGGCACTGCGCAGCAGGATTCCGAACTGCCGCTCGGCTGCGGCGATCGTGGAAGCGGCGGTCGGCAACGTCTCCAGGTGCCGCAGCCATTGTGACCATGCCGCCATGGCGCGCTGATCGGACTCGGGCCCCAACAGTGTCGAGGGCGGCCCCCGCATGGTCTCGAGTTGTCTGCTGATGGCCAGCTTGCGCATCAGCGGATGTGCCGCCGCAGTGGCCGGGGGGAGCTTCTTTGGCCCCATCTTTCGGGTTGCTTCGACAGATTGACTGCCCGGCCACGCTTCCGGTGGCAGGTTTGCGGCCACCAGCACCATCGCCGCGGCATGTTTGCATTCGTTGCCGACCGGACAGCTGCAGTCGGTGTCCAGGGTCAGTCGCGTGGCATGGCTCTGTACCACGATGCGGCAGCGGTAAGGCTGCTTTTCGCTGCCCCGGATGACGCCATCGAGTGTGCATGCATCATCTCGTTCACCGGCGCCGAACTGCAGTGATGTCACACGCTGGCGGCGGGCATAGTCGGCTCCACGCTGCAGGGAGCGCTCATCGAAATTCGAAGCCCACTCGACAAGCTGGAGCAACTGATGCAAATGACTGGAGAGCATGGAAACCGGTGGCTGAATCGACGGGACGCAATCCACCATTCTCGCACGCCGGCATCGAACCATCGTGTTTGCCGGCAATTGAACGGTTGTGGCGATACGCCAGCGGCGTGCGCGAGCACCTATCGCCGGCAGCCCTCGCCCAGCTGAATGGGCGGGGCCACGATCACGGCGTGTTAACCCACAGCTATTGACACTGGCGCCCGGAATCTCGGCGTCCCTGGACATGTCATCGGGGAGATGTCGCTCTCGAGAACCCACCACAGTCGCAATCGTGAGGTGTCCCATGAAAACCTGTCGTCCTGTTATCTATGCGGTATCGCTGGCTGCTGTGCTGGCGCTGAGTGCGTGTGGCAAGGATCATGATGAGTCGTCGTCGGTACCGCCGCCGGCCAGCGCGGTGACGACCCCGCCGCCACCGAGGGCCTCCATGGCGCCGCCCGCGGACAATGCGTCCACCATGACCCCGCCCGCCCAGAGTACGTCTTCGGGGAATTAGGCCGCACCGGGGTCACGCCAGCTAAGCGGCAGTCAACCGCGACCGGCTTGGGCTGACGTGCTTCACGCGTTCCGACGACACAGGGCGGGAAAGCCGCTCGCCCTGCGTCTGGCTGTGCTGTACGTGCGCCGGGCTATCACCTGGATTGGTCAAGCGGCGCGATTCCGGCGAAAATGAGCGGCCCAGCTTTCACTGGCGCGCTCGCGCACAAAGTCGCGGCGCCTCATCCACCGGAGAGTTTCATGACCGCTTCTACGCTCACCCCGCCGGCCGATGGCCGCAAGATCACCATCGCAGATGGCAAGCTCCACGTACCCCACAATCCGATCGTGCCGTTCATCGAAGGCGATGGCATCGGTCCGGATATCTGGCGGGCCTCGGTACGCGTGCTCGATGCTGCTGTGGCCAAGGCGTATGGCAGCGAGCGCAGGATCCACTGGATGGAAATTCTCGCCGGCGAAAAAGCCTTCAACGAAACCGGTAGCTGGCTGCCCGACGAAACCGTGCAAGCCTGCCGCGACTACCTGGTTTCGATCAAGGGTCCGCTGACCACGCCGGTCGGTGGCGGTATCCGTTCGCTCAACGTGGCCCTGCGCCAGCAACTCGATCTGTATACCTGCCTGCGCCCGGTGCGCTGGTTCAAGGGCGTGCCTTCGCCAGTGAAGAAGCCGGAAGCGGTCGACATGGTGATCTTCCGCGAGAATTGCGAGGACATCTACGCCGGTATCGAATTCCAGGAAGGCACCGAGGCCGCCGACAAGTTCAAGGCCTTGCTAGAAGAGCATTTTCCGGCCCAGTTCAAGAAGATCCGCTTCCCCAAGACCTCCGGTATCGGTATCAAGCCGGTCTCGCGGGAGGGTACCGAGCGGCTGGTCCGCGCGGCAATGAAGTACGCCATCGACAACGACCGCCGCTCGGTGACCCTGGTGCACAAGGGCAATATCATGAAGTTCACCGAAGGTGCTTTCCGTGACTGGGGCTATGCACTGGCCAAGAACGAATTCGGTGCGATAGAGCTGGACGGCGGGCCATGGATGAGCTTCAAGAATCCGAAGACCGGCAGGGAAATCGTGGTTAAGGATGTGATTGCCGATGCCTTCCTGCAGCAAATCATGACCCGCGCTGCTGAATACGACGTGGTCGCCACGCTCAATTTGAACGGTGACTACATCTCCGACGCGTTGGCGGCCGAGGTGGGCGGCATCGGCATCGCGCCGGGCGGCAACATCAACTACGTCACCGGCCACGCGGTGTTCGAGGCAACCCACGGCACCGCGCCGAAGTACGCCGGCCAGGACAAGGTGAACCCGGGCTCGGTGATCCTTTCCGGCGAGCTGCTGCTGCGCCATCTGGGCTGGAACGAGGCGGCCGACGTGATCATTGCGGCGATGGACAGAACGATCGCCGCGAAGACCGTCACCTATGACTTTGCCCGCATGATGGAGGGCGCGAAGGAAGTGAAGTGCTCCGAGTTCGGCGATGCGCTGATCGCGGCGATGTAAAGCAAACCGAGCCCCTCCAGCGGGTCGTAGGGCGAGGCGCTTCGGCGCCCCGCCCTTATTTCGGCTGGGATGTCGCCCAGCATGTGGTGCCGCGGCAGCCGCGTAGCGGTGAACCCGCCAGTGGGTAGCGCCAGGGGAAAGCCCTGCAAAGGCCCTGATGCCGGCCCGGTTTCTATAGACTGGCCTCATGGAGACCGTGACTGCCGTCATACCTTCCCGCGATCCCCAGGCCAGGGCCGGCGCGGCGTTGATCCTGGACGGCTTCGCCGATTACAACGCCCGCTTTTCCGACATTACCCGCCGTGCGCGGCGCCGTTTCGAGCGGTGCGAGTGGAAGCAAGTGCGGCGCGATGCCGATGCGCGTATCGACCTCTACGATGGCTGCATCCGGGAAACGCTAGCACGGCTCGACGTGCTGCTCGATGACAGGATTCGATCACGATCCCTGTGGGCCTCGATGCGGCAACATTACGAGATCCTGCTGACCAAACTGGCCGATCGCGAGCTGTTCAAGACCTGGTTCAATTCACTGTCGCGGCGCAGTTTTCATACCCACGGTGTGGTGGCGGACATCGAGTTTGTCGCGTTGGATCGGGCGCCTTACACCGAGCCGAGCGACATGGCGCCCCATCGGCGATATACGGTGGGCGACGAGGCGTTGTCCGAAGTCTGTCGCCGCTTGCTTGTCGAGCAAGCACATGCCGCCTCCTATAGCGATTTACCGAAGTGTGCAGCGCTCCTGGGAGCCGTACTGGAGCGACACCGGGACACCGTCTTTGGCGGCGCGATCGAGGAGTTGCACGTACTCGAAACGGTGTTCTACCGGGAGCGCCGTGCCTATCTCGTCGGTCGTGTACGCAGTGGCGGGCGCCGGTATCCGCTGGTCGTCGCCTTGGTACATGAGCCCAGCGGAGTCCGCGTCGATGCGCTGCTCACGTCGACGGACGAGGTGTCGATCCTGTTTGGTTACGCGCGCAGCTATTTCCATGCGGATATCGGCAATGTCGGTGCTGTAGTTGCCTTCCTGCATGCATTGCTGCCGCACAAGCCCTTGGAGGAGTTGTATACCGTGCTGGGTCGCGCAAGGCAGGGCAAGACCGAACGCTACCGGCGGGTTTTCAGCCATTTGGCCATCCATCCGCAGGAGCGACTGGTGCGGGCCGATGGCAAGCGTGGCATGGTGATGGAGGTATTCACGCTGCGTGATCTGCCGGTAGTGTTCAAGGTCATCCGTGACCGCTTCGCGTGGCCCAAGGACACCGAGCGCCGGCTGGTGGAGGAGAAGTACCGGCTAGTCTTCCATCACGATCGGGTCGGCCGCCTGGTCGACGCACAGGAATTCCGCCAGTTGCGCTTTCCGCTGCGTCAGGTCGATGCGACACTGCGTGGGGAGCTACTGGAAAGCTGCGCCGATAGCGTGCGCGTGGAGGGCGACGAGCTGGTGGTGGCGCATTGCTATGTCGAGCATCGCTTGCGACCGATGGATTTGTACGTGCGCGAGGTCGGTGAAGACGAGGCGTGTCGGGCGATGCGCGACTACGGCCAGGCGGTCAAGGATCTGGCCGGCAGCAATATCTTTCCGGGTGACTTGCTGCTGAAGAACTTCGGTATTTCCCGTAACGGCAGGGCTGTGTTCTACGACTACGATGAGCTGTGCACACTGGACGAGTGTTGCTTTCGCGCGCTGCCACCGGTGCATGAGGACGACGAAATGCGGCCGCTGCAGGATGAGGTCTATGCGGCGCCGGAGGACGTGTTTCCCGAGCTGTTCGTCAAATTTCTCGGCGTGCCGCCCCGGTTGCGTGAGGCGTTGTGCGAAGCCCACGGCGAAATTTTCGACCCGCGCTGGTGGCAGGCACTGCAGGCACGACTGCGTGCGGGCGATTACGTGGATGTGCCGCCGTATCCCGCCACCGCGACATTGCCCGTGCAGGTGCCGCCACCCTAAGTCTTGGTCGTCAGGTCAACTACGCGTGCGGGTCAGCCGCTTCGTGCGCGCTTCACAGCGGGCGCAGTTGCTCGCCCAGCGAACGGGTTTTCTCGCTGACGGTGGTGCCGGTATGCAGGGTCGACTTGCGCTCGATCAGCAGCAGCAGGCATTCCTGCTGGGCCACGGGGTTGTGCCGCACACCCTTGGGCACGACAAACATCTCGCCCTCGGCCAGCTCGATCACGCTGCCTTCCATCTCGATGCGCAGCCGGCCCTGCAGAACCAGGAACATCTCATCTTCGTCCTGGTGACTGTGCCAGGCCAGGGTACCCAGAACCTTGGCGACCTTGATGTAGTTGTCGTCAAGCTCGCCTATGACCCGTGGCGACCAATACTCGGTCAACGCAGCGGCAGCTTTTCGGGGGGAAATGACGTCTGACATGGGGGTCTCCGGACAGGATTCGCGCTGGCCTATTTCGCTTTGCCCTGATTGGCTACCGCGGCCATCTTGGCTTCGATATCGGCGGCATTGCCCAGGTAGAAGTGGCGCAGTGGTTTAAGCTCGTCGTCGAATTCGTAGATCAGGGGTACGCCGTTGGGAATGTTCAGCTCGACGATGGCCTCATCGGAAATGCCATCGAGGTACTTCACCAGGGCGCGCAACGAATTGCCATGTGCCGCCACCAATACCCGTTGCCCCGCCTTGATCGCGGGTGCCAGCACCTCATGCCAGTACGGCAGTACGCGGGCTACCGTGTCCTTCAGGCATTCGGTATCGGGAATGTCTTGCGGCTTTAGCCGTGCATAGCGGGGATCGGTCACCGCTTCGTTGGCTGCGCGATCCAGCGCCGGCGGCGGGGTATCGTAGCTGCGGCGCCAGATCTTGACCTGGGCATCGCCGTATTTGGCGGCGGTCTCGGCCTTGTTCAGTCCCGTCAAGGCGCCGTAATGGCGCTCGTTGAGACGCCAGTCGGTATGCACCGGAATCCACATTTGTTCCAGTGCATCCTGCACACCCCACAAGGTACGTACCGCGCGCTTGAGCACCGAGGTATGCGCCACGTCAAAGGCGTAACCTTCTTGCTTGAGCTGCCGTCCGGCTTCAAAGGCCTCCGCCATGCCCTGTTCGGTGAGGTCGACATCAGCCCAACCACTGAAACGGTTATCGAGATTCCACTGGGATTGCCCGTGGCGGATCAGAACGAGAGTGTGCATGGAGGGAGTCATCCGGATGAGGCAGACCCGGAATGGTGCAGGGCTGCAGGTGCATCGTCAAATGCCGCCCCTGCCACTGGTCATGTAAACCGCGTGCCGGGTGCGGGCATCTGAATTCTTATCATCCCATTACCAGGAGAATGTCATGCGTCGACTCGCAACAAGCGTCATCATCGGTGTCTTTGCCCTCGGTCTGCCCTTGCTGGTCGCCGCGCGCGACGGCAATATCGACAAGGTCAACGGCACGGTCCGGATCGAGGCCGGTCAGCAGGCTGGGAACGTCAGCACGGTCAACGGGGCGGTATATATCGGCAGCGGTGCAAGCGTGCACAAGGCCAGTACCGTCAATGGCTCGGTGACATTGGGGGAGAAGGCGCAGGCCAGTGAGGTCGGCACGGTCAATGGCGCGATCTCGTTGGGCGGCGACAGTCATGTCAGCGGTGAGGTGAGTACGGTCAACGGCAGCATTCGGCTGGCGCACGGGGCCGACATCGGCGGCAAACTGGGCAACGTCAACGGCACGATCGTGCTGGACGACGCTCATGTCGCCGGTGGTATCAGCACAGTCAATGGCGACATCACGGTGGGCGCGAATTCCCGCGTCGAGGGCGGCATCCTGGTCGAAAAGTCCAGCAGCTGGTTCAACTGGAACAGCCGCAAGCCATTGATCGTGATCGGCCCGCATGCGGTGGTGCAGGGAACCCTGGATTTCCGTCGCAAGGTGGTGCTGAAGGTCAGCGACAGCGCGCAGATTGGCCCGGTGAAAGGCGCCACGGCGGTGAAGTTCAGCGGTGCCAATCCATAAACCTGGGTAGGAGCGCACCCTGTGCGCGATCGCCCTTTGTGGGCGATGGCTCTTCGCCGCGCTACAGCTCGAGAGCAATCGCGCACGACCGAAGGAAGTCCCCTCTTGTGGACAGGGTGCGCTCCTACAACCAGTCGCGAGGCTTCAGATACTCGGCGAGCTTCGCTTCGGGCGAGCCCGGTTCAGGCGTATACGCATATTCGAAACGTACCCGTGGCGGCAGGCTCATCAGAATCGATTCGGTACGTCCGCCGGACTGCAATCCGAATAACGTACCGCGATCCCAAACCAGATTGAACTCCACGTAGCGACCGCGCCGATACAACTGGAATTCGCGTTCGCGCTCGCCGTAGTCCGTATCTTTGCGGCGCTCGGCGATCGGCAGGTACGCCGCGAGAAAGCCGTCGCCTACGGCGCGGGTGAAGTCGAAACAGCGCGCGAAGCCACCCTCGTTTAGATCGTCGTAGAACAGGCCGCCGACGCCTCGCGCCTCGTCGCGGTGCTTGAGATAGAAATACTCGTCGCACCAGGTCTTGTACCGCGGATAGACCTCGTTTCCATAGGGCGCGCACAGGTCGCGGGCAACCGTATGCCAGTGTCTTACGTCTTCGTCGTACGGATAGAACGGCGTGAGGTCGAAGCCGCCACCGAACCACCAGACCGGCTCCACGCCCGGTTTACTCGCTTCAAAATAGCGTACGTTGGCGTGGGCGGTGGGAATGTGTGGGTTGCGCGGATGCAGCACCAGCGAGACCCCGGTGGCGATGAAGCTCCCGCCAGCTAATTCGGGACGGTGCGCGGTGGCGCTCGGTGGCAGCTGGTTGCCGCTGACCCGCGAAAAGTTGACCCCGGCCTGTTCGAACAGCGCGCCTTCACGTAGTACTCGGGTGCGACCGCCCCCGCCGGCGGCGCGCTGCCAGGCATCTTCCTCAAACCGCGCCAAGCCATCGAGTTGTTCGAGTGCGGCGCAGATACGGTCCTGCAGTCCGCGCAGATAGGTTTCGGCAAGATCGGCCTGCTGGCTCATCGGATTGCTCATGGCTTGACGGCCTACGAGCTTAGCAAGCCATGCCATCGCCGGGCGATGTGGCTGGCGGTCACAGGCAGCATTCGGTGCGGCGCCGTTATCATGCTGGTGATGACCGCCGACCCTTCTCTGTTCCCGATCAGTCCGCTGTTGCCGGAGATCCTTGCGACGCTGGCGAAGCAGCCGCGGCTGGTGCTGGAAGCGCCCCCCGGTGCGGGCAAGACCACCCAGGTGCCGTTGGCCCTGCTAGAGGCCCCCTGGTTGGCGGGGCAGAAGATCGTGATGCTGGAGCCGCGCCGGATCGCCGCGCGCTCGGCGGCCTATTTCATGGCACGGCAGCTCGGCGAGGAGATCGGCCAGACGGTGGGCTATCGCATCCGCTTCGAGGCGAAAGTGAGTGCGGCGACCCGCATCGAAGTGGTCACCGAAGGCATTTTGACCCGCATGATCCAGGACGATCCGGAGCTCGCGGGGATCGGTGCGATCGTGTTCGACGAATTCCACGAGCGCCATCTTACCGGTGATCTCGGTGCCGTCCTGGCGCTGGAAGTTCAGGCCACGCTGCGGCCGGAGCTGCGCATGGTGGTGATGTCGGCCACGCTGGATGGCGAGCGCATCGCACAATGGCTGGATGCGCCGCGCCTGTGCAGCGGCGGTCGCAGTTTTCCGGTGCACATCGCGCATCCGCCAGCGCGTCCGCAGGAGGGTGTGGAGCAGCATCTGGTGCGTGTATTGTGGCGAGCGTTGGGGGAGCATGACGGCGACGTGCTGGCTTTTCTACCCGGGCGCCGCGAAATAGCCCGGACACAAGCCTTGTTGGCGAATATCCAGAAGGCGGGGGACGATACCGAGATCGAGGTGCTGGCGCTCCACGGTGAGCTCTCCACCGGTGAGCAGCAGGCGGTGCTGACGGCGGCGCCGGCGGGTACGCGTCGGATCGTGCTGGCGACCAATGTGGCCGAGTCCAGCATCACCTTGCCTGGCATCCGGGTGGTGATCGATGCCGGGCTGGCGCGCGAGCCGCGCTTTGATCCCAACTCCGGTTTCAGTCGCTTGCAGACGGTGGCGATCTCGCAGGCCTCGGCCGACCAGCGTGCCGGTCGTGCCGGGCGCGTGGCGGCGGGCACGGCGTATCGGCTGTGGCCCCAAAGCAAGCGGCTTCAACCCGCGCGCAGCGCGGAGATCCTGCAGGCCGAATTGTCCGGGCTGGCGCTGGAGCTGGCCGCCTGGGGTATTGCCGCAGACAGCCAGGATGCGCTGCACTGGCTCGACCCGCCGCCGGGCGGTGCGTTGGCGCAGGCGCGTGCGGTGCTGCGACAGCTCGCCGCGCTGGATGCCGATGGACGGATTACCCCACTCGGTCGCGCGATGCTGGCGCTCGGTGCCACCCCCCGTCTGGCGGCAGCGGCACTGCGTGCCGACGCGCCCATGCGTCCGTTGCTCGCCGATCTGCTGGCCTTGATGGAGGCACGTTCGCCCCTGCGTGGTGCTCAGGCACGCAGCGACGATTTCCGCGTGCGGGTCGCCGCGCTGCATGCCTGGCGTAATCGTCGTGGTATGACTGGCGACATTGATCGCGGGGCGTTGGCGGCGATCGAGCAGTCCAGCCGGGCTTGGCGACGGCGACTGGAGCTTCCCACTGCCGTCAGCGGCGCTCGCTCGAGCACGTCGCGCGCTGGCGACACTGGGCCGTGGCTATCCGGTGTGCCGGACAGCCACATCGTAGGCGACCTGCTGCTCCATGCCTTTCCCGACCGGGTGGCACGACGTGACGAGGGCCAGTCGCTGCGCTACACGCTGGCCAATGGTCGCGGCGCACGGCTGCACGAAAACACCGAATTGCAGGGCGAGCCCTGGCTGGTGGTGCTGGACTTGCGCCATGAGACCCGCGACAGCCTGATACTGGCGGCGGCGCCGTTTGACCCCGGCGTGCTGGAGCGCGACTTCGCGCCGCTGTTCACTCGCGAGCGCAGTCTGAGCTGGAACGACGAACGCGCCGCGGTCGAGGCCCATGAGGAGGGACGCTTCGCCGCCATCGTGCTGGATCGTCGCCGGGTGCCGGCAAAGCCGGAGGACGCCTTGCCGGCCCTGCTTGCCGCCGTGCGCGTAAGGGGAATCGATGCGTTGCCGTGGACTGATCATGCCAGGCGCCTGCGTGCGCGCATGGGTGCGCTGCGGGCGTGGATGCCGGAGCTCGGCTTGCCCGATGTTTCCGATGCCGCCCTGCTCGCCACCCTCGAGCACTGGCTGATGCCAAGCCTCGCGGGCAAGTCAGGTCTCAACGCGCTCAGTGGGGCCGAACTGTCACAGGCGCTGGCAGGCCTGTTCGATCATTCCCAGCGCCGTCTTCTCGACGCGCAGGCTCCGGAGTCCCTCACCGTTCCCAGTGGCCAGCAGCGCCCGCTGGCGTATGCTGAAGGCGAGCCGCCGGTACTGGCGGTAAAGCTGCAGGAACTGTTCGGTCTGGCCGAGACCCCACGTGTCGGGGGCGGCCGCATCGCGGTCACCTTGCACCTGCTGTCGCCGGCTGGACGGCCGATCCAGGTCACCCAGGATTTGCGTGGCTTTTGGGAACGTACCTATCCGGAGGTAAAAAAGGAGCTGAAGGGACGCTATCCGCGCCATCCGTGGCCGGACGATCCCTGGACCGCCACGCCCACCCACCGGGCCAAGCGGCGGGACACCTGAGCCGCTTTCAAGAATCGGGCCCCGCAGCGGGCGCGTCGCTTCAGTGGCTGGCCGTGGCCGGCGGTGAACGCTCGAAACTCCCGGAAAAGCCGGGGAACACCACCGGGCTTTCGAAGCCGTCGGAAGACACCGATGAGACGCCGAAAAACCAGTCGTCAATCACCACATTCTTGAGCACGGCGTGGTCGACGTCGCCTACCGTACGGGCGTATTGCCAGCGCGGTGCGGTGGTGTCGCGCCAATGCACGCGGTAGCCGGCAGCGCCCGGCACCTTATGCCAGCTCACCGTGGTGTCGTCAGACACCGCACCCTTGATCGCCACGTCGGTGGGCGGCGCAGGGGCGCGACTCAGCGCAGCCATGGTGATGGTGTTGAGCGCGGTGACCCGGGACAGGTAGCGGAAGTCGATGCCCGCGAGGGTGTCGCCGTAACGCACGCCGTTTTCCGTGCGCAGATCCTGGTGCTGGTGGTGGTAGTCCTCGTGCGACTCGGTGACGCGCACGGCGGGAAAGCCGGCCTTGAGGAATTCAACCTGATCGCCGCCACGACCGAAGCGGTCGGTGCGATAGATCATTCGTACCCTTAGGTCCGGCAGATAGTCGTTGGCCAGCGTCGCCATGTAACGGGCCAGGTTGCGTGAAGGTGAATCCACTTCGCCACCGTGATAGCGGCGATAGGCAGCCTGCTGCAATGTTTCGTTGCTCTTGGTGCCCTCGGAAAACACCCGCACCGTGGTGCTGTCGAACACCCCGTTCATGCCGCGGCTGTTGCCGATGATGTCGTTGTTGAGATCGGCCTCGACCTGCCAGCCCTGGGCGACCGCATAGTCGGCCAGCACCTTGCCGCCGTACAAGCCTTGCTCCTCGCCCGACAGAGCGGCGAATACTACGGTGGCCTTGTTAGGCTGCTTCGACAACAGTCGCGCCGCTTCGATCAGTGCGGCAACGCCGGAGCCATCATCGTCTGCGCCAGGGGCGTCGCTGTGGCTGTTCATGATGTCGGTGACGCGGGAGTCCAGATGCCCGCTCATCACGATCACCCGCCCGATCTTGCGCGGTGCGGGATCCTCGCTGCCGCGCTTGATCGCGACGATATCCATCACCTCGGTCGGTGTCGGGATGCGTTCGCCAGTGACGATTTGCGACGGTGTGACGATCTCCAGGCAGCCGCCGCATTCCCTCGAAATAGCTTCGAAGCGAGATTTCACCCAACGCCGCGCTGCCCCGATGCCTCGCGTGTCGGATGTGGCGCTCGAGAGGGTATGACGTGTGCCGAAGCTCACCAGTTGGGTGATGGTAGCGCGTAACTGCGTCTGGCTAGGCGCCTCGGCCAACGCCTGAAGTTCGGGCTCGGCGTGGGGATACGCGGTGGCTTCGGCGACGCCGGAAAGCTGCGTCAAGACAATAAACAGGCAAACCGGGAAATAACGCAGCATAACGGATACCTCTGTTTGGTGAGCGGTCATGGAAATCGCAAGCAAGCGATGAAAGAAGCGACAAGCCTCGTTCCCGATTAGACCTGGGCGGCGGCAAAAAACATCAGATAGACAAGCCTTCCATTGTCCAAAGTATCTCCGAAGCCGGGGCTCGCCGTATGCCAGAACCATGGGCGCAACAGCAGCAGCCTGTTGAATCGCATCGGCACCTGCATGGTCAGCTCCCATTTTTCCGGGTCGTTACTGTCTTTCTCAAGGATCTCTCTGCGAACATCCTCGAGCGTGGCCATACCAGTGGCTGCCAGTTCATCCTGGTTGATCGGCCACCGCTCCATGCCAGTTCGACGGTGGCGATAGAATTCGGTCCCACCCGAGCAATCCGCTTTGCGGCTGAGGTAAAGAATTCCCGACCAGTGCGACCGGTCCACGTGAATTCTCGAGCGCCCCTGGTCCTCTGCAAGCGTGAGGCGGCACTTGCCATGCGACTGCAACGGTTCTATCGGCACCAACTTTTCGCCTACCAGTTTGGAAACCTGTTCGGCCAGACCTGAAATGGCCAGTCTCTCGATCGAATTGCGTCCCGCAAACATGGCCTCTTGCGTCGGGTAGGTCAGCTTCAACGCCGTCTCGCGTACGACGCATGGGTCTTGCAGGAATTCGTCCACAATGATTACTGATGTCGGCATTCACGCACGGGCCTGTCTGCTCCGGATCCGCGACAGAGTGTTGTCGTCGTCTGATGACGCTCGCCCTGCCCTGAAAATTGCCGCCCCCGCGGCCATCTCCTACTTTTTCCGTACCAGCTCCCTGCGCGCCCTGGGCGTATTCGGGCGCAACGGCGCCGGTGCCGGGGCCTTTATTTCTTCCATGACCACCATGGTCATCAGCTTTGCCACGCCGTTTTCCGCGTTCAGGAAACCTTGCGAAATATCTTTCCATTCGCTCATGTCGCTGACCATCACTTTCAGCAGGTAATCGATAGGCCCGCTCACCCTGACCACCTCAATGACCTCTGGGATACGCGACAACACGCCCTCAAAGTTCTTGAAGACGGTCGAGAGATGTTGGCCCATGGTCACCTCCGCATAGACCTCCATTACATCGCGTACTTGCTCAAGGGCGATACGTGCCTGATAACCCACTATAACCCGTGATGCCTCCAACGTTCTCAGGCGGGCAAGGCATGCGCTTGGGGAAAGTGAAACAAGTTTTGAAAGATTATTATTGGAAATCCGGCCATCTCTCTGAAGAGCTTCGAGAATTTTAAGATCGATACGGTCCAGCTCATGACGGGTCATCTTCTCCGACTTCCTTCGCTATTAGCGATGCAAAATCACATACTTACAGTGCTTCACAATAATAATAACGAAATTTTATCGTGAACTTCGAATTTTCTGCGAAATTTCTCCATGGCGCCCGTAAGGATCGCTAAAAACCATATTTTAACCAGCAAAATCAATATCTTGCTCTTTCCTGTGCTTTCATGGACAGGGTTTCGTGGCGGTGCTAAAAAGTCGCCAACTGCACACGTCCGCGACGTAGTGAACGTGAATGCGAAGGGGTGATTCTGTTTCAAGTGCAACCATTTATGCTTTAGCGTCGGTGCTATGGGGTGGCGCGTAACTTCTTGGCATGCTTTATGGCAAAGCCTGGCGGGGGATGGTGTCCCCATTTTCAGAAGCATATGTTTATAGAAAATCATTTAGGGTGATTATCATGCCATCAACCAAGCGGTTGCTTTCATCCGCAATAAAAAGCGCACTGGCAGTCAGCTTGTTGTCCCTTGTTGCCTTATCTGCGGTGTCGGCGCAAGAAACTTCAAAGCCCGAGTCGTCATCTGTAAAGAATGCCCGAAAATCCGTGCGCACGATCGCGTTGAAGGCGGTTACCGTAACGGGTTCGCGTATTCCCAGTATCGATCTGGAAACACAGCAGCCAATTTTCACGATGACTCGGGAGGATATCCAGAAAACCGGTCTGACCGACGTCGGCGACATTGTTCAGCAGATGACCATGATGAGCTTGCCAGGCTTCAACAAATCATCCGTATTGAATGGCGCCGGTGGGAGCTTCGTCAACATGCGTAACCTAGGTTCGCAACGCGTGTTGGTGCTGGTCAACGGCAAACGCTGGATCTCGGGGATCAATGGTGCCACGGATATCTCCAATATCCCCGCGGCCCTGATAGAGCGCATTGAGGTTTTGAAGGATGGCGCCTCGGCAGTCTACGGTTCCGACGCCATCAGCGGCGTGATCAACTTCATCTTGAAAGATCGCTTCAAGGGCTCTCAGTTCAATGCGTATTACGGTGAAAACCAAGGCGGCGATGCGCAGAGTAGCCAATACAGCTTTACCACCGGTGCCCATACCGACAAGAGTTCGATCGTATTCAACGTCAATTACAACAAGCGCGGCGTGGTGTGGGCCAATTCGCGTAATATCACCAACTATGCATACAGTCCGAACCACCCAAACGGTACCAACGAGGCGGGGCCCTGGGGTCTTATCTACAACAGTCCCATGAATCCCGGCCAGTATCTGATGCTGAACCACACCGCAACCCAAAGCGCCGACCCTCGCGATCCCACTAACTATCATGTTTATACCGGCAATCCGGCTGATCAGTACAACTTCACGTCGCAGAAGATGTACCAGATGCCGACCGAGTTGAATTCGATTTTTACTCATGTCATGTACAACATCACGGATGCGATTACTGCAAAAGTCACGGCGATGTATTCGGATCGCAAATCGAGTGACCAGATTGCCGGCAATCCGCTGAACTACAATTCCCAGCGTAATTTTCCGGTCTATATCGATGGCCAGAGTTACTACAATCCGTTTCCCGGTACGGATCTCCAATGGAACCGAATGATGACGGAAATTCCGCCTTATTATCGGGAGGATTACAAGTCCTATCATCTGGACGGAAGTGTCGGTGGCTATTTCGACGTGGGCGAACACGAATGGAACTGGTCAGTTGGATTCAACTATAACCACGGGGAAGGTATTACCCAGGGTACCGGTGAATGGAATCTTCTCGCGCTGGCGAGGGCACTCGGACCGTCCTTTTTGAATGGAAATGGGATAGTTCAGTGCGGTACGCCGGCGGCACCCATTCCGCTGGGTAGTAGCTACCAGCTCGGACAATGCACACCGGTGGCCATTCTGGCGGGACAGGGGAATATTCCGGCGCAGGGCTTGGCCTACATCCTAGCGCCAAGTACGGACACGTTCGGTTCGACCGACCGAAGCTATAGCGCCGATATCAATGGCGTGCTGTTCGACCTTCCGGCGGGTGGCCTTGGCATCGCCACAGGCGTGGAGTCCCGCGATCTGTCCGGTTACAGTCGACCGGACAGTTTTGCGCAAACGGGATACACCAGCAGCAATGCGGCCAATCCCACATCGGGCAGCTACCGCGTCAATTCCGCCTATGTGGAGTTGAAGGCACCCTTGTTGAAGGATCTCCCGGGCGTCCAGTCGCTGTCGGTGGACGTCGCAAGTCGCTACTCGCACTACAGCAACTTTGGCAGCACCACGGACAACAAATACGGTTTCGAATGGAAGCCGATCAATGATTTGCTGCTACGGGGAAATTACGCCGAGGGGTTCCGGGCGCCGACTTTGCAAGATCTCTTTGGCGGCGGCGGGCAAGGCTATGACCACTACTTGGATCAATGCGACAGCGTCTACGGAGCGGCGGCCGGGAATGCCGCGGTAGCAGCCCAGTGCGCAGCACAAGGCGTTCCATCCAACTTTCGTCAGCGCGATCGCCAGGGCTTGCCGATCACGTCGGTTGGTGCCACCCAGTCGGCCACACCCTCTTTCATCGGTGTCGGCAATTCACGCCTCCAACCCGAGACGGCGGTGACCAGGACCTTGGGCGCGGTGTACAGCCCAAGCTACCTTCCGGGCCTGGACCTGACGCTGGATTGGTACGCGATCCGCATCAACAACGAAATTCAGGCTATCAGCGCTCAATACGTGGTCAATCAGTGCTACCTGTATGGGTCTTCGCAGTACTGCGGACAGTTCGGTCGTGATGCCACCACGCACCAAATCACCACGCTGAGCCGCGGTAACGCCAACCTGGGTCATATCACCACCAAGGGCTACGACTTCTCGGTGAGCTATCGTTTTCCGGAGACCCGCCTCGGGCGATTCGCCTCTCGCCTGGACAGCAACTATGTGTCCGAATTCCAGTCCCAGAGCGGCCCCGGCGCCACCGTGGTCAATAGCGTCGGGATGATTCCACAGTACCGTATTCGGGCGAATCTCTCGACCAGCTGGGAGCGCGGTTCGTTCGGGGCGACATGGCGGCTACGGTACTTTGGCGCGTTGCGGGATGAGTGTTACAGCAAGGCCGAATGCAACCAGCCGAACTACCGCAGCCCCAGCTGGCCATTCGGTGTGGGTGCCAATCGCAAGGGAGCTATTGCGTACAATGACGTCAGCGGGCGGTGGAATGCCCCGTGGCATGCAACGTTCACCGTCGGCGTGAACAACGTGTTCGACAAGAAGCCGTCGCCGCTCTATTCCGCAAAGGATCTCGGCTACAACGGCGCCGTGGGTTTCGACCCGGAGCTCGACATCGATCGCTATATCTATGTGAGCTACCAGCAGAAGTTTTGATGGAGGTTGGCTGCCCTGCCCGGCGTCGCCCCGCGTGCGAGGTAAGAAGGTGCCCGGTGCGACACATGTGCTGATTCCCGCCAGTGAAGTCACCCACGGCCATGAAACTCATACCTGCGGCTGTGTAGAGGTCTTATCTGGTCACGTTGCCCGTGTCGCTTGGGCCGACGCGATGCGGGAGTCGTCGGCCTGATGACCTAGGGGCCACCGGTTGGCGGAAAAGGTATACATCGGTGCACGCGGCAATCGACGCGGGGACGCAAAAAAAGCATCGGGGGACTCCCTGCTAGGGGCAAGGCTGCGATCGGCAGGCGTTGAATTTGTAGCGGGTCGTTCAGTCGTCTTCACCCCCCCCGGGGGCTGTCCAAAACGAGGGCCCGGGTTGCTGCCCGGGCCCTCGTCTATTTCGATTAGCCCTGCCGGAGCGCAAGTCCGGCAAGCTCAGGTCACCTGAGGCAATTACAGGACAATCGGATGGGAGATATCACATTCTGTGGTGTCGTTCGACCAGGTGCTCTGCATCGCATACGAACCATTGCCCATCACCACGTTTGCAGAAGCGCCCTGACCCGAACTGATCCAGGCACATTCGTCGCCATTCTCCTGGCCCGAGCTGGTGGAGCCGCGCACATGGTTGGTCCAGCCGCCGGCCGGGTTCTGATCGGTCACGGTCTCGGCGTACTCATGACCCTCGACGATGGAGACGCCGTCGAGGGCACCTGCCGCGCCGCTATTGACGAAATTCTGACCGCAGCTGGTACCCATGTCGTGTACGTATGGCATGTTGGTGAAGGCCACGTCACCCACCGTCGAGGTCACGCCATAGCCGTCACCCTGCCAGTCGTGCCAGGCGCAGAACTGACCGCTGGAGGTGTTGAAACCGTCCGGATGGGTACCGGTGGGCGAAAGGATCACGTACTGCACGTATCGGTTCGAAGCGGCCGTGGTGTTGCCGAAGTGCGCCGCTGCATTGAGCGCCTCCTGGGCCAGCTGGGTGCCGGTGGCCTGCGACGGAGATGCCACCGAGTTGTCGTACCAGATGCCGGCCAGGTTGCCGCCAGTCGGATAGCCGACGTGGGCCGCGCTGCTGGAGCACGAGGTGGCACCGGTAGCCACGCCAGCGCCGTCGCAGTACTGCGTCATCACGCCAGACCACAGTTCGCCGCCGGTACCGAGTCCCTTGAACAGGTTCTGCAGGTAAGGCACGGCATTGACCGGATCATTGGACAGCGTCATGTTGCCGTTGGCATCGGTGCCGGCGGTACCCCATTGGTTTCCGTAGACGACGATGTAGACCTTGGGGGTGCCGCTGGTGACGCCGATGCCGTCAATTCCGCCACCGAAGCTGAGCGTTTTTGGATTGACCGTAGTCTTGCCGGCCCCATGCAGGGCTGCGAATTGACGCATGCGCGCCTGCGCTTCCTGAGTCGGTACGGCGCCATGGCGGTAGGGGTGGCCATAGGATGGTGCATAGGGGTTCTGCTGTGGTGCCAGTTCGCTGGTGGTGCCGGCCATCGCGGCGGCGGCCACGACGCTGATCAAGACGGAAGCGGCCGCGACTTTCAAAAGGCCGGATTTGCTGTATATGGACATTATGATCCCCATGGGTTTTTAGAGTAAAAGAAACCGCTGCGATCGCATTGAACGCATTCATGATAACGCCGCGATCAAGGCGACGACCGGTATTTTTCTTACAGCCCTGCCACGCGATCCCGCTATACCGCAGCCATTACCCTTTCGCCAAACCTAAGCGCAAGCGAGGCCGCGGTCGCTTTCCCTGGTACACGCCACTGCCAGCACCTGTTGGGATCATTCGCCAATCCCCCGAAGGCGAATGCATTTACGTTAATTCTTTATATCGGCAGCAGTCAATAGGATTTTCTCCCATGGCAAAGTGCCTGCATCACAAAAAATCATCCTGCTGCGCGGGACAACGGCAAGACATTACCAAGCCCGAATATCGCAAATTAATACGATAACGCGATGATTGCGGCCTTGTCGCATTACCGAAGGGGTATGGCCAGCTGGTTACCGGTAGGTGCCTACAAATCCGCGAAGTCTTGCCGGAACACCATGGAGACGATTCGTGGCGCAAGCAGTAATGCCGTTCGTTGCCCTCCCAGCCCTTTACGCACGGAGGGTCGTCGAAACGGGCGAGCGAGGCCGCTTCGGGGCGCAGGAGCGCAAGATGACGAAGGGGGAAGTCGCAACTAGTTGCGACGCGGCCTGAGGGGTGGGATGTTGCGCCGAACCCGGGGGCTTTGCACCTCGGTGCCGAGCCGGCCGGCGGCATCCGTCGGGATGGCGAAGAACCCGGCCCGCGGTGCAGTCAAGCCCGCGCAGAAGCAGCCCGGGTATGTCGAGACAATGCGGGCTACCGGCGCGATCGCCGTTAGCCCGCATGTAGCTCACGCGGGACGGTCGAGCTCGTTACAGCGCCATGGTGAATTTGACCATGACCTGACCCGCCCTGTAGCTCTGGTTAAACTGATAGTCGTAAGCGCCTGCGACTGACCAGGTTTTGCTGCCAGCGATCAACAGACCGGCGCCGACATCAAAGAGATTTCGCCCCTGTTTCACACCTGTCGCCCTGAATGACGGCCCGCCGCTCGCGAAAGCCACGGTATTGCCCATCGTTTCGCCGTTGAACGAATGCAGCCAGTTGACATGGACCTCGGGGCGCACGATCTGCGAGCCGGAGGTGACCAGGTCGCGTGCGAATTTCACACCCAGACCCGACTGGAGAAAATCGTAGTTCTGCGCATTGACCTTAAGATTGACCGGGCCACCACCGATTTCAGTGAAGCCATGGGTGTCAAGACGGGTGTACTGCAATGTCGCGGTAGGCGTAATGGCGCTGCGCCCGTCATCGAGCTGAAAGTGGTAACCCGTGGCGCCAAAGGCGGTGTATTGGTGACCGCGGTAATCGGCACTCGCCGTATTGTTGATACCGGGAAACGTAATGCGCCGCGAGCTCGAATAATCGTCCAGGCCATAGACCAGCGCGGCATTGACGAACCAGGGTCCCGGCGCATACCCCAGATAGGCGGCCGCCTGATAAGAGCGGATATCGCCACGGCTTTCGGAGCCCAGGCCGTTGAGTATCGCCCGGCCAAACCTCACACCGAAGCCTGCGGTGGTCGTCTGACTGAGCGGGATGTCGTAGCCGAGCATCGCGCCGTAGCTGTTGTCGTTATAGCCTTCGTAGCCGTTGCGGGCCTGTTGCGTGCCGGCATAGCCGAACGCAGCACCCCACAAACGGGGCCTCAACTTGTCGGGCTGGCAGGCTACCGTATTGTCCCGCCGTTGCCCGTTGCGATCGTCGGGCTGCTCGTTCTGGAAGCAGGCTTGTTGCGCGCTCTCCATGTGCGAGGCCCACAGCCCCTGGAATTGCTGGGTGACTCGATAACTTTCCTGCGGCGAGGCGAGGGCCGCCGCGCCGGGCTGAAGCTGCGCCAGGGCATCGGCGACAGCCGTGGCGGTTGGCAGCAGTGTGATGGCGGTCAGCAGCGGTGTGGTTATCGGTGTCAACGGCAGCGCGTCGATGACCGGCGCAACGATCGGAGCAGTCGGGTTGGCTATCGGTGCCACCACCGTCGCCAAGGGAATCTGGGTCGCGGTGATCTGCACGCGGCCGTTGGTGGTGGGGGCCGCCGAAAACAGATAGCGCGGAGTGTTGCTGGTGGCCGTGACCGTGCTGCCGTTGGTGCCACTGGTGGCGTCGACGATGTTGAAACTGCTGCCCACGGGAATCGGTCCGGTGACGATCACGTTGACCTGTAGTGCGTTACCGATGGTAGCGGCACCCACCGGGGTGATCTTGCCGTAGAGCGACTGGCTGAAGATGGTGGTGTTGATGGTGCCTGCCACCGGGATCGCCAAGGCACCGGCAACATTCAAGGTGTTTGTGCCGAGGGTATATGTGGCAGCGTTTGCCTGCCCGGTAATCAGTGCATTGCCACCGCCCACAGTGATCTGTTTCAGCCCGCTTGCAGCACCGACCGCGCCATCCAGGATGCTGTTGCCATGGAGCGTCAGCGTGCCGGTAGCGGCACCTGCGGAGTTGGTGATGGCAGCCTTGACCGTCTGGCCAGCGCCCACGTTGATGAAACCATCGCCGGCGAAATCCATGGTCGAGCCGGTGGCGCTGGTGAAACCGCCATTGAAGTTGACCGTGCCGGTGCCGGCTACCGAGAAGGTCGTCGAGTAGACCGGACCGTTGAAGGTCACCGTGTTGGCATTGCTGCCCGCAGAGATGTTGAGAAACGTCGAACCGGCCGCACCGACAAATCCGCTGACGGTCGAGCTGTTGTTGAACAGGATGCTGGCGGTATTGGCGGCGTCGGTGGTGATCGCGCCGCCGGGATCGTTACCGGTGTTGATGTCCTGGTTACCCACCGTGAGGGTCCCGGGCCCCTGTGTATCGACACCGCTGGTGACACCGACCGGGCCAACTACTCCCGGCAGGACGACCACTTCGCGTGCTACGGCCAGGGGCAGCCAGGCCACCATCGCCGAACCGAGGAGGGGGAGTAAGAGTGTCTTCTTCTTCATGGGGTCACCTGTTCTTGGGTTGTGAGCAAACTTGCAGCTGCGTCTGGCCTGCTGGGTAAGCAGGTACGCGGATTGCTCGTCGATCCCCGTTTGGCGTCTCACCCCGGAGGTAAACGTCTGAAGCCAGGCCACCGCTTCGCTTTCGCCACCGGTGGGCGGCGATTTTCTCGGTCAGATTTCTCTGTATGCCTGGATGGCTTTTCGGGCCAGGACGCGTGTATCCGCGCTTGCATTGCGCTTGCGTGTGCGTCGTGGATGGCCTGGACCGGTTGGACGCGATGCGAACAACACGCGTCGAACTCCCTTTGACGGGGCTGCAGGTCTCGTGTGGCAAAATCCTGACTCCCGTTTGTTAACTAGATGCTAATTGGGGTGACGAGCATGTGAAGGCCTATGCCCGGTATCACATCCGACAACCCTCGGAGCGTTAGACGCGCCGGGTACCGTCCATGGGTATCGCCGATAAGCTACAGCTGTCTGGCTGTCGTGGTAGGGATGCACGGCATCGGCTATGCCCGGATGCGGCGACGTGCCACCATTCTCGGGATGAATCGAGAAGAGCAAGCCCACCTAGCCATTATTGGTGGCGGCCCAGCCGGACTGATGGCTGCCGAACAGGCCATCGAGGCGGGCGTGGCGGTAGATCTCTACGAGGCGAAAGGGTCGGTGGGCCGCAAATTCCTGCTTGCCGGCAAGGGCGGCCTGAATCTGACCCACGGCGAGCCGTTCGTGCGGTTTGTTGGCCGCTACGGCGAGCGCCGCGATGCCGTCGCGCCATGGTTGCAGGCGTTCGATGCCGATGCGCTGCGTGCCTGGGCGCGTGGCCTCGGGGTGGAAACCTTCGTCGGCAGTTCCGGGCGGGTGTTTCCCGCCGATCTGAAGGCTGCTCCGCTGTTGCGAGGCTGGGTGCATCGGTTGCGCGCGGCAGGCGTGCGGTTTCACATGCATCATCGCTGGCTTGGCTGGGGGCAGGATGGTGGCTTGCGGTTCGCCACGCCGAGCGGCGAGCGAATGGCGCAGGCAGACGCTGTAGTGCTGGCGATGGGCGGCGCCAGTTGGCCGCAACTCGGTTCCGACGGCGGCTGGGTGACCCCGCTGCAAGCAACCGGTGTCGACATCGCGCCGCTGCGGGCGGCGAATTGCGGTTTCGAGGTGGCGTGGAGCGATCATCTGCGCGAGCGCTTTGCCGGTGCGCCGCTGAAGCCGGTGGTCGCGCACTGGCTTGATCGCCACGGTATTGCGCACCATCGCCAGGGGGAGTGCGTACTCAGCGAATACGGTGTCGAGGGCAGCCTGATTTATGCGATCGGCGCCGAGTTGCGCGAACAGCTTGCCGCCAACGGCACGGCCACACTGCATCTCGACCTGGTGCCGGGTTACAGCCTGGCTGTGCTGATCCGGCGTCTTGCCGGTTCGCGCGGCAAGCGCAGCGTTGGCCATTGGCTGCGCCATCGGGCGGGGCTCGATGCAGCCAAGTGTGCGCTGGTGTTCGAGCTGACCGACAAAGCCACCTTGGCCGATCCGTCGGCGCTGGCCGCGCGACTCAAGTCGCTGCCCGTCACGCTGCGGGCACCACGCCCGGTTGCTGAGGCGATCAGCACCGCCGGCGGCGTAGGGTTGGAAGCGCTGGATCACACACTGATGCTGCGCCAGCGTCCCGGCGTGTTCTGCGCCGGTGAGATGCTGGATTGGGAGGCACCGACCGGCGGTTATCTGCTCACGGCCTGCTTCGCCAGTGGCGTTGTCGCCGGGCGGGGCGCGGTGAGCTGGCTGCAACGCCGATGACGCAGCGGGCTGTGTCCACGCTGTCTCAACGGTGCGCGGGGCGCGAGTAGCTCCAGCTTGGCTCCGACAACTGCCGCCACCGCTGCAACGAAGCCGGCACACGAGTCTGCGGCCAGCGGTCGCGCAGCGTGGCCAGTGCCGTCTCCGCCGAATCGTGGCGGCCCACCTCCCAGTCGTCGAGCAGAACACGCCAGCGGTGTCCATGGCGGACGATGCGGCAGATGCCGGACCGTGAGGGGTAGACGTATTGCGTAGGCACGTTGTCACTCGGCGACGGGTGGAGTGACAGTGTGGTTTTCGATGATGACCGCAGAGCGGAGATTTTGCGTCATCACGATGACGCGCCGCGGGTCAGCGAGGCCGCTTCAAGGTGTCCGTTTCACCAGGGTGATCTGGAACAGCTTCGGCCAGCATTTGCCGGTGACAAACAGCCGGTTATGGCGGGCGTCGTAGGCGATGCCGTTGAGCACGTCATCGACGGGATTAGGCAACCGGTCGATGTCGAGCAAGCCGGTGAGATCGATCCAGCCCAGCACGTGGCCATTGGCCGGATCGATGCGGGCAATGCGGTTGGTCAGCCAGACGTTGGCGTAGATCTCGCCCTTCACCCATTCCAGCTCGTTGAGGTTTTTCACCGGCACGCCATCGGCGGTCACGGTGATCTGGCCGGTCTGGCTCAGGGTCTGCGGATCGAGAATGCGCAACACCGGGGTGCCATCGCTCATGTAGAGGTGCTTGCTGTTGCGGGTCAGCGCCCAGCCTTCACCGGGATAGTTGAACTGGCGCAGCGGCGTGAGGCTGGCCAGGTCGTAGACGAAGCCGGTGCCGCTTTTCCAGGTGAGCTGGATCAGCCGGTTTTTCCAGGCGACGATGCCTTCGCCGAAATACTGCGGTGGCAGATGCCGAAGCTGCACGACCTTGCCGGTATCCAGCTGGACCTTGCGCACGGTCGATTCGCCGTACTGACCGGCGCTTTCATAGAGGAAGCCATCCTTGTAGAAAAGCCCCTCGGTGTAGGCCGAGGTGTCGTGCGGATAGACGTGCACGATCTTGTAGCCGTAAACCGGTATCGCGGCCCAGCTGGTGCTGGCGAAGGCGAGTAAGGCGAGGGTGCTGGCAAGACGGAACATCGGACCACCGTGGTGATATTTTCGCCAGCATAAGACAGCTGACGGCGGCAAGGGTCAACCCAAGGGGCGCACGCGGAAGTTGCGCCCCTTGATCTTGCCGGCACGCAAGCGTTCCAGCGCTTTGTTGGCGAGCGGGCGGCGTATCGCCACGTAGGCGCGGGTTGCGAACACGTCGATCTTGCCGATCTCGGTGGCGGCCAGACCGGCGTCGCCGGTGAGCGCGCCGAGAATGTCGCCGGGGCGCAGTTTGTCTTGCCGTCCGGCGTCGATTACCAGGGTCTTCATCGGTGCCAGATTCAGCGTCTTGCCCCGCGCGGGGGTGATCTTGAGCGGCCGCCATGCCAACGCGGTGCCCAGCAGCTCTTCGATGTTGGCAGCCTTGGGCCGCTCGCGCGGCGTGCACAAGGTGATCGCCCGACCCGACTGGCCGGCCCGGCCGGTACGGCCGATGCGATGGGTATGGGTGTCCGGATCGTGGGCGATGTCGTAGTTGATCACCAGCGGCAGGTCGGCGATGTCGAGGCCGCGTGCGGCCACGTCGGTGGCCACCAGCACCGAGCAGCTGTGGTTGGCAAAGCGCACCAGCACCTCGTCGCGGTCGCGCTGGTCCATGTCGCCATGCAGCGCCAGCGCCGAAAAGCCGCGACGATCGAGTTCATGCGCCACGGCGTCCACCTCGCGGCGCATGTTGCAGAACACCAGCGCCTGGGCATCGCGCTGGCCGGCCAGCAACTGGGCAAGCGCATCGGGCTTCTGAGCCGGCTCCAGCTCGATGAACTGCTGGTCGATCGCGGGTTGTTGCTCGACCGGCGCCGTTACCGTCACCACCACCGGGTTGTTCTGCACGCGCTGGCTCACGGCGCGGATTTCGTCGGGGTAGGTGGCCGAGAACAGCAGGGTCTGGTGATGTTTGGCGATGCGCCCGATGATGTCCTCGATCGCCTCGGTAAAGCCCATGTCGAGCATGCGGTCGGCTTCATCGAGCACCAGCACCTTGATGCCGCCGCCGTGCAGGCTGCCGCGCTTGAGATGTTCCTGCACCCGGCCCGGGGTGCCGACCACGATGTGCGGATCATGGGTCAGCGAGGCCAGCTGCGGTCCCAGCGGCATGCCGCCGCACAGGGTCAGCAGCTTCACGTTGGGGATGTTGGCGGCCAGTTTGCGGATCGCCTTGCTGACCTGATCGGCCAGCTCGCGGGTCGGACACAGCACCAGCGCCTGCAGCCTGATGGTGTCCGCGTCGAGCGACTGCAGCAGGCTCAGTCCGAACGCGGCGGTCTTGCCGCTGCCGGTCTGCGCCTGGGCAATCACGTCGCGCCCTTCCAGCATCGGCGGCAGGCTTTGTGCCTGCACCGGTGTCATGGTGGCGTAACCGAGGGTTTCGACACTGGCAAGCAGGGCGGGTTTGAGCGGGAGTGTAGGGAAAGCGGTCATCCGTGCATGATCGCACGAGCGTTGCGGGGCGGTTGGACTTGCATCTCCAGGCTGGCTCGTCGACCCTGTACGGCTGGCACCTCAGTGATTACCGTCATGGATATCGTTTTCATCGAAGACCTGCGTATCGACACCGTCATCGGCATCTACGACTGGGAGCGTCGCGTGCGCCAGACCCTGTCTTTGGATATCGAAATGGCGTTCGACAACACCGTGCCGGCAGCCAGCGACGACATTGCGTTGACGCTCAACTACAAGGATGTGTCGAAACGTCTGATCGACTATGTCGGCGAGTCAAGCTTTGGTCTGGTCGAAACCCTGGCCGAGCGCTGTGCCGCACTGATTCGAGAGGAGTTCGCCGTTGCCTGGGTGCGCCTGAAGCTGTCCAAGCCCGGCGCGGTACGGGGAGCCAAGGCGGTGGGGGTGTGCATCGAGCGCGGTCGGCGACCGCAGACATCAGCGGAGTAACGCAAGACATGGATTCACTAACCGCCCTGATGCAACAACCCGGCATGCGTTCGCTGGCCGCCATCGTGCTGCTGCTGGTTCTGGCCTGGCTGGCCGGTTTGCTGACCCGACTGGTATTGCTGCGGGTGATGCGTGGTATCGCCAGGCGCACGGCATGGCAATGGGACGACGCGCTGTTCCAGTTCGGCGTGTTTAGCTGGCTGGCACGCTTGGTGCCCGCGCTGGTAATCCAGTTCGGCATCCAGCTGGTGCCCGACGTGCCGCCGCGGATCGAGCACCTGGTCGGCAACGTCGCGATGGCGCTGATGGTGCTTTTCGTGGTGATGGCCATCAGCCGCGCGCTGTCGGCAGTGGAGTCGCTGTACCGCGAGACCCCGGTCGGTGGGAAGCGTCCGATCAAGGGCCTGATCCAGCTGGCCAAGCTGGTGTTGTTCATCGTCAGCGCGTTGCTGATCATCGGCATGATCACCGACAAGCGGGTCGGCCTGCTGCTGTCGGGCCTGGGCGCGATGTCGGCGGTGCTGATCTTGATCTTCAAGGACACCATCCTGGGGTTCGTCGCGGGGGTGCAGTTGTCATCCAACGACATGTTGCGGGTCGGTGACTGGATCACCATGCCCGGAGCCGGTGCCGACGGCGACGTCATCGACATCACCTTGTATACGGTGAAGGTGCGCAACTTCGACAACACCATCGTGACCATACCGACCTGGAAACTGATTGCCGAGAGCTACCAGAACTGGCGCGGCATGGTGGATTCCGGTGGCCGCCGGATCAAGCGTGCGTTGTATCTCGATGCCAGCAGTGTGCATTTTCTCCAAAGCGACGAACTGGCCAGACTGAAACGCTTTCGTCTCCTCGGAGATTACCTGGACAGCAAACACAGCGAGCTGGCCAAGTGGAACAGTCAGCTCGGTGAGGCGGGCGAACAGCCGTTCAACCGTCGCCGGCTGACCAATCTCGGGACGTTCCGCGCCTACGTCGGCAGCTACCTGCAGCAGCATCCGAAGATTCATCACGAGATGACCTGCATGGCGCGCCAGCTGGCCAGTTCGCCGCAGGGTGTGCCGCTGGAGCTTTACTGCTTTACCGCGACCACCGCCTGGGCCGAGTATGAGAGTATCCAGGGGGATATCTTCGACCATCTGATCGCGCTGCTGCCGGAGTTCGGTTTGGCGTTGTATCAGCAGCCGTCCGGTCAGGACATGCGCGCCGGACTGATGATGCGCGGCGCGACGCCGCCGTCGACGGCTATTGATGCCGGTGCCGCGGCAGATCACTGACGCGATGGCACGGGTCTATCTGAGCCTTGGCTCCAACCTCGAGCCACAACACCATCTGCCGGTGGCGATCGAGGCGTTGCGCGCGCGCTTTGGCGACCTCACGGTATCACCGGCGTATCGCAGCCGTGCGATCGGGTTCGACGGCGCTGATTTTGTCAACCTCGCGGTGGGGTTGGACACCGACCTTTCGCCGGCTGCGCTGAACGACTGGCTGCATACGCTGGAGGATCGCCATGGCCGCCGCCGCGACGTGCCGCGCTATGCCGATCGCACGCTGGACGTGGATATCGTGTTTTACGACGATTTGGTGATCGAGGGGCCGGGACATCTGCAGATTCCGCGCCAGGAGTTGCGTCACGCATTTGTCCTCAAACCGATCGCCGATATCGCACCGGAGCTGCGACATCCGCTCAGCGGTCTGAGCATGGCGGCACTCTGGGCGGGGTTTCCGGCGGACCAGGAGCCGCTGCAGGTCGAGTCATGGCAGGATTGATTACCGCCGCACGGTCGCCAAGGGTCGGCGGATGCTAGAAAGACCACTTTGACAACTCGGATGAGGGGGAGCTCATGGCTGGAAAATTCGCCCGTAGTTGGGCCTTGATGAAGGCCAGCGCAGCGGTATTGCGTTCGGACAAGTCGCTGTTGGTTTTCCCGCTGCTGTCGGGATTGTGTACGCTGGTGGTGGCGGCGAGTTTCCTGATTCCGGTCGGGATCATGGTGATCGGTGGCGAACATGCCGGCCAGGACCTGCAGAACCGGATGTCGGCGGGTGCCTATCTGCTGATGTTCGCGTTCTACCTGGTGCAGTACTTCGTCATCATCTTCTTTCAGACAGCACTGACCGGGGTGGCGCTTATGCACTTGCGCGGCGAGCCGACCAGCGTCGCAGTCGGGTTTGCACTGGCCCGTTCGCGCTGGTCGAGCATCCTCGGCTACGCCTTGATCGCGGCGACCGTCGGCTTGCTGTTGCGGATGATCCAGGAGCGGCTGGGGCTGATCGGTCGCCTGGTGATCGGCTTCGTCGGGCTGGCCTGGACCGTGGCGACGTTTCTGGTGGTGCCGGTGCTGGCCAGCCAGGAGGTCGGTCCGGTGGATGCGGTCAAGCGCAGCGTGGAACTGCTCAAGCGCAGCTGGGGCGAGAACCTGATCGGCAGTGGTGGCATCGGTGTGGTGTTCGGCCTGCTCATCTTTCTGGCGGTACTCGCGGCGGCGGCACTGATCGGTGGCGCGGTGACCCTGAACTCCGGCGTAGCGCTGGTGGCGGCGGTGGTCGTGGCCGTGCTCGGGCTGATTCTGCTCAGTCTGATCCAGGCATCGATGCAAGGCATCTACGCGGCGGCGCTGTACCGCTATGCGGAAGCGGGCGAAACCAGTGTCGGTTTCGATCCGGCCTTGCTGGAACAGGCCTTCAAACCCAAGAAGAAATAGTCCGGCCGGCGCGCTCCGGAGGGTCGCGTTCCGCGACCTACACCGTGAGCGTGCGGCCACCGTCGATGCGGATGATCTGGCCGGTGACAAACGAGGCGTCGCGCAGTAGCCACAGTACGCCGCCGGCCACGTCCTCGGGACTGCCGGCGCGTTGCAGCGGGGTGCGTGCCAGCAGCGCCTGCTGGTCGTCGTCGGTCTTGCCGTCGCTGGGCCACAACACCGCGCCGGGGGCGATGCCGTTGACCCGTATGTCCGGTCCCAGCTCCAGCGCCAGCGAACGGGTCATTGCGCTCAGCGCCGCCTTGGCCATGCAGTACAAGGTGTGGCCTGCCAGCGGTCGCTCGGCGTAGATGTCCAGCAGGTTGACGATGCCACCCCGCGTCTCGCGCAGCGCTGGTATCGCCGCCTGACAGAGAAAGAACGGCGCCTGTGCATTGGAGGCGAACAACTCGTCCCATTGCATCGGCGTTGCCGTGCCCAGCGGGGTCGAGTAGAACGCCGAAGCGTTGTTGACCAGGGCGTCGAGTCGCCCGTAGTGCGCCAGCAGCTGTTCGATCAACCTGGGCAGCCTGGGCAGCTCGGCCAGCTCGGCTTGCAGCAGCAGAGTGCTTTCCGGACGCTGCTGCTCCAATTCGCTGGATAGTGCGCATGCCGCATCGGCGGAATGGCGGTAGTGCAGGGCCAGGTCATAGCCGGCGCCATGCAGGGTGCGCGCGATGGTGGCGCCGACGCGGCGGCCGGCGCCAGTAATCAGCGCGACGGGTCGGTCATGGCGTGGCTTCATGGCAGGCCTCCTGCAGCAATTCAACCCGCAGCTTGCCGCAATGCGAGCAGGACGTCATCACACGCAACGGTTAGGTTGGCTTCGCTGCCGTCGACCCCGTCGGCGTCGCGTCGGTCCGTTGCGACGACGGTGTTGTCGCTGTGTCCACATCCTCCGAGCCCACCACGTCACCACTGAACAAGGTGATCGCCGTATGGGCGACCTGGCGGGTGTCGTAGTACGCATAGGCGCCCACGCCCACGGCGCCGACTACCGGCAGCCAGCGAGAGAGCCCTTCGTTGAGCGTGCGCCTGGTAAGTTTGAGGCCAATCTGCTCGGCCAGACGCCGCAGGACACGCTGCGACATCGGCCGAAACAACACCCGGTCGCCCATCTGCACCACCAGGTCACGGAAAGCCTGCGCCGCGGTGTGCCGGAACAGGCACCACAGCATCTGCTCGCGGCCCAGGCGTGCATGCTGGCCGTAGCAGGCGGCAATATCGCTGACCAACTGGGCCTGAATCTTCCACAGGGCCGCCAGCTCGGGCAGTAAGGTCAGCCAGCCTAGCGGTCCTGGCGGCAAGGCCAGCGAACCCGCCGTGATGGCAGCCCGTTGCGCTGCGCGGCGACCAAGCCGATGTGCCTCGACGGCGGGTTCGCGGCTATTGCCGATGGCGCTGTCCGGTACCTGGCTGACGAAGTCGAGAATAGCCTGGGTGATACGGCCAGGTTCGGCCGATGGAATGACAGCGGGGACCTGTTGCGTGGGCGATGTCACACGTTCCTCCTCGGAAGCCCGACGATACAAACCGGCGTAGCCGTTGCTACGGACCTCGGTGGAAAGGCCTGTCAGATTACGTCATTTCCGGGTTCTGAATCTCTCGCCGCCAAGCAGGGGTGTTCAGGGCAGGGATGAATGACGGCTGAGACATTGGCTGTGGAGACCGTGACCTATGACGCAGGCATGTCATATCGCAATGTTATAACATTGCAAACTATCGCTTCGTTCTTTCACTTTCGGGTCTATCTGATGAAACGTTCCATGCTGGCCTTGAGCCTGGCCGCCGCGCTGGGTCTGGTAAACGTTCAGGCTGCCGTGGCAGCCGCCATACCTGGAGATGTGGCGGATGCCCGCCCGGCGGTTGATGGAGGGGGCCACAACACGCCGCCGCGCAAGACACGCACGCTCAGCGCCGTCGATGTCTCGGCGGCGCTCGACCAGTCGCGCAATGCGCTCTCGCCGGATACCGGTAGCAGCCAGTACGTGATTGACCAGAAGGCGATTGCGCAGTTGCCACTGGGCGCCTCGACGCCACTCAACCAGGTACTTCTGCAGGCGCCGGGTGTCGTGCAGGATTCCTATGGCGGCCTGCATGTGCGCGGCGATCATGCCAACCTGCAATACCGCATCAACGGCGTGATCATCCCGGAGTCGATCGCGGGCTTCGGCCAGACCCTGGACGCGCGAACCATCGCCAATGTGAAGCTGCTCGATGGCGCACTACCGGCCCAATACGGTTTGCGCACCGCCGCTGTGGTCGACATCACCACCAAGAGTGGCCATCAGCTTGGCAATGGCGGCAGCGTCGGTGTCACTGGCGGTTCGTATGGCACGTTCAATCCGAACGCGTCGGTCTGGGGCAGCAACGACCGCTGGAGCTGGTTCGTTACTGGCAACTATATGCAGAACAACATCGGCATCGAGAATCCCACCCCCAGCCGCACGCCGATCCACGACCACACCAACCAGGTCAAGGGCTTCGGTGACATCTCCTATCTGCTCAACCAGAACACCCGGCTGAGCTTGATGTTCGGTGCCGCCAACAGCCGCTTTCAGATTCCCAACAATCCTCACCAGGTGCCGGAGTTCGGCTACCTCAATACCACCAGCTTCAACTCGGCCGACCTCAACGAGCAGCAGCGTGAAACCACCCGCTTCGGTGTGCTCTCCCTGCAGGGCAAGCTGGCGGGAACCGACTATCAGGTATCGCTGGGACAGCGGTACAGCAGCCTGGGCTTTTTCCCCGACAAGGCTGGTGACCTGGTCTTCAACGGCCTTGCATCAACCATCAGCCGCAGCAACCGTGCCAGTACCCTGCAGGCCGACTTCGCCACGCCGCTGGGGGACAACCACACTTTGCGTTACGGCCTTTACGGCAGCTTCGAGCGTGCCGCCAGCGGCAACAACGCCTTTGTCTTTCCTGCCGATGCCAACGGCAACCAGACCAGCACCACGCCGATCAACATCATCGACAACAACCAGTTTACCGCGAAGACCTGGTCGGCCTACGTGCAGGATGAGTGGAGCATCGGCGAAAAGTGGACGGTGAACTACGGATTGCGCGGCGACCGTTATCAACTGTTTCGCACCGAAAGCCAGCTCAGTCCACGCCTGGGGGTGGTCTATCAGGCCACCGACACCACCACAGTGCATGCGGGCTACTCACGCTACTTCACTCCGCCGGCGACCGAGGCGATCAGCAGCCGCGATATCGCGAAGTTCGCGGGAACCACCAACGCGCTGCCGGTCACCGGCAACAACACGCCGCTGGCCGAACGATTGGATTACTTCGATGTCGGCATCTCGCAGAACATCGGCAACGCCTGGACACTCGGCCTGGATGGCTATTACCGCAAGATCCACCGCCTGCAGGACGAGGGGCAATTCGGGGCCGCCCTGGTGTATTCCAATTTCAACTACGCCCAAGGCCGCGTGCGCGGCGCGGAATTTACCGCCGACTACACCCAGGGCCCGCTGTCAGCCTATTTCAACCTGGCCTACAGCCGGGCGATGGGCAAACGGGTAATCACCGGCCAGTACAACTTCTCGCCTCAGGACCTGGCGTACATCGCCAACCACTACATCCACCTCGATCACGATCAAAAGCTCACCTCATCAGGCGGCATCAGCTACGCGCTGGACAGCGCGACCAAGGTCGGCGCCGATTACATCTTCGGCAGTGGTTTGCGCAAGGCCGGGCTGGTGCCGAATGGCTTGTCGCTGCCGTACTACTTCCAGTTGAACTTCAACGTAGCACACGAGTTCAACATCGCCGGCTTCGGCAAGCTGCATACCCAGCTGGCGCTGATCAATGCGCTGGATCGCACCTACGAGTTGCGCGATGGCACCGGCATCGGCGTTGGCGCACCCCAGTACGGTCCGCGTCGCGGCTTGTATCTGAGCCTGCAAAAAGACTTCTGAGAAGCTGCCTATTGCCGAAACTGGCCTCATCGCTGTTGCGTAGAGAAAGCCATCGCCGGGACGGGCGAAGGCATCCGTTATGCTTGTCCCGATCCCCTCGACGGCAACACCGATGCAGTCCCGACTTCCCGAACCTACTGACGACGAACGCGCGCACTCCGATCAGCTGTTGCAGTTGTTTCGGGAGCAGATCGTCAGCCATGGACCGATCCCCTTTTCGGCCTACATGGAGCGTTGCCTGTACGCGCCGGGACTGGGTTACTACAGCGCCGGTCGCACCAAATTCGGCGCCGCCGGTGATTTCGTCACCGCGCCGGAACTGGGCGAACTGTTCGCGCAGTGCGTGATCAACGCGGTGCAGCCGACGCTGGCCTCGCTGGGTGCGGAAGCCGACTTTCTCGAGCTCGGTGGCGGCAGCGGGGCGTTTGCCGAAGCGGCGCTCAAGGCATTGGCTGGCGCGGGCACGCTGCCGCGGCAGTATTTGATACTCGAGCCCAGTGCCGATTTGCGCCAGCGTCAGCGGGCGCGCTTGCAGGCCAATCTCCCGGTTGAGCTGAACGCGCGCGTGGCGTGGCTGGACCGTCCGCCCGAGCAGGACTGGTGCGGCGTGCTGTTTGCCAACGAGGTGATTGACGCCCTGCCGGCCACGCGTTTCAACCTGCGCGATGGCGAAGTCTGGGAGGAGCATGTGGCGCTGGATGGGGAAGGCCGCCTGCAGCGCGTCGACCGCCCTGCCGACAGCTTGGTCGCCGCGGCGGTGCGTCATATCGAGCGTGATCTAGGCCGCGACCTTGCCGACGGCTACCGTTCGGAAGTGCTGCCGCAACTGCCGTACTGGGTCCAGGCCGTGGCGGGAACGCTGCAGGTCGGGCTGATGTTGTTCATCGATTACGGCTATGTGCGCCGCGAGTTCTATCTGCCCGAGCGCGACGACGGCACCTTGATGGCCCACTACCGCCATCGCGCCCACAACGATCCGCTTTTTCTGCCGGGCCTGAACGATCTAACGGCCTCAGTCGATTTCACCGCGCTGGCCGAAGCCGGCAACAGCGCGGGCTTCGCCGTGGCGAGCTACCTGCCGCAGGCGCAATTCCTGATCGGAGCCGGTTTGCAGGGCGTCTACGAACAGGCTCAGGGCGAAGAGGTCGACGACCACGCCCGTTACCAGCTGGCGCAGCAGGTGAAACGCCTGATGCTGCCCGATCAGATGGGCGAGCGGTTCCAGGCAATGCTGCTTGCCCGTGGCCTCGAGTCATTGTCGCTGCCGGCCGAGCTATTGGCCGCCGATCAAGGTGGCCGGCTTTGATCGATCCGGCCATCAAGCCATCCGGACGGCTGCACTGGCATCGGTTGTGGGCAGCGCTTGGCGCGCTGATCATGCTGTGGACGCTGTGGATGGCCTTGCGTCCTGACCCCGGCATCACCGTTGAACTGCCGTACGGTGACAAGTGGCTGCATGCGTTCACCTTCACCTGCCTGATGGGCTGGTGGGGCAACCTCTATTGCCGTCCCAAGGCGCAGGTCGGAGCCGCGCTGGGATGCCTCGCCTTCGGCATCTTCATCGAATTCGCCCAGTGGCTGTCACCGCCGCGCGATGCCGATCCGTTCGACGTGCTGGCTGACGCCATCGGCATCGTCGTTGCCTTGGTCCTGCTGCGCACCCCGCTGGCCCGCGTGCTGAGCGCGATCGAGTCGCGTCTGTTGCGGCGTGTTCACCGCTGACCTCGGCCAGACAGGTCTCATCCAGCCGGTGGCTGGGGCGTCGGCGCGGTCTTGATGGCCTTAATGGCGTCGATGCGCGCGGCCTGCATGGCGGTGCCTATCGCCGGACCGGCCAGTCCCTGCTCGACGAAGGCGCTGGCCTCGACCGCCGCGGCTGCCGCGCAGGCGCGGCGCAGGTAGTCGGCTTGCGGGTAGGCATCGTCCTGGTGGCCGAGCCGGCCGCGCTTGTCCGCCTCGCAGGCCGCCAGAAAGGTCTCCAGCCGCGCGGGTCGACGCAGGGCGTCCAGGGAGGTCAGCAGCTTCAGCACGGTGGCCGGTTTCAGCTCCAGCGCCCGATGGGCGTTGAGGTGGTCGATACACACGCGTTCGGCCAGCGTGGCGTGTTCGGTCGGCACCTTCAATCGTGCCACCAGGGCGCGCAGCGGCACCACGCCGGTGTGTTCGTGGCCAATATGCCGCGGCAGCTTGTCGGCCGGTGTCAGCGCCTTGCCGAGATCGTGCAACAGCGCGCAGAATCCGACGAGGTCGTTGCCGGGCGCAATCGTTGCCGCCATGTCGAGCACCATCTCCAGATGCACGCCGGTATCCACCTCCGGATGGAATTCGGCGCGCTGCGGCACCCCGTACAAGGCATCGATCTCGGGAAACAGCACGGCGAGCGCACCACATTCGCGCAATACGCGCAGGAAGGCCGAGGGGCGCGGCTCGGTGAGCGCCTTGCGCGTCTCCGTCCACACCCGCTCCGGCACCAGGTGATCGACTTCGCCATCGCGCACCATCCGGCGCATCAACCCCATGGTGTCCTCGGCGACGGTGAAACCCAACGGCGCGAAGCGGGCGGCGAAGCGCGCCACCCGCAGGATGCGCACCGGGTCCTCGACAAAGGCCGTGGAGACGTGCCGCAGCAGGCGTGCCTGAATATCGCGCACACCCTGGTGAGGGTCGGTGAGGTTGCCACGCGGGTCTTCGGCGATCGCATTGATGGTGAGGTCGCGCCGTGCGAGGTCCTGCTCCAGCGTCACCGTGGGGTCGGCCTGGATCAGGAAGCCGTGGTAGCCGCGGCCGCTCTTGCGCTCGGTGCGTGCCAGCGCATATTCCTCGCCCGTCTCGGGGTGCAGGAAAACCGGAAAGTCCTTGCCGACCGGCCGGTAGCCCAGGGCCAGCATCTCGTCCGGTCTCGCGCCAACCACCACGTAATCGTGATCGACCACCGGTCGCTTGAGCAATTTGTCACGGACCGCGCCGCCGACCAGATAGATATCCATGCGCGGATTCTGCCATGCGCACCGGCATCGCCACAGACTGGCTCTGGTGCCGGGAGCACATCAGGTGTTTGCCAGTGCGCTTGGCTGCAGCATGGCGGTACAGTTGACCGGGCCCGACGCGCAGACTGGCCAGCAGATTGCCAAGCCGTCGGGCATAGGGCCGGGGGCCCTTGTCGACCCCACGCGGGCGCTAGAAGAGCTAAATCTGATCTAATTCCGTAGCCGTGTGATGAAAACAGAAATGTTGGTTGCCTGACAATCGAATGGAAATGCGTTGCTACCGCGGATATCAGCCGCTCCCTGCTAAACGGCTGCCACTTCAACAAGGAACGGAGGGAGTCTCTCGATGGGCTTGTATCTGCGCAAAAGCATTCGAGTTGGGCCGCTACGATTCAACCTGTCCAGGTCCGGGGTCGGTATCTCCGTTGGCATTCCTGGATTTCGAGTGGGGAGCGGTCCGCGCGGCAACTATGTGCACATGGGGCGCGGAGGGCTTTATTACCGAGCCACCCTGCTACATAACACGTCATCGCGCCTAGCCCCTCGGCATCGTCAACAGCCACTTCCGCCGCGTGCTCCTGCTACAACGCATGCCCCTCTTGAGGAAATTGAGTCTGCAGACGTTTCCCAGATCGTTGACTCCACGTCGGCGGAGCTTCTGGATGAGCTGAAGCGCAAGCGAAAAAAGCTACGGTTGCTTCCGGTTGTGATTGTTGTGTTGATCACCATGCTCGGCATCGGTATATCTAAAGGTTGGCCCTCAGCAGTCATGCTTGCATTGCTAGTTACCGGCCTGCTTGGCTCTGTCTTCATTCATACGCGAGATGTTCTCGGCAAGACTGTAGTCTTGTTCTACGATTTCGATACGCAAATGGAAGCCGCTTACGCCCGCCTGCACGTTGCGGCCACCGAGCTATCGCATTGCGCTACCGCGTGGCACATCGAAGCGGCCGGCGAAGTCTATGACCGTAAATACCATGCTGGCGCAAGCAACCTTATCAAGCGAAGAAAGACGTCAATAAGAAGGGCTCCACCTCCCTTCCTGAAGACCAACATAGAAACGATCGCACTGAATGTTGGGCGCCAGACGCTCTATTTCTTTCCGGATCGACTTTTCGTCTATGACCGAGAGGGCATTGGCGCGGTGAGCTACCGCGAGTTGCGAGTCACCGTTACGCCAACTCGCTTCATTGAGGGCGAGCAAGTCCCCAGGGACGCTGAAGTCATCGGTCATACTTGGCGGTACGTAAACAAGTCGGGAGGGCCAGACAGACGGTTCAAAGATAATCCTCAACTTCCCGTCTGCAGGTACGAGGAGATCTTGCTCACTAGCTTGAATGGCATAAGAGAGATGGTGGAGGTATCGAAGTGCGGGCGAGGGGAGCCATTCCGGCAAGCGATACTGGCGCTCGCGAGCGTTATGCCAAGCGAAGCGGTCCCGTCACCGCTGAGCATCGAATGAGTCTAGCTCTATACGCCAAAAACGAGGGTCGGGGTCAAACCAGCCTAACCCACCGTGGGAGACTTCCCGTCAACCTCACACAACGAGCTGGCAGGAAGCTAGGGCTCGTAGGGCAAAGGACGTGGCGCACGCGCTCGGTCGGTGCTGCCACGCGATCCCTGGCGCGACGTCAACTCAAGCCTTGGGTGGCAATGCGGCCGCGCGGTATGCTTGCCGCATGAAAGTCAGCGATGTGCTGCGACTATTGCAAAATGACGGCTGGTTCCTCGCCGCCACCCGCGGGAGCCATCGCCAGTACAAGCATCCGTCCAAGTCGGGTCGAGTCACTGTTCCTGGCAAGCCGAGCGACGATTTGGCACCTGGCACACTCAACAGTATCCTCAAGCAAGCCAGCCTCAAGAGGTAAGCCCCGTGCGCTACGCAATCGTCATTGAACAGGCTGTAGGCAACTACTCCGCCTACGTTCCAGACCTTCCCGGTTGCGTGGCCACTGGTCGCAGCCTCGAGGAGGCCGAGCAGCAAATCCGTGAAGCGATTGCCTTCCACGTGGAAGGGCTCCGAGAGGATGGCTCGCCCATACCCCCTCCCAACAGTCATGTTGAGTACGTAGACATTGCCGCCTGACGGATGACGTAGGAATGGGGTCAGGTATGAGCCGCACTTGCTTGACGTTCGTCATTCAGGAAGTTCTCAACCGCCGAATGGTGGGTCAGGCGGGAATCCAGTGACTTCGATATCGCAGCCTACAAAGACGCAGGAGCATCCCCGCCTGCGCAGGATGAGGAATGTGGTCATCCTGGCCGAAGTCGGCCTGCTGATACCGCGGCTCTAAGCGCTCTCCATGCCGCTGGCGACGGCGCTCAGGCTCAATGCCGGGAAGGGGCAGTACGCTGGCGACTGAAGCGGGTGGTTGGCGTGTTGCTCCCGGCGCCACGAAAAAGGCGCCTTGCGGCGCCTCTTCGACCTGGTCATGCGGCATCGGGCCCTGATCAGCTCTTCTTGATCTCGAAGTCCTGTTTGGCCACTGGCTTGCCGTTGAGCGAGATCTCCACTTCGTACTTGCCTTCGGGCCAGAGGTCGGGGTTGTGTACCTTGAACGTGGTCAGCGCCGGGCCGTCGGTGGCGATCGACTGGCTGATATTGCTGACCAGTTGACCCTTGCCTTCGAGGTAGCGCCACTTGGCGTTGATGGTTGCGTCGCTGCTCTGGCCGCTGGTGGCGACGCTGGCATACAAGGTGTTGTCATTGGCGGCGAAATCGTTGGCGGCATGGGTGACTTGATGTTCGGCGTTGACGGCGCTGCCGAGAGTCAGCTTGGTCACGGCCAGTGGCGGCACGGGTGCGGCAGCCACGGTGGCGGCGCTGCTGGCCTTTGCCGGCGCGACGCTGGCAGAGCTGCCCGCGCTGGCGGGCTGCGCCATGGCTGGCGCGCTGCTTGTTGTGGCCGGGGGCGGTGCAGGTGCAGGTGCGGGTGCGCTGGTGCTGGCCGCAGCGGGTGCGCTCGGCGCAGTCGCCGGCTGGTCCTTGCCGCAGGCGCTGAGCAACAGCATGCCGCCGATAGCGGCGCTGAATAGCAGGGCGTGGCGTGGCGAACGTGTCATGGGCAGACTCCGGGTCGAGGGGGTGGCGGTGCCGCTCCGTGGCGTTGGCCGCAGCGTGGCGCAGGCGCTTGGCTCGGGCTGCAAAGGTTAGCGTCGAGCACATGAAGGCCGGATTACTGGCAGGCGTCTATTGGCGGGAGGTACGGGGGTTTTCCGGGATGTCCGGCACGCTGCTGCGGAAGGGGTTGATATCCAGCCCGCCGCGGCGGGTATAGCGTGCATAGACGCTCAGCTGTTGCGGGGCGCAGCGATGGCTAAGGTCGACAAAGATGCGCTCCACGCATTGCTCGTGGAACTCGTCGTGGTGGCGAAACGAGACGAGGTAGCGCAGCAGTCCTGCATGATCGATCGGGGCGCCACGGTAGCGGATCTGAACACTGCCCCAGTCCGGCTGGCCGGTGACCGGGCAGTTTGAGCGCAACAGGTGCGAAAGCACGGTTTCCTCGACCGCCGGGGCCTCGCTGTCAGCCTGCAGCAAGCTGGCGTCGGGCGGTCCGTAGTGGTCGATCTCCAGCTCCAGCTGATCGAGCAGCTGGCCTTGCAGCGCGCAGATCGCGTGGGCATCGGCGTCGAGCCCGCGGAGTGTCACGCCGACCACGGCTCCCGCGGCGGCGGAGAGGTCATGGGTCAGCGTGTCGGTGAGCGTGGCGACGTCGGCGATGCGCTCTTGCGAAAACCCGTTGAGGTAAAGCTTGAGCGACTTGGACTCGATGATATGCGCCGATGCGGCCGGTATCCGGAACTCGGCGATCGCCACCACCGGCTTGCCGCGCAAATCCAGCCACGACAGCTCGTAAGCGTTCCAGATATCGACCCCGTGGAACGGCAGCACCTCGGCAATGCCAAGCTCCGCACGCTTGTCGGCTCGCGCGATCGAAAACAGCTGCCGGGGATCGTAGCGGCTCGGGTAGACGGTGTCCTTGCCCAGCGGGGAATGGTCGGGAGTGCTCATGCAGACAAGTTTAGCGGTTGCGAGCCTCGGCCCGCAGCCGTGGGGGCAACACGGTACTCAGGCGTTGACCGCGTTCATCCCCGCCTCGGGATAGCGGGTGCCGGCCGCCACGTCGGGCGGGAACACCTGCTCGATCTCCTGCAGCTCGTCGTCGCTCAGGGCGACTTGCAACGCGTCGAGGTTCTCGTCCAGCCGTTCGCGCCGCTTGGTACCGGGAATCGCCACGATGTCATCGCCCTGCGCCAGCACCCAGGCCAGGGCCAGTTGGGCCGGGGTACAGCCCTTGCGGTTGGCCAGCAGGTGCACCTGATCGACCAGGCGGAGGTTGCGGTTGAAATTTTCGCCCTGGAAACGGGGGCTATTGCGTCGATAATCGTCGGCGTCGAAATCGCTCTCGCTGGTGATCGCGCCGGTGAGGAAGCCGCGTCCCAGTGGCGAGTAGGCGACCAGGCTGACGCCAAGCCGACGGCACGCCGCCAGCATGCCGTTGTTTTGCGGATCGCGCGTCCACAGCGAAAACTCACTCTGCAGTGCGGCGATCGGATGGACCTTGCAGGCACGTTCCAGGGTGTGGCCGGAAGCTTCGGACAGACCGAGGTAGCGGACCTTGCCGGCCTGCACCAGTTCGGCCATGGCACCCACGGTTTCCTCGATCGGCACGCTCGGGTCGACGCGATGCTGGTAATACAGGTCGATGGTGTCGATACCCAGCCGCTTGAGGCTGGCATCGCAGGCGGCACGTACGTAGTCGGGGCGGCCGCTGATGCCGCGAATCGACGGATTGGCAGGGTCGCGCACGATCCCGAACTTGGTCGCGACGAAGGCTTGTTCTCGGCGTCCCTTGATCGCCTTGCCAACCAGTACCTCGTTGGTATGCGGGCCGTACATGTCGGCGGTATCCAGCAAGTTGAGTCCGCGGTCCAGCGCGTGCTGGATGGTGGCCGTCGATTCGAGGTCGTTACGTTGGCCGTAGAAGTCACTCATCCCCATGCAGCCGAGGCCAAGGGCTGAAACCGGCGGGCCGTTTCGGCCCAGTGCGCGTGTCTGCATGGCGTGCCTCTTTGCAAGGGGAGCAACAAGCCGCCGCCGGCTTCGGTAGCTCCCATGGATCCTGCCATTGTCGGCTACGCAACGGCACCGATAAATGGTCAATAATGGTCATCACTGTTTCACTATGGTCAACAATAAATGGACCGCATCGAAGCCATGCGCTTGTACGCGCGAATTGTCGAACTGGGCAGCTTCACGGTGGCTGCGAATCATCTCAACCTGCCACGCGCCACGGCCACCCGTGCGATCAAGCGACTCGAATCACGGCTCGGCTGCCAGTTGGTACAGCGAACCACGCGGCGGGTCCGCACCACTCGTGATGGCGAGGTGTACTACAACCATTGCGTACGGTTGCTGGCCGACGTGGATGAGGTCGAGGCGGATTTCCGTGAGGCGGCGATGCAGCCCCGGGGGCGCTTGCGGGTGGATCTTCCTGGTGCGTTCGCGCGGGCCAGGATCATTCCAGCATTGCCGGATTTCTGCGCCCGCTATCCGCAGATCGAGTTGGACATCGGTACCCGTGACCGCTTTGTCGACCTGGTGCGTGAGGGCGTTGATTGCGTGTTGCGGGCGGGACAACTCGGTGACTCGGGCATGATCGGACGCCAGCTCGGCGTGTTGCATCAGGTCACCGCAGCCAGCGCCGACTATGTGCGCGAATACGGTTTGCCGCACTCGCTGGCCGACCTGCGGCACGGCCACCAGGCGGTCAATTGGGCCTCACCAACCACCCGGCGCTCGGAGCCGTTGGAGTTCATGGTCGGTCGCAAGCGGCGTGAAGTGGCGTTGCCGGGGCGGATCACCGTCAGCGGTGTCGACGCCTATGTGGGGTGCTGCGAGATGGGCATGGGTATTGCGCAGTTTCCGCGCTATGTGATCGCCGATGCACTCGAGCGCGGCGAGATGCTCGAACTGCTCCCGGACACGCCGCCGCCGGCCTTGCCGATGACCGTGCTGTATCCACAGCAGCGGCAGATGCCGTTGCGGCTGCGGGTGTTTATAGACTGGATGGTGGCCTTGATCGGCGGGCAGCCGTAAGTGGCCCGGTGGGCGACTTGACACCCGCTTGTGGCCAAACAGCGAGAGGTGGTTGTCGAGGAGTCCAAGGCCTCATAGAGGGGAAGCATCTTCGTCAATACTGGCGTGATGAATCTGTCCGAAGTATCGGCGACTTGCATCAAGCGGGCGGCGATACAGGGGATTCAAGTGCCTCGAGGAGCAGCAGGTAACGCCGGGACCGGCGTCGGTGCGCCGTTGGCGTCCAGTGCGATCATTACGAAGCGGCCGGTGGTGCAGATCTGACGGTCGCCGCTAAGCAGATCCTCCGCGGTCATCTCCACGTCAACTCGCATCGAGCAGCGTCCGACCCCGACCACGCTGGCCACAAGTTCTACCAGCTGGCCGGTACGCACCGGTATGCGAAAGCTGACTTCGTCCGAACGTGCCGTGACCACGGTGCGTCGCGCATGACGCGAGGCGACGATAAACGCCGCTTTGTCCATCCACGCCAGCGCCTGGCCGCCAAACAGCGTGCCCAAATGATTGGTGTGATCGGGGAAAACCATTTCGAGCAGACGGACTTCGGGGAAGGGGGTGGTCATGGCAACCAGTCGGCAGAGAGTCGACGTATTCTCCCTCATCGGGAAACAGATGGGACCAATGGCAGGGGTGGCCGCGGTTGCGGCGCGCTACGATCAGCGGTTGGGACGAACACCGGCCATGGCCGGCACTCGTGAAACATCTTTTCAGGCAGGGGTAGGCAGTATGGTTTCGATGATCCGCAGGTTGCGCGTGCCGGGCGCGCTGTTGCTGGCAGCCGTGGCCACGGCTGCGGTGGCACAGGGGCGCACACTCACGGCACACGACTACGCCCGGGCCGAGCGCTTTCTCGGCTACGCCACCACGCCGCTGGTCGGTCACGACGTGCAGCGGGTGAGCTGGCTGGACGACAATCACTTCTGGTACATCGACCACGATGCCTCTGGCGATCACTACCGGGTGATGGATGCCGTTACCGGCAAGGTCGCGCCGGCCTTCGATCAAGCCAAGCTGGCTGTCGCGCTCGGCAAGGCTGCCGACAAGCCGCTGAAGGCGGACAAGCTCGGCATTCGCGAGTACAGCGTGGCGCCAGATGGCCGTCTGGATGTCCAATTGAAAGACACGCACTATCTGTGCAGCATCACCACAGCGAGCCCGGTCTGCGTCAGCCGCTCCAGCGCGCTGAAAAGCGGCAGCGAGCCTGGCGTGTTGTCCCCGGACAAGACCTCGGAGGCATTCGTCCGCGACTGGAACCTGTGGGTGCGCAACGTCGCCAGCGGCAAGGAGACCCAGCTCACTACCGACGGTGTCAAGAATTTCGGCTATGCCACCGACAATGCCGGCTGGTTGCACACCAATGGTGCCATCGTCCGCTGGTCACCCGACTCGAAGCGAATTGCCACCTACCAGCAAGATCAGCGCCGGGTCGGCGACATGTACCTGGTCGATACCCGGGTCGGCCATTCGCAGCTGCAGCAGTGGAAATACCCCCTGCCAGGCGACAAACACGTGTTCATGATCGAGCCAGTGATCATCGACGTCGCCTCGCACAAGCTGGTACGCCTGAAGTTGCCCCCCCAACAACGCCTGTCCAGCCTGTGCGACGACATCAGCTGCAACCGCGACGGCCACTGGGACGATGCCAAATGGGCACCGGACGGCAAGACATTGGCATTGGTGACCACCTCCCGCGACCGCAAGCATGAGTGGTTTCGCGTGGCCGATGCCAATACCGGCACCGTGCGTACCGCCTTCGAGGAAAGCGTCAAGACCTTCTATGAAAGCGGTCATGGCATGGTCAATTGGCAATATCTGCCGGCGAGCCATGAGGCGGTCTGGTTCTCCGAGCGCAACAACTGGGGCAACCTGTATCTGTACAATCTCGCCAGTGGCAAGCTGGCGCATGCGATCACGCATGGCGACGGCAACGTCACCAAGGTGCTTCATCTGGACCGCAAGACACGCATGCTGTGGTTTGTCGGCGTTGGCCGTACACCGGGCGTCAACCCTTACTACCAGCAGTTCTGGAAGGTCGGTCTCGACGGCGGCAAGCCGCGGTTGCTGACGCCGGAGAACGCCAACCACACGATCATCATGTCGCCCGACGGTCGCCGCTTCGTCGACAGCTATTCGACACCGACCACGCCGCCGATAACGGTACTGCGTTCGGCGGCGGATGGACACATCATCGCGACGGTGGCAAAAGCGGACATCTCACGCCTGAAGGCAGCCGGCTGGGTGCCGCCGGTACCGTTCACGGTGACCGCGCGCGATGGCAAGACCACGCTGTACGGGATGATGTTCAAGCCGAGCCACTTCGATCCGCACAAGAAGTATCCGGTTATCGACTACGTCTATCCCGGCCCACAGACCGGCTCAGTGCGCGGACGCAGCTTCCTGGCAGCGCGCGGTGACCATCAGGCGATGGCCGAGCTTGGCTTTATCGTGGTGGCGATCGACGGCATGGGTACACCGTGGCGCTCCAAGGCGTTCCACGACACCTGGTACGGGGACATGGGCGACAACACGCTGCCCGATCAGGTGGCCGGGCTGCGCGAGCTGGGCAAACGTTACCCTTGGATCGACCTGAGCCGCGTTGGTATCTGGGGCCATTCCGGCGGTGGCAACGCGACCGCCGATGCGTTGTTCCGCTACCCCGGTTTCTTCAAGGTGGGCTGGGCCGAAAGCGGCAACCACGACAACCGCAACTACGAGAACGACTGGGGCGAGAAATACCAGGGCCTGCTGGTTACCCGCAAAGATGGCAGCAGCAACTACGACAACCAGGCCAACCAGGATCTGGCCAGCCATCTCAAGGGTCACCTGATGCTGACCTACGGCACCATGGACGACAACGTGCCGCCGTCGAACACGCTGCTGGTGGTGCAGGCGCTGATCAAGGCCAACCGCAATTTCGACATGATCGCGATCCCCAATGCGCATCATGGGTATGCCGCGGCCACGCCGTACATCACGCGTCGGCGCTGGGATTACTTCGTGCACTACCTGGCCGGCAATACGCCGCCGAAGGACTACGCGCTGAAGCCATGGCCATGGGACTGAGCTGATCTTGCCTGCTGCTCTGCGGTATACCGCAGGGCAGCAGGATCAGAACGCCATGTCGAAAGCCACCTCGCCCTGCACGCCGACCTGGTAGGCCGAGACGCGGCGTTCGAAGAAGTTGGTGACTTCCTGCACGTCCTGCAGGTCCATGAAGTCGAACGGATTCGTGGCGCCGTATTTTTTCGGCATGTCGAGCTGGGCAAAGCGCTGGTCGGCGCAGTATTCGAGGTACTGGCGCATGTCTCTTGCCGACAGACCGGCGACGCCGCCGGAGAGCACGTCCTCGGCGAACAGCGTTTCGCAGGCGATCGCGTCTTCCATCATGGCTTCGATCTCGGTACGCATGCTGTCGTCGAACAGTTCCGGCTCCTGCTCGCGCACCGTGCGCACCACCTCGAACGCAAACGCCATGTGGCCCGACTCGTCGCGGAATACCCAGTTGGTGCCGGCAGCCAGTCCATGCAGCAGGCCGCGCGAGCGTAGGAAGTAGACATAGGCGAAGGCGGCGTAGAAGAACAGGCCTTCGATGCAGGCGGCGAAGCAGATCAGGTTGAGCAGGAACTGCCGCCGGTGCTCGCGCGTGTCCAGACGTGCGAGGTGCTGAATCGAATCGATCCACTTGAAGCAGAACGCGCCCTTGGCGCGGATCGAGGGGATGTTCTCGATCGCGGCGAATGCCTTGTTGCGTTCGGCCGGATCGGGGATGTAGGTGTCGAGCAAGGTGAGGTAGAACTGCACATGCAGCGATTCCTCATACAGCTGGCGCGACAGATACATGCGCGCTTCGGGCGCGTTGATGTGCTGGTACAGGTTCAGCACCAGGTTGTTCGAGACGATGGTATCGCCGGTGGCGAAGAACGCCACCAGTCGTTGGATCAGGTGGCGGTCGGCGGCTGACATCTTCGAAGCCAGGTCGCTGGTGTCGGTCGAGAAATCCACCTCCTCCACGGTCCAGGTGTTGCGTATCGCGTTGCGATACATCTCGTAGAAACCGGGGTAGCGCATCGGGCGCAGGGTGAGTTCGAAACCCGGGTCGAGGATATGGGCGTTGCGGGTGGGTTGAGCGGACATGGTTTTTCCCGAAAAGTGTTGCGGTCGTGAGTCGTTGGGGTTTTTACCGTCATCCCAGCGAAGGCTGGGAACCAGTGACTTCGGATTTCACCGCAATGTCGTGTAGGGCAAAGGCTCTGGATCCCAGCGTTCGCTGGGATGACGGGCGGTTCATTGGTAAGTTTTGGATCACTCAGCAACAAGGATGGGTTCACCGCATGCAAGAGCGACATCCATGCGTTTATATCCTTGCCAGTCATCGCAACGGCACGTTGTATGGGGGTGTGACTTCCAGCCTGCCAATACGCATCTGGCAGCATCGAAACGGCGTGGTCGAGGGCTTCACCGTGCGTCATCACGTGCACGATCTCGTCTGGTTCGAGATGCACCAGACCATGAACTCGGCAATCGCCCGCGAGAAGGCGATCAAGGCGTGGAAGCGTGTGTGGAAGATCAAGCTCATCGAAGAGTCGAATCCGTATTGGCGTGACTTGTACGCAGAGCTCTGCGGATAAGCCCATACCTCCTCAGCGTCTTCCAAGCCTTCGCTGGGAGGACGGCGTTGAAGGGAGATTGCTCACTGGCACGCCTCGCAATATTCCGGATTTTCCAGGGAACAAATCACCGCCGCACTGGCCTGTGCCTGGTCCGACACCGTGGTCTTGGCGATTTTCGTCGCCGGTCGGGAGCGCAGGTAGTAGGTGGTCTTGATGCCGGCTTTCCACGCGAACATGTACATCGAGCTGAGTTGCCCGATGTTGGGGCTTTCCATGAACAGGTTCAGCGACTGGCTCTGGTCGATATACGCGCCGCGGGCAGCGGCCAGCTCGATCAGGGATTTTTGCGGCAGTTCCCACACGGTGCGGTAGATTGCGCGCAGCCGTTGCGGGATCGCGGTGATGCCTTGGATCGAGCCGTCGGCCCGTTTGATCGCATCGCGGATCTCGGGTGTCCACAGGCCCAGCGTCTTCAACTCATCGGCGAGGTGGCGGTTGACCTGCAGGAAGTCGCCGGACAGCGTCTCGCGCTTGAACAGGTTGCTGACCTGCGGCTCGATGCATTCGTAGCAGCCGGCGATCGAGGCGATCGTGGCGGTGGGGGCGATCGCGATCAGCAACGAGTTGCGCAGGCCGTGTTCTCTTATGCGCTCGCGCAAGGCCTCCCAGCGGGCATGATCGTGGGGCATGGTATTCGGCCAATGGTCGAACTGCAGTTCGCCGTTCGCCGCGCGGCTTTCGGCAAAGCCGGGGTGGGCGCCTTCTGTTTCCGCCAATTCGCATGACATGGCCAGCGCATGGAAGTAGATCTCCTCGGCGATACGCGTGGACAGCTGCAGCGCCTCGGCCGAATCGAACGGTAGCCGTAGCGAGAAAAATACATCCTGCAGGCCCATCACACCGAGTCCGACCGGTCGCCATTTCATGTTGGCGTTGCGGGCGGTGTCGATCGGATAGAAGTTGAGGTCGATCACCCGGTTGAGTTGACGCACCGCGGTGCGCACGGTAGCGGCAAGCTGTTCGAAGTCGAATGCGCCGTCGTTCAGATGCCGGGACAGGTTGACCGACCCGAGGTTGCACACAGCGGTTTCGCTGGCCGAACTGACTTCGAGGATCTCGGTACACAGGTTCGACAGATGGATCACATTGTCGGCGTGAGCGGTCTGGTTGCTGGTGGCATTGCAGCGGTCTTTGAAAGCCATCCAGCCGTTGCCGGTCTGTGCCAAAGTGCGCATCATGCGGGCATACAGTTCGCGCGCCTTGACGGTCTTCACCGCCAGCCCGCTGGCCTCGGCTTCGCGGTACGCCTGGTCAAACTTTTCGCCCCAGCAATCGACCAGGTGCGGCACCACCTTGGGATCGAACAGCGACCAGTCGCCATCACTCTCGACCCGGCGCATGAATTCGTCGGGAATCCAGTTGGCAATATTGAGATTGTGCGCACGGCGGGCGTCGTCGCCGGTATTGTCGCGCAGCTCAAGGAAGTCCTCGATGTCGGCGTGCCACGATTCCAGGTATACGCAGGCGGCGCCCTTGCGTTTGCCACCCTGGTTGACTGCGGCGACCGAGGCATCCAGCGTCTTCAGCCACGGCAGCAGACCGTTCGAATGACCATTGGTGCCGCGGATAAGCGAGCCGCGCGAGCGCACACGGGTATAGGCCAGGCCGATGCCGCCGGCGAACTTGCTGAGCTTGGCCACATCCGCGTACTTGTCGTAAATCGACTCCAGCGAGTCGATGGGCGAATCGAGCAGATAGCATGAGCTGAGCTGCTCGTGACGGGTGCCGGCGTTGAATAGCGTCGGCGAACTGGCGATGTATTCCAGTGACGAGAGCAGGCGATACAGCTCCAGCGTTTCACCGATGTCGTTGCCGCCGAGCGCACAGGCGACCCGCATGAAGAAGTACTGTGGCGTCTCGATCACCGCCCGCTGCTGCGGGTGGCGCAGCAGATAGCGGTCGTACACCGTACGCAGGCCAAAATACTCGAAGCGCCGGTTGGCCAGGGGATCGATCGCATCATTGAGCTTGCGCGCATTGACGGTGACAAAGTCGCGCAAGCGTTCATTGAGGATGCCCAGTTCGCTGCCGCGCGTGACCGACTGCGAGAAGCTCTGGATTTCCTGGCCGCTGACTTCCTTGTCGATAAACGCACCGAGCAGGCGGGCGGCGAGCTGGCCGTACTCGGGCTCCTCGGCGGTGAGCGCGGCGGCGGTGCGGATCGACAGCTGGTCGAGTTCTTGGGTGGTGGCGCCGTCGTACAAGCCGCCGATGGTCTTCAGCGCCACCCGCAGCGGATCGACCGCGTGCAGGCCGTCGGCGCTGCGGGTTACCGCCTTGACGATCTTGTTGACGTCGACGCTCTCCTGGCCGCCGTTGCGCTTGGTCACGTGCATCTGGCCGGGGTTGTGCGGCGGCGTCAGGGCGAAGCCAGTCTGCGGCGCCAGCGCGGTCGTGGCCTCGCTGGCCGGTGGGGTGAATGAGTCGGCACGCGCGATGGAATGCTCGCGTTCAGCGGTATCGAGTGCTTGCATGGTGGGTGGCTCCCGGCATGGATATCAAACACCTGCTCCCGCGCGCAGGGCCTGAAGCGATGACATCCGGGAGCGCCACGCAACGCCGACGCCTGGCGGCCGACGGCATTGCGACGTGCCTCCCCGCGGAAGCCATCACCACTCATCAAGGCACGTTCACCCCGATGTGCCGGCAGGTCTTCGGACTTGTGGACATGGGCCTATTTGGCCCTTGGGCCCATTTTGGCCCGCCTACTTCCTGTCGCTTCCCAGGCATGGCAGCCCAGTGCATGTGAGAGGTTTCGTTTCCACTTTACCGCTGCGGGGCAGTTCCGGAGTTACACCGGATTCCCTTTTAAGCTCGCCCGACGATTACGTCTGGGCAGGCACCGACGGCCACAACATATCGGGTGTTACGGGCGCGGTCAACCCAATAGCTTGTGTATGAACGGGCGCGCCGGGCAAAGCGGCAAGGCCTCTCGCCGCGGCGGCGGACCAAGACTGATCCCCCGCCCATAGTGCCATGCGGATTTACAGCGCGTCGTTGTCCAGCTCGCCGGTACGGATCCGTATTACCTGATCGAGTGCGCTGACGAAAATCTTGCCGTCGCCGATCTTGCCGGTGCGGGCCGAGTTCTGGATGGCTTCCAGTACGCGCTCGGTCAGCTCGTCGGCAATCGCCACCTCAAGTTTGATCTTGGGCAGAAAATCCACCACATACTCGGCGCCGCGGTAGAGCTCGGTATGGCCTTTCTGCCGGCCGAAGCCCTTGACCTCGGTAACCGTGATGCCTTGTACGCCGATGTCGGCCAGGGCCTCGCGGACGTCGTCCAACTTGAAGGGTTTGATGATGGCCACGACCAGCTTCATGGTTTTTCCTTTGGCAACGCAGAAATCGGCACTTCGCCGGGGCAGAACTGCATTCTGCCTGCATGGCCCCACCTTGTCGCCTGGGGCAGGAAGCTGTAGGACAATCCCTACAAACCTTGAGGGAGCATACCGATGGCGTACCGCCTTTCCATTCACCTAGACTTTATTCCGACGAGATCGAGGCGCTGTCCATGATGGGCAAGCAGGACATCGACAAGATTGCCCTGCGACTTGTGTCGTTGGTACCGCCAGGACTGGCAGAGGCGCAACAGGATTTGCGAGCCAACTTCCAGGACGTGCTGGCACAAGGATTGCGCCGCCTCGAGCTGGTCACCCGCGAAGAATTCGACGTCCAGTGCCAGGTACTCGCACGTACCCGGGCCAAGGTCGACGAATTGGAACGGCGCGTGGCCGAGCTTGAGACCATCGCAGCAAGCCGCGGGAAATCGTAACGCCAAGGCTCCCGGGAGCCGCCCCCGATCCGTCACCCTCACCCCGAGAACGATCGGGGGCGGTTATTTTTCCAGTCACTGTCGAGGGAATCGCTCGATGCCCGTGCGAATCAGCGGCCGAAAAGTCTCCTGGCGGCCTGCGAACGCATGAGTCTTGCGGTTACCCTCAGTCGTGCCCAGGAAGGCATCTCGGCGCCACAGGTGATGGTTGAGGTTCATATCTCGGGCGGCCTGCCGTGCACGAATATCGTTGGCCTGCCGGAAGCCGCCGTGCGCGAAGCGCGTGACCGGGTGCGTGTGGCGATCCAGAACACCGCCTTCGAGTACCCCGGGCGCCGCGTCACCGTGAACCTGGCTCCGGCCGAGCTGCCCAAGGACGGGGGCCGGTTCGACTTGCCGATTGCGCTCGGCATCCTCGCGGCCAGCGGCCAGGTGCCGCGCGAAAAACTCGACGATTGCGAATTTCTCGGTGAGTTGGCGCTGAGCGGCGCGCTGCGTGGCGTGTCAGGGGTGCTGCCGGCGCTGCTGCGGGCGCGAGCGCGTGGTCGTCGGGTGGTAGTGCCCCGCGAGAACGCGGCCGAGGCGGCCTTGGTAGGTGACATGGATGTGCGCGTAGCCAGCTCGCTGGCCGAAGTGTGCGTCTGGTTGCGCGGCGCCGAGGAACTGTCGATGCCGGTGGGCATCCCCAGCAACGGCGGCGCGGACGCGGGACCGGACCTGGCCGACGTACGCGGGCAACTGCAGGCGCGACGGGCGTTGGAGATAACCGCCGTCGGTGGTCATCACCTGTTGCTGATCGGGCCCCCGGGCACCGGCAAGACCATGCTGGCCGAGCGCCTGCCGGGTATTTTGCCGCCATTGTCCGAGTCCGAAGCGCTGGAGACCTGCGCGGTGCTTTCGGTGGCGGGGCAGGAGACCGATCTTGCGCAGTGGCGCCGCCGCCCGTTTCGTGCACCGCACCACACCGCGTCCGCCGTGGCGCTGGTCGGCGGCGGCTCGAGTCCCCGGCCGGGCGAGATTTCGCTGGCCCACAACGGCGTGCTTTTCCTGGACGAGCTGCCGGAGTTCAGTCGCCATGTGCTGGAAGTCCTGCGCGAGCCGATGGAGTCCGGGCAGATCCTGATTTCACGGGCCGCACGGCAGTCCACGTTTCCCGCCCAGTTTCAACTGGTGGCGGCCATGAATCCGTGTCCGTGCGGTTATGCGGGCGCGCCGCGCTGCCAGTGCACGCCGGATCAGGTGCAACGCTATCGTGCGCGCATTTCCGGCCCGCTGCTGGACCGTATCGATCTTTGCGTCGAGGTGCCGCCGGTACCGATGGCCGATCTTGGTGCGACGCGCAGTGTGCGCGATGAGGATTCGGCCACGGTGCGCGCACGGGTGCTCAAGGCGCGGCGGCAATCCTTGATGCGTGCAGGGCGTCCGAACGCCGAGATCACCACCCGCGAGCTGGAGCGCGACTGCGCGCTGGGGCCGGCCGAACGACGCTGGTTCGAACAGGCGCTCGAACGGCTAGGACTGTCGGCACGGGCCTATCACCGTATTCTTCGGGTCGCGCGAACGATTGCCGACCTTGATGGTGGCGCGGCCTTGCTGGATCGCAGCCACCTTGCCGAGGCATTGCAGTATCGCCGGTTCTAGTCGCCGCCGGGCCTCGCCGTCACTGGACGTGTCCGTTGGCGCATGCTCCGATAGTGCTTTGAATCTGCGGGAAGCATTGCGATGACGATCGAGCTTGGCCTAATGCTTGCCGGCATGTTGATGATCGGCTTTCTGGCGCAATGGCTGGCCTGGCGGGTCCGCCTGCCGGCCATCCTGTTTCTGCTGCTGGCAGGCATTCTGCTGGGGCCGGTCACCGGTTTGCTCGATCCCGACCAGATGCTCGGCAAGTTGCTGTTTCCGATCGTCTCGCTGGCGGTGGCGCTGATTCTGTTCGAGGGCAGCCTGACCTTGCGCTTCCATGAGCTTCCGGGCATCGGCAAGGCGGTGCGCGGACTGGTCAGTTATGGTGCGATCGGCACGCTGTTGTTGCTGGCGGTGGGGGCCCATTACATTGCTGGATTGACCTGGCAGATCGCACTGCTGTTCGGTGCCCTGGGTTGCGTCACCGGACCGACGGTGATTGCGCCGATGCTGCGCACGCTGCGGCCCAATCAGCGTATCGCCAACACCTTGCGCTGGGAGGGCATTGTGATCGACCCGCTCGGCGCGTTGTTCGCGGTGCTGATCTACGAGGCGATCGTGTCGCGTCAGGAAGGCCATACGATCGGCATCTTCGTGGCCACCATCGTCATCGGCGCGGTGATCGGCGCGCTGGCCGCGGCGCTGGCGGCGTTCCTGTTGCGGCGGCAGATGATTCCCGAGTACCTGCAGAACTACGCCGTGCTGGCGACCGTGCTGCTGGCTTTCAGCATTTCCAACACGTTGACCCACGAATCCGGGCTGCTGGCGGTGACCATCATGGGTATCGCGCTGGGCAATGTGCGCGGCATCCATATCGACGACATCCTGGACTTCAAGGAAAACCTCACCACGGTGCTGGTGTCCTTGCTGTTCATTCTGCTGGCGGCCCGGCTGCAGTGGCCGTTGCCGCCCGGCATGTTGTTCGCGGGCATTGCCTTGTTCGTGATTGCCCAGGTGCTGGTACGACCGCTCACGGTGGCGCTTTCCAGCATCGGCAGCGGGTTGAACTGGCGCGAGCGGGCGCTGATCGGTTGGGTGGCCCCGCGCGGCATCGTGGCGGCGTCGGTATCCGCCTTGTTCGCCTTGCGTCTGGACGCGATCGGGGTGGCCGGCGCCGATGCGCTGGTGCCGCTGGTATTCATCCTGATCATCGGCACCGTGGTGCTGCAAAGTGCCACCGCGCGCCCGCTGGCTTTATGGTTGAAGGTGGCCGAGCCGGAACCCCGTGGCGTGCTGATTTTCGGTTCCGACGAGGTGGCCAGGGTGCTTGGCAAGGCCTTGTCGGAGGCGGGTTTTCGCGTGGTGCTCGCCGATGACGAATGGGAGGGCATTCGCCGTGCCCGCATGGATGGCCTCAGCACCTTCTTCGGCAACCCTTCGTCGCCCCACGCGGAACGTTATCTCGACTTGACCGGGATCGGTCGGCTGTTGGCCTTGTCCACCCATCGCGAACGCAATTCACTGGCCTGCGTGCACTACCGTCAGGAGTTCGGTCGCGACAAGGTCTATCGCTTGCGCAACCTGACCCAGCAGGAAAATACCGATCGCGCCGCCCTGGCGGGCAACCTGCTGGCGCCCCCCTTGTTCGACGAGGCGATGACGCACGGTCGGATGAGTGAAATGCTCGACCACGGCTGGCGGGTCAAGTCCACCAAGCTCAGCGCCACCTTCGACTGGTCGCATTTCGTCGAAAAGTACGGGTCCAGCAGCGTCTTGCTGTTCGGTGTCGAGGACAAGGGCCAGTTGCGGATTGCCTCGGTCAAGCGTGCGCTGGAGCCGAAGCCGGGCTGGCTGGTGATCGCGCTAGTGCCACCGACCGACGCCTCGCAGCCGGTCGGACCGTAGGCCGATTCCGCCTCGATCACCCAGGCATCTGGCGTGCGACACCACCCCAGATGCGAGCGAACATGGCGTCATCGGCACGTCTTGATACAGTTGTGGTCAGATCATCAACCGTTGACATGCCCTTATGAGCAGCGCTCTTCCACTTTCGCCAGCCACTGAACCACGCGGCAGCATCGCCTGTGTCGGTCTGGGCATGACCCTGGGCTCGCATCTCAGCCCGCTGGCGCGCAGTCATATCGAGCAGGCCGACGTGGTGTTCGCCGCACTCTCCGACGGCATCGTCGAGATGTGGCTGGAAAGCATGCATCCGGATGTACGTAGCCTGCAGCCGTACTACGGCAAGGGCGACAAGTCACGAATGATCACCTACCGCGAATGGGTCGAGGTGATGATGGCCGAGGTGCGTGCGGGCAGGAAGGTCTGCGCGGTGTTCTACGGCCACCCCGGCATCTTTGCCTGGTCACCGCACGAAGTGATCAAGGTGGCGCGGGCCGAAGGTTTTCAGGCGCATATGGAGCCGGGTATCTCCGCCGAGGATTGCCTGTATGCCGACCTCGGTATCGACCCCGGACGCTACGGCTGCCAGCACTACGAAGCGAGCCAGCTGCTGTTTTGCCAGACCCCTATCAATCCCGGTGCCTATCTGGTGCTGTGGCAGGTGGGTCTGGTGGGCGACCGTTCGTTGAAACGCTTTGCCACCGGCCCCGAGTACCGGCAGGTGCTGGTCGACGTACTTGCACAAGACTACCCGCTGGATCACGAGGTGATCATCTATCGTGGTGCCACCTTGCCGATTCAGCAGCCGCGCATCCGTCGCGTCGCCCTGCGCGATCTGGCTGCGACCGACGTGACCGCCGAGGAAACCGTAATCCTGCCGCCCGCTTCGGCGTTGCGCCCCAATAAAGCGGCGCGGGCGCGTTTGGCGGTGTTGGATCGGGCTCAGGCGGCGCAGGGCCAGACGAGCTAAAGTACGCTACTGCCCGTGAAGGGTGCGTGATAGGCTCGGTGCCGGCGTCAGGGGAAGTGTCGAGAGGCCGAGCATCGGAGTTCGCTCCATCGCGAGGAGAGTCCCTCGCATGGGATGATCTCACCACTCTTGGCGGGACAGGTAATTCATCCACCACGAAACAGGGGAAAATCATGACGAATACGATCGAGCTTCTGGAAGCTATCGGGCGGGATGCCTCATTGCGTCACGCCTCTGGAGAGGATTTGTCGCGGGCCTTGAGCGGGCTGAAGGCGACCGAGGCACTCAAACTTGCGGCTATCGCAGGCGACGACCGCTACCTGGCGCAGGAGCTGGGCGACAGGGACGTTAAGACGACTAATAACGTGAACAATAACGTCGGTGGTGGTAACGATTTCGACGATGATGATAGCGATGGCAAGGACGACGAAGATATGGGCAAGTCTGAATAGATTGCCGGTGCGCTAAACGATAATCTCTTGGCAATTACATGCAACGTGCCACGCAAGGTTGCATTGCAAGAGGCGTCCTCCTCATGGGGGCGCTTCTTGGCCTTGCCATTAGCACCGCCCGAGCAGCTATCTCGGACGCGACCAGCCCGGCAGCCTTGTTTGCGCAGGCTGAAAAATTCCATTGGACGGACCAGCCACGCTTCGTTGGCGTGCTGAATCAGCTTCATCAAAGAGAGAGCCAGCTTTCTCCGGCGCAACGATGGCACCTGCGATACCTGGATGCCTGCCAGGCGAGCCTCCAGGGAAGCGTTGCCAAGGATGCCCCGATCCTGCAAGACATCATCGAGCATTCGGGCGACCCGGTATTGGTGACGCGGGCAACAGCCAAACTGATCACCAGCCTGGCGATTAGCCATCAATATGAAGAGGCCTTCAAGTTGGCCAATACGTTGATGATTGGTTTGCCCCAGGTAACCGACGTTAGTGCACGTGCCCAGGCTTTGCGTTCGATTATCCAGATGCTCAGATTGGCCGGAGATCCCGGTCAAGCCTTGAAGTACGCCCGGCAGTTGGACCCTGATCGGGTGCCTAGTGAAGACCGGTGCGCGACTTATTCATACAAGGTGAATGCAATCTCCGGTGCTGTCACGCTTTCCTCTGCAGATCCCGAGCTGCTTCGAGCAATAGCTATTTGTCTCGCCGACAAGCAAGCGATCTTCGCCAACACGCTTCGCCTGGATAGGGCCGATTTATTGCTGCAGGAAGGTCATCCGGAGCAGAGCATCGCCTTACTGAAAAAAATTGAGCCCAGTGTCCGCCAGTCTCAATTCAAGCCTCATCTCACCGCGCTGTACTATTACCTGGCCCAGGCTTATTTGAGCCAGGGTCATGCTGCCAAAGCAAAAAAGTGGGCGCTGGCCGTGGTCACAGCAAGTGATCCCAAGAATTTCACCTGGCCCCTGCAGACAGCGTACAACGTGCTTTACAAGGTCGAGAAGAAGGCCGGTCACCCCGTCGCTGCGCTGAGCTACTACCAGAAATATGTGGCCCAGGAGAAGGCCGCGATGGACGACACCAAGACGCGCGCGCTGGCCTACCAGATGGTCAGGCAGCAGGTTCTGGACAAGAAGTTGAAGCTGGAGGCGCTGGACAAGAAGAACAGGATTCTCGAGCTGCGTCAGGAGTTGGCCGGCAAGGCGCAGGAAACCAGCCGGCTGCATATCCTGCTGCTGGCGCTGGTGATCGTCGTGATCGGCCTGTGGACGTTCCGTCTCAAGCACTCCCAGCTGCGCTTCCGGAAGCTGGCGCGTCATGACGGCTTGACCGGGGTTTTCAATCGCCAGCACTTCTTGCACGAAGCCGGGCGAGTACTGCAGCGCCTGCATCAGGCCGATGCGGGTGCCTGCCTGGTCGCGCTGGACCTGGATCACTTCAAGCGGATCAATGATACCTACGGCCACGCAGCGGGGGACGAAGCGTTGCGCCGCGTGGTGGAAATCTGTAGCCGGGAACTACGTGGTTCGGATTTGTTCGGGCGCCTGGGTGGCGAAGAGTTCGGCATCCTGATGCCGGCGTGTACCTGCGAACAAGGCATCGAGATTGCCACCCGGGTCCGCCGCGGCCTCTCCGCCGCCCCGCTGAAGCTCAATCCGGAGACCACGGTGGTGGTTTCCGCCAGCTTGGGCCTGGCGCACAGTACCGCCTCCGGCTATGCGTTCCATCAACTTTTCACCGACGCCGATGCCGCGCTGTATCGCGCCAAGCACGGCGGCCGCAACCGCCTGGTGGTGGATGCCGGTGCCGGCGAGCCGGTCGTGGCGAATGCCGATACGCCGGACACCGCCAACGCCTGACGCTTCGTCGAGCGTCCCCGGGCGGAAGCCCGGATGCTGCCGTAATGAGGTACGCGAAGCTCTTCGCGGTTAAGCCGAAGAGCTTCGCGCACCTGATACTGGCGCGCGCACCGTGTGGTTACGCTGCCGAGGCCTTCTTCGAGGCGAACTGTGCCTCCTCGGTCGAGCCGCTCAGCGCGGTAGTCGATGACTGCCCCTGCTGGATCGCCTGGGTGACCGCATCGAAATATCCGGTGCCGACCTCCCGCTGGTGCTTGACGGCGGTAAAGCCGCGATCGGCGGAGGCGAACTCCTGCTCCTGCAACTCGACGAAGGCGCTCATCTGCCGACGCGCGTAACCGTGGGCCAGGTCGAACATGCCGTAGTTGAGGCTGTGGAAACCGGCCAGCGTGATGAACTGGAACTTGTAACCCATCGCGCCCAGTTCGGTCTGGAATTTGGCGATGGTGGCATCGTCCAGGTTCTTCTTCCAGTTGAAGCTGGGCGAGCAGTTGTAGGCCAGCAGCTTGCCCGGGAATTTCGCATGGATGGCCTCGGCGAAGCGACGCGCGTCATCGAGATTCGGCTTGCTGGTCTCGCACCAGAGCAAGTCGGCGTACGGCGCATAGGCAAGGCCGCGACTGATCGCCTGATCGAGGCCCGGCTTTACGCGGTAGAAACCTTCGACCGTGCGCTCCCCGGTGATGAAGGCCTGGTCATTGGCGTCGATGTCCGACGTCAGCAAGTCGGCGGCATCGGCGTCGGTGCGCGCCACCAGCAGGGTGGGCACGCCGGCGACGTCGGCGGCCAGCCGTGCGGCGTTGAGCTTGTCCACCGCCTCGCGGGTCGGCACCAGCACCTTGCCGCCCATGTGGCCGCACTTCTTCACCGAGGCCAGCTGATCCTCGAAATGCACGCCGGCAGCACCGGCCTCGATCATCGCCTTCATCAACTCGAACGCATTCAGCACACCGCCGAAGCCGGCTTCGGCATCGGCTACGATCGGCACCATCCAGTCGGTGCTGTCGTCCCCTTCGGCATGGTGCAACTGATCGGCGCGCAGCAGGGTATTGTTGATGCGCTTGACGACCAGCGGCACCGAGTTGGCCGGATACAATGACTGGTCCGGGTACATCTCACCGGCGACGTTGGCATCGGCCGCGACCTGCCAGCCGCTGAGATAGACCGCCTTGAGGCCGGCCTTGACCTGCTGCATCGCCTGGTTGCCGGTCAATGCGCCCAGCGCGTTGACAAAGTCCTCGCTGTGCAGCGACTTCCACAGTCGCTCGGCCCCGCGTTTGGCCAGCGTATGCTCGATGCCGACCGTGCCGCGCAGGCGGATCACGTCGTCGGCCGAGTAATTGCGCTGGATGCCGGCCCAGCGGGGATTGTTCTTCCAGTCCAGGGTGATCTGTTCGGCGGTGGGCAGGTTGGTCTTCATGATGGGGCTCCGTAAAGGGCGTTGCTGCGAGGGCTGCCCCCGCGATGCGCAGGGGTGCGCTGCGGCGAGAGATCGGTCAGGCGAGTTTTTCGTAGGCGGGCAAGGTGAGGAAGTCGGCCAATTGCTCGGCGTGGGTCAATGCACTCAGCAAGGCTGCGGCTTCGTCGACGCGGCGCGCCCCCGGCAGCGTGCTTTCGCGCAGCCGATGGGCGTGCGCGGCAAGCGCCTGGTCGAACAAGGCGAAATCGATCGCGGCATGATCGGGAAATTCGAGCGCGCCGTGATGCAGCCATTGCCACAACTGCGCGCGGGCGATTTCGGCGGTGGCGGCGTCTTCCATAAGGTGGTGGATCGGTACGCAGCCGAGCCCTTCCAGCCAGGCCGCGGTATAGCGCAGGCACACCTCGACGTTGTTGTCGAAGCCGGCACGACTGATCGAGCCGGCGCAGGGCGCGAGCAGTTGCTCGCGTGTGACGGCGACATCGTCGCGCATCACATCCAGCTGGTTCGCCGCCGGCATATGCTGATCGAAAATGGACTGGGCCACCGCCACCAAGGCGGGGTGAGCCACCCAGGTGCCGTCGTGGCCGGCCTGTACTTCGCGCAGCTTGTCGGCGCGTACCTTGTTCATCGCCGCTTCGTTGGCGTCGTCGTCGCCCTTGATCGGAATCTGTGCAGCCATGCCGCCCATGGCAAAGGCGCGGCGGCGGTGACAGGTCTGGATCAGCAGTTCCGAATAGCTTTTCAGGAACGGTACCGTCATGGCGACCTGGCCGCGCTCCGGCAGCAATCGATCACGGTGCCCGCGCAAGGTTTTCAGGTACGAGAAGATGTAGTCCCAGCGGCCGCAATTGAGACCGACCGCACGGCGACGCAGCGCATGCAGGATCTCGTGCATCTGGAACACCGCCGGCAGCGTCTCGATCAGCACGGTGGCCTTCATGCAGCCCACGGGCAGGTCCAGCTCGCCTTCAGCCAGCGCCATCACCTCATCCCACAGCGCTGCCTCTTCCATCGCCTCCAGCTTGGGCAGGTAGAAGAACGGGCCGCGGCCTTGCTGGTGCAGGCTGCGGGCGTTGTGAAACACGAACAGCCCGAAATCGACCAGGGCGCCGGCCATCGGCTCGCCGTCGACGGTCAGATGCCGCTCCGGCAAATGCCAACCGCGGGGCCGTATCACCAGCACCGCCGGGTGGTCGCCGACGCGATACTGCTTGCCTTCCGGTGAGTGGAATTCGATCGTGCCATTGACGGCATCGCACAGATTGAGCTGGCCGTCCAGTTGATTGCTGAAGCTCGGGGCCGAGGAGTCCTCGAAATCCGCCATGAACACCTTGGCGCCGGAATTGAGCGCGTTGATGATCATCTTGCGCTCGACCGGTCCGGTGATTTCCACACGCCGGTCCTGCAACGCGGCTGGAATCGCCGCGACGGTCCACGCCGAGGCACGAATCGCCTGGGTATCGTTGCGGAAATCCGGTAGCGCGCCCGCATCGTAAGCCGCCTGACGTTCGCGTCGGGCCTGCAGCAGTTGTTGCCGGGTGGTGTCGAAGCGCCGGTGCAGTCGGGCTAGGAAGGCCATCGCCGGCGGCGTCAGGATGTCCTCGTAACCGCGGTATTCGGCGCGAATCTCGGCGGTGGCTTCGAATTGCTCACTGGGTACGGCCATGACATCAGCTCCGGTCTCGTCAGGCCATCGAAGCTAGGGTGAAACTTGATATTTGACAAAGTGAATGTTTCAATCAAATGTATTGATATTATCAATGTAAGTTTCAATTAATTGATCCCGCTTATGAAAAGATCCCATTTGAAACTGAATGCAAGCCCGAATAAGTCCCTCCGCCGCGGGAAAAAGGCCGTCGGGGCTGAAAGCGGCGCGGAAAAGAGCGAGCGTTACTACTACAAGGGCAACCGTCACAAGCAGCTGCGGGCGTTTGTGAGCACGGTGAAGCTGGGCACTTTGACGCGTGCGGCCGAGGCGCTCTACCTGTCGCAGCCAACCATCAGCCTGCAGCTGCAGGCACTGGAGCGGGAGCTGGGCGTGACCTTGCTGGAGCGCAACCGCCGCCGCATCAACCTGACCGATGCGGGCGAAGCGCTATACGAGCTGGCGCGGCCCTTGGTCGAGGGCTGGGAAACCCTCGATCGGGACTTTCAGGTGCGGGTGAAGGGCCTGCATGGCGGTCGTTTGACCATCGCTGCGGGGACCTCGACGATCCAGTACCTGCTACCCGAACTGGTGCGTCGCTATCGCGAGCAGTTTCCTGCCGTCCATCTGCAACTGGCCAACGTGACCGGCAAGGATGGTCTGGCTTTGCTGCGAGCCGACGAGGCGGATTTTGCCGTGGGGTCAATGCTGGATGTGCCTAACGACATCGCCTGGGCACCGGTCCACCATTACGATCCGATGCTGATCATGCCGCCGAACCATCCGCTGGCGGCCATGCAGAAAATCACCCTGGAGGATCTGTCGCCGTATGGCCTGATCCTGCCGCCACAGCGATTGTCGACGTATCGGCTGGTGGACCTCGTGTTCCAGCAGCGTCAGGTGCCGTACCAGGTGGCGATCGAGGTCGGCGGCTGGGACGTCATCAAGGAATATGTGGCCATGGGGCTTGGCATCTCGATCGTCACCGGCATCTGCATCACCGAGGCCGACCGCAGTCGCCTGGCGGTACGCAATCTGCGCCAGTACTTTCCCCAGCGTGCCTATGGCGTAGTGATGCGCAAGGGCAAGTTCCTCAGCGTCGAGGCACGTGCCTTCATCGACCTGATCCGCCCGGGGCTGTTGACCCATCGCGACTACGACGAGTCCGGACATTCCCAACGCTGACGCGGGGCTCTGCACGGGAACACGGCACCTCCCATCTGCGGGCATGTCGCTGCATTTTCCCTCAGTCGCGTGCTGACGATCCCACCGGCATGCCCTCGTCACGGTCAGACGTTGCGGTGTTTCCCTTTGAACGGTGCGTAGAATTCGCGCAGTCGTTGCAGATCCGCTTCCATGTCGTCGCTGGTATGGAATAGGGGGCCGATACCGATGGTTTTGTCCGGGTAGTTGAACCAGGCGGTGACAATCGGCACGCCGGCGTCGTGGGCAATGTGCCAGAAGCCGCTTTTCCAACGTCGCACCGACTTGCGCGTGCCTTCCGGCGCGATGCCTAGCCAAAACGCGTCGCGCCGCCGAAACTGCCCGACCATCTGCTCGACCACGCCTGCCGCGGCGCCGCGATTGATCGGTATGCCTCCGAGCTGGCGCAGCAGCCAGCCCAGCGGGCCGCGGAAGAGCTCCTGCTTGCCGATGAAATGCACTTCGGCGCCGATACCCGATTTCAGCAGCAGGCCCCACACGCCGTCCCACCAGGACGAATGCGGTGCGGCAACAAGCACGGCCTTGGCCACATCGGGAAACTCGCCGACCAGGCTCCAGCCGCACAGGCGCAATACGCCACGGCAGGTCTTGCGTCGCCAGTTGTCGCGCAGATGCGGCATTCGCGGCGGCAGCTGGGCGGGCGTGGGAAGATACCGCCTCATTCAAGCTCCGGTTTGCCCGAGCGGGTCTTTTTGATCTTGCCACGTTGCTGCTTGCCCATCAGTCGGCGCTCCTTCGACGCGCGCGTGGGGCGCGTGGCGACGCGCTTCTTCGGTGGGGCCAGTACGCCGCGGATGATCTCGACCAGTCGCGCGCGCACGTCGTCGCGATTGCGCGCCTGGTCGCGGAAGCGACGTGCCTGGATCACTAGCACGCCGTCGCTGGTCAGCCGGCGGTCTCGTCGCGCCAGCAGGCGCGCGCGCACGTCCTCCGGCAGAGAGGGCGAGCTGAGCACGTCGAAGCGCAGTTCCACCGCACTCTCGGTACGATTGACATGTTGCCCGCCCGGGCCGTCGGCGCGCAGAAAGCGCTCGGCCAGTTCGGACTCGGGCAGCACGATGTTGCGGCAAACGGTCAACATGGGCAGCAGTGTAAAGGGTGAGGAGTGAGAGGTGAAAAGTCGGGGGCGCCCGTTTCTCTCTCCGGGATCAACCCACTCACGCCTCAACCGGCTGCGGCCAGCCAAACCGTTCGAGCAGTGCGGTGTAGGCGGTGTCGAGGGGTGCCTCGATCATCAGTGGCAACCCGCTCAGCGGATGTGCAAACCGCAGCCGCCACGCGTGCAGCAACATCCGGTGGCAGCTGAAATGTTGTTTGTACAGCCGGTTGTGGTCACCGCGACCATGCTGGCAGTCGCCGATCACCGGATGGTGTGTATGCGCCAGATGCTTGCGGATCTGCCGGAACCGGCCGGTTTCCGGCTCGGCCAGAAGCAGCGCATAACGCTGCTGGGGATAGCGACCGAGTTCGATCGGCACCTCGATCGTGGCCAGTCGACGGAAACCCGTGCGTGCCTCGCGCCGTAGACCGGTCTCACGTGAGCCCGGCAACGGGTAATCGATCAAGCCTTCGGTCGGGTCGGGCCAGCCGCGTACCACCGCCAGATACTGCTTGTGCACGTCGCGCCCCATGAACTGTTCGCCAAGGGCGGCAGCGATATCCTTGCTGCGGGCGATCAGCAGCACGCCGCTGGTGGCGCGATCGAGCCGGTGCGCCAGATACACGCTGCCGCCGATCTGCTCGCGCAGCTTGTCGATCAGGAATTCCTCAGCGTTGCCGACCATTTTCGAGCGGTGCACGGCCAGGCCCGCCGGCTTGTTTACCGCAATCAGCGCGTCGTCCTGGTAGAGAATCTCGATCATGCGGGGTCGTCGGGCAGGGTGTCGAGGTGGCGGTGGAAGCGGCGCAGTTGCGGACAGTACCAGGCGTGTTACGCCGGAGCCCCCGTCGTACGCCACGGCGGGTTTCAACGGGAGTCAGCGTGAGTGCGGCCAGCCAGCCGCGAAGGCGAGCAACCCCGCAGCGCCGAGGATGGCTGGCGGCCAGATGCCGTGCTGCGACGCCAATGTTCCGAATAGCGTGGCCGCGACAATCAGGCTGCTTCCGAGCAGGCCGCTGGCGAGCAACCTGTGCAGGCGGCGGGCGCTGTCCCGCTCCAGTTGCAAGGCCAGCGGATCGACCACATAGCGTCGTTCGCCGCGCCTGACCTGGAGGAGCGCGTCGCGTACCAGTTCGGGGAGCTCCGGCGCTTGGTGCAACCACTCCGGTAGCCGCTTGCGCACATCGTGCAGCATGCGCCGCGGACTGTAACGTTCCCGCAGGATGCGCTTGAGCACCGGGTGTGCAACCGCCCAGATATCGATATCGGGGTCGAGCATGCGGCCGACCCCCTCGATATTCAGCAAGGTCTTCTGCAGCAGGATCAGCTGCGGCTGCAGGGTCAGCTCGAAACGGCGCGCGGTCTGAAACAGTTTCACCACCAGCTCGGCCAGCGAAATCTGCGATAGCGGTCGGGTGAAGTACGGCTCGCAGACGGTGCGCACGGCAGCTTCGAGTTCATCCAGCCGCACCTCGGCGGGCATCCAGCCGGCGGCGACATGCAACTGTGCGATACGCGCATAGTCACGTTCGAACAGCGCGATGAAGTTTTGCGCCAGCCAGTACTGGTCTGCCTCCGGCAGCGAACCCATGATGCCGAAATCCAGGGCGATAAAACGCGGTTCGGCGGGGCGCGTCGGGTCGACCCAGATATTGCCCGGGTGCGCATCGGCATGAAAGAAGTTGTCGCGAAATACCTGCTCGTAGAACACCCGTACGCCTTTGGCGGCCAGGGCCTTGCGGTCGATGCCTGCGGCCTCGATCGCCGTGATGTCGTCCGAACTCACCCCGTGGACCCGCTCTAGCGTCAGCACCCGTGCCGAGGTCAGCTCCCAGTGCACAGCCGGCACGTACAAGTCCACGCCGCTGTCGAAGTTGCGCTTGAGCAGGCTGGCGTTGGCGCCTTCGCGTTGCAGGTCGAGTTCGTTCTCCAGCATTTTCTCGACTTCGGCGACCACGTCGAGGGGGCGGATCTTGTCGGCGTTCGGATGCCAGCGCTGCGCCAGTTCTCCGAGTGAGCGCAGCAGTTTGACGTCCCGGGCGATCCGGACGGCAATGCCGGGGCGCAGCGCCTTGACCACCACTTCGCGACCGTCATGCAAGGTGGCGGCGTGCACCTGGGCAATCGACGCGGACGCCAAGGGCGTCTCGTCGAAGCGGGCGTAGAGCTGGTCGATGGACGCCTTGAGTTCGGCTTCGACAATCGCGCGCGCCTCGGATCCGGCGAACGGCGTCACCTGATCTTGCAGCAGCGACAGCTGGTCCGCGATGTCGGCGGGCACCAGGTCGCGCCGTGTCGACAAGACCTGGCCGGCCTTGACGAAGATCGGCCCCAGCTCGGTCAGTGCCAGGCGCAGGCGCTCGCCCCGCGGCAACCGCTTGACGTCGTTACGCGGGCGCGGCAAAAAAGGCCGCAACAGTTTCAGCGGGCGATAAAGATGCGCCGCGTCGACCAGCTCATCGAGTTGGTAGGCAAGCAGCACGGAGGCTACCCGCAGCAGCCTGGGTACGATGCTCAGCGGAGTCATGCGGCGGTATCCGGGAGGCCTGCGGCCAGCCGTCGGATGCGCGCCTCCAGGCGTTCGCTGCGTTCGCGCAATACGTCCACCCCATCCAGAAAACCCTCAGCTTCGCCGGGGGCGACCGCGAGACGCGCTTCGTCGCGCAACCAGTCGACGCCATCTTCGGCAAGGTGTACGGCGCTCTCGCGCGCGTGGCCCAATCCCTTGCGAATCGCCTTGGCCAGCGGTACCCCGAGTATGTCGCCGAAGGTTCGGGCAAACGCTTCCTCGAAATCCGGACTGAATTTGCTGGCGAGCTTTTCCAGCCGTCGCGCAAGCTCGGCGTCGCCGGCGATCTCCACGTTGCCGGGCGCGATACCGTCTTCGTCGCGACGGAACATCATGGCCAGCAGGCTGCCGGGGGTCGCGGCAACGCGAAGTTGGTCGTCATCCTGCGGCGGTCCGACCTTGAGCCGTGAGGCCTCGACGGTTACCGCCAACGCCAACTCCACACCACGCAGATGCAATTGGACGCTGCGTCCGTTCAACCCGGCAAGCTTGTGCTGGGTTTCCACGTCGAGTGACAGCGTGTGGTTCAGGGCCGCTTCCAGCGCGCGTCCGGCAAGCTTGCGCATGGGTGGGGGCAACCGGGCGTTTGGCGTGGTATTCATTCGCCGATTGTAGCTTGCGCGGCCGCTTCTGCAGGAGCGTGCACGTGGCCGCGTTACCTGCTGGCGCCGTTGAAACCCAATTGCCGCCAGGCTTCGTAGACCGCGACGGCGACAGTATTGGACAGGTTGAGGCTGCGGCTGTTCGGATGCATGGGCAGGCGCAGCCGTTGGCCTGCCGGGATCGACTCGAGCACCTCGGCGGGCAGCCCCGCAGTCTCGCAACCGAACAGCAAGGCGTCGCCATCGGCAAATTGCGCATCGATATGGGCCACGCGGGCCCGCGTGGTGAAGGCAAATATGCGTGGTGCCCCCAGCGATGCCAGGCAATGGTCGAGGTCGTCGTGCACCACGACCCGGGCGTATTCGTGGTAATCCAGGCCTGCGCGTCGCAGACGCGCATCGTCCAGCGTGAAACCCAGCGGACGGATCAGGTGAAGTGAGGCGCCGGTGTTTGCGCACAGGCGAATCACATTGCCCGTATTCGGCGGGATTTCGGGACGGAAAAGAATGACGTGCAGCATCGGCCGATTATGGCGTACCCGCGCGCCGATGTGCCGCTACGCGCCGTTCGATCATCCGTGGCGCAGACAGAGCACGCCGTCAGCGGGGAGTGCGCACGCGTTTGGCGCTGCCAGCAACCGTGCAGCGATGCCGATCTGGTCACCGAGGGCGGGGGCCTGCGGTTTCGCATGGATCATGGCGCCGAGGATCAGCAGGCCCAGCAGGCTGCAAGCCAGAAACAGGCCGCGCAGGATGCAGGTCTCGAATTTCATCGTCTGTCTCCACATCGGGGCGAAAGGCCCGATGAAAGTCGCAGAGCAAGCCCTGTGCCAGCGCCTCGTATGTATCTAAATCATTGATTTAAGGTACTTCATGCCAAGCCAGTCAGGCTCCCCGGTTGTCCGCGGACAAGCTGCTGCCCATACGTCCGGACAACCCCTGGCCACTATGCCAAAGGCCATTTGCAGTGGTCTCGCGGGCTGGGCTAGCCTGGTACCACGTATTCGTGAAAAGGAGCTTCACCGATGATCCGAAAGCCACTCGTCTGGTTGCTCGCCGGCCTGCTTACCCTCATTGGCACTGCACCGCTGGCGCCGGCGTCCGCTGCTGCCGCGCCGATGTCCGGGCAAACGATTCCCGCACTCGGCTACAGCCGATTCACTCTGCCGAACGGTTTGATCGTGGTGGTCCACGAGGATCACAAGGCGCCGGTGGTCGCGGTCAGTGTCTGGTATCACGTCGGCTCGTCCTACGAACCGAAGGGCAAGACCGGCTTCGCGCACCTGTTCGAACACTTGATGTTCCAGGGCTCGGAGAATCACAAGGACGAATATTTCAAGCCGTTTGAGCTGGCGGGCGCCACCGACCAGAACGGTACGACCTGGCTGGATCGCACCAACTATTTCGAGACGGTGCCGACCACCGCGCTGGACATGGCGTTGTGGATGGAATCCGACCGCATGGGACACCTGCTCGGCGCGATCGGCCAGCCGCAGCTCGACGAGCAGCGTGGGGTGGTGCAGAACGAAAAGCGCCAGGGCGAAAACCAGCCGTATGGTCGCGCTAGCGAGTTGATCCAGGCCGAGGCGTTTCCGGCCAACCACCCCTACCATCACGACACCATCGGTTCGATGGCCGACTTGAACGCCGCTTCGCTGGCCGACGTCAAGCAGTGGTTCCGTGACTACTACGGGGCAGCCAACACGGTGGTGGTGCTGGCAGGCGACATCACGCCGAGCGTGGCCAGGGCGAAGATGCTGAAGTATTTCGGCGACATTCCGGCCGGGCCCCGGGTGCCGCGGCCGCAGCCCTGGGTGGCGCCGCGCAGCGCCTCAACCCACGGCAGCATGACCGACAACGTGGCGCAAACCCGGATTTATCGCGAGTGGAATGTGCCCGGACGTCGCAGCGCTGCCAGGGACCAGCTTGAACTGGCGGCCGCCGTGCTGGGTGGCGGCAAGACTTCGCGCCTGTATCAGCGACTGGTGTATCGCGACCAGCTGGCCGATCGCGTGTCGGTGGACGTCGAGCCGCACGTGCTGGCCAGCCTGTTCGAACTGCAGGTCGACGTGAAGAAAGGTGTTGATCCGAAAAAGGTCGAGGCGGCGATTGCCGACGAGTGGCGTCGCTTCCTCAAGCACGGCCCCAGTGTCGACGAGCTGGCACGGGTGAAGACGCAGATTCGCGCTGCCTTCGTGCGTGGACTGGAAAACGCCAACACGCAAGCGACGATCCTTGCCCAGGGCCAGGTCTACCGCAACGATCCAGGGGCCTACCTGAAGGATTTCGACCGTTTGATGGCAGCTACCCCGGCCAGCGTCTCCCGCGCGGCCAATCAGTGGATTGCACGGGGCGACTTCACCTTGACCGTGGTCCCGGGCAAGGTCGAGACCACCGACATGGCTACCGTGGCCGGTCGCTCCGCTGCCAGGGGCAAGCCGGCGCCGGTATTGTCGGCCGAGGGCGACTACCGCACCGTGGCCAGCGACGTGGATCGCCGCCAGGGCGTTCCTCGGGTGACCCGCTTTCCCGACCTGCGCTTTCCCGTCTTGCAGCGCGGCAAGCTGGCCAATGGTATCGAAGTGATTCTTGCCGAGCGTCATACCGTACCGGCCGTGCAACTGCAGTTGCTGTTTGACGCCGGTTATGCGGCTGACCAGGGACGCAAGCTTGGTACCTCCAGTTTCACCATGTCGATGCTCGATGAAGGTACCCGGGATCTGGATTCGGTCGAGATCGCCAAGCGTAAGCAGCGCCTTGGCGCGCTGATCGCCAGCGGCTGCGGCCTGGACTACTGCAATGCCACGCTGAACGCGCTGGACGACCAGTTGCCGGCGTCGCTGGCACTGTTCGCCGACATCGTGCGCCATCCGGCGTTTCGCGAGACCGATATTGCCCGGCTGCGCGGCCAGTGGCTGGCGCGCATCGCGCAGGAAAAGAGCCAGCCGACCGGCATCGCGCTGCGTACCTTGCCACCATTGCTCTACGGCAAGGGGCATGCCTATGCGATCCCGTTTACCGGCTCCGGCACCGACGCCTCGATCGAGGCGTTGGCTGCGCATGACATGCGCGCCTTCATGCGCGACTACATCCGCCCGGACAACGTCAAGATTCTGGTGGCTGGCGACACCACCCTGGCGAAAATCGTCCCACAGCTCAATGCGGCATTCGGCAACTGGAAGGCGCCAGACAGCAGTCGTCCGCACAAGAACATCGGCAAGGTCGCGTCACCGAAACGGGGACGCGTGTATTTGATCGACCGGCCGGGAGCACAGCAGAGCCTGATTCTTGCCGGCAGTCTGGCGCCCTCTACCGAAGCGGCGAACTATCTCGAAATCCAGACCATGAACGGCGCCTTCGGTGGCACTTTCACTTCGCGCCTGAACATGAACCTGCGCGAGGACAAGCATTGGGCTTATGGTGCCTTCAGCTTTCTGCGCGATGCGTTAGGGCAGCGTCCATTCATGCTCTACGCACCGGTGCAGACCGACAAGACCGCGCTATCCATCAGGGAGATGCTGAAAGAGGCCGAGGATGTGATTGGCACCAGGCCGTTGAGTGCCCAGGAGATCAGCAAGATCAAGGACAGTCAGGTGCGCAGCATGCCGGGCAGCTACCAGACTACCTCGGCGGTGATGGGCGCCTTGCAGGGAATTGCCCTGTATCACCGTCCCGATGACTATGTGCCGACCCTGAAGTCACGAATCGAGGCACAAAGCGATGCTGCGGTGGAGGCGGCGGCCCGGCAGGTCATTCACCCGGCCCAGCTGACTTGGGTGATCGTGGGCGACTTGAGCAAGATCGAGGCGTCGATCCGCGCCCTCGACCTCGGCCCGGTGCAAGTGCTCGATGCTGACGGCAAGCCGGTGACGCCGCCCATCTCCAGCTGATCGGCTGTTCGGATGTGCGGCTTCGGCTCATGCCGGCGTCGCCCATTTCGGCTTCGTTGGGAATTCTGGTGCCTGCTCGCGTTAGGATGGCGCCATTCAGAATCGTCATCTCGCCGCTGCGGAGCTGCTCATGCGCAAGACCCTGTTGATGCTCATTCCCGTTGCGTTGATGGCCGGCTGCAGCTGGGGGATCAAGCTCGATCCGGCTGGCAAGCTGGTGCGCACTGCCTGGAACGGCGATGTTTCCGGTTGTCGCGACCTCGGCAAGATCACCGTGTCGGTGATGGACCGGGTGGGCCCGGTCGACCGCAACAACATCACGGTAGCCGACGAGCTGCAGGTGATGGCACGCAACGAGGCAGGCACCATGCATGCGGACACCATCAAGCCTCTGGGCGATCCGCAGGGCGGGTCGCAATCGTGGGGTGCCTATCAATGCGGCACCTCGTCAGGCAAGCTGGGGCCGTCGACCCCCACTGCCGCTCCGGCTCCAGCCGCCTCCGCTGCCACGCAGACTTTTCCGCTGCATCAGGACGGGGGTTGACGGCGGTCAACTTCGACCCGCTTCGCCTCGCTTCAGGAGGCGCGCGATATGTGCCGGCGCGAGCCATAGAGGCGGCGATACTCCAGCCAGGTAAGCACCACCACCGCCACGTCCAGCAGGGAAAGGGCAAGCAGCCAGATCGAATGCGTGTTGGAGTAGCGGTAGAGCTGATAGAGCACGAACATGCCGAATGCGACGATAGCCAGCGGATACGCCCATCGACGTTTTTTCAGCAGGGCCCACACCAGGCCGACTTTTACCAGCCCATGCCATAGCAGAAAGACCGCGGCGAAGACCTTGGTGTTACTGGAAAGATGTTGCACCGAGTGGATCAGCACGTTGGCGACCAGATCTCGGGGATCCTCGCTGAGTTCGTGTTGGGTCAATGCCCGGGCCACTCCGCTGATCTGGTCGGGGTGGACGAAAAGCAGCAGCAAGCCACCGGCAATTTCCAGCAGGCCATCGAGGCCCTTGGCGAGGACACTGAGATCGAACAAGGTGTGAATCGTGCGGTTCTTGTTACCAGGACGCATGCGGGCTCAGGCCTTTTTGAACGGGAAAATACCGGTCGCCGCGGCGCGAGGGGTGACACAATGTGAGTGCGTCCGGCCCGAAGCCGCCGCCGACACCGCTGGCAAAGTAGGACTCTGACACGACCTCGGCGTACGCGGTGTCAATGCCACGGCATATCACCACGCGCCGCCGCGGGTAGGCGCCATGAGGACGGTTTGCGATGATGGGCATTGCCATGGAGTCCACCTTGCCTTTGAATAAACTGACAAGCACGCCGGCGCGCCTGGCGCGGCGCATGCTTTCGCCGCTGCGCCAGCCGAAGTCGCAAGCATGGCTCGATGACCTGCCCGCGTTTGCCATACCGGCGGATGCGATCGAGGTGCTGCCCGGTCCGGTGGCCTTTAGGCAAACTTTCTTGCGAGCGATAGGGCAAGCTCGGCGGCGCATCGTGATGACGGCACTGTACCTGCAGGACGATGAGGCGGGGCGCGAGGTACTCGATGCGCTGTATGCCGCACACGCGCGGCAGCCCGGGCTGGAGGTCACCATTCTGGTCGACTGGCATCGTGCCCAACGTGGGCTGATCGGCAAACAGAAGGGTGCTGGCAACGCGGGGATGTACCGCGACTACGCCGAGCGTCTGGGGCCGGGCGTGGCCATCTACGGTGTGCCGGTGCAGAACCGTGAATTGTTCGGCGTGCTGCATCTCAAGGGTTTCGTGATCGACGATGCGGTGCTTTACAGCGGTGCCAGCATCAACACCGTGTACCTGGCGACCCACGGTCGCTATCGGCTTGATCGCTACCACCTGCTGCACCATCGCCCGCTGGCCGATGCCATGGTTGAACTGATACGTGCGCAACTCATCGGCAGTGATGCTGTGTGCCGTCTGAATGTACCGGACGTGCCGTTGACGCGAACCTTGCAGCCGGCGATCCGGGCTTTGCGGCAGAACCTGCAAAATGCCGAATATGAGGTTCCACAGGATAACCCCGGGCCGGACGACGTAGCGGTAACGCCGTTGCTTGGCTTTGGCCGCAGCGACAACGCCTTGAACGAAGCGGTGCTGGCGTTGTTGCGCAGTGCCCGCCACCGGGTGATCGTGCTGACGCCGTACTTCAACCTGCCCCGACCGCTACGCGTGGTGCTGGGGCAGTTGCTGCGACGCGGTTGCGAAATCCACCTCATGGTCGGCGACAAGACGGCCAGCGATTTCTATATCCCGCCCGAGCAACCGTTTCGGACCATCGGGCTGCTGCCGTACATGTATGAAAACAACCTGCGGCGCTTTGCTCAGGCGCATCGACGCCACATCGCCAGCGGCCAGCTCAACCTCTATCTGTGGCGTGACGGCGACAACAGCTATCACCTGAAAGGCTTGTTGGTCGATGAGGACAAGGCCTTGCTCACCGGCAATAACCTCAACCCGCGCGCCTGGGCGCTGGACCTGGAAAACGGTTTGCTGGTGCGCGACCCCGCGGGTCTGTTATGGCCGCGACACCGTGCAGAATGGGAGGCGTTGCAACGTCATGCCACGCGCCTGGCTGACTACCACGCGCTGGAAAGTCCACGGCAGTATCCGTCGGCCGTGCGCAAGCAGCTGGGACGGCTGAAGCGCACCCGACTGGACCGCCTACTCAATCGGTTACTGTAATACCCGATCTGGGCGCGGTGTCGACCGTTCGCGCATGGAACGGGCACGCAGCTAGCGCATCGGGACGGATCGCGTCAGTCGCAGCGCCAGCCAGCGATCCACGTCAGGCCATTCGCCGGCCAGTACGCTGTAGCACACGGTGTCGCGCAGGCTGCCATCAGGACGGCGCTTATGCGCGCGCAACACGCCGTCGCGGTGGGCACCGAGCCGCTCGATCGCGCGTTGCGAATCGAGGTTGCGGTGGTCGGTATGAAATTCCACGGCGACGCATCGCAGGATTTCGAATGCATGACGCAGCAACAGCCGTTTGCAGGCCGTGTTCAGATGGCTCTTCTGCCAGCGCTTTGCATACCAGGTGTAGCCGATCGCCAGTCGTGGCAGTTCGGCGGCGAAGTCGTAATAGCGCGTGGTGCCGACGATGTCGCCGCTACCGGTTTCGCGCACGGCAAACGGCAGCATCGTGCCATCGTGTTGTCCTTGCAGCGCCTTTTCCACATAGGCTGCCACCTGGCCGGGGGGCGGCACGCTGGTGAACCACAGATTCCACAGGGCGCCGTCGGCCGCAGCATGCTCCAGCGCGACCGCATGCTCGAGTCGCAACGGCTCCAGCACGACATGCTCGTCCCGCAGGCAGGTGGGTGTCAGGGTGGGTTTCGGGCAGTTCGGCGCGGCCATGGCGACAACGGCTTCATGCGTCCAGGTCGGGAATCAGCTTGCTTTCGAGCCGCGCGATATGGTCTTTCAGCAGCAGTTTGCGCTTCTTCAGCCGGGTCAGTTGCAGTTCGTCACGCCCGAGCGCTGCCGCCAACTGCTCGATGGCGGCGTCGAGGTCGCGGTGCTCCATGCGCAGCTCGGCCAGCAGATGGGCGATTTCAGCGTGGTCCTGAACCTGCATGGCAATGGCTGTGGCGGCGACGAAGTCTCCTAGTCTAGCGCCGTTTGACCGGGACGCCATGTTCGGGGCGGAGGCGTGGCCGCCAGCCGGCTACACTAGGCACCTGCGTCACCCGATGGAAGGTCCATGTCAGCGATAGTCGAAACCACCTGTCCGCCGACCGCCGATGCCGGCAAGCTGGCCAAGCGCCTGCGCCATCAGGTGGGTCAGGCGATCGCCGACTTCGGCATGATCGAGGATGGCGACAAGGTGATGGTCTGCCTGTCCGGTGGCAAGGACTCCTATACCTTGCTGGATATCCTGTTGCAGTTGCAGGCCAGGGCCCCGGTGCGCTTCGAGTTGATCGCGGTGAACCTGGACCAGAAGCAGCCGGACTTTCCGGCGCACGTATTGCCGGGTTACCTGAAAGCACGGGGCGTGCCGTTTCATGTCATCGAGCAGGATACTTACAGCACGGTCACCCGGCTGATATCGCCCGGCAAAACCATGTGCAGCCTGTGCTCGCGACTTCGCCGCGGCGCGCTCTACAGCTGGGCGGCAGACAACGGCATCAGCAAGATCGCGCTGGGTCATCATCGCGATGACATTCTTGCGACCTTCTTCCTGAACATGTTTTACCAGGCGCAGCTGAAGGCGATGCCGCCGACGCTGCGCTCCGACGATGGCCGCCATGTGGTGATCCGACCACTGGCCTACTGCCGCGAGAGCGACATCGTCGAATATGCCGCGAGCCGGAATTTTCCGATCATCCCATGCAACCTTTGTGGTTCGCAGGACAACTTGCAGCGTCAGGCCGTGCGCCGCATGCTGGCCGAGTGGGAACAGCTGCAGCCTGGTCGCAGCGAGAATATTTTTCGTGCGCTCGGCCATGTGTCACCCTCGCAACTGGCCGATCGCCAGCTATTCGATTTCGCGGCACTGGGCCGGGGCGAAGGCGACGATACAACGCGTTCGCCCGCATGGCTTGCCGTCGCCGCGCCCGACGATGATCATTAGCCGCCTTTACTTCCAACCACTGACCGAGAACTGACGTGTCCCTTTTTGCAGCTGTTGAAATGGCCCCGGGTGATCCGATCCTAGGGCTGACCGAGGCCTACAACGCCGATGCCCGGCCCAACAAGGTAAATCTTGGCGTAGGCATCTACGTCGACGAGCACGGCCAGGTGCCGGTGCTCAAGGCCGTGCGTGAGGTCGAGCAGGCGCTGGCGCGCAATGGCGGTCCACGCAGCTACCTGCCGATCGACGGCCTGCCCGCCTACAACCAGCTCACCCAGCAGCTGCTGTTCGGCGCGGGTGCGCCGCTGCTGGAGGCTGGCCGGGTGGCCACCGCGCAGACCATCGGAGGCAGCGCGGCGCTGCGCGTGGGTGCCGATCTGTTGCGTCAGATTCCCGGCGTCAAGCCGAAGCTGGCGATCAGCAACCCGAGCTGGGGCAACCACCATGTGGTGTTCCGTACCGCCGGGTTCGAGCTGATCGACTACCGTTACTACGACGAGGCCAGCCACGGCGTCGACTTCGCCGGCATGCTGGAGGATCTCGGCAAGCTGGAGCCGGGGACGGTGGTGCTGCTGCATGCTTGTTGTCACAACCCGACCGGCGTCGATCTCAGCATCGAGCAGTGGAGCGAGGTGGTGGCGGTGGTGAAAGAGCGCAACCTGTTGCCCTTCATCGACATGGCCTACCAGGGCTTTGACCAGGGCACCGCCGCCGATGCCGCGGCGATCCGCTTGTTCGCGGACTCCGGGATCGAAGCATTCGTGGTCGCCAGTTCGTACTCGAAGTCGTTTTCGCTGTATGGCGAGCGTGTGGGCGCGCTATCGTTCGTCGGCGCCGACCGCGACGAGGCAGCGCGACTGCGCTCGAAGATCAAGCAGACCATCCGCGCCAACTACTCCAGCCCGGCCACGCATGGCGCCGCGCTGGTGGCCGGCGTGCTCGGCAGCGCCGAGTTGAGTGCGCTGTGGGAGCGCGAACTGGGTGAAATGCGCGAGCGCATCCACGCGATGCGTGCGGGCATGGTCGAGAAGCTGGCCACCCTGGGTGCGCCGCAGTTCGGCTTTATTCAACGCCAGGCTGGCATGTTCTCCTACTCCGGCCTGAGCAAATCACATGTGGAACGCCTGCGCGATGAGTTTGCCATCTATGCACTGGCCAGCGGGCGTATCTGCGTGGCGGCATTGAACGGCAGCAATCTGGATGCCGTCGCTGCCGCGGTGGCAGCGGTCAGCCGCTGACATCTTCACGGACGCCATTCCCGCTTGCGTGTGAATGGCGTCAAACCCTCGGCTGCCTGGCAGCACTTCCCCCGGATAATGCATGTTTTTTCGCAATCTCACCTTGTTTCGCTTTTCCCCTACCGTGGCCGACGACCTCGGTCGCCTCGACGAAGCACTGGCCGAGCATCGCCTGCGCCCCTGCGGCCCGTTGGAAATGTTCACCAAAGGCTTTGTCCCGCCAGTTGGTCGCGGCGAGGCCGAGCCGCTGACCCACATCGTCAAGCAGTGCACGCTGCTGACGGCAGGTGGCGAGGACAAACTGCTGCCGGCCGCAGTGATCAACGACGAGCTGCAACGCAAGGTGCAGAAGATTGCCGAGGAAGAGGGGCGCAAGGTCGGAGGTCGCGAGCGCAAGCGGATCAAGGAAGACCTGCTGACCGAGCTCTTGCCTCGCGCATTCGTGCGCAATTCGCGGATGTCGGCCTACGTCGATCGTAAAAACGGATGGCTGGTGCTTGATACCTCCAGCCGAAAATCTGCCGAAAACACGTTGACCCAGATTCGTGAGGCGCTGGGAAGTTTTCCGGCGGTGCCGTTGGCCCCCGAGGAAAGCCCTCGGGTGCTGATGACCGACTGGCTGGCCAATGGCAATCTGCCAGCAGGACTGAGCCTGGGTGACGAATGCGAATTGCGTGATCCGGCGACCGCAACCGGTGCTATTGCCCGTTGCCGCCGGCAGGACCTCGATGCCGAGGAGGTCAAGGAGCACCTACGCAATGGCAAACAGGTATTTCAGCTGGGACTGACCTTCGATGATCGCATCAGTTTCGTGCTAGGCGAAGATCTGATCGTCCGCAAGCTGAAATTCCTCGACGTGGTGATGGACGAGCTGGGTGACAGCCAGCAGGATGCCCACGCCGAGATGGATGCCAGCTTCGCCCTGCTGACCCTGGAGCTGGAGCGCCTGCTGGCCAAGCTGGAAGAGTGGTTCGGGTTGCCGCGCCCCAGCGAGGGTTGAGTGGATGCCCCGACGCGTAGTTAACCCGCGAAAAAGCGCTTGCGCTAAGCCACCGATTGCCCCACATACTGACCAAGCGCGTTGCCTACAAGCCCGTCGGACTCGGCTGGCGGAGACCGCGGGATTTGTCAGCCGGTGAGCTGAGGAAGCCCGATGGCAGCGTACGGGCAGCAACAGGTGCACTGATGGCGCAGCAGCGGCAAGGCGACTGGTTGGAGTTGGCGATGGCGGGCGGCGGCACCATCCGGGTGCTCAAGGCTGCGCATCCGCGTGCGCGACGCTTGCGGCTCACGGTGACGCCCAAGGGCGCCCGGGTGTCCTATCCCCAGGGTACCCATCCGGCGCAGGTCAGCGCCTTTCTGCGCAGCCACGCCGTATGGCTGGAACAGAAACTGGACGAGCTGAACCTGATGGTGAAGCCGCTGCCGGCTTTGCGTCCGGGGTATGCCACGGATTTTCCGTTTCGCGGCGAGCGCATGAAGCTCGCTTGGGCGGAGGGGCCTTATCCGCGCATCGAGTCCGGTGGTGGCACGCTCACCCTGGTGATTCCGCGTCCCCACAGCCGGGCGCTGCCGATTGCCCGGGGTCTTTTGGCCTCGCACCTGGAAGGCCAGGTGCGGCGCGATGTGTCACGCTGGCTGGCGGGTTACGTCCCTCAGCTGGGACTAGCGCCCACCTCACTGCGGATACGCCCGATGAAGAGCCTGTGGGGAAGTCTGGATACCCGTGACCGGATCAACCTTGACCTCGCTCTGGCGTTGGCACCACCGGTCGCGCTGCGCTATGTGTTGGTCCACGAACTGTGCCACCTGAAGGTGCGCAACCATTCACCGCGTTTCTGGGCACAGGTGGAAAACCTGTTTCCCGGTTGGCGCGAACAACGCGATTGGCTGCGCCAGCACGGCGCAATTCTTAAGGCTGAACTCGATCGGCTGGTGGCCGACGTGGCCGATTGACGTCGCGGACGTGCTCAGGTCCTCAACATCGTGTGCACGGCGGCTTCCAGACCGGCCCTGTCGAAGGGTTTGAGCAAGGCCTGAATCTGCGGATGTCGTCGGGTAAATCCAGATTGATCGAGACCGGAGAGCACCAGGAAAGGGGTCTTGCGTTCCAACAGTAGCTGGGTGATCGGGCTCGCGTTGTCGCCACGCAAGTGCATATCGACGATGGCTGCATCAAAAGTGGCCATTTCGATATCCACCAGTGCCGAGTCGAGCGTCGGAGACGTCAATACTTGCAGGCCCATATCGAGCAGGATTTCCTCGACTAGCATGGCCACAACCGCATCGTCCTCAATGACCAGTACGCGGTGTGATGTTGTCGGTGACATGGGTGACTTCCTGTGGTGATTTGCTTGACGGGCCGCCTATTTAAGCCAGCGGTGTCCACCTCCGCAAGTTGGAAAATCAAGGTGACAGCAGGCCGTGAACGGCAGAGATCAGCGCCTTTATCCCGAACGGCTTGGGCAGCATTTCCATGCTTCCGTCGTTGTCGCGCCCGTCAAAGATGGCGTCTTCCGCATAGCCGGTGATAAACAGTACTTTCAGTTTTGGCCTCAGCAGGCGCGCAAGCCGGGCGACCTCGCGGCCATTGACGTCAGGAAGGCCGACATCGGTGACCAGCAGGTCAATGGAAGCGTCATATGCGTTGACATATTCAAGGGCTGTCGTACCGTTGGAGGCTTGGAGACAGGTGTAACCCAGCTCGGCCAACACTTCCACGATCAGCTCACGGATGGTGCGTTCGTCCTCAACGACCAGCACCACCCTAGAGATTTGCACCATGGAGCTCGTGGCAAGCTCTTTCCGGTACAAGGGCGGGCTGGTGCTAGGACGCCCACGATAGCGGGGCAGATACAATCGCACGGTAGTCCCGTTGCCTGGGCTGCTTTCAATGTGGATGTAACCAAGCGACTGCCTGGCAAAGCCATACGCCATGGACAAGCCCAATCCCGTTCCATGTCCGATGGGTTTGGTGGTAAAGAACGGCTCGAATACCCGACGTACTACCTCCGCAGGCATGCCCTCACCGGCATCTGATACGTTGAGGCAGACGTAGTCGCCTGGTTCAATCTCGCTCTGCCTCGCCAAGCCATCCGCTGCAATCGTCACATTGGTTGTTTCTACGGTGAGCAGACCCCCGGTCGGCATCGCGTCCCGCGCATTGATGATCAGGTTGAGCAGCGTGCTTTCGAGCTGGTTGGGGTCACATAGCGTAAGCCACAGTTCCGGGGCGGATTTGGTGGCTAGCTGAATGTGCGGGCCAAGTGTGCTTTGGAACATATTCCTCACGGACTTGACCAAGACATCCACCTCGACTACGTCGGGCTTCAGTGGCTGCTTTCGTGAAAATGCCAGTAATCGATGGGTCAGGGCGGCAGCGCGCTTCGCCGAGCCCGCGGCAGCGTCCAGGTAGCGCTTGCTCTGCGCGAACTCGCCTTGGGCTATGCGTGTCTGCAGCATGTCGAGGCCACCGATGACGCCGGTGAGGAGGTTGTTGAAATCATGGGCGATCCCTCCTGTAAGTTGGCCGACAGCCTCCATCTTCTGCGATTGGCGCAGGGCCTCGTTGGCAATCTCAAGTTCATTGCTGCGTTGAGAGATCCGGCTCTCCAAGGTGGCGTTGAGGTCGGCCAACTCTTGTTCCACACGCTTCTGATCGTGGATATCCGTATTCGTACCGATCCAGCGTTTTATCACTCCGTGTTCATCAAAAAGTGGTACGGCTCGTGCGATATGCCAGCGATATTTGCCATCGGCGCGCAGCAGTCGGAACTCCGTCTGGTAAGAAGTTCCGCTATGAATGGCACGCCCCCATCGCTCGGCGGCGAGCGCGAGATCCTTTGGATGTACCAGCCGGGTCCACCCCATGCCGCGCAAGGCGTCGTGAGATGCCCCGGAATAGTCGTGGACGCGGTCGTTGAACCAGTCCAAGGATCCATTGGAATCGGATGTCCAGACGTGATTGGGTAGGGCCTGGGTGAGGCCGCGAAACGCCGCCTCACTTTCCTGCAGGGCGGTTTCGCCTGCTTTGCGTGCAGTGATATCCAGAAACAGAATGGCGAACTGATCCGCTTCAGTCTTGCGCACGCGTACTTCGAACCAGCGAGAACCAAGGCTGGGGACAGTGGTCTCGAACTGCCTCGGCTCACCGCTGTTCAATACCTCGGCGTCGAGGTCAACCAGCGCTTCCTGGAGGGTAGGAATAACCTCTCGCGCCGAACGACCGACCACTTCTTCGGCACGTAGGCCGGTCTGCCGTTCGAAACCCGGATTTATTTCCAGCAGGAGGAAATCAACCATGCGGCCGTCCCGGTCTCGCACGGCCTGGGCAAGGACGAAGCCCTCCTGCATATTGTTGAATAGCCCACGCCAGCGGGCTTCGCTGTCTCTTAACTTCGCCTCGGCGCGTAAGTGTTCGGTGGTCTCCAGGCACACGCAAAAAATGCCTTCGACGTGACCCTTTCCGTTGCGCAGTGGTGCGGCGGATAACGTAAAGGTGGCGTCTTCTTCGTAGTTGTTACGTTCGAGTCTTAGCGGCAGGCTCTCGAAATAGAGCGACTCGCCGCCGCGTGTGCGCAGGATCAGCGGGTGAACCACGGTCCAGATTTCCGGAAAGATGCCCCGGAACGGCCGACCAAGGGCTCCAGGATGGCGCTTTCCAAGCACCGGTATGAAGCTGTCGTTGTAGAGACACGAATGGTGCTCGCCCCACAATATGAACATGGGAAACCGTGAAGCCAGCATGGGAGGCACAATCGCCTTCAGTGTTTCCGGCCACCGGTATGGGTCACCCAGCGTCGATCGATCCCATCTGTACGCGCGCATCCTGGCACCCATTTCATCGCCATGGGCGAGACAGCCATGATGGTCTCTTGGAGTCACAGGGTATCCGGTGTTCAGCAAGGGTTGCCCGCAGTAGCATTGATCGTACCGCGGATACGCCGTTTCCCGCCGACACACGGTTTGTGGGGTATCCCTCCGCGGGCGCTGAACCAATTGACGGCGACTGGCGCTCGTCCAGGAATGGGTGATTTAGAGCTCGCGCGCTTTTCTGACGTAACGCGTGCCCAGCAGCACATCCCACAGTGGCGTCGTGACGCCGAAGTTGCTGTCCGGATGGTAATGGTGGACGTGGTGTGCACCGGCCCAACGGCGCAACACGGGGTGTTTGAAGCGCACGTGATGGATAGTGAAGTGACTTAGCCCGTAAGCGATGTAGCCGAACGTCACCGAGCCCATCATCATCAGCGCTAGGCCGGTCGGCACCACCATTACGCACAGCCCGGTGAGAATCAGCAGCACCGCGCCCGGGAGAAAAAACGGCAGGGAGTCATAGCCCAGGGGGCGCTCGTGATGCATGCGGTGTCCCTGTTCGAACAGCGGCACCTTGGCGTGGAACATCCAGCGATGGAAGAAATACTCGAAAAAGCTGAAGGCCAGCAGGCCGAGCGCAACGGCAAGTACCGCACCGATCGGATTGTCGCCATGACGCTGCCAGCCGGCGACCATCAGCAGGCAACCCAGTGCCGAGTCGAGCACAACCTCCGCCCAGTAGTTGGCGCGTGTGGATGACATCCGCACGATACCGTCGAGGATCGTGCCGGCCAGGTTTCGTCTCATCGTAGGCTGCATGTTTTCACTGTCCTGCGGTAAAGCATGCAAACGTTCGGTCCATGCATGATTCCATTCTCCCATGTTGCCGCGGGTAAATCACAATGATGCACGGCGCCAAGCTGACTCGCAGATGACCGAGGCCGGTCCAGCCATCGACCGGGGCGCGTTGTGCCGGCTCACAGACGTCAATGTGACAACGCGAACCCGGTCAGGATTTGCGCGGTTTCCGCCGGTTTTTCCAGCATTGGCATGTGGTTGCAACCGCTGATAATGCTGGAGCTGATCGCGCTGGCGTGAGTAAGGCCATTGCGCAGGCTGTCCAGCGCCGAGCGGTCGATGACCTTGTCATCGTGACACCACAGGCCAAGGACCGGCATGTCGAGCTTTCCCAGCCGTGTCTGCAAAGCCAGATATTGGGATGGCTGACGCAGCTCCTGGAAGACCCGCTTGATGAACGCATGGTTTTTGACATTGCGCGCTACCAGCACGTCGACAAACCGACCGGGAAGATCCGGCGGTTTGGCCAGCACCCAGGCGGCGGCGCGGGCAAAACCGGCACGGTTGGTGAACAGGAAGGGATCTTTGCCTGCCAGCGCCTCCCGCGCGAATGCATTCTCCTTGTACTGCAGGCCGAACGCGTCGACCAAGGCCAGTTCGGCTACATGCTGCGGATGCTCTGCCGCATAGACGCCGGCAATCGCGCCGCCCATGGAGTGGCCGACCAGCACGAAATGTTGCAGTCGCAACGCCTGCACAAAGGCCTGCAAGCGTGCGGCCTGGCTATCGATGTCGTAGCTGGCACCGGCTACCCGTGAAGAGGCGCCCCAGCCGGGCAGGTCGGGGATGATCAGGTGGAAATGGGGGGTGAGCCGCTTTGCCACCTCAAGCCAGACCTCTTTTCGATCATCGAAGCCATGCAGCAATACGATGGAGGGGCCGTCACCGCCTTCGTAGTAGACCCAGCGTGTGTCGCCGGCCTGTACCGAGTGTGTCTCCAGATGCGCCGCCATCGCCTCGCGGGCGAAGTTGGCGCGCATCAGCCATTGCGGCGCGAACAGGTAGCTGCCGCCGAACACGACAAGCACAATCGCGATCAGCCAGGCCAGCAACTTGAGCCGGCGCAGCAGCATGCGTTTCCAGAGCGGGCGGGGGACGGGGGATGCGGATGGCGGCATGCTTGCCTTCAGGTCATGGTTGATCTTGATCGGACGGTGCCCCTGTGTCCGGGGCAGGTTCGACGATTCATTGTCCGGCCTTCTTTGCCTTCGCGAAGATGGCCTGTACCGCCTGCTGGGTCAGCGGGTGATAACCGGCTTTCGCCTTGGCGTAGATTTGTTCGGCATACGCCCTGCCTTGCGGCGTTTTCACGAAGGCCTTGTACAGCGGCAGTGTGAGATAGAGCCGGCCGATGCGAATCATGTGCTCGGCCGCGGCGGGCCATACCGACGTGTCGCCGCCGGCGATCGCATGGCTGTACCAGCGCATGCCGATTTCGGCATTCGGTGTGCCGGTGAGATGCCAGGCGGCGTCGAGCTGCTGGAGCTTGTCCAGCGGGGTGACGTCAGGCAGGCGATCGAGGAAATACATCCATTCCTGCGTGTTCCAGCCCTTGGCATCGAGGCTGCCGGCGGTCAGCGTGCCGGCGAGAAAGTCCTTGCTCTCGCGGTCGATCGTGTCGAACCGGGGTGAGTCGGGCAGGCTGGCGTCTTTCGGGATGCCGGTGCCGTAGACCCACGATTTCACTTCGGCCCAGCTCATCTTTCCGGGATATTTTTCGATCAGATGCGGCTTCAGATAGCCGAGCATCTGTTCGGTGGTGATGCTCTGGAATGCGAAGTGGTTGAAATAGCCTTTCAGGTACGCATCGAAGGCGCGGCGGCCGAAGCGCTGTTCCAGCGTTCGCATGAACCATGAGCCCTTGTCATAGGCAACGTCGGACAGCGAATCATCGGCGCCGACGCCTCGCGGGTCGGGTGCCAGCTTCTGTGCGTTGGGCGGCATGTCGGCGATGCCCTTCTGCAGCGCGCGCGCCGACAGCAGGGTTTCCTCGTCGGCCAGCGCCTTGCCGTACAACGCCTCGGTGATGCGGCCCTGTACGTAGGTGGTGATGCCCTCGTTGAGCCAGATGTCGCGCCAGCTGGCAGCAGTCACCAGGTTGCCCGACCATGAGTGGGCCAGCTCGTGGGCGACCAATGACACCAGGCTCTTGTCGCCGACCAGTACGGTCGGCGTGGCGAAGGTCATGTCGGGATTTTCCATGCCGCCATACGGAAATGACGGTGGCAACACCAAGATGTCATAGCGTCCCCAGCGGTAGGGTCCATAGAGCTTTTCAGCGGTCGCAATCATCTTTTCGGTGTCTTCGAACTCATGCGCCGCCTTGTCGACCACCGAGGGCTCGGCATAGACGGCCGAGCGCGGACCGGTTTCCTTCACCGCGATGTCACCGGCGGCGATTGCCAGCAGGTAGGAAGGGATCGGGTGCGGCTGGTCGAACGAGAAATTACCATTCAACGGATGCTTCGCATCGTTGATCGCGCTCATCACCACGCGGATGTCCTGCGGTGCGCTGATATGGGCATCGTAGGTGAAGCGCACCGCTGGCGAATCCTGCAACGGCACCCACGAGCGGGCGTGGATAGATTCGGACTGCGAGAACATGAAGGGCCGTTTCTTGTCCGCAGTCTGCGCCGGGCTCAGCCATTGCAGGCCGGTGGCGCCAGGCGACGTGGCATAGACGATACGCACGCTGGCAGGATGCATGGGGGTGCTGATGGTCAGCTTGCTGCCCAGCGTCTTGTCGGGTGGCGCCAGCGAGTATTTCAGCGGCGTCGCCTTGCCGGTGCCGCCCAGCGCCACGATACGCGCGATCTTCAGCTCGCGGGTATCGAGTATCAGGGAGGCGGCCCGCGGGTTTTCCCAGTCCAGCTCGAGGGTAGCGCTGCCTTCTAGTCGCTTGTGCGCGAAGTCGACGTTCAAGTCGAGGTCGAGATGGGTTACCCGTACCTGGTCCGGCTGTGCGTAGGAATGGGGATCGGCGGCATGGGCGACCAGCGGCAGCAGCAACGCGCCGAGGGCGAGGGCAGGGAACAGACGCATGGGCGACTCCGGTGACGTGAGCGTCGAGTATGCCATCGACCATGCCGATGCCGCCCGTGACAAAAGCCGTGGTGATGGTGGCCGGAAGCTTCTGGCGTGGCGGCCAGCCGCAGCCAGGCGCAACGAGGCCCGTGGCTGCACGGGGAACTGCCTGCGATGCGACGCTGGTATGCCGATGCCTTGCAGGAACGGTGGCGGGATGCCGGGCCTGAGGCGGAGTTGCCGCACCCCGGCGAATTGCTGCACGGCCGGCGTGTGCGGCAGGTTTGATCCAGCCGCTCAGGGTCGCGCTGGCGCCCTCGCCATGGCGTGGCGGCGCAGCTGCCAGCGCCCCAGCGCGAGCAGCAGCGCGGCGACGACGACGAACACCAGCAGCACGGCGCAGGCATTGAGCAGCACCTGCGGGTAGCCCAGGGCGGTGACGTCGAGGAACGGGTATGGATACCAGTGATTCAGCGCGCCACGCGCCAGTGCGTAGACAAAATAGGCCGCCGGGTAGGCTTGCCAGTAGGCTATCTGAACCCAGCGCAGTGTGGCCTTGGGCACCGCCAGCCACCAGTGCAGCACGAACAGCAGCGGTATCACTAAGTGCAAGGCATCGTCGGCAACGATCTGCCAGCCATGCGGATGCCACAGCTGCCGCAGCATCAAGTTGTAGATCGCGCAGACGATGATGATGCTCATGGCCAGCGCGGTATGCACGTCCGCGCGCCTGAAAAATCGCCCGATTGAACCCGGCCCGTGGCCTGCCGCGGCGGTCAGTGCCATCGCCACCAGCAGATTGGTCAGCACGGTAAAGAAGCCAAAGTAGATCCAGACGCCGGCCAGGGCGCCTTGTCCGTTCGCAATCGTCAACTGGATCGACAACAGCAGTTGCAAGCTAAGCGCCAGCCAGCCGAGCAGGGCGCTGAAGGCGGCAAAGTAGCGGTAACGGTTCGGCATGTCAGTCCTCTGCGCTGACCCGTGCGTAGCCCCTGTCGGGGGCGTGTGCGACGGGCGTGGTCAAAGTTTGTAGGCGCGATGGATTGCCACGATGCCGCCGGTGAGGTTGCGAACCTCGACGCGGCCGAAGCCGGCGGTCTCCATCATGCCTTTCAGGGCTTGCTGGTCGGGATGCTTGCGGATCGATTCGGCGAGGTATTGGTAGCTGTCCGCGTCACCGGCGAACAGCTGGCCAAGCTTCGGCAGTATCTTGAACGAGTGGAAGTCATAGAGTTTGCCGAAGGTTTCATTGCGTACCTTGGAAAACTCCAGCACTAGCAGCCGACCGCCGGGCTTGAGCACGCGGCAGATGTCGGCCAGCGCCTTGTCCTTGTCGGTGACGTTGCGCAAACCGAAGGCCATGGTCACCGCATCGAAGCTGTGGTCGGGGAACGGCAGCACTTCGGCATTGAGCTGGGCCCAGCGCAGGCCCGACACCAGGCCGCGGTCGGTCATGCGATCGCGGCCCACGCCCAGCATGGCGGCATTGATGTCACCGATCACCACCTCGCCCTCGTCGCCGACGACCGGCTTGAGCAAGGCGGCGATGTCGCCGGTGCCGCCGGCCAGGTCCAGCACGCGGTCGCCGCTGCGCACACCGCTGACGGCGACGAAATGGCGCTTCCACAGCCGGTGTACGCCGAACGACATCAGGTCGTTCATCAGGTCGTAGCTGCGCGCGACAGAGGTGAACACCTGACCGACCAGTTTCTGCTTGTCGCCGACCGGCACATCGCGGAAGCCGAAGTGGGTAGTCGATTCGGGGGTGGATTTTGGCTGTTCGTTCATGGCTGCAATGCTACAGGAATGGTTGTTTCCATCAGACACCCGATGGTTACGCTCGCCTCCTCTCCGGCTTTCGGTGAGGGGGCGGCGGAGGCAAGGAGCGCTATCTCTCAGAGAAACGTGGGTTTGCCGTCCTCCTTGTAGATCACACCGTCCTTCATCACGAACGTGACGTGCTGCATCGCGGTGATGTCGTCCAGCGGATTGCCGGGTACCGCGATCACGTCGGCGCCTCGGCCAACCGCAATCTGGCCGAACTGGTCCTGTTTGTGCAGCAGTTCCGCGGCATGCGTGGTGGCGGCCTGCAGCACGAATGTCGGCGGCATGCCGGCCTGTACCATGTATTGGAATTCTTTCGCGTTCTCGCCATGCGGATAAACACCTGCGTCGGTGCCGAAGGCGATCTTCACCCCGGCGCGGTAGGCCTTGCCCGCCGTCGCCATGATTACCGGGCCCACCTGTTCCGCCTTGGCCGCAACCTGCGGCGGGTACCAGCCTTCCTTCGCCTTTGCCATCACGTACTGACCGGCAATGATGGTCGGCACATACCACGTGCCGTGCTCCTTCATCAGCTTCATGTCCTCGGCGTTCATAAAGGTGCCGTGCTCGATCGAATCGACGCCGCCGAGCACCGCGCGGCGGATTGCCTCGGCGCCGTGCGCGTGGGCGGCGACGGTGAAGCCGTAATCGTGCGCAGCGGCGACCACGGCCTTGATCTCGGCCAGGGTCATTTGCGGATTCTCGGAACTGGCGCTTTCGTCGAGCACGCCGCCGGAAGGCATGATCTTGATCAGGTCGGCACCATCCTTGTAGTGCTGACGCACGGCCTTCCAGGCATCGGTGGGCGAGTTGATGATGCCGTCTTTCGGGCCCGGGTCTCCTTGCAGATCCCAGCGGAAGCCATTGGTCGGGTCGGCGTGACCACCGGTGGTGCCGACGAACTGGCCAGCCGTGAAGATGTGCGGGCCGGGCACGATGCCGGCGTTGACCGCGTTGCGCAGGGCGATGGATTCATTATGCGTGTCGCCGACATTGCGCACGGTGGTGAAACCGGCCAGCAAGGTGCGTTTCGCATAGACCGTGCTGCGAATCGCATAGTCCGCCGGATTGAGACGGAACTTGTCGCTGTAGGTACTTTTGCTGAACTGCAGGGTGAGGTGGGTATGCGCATCGATCAGGCCCGGCATGCAGGTCTGACCGGCCAGGTCATGGTAGGAAAAAGTGCCGCCGGCCGATCCACCGGTTCGGTAACGGGCCGGGTCGATAGCCCCCGGCTTTATCTGCCGGATATGGCCATCTTCCACGAACACGGTGGTTTCGCCGAGCAGCTTGCCGGCAACCGGATCGAACAGGTGGGCACAATGCAGGATGCTGACGTTGTGAGCGGTTGGCGACGGCGGCTGGACGTGGGCCGCCGCGGGCAAAGCGAGTAACACCGTCAGCGTAAGCACAAGGCGCATGGTCATGATGATCGACTCCCCCGGAAGATCCCGTCATCTTAAGCGGGGAAGGTCGCGCCGTCATCGGATAGCGTGCCTGCCGGGATATTATGGCGACGGTTGAGGCGGTGACGCGGGAGGCTTGGGCAGCGTTTCATGCTCTGTAGACCCATCGACGGGCCTCGCGGTACCGTGGGCATGGATGTGCTGCTCGGCGTCGACATGGCGCGCATGCAGCTCATCGCCAACAGGATCGGTATCAGCCATGCCCTGTCCGGCAGCCAGCTCCTTGTTGTCGCCACTGTCGTCGCTGCCGGTGATTTTCAGGATCGAGTGGCGAACTTCGCGCGACAGGATCATCCGGGCATCGTGCACCATGCTTTCCAGTGAGCGGTCGTAGTCGAGTTTGCCGTTGTCGTCGGTCCATACCACCCGCCGCTCGCGCAGTTTCTGGATGAAACCACGGAACAGCGCCTTGTCGAAGAACTCCGGTGCCGACAATTCGTTGATCAGGCTCAGCCGTTGCGCAATCAGGGTGCAGGTGGTTTCAAGCTCGGCAGCACTGAGGGTGTGTCGGCCGTGCCGCGCCAATGCGGCGATGGTGATGTAGTAGCGCTCGAATGCCTGGATCAGGCTGCGTGCGATGACCTTGAGCTGGAAGGCGCCATCGTCTTGCCCCGGCCCACGTTCCAGCATATGGCCGTCATCGGTGGCCTCGAGCAGACCGCGGCGCACGAAGAAATCAATGGTGGCCTGCACCTGGGCACCGAAGCCCCGACCGTCCCAGGGCAGGAACAGCTCACCCTGGATGAAGGGGTAGATGATCCGCCCCAGCCGCACCACGGAGGCCCGTGGCATGCGGCGGTTGTTGAGGAAGCAGCAGGCCACCCAGGCAGCGGTCGCGTTGAGGTGCAGAACGTTGTTGCGAAAATAGCTCAGCAGCACGGCTTGTTCGCTGTCGACGCTCAGTACATCGCCGAGGGGATGCTGTACACGCTGGATCCACCCCATCTGCTCGCCATAGGCGATGATCCCGGCGGGGTTCATCGGGGTCAGCGTGATGCGGTCCGAATAGGGCAGCTCTTCCAGCAACGCCTTGCTCAGCGCCAGCTGGGCAAGCAGGTCGTTTTCGGCCATCGCATGCTTGGGCGTGGCAAGCAGGGCGAGCGCCAGCAGATTGATCGGATTGACGTCCGCGGCACGGTTGATGTTGATTTGGATCTGCTCGGCCAGACGGTCGGTAACGCCGTTAAGCCATTCCGGTTTGGCTTCCGATTGTGTATCGATGTCGCGCCAGGTGCTGCTGGCAGCGTCAAGCAGCGGATTCAGCTCGATGGGTTCGCCAAAGTTCAAGGCCACATGGCCGTAGTGTTGCCGCAGCACTTTCAGGCCCCGCAGCAGGCCGAGCAGGGATTCCTTCTCCTTCGGTTTGCCGGACAGCTCGCCGGCATAGGAAGCCCCTTCCATCAACTTCTCGTAACCGATGTAGACCGGCTGAAAGAGCACCGGCCGACGCGGTGCGCGCAGGAATGCGCGCACCGTCATGACCAGCATGCCTGCCCGCGGCGCCAGCAAGCGACCGGTACGCGAGCGGCCACCTTCGATGAAATATTCGATCGGCACCCCGCGATCGATCAGTTGCGCCAGGTATTCGTTGAACACCACCGAGTACAGCGCGTTGCCCTTGAAGCTGCGGCGCAGGAAAAAAGCGCCGCCGCGGCGCAGGATCGAGCCGATGCCGGGAAGGTTGAGGTTGACCCCTGCGGCGATGTGCGGCACCACCACGCCGGAGACATGCAGCTGGTAGCTCATCAGCAGGTAGTCGGCATGGCTCCGATGGCAGGGTACGTAGACCACTTCGTAACCGGGCGCCGCGGCACGGGCCTTGTCAAAGTGGTGCATGGCAATGCCGTCGTACAGCTTGTTCCAGAAGTTGCGCAGCAGGAACGACGATGAGCGCACCACCGGGTGCGAGTAGTCGGCGGCAATTTCCAGTACCAGCTTCTGCGCCTTGCGCCATGCCTTGGCGCGGCTGATTTTTTCCTTCGCGGCGCTGGCATTGATTGCATGGCGCACGGGCTCGGCGTTCAGCACCGCGTCCACTACGGTGCGGCGGTGTGACAGGTCGGGGCCGATTACCACAGCGCGAATGCGGTGGAAATGGGTTCGCAAGACCCGCGCCAGCTTGCGCGTGAATCGCTCCGACGCCTTGTCACCGGCTTCGTCGAGCACACTGCGCAGCGAAATCGGTGCGGAAAAGTGCACTACGGTGTCGCGCCCGTTCAGCAGCAAGGCCAACATGCGCCGGAAACGACCGACCATCACCCAGTTTTCCGAAAACAGCACCCGGAACCAGCCGGTATCGCGGCTGGGCGCACGACCGACATAGATCGATACCGGCACGATCTGAATATCGCGCTCGGGCAGGCCCTCCAGCGAGTGCACCAGTTGCCGTAGCGGCTGATGCGGCGCGCGCTTGCGGATGCGCCCGAAGATCCAGCCATCGCGGCGGGCGAGCGCTATCACCGAGCGACGGCGACGGGTGCCAAGAAGTGCCTGCATCGGGCTGGGCAGGCCTGCTTCGCGGCAGGCTCTGTCCAGGATCAGCGCGTCGGAGAAGCCGTCGCGTTCGATGACGTAGCAGACAGGCGCGCCCGTTTGCAGCAAGACGGCGGGTTCGACCGGATCGCGCCGGATGCGCACCCAGGGCTGCAACAGATGCCCGGCGAGGTGGAACCACCAGGGCGCGCGCTGACGGGAAATCGAGTCCGCGGTGAAAGGGGTAGGCATCCGTCTATTCTAACGGCTGTGGGGTTCAGTCTTTCGCCGCAGCCGAACTGGCCTTTGCCGGCAGGCTTGCACTTGCGCTGGTTGCCGGCTGAGTTGCCCGATGGAGGGCTTGCTGGTGCGCTTCGCGCACGCTCTTCAGCATCGCCTCGCTGTACCAGCGACCATCTTGTTGTACCAGCGTCGACTCCGTCGACAGCGGCTTGCCGAGCAGGGTGTAGTCGATTTTCACCACGGCGCGACCGTTCTTGTTCTCCAGCTGGGTCAGCTTGGTCGAGTTCAGCGTGTCGTCCAACGACAGCCCGTAAATCGCCAGCAGCTGCTTGATCCCTGCGTAGGCGGTCGAATATTTCTTCATGGCACTGTCGAAATTCAGCGCGTGGAGTTGTTCGGGGCTTTTCAGATCCAGCTTGCGTGCGGTCCTCACGGTGACGGCAATGGCTTGCTTCGCCTTGGCCTGATCGAACCACGGCGTCTGTTTCGCCCACGGTACAAGCACATCGAGTACCGCATCGAGTTGGGTCTTCTGTTGAACGGTCAACTGCTTGTTCTGCTGGACCGCGTTCTTGGCGAAAGCTTCACCGATGCTGATCAGCACGGGGAGCTGGTCCTTGTACTGCTGCTGCATCTGCGTCAGTTTGGGTTGCAACTGGGCGTATAGCGCGATTTCCGCATCCGGCGCGGTCAGCGTGGCCATGGTTGCGTTGAAGCGTTCGCGGTCCTGGGTGGTGACCGGTGGCTGATTCTTTGCCTGCCGGTTCCAGTCGGCGCGCAAGTCGACGTAGTCTGCCGGTGGCAGCGCGTGTTTCCAGAGGCCGTTGAAATCTCCCGCCCGGATCAGCGCGATCGAACCTTGCACCGCGGCGACCGGACTGCTGCCGCCGGGTTGCGAGAGATCATCCTTGCCATGGCATGCCGCCAGGACGAGGCTGGCGCACAGCGGCAGCAGGACGCGGCGGAGAGGGGAAAGGCGCATGGCGGATCTCGTCGTGATGGCGTCAGGGCGAGATGCCCGGCTGCGCCGTGATCGCGCAGGGTAAGGGGCTTGCCGACGCGGGACAAGGCCCGCTCACGCGTGCCGCCAAAAGAAAAACCCCGCGGACCGTGGTCTCGCGGGGAAATCCGGCTTCGCCGGAAGGGAAATGGCCAAGCCTGGCTGCAGGTCCTTCTGGGCGGGGGGCTGGCGAAAGCGATTTTAACGGGCCCTGTGACTTAATACAATGCCTTTATAAATTCATGTAATTCATTGAAATTACTTAATAAAAATACCTCATCACTGATACCGGAGTGACTTTATTTTTTCGCGGCGACGCTGCTGGCGGGGCGCTGCCCAGTTGTTATTGAACAGTGCCGGCTCCCATGAGCCGTAAGTGGGGTTCGGCAGCACGAACCAGCGCCTGCCGACCCAGCCCAGATAGGGAGCCATCGCCTGTCGGCGGCCGCCGACGTTGTTGGCCACTACGGAGACAAAGTCGCCGATCTGGTCGCCGAACTGCATCAGTACCCGATAATGGCGGCTGATCAACTGCCGGCGGCAGCTCTTCTGGCTACCGATCTGCTCGCAGCCCTTGACGTAGGTGCCCAAGCCCAGGAACGCCTCGGGGCCGGATACCGGCAGCCCCGCGGAGCGCAGGTTGGCGAGGGTCGCCTGGTCCAGATCCTTGGCCCGGTTGGTGACATAGATCACCGCGATGCCCTGGTTGGCGGCAAACTGGGTGAAGGCAACTGCACCGGGCAGTGCGCGGGCTTTGCCCTCCTTGCACCAGGCCGCCCAGTCGGCTTCGTTGAACTCCCCGCCGCTGCGGATCAGGCGGGCCTGGTACGGCGAGTTGTCCAGCACGGTCTCATCGATATCGAGCACTACCGCCGGCTTGAGGCCGTCGATCGGCGCCTTGCGGTCGTCCTTCGGCAAGGCATCCCAGTGCTTGTCGTGCAGTGCCGCGAGCAGGCGTGACTGCGCATCGCGGTAGGTCTGCAGAAAGATCAAGTCATGCTCGATCGCAGTCTGTGCCCAGGCCGTGGCATTGAGGTTGTCATTGGCTGATGTCGCGACGCCCCCTGCGGAAGAGGCGTGCGGCGGCGTGACCGCCATCGGCGCTTTCGGTGCGGGCGAGGCACAGCTCGCCAGCAGCATCAGGGAAACAACAACAGATAGACGCAACGACATGGGAGGCCCCTGGGAGAACGTCGGCACAGGATGGCCGGAGTTTACGACAGCAGCGTGTCGGCTGGGGCTGGCGCGGGTCACGGCGTGCTGACAGACTGACCGCTCCCTTGAAACGTGCCACTTTCATGTCCCCGATTCGCCCCCTGCACGATCCGCTCCGAATCAGTCGAATCGCCAGCTACGTCTTGGCGACACTGGCGTTGTTGCTGGTGCTCTGGCTGCGACTGCTGCCGGTGCTGTTGGCGGGATTGCTAGTCTACGAGCTGGTACAGACCACCAGTCCTCTGCTGGGGCGACGCATTCCCGGCGACCGCGCCCGGGTGCTGGTGGTGGCTTTGCTCGGGGTCGTCGTGGTGGGCCTGCTGGTCCTGCTGATCCTCGGCACCATCAGCTTCTTCCGTACCGAAATCGGCAATCCGGCTGAGCTGTGGCGGGGGCAGTTGATGCCCTTGGTGGACAAGGCGCGCCAGCAGCTGCCGGCGACCCTGGTCGGCTGGTTGCCAGACAGTGTCGACGAATTGCGGGTGATGGCGATGGAGCTGACCCGCAAGCACGCAGGGAGCTTGCAACTGGCCGGCAAGGAAACCGCGCGCGCCTTCGTGCATATCCTTATTGGGTTGGTGCTGGGCGCCATCGTCGCGCTCAGTCGCGCGCGCCCGGCACATCAGGTTGGCCCGCTGGCGGCGGCGCTGAGCCGGCGCTGCCAGCTTTTGGCGACGGCGTTTCACAACATCGTGTTTGCGCAAATCAAGATTTCGCTGATCAATACCGTGCTGACCGCGATCCTGCTGCTCGGTGCGTTGCCGCTGGCCGGCATCCACGTGCCGCTCGCCAAAACCCTGGTGGTGATCACCTTTGTGGTCGGCCTGCTGCCGGTGATCGGCAATCTGCTGTCTAATACCGCGGTGACAATCGCCGGTTTGTCGGTGTCGTTGTGGGTGGGCGTGAGCGCGTTGGGCTTCCTGATCCTGATCCACAAGCTCGAGTATTTCCTCAACGCACGCATCGTTGGCACCCAGATCCGCGCCCGTGCCTGGGAGTTGCTGGTTGCGATGTTGCTGATGGAGGCAGCCTTCGGCTTGCCTGGTCTGGTCGCTGCGCCGATTTACTACGCCTACCTGAAAAGCGAGCTGGAAGTCGAGGCGTTGATCTGAACGCCTCGCTCAGCTCCCGGCGAGCATCGCTGCGATTTTTGCCATGTGCGATTCGGCGGTTTCGCGCACCGCCTCCTTGTCCGCCTCCGGATCCTTGCCTTGCCAGTGCAGATCCGCCTGTGGCAATTCCTGCAGGAACCGGCTCGGCTGGTTGCGATGGATTTCGCCGTAGCGTTTAGTCCTTGCTGACCACGACAGGGTCAGCAGCTCCTTGGCACGGGTGATGCCGACGTACATCAGCCGCCGCTCCTCATCGATGCGGCCTTCGTCGATCGCGCCTTCATGGGGTAGCGTGCCCTCCTCGCAGCCGACGATGAAGACGAAGCGAAACTCCAGTCCTTTTGCGGCATGCAGCGTCATCAGGCGCACTGCATTGCCGGGTTCGTCGCGGTCGGCGTGGCTGAGCAGGGCCAGCTGCGAGGCTAGGTCGCCGGCGCTGTTGCCGCCTTTTTGCATGGCCCGGAACCAGTCCGCCAGCTCTCGCAAATTGCCGAGCTTGCGTTCGCGCACGCTGGCGTCAGGCGTGCCGGCGGCGATCTGCGCAGCATAGCCGGTGCGCGCGACGATCGTCTCCACCAATTCGGCCGCGCCCTGATGCAGCGAGGCGCTGCGCAATTCATCGAGCAGGTTGGCGAACGAAGCCAGCGCCGCCGCCGGCCGTGGGGTGAGCTGGCGTAGCACACTGTCACTGCGCACCGCGTCGAGCAGTGAGCCGTGTCGTGACTGCGCCATCTGGCCCAGCTTCTCCAGCGTGGTGGCCCCGATCTCGCGCTTCGGCACGTTGACCACTCGCAGAAAGGCTGCGTCGTCGCTGGGATTGGTCAACAGCCGCAGATAGCACAGCAGATCCTTGACCTCGGCGCGATCGAGGAAGCTCAGCGCGCCGGTCAGGTGATAGGGAATACGCGCCAGGCGCAATGCCTTCTCCAACGGTCGGGCCTGGAAGTTGCCGCGATACAGGATGGCCATGTCGTGCCAGCGCGCTTTGTGCTTCTCGGCCAGCGTGGTGGCGATGGCCGCGATGTGCTCGGCTTCGTGTTCGGCTTCTTTGCATTCCAGTACGCGGATCGGTGCGCCTTCGGGCAGTTCGCTCCAGAGCTTTTTTTCGTGCAGGTGCGGGTTATTGCCGATCAGCCGGTTGGCGGCGCGCAGGATGCGCTTGCCGCAGCGGTAGTTCTGCTCGAGCTTGATCACCCGCAGGCTAGGCCAGTCGCGACCGAGCTGGTCGATGTTTTCCGGATTGGCGCCACGCCAGGCGTAGATCGACTGGTCGTCATCGCCGACGCAGGTGATGCCGCCATGTTCGCCGGCCAAAACCTTCAACAGCCGGTACTGGGCGTCGTTGGTGTCCTGGTATTCGTCCACCAGCAGATAGCGGAAGCGTTCACGCCATACCGCGCGGCAGTCGGCGTCCGCTTCCAGGATACGCAGTGGCAGCCGGATCAGGTCATCGAAATCGACGGCGTTGAACGCCGCCAGGCGCTGCTGGTACATCTCGTAGATGGTCGCCGCCTCGAGTTCGCGCGGACTGCGTGCGGCGGCCAGCGCCTCCTGCGGCGAGAGGCCGCTGTTCTTGGCACGACTGAGCAGGTTGCGCAGTCCGAACAGCACGTCGTTTTTGGCACCCTTGGGCGCCAACTCCTTGACGATGCCGCCACTGTCGTCGGCATCCAGCACCGAGAAGCCGCGGCGCAGGCCGGCACGCGCATGCTCGATCTGCAGGAACTTCAGGCCCAGCGCGTGGAAGGTGGACACGGTGACGGCCTGGGCGTCCTCGTCGCTGATCAGCTTGCCGACCCGTTCGCGCATCTCGCGTGCGGCCTTGTTGGTAAAGGTGATCGCGGCGATTCTCGACGCCGCCAGGCGCTTGCGTGCGATCAGGTAGGCGATCTTCTGGGTGATTACCGAGGTCTTGCCGGAGCCGGCGCCGGCAAGCACCAGCAAGGGGCTGTCGCAGTGTTCGACGGCGGCCAGTTGTTGCGGATTGAGCATGAAGTCGGAGTGGTCTGCCGAGGCTGGTGGACCATGGTAGCAGCGCCACCTGCCGGATATTGCCACCGGCAACGGTTTCGCCGGACGGCTCGCAAGGGAAGCCGTCCGCGCTGCCGGAGAGCTCGCGTTACCATGTGCGGGATCTTTCAGGCATACCGGTATGGCCAAGCTCTATTTCTATTACTCGACAATGAATGCCGGCAAGACCACAACGCTGTTGCAGAGCGCCTACAACTACCATGAGCGTGGCATGCGGACCTTGATCCTCACGCCAGCGATCGACAACCGTCATGGCGAAGGTGTGGTCGCTTCACGGATCGGGCTGAAGGCCGAAGCCTTGCGCTTCAGCGGCGAGGAGAACCTGCTCGCTCGGGTCGAAGCGGATATGTCGGCGCATGGCACGCTGCATTGCGTGTTCGTCGATGAGGCGCAATTCCTCACCAAGGCCCAGGTATGGCAGTTGAGCGATGTGGTCGATCAGCTGGGTATCCCGGTGCTGGCTTATGGCCTGCGCACCGATTTTCGCGGTGAGCTGTTCGAGGGCAGTCGCTACCTGTTGGCGTGGGCCGACAATCTGGAGGAGATCAAGACGATTTGCCATAGCGGTCGCAAGGCGACCATGGTGGTGCGCGTGGACGAGCACGGTCGCGCGGTCACCGACGGGCCGCAGGTTGAGATCGGCGGCAACGAACGCTATGTCTCGGTAAGTCGCGCCGAGTTCAAGAAAATCAGTGAAGGCACTGGCCGCATCGAGTTGCAGCAAGCGGTGCTGCCGCTGGGCGAGCGCCGGCAGACACTGTGACGCCGTTCTCCATTCAGGAATTCGCATGACCGACGCAAGCCCGACACCGGCCTGGCCACGACCGTATTGGCAGCCCAGCGATGAAAAGGCGCTGCTGCAGTTCTATGTATTTGGCAAGTTCGAGCGCGAACTGGTGATTCCGGCGCCGCGTTACGGTAGCCCCGGCCTGCCGGATGGTATCGAGATCAAGCGCTTTCAGAATGTCGTGCTGCGCAAGTGGGAAGGCTACCCGTTGAGCGGCGCCCTGGGCGAAATCCTGCGCGAAGACTCGCCCGAGGCGTTCGAGCGCGCGCGCCTGGCACCGGAGGTGCTAGTGCTGCGGGGCGAGAGGGTCGATAGCGACAGCCTGGATTATCTGCGTCATACGCTGGGCGTGCTGGCTGGCCTGCTGGATACCGGTGGCAGCACGGTTCTCGATCCGCAGATTCTGGGATTGTTCAGCGCCGAACACTGGCGTAGGCATTATCTGGTCGAAGGTGGCGCACCGCCGCGCAACCACGTGCTGATTCTGTGCAATGCGGAAGACACCGCGGGGCGCTCGTGGATACGCACTCGCGGCATGCGCAAGTTCGGTCGCCCCGACCTCAGCATCCGCAATGTGCCTGAGCACGCCGTCGATCGTGCTGGTGTGTTGTGCGAACGGCTGGTCGAACTGCAGTCGCTCGGCGCGCATTTCAGCGACGGCCAGTCGCTGGAGGTCGACGGTTTGCCCGAAGGCCTGGTGGCGCAGCCGGGTGGCAACCGCGACGATCCGCAGTTCAACAATACCCACGTCGAGTTGCGCTGGCCCGATTGACTCTGCCGACCTGGTTGAACAGCTACAACCGCCCCGGCGGTCCGCATTCCCCCCCCCCCCCCCCAGGTGTGGCGCCCGAGGTGCTTTTGGCTGTGCGCAAGGTGGCATCGTTCATCGCTGGCAATGCGGGCACCAGAACGTGGAGCGCTGGCCCTGCACCGTTTGCCGGATCAGCGAGCCGCACACGTGGCAGGGTTCGCCGGCACGGCCATAGACATGCAGTTCGCGAAAGAAATAGCCGGGCGCGCCATCCGGGTTGAGAAAATCCCGCAAGGTGGTGCCGCCTCGTTCAATGGCCCAGCCCAGGATGCGCTTTATTTCCGCGGCCAACTGGGCATAGCGGACTCGGGAAACGGTGCCCGCGGCGCGGCGCGGGTTGATGCCGGCGGCAAACAACGCTTCGCTGGCGTAGATATTGCCAACACCTACCACCACCGCGTTATCCATCAGCAACAGTTTTACCGCAGCGCGGCGACCGCGGGACGCCAGCCACAAGGTGTCGCCGGTGAAGGCGTCGGTCAGCGGTTCCGGGCCGAGCTTGGCCAGCAGCGGATGGAGGGTGTCTGGGGCCTGCCACAACAGGCAGCCGAAGCGGCGCGGATCGGTGAAGCGCAGGATGCGGTCGGCCTGAGTGTTATTGCGCGTCAGTGCGATGTCGACATGGTCGTGTTTGCCGATGGGTGCATCCGGGGGCAACACGCGCAGCATGCCGGACATGCCCAGGTGCAGCAGCGCGCTGCCGGCCTTGGTGTGCAGCAACAGGTACTTGGCACGCCGCTCGACGGCATCGATACGCTGACCCGGCAGCAAGGTGCTTACCTCGGCTGGAATCGGCCAGCGCAGGTCGGCTCGGCGCAAGACTACCGCCGCCACCCGCTTGCCGATCAGGTAAGGCGCGATGCCGCGCCGGGTCGTTTCGACTTCGGGTAACTCAGGCATGTTTGATTCCGCCGCTCAGTGCATCTCAATGATCTTGCTGGTCGGCGGCCGCGGCATATAGGTTTCCGATACCAGCGCGACCCGGTCACCCACCCGCACATAGCTTTGCGGTCCGGTCACCGAGCTGCCGCCGAACGCCAGCGTGTGTCCGTTCAGCACCAGCACCGCCAGCGGTGGCGCCAGGCCGATCCTGGCTGCCTGGAAGTCGCTGGCCGGTCGCCAGCTCAGGACGTTGGCTGCCGCCGTATTTGCCAGTTCGTTGAGGCGGCCGTCATCAGCGCGAGTGGGGTTGCCGTCCACCCGCCACCAGTGGCCGGCACGCTTTTCGTAGTGCCTCGTCGGGGTACCGGTGAGCGTCAGGGCAATGCGGTGGATACTGGCCGGCGCGATCTTCAGCAAGGTGCCTGGTGCCGCCACTGCCTCGCGATGCCACTGCCAGCCGGCCAGCGCCAGCAGCGCTGCGACGACAAACATCAGCATCAAACGGTGACGCATGGCGCGCTTCATCGGTCAGCGCCGCCGCCGACGCCAGCTGATCAGTCCGCCGAGCAGTAGCAGCAGCAACGGCAGCGCGATCAGGAAACCCACACTGATCAGGTTGAGCTCGGTCTGCGAGATCTGCAGCAGCCGATCCGGCGCGCCGCGGGGTGGCAGGTCGACCAGTTTGTCGTCGCCCAGCAACCAATCGAAGATCCGCTCTCCCAGGGCGCGATTGCCGCCATTGCCGAGGAAAGTGTTGGAGAGAAAATCCCCGTCGCCGATCACCACCACGCGTTGCTGGCTCTTGTCCGGACTCGGCGACAGGCGGCTCAGCGCGAAACCGAAGTCCAACGGCCCCTTCAGCTCGCCGGCGGCAGCATCGAAGTGGATTTCCGAAGGCTTGGCGTTGTCGATCGGTTTGAACTCGGTCCAGCTCTGCGCGCTGGAGCGCAGAAACGCCTGCACCGCCCACTGCCCCTGCGACGTCCGCGCCAGCGCAGAGACCTGGGGAAACAGCGTGGTCAGCACGAAGCCGCGGGTAATCGCCTGCGGCGGATAGTCACCCAACGCGATCATGCGAGGGTCATGCAGGCCAAGCGCAGTCCCGGAGCCGTCCACTAGCACACCGGGCAACACCTGAATGCCCAAGGCGGCCGCCAGGGGCTTGAGTCCGAGGTCCTTGTTGGTCGGATCGGTCAGCCACAACAGGTTGCCGCCGTCGCGCACATAGGTCAGCAGAGCCTGTACCGCCCCCGTGGACAACGGCAGCGCCGGACTGGCCAGCACCACCAGGTCGGTATGCTGCGGCACCTGCGCGACTTGCGCGAAGTTGAGCGGCACGGCGCGCATGCCGCGTGCCTCCAGTTGCGACATGAAGCTGCCGAGATCGGCATTGGCCTTGCCATCGGCGCGTCGCTCGCCGTCGCCGGAGACAAATGCCACGATGCGGTCGTTGCCCCGGATCAGCCGCTCCAGTGCATTGGTGAGACTGGATTCGGACAGCTCGTCCAGGCGTTGCTCGCGGCCCTTGTAGTGCAGGATCAGGGTGCCGTCCACGGTAATCCCGAGATCGCGCATTTTGGCCGGATCCAGTTCTGGATCGACGAAGCGCAGGCTGATATCCGGCTTGACCTGTTGGTAGCGTTGCAGGAATCCAGCCACGGTCTGGCGCAAGTGACCTTGTGGGTTGGCGTAACTGACGATTTGCACCGGACCATCGAGTTTGGCCAGCACGGCGCGGCTGGCCGCCGACAGACTGGCGCGGCCGTGCACCGTCCAGTCCGCTTCATGGGAGTAGCGGCTGCTGAGGAAACCGAGTGCGCCGGCGGCCAGCAACAGCAGCAGCGCCCACAGCCAGCCATCAAGACATCGCATCAGACGGCGCATCAACCACGCTCCCGGTCAGCGGCAAGTCGGCGCGTGGCCAGGATCAGCGCGAATGTGATCACCAAGGCGAACCATGTCAGGTCGGTGGTCGAGACCAGGCCACGCAGCAGCGGTTGCTCGTGTGTGCTCATCGCCAGCCAGTTGATGGCGCCGCCGTTGACACCGGCCATCTGCGCGCCAAGATTCACGCTCCACAAGCCGAGGGCGATGATCAGAGCCGCGGCGGCGGCAATGGCTGGATGCGAGGCGAAGGCCGAGCAGGCCACTCCCAGCGCCGCCAACGTGGCCAGCATCAGCGCCAGCCCCAGGCTAGCCGCGGCCAGCTTGCCCCAGTCGAAGTGGGTGGCGTGACTCAGCGTCAACGGCATCGCCAGGATCAGGGCCAGCCACAGCAGCAACCAGCCCAGTACGGCAAGATACTTGCCGAGCACGATCTGTGCCGCGGGCACGCCGGTCGCCAGCCCCAGCGGCATGGTGCCGTTGCGGCGCGCGCCGGCGAGCGCCGACATGGTGAGCAGTGGCACAACCAGAAAGGCCAGCTGGGCCAGCTGGCCCAGCAGCGGTACCGCCACCAGGTCGGTGAAGCCGGGGCCATCAGGTAGCGCGGCGCGCTGGATCTGGCCGGCCAGGAAGTTGCCGAGCATCAGGGTGAAGTTCCATGCCAGCCAGGCCAGCGTGAGCGCCGCCAGTACCCACGCCAGCGGACGTACCAGCAAGCGGCGCCACTCCAGCCGGGTCACGGCCCAGGTCGTCGTCAAGGCTGCGCTCATGCCGCGCTGGCCGGAGGCTGCTGTGAGTTCATCATCGCGATCTCGAAAAAACGCCGCTCAAGGGCGGCATGGTCGTCGTCGTCGGCTACCCGGCCGTCATGCCGTAGTGTCCCTTCGTGCAGGATCGCCACGCGATCACATACGGCGGTTACTTCGGTCAGCAGATGGGTGGAGAGGATCACTGCCGTGCCCGCGGCGGCCTGTTCGCGAATCAACGTGCGCACCGCGGCCACTTGCAACGGATCGAGCGCATTGGCCGGCTCGTCCAGGACCAGCAGACAGGGGCTGTGCAGCAGGGCGCAGGCCAGGCCGAGCCGCTGTCGCTGGCCCTGCGAAAGTACCCCCGCAAGTCGTCGAGTCAAGAGCTGCAAGTCCAGCCGATCGAGGATGGCCTCGCGGGCCTGGCGTAGCGTCGCACCTTTCAGTCCGCGCAGGCGGCCATGGGCATCGAGGTGCTCGTTGACTGTCAGTTCGGGCCAAAGGGGCGCGCGCTCGGGTAGCCAGCCGATTTGCCGCCGTGCCAGTTCCGGGTACTCCAGGAAATCCTCGCCGTTCAGGCGGATCCCGCCGCTGTCCGGCCGCAGTGCACCGGCAATCATCGACAAAGTGGTCGATTTGCCCGCGCCATTGACGCCCAGCAGGCCCAATACCTGGCCTCGGTGCAGCTCGAGACTGAGATTCTGCACCACCGGCCGTCCGGCACGGTGCCGGCTGAGGTCATTCAGCTGCAAGGCAATCGCGGATGCGGCGGAGTTGATCGGTGTCATGGCTTGATTGTCCCGTTGACTTCGCGGTTAAACAACCTCATACCGATGATTGTCTGTGAATTTGCGGCACGTTAACGTCTCGCTCTTGACCCCCTGTTATAATTGTGGTTCACACCATGCTGGCGGGTACGGAACGCTCAGGCTACAGTGTGCCTACCCACTATATTTCGGTGTATTCCATGCTTGATGCGGTGCTCAATTTCCTGAACGACGGTCTCGCCCATGCGACTTGGGTTGAGATGCTGATCTATGTGCTGGTGGTGACCCAGCTCACCATTTTCACGGTGACCTTGTATCTGCATCGCAGCCAGACCCATCGCGGCGTGGACTTTCACCCGGTGCTGGCACACTTCTTCCGTTTCTGGGGCTGGTTGACGACCGGCATGGTCACCCGTGAGTGGGTGGCGGTCCATCGCAAGCACCACGCCAAGGTGGAGACCGAGGAAGATCCGCACAGTCCGATGATCTACGGCATTAAGAAGGTATTCTGGGACGGGGTATCGCTGTACCGCGATGCCTGCGCGTCGAAGCAGGACATGGAGCAGTACGGCCGCGGCACGCCAGATGACTGGGTCGAGCACAACGTCTACGGTGCGCACCCGTATTGGGGGCCGACCCTGATGCTGCTGATCAGCATTGCGCTGTTCGGCGTGATCGGTGCGGCGATCTGGGCCTTGCAGATGGTCTGGATTCCGTTCTGGGCTGCGGGCTTCGTCAACGGCATCGGTCATTGGGCCGGCTATCGCAATTTCGAGAGCGCCGATACCGCCCGCAACCTGATTCCGTGGGGTTTCTGGATTGGTGGTGAAGAATTGCACAACAACCATCATGCGTTTCCCAGTTCAGCCAAGTTCGCGCTACGCAAGTGGGAGTTCGACATCGGCTGGGCGGCAATCTGTGGCTTGCGTGCGGTTGGCCTGGCCAAAGTGCTGCGGGTGGCGCCGTCGCTTGACGTACGCCCAAACGTGCATCTGCCCGATGCCGATACCCTGAGGGCGGTGCTTACCCATCGCTTCCAGGCGATGACCGACTATTACCGTGGCGTGATCGTGCCGACCCTGAGCGACGAGGCGCATCACGCTGGCGACAGCATCAAGGCGGTGCCACGTCGGGTGCGTCTTGCACTGGCGGATGGCGGTCGCTGGCTGGATGGCGAGAATCACGCCAAACTGCAGGCGGTCTTGGCCAAGCGTCCAAACCTTAAGACGGTTTGCGAATTCCGCAGTCGCCTTGCGGCACTGATGGAGCAACGGGGTGCCGAGCAGACGCTGAAAGCGCTGCAACAATGGATTCACGAGGCCGAGCAGAGTGGCATCCGTGCGCTGCAGGACTTTGCTGCGCGGCTGAAGGGATATTCGGTCGCGACGGCCTGATCGAAGACGGCCGGACTCAGCTCAGCAAAAAGGCCCGCCATATGGCGGGCCTTTTTGCTGAGGGTTGTATGCGCTGACGGAGGGAAAAGAAAACCCGCCGTGGGGCGGGTTGTTCTTCGCGCACGGGGGCGCTACTGCGGCAAGAGCCGGCGCTTGCGCGCCGTGTATTACTTGATCTTGCCTTCCTTGTAGATCACGTGCTTGCGCACGACGGGATCGTATTTCTTGAACTCGAACTTTTCCGGCGTGTTCTTCTTGTTCTTCTGCGTGGTGTAGAAGTGGCCGGTGCCGGCCGAGGAGATCATGCGGATCTTGTCTTGGGTCTTGTTAGCCATGATTTATATCCTCAGACCTTGTCGCCACGAGCGCGCATTTCCGCGATCACGGCATCGATGCCGTTCTTGTCGATCGTGCGCAGGGCGTTGTTGGATACCCGAAGCTTGATCCAGCGGTTCTCACTGGCCACCCAGAAGCGTCGTTCGTGCAGGTTGGGCAACCAGCGGCGACGGGTACGATTGTTGGCATGCGAGACATTGTTGCCTGTCTGCACGCCCTTTCCGGTAACTTGACATACGCGGGCCATGACGACCTCCATTGAGTGACTTCAGAAGCGCCCGGCCGGGAAAGCCTGCGCGTGAAGACATGTTCACCACCCGTTAGCCAGGGCAGTATCGGCCCAGCGGCGCGGGCGCCACGCGATGCTGGAGGTTGTTGCAAGCCGACGGTCGTGAGGTCCGCATCGCGTGGCGGACTGCCCGGAATTTCCGGGTCGAGGTAGGCGAGCCGCGTATTTTTGCAGATAAGTGCCCCGGGGCGCAATCGTTTGGAGCGCGGTAGGCACCCTCCAGCGTGCGCGTCGAGGGGATGTATGGAACAATCGACCTCTTTTTTCGACGCGACACGACTTTCGAGGAGTCTCCCATGGCAGAAGTCATCACCAACGGCCAGGATAGTGGCCAGGGCAATCAGCCGCAGCTGGTGCTGCAGAAGATCTACGTCAAGGATGTCTCGTTCGAGGCGCCCAACGCACCGCAGATCTTCCATGAGATCGATGAGAACGATCAGCCGCAAGTCCAGCTCAATCTGGGCCAGAAAGCCAGCGATCTTGGCAACGATCTCTACGAAGTGGTGCTCAGCCTGACCTTGACCTGCACCGTCGGTGAGCGCACCGCTTATCTGGCTGAAGTGGAACAAGCCGGTCTGTTCGGTATTGCCGGCTTCAATGAGACGGATCATGCGGGAATCATCGGCAGCTACTGCCCGAATCTGCTGTTTCCCTACGCCCGCCAGGTAATTTCTTCGCTGGTTCTCGAGGGCGGTTTCCCGCCGTTCCTGCTGCAGCCGATCAACTTCGACGCGCTGTATGCCGAGCAGCAGCGCCGCATGGCGACGGGCGACGAGGTTCCGGCGACGCTTAACAGCTGAGTGGCCAAAAATGGCTGAATATCCGACTCTCGCCATCCTCGGTGCCGGTTCCTGGGGCACCGCCCTGGCTGCGCTGACGACGCGCAATGGTGTCCCGACCCGGCTTTGGGGGCGGGATGGCGAGGCACTGGCGGTGATGGCTGAAACGCGCCGCAATCGGCGATATCTGCCGGAGATCGAGCTGCCGCCCGAGCTGGAGTTCGAGAGTGAGCTGGCCGCTGCCGTATCGGCTGCAGGGATCGTGCTGATCGTGGTGCCCAGCCATGCCTTCGCGTCGATGCTGGACGAGTTGGCGCCGCTGCTCGGTGCCGACACGGCCATCGGCTGGGCCAGCAAGGGTTTTGAACCCGGTACCGGACGCTTTTTGCACGAACTGGTGGCCGAGCGCTTGCCGGGCCATGCGGCGGCGGTGGTCACCGGGCCTTCCTTTGCTCGCGAGGTGGCGGCGGGGTTACCAAGTGCAGTCACTGTGCATTCGGACGATGACGCGTTCGCCCACCAGCTTGCCGGTCTGTTGCATGCGCCGAATCTGCGGGCGTATTCAGGCAGCGATATGCTCGGCGCGGAGTTGGGCGGTGCGATGAAGAATGTACTGGCGGTTGCCACGGGCATCGCCGACGGGATGGAGCTGGGGCTGAACGCCCGCGCCGGCCTGATTACCCGCGGCATGAACGAGATGTTGCGTTTGGGTGTGGCGCTGGGGGCACGGCCGGAAACCTTGATAGGGCTGTCCGGATTGGGCGATCTGGTACTTACCTGCACCGGCGATTTGTCACGAAATCGCCGCCTCGGCCTGGCACTGGGACGAGGCGTGGCCATAGACGAGGCTATACGGCAGATTGGTCAGGTGGTCGAGAGCGTGCTGACCGCCGATGAAGTGGCCCGTCTGGCCGCAAAACATGCGCTGGATCTGCCGATCAGCGCGGGTGTGCGCGCCGTATTGCATGGTGAGGTAACACCGATGGACGGTTTGCGCGCATTGATGGCTCGCGAGCAAAAGCCGGAATACCCCGGGGGATTGTTCGGCCGCTGCTGATCCGCGTCGTCGTTGTTACTCTTGCGCTGCTAAGCTCGGTGTTTTGGTTGTCGCCACGGATCGCATGCGTATGCAGCAGCCGGACGGGAAACAACGCGAGGTGTCGTCATCGCGGGATGACGACATCCCCCTGCCGACTGAGTGGCGGGAACTGTTGTCGCCGCCGCGGGGGGTAGCGGCGGACGACCGCGGCGTGCTCGGCATTTTCCTCGAGGTTGTGTCGGAGGAAGGTGCTCCCTTTGCCCGACTGGAGGCAGCGCCGGTGGTGCTGGCAACGGTCGAGCACGGTCACTATGCCCGTCCCGCACCGATGAACAGCAAGCACCTTTTGCATTCCAGCCTGCAACCGCGCGAACAGCGGCTGGCGGCTACGCTGTTGGGGTTGCCGCAGACTCAGCGCAAGAGTCGCAGTTACGCACATCTAGGCGGCCACCTAGGTGCTGCGTTGCTAGTGGAAATGCTCGATACGACACCCTGCTTTCTCGGCGGGCTGGCGGGATTGGCGTTGTCGCGGGGCAAGTCCCATCAGCTCAACTGGCAGTGGCAGATGGAATCCGATGGCAGTCAGCGGCTGCTTCCTGCATTGCCACACAGCCGGCGGCTGTTGCGCATCGACGGGCTTTGGTACCTGGACGCCGAACGGGCAACCTTGGGTATGCTCAAGGCGCCCGCCGAGGAAACCCGCTGGCTGGAGCTGCCACCGCTGAGGCATGAGCATGGCCGGCGTCTGGGTCAGTTGTTACCGGACAGTCGGCTGGCTTCACGGATTCCCTTGCCCAAGGTCTTTGCCGAGCCGCGCCGTTCGCAGATGGCGCCCAAGTCGGTACTGACGTTGCACGCACTGACCCGGCACGCGCGGCTGGCCGCAGGTACGCCGCCGCTCGGCTATGCCCGACTGGCCTTCGACTATGCCGGTGAACGGTTGCCGGGGCGAGGTGGTGAACCCGTAGTACGCAGGGTTCGCAATGGCCAATTGGTGGAAATTACCCGCCGCAGGGCGGATGAACTGGCGGCGATGGAGCAACTGGAGCGTATTGGCCTGACTCCGGCGGTGGATACGGAAGGGTTGCCCTGGGACGTCGCCGAAACCCTGCCGGAGGATGCCTGGCTGTTTCCCGGTACCGGTTATGCCGGTGCGCTGGAGGTCAATACGCCAGCCCGCTGGCTGGCCTTGCGCCCTAAGCTGGAGGAAGCCAACTTTCAGCTCGATTACGCGCCAAGTTTTCCGTTCGAGGTGCTGGAAGGTCCGGTGCGCTGGTATGGCCATGCGCAGGAGGATGCCGAGGGGCACGCCTTCGATCTGGAAATCGGCATCGAACTGGACGGACAACGACATAACCTGTTGCCGGCCGTAGCGCATGCGCTGGCTGAGCATCAGCTGAGCCTGGGCCCGGCGCCGAACGAGCCCGAGGATGCTGTGTGGTACGCCCCAGTGGATACGCGCCGCCGCGTGCCGGTACGCCTGAAGGTGTTGCGGGGCCTGCTGGCACCGCTGGCCGAATATCTCGAAAAGCCCCGTGAGCGTCTCCACTTGCCCAGGGTTCAGGCCGGTCGTCTGGAGGAGCTGGCGGCGGCGATGCCTGCCGAGGGCGCGTTGGAGGCGGCCGAGCCGCTGCTGGGATTTGCTGCACGTCTGCGCGACGCCACGGCTCGGGCCAGCGACGCGGTACCCAAGGGGCTCACGGTGAAGTTGCGACCGTACCAGCGCGAAGGTCTGCGCTGGCTCAATGCCCTGGCCGAGGCGGGGGTGGGGGGCGTGCTTGCCGACGACATGGGCTTGGGCAAGACCTTGCAATTGATCACCCATCTGTTGTCGATGAAGCACAGTGGCGCCCTGGCCCAGCCGGCCCTGATCGTGGTACCGACCAGCCTGATTCCCAACTGGCAATCGGAGATTGCCCGTTTTGCCCCCGCACTACAGGTGTTGACCTTGCATGGTCCGCAGCGTGCCGAGGAATTTTCCCAACTCGGCGCACAGGACATCGTATTGACCAGTTACGCCTTGTTGCCCCGGGACGCCAGCGTGCTGCGCAAGCAGGGGTTTGCGTTGATCGTGCTGGACGAGGCGCAGCAGGTGAAGAATCCGCGCACGCAGGCCCGTCAGGCTCTACTCAACCTGCGCTCGACCCGCTATGTCTGCCTTACCGGCACGCCGCTGGAAAATCATCTGGGCGAGTTATGGTCGCAGATCGACCTGGCGGTACCGGGGCTACTCGGTGACGAAAGCGCGTTCCGGCGCTACTACCGGATACCCATCGAAAAACAGCACGATGAGGATTGCCAGCAGCGGCTCAATCTGCGACTGGCGCCGTTCATCCTGCGTCGGACCAAGGCACAGGTGGCGAAGGAGTTGCCGCCGAAGACCGAGATCACCCGGCGGGTCGTGATGGAGGGCCGCCAACGCGACCTGTACGAGGGCCTGCGTCTGGCACTGGCCGAGGAGCTGCGCGAAGTGATCGCCCAGCGTGGGATCTCGCACTCCGGCATCATGGTGCTGGACGCTCTTCTCAAGTTGCGCCAGGTCTGCTGCGACCCTCGCCTGGTCAAGCTGGAAGCTGCCCGCGGTGTGCGTGAGTCGGCGAAATTCGAGTTGCTGATGGAAATGTTGCCGGCACTGCTCGACGAAGGCCGCAAGGTACTGTTGTTCTCGCAATTCACCGGCATGCTCAAGTTGATCGCGGCCGAGCTCGACCGGCGTCGCATTCGTTACGTCACCCTCACCGGGGAAACCCGTGACCGAGCCGAACCGGTGCAGCGCTTTCAGGATGGCGAGGTGCCGTTGTTCCTGTTGTCGCTGAAAGCCGGAGGGGTCGGGCTCAACCTCACGGCTGCGGATACGGTAATTCACTACGACCCCTGGTGGAACCCTGCTGCCGAAGCGCAAGCGAGCGATCGCGCCCATCGCATCGGCCAGGACAAACCGGTGTTTGTGTTCCGCTTGATCACCTCGGGCACGGTCGAGGAGCGCATCGAAGAGCTGAAGCTGCGCAAGGCCGAGCTGGCCGCTGCGGTACTGGAAGGTGGCGGAAGTCGCGAGAAGCTCAGTTTCGATCAGGCCGATCTGGATACCCTGCTGGCCCCTGTGCAGTAGAGCTAGTGTCGCCTGCAGGAGATATCGCTTGTGCGCGTGACTTGAATCGCTGTGGCGGCGCTTCTGAGCGCGCTCACGAGAGCCTGTGGCGGCCCATGGGCCCGTGCCCTGCTGTGCACAGGGTCAATGTCACCACGGTGAGATGGGATGCCTCCCATGAGCAGGCGTCGCGTGGCTTGGACCGCTGGCCCGGTTTCGGCATGACGCAGTGCCGGCGGGCGGCAGGCAATGTGGCTCATAGCCGCTCTCGGCATCGGTTGACGGCTGGCTTGATCCAAGTCCCTTCCCACAACAAAGCGCCTCCCGAGGGGAGGCGCTTTTTGAAGCGAGTTAACCGACGCCTGCCATTAACCCACGTAATCGGCAAGCTCGGTGGCGTCGTTGTCGTTCGCTACGCCGAGTTTGCGAATCGCCAGGTTGGCGATCACGGCCACCACCAGGTTGAGGATCACGGCATACAGGCCGATGTAGGCTGGAATCACCCAGCCGCCCAGGTGCAGGGCATAACCCGATTTCTGGAAGCCGGTAAGCGAGGCTGCCCAGATGCCCCATCCAAGGCCCACTGCCCATCCTAAGAGCAAGGCCTTGGAGTCGAACCAGCGGGTGTAGATACCCGAAACGATGGCCGGCAAGGTCTGCAGGATCAGGATGCCGCCGAGCAACTGCAACTGAATCGCATAGGTCAGCGGCAGAAACAGGATGAACATCAGAGCGCCGAACTTGACCAGCAGTGAGAACATCTTGGCCATACTGGTTTCCTGTTGCACCGTGCAGTCAGGCTTGATGTAGGCCTTGTAGATATTGCGGGTGAACAGGTTGGCTGCCGCAATCGACATGATCGCTGCCGGCACCAGCGCGCCGATCGCCACCGCGGCAAAGCCCACCCCGACAAACCAGCTCGGGAAGAAGTGCAGCAGCAAGCCCGGCATCGCGAATTGCGCTTTGTATTCGGCGAAGTACGGTGCCAGCTCAGGCAGCTTATCGATACCGGCCGCATATGCCACGTAACCGAGCATGGCGATCAGTCCCAGCAGGAACGAATAGGCCGGCAGGAACACCCAGTTGCGGCGCAGCGTGTTCGGTCCCTTGGCGGCCAGCACTGCCGTGGTGGCGTGGGGGTAGAACATCAGCGCCAGGGCTGAGCCGAAGGCCAACGAGGTATAGAAGGAAATCATGCCGGTGTTGCCGTCCTTGATCGGCGGCAGCAACAGGTGCTCCTTCGGAATCGCCGCAAAGATATTGCCGAAACCACCCATCTTGATCGGAATGATGACGATCATTGCAATGATGGTGATGTACACCAGCAGGTCTTTCACCACTGCGATCGAGGCCGGAGCACGCAAGCCGCTGGTGTAGGTAAACACCGCGAGAACCGTGAAGGCGATGATCAGCGGCAGTTCGCCGATAAACCCGTGGGTCGGGAAGCCTAGGCCTCCGATGACTACCTGGATACCGACCAATTGCAGGGCGATATACGGCATGGTGGCGACAATGCCGGTCAATGCAATAGCCAACGCCAGGGCGGGACTGTTGAAGCGTCCGGCGACGAAGTCCGAGGCGGTAACATAATTGTGCTTGCGCGCCACCACCCACAGTCGCGGCAGGATGGCGAACACCATCGGGTAAACGACGACGGTGTAAGGCAGGGCAAAAAAGCCCAGTGCGCCCGCCCCGAATACCAGTGCGGGAACGGCAATGAAGGTATAGGCGGTATAGAGATCGCCGCCAATCAGGAACCACGAAATCCATGCACCGAATCGGCGCCCACCCAGGCCCCACTCATGCAGGTGGCTCATATCGCCCTTGCGCCAATGGGCGGAGGCGAAGCCGAGAATCGCGATGAATACGAACAGGGCAATGAAGACGACACTCGCAACAACATTCATGGCATCAGTCTCCACTTCCCTTGGGCACAACCATCTTGTAGACGATGCCGATAAAAACGCCCGCTAGCGGCACCCAGACCAGTTGCCACCAGTAAAAGAAGGGAATGCCAAACAATGTCGGTTCCAGTCTGTTGAACCAAGGCACCACCAGTACAGCAATGCACGGTATGGCCAGCAGAAGGATCTGCAGCCAGCCGAGCTTGTGCGGCGTTGAAGTTGAATGCACGTTGAGCCCTCCCCCTTTTAAAAAAAAATTGCACGCGGAAGCGGTCTGCGCGGATTGCCACGATGCTTGGTCAGCCGCCCGATATTCGCCCCTCTAAAGGGGGCGTGACATGGGTGTCTCGCGCTGAGGTGTAGCCATCGCAAAAACGCCGCGTGAATCCGCCTGGTCGACACCTGCCCGAACCGAAAGCGGAAGCTGCACAGGGCCCTGACCCCTCCACGCGACGAATCAAACAGCAATGCGCTGCCGACTGCAAGGCTTGGATCGTACAGGCTGACTTTCCCATTGGGAGGCCCTACCAAAGTCTTAGAACTTTCGTTCGGAAAGTCCTTTCACCGCGTATTAACAGTCGTGTAGCCTTTCCGTAACTAGGCGCCATGGCTGTCGAAAGCCGTTCGGTGCAGGCAATGACTCGGCGATTTGTTATCCACTAACAAGAGAGAAACTGTCATGAATCCAGAGGGGAATTTGCCATGAAACAACATCCTTTGTTCTATGCCATGGCCGCGGCCTTGGGCCTGGCGGTGGCCAGTCCGACATTCGCGACAACCGTGCACAGGAAGGACGAGGTGAAGGCACTGCACGCGCTGATTGACAAGCAGCAGCAGCAGCTGAACCAGCAGCAGCAGGATCTGCAAATGTTGCGCGACAGTCTCAAACGGCTGGAAGGTACTCAGCAACAGCAGCAGGCGCAGATCCGGGCGCAGGCCAGCGCGCCGCCGCCTGCATCCAAGGCTTCTGCACCGACGTTCAGCAGTGCGCCGGGAACGTCGGTTGCGATGCATGGCTGGGTCAGTGCGACGGCCTTCAGCCAGAACAAGAGTTTCATCTTCGGCAACGGTACCAATGCGGAATTTCCGGTACCCGGTTCCACCGGTTCGCTCAGCGGCGTCGATGTACGCAACACCCGTCTGTGGTTTGATTTGAGCGGTGCGAAATTCGCCGGAAACTGGCAGGGCGGCGGGCATCTGGAGCTGGATTTCTTCGGTGGGTTCAACGGTGCCGGTGCCTTCAGCAGCCAGCAGGAAACACCACGCCTGCGGCAGGCGTTCATGACCTTGCAGAATCCCGTGAGCGGCACCAAAGTACTCATCGGTCAGCAATTCAATCTGACGATAGGTCTGGACAATATCCCGGCGTCACTGACTAACCTGGCGTTCCCGCTCGGCTACGGTGGCGGCTCGCTGATTGGCTGGCGATTCCCTGGCGTGGTGATGATGCAGGATCTCAACCATGGCGGGTCAGGGCCGAAATGGCGGCTTGACCTCGGTGCCTTCTCGGGCAACTGGGACGGTCCGGGCAACAACGTCAACTACCAGACTGCCGGCAACGTCGGGTTTAGCCCGCAGCTGGAGGCGCGACTGCATGTGCAAGGCAGCGACTGGCTGGCTTATGCGGCAGTGCATTACAGCAAGATTGATTTGCGCGGTGTCGGCGGCACTACGCCGACACCGATCACGCCAAGCTTCACCAGCGAAGCGGTTGTGGTGGGCGCCAACTGGCACCCCGGTGCCTGGATGTTCAAAGGCAGCTGGTACACCGGCAAGGGCATTGGCCAGCTATTTGGGTCGCTGACGCAGTTCGGCGACATCAAGGACACCGGCGGCTTTGTGCAGGCAGGCTATTCGTTCACGCCGCACTGGAGCACCGACGCGTTTTACGCGGTGGGCAAGCCGAACAACCAGGACGTGATCGCATGGATGGGGCACGGTTCTGCCGGACGTCTGGATAATCGGGAGGTAGCCGTCAGTCTCAATTACACCTCCGGTGCGTACGGGTTTGGTTTGCAGTGGATGAATGACAAGCTCAAATCCACGACCAATGGCATCGATCGGCAGACGACAACAGGCAATCAATTGAGCCTTAGCGGTATCTATCACTTCTAGTACTGAGCTGGCCGCCGGCATATCCTGCCGGCGGGTCTCACCAGTAATGGGATAATGCGTTTATTCTTCGCCCCTCCGTTGCCTTGGAGCAGGGCGTGAGCCCGTGGATCGCTCATGGAGTGAGAGATGACCTGGATATTCGGACCCAGTCCCGCGAAGTTCGTTGGCAGGCTGTAGAAATGTTGCCTGAATTACAGGGGCTTGACCGGCAATGAACATTTCGGAAAAAGAACGTCTTACCAGCCCGACTCCACGAAATCTGTCGAGTACACCTATTTTATGTGCCCACAAGTTGGGCAAGAAATTTTCCGGATTTACCGCGGTGGAGAATGTCGATCTGGCGATTGCCGAGGGATCGATTCACGCCCTCGTTGGGCCGAATGGCGCAGGCAAGACGACCTGCTTCAACCTCCTGAGCAAGTTTCTCGAACCCAGTTCCGGCGATATCTTTTTCCGGGACAGGAACATCACCCGTATGCGGCCGGCAGATGTCGCTCGCCTTGGCATGGTGCGTTCCTTTCAAATCAGTGCCACTTTCCCCCATATGAGCTTGCTGGAAAATGTGCGCGTCGTACTGCAACGCGCAGCAGGTCTGGCCCATCAGTTCTGGATGCCGCCCCGCGCATTGGCGCGGCTTGACGATGAGGCACTGCGTTTCCTGGAAATGGTGGGTTTGAGTGGCCAGGCGAGGCAACTGGCCTCCAGCCTGCCCTATGGCCACAAGCGTGCGCTGGAGTTGGCGACGACCTTGGCGATGGACCCTCGGTTGTTGCTGCTGGACGAGCCGACGCAGGGCCTGGGTCATGAGGATGTCGAACAGGTCACCGAGCTGATCCGCCGTGTAGCCCAGGGGCGTACCGTGCTGATGGTCGAACACAACATGTCGGTGATCTCGAAGATCTGCGATCGGGTCACGGTAATGCAGCGAGGTCAGGTGCTGGCCGAAGGCAGCTACGACGAGGTCTCGGGAAATCCCGACGTCATCGCGGCCTACATGGGTGACGCGGAAGAGGAGATGCACGGGTGAATCTGCTGGCGCCGCCGCCTTCTACCGTCCAGGTGCAACCCGGGGGCTCGGGCGACGCACTCACGCGAGGCAAGGAGCCGGCAGCTCTCAGCATTGGTGACTTGCATGCCTGGTATGGCGATTCACATGTGCTGCATGGAGTCGAGCTGACCGTCAATGCCGGTGAAACGATCTGTCTGCTGGGGCGCAACGGGGCCGGTCGAACTACTACCTTGCGCGCCATCATGGGTCTCACCAGCGCGCGTACCGGCAGCATCCGCGTGTTCGGCAAAGAAGTCATCGGTCTGCCGCAGCATCATGTTGCCCAGCTCGGCGTGGGCTACTGCCCGGAGGAGCGGGGAATTTTTGCCAGTCTCACCACGCAGGAAAATTTCCTTTTACCGCCTAGCCTGCCGACCCGCTTTCCCGGGTTTTCGATCGACGAAATCCACGCGTTGTTCCCCAACCTCAAAACGCGCGCCAACAGCCCGGGAACACGACTGTCCGGTGGCGAGCAGCAGATGCTGGCAGTTGCCCGGATCTTTCGAACCGGCGCGCGCCTGCTGCTGCTCGATGAAATTTCCGAAGGCCTAGCGCCGGTGATCGTTCAGGCCTTGGGCCGGGCGATCAAGGAGCTCAAGAAGAGAGGGTTTTCGGTATTGCTCGCGGAGCAGAATTTCAGATTCTCTGCAAACCTGGCGGATCGGTTCTACGTGATGGAGCGCGGGAAGATTGTGCTGGAAATTGAACGTTCCGAGCTGAGCAACAAGCAAGCTGAATTGAAGGAACTACTCGGCGTCTGAGCGCCGCAATGTCACACTGACCATCAAGGAGACATATTCATGAAATTCAGACATGTAGCGCTGGCTGCTTCGCTGACGCTGGGATTCGCGACGGCAGCGCCGGCGCAGGTGAATGCGCCCGTGAAAATCGGTTTTATCACCGATATGTCGGGCGTGTATTCGTCGCTTGATGGTCCCGGCGGCGCCGCGGCCATCAAGATGGCCATTCATGATTTTGGCGGCTCGGTGCTGGGCCGCAAGATCGAGCTGGTGACATTCGATCACCAGAACAAGGCGGATCTCGCAGCGGCCAAGGCGAAGGAATTTTTCTCGCAGGACGGCGTGGACATGTTGATTGGCGGCACCAACAGCGGTGCGATGCTGGCGATGGAGCCCCTTGCCGCGCGGTACAAGAAGCCGCTCATCGTGATCGGTGCGGTGGCATCGACCATTGTCGGCAAGCAGTGCAACGGCTACACCTCTCTTTACGCAAACAACACCACGGCGTTGTCGCGGGTGACTGCCGGTGCGGTGATCAAGCACGGTGGCAAGAGCTGGTACTTCCTCACGGCTGACTACGCGTTCGGCAAGGCGTTGGAAGCGGATGCGACCAAGGTGGTCGAGGCCAATGGCGGCAAAGTCCTCGGCCACGTGATGGCCCCGCTGGGTGCCTCCAATTTTTCATCGTACATGTTGCAGGCGCAGGCATCGGGTGCCGAAGTCCTCGCCCTGGCCAACGCGGGCGGTGATGCCGCCAACTCGATCAAGCAGGCTACCCAGTTCGGGGTGACCAAGAAGATGAAGATTGCCGGTTTGTTGCTCTTCATCACCGACATCCACAGCGTAGGCCTGCCGGCGGCACAGGGGCTTTACCTGACGGCACCGTGGTACTGGAATCTGAATGCCGAATCACGCGCCTGGTCCAAGCGTTTCTATGCGCAGATGAAAGTGATGCCCAGCTACGCCCAGGCAGGTGACTACTCCGCTGCGCTGAGCTACCTCAAGGCGGTGAAGGCGGTCGGCACGACGGACGGCACCAAGGTCATGGCCGAGCTGCACAAGATGAAGATCAACGACATGTTCATGCACGACGGCACCATGCGGCCCAGTGGCATGATGGTTCATGACATGTACCTGATGCAGGTCAAGACCCCAGCGGAATCCAAGGAGCCGTGGGACTATTACAACGTGGTGCAGACCGTTCCCGGCAACGAAGCTTTCGGCCCCGCCGCGGCATATGGCTGCCCGTTGGACAAGTAATTTGTGGGCTCGCTCATGATGCTCTTGTCAGGGGTTACCTGATGGTGTTTTCGGGATCGGATTGCGACCTCATTTCTCCAGGCCGGAGAAATGGGGTCGTGTGTTTCAGCCGTCTGGTGACGCTGTCGGGGAGGGTGAAGGCGAATCGCGTCGTGGTTTCGTTGCGGCGTAGTGAGTCCATGCCGCGGATGTATGAGGTGGAGCGTGACTGAGATATTTGGGGTTCCCGTGTCGCTCCTGCTTGGGCAGTTGCTGCTTGGCCTGTTGAACGGTACGACTTACGCGATGCTCTCGCTGGGTCTGGCGGTCATTTTCGGTTTGATGGGCGAGGTCAATTTCGCGCATGGCGCTTTTTTCATGATGGGCGCGATGTTCGCCTGGATGGGCGCCCACTATTTTCACCTGAGTTTCTGGTGGATGCTGCTGCTGGCTCCTCTGCTGGTCGGTCTGGTCGGCTTGCTCGTCGAACGCCTGATGCTGCGTCGGTTACGGGGGATGGATCCGATCTATGGCTTGCTGTTGACGTTTGGCCTGACCCTGCTCATCGAGGGGTTGTTTCGTACTTTCTTCGGCGTATCCGGTTCACCCTACAACCCGCCCGACCTGCTCAGCGGTGTGGTGAACCTGGGCTTCATGTATTTGCCGGTGTACTACCTGTTTGCGATGGTCGCCAGTGTTGTCGTGTGTTTCGGCACCTGGCTGCTGATCGAACGCACCAAGTTGGGTTCGTATCTGCGCGCAGGCACCGAGAATCCGGCCCTGGTTCAGGCTTTTGGCATCAATTTCCCGCTGCTGGTGATGCTTACCTTCGCCTTCGGTTCCGCCCTGGCGGGTCTGGCCGGGGTCTTGTCCGCGCCGATCATCCAGGTTTCTCCGCTGATGGGCTCGAACCTGATCATCGTGGTGTTCGCCATCGTGGTCATTGGCGGCATGGGGTCGGTGATGGGCGCTATCGTTTCAGGTCTTGCGTTGGGCGTGATCGAGGCGCTGGCCAAGGTGATCTATGCGCCGATCTCGACCACCGTCGTATTCATTCTCATGGCGCTGGTGTTGACGGTGCGTCCGGCAGGCCTGTTCGGTAAGGAGAAATGACCGTGTCCTGGCGTCCCAAGGTTCAGCTTTCTGCGATGTGGCTCATTCTGCTGCTGGCCGTCGCGGCACCGTGGCTGGGCATGTATCCCGTGTTTGGCATGCGCATGATGTGCTTTGCCTTGTTCGCCTGTGCGTTCAACCTGATGGCCGGCTATACGGGATTGATTTCTTTCGGTCATGCCGCACTGTTCGGCGGGGCCGGCTATCTCACCGGACTGGCGCTTACCAGCTGGGGATGGCCGACGCCGGCGGGTGTCGCGCTTGGCATCTTTGCGGCACTGGCGATTGGTTTGGTCATGGGCATGCTCGCGGTGCGGCGTTATGGCATCTACTTTTCCATGGTGACCCTGGCGCTGGCACAGATCGTCTATTTCTATTGCCTGCAAGCGAATTTCACCGGTGGCGAAGATGGCTTGCAGGGCATTCCGCGCGGCACGCTGTTTGGCCTTTCGCTGCAGTCCGATCGGGTGATGTATTACTTGATGCTGGTGGTCTTCGTGGCCAGCTGGTGGCTGATCCGTCGCATCGTGCGCTCGCCGTTCGGGCAGATCCTGCAAGCGGTGCGCGAGAACGAACCACGCGCGATCTCGCTGGGTTACCGGGTTAACCGCTACAAGCTGGGAATGTTTCTGCTGTCGGCAGGCTTCGCCGGTCTGGCGGGGGCGATGAAGGCAGTGATCATGGGTTTCGAAACACTTACCGATGTCCATTGGAGCACCTCCGGCATGGTCATTCTGCTCACGTTGGTGGGGGGGCTTGGCACGGATTTAGGCCCGATCGTCGGAGCCGTGATCATTACCGTGCTGGAGGAAAAAATGGGCGCGATCGGCCACTTCCTGGAGCAGCTGACGGGAGTCCACTGGTTCGCCACCTTGAACGACAATGTGAGCATGATCAATGGTGCGATCTTCGTGCTTTGCGTCCTGCTATTCCGGCGCGGCATCGTGGGTACCTTCAACACGAGGTGGGGCGTTGTCCCTGCCGTCTCCGGCTGATCGATTCCCGAGCCGCCATGCCGAACCTCCCGGGCAGCGATGGACGCAAAGGTAGCGGGGTGATGGCGTTGCCTGCGTGCATTCGATGCCGGCTCGCAGTGCAGGCTTCGCCGATGCCGGTCGTAGCAGTAGTGTCGGCTGGCCCTGAGGCGGCGGGCCCTCGATGAACGATTGCATCGCCACCAACAGGATCGGGGCATGCATCAACGCCTGACGCCGGCGACCATCATGCTGCTGGTGATTCCGCCGTTGATGTGGGCCAGCAACGCGGTGGTGGGACGGATGGTGAGCGGCCTGGTTCCTCCGATGACTCTCAACTTCCTGCGCTGGGGACTCGCCTTTGTCGTGCTGTTGCCGCTGGCGTGGCGGGTGCTCGGTCGGCGCAGCGGAATGTGGCGGCACTGGAAGCGATTTGCCCTGCTCAGCCTGCCGGGCATCGGCTGTTACAACGCGCTGCAATATCTGGCGCTCAAGACTTCCACGCCCTTGAACGTGACACTGGTGGCCGCCAGCGTACCGATCTGGATGCTGCTGGTCGGCCGGATGTTCTTCGATCAACGCGTTTCGCTCGCGCAGGCAGGCGGTGCCGTGCTGTCCATGGCGGGTGTGCTGGTCGTGCTGTCAGGCGGCCATTGGGCGTCGTTGGAAAATCTTCGGCTGCTGCCCGGGGACCTCTACATGTTGTTGGCCACGTTGGCCTGGGCATTCTACAGCTGGCAGTTGTCGCAACCGAAGGAGCCACCGGATATTCGACGCGACTGGGCGGCTTTCCTGATGGCCCAGATCACCTTCGGCCTTGGATGGTCGGGGCTTTTCGCCGCCGGTGAGTGGAGCATGACCGACGCCCATGTCAGCTGGAGTTGGCCACTTGTCGGCGCCTTGCTGTTCGTGGCCATCGGCCCTGCGGTGATTGCCTACCGTTGCTGGGGTATCGGCGTGGAGCGGGCGGGTCCGGCGATCGCCGGCTTCTTCTCCAATCTCACGCCGCTGTTTGCGGCCTTGCTGTCGATGGCGCTCCTCGGTGAGCTGCCACGGGTTTACCATGCGCTGGCCTTCGCGCTGATCGCCGGTGGAATCGTGTTGTCCTCACGTCATCGCGCTGTATGAGTTGTATCGCGCCGTGCCGTCGCATCCGCGGTCAGCGGCGCGCGGCGACTTCGTCGATATGGCGCAGCAGGTCGGCGGGATCCTCATACACGCGAAAGGCGCCGGACTGTTGCAGCTCGGTCTGGCCATAGCCGCCGGAAAGCACACCTACGCCGAGCGCGCGAGCGCGCTGGGCGGCCAGCATGTCCCATACGCTGTCGCCGATCACCAGCGACTGGTGAATATCAACACCCAGGCGTTCTGCGGCGGCCAGAAACAGATCCGGGTCGGGCTTGGCATGGCGCACCTGGTCACGCGTCACCACTGGCACTTTTGCCGGGTCGACCCCGAGCGCTTGAAGATTGGGCGCGGCCGTTTCCATGCGGCCGCTGGTGGCGATCGCCCAGGGAATATCCTGTGCGGTGAGGTAGTCCAACAGTTGACGCGCTCCCGGCAAGGGGCGCACCGAGCCCTGCGCGTGCTGTCGGTTGAACGCCTCGGCATGCCATTGACGCAGCCGCTCGAGTCGGTCCGGAGTGATTTTCAGCGCGGTCTCGCGCAGCAGCATGTTGGCAAACAGGCCGCCACTCATGCCGATCTTGCGGTGGATACGCCAAACCGAGATCTCCACGCCTTCGCGGTCCAGCGCTTCCTTCCAGGCCAGCACGTGCTGGTAAACGCTGTCGATCAGGGTGCCGTCAAGGTCGAACAGGAAGGCCGTGTCGCGGCGGGGCATGCTTGTTCTCCGTGAGGCGGTGTTGAAGCGGAAGTATCAACGAAAGGCAGTGATGAAAATGCCAGCAACGACCGAGCGGGAACTAGCTGCGCTTGAGCAACGGACGCCCCGACTCCAGCACCGCCAACGCCGCGGCGCCGAGCAGGCCTGGCTCCGGATTCATGATCGCCTGGGTCGGTACTTTTTCCATGATGTCGCGGAAGCGACCCTTCGCCTCGAAGCGCTCACGGAAGCGCCCGCGTGCCAGCCAGGGCAACAGAATCGGGATCAACCCACCGGTGAGATACACGCCATCCCATGCCCCGAGGGTCAGTACCAGATCGCCAGCCACGCTGCCGAAGATGCCGGCGAAGGTTTCCACCGTGCGGGTGCATAGCGGGCAACTGCCATCCTTGGCGCGTGCGGTAATGTCTTCCGGCGTCAGCGCATCGGCCGTGGCGCCGACCATGTGGCAGATCGCATCGTACAGATTCACCAGGCCTTGACCGCAGATCAGTCGCTCGTTGGAAACGCGCCCGTACTTGTGGTTGAGGTAATCGAGGATGGCGATGTCTTCCGGCGAATGGGCGGCGAAGCCGGCATGGCCACCCTCGGTCTGCAGTACGCTGCAATGGCCGCCGCGCACTAGCAGGCCGCCGACGCCCAGGCCTGTTCCAGGACCCACGATGGCAAAGGTCTGCTCGTCCTGGGCGCCGATCAGCGGTCGCGCCAGCGGGCCCACATCAACCAGATCGTCGCCCTGCATCAGGGTGACAGCCATGCTCTGCGCCGCGAAATCGTTGACCAGGTGCACGTGGTCGAGGCCAAGCGCACTGGCGGTCTGTCGCGCCGATATCGCCCACGGATTGTTGGTGACTTTGACGGTTTCGCCATCGTCGATGCGCCCTGCGGCAGCGATGATCGCGCGGCTGACCTTCAGGCCGGTATCGGCGAGATACACATTCGCGGTAGCGACCAGCGATTCATGCTCGGACACCCGGTAACGCCGGATGCTATTGGCCAACAGGGGCTGGTTCAGTGACGGATCGGCTACCCCGAAACGGACATTGGTACCACCGAGATCGACAAGCAGGGTAGGGGTGCTGCGGGACTGGCTCATGAATCTTCCTGGATCGTGGAACGCCAAGCGTGCCGTCGTCACGACAGTTAGTCCAGTGTTTTGCCCCAGGTGGGGCGGGAAAGGTGTGCTCGCATCCGGCCTTTGCGATGGGAGAAGCGAGCGCCTTGTGTGCATTCGGTACGCGGCCGGTCTCGACGGCGCGCGACGGAGTAAAATACGCCGGATCCCCTCCGCAGAGCACCTGCCATGAGCTTTCCCGCCATCCGCAAGCGGCGCATGCGCCGCGATGTCTTCTCCCGCGCGCTGATGCGCGAGCACACCTTGTTGGTCAGTGATCTGATCATGGTGGCTTTTGTGATCGAGGGTGAAGGCCAGCGTGAGAGCGTCCCCTCGATGCCTGGCGTGGAACGGCTGTCGCCGGACGAATTGTTGAAGCTGGCCGGTGAGTGCGTACGGCTGGGCATTCCCGCGCTGGCGTTGTTCCCGTCACCGGGGTCGTCGGTGAAAACCAAGGATGCTGCCGAGGCATGGAATCCGGATGGCCTGATGCAGCGTGCCACTCGTACGCTGAAGGCAGCGTATCCCGAGCTGGGCCTGATCGGCGACGTCGCGCTCGACCCCTATACCACGCATGGCCAGGACGGCCTGATCGACGCCGCCGGCTACGTGATGAACGAGCCTACCGTTGAGGCACTGATCAAGATGTCGCTGGCCCAGGCCGAGGCCGGCATGGATTTCGTCGCCCCGTCGGACATGATGGACGGCCGTATCGGCGCCATCCGCGAGGCGCTGGAAGAAGCCGGTTACATCCATACCCGTATTCTGGCCTATTCGGCGAAATACGCCTCGGCCTTCTACGGTCCGTTCCGCGACGCGGTAGGTTCCTCCGCCAATCTGGGCAAGGGCAACAAGCACACCTACCAGATGGACGTCGCCAACAGCGACGAGGCGCTCCACGAAGTCGAGCTCGACATCCACGAAGGCGCCGATGCGGTGATGGTGAAACCCGGCCTGCCGTATCTCGACATTGTGCGGCGGGTGAAGGATACCTTCGGCGTCCCGACGTTCGTGTATCAGGTGAGCGGCGAGTACGCGATGCTCAAGGCCGCCGCGCAGAACGGCTGGCTGGACGAGAGGGCGGTGGTGCTGGAATCGCTTACCGCGATGAAGCGCGCCGGTGCCGATGCCATCCTCACCTACTACGCGATGGACGCCGCACGATGGTTGCGCGAGTCCTAGTGGACGCAAGCCGTTAACCGGATCGAAGGCGATGGCCGCTCTCGACCGGGCTTGGCATCGGAAATCTCCGGCCATGTCGGCTCGGCTAGCAAGTTCCCGCCGCCGTCACCGGGGAACGGCGGGAAAAAGGACGCAAGGAGCACCGTGGCATTGCGCGGAGGTCTTACAGCGCATAGCTGACGGTGACGGAACCTTGCCAGGGAGCGACCAGTTGATAGCCGCGCACATACTGGTAGACCGGCACGGCTATGCTGGCATCCATGCGCACCCGCTGCCACTGCAGCTCCAGTGCGGGCGCAATCAACAGGCGTTGGTAGCCGCTGTTGGCCGGGTCGGCATGGATGCCGCGATCGTGCTGGCGTAGCGAAACCAGAGCTTGCACGATGGGCGTGAGCTGTGCATTGTCGCCCACGCGCCAGCCCTCGGGATACACACCCACCGCCGCATCGATCTCGTTGCCCGGACGATAGCCTTGCCGGCTGTTGGCAGGCAGGTCGGCCATGGCTTGTACGAAACCACTCCACGACATGTTTGTGGCAAATTTCCATTGATGATAACCACCGAGCAGCAGGTCGGTGGTGCCGGTGCCGATTTCGGTGTCGCGGTCGAAACCGGGGTACGTCCAGTCGCCGGTGGCAAGCTTGGCGCCAAATAGCATGCCGCTGGAGCGATCGGGGGAAAAACCGGTATAGGTGCCCATGACCCGAATGTCGCCGACCGCGCCGTGGTCGAAGGAGGTTGGATTTCCTGCGCCATTGAGCGTGCTGAAGTGGCGTTGCCAGTAGGGAACCTCGATACGCATGCCCCAGTCCCGGTTGAACAGGGTTTGCAGGCCGACGGTCTGGAACAGCGTGCGGATTTTCTTGTCACTGTTGGCGGCAGCCGGTGCCCGCGAGTTGCCCGACCAGTCCTGGTGCTGATTCATGTAATCGAACTGCGCGAACAGGGTGCTGCCACTCTGCATCGTGGTCGGCAGCATGCTGTTGGTGCCCACCTGAAACACGCCGCATCCGCAGGCGCACGCGGTGGCGGTGCCGGGGAATGCGAGGGCTAGCACTGCTGCGCCACCGAGCCTGGCGAGTACCGTGGAATATGCTGACATGACAAGGCTTCCCGAAGAACAGGCTGCGAAGTCTAGACCCATATCCAGAGTTGGCCATGTGGCGCCCTGTCGCAGTCTGGCTATGCCAGCGCGCCGGTGAGGGAAACCGGCGCACGGGGGCTTCGCGGGTGCGTGAAAGCGCTGCTTCTCGCTTGCCGATCAGCCGCTACAGACCGCTCAGACGACCTGATCGCGCCGACGCGATACCATGTCGCATCTCCGGGCTAAGGCACCCGCGACTGCGCAAGTCATCAAACGCGCACGCTGTCTTCGCGCCGCTATCTACCTCCACATGAGCCCCCCCATCCATGACACCTACGCGTCTAGAAATCACCTGTCCCGACGACTGGCATCTGCATCTTCGCGATGGCGATGCGCTGGCCTCGGTCGTCGCCCACACGGCGCAGCGCTTTGCGCGCGCCATTGTGATGCCAAACCTCAAGCCGCCGGTGACCACGGTAGCGCAGGCCGAGGACTACCGGCGACGGATTCTGGCAAGCCTGCCCGCCGCTTCACGCTTCCAGCCGTTGATGACGCTATACCTCACCGAAAACATGCCGGTCGAGGAGGTCGCCCGCGCCAAGGCGAGCGACAACGTGTTTGCCGTGAAGTACTACCCGGCAGGGGCCACCACCAATTCCGCTTCGGGTGTGCGTGAGCTGTCGCGGGTGTATCGGGTGATCGAGGCGATGGAGCGGCATGAGCTGCCGCTACTGCTGCATGGCGAGGTCACCGACCCGGACATCGATATCTTCGATCGCGAACGCGTGTTCATCGAGCGCCACCTGATGCCTTTGCGCGAGCGATTCCCGGCGCTGCGCATGGTACTGGAACATATCACCACGCGGGATGCAGTCGATTTCGTCAGCGGAGCACCCGCGAACGTGGCGGCCACCATCACCGCCCATCATCTGCTGCTCAACCGCAATGCCTTGTTCGACGGTGGCATCCGCCCGCACAACTACTGCGCGCCGATCCTCAAGCGCGAGACGCATCGCGCTGCTTTGCTGCAGGCAGCCACCCGTGGCGATACGCACTTCTTCCTCGGCACGGACAGCGCACCGCATGTGCGCGAAGCGAAGGAGACGGCTTGCGGATGCGCGGGTCTCTATACGGCCCATGCGGCCCTGGAGTTTTATGCCGAGGCATTCGAGCAAGTGGGGCGGCTGGATCGGCTGGAAGCATTTGCCAGTTTCCATGGCCCCGACTTCTACCGGCTGCCGCGGAATGAAGGCCGCGTCGTGCTCGAACGCGCGCACTGGCTCGTGCCGGACGAATATCCGCTGGCCGGGTCGACCTGCAAGCCGATGCGCGCGGGCGAATCCGTTGCATGGTCGCTCGTGCAGCCAGCCGCCTACTGATCCGCTGGCCTCAGGCGTCGGGCCACCGACCGACGCAAGCTTGCCGGGCATTTCGGAATACGGCCGGGTGGCGCAGGGCGCTCAGTAGGCAAATTCACGGAACACCGGATCCACGCTGCCATTCCATGTGCCGTGGAACAGCTCCAACTTGCGCTCGGCAGGGGTCTGGTTGGCTTGCACGATTTCGATCAAGGGTTCGAGGAAAATGCTCTCGTCGGCGCCGTTCTTGTTCAGTTGGGCGCGGCGTTTGAGGCCGTGCGCGGAAATCTTCAGGGCCTCCTCGGCGAGGTCGCGCACGGTGCCGTTGCGAAAGGCGAGCTTCAACGCGCTTTTGGGTACACCGTCGCGTAGCGCGTGGCGCTCCTCGCGGCTGAAGTCCTTTACCAGGTCCCAGGCGGCATCCAGCGCTTGCTGGTCGTAGAGCAGGCCGACCCAGAACGCAGGCAAGGCGCACAGCCGGTTCCACGGGCCGCCGTCGGCGCCGCGCATTTCCAGGTACTGTTTCAGGCGTACCTCGGGAAAGGCGGTAGTGAGATGGTCGGCCCAGTCCTTCATGGTGGCGCGGGTGCCGGGCAGGGCCGCGAGGTCGCCCGCCATGAAGCGCTTGAAGTCCTGGCCGGCGAGGTCGATGTAACGCCCCTCCTGGTAGCTGAAATACATCGGCACGTCGAGGATGTAGTCGACGTAGCGCTCGTAGCCGAAACCCGCGGCGAAGACGAAGTCCAACATGCCGGTGCGGTGTGGGTCGGTATCGGTCCAGATATGCGAGCGGTACGAGAGGTAGCCGTTTGGACGTCCTTCCGTGAATGGCGAGTCGGCGAACAATGCCGTGGCGATCGGCTGCAGCGCCAGACTGGTGCGAAACTTCTTGATCATGTCCGCTTCGCTGGAAAAATCCAGGTTCACCTGCACGGTGCAGGTGCGAGTCATCATGTCCAGACCGAGCGAGCCGACCTTGGGCATGTATTCGCGCATGATCTTGTAGCGACCCTTGGGCATCCACGGCATCTGGTCGCGGCGCCACTTCGGCTGGAAGCCCATGCCGAGGAAACCCATGCCGAGGGCGTCGGCCACCGAGCGTACGTCCGCCAAATGCGAGTTCACCTCACAGCAGGTCTGATGGACGGTTTCCAGCGGTGCGCCGGACAATTCCAGCTGACCGGCCGGTTCCAGTGTGATCGAAGCGCCGTCCCTCGAAAGGGCGACCGGGTTCTCGCCTTCGCGGCTGACCTCCCAGCCATAGCGAACGGCCAGTGTCTCCAGCAGCGCCTTGATGCCGCGTTCGCCCTCGAAGATGGGCGGGCTGAGGTCGTCCGTACGAAAACCGAATTTCTCGTGCTCGGTGCCGATCCGCCAGGCCTCGCGGGGCTTTTCGCCGGCGGCGAGATAGTCGGCTAGTTGTTGGCGGCCCGCAATCGGGGTGCTCCTGACGGCACTGGGTATGGACACGGGCAAATTCTCGCTGAGTAAGCGAGTCACTATGGGGGCTGTGCGAGGTCACGAAAAGGGGTGGACGGGAAATAATTGTACGTGCCGGTACAGGTAGAAAGAAAAACGGGGCCGAAGCCCCGCCTTTACTTGCATCACGATTTCCCTTACCGCTTCATCGAATTGAAGAACTCGTCGTTGGACTTGGTGTTCTTCATCTTGTCGAGCATGAATTCCATGGCGCTGAGCTCATCCATCGGGTGCAGCAGCTTGCGCAGGATCCAGATCTTGGCCAGCAGGTCCGGATCGATCAGCAGGTCTTCGCGGCGGGTGCCGGAGCGGTTGATGTCGATCGCCGGATAGACGCGCTTTTCGGAGATGCGGCGGGACAGGTGCACTTCCATATTGCCAGTGCCCTTGAACTCCTCGTAGATCACCTCGTCCATCTTGCTGCCGGTGTCGGTCAGCGCGGTGGCGATGATGGTCAGCGAGCCGCCTTCCTCGACGTTGCGGGCGGCACCGAAGAAACGCTTTGGACGCTGCAGGGCGTTGGCATCGACACCACCGGTGAGTACCTTGCCGGAGCTTGGCACCACGGTGTTGTAGGCACGGGCCAGGCGGGTGATCGAGTCGAGCAGAATCACTACGTCCTTCTTGTGCTCGACCAGACGCTTGGCCCGTTCGATCACCATCTCGGCGACCTGCACGTGGCGCACGGCCGGCTCGTCGAAGGTCGAGGAGATGACCTCGGCGCGCACCGTACGGGCGATTTCGGTGACTTCCTCCGGCCGCTCGTCGATCAACAGCATGATCAGGTGCGCTTCGGGGTGGTTGTACTGGATCGCCTGCGCGATGTTCTGCAGCATCATCGTCTTGCCGGATTTCGGCTGCGAGACGATCAGGCCACGCTGACCTTTGCCGATCGGTGCGATCAGGTCGAGGATGCGGCCGGTGATGTCCTCACTGGAGCCGTTGCCGCGTTCCAGCTTGAACGCCTTGCGCGGGAACAGCGGCGTCAGGTTCTCGAACAGCATCTTGTTCTTCGACGCTTCCGGCGGATCGCCGTTGATCGTCTCCACCCGCAGCATGGCGAAATAGCGCTCGCCTTCTTTGGGGTGGCGTACGCGTCCGGTGATGTAATCGCCGGTGCGCAGGTTGAAGCGGCGGATCTGACTGGGCGACACATAGATGTCGTCGGGACCGGCGAGGTAAGACTCGTCGGCCGAACGCATGAAGCCGAAGCCATCCTGCAGGATTTCCAGCACCCCCTCGGCCCAGATGCCGCCGCCGGAGCGGGCGTGCGCCTTGAGCACGTTAAAGATGACGTCCTGCTTGCGGGCGCGGGCGATGCCTTCGTGGACACCTAGCGACTCGGCGAACTCCAGCAGCTGTGGCGCGTTCTTGCGCTTGAGTTCGGTCAGGTTGATGACCCGGTCATTGCTGCCCGGATCGGCGTTGTCGTCATCCACCGGCAGGCCGTGCGGATTGTTGTGGCGTGGGTTGCCACCGCCACCGCCCTGCTGCGGACGCTGGTTATTGCGCTCGCCTCTCTCGTTGCGTCGGCGTCGGCCACGTCCTTCGCGTTCGCGACCACCGCCCTGGCCGGGATTGGGATTCTGACTCGATGCCTGGTTGGGGCTTTGTCCGGACGACTGGCTGGCGTCGCCAGATTCCGCGGCCGCTGGAGCGGGTGCCGATTCGGCTGCCACCGGGACCGGCGCTGGGCGCGGATTGTTGGAGGCCGTTGCCGCCACAGGCGGAGTCGGAGTCGGAGTCGGAGTCGGAGTCGAGGGTGCTGCGGCCGGGACCGGGGAGGTAGCATCGGGCGTCGGAGCTCTTTCGGTCAGACTCTCCTTCTCCGCCTTGGCGGCCTTGGCGGCAGCTGTGGCCGCCGCGGAGCGGCGCGGAGCGCGCGTCCGCGGCTCGGGCTTGCTGTCACCGCCAGAAGCAGTCTCGGCGCCCTTGGCGTCGTTCGGAATAGTGTTTTCGGTATCGGACACGGGCAATCCTCACAGGGGCGCCGTTGAGTAACAGGAGGGAGATGTGCGTCGCGCGGAAGGCGCTCAGGGGCAGGACTGCCCCGACGGACTTGGTGAATCTAGCATTTGCGGCGTGTCGACGTAAAGCCCGACAAGCCTGCCGGTGCGGAGAGCCGGGCAGGCGAAATACTGCGGATTACGAGGGTACTCAGAGGGCTTTGTCGATCATCTGGGTCAGCTGACCCTTGCTGACCGCGCCGATCTGGGTTGCCTCGACCTTGCCGTTCTTGAACACCATCAGGGTCGGGATGCCGCGAACCCCATAGGTACGTGGCGTCTGCTGGTTCTGGTCGATATTCACCTTCACTACCCGCAGCTTGCCTTCGTACTGCTTGGCCAGGTCGTCGAGGATCGGCGCGATGGCTTTGCACGGACCGCACCACTCCGCCCAGAAGTCGAGCAGAACAGGGGTTTCGGACTTCAGTACCTGCTGCTCAAAGGCGTCGTCGGTTACATGGGTAATCAGGTCGCTCACCGGGAATCTCCGTGGCTGGGGCGCAATAAGGGGCAGGTCAAATACAATGGGGAGTGTGCCGCGCCAATACAAGTGTTGACGTCATCGGCTACACTCAGGCGCCCAGTAAGCATGGGTTGGGCGGGAAGAAGGCAGGCCATGGCGGCACGTGCCCATTCCAGCGCAACTCAGGGCGCGATTCAAGGGCGGCTTTACCGCTGCCCGCCAGATCGTCGGCAAATACGACGTCGTCAGGGCTTGCCTGCCACGACGCAACCTTGTCGACGCTGGCATCGAGCCGTTTCGTTGCGCATCGCGCACCCGTCCTGCACCGCCTTTCGCCGAACATGCGACTGAAGCGGGTGCAGCGCTTCACGCCGCCTCTGGCTAGGTTACCCATCCGCATATGTCACAAACTGTACTCACCGACACGTTCTTCACCAATTTCGACTTGCACCCGCTGCTGCAGCAGGGCCTCAACGACAGTGGCTTCACCCGTTGCACGCCGATCCAGGAAAAAACCCTGCCGCTGGCGCTGACCGGGCGCGATGTCGCCGGCCAGGCGCAGACCGGTACCGGCAAGACCTGTGCGTTCCTGGTCGCGCTGATGAATCGCCTGCTGGTCAACCCGGCGGTGGCCGAACGCAAGGACAGCGATCCGCGTGCCCTGGTGATCGCGCCGACCCGCGAACTGGCCATCCAGATCGAAAAGGACGCCCGTGCCATTGGCCGCAATACCGGCCTGCGCATCGCGCTGATCTACGGCGGCGTCGACTACGACAAGCAGCGCCAGCAATTGAAGGATGGCTGCGACATCATCATCGCCACCCCGGGTCGCCTGCTCGATTACCACAAGCAGGGCGTGTTCACCTTCAATGGCGTCGAGGTGATGGTCATCGATGAAGCGGATCGGATGTTCGATCTGGGCTTTATCAAGGATGTGCGCTTCATTTTCCGTCGCTTGCCGGCGCGCGAGCAGCGCCAGGTGCTGCTGTTCTCCGCTACCTTGAGCCATCGGGTGCTGGAGCTTGCCTACGAGCATATGCACGAGGCCGAGAAGCTGGTGGTGGAAAGCGACAACATCACCGCCGACAAGGTGCGTCAGCTGGTCTATTTCCCCGCCAAGGAGGAGAAGCTGCCACTGCTGCTCAACCTGCTGGAACAAACCAAGGCCGACCGCAGCATCATCTTTGCCAATACCAAGGCGGCCGTCGAGCGCATTACCGACCGGGTCAAGCGCCACGGCTATCGTGTCGGCGCGATTTCCGGCGATGTGCCGCAGCTGAAACGGCAAAAACTGCTGCAGCGTTTTCAGGATGGCCAGCTGGATATCCTGGTAGCCACCGACGTGGCGGCGCGCGGCTTGCACATTCCCGCTGTCAGCCATGTATTCAACTATGACTTGCCACACGATGCGGAAGACTACGTGCATCGCATCGGCCGTACTGCACGACTGGGGGCCGAGGGCGATGCGATCAGTTTTGCCTGCGACCTGTATGCCATGTCGTTGCCGGATATCGAAACCTATATCGGTCAGAGTATTCCGGTAGCCAGCATGGAACCGGCGATGTTGCTGATGCCCAAGCCGCGCGCCATCGATGCCGAATTTGTGGCCAATGCCGCGGCCGACAGCGCAGCCTTCGGCGATGTGGTGCCGCCGCGGCCGGGCGAGGCCCCGCGCCGTCCGCGCGGGGCTGCAGGGAGGCGGGAGGGGCAACGCCCCGAGGGCAAGAGTTCACGTCCCCCTCGGGAACGTCGGCCTCGGCCGGCTCCGCCTGAACAAGGTGACGTGGCAAACCCGGCGCCGGCCGTGGCTGCGCCGGCTCCCGCCCCGGTTGCTGCCGAGGCTCCCGTGGGCGTTGAACAGGCCCCCGGCGAAGCTCCACGCAAACCACGTCGTCGTCGTGGTGGTCGCAACCGTCGTCGTGAGGGTGCGCCGGTGGAGTCGGCCGTGCAGAGTCCTGCTGGCGCCAACGGCAGCCCGCGATCGCCGCGTGGCGATCACCGCCAGCCGCGCGAGCGCAGTGCGCCGGCGCCGACCGGCAATGGCAGCCGCCCCTCGCGACAGGTCGAGGCGACCTCGGGCAAGAGTCATCACGAGCATGCACACCCGAACAAGCCTGGCCTGTTCCGACGCTTGACGCGGCTGTTCACCGGGCGTTGAACGAGAGTTTGTGAGAAATCGCCGTGGCGGGATGCCCGCCACGGTGGCCGAAATTTCGCCGGTTCGGCGGCGATCGCTGTGGTTCAAACCGCTGCAGTCAGCCACGGAGACGCCGCTTCGCTTATCCTTGGTCGCTGAGACGATGGCATCCAGGCGCGGGGACATTCGGTGATTCATTTCGAGCAAGTCAGCAAACGCTACGAAGGCGGCCACGAGGCGCTGTCACAACTTTCGTTCGAGGTGCCCACCGGCGAGATGGCCTTCATCACCGGTCACTCCGGCGCGGGCAAGAGTACCTTGCTCAAGCTGCTGGGGCTGATCGAGCGCCCTTCGCATGGCGTGATCACCCTGGACGGCAAGAGTCTCGGCAAAATCCAGCGCGGCGGCATTCCCAAATGGCGTCGCCAGATCGGCATGGTGTTCCAGGACCATCGGCTTCTGATGGAGCGCACCGTTTTCGCCAATGTGGAGCTCCCGCTGGTCATTGGCGGTATCGCCCGCGCCGAGCGTGCACGCAGGGTACGAGCATCGCTCGAAAAGGTCGGATTGCTGGCCTATGAGCGGCAGCTGCCGGCGACCTTGTCCACCGGTGAGCAGCAACGCGTCGGCATAGCCCGCGCCATTGTGGCCCGTCCGACCTTGTTGATTGCCGATGAGCCGACCGGCAACCTCGATCCGCAATTGGCGGTTGAGGTCATGGGTTTGTTCGATGAGTTCCAGCAGGTGGGCACCACGGTGTTGATCGCCAGCCACGACCTGCCACTGATCAAGCGCATGAAGAAGCGGGTGATCGTGCTCGATCATGGCCGCCTGGTCGCCGATCTCTCCGCCCAGGAGGTGTTGTGAGCAACGCGCCCGAATCGACCCCGAGCACGCCGACACAGGCTTCTCCACGAAACCAGCACAGCCACCATCGTCGGGTGGCCGGCTGGCGGGAACATCACGGTTGGAGTGCTGCGGCCAGCCTGCGCCGGCTGGCGGCACGCCCGTTCGGCAGCCTGTTGACGATTGCCGTGATGGGGCTGGCGCTGACCTTGCCGCTGGCCTTTTATCTGTTGTTGGGCAATGTGCAGCATCTTGGCGACGCGCTGGGCCAGAATCAGGCAGTCAGCGTCTTCCTGCAGCCGGGGCAGGACGCGCAGCAGGCGCAGTTACTGGCACGGCAGCTCGATGCCCGGCCTGAAGTAGTGAAGGTTACGGTGAAGACACCGCAGCAGGGTCTGGACGAACTGGCGAAAATGCAGGGCTTTTCCAGCGCGTTGAAAACGCTGGATCATAACCCGTTGCCCTACGTACTGCAGTTGCAGCTGCGGCCAGGGGAGGGGGCTGTGGCTATTGAGCGACTCGCCGCTGAAGTGCGCGCGCTGGATGGCGTGGACATGGTGCAGGACATCGGCCGTTGGCGGCAGCGGCTGGATGCCTTGTTGCGCGTCGGCAATCGTACGGCGGTGGTGCTGGCGGCGTTGCTGGCGCTGGCCGCCCTGCTGGTGGTGGGCAATACCGTGCGCATGGACATCGCCAGCCGCAGCGAGGAAATCAACGTTTTGCTGCTGCTCGGTGCCAGCGGAGCTTTTGTGCGCCGACCTTATCTTTATGCCGGTATCTGGTATGGCTTGTTCAGCGGCAGTCTGGCGGCCTTGCTCGCGTTGATGATCGAGTTTGCACTGGCCACGCCGGTTGCCGAGTTGAGTCGGGCTTATGACGGCAAGCTGCAGATCGGCGGCGTGCCCCCTGCGCTCTTGTTGGCGGTGCCGTTGGCGTCGGCTGTTCTGGGCTGGCTGGGCGCGCGCGTGGTCAGCGCGTGGCAGCTTCGCCAGGCATCGTGATCGCCAGGGAATCACTGGAAGTGACGGCGATCGCAGGCAGGATCGGCCATTCGGCGGATGATCGGGGTGACAAGGGACGCTGGTGCGCAGTTGCGGATTTTCAGATATCGGGATTACGGAGCGTTCGGGTGGGTACGGCATGAGTACAAGTATCAGCAATCGCCTGCTGACTGGGGCGCCGCGCGTGCTGGTAGTCGATGGCTCGCGAGTCGTGAGGCAGTTGATCAGCCGGGTTCTGCAGACCGAATTGCCCGAAGTAGAGGTAGTCGGTTGTGGCCAGGGTAGCGAGGCACACCAGCTGCTTGAGCGGGGATCATTCGATTTCATCACTATTGCGCTGCGTCTGCCCGACATGGATGGCCTGGAGCTTGCGCGTTTTGTGCGGGAGTCCACGGCGCAAGCGTATGTGCCGATCGTGGTGGTGTCCGGCGATGTGGATGGCCGACTGCACCGGCGGGCGCTGGGCGATCATGTCACCGATTATTTCGACAAGTCGCTGGGGTTTCAGGCTCTGGCGGCCTTCATTCGGGGTTACGTGAGCCCGCAGCCGGTGGCCGAGGGGTCGGTGCTGTATGTGGAGGATAGCCGTGTGGTCGCGCTGGCGACGCGCCGCATGATGGAAAAAGTAGGTCTCACGGTGCGCCATGTGGTCAGTGTGGAGGATGCCCTGGCGATGCTGGAAACCGATCGGACCCTGGGCTGGGTCGGCGCCGACGTAGTGTTGACTGATGTCAGCTTGAAGGGCGAATTGACGGGTGGCGATCTGCTGGACAGGATTCGCAACGAGTTCGGTTATGGCAAGGGCCGCTTGCCGGTATTGGTGATGACCGGTGACGAGAATCCGGCCAATCAGGCTGCGCTGTTGAGGGCCGGAGCCAACGATCTTGTGGAAAAGCCAGTCGAAGAAAAGCTGCTGCTGAACAAGCTGCTATTTCAGCTGCGCGTGGCGCAACATCTGCGCGATCACTCGGATGTACCCAAAGATGAGCGCTGAGCGGGGCGCGTTGGAAGCGTCGTGGCATGCGCGGCTTGGCGATTACCTGCAACGTCCCGAGATGCAGGCGCTGGCGACCTACCTTCGTGCGCAGATAGCTGCCGGAAAGCGCATCTACCCGCCCGGACCGGAGATCTTTGCGGCGTTTCGGCATACGCCTTTTGAGGCGGTCCGGGTGGTGATCCTGGGCCAGGACCCCTACCACGGGCCAGGTCAGGCGCATGGCTTGTGCTTTTCGGTGCGCCCCGGGGTACGGGTGCCGCCATCGCTGGAAAACATCTTCAAGGAAATTCAGCGTGATCTGGGTATTCCACGTCCGGATCATGGTTGCCTGACCCCGTGGGCCGATCGTGGCGTACTACTACTGAACAGTGTACTGACAGTGGAAGAAGGACGCGCTGCCGCGCATCAGGGCAAAGGCTGGGAGGGTTTCACCGATGCGGCGATCGATGTACTCAATCGCCAACGTGAAGGTCTGGTATTTCTGCTGTGGGGCGCGTACGCCCAGCGCAAGGGTCAGCTGATCGACAAGGGTCGTCACTGCGTTTTGAGTTCGGTGCATCCCTCGCCGCTGTCCGCACATCGCGGATTTATCGGCTGCGGCCACTTTTCGGCGGCAAACCGTTACCTGGAGTCCCACGATCAGCCACCGATGGACTGGTCATTGCCCGCGCTTTCGGAACTGCTGGCCCTTCAGTCGTAGTTTTTGCATCGCAAAGCGGAAGAGCCAGGCCTTTCGGTCTGGCTCTTCCCGGTGTCGACATGCCGGCTGCCTGTATGGGCAACCGGCATAAGGACCGCTTATTGCACGGTCAGGGTGATGTCATCAAGTACGAATGAAGTCTGCAGCGACGCATCTTCGGTACCGGTGAACTTGATCGTCACGGTCTGTCCGATATAGGCCGCGAGGCTGTTGGTGTGAACCGCATAGCCGCTGGCGGCATTGAGATTCGAGTAGGTGGCCAGCGTCGTGAGCAGGGTGCCCGAGCTGTTGAACACCTGCACCTTCAGCGTGTCGTACGCCGAGGTGGTGGTGGTTTCGGCGGTGTCGATATGCAGGTAGTACGACAGGTTGGCCGAGGTTTTGCCGGCGGTGATGGTCACCTGCTGCGACACGGTGTCGGTATGGCTGGAGCCATAGCCGTCCAGCCAGGCGAACCAGCTGCCTGCATGAGCCACTTCACCCGAGCAACCGCTATTGCTGCACAAGGTACCGGAACTCATCGACCATGGCGTGGCGGTGCCGCTTTCAAAGCCGGTATTGCCGAGCAACTGGGATGAGGTGCCCCCGCTGGAGACTGTCACCGACTGCGTCTTGGTGTTGGTCGCCCCGGTATTGTCGGTGACCTTGAGCGAAACGCTGTAGGTGCCCGCCGCGGCATAGGTGTGGCTGGGGTTGGTCGCGGTGGAGGTGCCGCCGTCGCCAAAGGTCCAGGCATAGGACGAGATCGTGCCGCCCGAATCCGTGGAGGTATTGGTGAAGTTGACGGTCAAACCGCTGATCGTGTCGGTGAAGTTGGCGACCGGCGAGCCAGTGGTGGTACCGCCGGTGACGATTGGGTGCGTGAGATCGCACTCATTGGTGTCGTTCGACCAGCTGCTCTGCATCGCGTACGTGCCATTGCCCATGGTGACATTGGCGGTAGCGCCCTGGCCGGAGGTGATCCAGGCACATTCGTCGGCATTTTCCTGACCGGAGTTGGCCGAGCCCGTAACATGGTTGGTCCAGCCACCTGCCGGGTTCTGATCGGTCACGGTTTCGGCATATTCATGCCCATCGACGATCGAGAAACCGTCGAGATTGCCTTGGGCGGTGGCGCCGTTGACTGATCCCGTGCCGCAGCTCGAGCCCATGTCATAAACGTAAGGCATGTTGGTAAAGGCGACATCGCCAACGGGGGAGGTAACGTTCTGGTCACCGTTCCAGTCATGCCAGGCGCAGAAATTTCCGGTGGCGGTATTGAAACCATCCGGGTGCGTGCCGGTCGGAGACATGATCACGTACTGTACATAACGATTCGAAGCAGCCGTGGTGTTGCCAAAGTGTTGCGCTGCCTTGATGGCCTCCTGGGCCAGCTGCGCGCCAGTGGCCTGTGACGGTGAAGCGACCGAATTGTCGTACCAGACGCCGGCCAAGTTGCCGCCAGTGGGATAACCCACATGAGGGGCGCCCGAAGGGCAGAACGTTGCGCCCGTGGCGACTGTCGACCCATCGCAATACTGGGTTACCACGCCCGACCACAACTCCCCACCAGTGCCTAGTCCCTTGTACATCTGCTGCAGGTACGGCACGGCCCCAACCGGGTCATTGGACACGGTGAGATTACCATTGGCGTCGGTGCCGGAGGTTCCCCACTGGTTGCCATAAACCACGATGTAAACTTTCGGCGTACCGCTGGTAACGCCAATTCCATCGACACCGCCGCCGAAGCTGAGCGTCTTTGAGCCGGTAGCCGCTGCCGTGCTGGCTGCATGCAACGCTTCGTACTGCTTCATGCGGCCCCAAGCCTCGCGGGTGGGGACGGCGCCGTGTCGATAACTATGGCCGTAGGCGGGCGCATAGGGGTTGTGGGATTGCGGTGCGGCAGCGGCATTGCCGTTGCCATTGCCGTTCGCCATCGCCGCAGCTGCGGTGAACCCTAGCAGAGCCGAGATAGCGACAGCTTTCAATATATGGTTCTTGAAGTTGCCAGACATTATGAACTCCCCATGGATATTAAGGACAAACCGGCCCGATGCGGCATTGCGGCCACATGATGGACAAATGCCGCGACGATCGCGACGGTCGGTTATTGCCAATTCCTCAAGCGATTCTGCGCGATTCCAACCCCATACTCCCGGTTATTGGCCACCCCCTTGGGATAACCGTATGGTGTTGCGCAGAACTGTTCGGCAAACGGTCTCGTTGACGAACAATTCGAGACTAAAGTTTCGAGGGTTTGCGGTCAATACGACTTTTTCATAGATCAGGTGATTGGTATCACGAAACCACCGAGGAGTGAGAGGTGCCAGTGCGACGGTGTCAGGCCCGATGCCAGCAGCGATCGCCTTGCCTTATGTGCTTGCGCAGCTGGCACGGAATTGCTATCAACTCATTGTTTTGTATACAAAAATACAGGGTGCAAATAATATTGTCGAGAGTTACTTTGTCGGTTGCATTAGCTCGACACATGGTTTAAAGGAATTTGTGTCGCAATTAATTGCGATATATCGCAAGTAATTATTTGCGTAATAACTTGCGTTTTGCTGCTTGGTCCCTGCATTCGCAGTGCCACCCTCGTCCTTTTAGTTAGATGGGATGTGATTTGTTGGTTCGTGTGCCATGGGGATTGCTTTGTGCGATTTGTACCGACTCGACCGTTCACCAGGAGTGCAAACGGCTCGGGCGTCCGGCAGTGGGGGCGATTGACGATTTAAAAGCCTGCGCGACGGTGGGTCGGGAAGCCGAGTTTGGCTCCAGGGCTCCCGGAGAACGGCGAGACCTGATTCCTTAAACCTGTCGATTCACCGGTTCAGTTTGCTAGGCTGTGCCTTGGTAGTTCATCGCTAGGGTCGCTCCGATATGGGAATGGCTGCGGCACCGCAGCGAATCGCGGCAGGGCATGTAGCGCACCCAGCCCGCCCGTAAAGCGGGTGATTGCCAGGCAGGTCTCGCATGAGGCGAGCGGTATGTGATAACTATGACGTTTGCTGTTTCGCTGTGGGGGGCGCGATGGCGTGGAGTTTACTGAGCGGGGTGGAGCATGTCGGCAGTCAGCGCGCCGATGACGGGTGGCGTGGACATCGTTGCAGACGATCGCGAGGCCCAGGTCTGTGCCTTGCTGGTGGCGCATGGTCGTCTGAAAGACAGTGACCTCGGACGTGCGCGTCGTCTTCATGAGGAGTCCGCCGGTGGCACCTTGACGGCCTTGATGGCGCGGCTGGGACTGGTTTCCGAACGGGACCTGGCCGAGGCATGGGCGGAGCTGCTGCAGGTTCCCTTGCTGGCCGCCCGCGATGCACCAGAGTTGCCGCCGACCGACCTGGATGTATCGTTGCGTTTTCTCAAGCAACAACATGTTGTGCCAGTGCGTGACGGTATCGAAGGGTTGGCCTTGATCGTGGCGGACCCCGCCGATCCCTACCCGTTGCAGGCCATGACGCTGGCTGTGGGCCGGTCGTTGGCGTTGCGGGTCGGCTTGCGTTCGGAAATCGATGACTTGATCGAGCGTTACTATGGAAGCGGTCGCTCAGCGATGGGTGCCATCGTTGAAAACCTCGATGGCGGCGCTGCCGAGGAGGACGATGTCGAGCATTTGCGCGATCTGGCCTCCGAGGCACCGGTGATCCGGCTGGTCAATCTGATCCTGCAGCGCGCAGTGGAGCAACGTGCCTCCGACGTGCACATCGAGCCGTTCGAAAACCGCCTGAAGGTGCGTTACCGCATCGACGGAGTGCTGCATGAAGTGGAGGCGCCTCCGTCCAGTTCCACGGCGGCAGTGATTTCGCGAGTGAAGATCATGGCCAAGCTCAATATCGCCGAACGCCGCCTTCCCCAAGACGGTCGCATCCAGCTGCGGGTGCAGGGGAAGGAGCTGGACCTGCGCGTGTCGACAATGCCGACCAGCTTCGGCGAGTCCGTGGTGATGCGTATCCTGGACCGTGAGTCGGTAGTGTTCGACTTTGCGTCGCTCGGCTTCACCGAGCATTTCCAGCAGCGATTCGTCGAGGTGTTGCAGCGCCCGCACGGTATCCTGCTGGTCACCGGGCCGACCGGCTCGGGCAAGACCACCACCTTGTACACCGCGCTGTCACAGATCAACACGCCGGACGTGAAAATCATCACCGTCGAAGATCCGGTTGAATACCAGCTTGAAGGCATCAACCAGATGCAGGTCAAGCCGCAGATCGGTTTAGATTTTGCCGGTGCCTTGCGCTCGATCATGCGCCAGGACCCGGACGTGATCATGATCGGCGAAATGCGTGATCTGGAAACCTGCCGCATCGCAATCCAGTCGGCGCTCACCGGCCACCTGGTACTGTCCACCCTGCACACCAACAGCGCGGGCGGTGGCATCACCCGTCTGCTCGACATGGGCGTGGAGGATTACCTGCTCGGCTCGACGGTTAATGGCATTCTCGCGCAGCGGTTGGTACGCCGGCTCGATCCCGAAATCGCGATTGCCTATGAGCCAGCACCTGAGGTGATTGCCGAATTCGAGCTGGAGAAATACACCGAAGAGCGCCCGATCCGCTTGTGGAGGCCAGGCAGTAGCGCGGCCAATCCCAGTGGCTATCATGGCCGCCGCGCGATCATGGAGTTCCTGGTGATGAGCGACTCTCTGCGCCGCCTGGTGATGCGGCGCGCCGATGCGGGTGAGATTGAACAGCAGGCACGTGCCGAAGGCATGCGTACTATGTACGAAGATGGCATCGCCAAGGCTGTCGCCGGTATCACGACGTTGGAGGAGGTGCTGCGTGTCACGCAGGAGGCTTGACGCCCGGATAGCGGGAAGCCGACGGCGAGGTACGCCCGCCGTTGGTGTTGTGGCCGGAATGTCCGGCAGGCTCGCGGCGTTCGAAGCCGCGCGGGTCAAGGGAACATTGCGCGTTTGTCGTTTGCCGATTGCCGTTGGCCAGTCATGACCCAATTTCGCTATAAGGCCGTCAGTGACGCCGGTGAAATGCTGCAGGGACAGATGGAGGCAGTGAGCGTCGAGGACGTGGTGAGCCGCCTGCAGGGTCAAGGCCACACCTTGCTGGAAGCGCAGCCGACGAGCAACATCGCGGCCAACAGCGGTCTGGCAGCACTGTTCATACGCGGTCCCTTCACTGGCGACCAACTGGCACAATTTACCCATCAACTGGCAACCCTGCTGGGTGCCGGTCAGCCGCTGGACCGGGCACTGGGTATCCTGCTCGACCTCCCCGAAGCGGAAAATGCCAAAAAACTGGTGGAGCGGGTACGAGACCGGGTGCGTGGTGGCAATACGCTGTCGTCCGCGCTGGACGAAGAGCACGGTGTATTTCCCAAGCTCTATGTCAGCCTGGTGCGCGCCGGCGAGGCCGGCGGCTCGCTCGAAGAGACACTGCGGCGGCTGTCCGATTATCTGGAACGTGCGCAGGCGTTGCGGGGAAGCATCATCAATGCGCTGATCTATCCAGCGTTCCTCATGATTGGCGTGCTCGGTTCGCTGATCCTCTTGCTGGCTTATGTGGTGCCGCAATTCGTGCCGATTTTCGAGGATATGCAGGTGCCGATTCCGTGGATTACCGAGGCGGTACTGGTCGTGGGCAATAGCTTGCGGGAAGGATGGTGGTTGATCTTGCTGCTGCTCGGCGGCGGGTTTGCGATCTGGCGCAGCCGCTTGCGTGACCCCCGACTGCGGTTGGCCTGGGATACCCGACTGTTGACCATGCGTCTGGTCGGACCGCTGCTGCTGAAAGTCGAGACTGCACGGATTGCACGCACCCTCGGCACCTTGCTGAAAAACGGCGTGCCATTGCTCGCTTCACTGGGGATTACTCGACAGGTTACCGCCAATCGGGCGCTGGACAAGGCACTGGTTGATGCGCATGAGCAGGTCAAAGGTGGCGGAGGTCTGAGTCTGGCGTTGGGGCAGTCGAAGCTTTTCCCCCGGCTGGCGCTACAAATGGTGCAGGTTGGCGAGGAGGCCGGTCAGCTCGACGGCATGTTGCTGAAAGTCGCCGACACCTTCGAGCTTGAGTCGCGGCGAGCGATCGATCGCCTGCTCGCGGCACTGGTGCCGGCGCTGACGATCGTGATGACGGTACTGGTGGCAATCATCATGGCCGCAATCCTGCTGCCGCTGCTGAGCCTGACCAGCAATATCCACTGAGGTGATGGAGTGAAGGCTATGAGTTACTTGTCGAGACGAAAACAGGTCGCGGGAAGCAGGCAGCAACTGCAGTCTGTCGGGCGGGCGCGAGCGCGCGTTTGCACAGCCTCCCGCGCCGCGTGTGCGCGCGGGTTCACCCTGCTGGAGATGCTGGCAGTCATTGTGTTGATCGGCATCATCGGCGCGGTGGTAGTGACCCAGGTCGGCAAGAATGTCGATAAAGGCAAATACGGTGCCGGCAAAGCACAGCTGACCACGCTCAGCCAGAAAATCGAAAATTACGCGCTGGACAATGGCACGCCGCCGCGGCAATTGCAGGATCTGGTGGTCAAACCGGCCGATGCGCCGAACTGGCAGGGGCCTTACGCCAAGGAATCCGGACTCAAGGACCCCTGGGGCCACGCGTTCGGCTATCGGTACCCGGGGCAACACGGCAGTTTCGATCTGATTTTCTATGGTCAGGACGGCAAGCCTGGCGGTGACGGCTACAACAAGGATGTAGGCAACTGGCAATGAAGCCGAGATGGGGTTTGGCAGGGGTGCGATGCGGGAGCGGTGTTCGGCATGAGAAGGCTGTCCCCTTCGGTGCAAGCGGGGCGTTCGCCGAGGCAAACCTGACGGTATGTCCTCACGCCAATTCCCTGCCGGCCGTATGGCGCTCCAGGCACGTGCGTGGTTTTACCCTACTGGAAATGTTGGCGGTTATCCTATTGATCGGTATCGCCGTAGCGGCGGTCTCGGTTTCGGTGACCCAAGGGCTTGCCAGTGCCCGCATCAATGCGGCCGCCGCTGAGTTGGCCGCCGCGCTGCGAGCGACCCGAGCACAGGCGATCGTGCGTGGCAAGGATCAGAACTTCGATCTCGATACCCGCACCGACAGCTACCTTGATGCGCGGCAGCGTGACGTGCGCTTGCCGAAAGGCATGCGCGTGAGCATTACCAGCGCGAAGGAGGATCGACCCAACGACCATACCGGACGTATCCGTTTCTTCCCGGACGGCAGCTCTACCGGTGGACGCATCACGCTGCAGAGCGGAAAGCGCCAATGGCACGTCAACGTATCCTGGCTGACCGGCGAGGTGCGCCTGGTCGACACCGTGGTGAAACCATGATCGCCAGGGTTTTCGCTCGGCGGGCAGACTGTCGGAGGGGCGTGGCTGGGGATGCAGTCGTTGTTGCATCCGCTCCCATGGTGGCTACCCATGGGTGCCCGGTGGAAGCAGCAAATACGTGCGGCCAGCAGCCCCGGCGGCGCGGTCGTCAAGGAGGTTTCAGTCTGCTCGAAGTGATCGCGGCGATGTTGTTGCTGGCGATTGCCTTCACCGCGTTGATGAAGGTGGCGGGTGGTGCGATCAGCCTCACCCAGAATGCCGCTGCCCACAGCGAGGCGGCGATGTGGGCGCGCAGTCTGCTCGACAGTGCCTTCGTCGGCCAACCGCTCAAACCGGGCACCCGTTCGGGTCACTTCAACCGCAAGTTTCGCTGGCAGCTGCAGGTGACGCCGTGGTACCTGGCTGGCAAGACGCCGCCCAACGCGCCGCTGCAGCTCTATCAGCTGGATCTGGATGTTCGCTGGGGTCCATCAGGCCATGTCCGCACTGCTCATTTTCGTACCTTGCGGCTGGGTGGGCCGTCCGCTAACTCAGATCAGGCTGCGCCATGAGGCTGCGCCCTACACCATCCGAGGGCGGCTTCACGCTGCTGGAGGTGCTGGCGGCCTTGGTCTTGCTGGCCTTGCTGCTGGTGGGCGTATATTCGGGTATTCGCACCGCCATCCACAGCGTACGCTCGGGCACCGCCGCGATCGAGCGCATCGACCAGATCCGCTCAGCACAGCAATTCCTGCGGCGCGAGCTGGCGCAAAGCATGGCGCAACCGATAAGCCGCACAGACCGTGGTGAAAGCATCTATTTCGAAGGCAAGCCGCGCGAGATGCGTTATGTCGCACCCCTTCCAGGGTATCTCGGCAAACTCGGGCCTCAGCTGCAGCAATTGCGACTGGTCGCCGATGGTGACGACTCCTGGCGCCTTGAATTGAGTCTGGCCGTGCTGCCGCCGGACGGAAAACCACCTCAGCCGCTGGGCAAGCCACAGGTATTGCTTGATCACATTCACGACGGCAGCTTCAGCTATCGGGGCGTCGATGGCCAGGGAGCCATCGTTCCGTGGTCTTCCAGCTGGCCCGACGGCCGGCTATTGCCGCAGTTGGTGCGGATCAAATTGCGGGTACGGGGAACACTTGACTGGCCGACGCTGGAGGTGCCGCTGCGGGTGAATGGTGCAAACGGCAATCTTTTGCAGGGCCTGCTGCCACTGCGTGGAAGCGATGGAGAGGGGCGATGACTGGTCCGCGTCGGTCGAGCCAGCGTGGCGTGGCTTTGTTGCTGGTGTTGTGGGCATGCACCTTGCTGGCCATTCTGTTGGGGGGGTATGCGGCACTGGCTCGCACGGAAGGCTTGCAGGCGCGCTATCAGTTTGCCCAGACCCAGGCGCACTATGCGGCAGAGGCCGGTGTCATGCGGGCGGTTTACGGGCTGCAGGATCCGCTGCCTGGGCATCGCTGGGTGGGTGACGGTCACGTTTACGTGTTCCACTACGATCACGCCACGGTCAAGGTGTCGGCGGTGAGTGAAAATGGCAAGGTGGATTTGAATACCGCGGCACCCGCCTTGTTGCAAGGGCTGTTTCAGGCAGCAGGCGTGCAACCCACGTTGGCGCGCACGCTGACGCGTCACGTCGTGCGTTGGCGAAGTGCGCCAGGGGGCGCTGGTGAGCTTGACGCCGAGCGTGCGGCGTATACGGCGGCCGGACGTGATTACGGGCCGCGTCACGGGCCGTTCGCCAGCATCGAGGAATTGCAGATGGTGCTGGGCGTCACGCCCACCATCTATCGCACCGTGGCGCCCAATCTCACGATCTGGTCGGGCGCGACCACGCCCGATGCTGAAACCGCGCCGGCGATGGTGCTGGCAGCGATTCCGGGCATGACCCCGGAGCGCGAAAGTTCGATCCAGGCGACCCGTTCGCGCCGCGAGCTTGACCCAAGGCTGGTTACCAGCAACGGAACCACGCATAGTATCCGTTCAGAGGCGACGCTGGGCGATGGCACGCGAGCGGTGGTGCAGGCGACGATCCGTCTGCAGACGGGTCAGGTCGGGGAGCAGCCGTATGCGGTGCTGCGTTGGAAGGAGGGAGAGGGGCAATGAGTTTGGCCATGCAGACAATGCAGCCTGCGTTGGATCGCCTGCGACGTACCTGGCGCGGCTCGCCGCTGCCCGCCTTCTTCGGCTGGTGGGGAGGGGAGCTGTTTGCATTGCTGCCGGCGCGGTGGCGTGCCTGGTTGCGCCGAGGTGCCGACTGGCATCTTTTGCAGCATGTGGATACTCAATGGACGCTATACCGTGCAGCGGACCATACGATGCTGGTGTGCTGGGATGATCAACTGGAGCCTACGGCCCAGCAGGCGCTGTTGAAAGGCGCGCTGAACACGGTGGATCGCGAGGACCTGCGATTAGCCTTGTTGCTGCCCGAGCATGCGGCGTTGCGTCGCACGCTGGCGCTGCCAGCGGCAGCGGGCGCGAACTTGCGGCAGGTGATGGCATTCGAGATGGATCGGCAAACGCCTTTTAGCGTAGCGCAGGTCTACTACGCCGTACGTGAACTGGCTGGGCCGGCCGGTGCAGGGCGCATCAATGCCGAGCTGGTAGTGGTCCCGTGCACGACGTTGGAGCCATTGCTGGAAAGCCTCCGCGCACTGAATATCGTTATCGACGCGGTGGACGTGGCTGCGCACGGCGATCGTCTGGGCGTGAACCTGCTGCCCGCCGAGAGGGTCCCGCGTCGGCCGCGACCGCGGTTGCGGATGAACCTGATCCTGGCCGCAGTCAGCGTGATGTTGCTGGTGCTGGTGTTGTCTCAATGGTTACACAACCGTCAGCTCACCCTGGTGCAGATGCAGGCTCAGGTCGAAAGCATGCGCGGTGAGGCGCAACAAGTGGCTTCGCTGCGTCAGCAATTGCAGGACAATGCCGGCGCCGCAGGCTTTCTGGCCGAGCGCAAGAAGCATAGCGTTTCCATGCTTGCCCTGTTGCAGGATGCTACCGAGCGCTTGCCCCACAGCGCATGGCTGGAGCGCTTCAGCATCGACCACAACGGCCAGATCGGCATGCAGGGACAGAGTAAGCAGGCGGCGAAACTGCTTGATGCGCTGAAGGATTCGCCGCTGATCACCAACGCGAGTTTCCAGGGCAGCATCCAACCCGATCCTGCCACCGGAAAGGAACGCTTTTACTTGACGGCTCAACTGCATCGGCCTGTGACGGCGGGGACAAAGTCGCCTGCGCCGCGGGAAGAGGCGCGATGAAATTTGCCGCACTCAACCCCCGCGACAGTCGTTTGGCGGCCATCGGCTTGCTACTGATCGCCTTGCTGCTGGGGTATTTTGCATTACTGCATTGGTGGCTGGTCGCACCGATGCAACAGCTCAGCACCGAGATGGCCGATCTGCGAGATACCCAGAGCCGTTATGCGGCGGCGATCGCGGAGAAGCCGGCATTGCTGCGACGGATTGCTGCGTTGGGTGCCGGACAGGCAGCCAGCAGCGCATTTCTGCCCGATGACGATCCGAATACGGCGGCTGCCGATCTGATGCAGCGGGTAGTCGATGTGGTAGGCGCCAGCAAGCGCGGAGGGCACTGCCTCGTCAATCAGAAGATGCCTATGCCGAATGCGCCTGCGGAACCCGGCGAACCGTACCGCAAGGCGGCCGTGAGCATCAATCTGAGTTGTGATATCGAACCGCTGGCCGAGGTGTTGCACGCATTGGAGCAGGGTACACCGTATCTCTTCATCGACGACTTGAGCATCTATCGCAATCCGGTATTGGCGCAGCAGAAGCAGGTAGCTCCGTTGGCGGTGCAATTCACCTTGTCGGGGTATGTGCGCCCCGCTCATGAGGCGACAGGCAGCACGAGTACGGGTGTGTCGGATAGCAATAGGGGGACGCCATGAATGCGGCCGATCAGCGACGACTGACGCCGGTACTGGTGATGGTCGCGGTGGCGTTGGGGGCCATCTGGTTGCTGCTATGGTTAGGTGTCGGCCGCAGCGTGCACTGGAATGCCGCGCGCCCCCGCGTGCCTCTGCCCCCGCCGGGCAAATCGGTCAGCCTGCCGACGCCGTTACCGCTGCAACAGTTTGCCGTGGTATGGCAAAAGCCGCTGTTCAATCCCGACCGCAAGCCGATTGCCTACGCGGCCGATGGCGACAGCAACCTGGGTGACCTACGGCTCACCGGCATCATCCTGACGCCGTCGCTGCGCATGGTCTTGTTACAGAATGCCAAGGGTGACCGGCAGGTGAGCTTGCAGCAGGGGCAGTCGCTGCCCGATGGCAGTGTGACCCTGATGGAGATCCGCCCCCGTTCGGCATTGTTCGATTCCGCGGCGGGGCGCACCGAGCTGAAGTTGCCCAACGGTGCGCCGATTGACGCCCCGAAGGGATCCACGAGACCCTCGGTGACCACGCCGATGCGGGTTCGCGAAGGAGGAGAGGGAAGGCCGAAGCCGCAGGGCGGTCGGGCAGTGCCGATTTCGCCTCGACGCGTACCCAAAGCAGTGCCACCAGCCCCTCCGTCCGTTCTCGAACGACTCAGAAAAACCATCCAGAAGCGCCGCGCGGAAAAGGCTGCCGAGGCCGCTCACCAAGGAGTACGTTGATTCATGTCACGCCTACCTGCTCAAACGCTTTTGCGCATTGTTTTGCTTGCCGTCTTCGTGTGGCTGGCGGGTTGCGCCAGTATGCCGCCGCCGCATGACAACGGTGCGTTGCAGCGCGAGGCCATGGCGGGCACGGAAAAACCGGTGCCGAAGCCGTTGCCGCTGAATACCGGCATAGCGGCGCAGGAGGCGAACGTCACGCCGCAGATCAGTGAGGGCAGTGGTCGGTTCGTCAACCCCTCCGGCTCGACCCGACTGCGCAAGCCGGCGGCCGGCAAGGGGGCGGTTACCTTCAATTTCGAGAATCAGCCGGTTCAGGCGGTGGTCAAGGCAATTCTCGGCGACCTGCTGAAAAAGAATTACGCCATCGTGCCGGGGGTGCAAGGCAATATTTCCTTTTCCACCTCCGAGCCCGTCGATGCGGATCAGGCCTTGCCGATTCTGGAAATGTTGTTGTCGTGGACAGGAAATGCGGTCGTGGAGCGGGGGGGCACCTATGTGGTGATGCCGGCAAAGGATGCGGTTGCGGGCAACCTGATACCGAGCCTTGGCGCAAGCGCGCCGGCTGGGGGACTGCAGGCCCGACTGTTTCCCTTGCACTACATCGGCGCCGCCGAGATGCAGAAGCTGATCAAGCCGTTTGCGCGGCCGGATGCGGTGTTGCTGGTCGACCCCATCCGCAACCTGCTGGTGATGGCCGGCACACCGGAGGAGTTGGCGAACTACCAGCGCACGGTGAAGACCTTCGATGTCGACTGGTTGCGCGGCATGTCGGTAGGCGTGTTCAGCCTGCAGCGCGCGACGGTCGGCGAGTTGATGCCCAAGCTGGACAGCATGTTCGGCAAGAACGGCGATACCCCGCTGGCCGGCATGCTGCGTTTTATCCCGATCCAGCGGACCAATGCCCTGGTGGTGATCAGCACGCAACCGCGTTACGTCAAGGAAGTGGGTGAGTGGATCGCCAAGATCGATCGTGGCGGCGGCAACCAGCCCCAGCTTTACGTATATGACGTCCGCAACATCAAGGCCTCCGATCTGGCCCGTTACCTGGCACAGATCTATACCAACAGCGGCAATGGCGGCAGCGCGGGCGGGGACAGCGGAGGGCAGGTGGGGCCGGGTCTCAGTAGCGGGATGCTCGGCAATACCGGTGGCGCCAGCGGAGGGGCGATGGGCAGCAATGCCGGCAGTTTCGGCAGCAGCGGCGGCGGTCTCGGTGGCGGGACAAGCAGTGGCCTTGGCAAAGGTGAGGGATCTGGCGGGCTGGGCGGCGGATCGGGCGGCAGTCCGAACGGTACGGCGCAGAGCGGTTCCGGCAGTGGCGGTGCCCTGGTCAACAACAATGCCGGCGGAGGCAGCAGCGCCGACCAACAGTACAGTTCGCAGGACGGCAGCATCCGCATCAGTTCGGTAGATACCAACAACCAGTTGCTGGTTCGCGCACGCCCTTCCCAATGGGCTGAGATCGAGAGCGCCATCAAGCGGCTGGACAACGTGCCGCTGCAGGTACAGATCGAAACCCGGATACTGGAAGTGAATCTCACCGGCCAGTTCCAGTTCGGTGTGCAGTGGTATTTGCAGGGGCTGGCGGGTGGACATCCCAATGCCGACGGCAGTTTCACCCCCGGCAATGCCAACAATCCGCGGCAGGGAGCGCTCGGCGGGGGCGGCAACGCGTATGTGCCAGGCGCCGGCGGCGATGCGCTGTTCTATTCGTTCGTGAATTCCAATCTGCAGGTGGCCCTGCACGCGATGGAAACCAGCGGCAATACCAAGACGTTGTCGGCACCGTCGATGGTGGTAATGAACAACCAGGTCGCACACATTCAGGTAGGTAGCCAGGTGCCGATCAACCAGACCAGCGTGACGCCCGGGGTGGGGTCCGCGGTTTACAACGAGGTCAAATACCTCAATACCGGTGTGATACTCAATGTCCAGCCGCGGATCAATCCCGGTGGCCTCGTTTACATGAATATCGGCCAACAGGTAAGTCAGGTGGATCGTGCCGCCGGTCTGGTCAATGGCAACCCGACGATTTCCCAGCGCGAGCTGGCGACCCAGGTTGCCGTACAGAGTGGGCAGACCGTGTTGCTGGGCGGGTTGATCCAGCAGAACGACGGCAGCAGCAATATCGGCGTACCCTGGCTCAATCGCGTTCCGCTGCTGGGACGACTGTTCGGAACCACCAGTCACAGCCGTAACCGCACCGAGCTGATCGTGCTGATCACGCCACGGGTGATCAGTAGCAGCGACGACGCGCGGCGGATCACCGACGACTATCAGAAGGCGTTCGAGTCGCTGGCGCCGTTGCGCGCGGCGCGGGCCGAAACGGGCGCGGCCGCGGTGACCACGTCCCCGGCAACGTCGGCTTCAACACCGAATTGGCCGGCGCAGCTGCAACAGCATGCCGAGCAGGCTCTGCGGCAGGGGGACTACGCCAATGCCGAGGATCTGGCGAGGCAATCCTGGCGTCAGGGCGCGCATCAAGGCCGTCTGTGTCGGCGGAATTGGCAGTTGATCGGTACGGTTCGTCGACACCTTGGCGACGCGGCAGGGGTTGTGGCGGCGCGCGCGAAGGAGCAGGCCTGCGGAGCGCCACCGTGACCTCGTTAGGTGCTGGGTGGGGTGTCGACAAGACGTTCAAATATCTGTACGATACGGTTTATTAAATCCCGGTTTGGCTCCCGGTGGAACCAAACTGGAATTTAGCACTCCAATATGCCGAGTGCTAAACTTGCCCTTCGATACAGGAGATTTCATCCATGTCCCAAGCTTTGGTGACCGCCAATTTTCCGCTACCCAGCGTGGTCGGCAGCCTGGATGCCTATATTTCCGCGGTACACCGGATTCCGGTGCTGAGCCAGGAAGAAGAGCAGGCGCTGTCTCGCGACTATATTGAAGAAGCCAATTTGGCCTCGGCCCGGAAGCTGGTGATGTCACACCTGCGCTTCGTCGTCCACGTGGCCCGTGGTTATAGCGGCTATGGCCTGCAGCTCGCCGACTTGATCCAGGAAGGCAATATTGGCCTGATGAAGGCCGTCAAACGTTTCGATCCGGATCAGGGCGTGCGCCTGGTCAGTTTTGCCGTGCACTGGATTCGCGCCGAGATGCACGAGTTCATCCTGAAGAACTGGCGTATCGTCAAGGTTGCGACCACCAAAGCGCAGCGCAAGCTATTTTTCAACCTGCGCAAGAGCAAGAAGCGGCTGGGCTGGATGAACGCCGCTGAAGTTCGCACCGTGGCAAAGGATCTCGGTGTGCCCGAGGCTACCGTGCGCGAAATGGAGTCACGGCTGTCGGGTCGTGATATCGGATTTGAGCCAGTCAACGACGACGAGGATGCGAAGCCGGCACCGGCGGCATTTCTGGTCGACGATGGGGCCGACCCCTATGAAAATGTATCGGATGCCGATTATGCCGACGATCAGATGCAGACCTTGTCCGACGCGCTGAGCCACCTTGACGAGCGTTCCCGCAACATCATCCAGCGTCGCTGGTTGGACGAGGACAACAAGGCAACGCTGCAGGATCTGGCAGACGAATACGGCGTCTCTGCCGAACGCATTCGACAGGTCGAAGCCAATGCGATGAAGAAAATGCGCGGTTTGTTTGCCGCGTGAGGGCGATTTGATCCCACCTTCGTAACCGTCTGCCTGCCACCATGCTGGCGACAAAGAAACGCAAAGGCCCGGAAAACCGGGCCTTTGCGTTTTTGTCGGGTCAATGGTGCGCTGCGGGTTGCGACGTCAGGGTCATGCCCTTGAGTACATTCAGTGCCTGCGATAGCGCGTAGTCGCGGGTAGCCAATCTGGCGTCTGCAGCGGCGCCGTAGGTGCCGCTTGTCTTGCCGGCCCTGGCATTTTCGTTGGCGAGGTGGTGGGGAAGATCGGCTTCCGCATTGATCAGCGCCGGTGCCTTGTCGGCTTGGCGCACGCTGAGTTGGGCCAATGGGATGTCGGGCTGGATGCCCTCGGCCTGGATCGACGTGCCGTTGGGCGTGTAATAGCGCGCGGTGGTGATCTTCACCGCATGATCAGCGTCCAGCGGCAGTACGGTCTGCACCACGCCTTTGCCAAAGGTGCGCTGGCCCATGGTCAGGGCGCGGTGGTTGTCCTTCAGCGCGCCGGAAACGATCTCTGCGGCCGAGGCTGTGCCGTTGTTGGTCAGGATCACCATCGGTGCGCCATTGAGCAGGTCGCCCGGATGGGCGCGGAAGCTCATGTTCGAATCCGGCAGGCGGCCACGGGTCGTGACAATAACGCCTGAATCGAGAAAATCGTCACTGACCGAAACCGCAGCGGTCAGCAGGCCGCCGGGATTGTTGCGCAGGTCCAGCACCGCGCCTTTCGGCGCTCCATCCTTGGTGATCAGGGCGCCGAGCTTTCTTTCCAGGTCGCTGGCAGTGTCCGACTGGAACTGGCTGATGCGTATATAGGCGTAGCCGGGCTCGATCTCATGAACCCTGACGCTGCTGATCGAGATCTTTTCGCGGGTCATCTTGAGGTCGACCGGCTGGGTGCTGTTGGCGTGGACGATGGTCAGTTCGATCGTGGTGCCAGGTTTGCCACGCAGCCGTTTGAACATGGCGTTGACGTTTTGCGGGTTGATCAGGGTGCCGTCGATCTTGACGATGGTGTCGCCGGGCTTGATCCCGGCCCTTGCGGCGGGGGTGTCGTCGATAGGCGAAATGATGCGCAGATGACCTTCGGTCTGGATAACCTCGATACCAAGGCCGCTGTACTGCCCGGTGGTGTCCTCCGAAAGCTGCGCCAGGCCCGCCTTGTCAAGGTACTCGCTATGCGGGTCAAGCTCGCTCAGCATGCCCACAATCGCCGCATTCATCAGGGTCTTGTTGTCGACCTTCTTCACATAGGCCTGACGCACTACCTCATAGACCCGGCTGAATCGTCGAATGTCCTTGAGATCGACCTCGTCCGCTGTCGAACTGGCTGCAGCGGGGGCGTCAGCGGACGGCACGTGCAGCGTGGTGGCCGCCGGCGACTGGGCCGTAGCCGGCGCGATCGCCAAGAGCGTCGGAACAGCCAGCAGAAGGGGGATCAGGGTGCGAGCGGGAAGGCGCATGCGGTAGCTCCGTGCAGCAAGAAAGCGTCGCAGCGGCAGGCGACGGGAAAGGGCCCAGGGTAAGACAAGCAAATGACAGCGTAATTCATCCGGCACCTAATCCTGACGCTGGCAAGGTATCCACCTCAATGGTGTTGACTCAGCCAGCGCCTTGGATCTACCGGTTTACCGTGTTTGCGCAGCTCGAAATAGACCCCCGAATTAACCCCGGTAGGCGCGCTGGCGGTTCCGACGGCCTCCCCCGCCTCAACCTGGTCGCCTACGTTGCGCAGCAGGCTTTCGTTGTTGCCATACATGCTCATCCAGCCATCGCCATGGTTGACGATAAGCAGCATGCCGTAGCCGCGCAGAAAGCCAGCATAGATGACCCGTCCGCTTGCTACCGCGTGCACCTCGCTGCCCGCACTGGCCTTGATCAGCACGCCATTGCCGTAACTGTTGACCGCCCCTTTTGCCGGCCACGGCAAGCCGCCGCGAATATCGCCTCGCGCATGGGGTCCGGTTGCCTTTTGGCCAGGCTTTACGTGGCGTCTGCTAGCCTGCACGGCCGCTTCATCAAGCACCTTCTGCAGCTTGTCGACGAGTTGGTTGAGGGACTGCGCGTTCCGCTTCAATGCGGCCAGTCGCTGAGCTTGGTTCTGGTATTGGGCGTTGGCTTCGCGGGCAAGTTTTTGCTGCGCCGCGCGCTCCTTGCCGAGTTTCGTCGCGAGTTGCTGGCGTTGCGCCCGGGCCGATGCCAACACGGCCTGTTCAGCGCTGATGGCGTCCTGCAACTTCTGCAGATTGGTGAGATCGGCCATCAATTGTTGTACTCGCTGCATGCGGTCTTGCTGGAAGTATTGCGAATACACCAGGGCGCGGGCGATACGCGCCACGTCCTGGTCTCCCAGCAGCAGTCGCAGATCCGAACCGTGGCCGAGTGCGTAAGTGGCGCGCAACAGCTCGGCGATGGCGGCATGCTGGCTGGAAAGCGTTTGCGCCAGCTGATCGCGCTGCTGCTGCAATTGTTCCAGCTGTTGCCGCTTGGCAAGCATCTCATTGTCGATTTGATGCACCGCCCGTGCAGCCTTCGCCAGTGCACTCGCTTGCTCGGCCAGCATGGCATTGAGCTTGTCGCGATGGTTTGCAGTGATCGCCTGCTCTCGGGCCAGCGCCTCCATTTTTCTGCGCACGTCGGCCAGCTTCTTTTTCGCTGCCGCCTGCTCTGCGCGGTTGCCATCCTGGCGGGCTGACGCTGGTGCAGCCGGCAGCGTACCGACGATCGCAACGGCTATCAGCAGGCGGGCAACGAGATTGCAGAAAAAACGGGGTGGCTTGAGCATCTGCCGATTATCACCGAGCAGGGCGCCTGGAGCGAGTGGGGCAGAGTGGCCCAAGTGGCTTCGGTCGGAAATCCTCCCCTATTTATTGGCTGACGACAGCGCGCGCAGGACAGATGGCCGTCCGCACCAAAATGCCGGGTTGCGCTCTGCCCGAGCCCTCATTGAAGGCATGGTTTTGCCGTATAGCCGTCCAAATAGTTTTGACGCAGCACAGCAAATGTGCTCTAGTCGTGGCTCGCGTCGCGTGCAGAATGCCCTCCAGGGAGTCACCGTTTGCAGGCGATATATCATCACGACCAGCCGGTAACGCACGATGGCGCAGCCAGATTTTCCGACCCTGTACGACGCCGCTTTTGAACACGACAGCTGCGGTTTTGGCCTGGTTGCCCAGATCGACGGGCACGCCAGTGCGTGGGTGGTCGATACCGCATTCGATGCCTTGGCCAAGCTGTCCCATCGTGGTGGCGTCAATGCGGATGGTATCAGTGGCGACGGTTGTGGGGTACTGATCCATCGACCGCAGTCGTGGTTGCGTGCGATGGCAAAAGAGGCCGGTATTGCGCTGGGTGAAGCCTTTGCGGCGGGGGTGGTGTTTCTCGATCCTGCCGGTGACGAGGCGGCGGCCATCCAACTTGCCGACTGCCTGCGCCAGGAAGGTATGGAGGTAGCGGGGTGGCGCGAGCTGGCGGTGAATGCCTCGGCATGCGGCCCGCTGGCTGCTGCCGAACAGCCACGGGTGCGCCAGGTTTTCGTCGAGCCGATGACCGATGTCGACGAGGCGGCATTCGAACGGGCCTTGTTCCGAGCGCGTCGGCGGGCGGAGCACGCATTGCGCGAGGATCGGCATTTTTACGTGCTCACGCTCTCGGCGCAGATCATCGGATACAAGGCGATGGCGGCGCCTGGCAGGCTGCGCGAGGTCTATCCGGACCTGCAGCACCCGGCGCTGAGCACCGACGCGATGGTGTTCCATCAGCGCTTTTCCACCAATACCACGCCACAGTGGCGGCTGGCGCAGCCATTCCGGTTGCTGGCGCACAACGGCGAAATCAACACGATTCGCGCCAATCGGCGTTGGATGCAATCACGGGCCAATATCCTGCGCTCGCCCTTGCTGGATCTGTCGGACCTCGGTCCGCTGGTGTCGCAGACCGGTTCGGACTCGGAAAGCCTCGACAACGCGCTGGAAGTTCTGCTGGCTGGCGGACTCGATCTGCTCACCGCGATGCGTGTGCTGGTGCCACCCGCGTTTTCGGCCCGCGAGGACATCGACGAGGACTTGGCGGCATTTTACGAATACTATGCGCTGCACAGCGAACCCTGGGACGGACCCGCGGGCCTGGTGATGTGTGATGGCCACTATGCGGCCTGCACCCTGGACCGCAATGGCCTGCGACCGGCGCGTTGGGCCCTGTCGGATGACAATCATCTGATCGTGGCGTCCGAAGCCGGCCTGTGGAACGTGCCATCGGCACGCGTAGTGGCCAAGGGGCGGCTGGCACCCGGCGAGATGATTGCCGTCGATCTGAAGCAGCACCGCTTGCTGCGCGATGCCGATATCGACGAGATCAACCGTTCGCGGGCGCCATTTCGTGACTGGCTGCGTGCCGGCGTCAGCTATCTCGAATCGGATCTGATTGATCCTTCGCTGGCGGCCGAACCGCTGCCACCCGAAGAGTTGCGGCGCTGTCAGAAACTCTACGGTTTGACCCGCGAAGAGCGCGAGTCGGTGCTCAAGGCGCTGGCTGATCTGGAGATGGAAGCCACCGGCTCGATGGGTGACGACACCCCGATGGCGGCGATGTCACGGCAGGTACGGCCGCTGTTTGATCGCTTTCGCCAGGCCTTTGCCCAGGTTACCAATCCCCCGATCGATCCGTTGCGCGAAAAGCTGGTGATGTCGCTGGTGACCCAGATGGGTCCGGAAGGCAATGTGCTGGAGCTGAAGGCGGAGAATGCCAGGCAGACCCTGATCAATTCACCGATCCTGTCCCAGCGCAAACTGCGCCAGTTGCTTGCGCTGCCGTCTTTTACCGGCACTCCCCGCCTCGATCTGATGTACGCGCCGGAAGAGGGACTGGAAGCGGCCTTGCGGCGGCTGTGTCGCGAAGCCGCGCAGGCGGTACGTGAGGGCAGCACGCTGGTGTTCCTCAGCGACCGCTATCCGCGGCACGACATTTTGCCGATGCATGCGCTGCTGGCGGTAGGCGCGGTGCACGCGTATCTGATCGACGAAGGCTTGCGTTGCCAGTGCAATATCATCGTGGAGACTGCCACTGCGCGCGATCCGCACCAGTTCGCCTGCCTGATCGGCTTTGGCGCCACGGCGATCTACCCATGGCTGGCCTACCAAAGTTTGTTCGAGCTGGGACGCGAAGGGCACATTGCCAGCGATCGCCAGGAAGTGGGCCGCAGCTATCGACGTGGTATCCGCAAAGGGCTGATGAAGATCCTCTCCAAGATGGGCATCTCCACGATAGCCGGCTACCGCGGCGCGCAGCTGTTCGAGATCATCGGGCTGGCCGATGAGGTGGTTGCGCTGTGTTTTCCCGGGACACCCTCGCGAATCGGCGGTGCCAGTTTTGCCGATCTGGAGCACGATCAGCGCCTGCTCGCCGCCGAGGCCTGGGACGAGGCTGTCAACCTCCGCGCCGGCGGACTCTACAAGTACATGCATGGCGGCGAATACCACATGTACAACCCGGATGTGATCGGCAGCCTGCAAACCGCCGTGCGCAGCGGACGGCAGGCCGATTACCGAATCTACGCCGACCATGTTGACCGTCGCCCGCCATCGGCGCTGCGCGATCTGCTCAGCCCGGTGGCAGCGGCGGCGCCGCTGGCGCTGGATCAGGTGGAGCCGATCGAGACGATACTCAAACGTTTCGATTCCGCCGGGATGTCGCTAGGGGCGCTCTCGCCGGAGGCGCATGAGGCGCTGGCTATCGCGATGAACCGCCTCGGCGCACGCAGCAACTCCGGTGAAGGCGGTGAAGACCCGGCGCGTTACGGCACCGAAAAAATGTCCAAGATCAAGCAGGTCGCCTCGGGTCGCTTTGGCGTTACGCCGACCTATCTGGTCAACGCCGAGGTCCTGCAGATCAAGGTGGCCCAGGGCGCCAAGCCGGGTGAGGGCGGCCAGCTGCCGGGCCACAAGGTAGACGGGACCATTGCGCGGTTGCGCTATGCCAAGCCGGGCATCGGCCTGATCTCGCCACCGCCACATCACGATATCTATTCGATCGAGGATCTGGCTGAACTGATCCACGACCTGAAGGAGGTCAATCCGCAGGCGCTGGTATCCGTGAAGCTGGTCAGCCATGCCGGTGTCGGCACGGTGGCTGCCGGCGTGGTCAAGGCCGGCGCCGACCTGATTACCGTCAGCGGCCACGATGGCGGTACCGGCGCCAGCCCGCTGACCTCGATCAAGTACGCCGGCACACCGTGGGAGCTGGGCCTCGCCGAAACCCAGCAGACGCTGCGCCGTAACGATCTGCGCGGTCGTGTGCGACTGCAGACCGATGGCGGTCTGAAGACCGGCCTGGACGTGATCAAGGCGGCGATGCTCGGTGCCGAGAGTTTCGGCTTCGGTACCGGTCCGATGGTCGCGCTGGGTTGCAAGTACCTGCGCATCTGCCATCTCAACAACTGCGCGACCGGTATTGCCACCCAGCATCCGGTTCTGCGCAAGGAGCACTTCACCGGCTTGCCCGAGATGGTGATGAACTACTTCCGTTTTGTCGCCGAGGACGTGCGCGCTCATCTGGCTCGCCTGGGTGTGCACAGCCTGTCCGACATCATCGGTCGCACCGACTTGCTGCAGCAGCTCGAGGGCACCACGCCCGTCCAGCATCGGCTCAACCTGGCACCGCTCATTCACGGTCAGGCACTGGCCGCGAATGTCGATGCCTCGTGCACGCTGGCGCGCAATCCGATGCGCGATCCTGCGGCGCTGGCATCGCGTATCAGCGCGGATGCGGACGAAGCAGTGACCCGCGGACTGGGCGGCACTTTTGTCTATCCGATCGCCAATACCGACCGTGCGATCGGTGCGCGGTTGTCCGGCGATGTGGCGCGCGTGCACGGCGACCACGGCATGGATCCTCACCCGATCGTGCTTCGTTTCGAGGGTGCGGCCGGACAGAGTCTCGGGGCGTGGAATGCTGGCGGCGTGCATATCGATCTCACCGGCGAAGCCAATGATGGCGTGGGCAAGGGCATGGCCGGTGGTCGCATCGTGGTGCGCCCGCCGCTGGATTCACCCTTTGCCAGCCAGGACGCTTCGATCATCGGCAATACCTGTCTGTACGGTGCCACCGACGGCGAGTTGTTCGCCGCCGGGCGCGCGGGGGAGCGCTTTGCGGTGCGCAATTCCGGCGCGCTGGCGGTAGTCGAAGGCGCCGGAGACCACTGTTGCGAATACATGACCGGTGGCGTGGTCGCGGTGCTCGGCAAGGCGGGTCTCAATTTCGGTGCCGGCATGACCGGGGGTTTTGCCTATGTGCTGGATATGGAGCGCACCTTCGTCGACTGCTACAACCATGAGCTGGTCGATATCCTGCGCATCGCGCCCGAGGGGATGGAGAACTACATGCAACACCTGCGCAGCCTGGTGACGCGTCATGTCGAGTACACCGGCAGCGACTGGGGACGGCAGATTCTTCGCGACTTCCGTGGCCTGCAATACAAGTTCTGGCTGGTCAAGCCGAAGGCCGCCAGTCTGGCGGCGCTAGCCGAAGAATTGAGGAGCGCCGCATGAGTAGCTTTCCTCAAGCGATGCGCTTCTTGCCCTGGCCTCCTCTCCCCATCGGAGAGAGGACTGAGGTGAGGGGCGGCTGCTCGCGTTCAACCATCATCGAAGCGGGTGCGACTCCCCCATGACCGACAAACTGTTTCAGTTTCTCAATGTGCCGCGGCAGCCGCCACGCACCGTGCCCGTGGCAGTGCGGGTGCTTGGCTACGGCGAGATTTCCGGTGACTTTGCCGCGTCGCAGGCGGCGACCCAGGCCGAGCGTTGCATCGATTGCGGTAATCCGTATTGCGAGCATGCCTGCCCGGTGCAGAACTACATTCCCAACTGGCTCAAGCTGGTGCAGGAAGATCGCATCCTGGAAGCGGCGACGCTGATGCACGAAACCAACCCGTTGCCGGAGATCTGCGGTCGCATCTGCCCGCAGGATCGATTGTGCGAAGGGGCTTGCACGCTGGAGCAGACCGCCTTTGGCGCAGTCACCATCGGCAGCATCGAACGCTCGATTACCGACGAGGCGTTGCGCCGTGGCTGGCGCCCGGACCTGTCGGCGGTGCGCGAAACCGGTCGGCGCGTGGCGATTATCGGCGCCGGCCCGGCCGGCCTGTCCTGCGCCGATCGCTTGCGTCGTGCCGGGATCGCCACCGATGTGTACGACGGCCAGAGCGAGATCGGTGGCCTGCTGACCTTCGGCATCCCGCCGTTCAAGCTGGAGAAAGACGTGGTGCGTACCCGGCGCCGGGTATTGGAGGAAATGGGCGTACGCTTCCTGCTCGGTCGCGAGGTGGGTAGGGATGTCGAGTTCGGCCAGCTGCTGGAGGATTACGACGCCGTGTTCGTCGGTACCGGTGCCTATACCTACGTCGACGGAGAGCTGCCAGGTCGCGGGTTGCTCGGCGTCCACGACGCGCTGCCGTTTCTGGTCGCCAATACCGAGCGCTTGCTGCGTGGGGAGTCTTCGGTCATCGACCTTTCCGGCAAGCATGTGGTGGTACTCGGTGGCGGCGATACCGGTATGGACTGCAACCGTACGGCGATCCGGCTGGGCGCGGCGTCGGTGACCTGCGTCTACCGGCGTGACGAGGCCAGCATGCCTGGTTCGCGGCGCGAAGTCGGCTACAGCCGTGAGGAAGGCGTCGAATTTCTGTTCCATCGACAGCCGCTGGCGATCCTCGACGACGGCGAGGGACGCGTGCGGGGCGTGCGGGTGATCGAAACCGAACTGGTCGACAGCGGCGACGGCCGGCCGCGCCCGCGCAATGTGGCCGGCACCGAATCCGAGCTTGCGGCCGATGTGGTGATCCAGTCATTCGGCTTTTTACCCAGTCCGCCCGACTGGCTGATCGCCCATGGCGTGCAGCTGCAGCCTTCCGGTCGCGTGGTAGTTGGCGCCGAAGGCGCGTTGCCACTGCAGACCAGCCATCCGAAGATCTTCGCCGGCGGCGACAACGTGCGGGGCGCAGACCTGGTGGTGCGTGCAGTCTACGACGGCCGCGAGGCGGCAGCTTCGATTGTGCAGATGCTCAAGGCCGACGCCCTGGTCGAGGTGAAACGTGTCGCCGAATGCGGCTGAAAACCGTCGTGCTTGGCGATCGTGCGCCCGATGTGCTGTTCAGTCATGTCCCTGGGCCGTTAAGCTCTGCGGTGACCAGGACCGATGGCGGATGGCGTGCTCAATAGACTGTGGCTCGGCTTTTTCCTGACCGCTGCGGTGGCGGCGCTGGCGCGCTGGCTGGTCGGTGGTGACGAAGGTGTCTTTGCGGCGGTGGTGGCGTCGCTGTTCGACATGGCCGACCTGTCGGTCAAGGTGATGCTGCTGCTGTTCGGCACACTGACCTTATGGCTGGGTTTTCTGCGTATTGCCGAACAGGCGGGGTTGGTGGATCGGTTGGCGCGGTTGCTGGGTCCGCTGTTCGCGCGGTTGATGCCCGAGGTGCCGCGCGGTCATCCGGCGATCGGTTTGATCACCATGAATTTCGCGGCCAACGTGCTGGGGCTGGACAATGCCGCGACCCCGATCGGCCTGCGTGCAATGCGTGAGCTGCAGACGCTGAATCCCTCGTCGGATACTGCCAGTAACGCGCAGATCCTGTTCCTGGTGCTGAACGCCTCTTCGCTCACGCTGTTACCGGTAACGGTGTTCATGTACCGCGCGCAGGCCGGTGCGCACGATCCGACCCTGGTGTTCCTGCCGATCCTGCTGGCGACCAGTGCTTCCACGCTGGTCGGCTTTCTCAGCGTGGCGTTCATGCAGAAGCTGCGTCTTCGCGATCCGGTGGTGCTGGCCTGGTTGGGTGGCGGCGCCTTGTTGCTGGGCGCCTTGATGGCGGTGCTGGCGTCGATGACGGCGGCGGCACTCGCATCGCTGTCGGGCTTGCTCGGCAACCTGTTGCTGTTCGGCGTGATCATCGCCTTCGTCGGCGTGGGTGCCTACCGCAAGGTGCCGCTGTTTGAGAGTTTTGTCGACGGCGCGAAGCAAGGCTTCGAGGTGGCGAAGGACTTGCTGCCTTACCTGATCGGCATGTTGTGCGCGGTCGGGGTGTTGCGTGCCTCCGGTGCGCTGGATTTTGCACTGGACGGTATCCGCTGGCTGGTGCTTCACGCGGGACTGGACGATCGCTTTGTGGATGCCTTGCCCACCGCGCTGGTCAAGCCGTTTTCCGGCAGCGCCGCGCGGGCGATGCTGATCGAGACCATGCATCATTCGGGGGTCGACAGCTTCCCGGCGTTGCTCGCGGCGACCATGCAGGGCAGCACCGAAACCACCTTCTTCGTCGTCGCGGTGTACTACGGCGCGGTCGGCATCCGCCGTGTCCGTCACACCATTGGCTGTGCGCTGCTGGCTGATCTCGCCGGCGTGCTGGCATCGATCGGCGTGTGCTACTGGTTCTTCGGATGACCGACTACCCCACCCCATGACGGAAGGAAAAACCATGCGCCTTGGCCTTGCTGCCAACCAACTTCATCACAGCCACGATGATGCCGCGTTGTTTCGCTGGCTGCAGGCCTGCGAGTCCGGCATCCGCGACTTGCAGTTGGGCCTGCGTACCGTGGGACGCACTTACGATGCGATCAGGCGGGTAGGGCGGCTTGCCGACTACGCCGGATTGCAGCGCTACCCGAATGGGCGCGAAGGCGGGTTGATGAAGCTGGTCGCCGAAGTGGTAGGGCTTGATCAGCCCGGGCGTGTGCTGGATGGCGCGATCTATCTGGTCGATCCGGTCGATCCGTCCTCGATCTTTCCCGAGGCGGTGGCGCTCAAGCGGCAGTGCGTGATCCACGGTAAACCCTTCATCTCGACGGTAGCTTCGGCGCGCGACTGGATCGAGACGGAGCGTATTCATGCCGGACTGACGCCCGATCCGGGAGCGGACGTGTTTCACGCGCTGGAATCGCGCACCCTCGCCTTGATCGCGCATGACGCGATGAAGCCGCAGATGCTGGCCTTCGCTGCCGAGCATTTCGACGTGCTGTCGCGCTACGCGCATCGCGTGGCGACGGGTACCACCGGCCAGCGTCTGAACGAGCTGGCGTGGAGCCGCGGTTGGCCGAAGGAGCAGTTGTGGGCACAGCGCTATCAGAGCGGTCCGATGGGCGGTGATGCGCAGATCGCCGATCTGGTGCTGGAGCGTCGTTGCCAGCGCGCCATCTTCTTCGAGGACCCCCACGTCGCGCGCCAGCATGAAGCGGATATCCAGCTGCTGGAGCGCGCGGTGACTACGCGCACCGACGAGGCCGTGTGCATCACCTCGCCGGCAGTGGCAGCGCGATGGGTGGCGGGGGCGCGCCTGCGTGCGACGCAACGACCTTGCATCGGGGTAGCGCCGGCATGTGCCTGATTGCCTTTGCCTGGCGCAGTCACCCGCGCTGGCGACTGCTGCTGGCAGGCAATCGCGACGAATTTCATGCGCGTCCCAGCGCGCCGCTGGCGCGCTGGGACGATGCGCCGATCCTCGGCGGTCGTGATCTGGAAGCCGGCGGCACCTGGCTTGGCGTGTCGGACGCCGGGCGCTGCTGCGTGGTGACCAACGTGCGCGACCCGCGCGATCCGCAGCACGGCAGCTCGCGCGGGTTGCTGGCGGTCGACTACCTCAGCGGCACTGAAGATGCAGCTACCCATGCGGAGCAACTGCGGCTGTCCGCCGCCGGCTACCGACCGTTCAACCTGCTCACCTTCGACACGGATTCGGCGTTTTATCTTGGCAATCGTCCGGCGCCGCGGGTGCAACGCGTGAGCGACGGCGTACAGGGTTTGTCGAATGCCGACTTCAATACCCCCTGGCCGAAGACGCGGCGCCTGATGCAACGCCTGCAAGCCTGGATCGACGACGGCGGCGATCTCGATTTCACGCCATTGTTCGAGGCGCTCGCCGACGAGCAGGTCGCGGTGGATGGCCAGCTGCCGGATACCGGAATCGGGCTGGAGCGCGAGCGCTGGCTTTCCAGTGCGTTCATTCGTGGTCAGGACTACGGCACGCGGGCCAGCACCGTGGTGGCGATCGGCCATGACGGCGCTGGTGTGATCGTAGAGCGCAGTTTCGGACCCGCGGGTAAGTTCAACGACGAGATCACGCGGCACTTCGCCGGTTCAACACCCTCATAACGGTTGAGGCAGGCTGCCTACAACGCGGGTCGGCATTGCCGGCTGTACCGGTGGGGCGCGGGTGGCTAACTTGCGGGATATGTCTACAAAGGGGAGCGCCGGGATGCGCCACAGGGGATGGTGCTCGCTGGTCGGCCTGATGAGCTTGGCGATGCCTCCCGCCCAGGCGGCTTCGTGCCCCGGCTGGTCACCGGCGCAGGCACGGCAGGAGTTGCTGGCGCTACACGACCGGCTCGATGGCTGGAACCATGCCTACCGGGTCGGCGAACAGTCGCCCGTGGACGACGCGGTCTACGATCAGGCCATGCTGCGCTTCGAGCAGTGGCGACGCTGCTTCCCGGCGCAGGCGCCGCCCGCGCCCGCCCATCTGGCCGATGCCGGGGGCCGCGCCGTTGCGGCCGTAGCCCAGACGGGGCTGGCCAAGCTGCCCGACGCGGCCGCGCTTGAGGCGTGGATGCGCGAGCGAGCGGATCAGGATTTGTGGGTGCAACCCAAAGCCGATGGCGTGGCAGTAACCTTGTTATATATAGACGGCCAATTGTATCAAGCCGTCAGCCGCGGCGACGGCTTGCATGGCACCGACTGGACAGCCAGGGCGCACTCGATCGCCGCGATTCCGCAGCAGCTGCCGCAGGCACCTGCGCGCGTAGTGCTGCAAGGTGAGCTGTACTGGCGCCGCCCCGGTCATGTGCAGGTGGACGACGGCGGCGCCAACGCGCGTTCGGCCGTAGCCGGGGCGTTGGCCCGCGACGCACTGGATGGCGCGACCGCCGCGCAGATCGGCTTGTTTGTATGGGATTGGCCTGGCGGACCGGCGGACATGCCGGAGCGGCTGGCCGGGCTCAAGGCGATGGGTCTGCGCGACAGCGTGAACTACACCCAGCCGGTCAACTCATTGAAAGACGTGAAGCGTTGGCGCGAGCACTGGTATCGCCATGCCATGCCATTTGCCGCCGACGGCATCGTGGTGCGTCAGGGCAGGCGCCCGGAGGCGACGAGCTGGCAGGCAAGCCCGCCGAAATGGGCGGTAGCGTGGAAGTATCCCGCGGCCTCGGCATTGGCCGAGGTGCTCGCTGTGGAGTTCACTATCGGGCGCACTGGCCGCATCACACCGGTGCTGCAGCTGGAGCCGGTCCAATTGGATGATCATCGCGTGCATCGGGTCAATGTCGGCTCGTTGTCGCGTTGGAGGGCGTGGGATATCCATCCCGGCGATCAGGTACAGGTCTCGCTGGCCGGTCTCACTATTCCGCGGCTGCAGTCAGTGGCATGGCGTACGAAGCAGCGCGCTGCCCTGGAGCTGCCCGATCCCGCGGCATACACGGCGCTGACCTGCTGGCAGCCGAGTGCGGGCTGCCAGCAGCAATTTCTGGCCCGGCTGGTATGGCTTGGCGGCCGGCAGGGGCTGCAGCTGAATGGCATCGGTGCCGATACCTGGCGGGCGCTGATCGACGCGGGTCTGATCCGGCAATTGCTCGACTGGATGCGCTTGACCCCGGCCCAATTGGCGTCGGTCGAGGGCATCGGCGGGGCGCGCGCGGCGTCGCTGGCGCGCGCCTTCGCCGGCGCCCGCCAGCGCCCGTTTGCACGTTGGCTCCAGGCACTCGGTATGCCTGCACGGGTGTCCAATGAACCCGCTAGCTGGGCCGCGTTGAGTAAGCGCGGCGTGAGTCAGTGGCAGGCGCTTGACGGTATCGGTGCCGGTCGTGCCGCACAGTTGGTGGATTTTTTCGGCAGTGGCGAGGTACGTGCGCAAGCTGCGCGCCTGCATGCGGCCGGCGTACAAGGATTCTAACGCCGCCGGAGTCCGCTGGCGGGACAAGCCAGCTCAGTCCCCGAGTTCGCCGTCGAGGTAGTACCAGCGGCCGGCGGTGCGCACGAAGCGACTGGTCTCGTGTTGACGCTGCGCGCGGCCACCGCCGAGGCGATAGCGGGCCACGAACTCCACGCTGGCGTTTTCCTCGTCGCGGACGTGATGTTGGCGGATCTCCAGACCCAGCCAGGTCGGCGACGGCTGCTGCGCGGCAAGGTTCAGCGAGACCGGCCGCGTGTCGACATGCCAGCTGGCCAGCAAGTAGTCTTCGCGTTTGAGCACGTAAGCGCTGTAGCGCGAGCGCATCAGTTGCTCGGCATTGCGGGCGGCCACGCCATCGTGCAGCGGGCCACAGCACTGGCGGTATGCAGCCTGGTTGCCACACGGGCAGGGCGTGAGTGTGTCGATCAATGGCATCCCGCCTTTGTACGCGATTCGGCGACGCTGCGACGCTGCGCCGCTCGGCGATCAGGCGCCCCGACGCCGCCATATACGACAACGGTTATTGGCAGGCATGGCGATGTCGTCCAGCAGATGGAAATCGGCTTCTCTGGCCAGTGCATCGATCGCCTCGGCGTCGCGAATCCCCATGTGGGCACCGCGCGCCTTCAACGATTGATCGAAGGCGGCATTGCTGTCACTGCTGTAGCGGCCGCCATCATTGAACGGGCCATAGATGATCAGCCGCGTATCGTCAGTGCTGATGGTGGGCAGTTGCGCGAACAGCTTCTGCACTTCGACCCAGGCCATGATGTGCAAGGTATTGGCGCTGAAGATCGTATCGAATGATTTCGCTGGCCAAGTGCCGGTGACGTCGAACTCCAGCGCTGGCGGTGTGTTGGGCAACGCGGCCTCGTCCAGCCAGGCACGGATGCCCGGCAGGTTTTCGGCACGATCCGAACTCTGCCAGATCAGGTGCGGCAGCGCGGTGGCGAAATACACCGCGTGCTGCCCGGTGCCGCTGCCAATCTCCAACACGTGCCGGCGATCGGCCAACTGTCCACGCAGCACCTGCAGAATCGGCTCGCGATTGCGCGCGCTCGCCGGCGAGTGCGGTTTGTCCATGCGGGACTAGACCGGGCGGCCGCGCAGCACGCGCGCTGGCAGCATCAGCAGGGCGCCGAGGAAGGCAAACACCGCGCCCACCGTAATGCCGATCAGCCGCAACGGCAGCACCAGCAGCCACACGATCGGATACAGCACCAACGCCAGCAACGCGAGCGGCCAGCAAAACACCAGCAGCAACAACCAAAGCAGGAAACCAGCCATCTGTCGGCCCTCCCGGGTAGTGGGCATGCCGGCGATTCTAGCGCGATGTGGGTACCGGTCCCAGATGACTCACGGCACCCCTGCCGCGATGAATCATGCCAGCGGATTGACGCCGAACAGCCAGACGTGAAGCCAGAAGGCGAAGGCGATCCACACGGCTACACCGATGGCCACAGTCAAGACATCCCCGCGCACGGTGCCTGCCGGGTAAACCGTGCCGGCGAGACGGTCGCGGCGTTTGGACACCACGAACAGCACCACCGCCCACAGCAGAAACGCGCCGAACAACACCACGTCACGCAGCATGCCGGTAGCCAGCAGATGGCCAAACGCCCACACCTTCACCGCCAGCAACTGCGGATGGCCGAGCTTGGCCTTGAAGTGATTGCGCGGCACCCGCGCCGCGAAAAACAGCACCAGCGCAATCAGGACGAACAGTGCATTCAGATGGCGTAGCGCCATCGGCGGTACGTACAGAAGCACCGGGTGTTGGCGTGCCAATGCGAAACCCCAGCAGATCAGCACGAAGCCGATCAACGCCACCAGTGCGTACAGCCTCTTCCAGCGTTTCGCCCCGAGTCGGGCAACCTGACGGCTGCGCCAATCGTTGGCGAAGATGCGCAGCGAATGCAGGCCGAGAAAGATCAGCAGACCGAGGATGAGTATGGACATGGGCGCCGCCGGGTTCAGGAATGGCCCGAGTATAGGCGAGGGTGACCCCGCATTCACCGCCTGCGCGGCTGGATTCTTACGGCGAGCGCGGCAGCGCCGTCCTTCAGGGTGATTGCTGCGGCGTGTCCGGGCTCCGGTTGCCACGCATCGCCGACCCGAAGCGTTCCGTCGGGCGTGCCGATTGTGCCGCGGGCACAACAGATCAGGACGGTCGTGGGATCGGGCACGTATGCGCCGGGCCTGAGCCAGGACAGCACGTCGCCGCGTACCCGGTCACGCCGCAGCATCAAATTGAAATCGCGCGTCGCCCCGTTGGCGAGGGTCACTGTCACGCCGAGCTCGCCGGCAAAGCCAAACGGCACCAGTGGCGTCGTCAGTGCGTGTTCCCGGCCATCATCCAGATGCATCGTGAAACCGGCGCCCTCGAGCAGCACGATTTGCCGATCGATGCCGTTAAAGCTGGAAAACGGTGCTGCGCTGTCGATCTCCGCAATGCTCACCCGCCAGATGAAGTCCTCGTTGCCCGCCGTAGACGGATGGACGGCTATTTCGCGAGTGCGTCCAAGCCCGTTTTTCCATGGTTGCGGCGGGCATTCGGCGAGGCGGATGATCATGGCGTGGGTTCAATTGCGCGCTGGAACGGCGGCAGCGCCCGCAACATGCCACTGCCGTAGCGCTTGGTGACTACCCGGCGATCCAGCAACACGATGCGCCCGCGGTCGGTCTCATTGCGAATCAGGCGGCCGCAGTACTGGGTCAGAAGTCGGGTGGCGTCGGGGACACTGACCTCAATGAAGGGGTTGCGGCCGCGTGACTCCAGCCATTCGGCATATGTGGCACCGACCGGATCGGTGGGCACCGCAAACGGCAGCTGGGTGATTACCACGGTCTCGCACAGCTTGCCGGGCAGGTCGAGGCCTTCGCCGAACGAGGCCAGTCCGAACAGGGTGCTGCCCTTGCCCGCATCGATATCGGCGCAGTGCTCGGCAATCAGCTGCGATTTGCCCAGCGAGCCCTGCGCGCGCACCTTGCGCACCTGGGCGATGGGCAGTTTCTGCAGCACCCGGTCGAGTTTCACCCGTGAGGTGAACAGCACCAGGTTGCCGGCGTCCCAGTCGAGGTGCGCTGCCAGCCACTCGCTGACTTCCTCCGCATGAGCCTCGCGCGCGTCGGGCAGGGTGCGCATGGCCGGCACTTCCAGCCGGGCCTGGCTGGCCAGGTCGAAGGGCGAAGGCAGGCTCAGCGTGACGGCTTCGTCGGGCAGGCCGACGGCGTCGGCGAAGCCGCGGAAATTGCCGCCGGCGCTGAGCGTGGCCGAGGTCATCACCACACCGCTGGCATTGCCCCATAGCACGCTGCGCAACAGGCCGCCGGCCGACACCGCCGAGGCATGGCAAACCAGTTGTTGATCGGTACCGAGGGTGACCCAGCGGGCCAGCGGCGGCCCTTCGTCCGAATCGTCGCTGGCCCAGGCGTGCCAACAACTGGCCTGCTTGCCGACACGCTCCAGTGCGATGCCGAGTTCGCGCGACAGCGCTTCCTGGGTCGGGCCACCATCGGTCATCTCAACCACGGCGCGGCGTACCGCGGCAAGCCAGCGCTGTACTTCGGCAGTGAGCAGGTCGAGCCCGCGCGCATGCTCGACCCACGGCTCGGGCAACTGACCCATCGAACCGCGGTACCTCGGTTCGGTTTCGCCGGGGTCGGGCAGCCAGCCGAGGCGAATTTCCTTTTCCAAGTCTTCCAGGGCGTTGCTCAGGTGCTGAAGTTTCTCGTCGCCCTGGTCGAGGCTGAGCTTGCCCAGGCGCTCCTTGTCAGTGAGCGAATAGGCGGCATGCACCTGCCGGCCGAGTCGGCTCAGTTGGCGCACGCTGGCGGTCATGTAGACCTCGGAGGCACCACGGTCGATCGCCTTGGCAGGCACATGATGGCCCTCGTCGAAGATGTACAGGGTTTCGTCCGGCCGTGGCAGGATCACGCCGCCCCATGCACGAACACCGCCGCCTTCGTCTTCGCCGGGCATGGTCAGGTCGGCGAGCACCAGGTCCTGGTTCGCCACGATGATCTCGGCGTCGTCGACGGCGCGGCGTGCGGCGAAGAACGGACAGGCCGCGAACTGCGCACATTTGCGCCCCGTGCAGCCGCCCGCGCTGGTGGTGACCATCGGGCGCAGCAGATCACTGACCGATTCGGGAGCGGTGTCCATGTCGCCATTCCACTCATGCTGGTCGAATGCGTCGCGAAGTTTGCTCAGCGCCTGCTTGTCGCGCGGTTGCGGTGGCTTGGTCCACAGCACCAGGTCGGCATCGAAACCGGCCAGACCCATCTGCGTGCTATCGTTGATGCTGTTCGCGGCCATCGCCAGGTTGCGCGGGCACAGATAGCGTCCGCGCCCCTTGGCCAGCGCCACCTTGGCCTCGATGCCGTTTAGCTGCAGGTAGAGCGGAATATCCCGCTGCACCAGCTGTTCCTGCAGGGCCACGGTGGCGGTAGCGATCAGCAGTTTCTTTTTCTGGAAGCGGGCCACTTCCACGCCGGCAATCAGGTAGGCCATCGACTTGCCGGTACCGGTGGGTGCCTCGATCACCGCCACGCCGCCGCTCTGGCCGAAAGCCTTGGCTACCTCGGCAATCATGCGGCCCTGCGAAGCACGCGCGCGAAAGCCTGGCAGACCGTCCTTGAGGCGGGCATAGGCGCTGCGGATGGCGTCCTTGGTGGTATCGGTGAGCATAGGGTGACCTGATGTCAGCCGTGTATGGTACGGCATCGGTGGCCCCCGCTCGGTTCGTGCGTGGCAATGCCGGTCGGGGCCTGATGCTGCGCCGGTGGCGTGCTGGTACGGTGGATTTGCAAGTGAACAAACTGTGCTATTGAATGAGCGTTCGGGGGGATTGCCGTATGTATCAACAAAATGACATCAGATGAGTCCGTCATCTGACCGGGATTGGCCGATTTCCGCACTGGAAATGGAGCGAAACGAGAGCGTGCGTCGATTGATCGAGGCACGTTCGCCGCTGGACGTCTGTTTCGCCATCGAGACGTGGGCAGAATCGCTACCCGATTGCGAATCGGCCCAGTTGCACTGGGGTAGCTCCGACAAGCCTGCCATGGCAGAAGACGACCAGGCAATCGCGGAGAATACCCTGATGCAGGCGATACCGGCGGACGGTATCTGGTGCCTGGACGATACCGGTCGCGAGGCTACGTGGTGTCTATTGCCCGCTGAGCGCGTGGTGTTGCGGCTCCGGTTTACGGTGACGCAGTCGCCGTCCTGCCTGCAGCAGATGGCACATTACCTCACGGTCGCCAGCCATCACTTGTCGCGGGCGCTGGAATTGGCGGATCTGCGCGATTCCCACAAGCAGCTCGCGCGCTCGGAGAATCTGCAGCGTGCCCTGTTTGCGATTTCCGATTTGGCCAGCTCGGACCGGGAAATGCCCGATCTGCTGCGCGGCATTCAGGACATCGTCAATACGCTGATGTACGCCGAAAATTTCGTCATCGTGCGCTATGACCCCAATCAGGGAACGATGCGTTTCCTTTACTACGTTGATGTCGTGGACAAGCAGGGCCCGGCGATCGGCCAGGATGAGCTGATCGAGAAGCGATCCCACTCGCTCACCTGGTATCTGCTCACTGGTGGTAAGCCCCTGATGGGTAACATGCAGCAATTGCGCGAGCAGGTACCCGGTTCCCTGGTGCCGCAGGGCCCGGATGCCGACGACTGGCTCGGCGTGCCGATGTTGCGTGACGGTCAGGTGCATGGGGCATTGGTTGTCCAGAGCTATCGAGAGGGTATCGTCTACTCGGACGAGGACCGCGTGGTGCTGGAGTTCGTCGCCAATCACATCCTCATCGCGCTGGAGCGCAAAAAAAGCAAGGATGAGCTGGAGCAGCGCGTGCGTCAGCGCACCCGCGAGCTGGCCGAAGCCAATCGCGGCTTGCAGCAGAAAGTGCTGGAGCGGCAGCGCGCCGAGCGTCTGCAGGCAGCGCTGTTCAAGCTTGCCCAGCTCGCCACCGCAGACATCGATGAGCGCGAGTTCTATCAGCAGGTTCATGCCGTGGTGGGCGAATTGCTGAATGCGCAAAATTTCTTCATCGCGCTGCTTTCCGGCGACGGCAAGCGGTTGGATTTTCCCTACTACAAGGAAGGCGGATTCAGCAGCCTGCCGTCGCGGCCGTTGGGTCGCGGCTTGAGCGAGTACGTGCTGCGGCGAGCAAAACCCTTGTTGGTGACGGCTGCGGATCTTGACGCCTTGAGCCGCGCGGGTGAGGTGGTGCCGAACCACGTCGGCCGGCCGGCCCTGTGCTGGCTGGGAGTTCCGTTGCAGTTTGACGGGCAGGTGATCGGCCTGGTGGTGGTACAGAGCAGCGATGAGGATGTCGTCTACGGACTTCCCGATCAGGAGCTGCTTTCCTTCGCTGCGTTGCAGATCGCCAACAGCATCTATCGCCGCCGCACGACTGCGTCGCTCTATCAAGCCAATGAACAGCTCGAGCAACGCGTCGAGGAACGTACCAGAGAGTTGAGTCAGCAGATCCGTCAGCGTGAACAAGCGCAACTGCAATTGAGGCATCAGGTCATGCACGACCCCTTGACCGGGTTGCCGAACCGCGGTTTTTTGCGCGATCGGCTGGATCGTGTGCTCGCGTTGTTGCAACGCAAACCGGAGCGGCGCTGCGCGCTGTTGTATATCGATGTGGATCGCTTCAAGGTGGTCAACGACAGCCTCGGCCATCTTGCCGGCGACGCGTTTCTCCAGGAAATAGCCCGTCGCTTGCAGCATTGTGTTCGCGACCCGGACGTGGTGGCACGGTTGTCCGGCGATGAATTCGCCATCCTGCTTGAGGACATCGAAACTCCTTCCAGTGCAGTCCATGTGGCACAACGCGTCTTGCAGACAATCGGTCAGGTGCTGGTGGTGGCTGGCAAGGAGCTGCAACCTTCGGCCAGCGTGGGAATCGCGGTCGGTGACATCAACTACCGTAGCGCCGATGAAGTGCTGCGCGATGCGGACATTGCCCTGTATCGGGCCAAGGAGCTGGGGCGGCGCCGCTTCGAGTTGTTCGACGAAACCCTGGCCAAGAATCTGGTGGACGTGTTGACGCTGGAGGGTGAGCTTCGTCACGCCTTGCAACACGGCGAATTCGAACCGTATTTCCAGCCCGTGCAGCGGTTTGATGACGACAAGGTGGTCGGTTACGAGCTGCTTTTGCGATGGAACCACCCCAGCCGCGGTCTGCTGGTGCCCCACGACTTTCTCAAGATTGCCCACGACAGCGGACAGATCGAAGCAATCGACTGGCTGATTTTCGAGATGGGCTGTGCGCAGTTTGCCCGACTGCCGGACCAGACGTTGTTTCTCACCATCAACGTGTCGGCGTTGCATCTGGCTCATGACAACTTTGATCAGAACCTGCTGCAGCTGCTGCGGCACACCGGCATCGCGGCATCGCGAGTAATCGTCGAGGTAACCGAAGGTGCCTTGCTCGAAGACCCTGAGCGGGTTCGGCACTTGCTAGAGCGGCTGCGTGAGGCCGGCGTGGGCGCAGCACTGGATGATTTCGGCACCGGATATTCGTCGCTGAGCTACTTGCACTCGCTGCCCTTGCGTTTGCTGAAGATCGATCGGGCTTTCGTGCAGGCACTCGATTGCGCGCATAGAAGCAACAGCAACACCGTGGTCGAGGCGATTCTAGCGTTGGCGCGCGCGCTGGATATTCATGTGATCGCCGAAGGCATCGAGCTCGAAGAACAGAAGGCGATCCTGAACAGCATGGGTTGCGAGCTGGGTCAGGGCTACCTGTTGGGCCGTCCGGCGCCAATCGGCCATTGGACCACCTCCACCGCGGGCCGGGATTGAACCCGGCTCTGCACAGCGTTGCCCGAGCCGATCCGCTAGACTTGAACGGTTTCACGGCGCGGGTTGATGGTGAGGTTGAGCACCCTTCGCGAGGCGTTGCGCGTCACGCTGCCCTCGCCGTGAGCCAAGTTGATCTGCGTCGTTGGCGGCCTGTTCCAGGCTGCGGCGACGTACCCACCACGAAGGCAGGACATCATGAGCAGTCAGACTATTTCACTGATCGGCGTGCCGACTGACATTGGCGCCGGCCACCGGGGAGCGTCGATGGGCCCGGAAGCGTTGCGCGTGGCCAACTTGGGGTCACGCCTGGAGCGCCGTGGATTGCAGGTGATCGATCGCGGCAATCTGCAGGGGCCGATCAATCCGTGGCAACCGCCGACCGACGGTTATCGACATCTGGATGAGGTCGTGGCGTGGAACAAGGCGGTCCATGCCGCGGTTGGCGACGAGCTGCGAAAGGGGCGTCTGCCGATCATGCTCGGTGGCGACCACTGCCTCGCGATCGGCTCGATCACTGCCATTGCCGGCTATTGCCGTGACAGCGGCAAGAAGCTGCGTGTGTTGTGGTTGGATGCGCATTCCGATTTCAATACCGCCCAGGCGACGCCTTCGGGCAATGTGCACGGCATGCCGGTAGCTTGCCTGTGTGGCTACGGTCCGGCCGTGCTTACCGAACTGGGCGGCAGCGCGCCGGCGACCTTGCCGGATGTGTTCCGCCAGGTCGGCATCCGTTCGGTCGATTATGGCGAGAAGGAGCTGGTGCGCGAGGCGAATGTCGGCATCTACGACATGCGCCGGATCGACGAGGAGGGCATGAAGCGGGTGATGGAGCAGGCGCTGGCCGACATCGACGAAAACACCCATCTGCATGTCAGCTTCGATGTCGATTTTCTCGATCCCAGCATCGCGCCCGGCGTCGGCACGACGGTGCGGGGCGGCCCGACCTATCGCGAAGCGCAACTGTGCATGGAGATGATCGCCGACACCGGGCGCATGGCCTCGCTGGACATCGTCGAGCTGAACCCCGCGTACGACAAGCGCAATGCCACCGCCAAGCTTGCGGTGGACCTGGTCGAGTCGCTGTTCGGCAAGTCCACGCTGATCCGCCGCTGATATCCCGCTGAATCCACACAATCACAGACCATGCAGACTCGTGTACTGACCGGCATCACCACCACCGGCACGCCGCATCTGGGCAATTACGTCGGTGCGATCCGTCCTGCCATCGACGCCAGCCGCCGCGCCGACGTCGATGCGTTCTTCTTCATGGCCGACTACCACGCGCTGATCAAAAGCGACGATGCGGCGCGTATCGAGCGTTCGCGGCTGGAGATCGCTGCCAGCTGGCTGGCCGCGGGTCTCGACCCGCAGAAGGTGACCTTCTATCGGCAGTCGGATATTCCTGAAATTCCGGAGCTCACCTGGTTCCTTACCTGCGTGGCCGCCAAGGGCATGCTCAATCGCGCGCATGCCTACAAGGCGGCGGTCGAGCGCAATACCGTAGCCGGTGAAGATCCCGATGCCGCAATTACTGCCGGGCTGTACATGTACCCGGTGCTGATGGCTGCCGATATCCTCGCATTCGACGCGCACCAGGTGCCGGTCGGTCGCGACCAGATCCAGCATATCGAAATGGCGCGCGATCTCGGCCAGCGTTTCAATCACCTTCATGGCGGTGACTTTTTCGTGTTGCCGGAGGCGCTGATCGAGGAGCAGGTGGCCACCTTGCCAGGCCTGGACGGCCGCAAGATGTCCAAGAGCTATGACAATACCATTCCGCTGTTTGCCGGCGGCGCCCGGAGGCTGCGTGAGGCAGTGATGCGTATCGTCACCGATTCACGCCTGCCTGGCGAGCCGAAAGACCCGGACGACAGTGCGCTGTTCACGATTTTCCGGGCTTTTGCCAGCGAAACCGAAACAGCGGCCTTCCGGCAGGCCTTGCTTGAGGGAATGGGTTGGGGCGATGCCAAGCAGGTGTTGTGTGAGCGCATCGAGACCGACCTGGCGCCGCTGCGCGAACGCTATGAGGCGTTGATCCGGGACCCCGCGGGCATCGAGGAAATTCTGCAGCAGGGAGCGCGCAAGGCCCGGGCGATCGCCACACCGAAGCTTGCCGCGTTGCGTGAAGCCTTGGGCCTGCGTTCGTCGTCGGCCAGCGCGACGGCGGGTGCGTCATCGCCCCGGCCTGTAGGCGGGGTGAAGCCGCAGAAGATGCCGCGCTTCGCCAGTTTTCGCGATGCCGACGGCAACTTTCGTTTTCGCCTGTTCGCAGCCGATGGAGAGGAGTTGCTGCTGTCGAGCGCGTTCGCCGATCCGAAGGCTGCCGGTGCACTGCAGAAGCGGCTGAAAACCCTGGGTTCGGCGGCGGTGTTGCAGGTGAAGCCCTTGTGCCTGCTGCTCGAACTCGAAGGCAGGCCGGTGGCGAGGACTCCGGACTACGCCGACGAATCAGCGCGCGATAAGGCGCTGCTGCGCTTGCGCGAAGCCCTGGGTCAGCTTGCCACTGAGGATTGATGCCTGCACTTGTCGACGGAGAGTTGAGCGATGCGCTACCTGGCGATTTTGCTGCTGGCACCCTGGCTGATGCTGCTCTGCTGGGCCTACTGGCGCTATCCGGCGAACTTGCCGCGTACGCCGCGTCGGCGTCTGTACGATGTCATGGCCGTACTGCTGGCAGCGACGGCCACCGTACGAGCTGCGTTGCTAGGTTTCGACCACGCGGCGCTGCCTGCGGTGGGCCGCTTCGGTCGCGCCAGCGGCGCAATCTGGCAGCAGGTGATGCCCGCGCTGTTCGGTTATGGAGCCTTCGCCTTGGTGTTGCTGCTGGCGCTGGTGCTGCGTCATCTCTGCTGGGGGCGTGGGTTGCGCTGATGATCCCGGCTTGCCACCCGCTCGACCCGCGCACCTCATGACGGCGCTGACATACCTGCAGGCGTACCCAGTCGCCCTGCAGGACCAGGTGCGCCAGCTGATTGCACAGGATCGTCTCGGTGAACATCTCGCCCGACGCTACCCGCAGCGACACGTGGTGCAGAGTGACAAGGCGCTGTATGCCTACACCATGGCGCTGAAGCAGCAATACCTGAAAAATGCCCCGGGCATCGACAAGGTGTGTTACGACAGCAAACTCGACGTGGTGCAGCGGGCGTTGGGTCTGCATACGGCGATCTCGCGGGTGCAGGGCAGCAGGCTGAAGGCGAAGAAGGAGATTCGCGTGGCCGCATTGTTCAAGGGCGCCGCGCCGGAATTCTTGCAGATGATCGTGGTGCACGAACTCGCGCATTTGAAAGAGTACGAGCATAACAAGGCGTTCTATCAGCTATGCCAGTACATGCTGCCGGACTACCATCAGCGTGAGTTCGACCTGCGCGTCTACCTGACCTGGCGCGAGTTGCCATCAACGCGCCTTACCGAGAAAGACCATGGATAGTGCGGCGCTTCAGAAATACCTGCTGCGCTTGTTCGAGCGGCACGATGTCGAACTGGATCCCGACGAGGATGGCTGGCTGCTCACCGATGGCGACTTTCCGGCGATTCGCGCCGCATGGCATCCGGGTGGCGTCGGTGAGCCGGGCCGTTTGGATGTCGATGTGGTGCTGAGCGAGGCGCGGCGCATCGAGGAGAGTTTCGCCGGTGTCGGCGACGGCAAAGCCGCTTGCCATGCCGCGCTGGAGACGTTTGAGCGCAGCGCTTTCCACGTGCTGCTCGCGGCTTGCTGGTACATCACCGATGATCGGCGGATGCGGATCGCCGCGTGGGATATCGGTGTACGCACCTGGGATGTGTTTATCGGGCCGTTCACAGTCCGTGGCAGCGCCGCCGAGGCGCTTGAAATCCCGGCGCAAGCGGTGGACGCGATCAAGGCGGCGCTGAAGTACGAGACGCTCAGTCCTCAGTTGCACTGGCTGCGGCTGGTGCACCGCCATGCCGTCGATGATGGCGGTTGTCGCTGTGACGCGCTGCTCGACAACGAACCGTGGGCGGCGGGAACCCTGGCGCTGGATTCGGTCGCATGGCCTGCCGCCGACTACGACTATAGCGCCCGCTGCCTGTTGCTGCTGGACGTGCGCGATTACTGATACGGCGTTCACGGCACCGGGGACCGGTTCATTGCCGGTCCCCGGTGCCGTGAACGGATCAGTTCGGCAGCGCCAGATCGTCCAACATTGCCTTGAGGAATCGGGCCGCCTCGCCGCCGGTGGCGGCGCGGTGGTCGAAGGTCACTGACAGCGGCAGGCGCCGGTGTACTTCGATGCCGCCGATCACCGCGACCACGTCGTGGCTGAGTTTGCCCGCGCCAATGATCGCCACCGTCGGCGGTACCACCACGGGTGTGGCATAGCGCCCGGCGAACATGCCGAAGTTGGACAGGCTGATGGTGTAGCCGGACAGCTCCGAGGCCGGGATCGAACGGTCCTCGACCTGGCTGCGCAAGCGCTTGATCGCCGCGCGGATGCCGCTGCCGTCAAGCACGTCGGCATTGCGTAGCGCCGGCACAAACAGGCCGTCCTCGGTATCCACTGCGATGCCGATGTCGACGTGGGGATGCAGGGTGCGGGTGAGGTTCTTGCCATCGAACCAGGCATTCAGCGCCGGCACCGTCTTGCAAGCGAATACGATCGACCGGATCAGGCGGGCGGTGATGTCCTGCGTGCCGATCCACGCATGCAGGTCGGCGTCGTCGACCAGGGTGGTCGGCACTACCTGGGCATGGGCGTCGGCCATTACCCGGGCCATGTTGCGTCGTACACCCTTGAGTTGTTCCGGCTGGCCGCTGGCGTGCTGTGAGGGCGGCGCGGTGCGTACCGGCTTGCCAGCGAGAGAAACGGCGGTGCGGCTCGGCTCGGCTTGTGGGAGTTGCGGCGCCAGATGGCGACCCGCGTCGGAGGGAACGGTACGGGCAGTAGTGCCCAGCGCCGCCGAGCCGTTCGCGGCGGCTTGCTTGACGTCTTTCAGGGTGACCACGCCACCAGCACCACTGGGAGGCACGCGACTGAGATCGACCTTCAATTTTTTTGCCAGTGCGCGCACGGCCGGCACAGCCTTGACACCGCCGACGTTCGCCGCCTGTTCGACATGCACGTGGCTACCGCTGATCATGGCGCCGACCACCGTGCCTTCGTCCTCACGTGCCTGCACGGCTTCCTGTACTTCACCGCGATCATCGGAGGCAACTACCTTTTGGCTATCGCCAGGTGCTGGACTGCCGACACTTTTCTTCGGGCCATGATGGTGCCCGGTGGACTCCGCTTCGGCACGCTGCTTGGCGTTCGGGTCGGGCTCGAAGTCCGCTAGGGCGGCACCGGTCTCGATGATGTCGCCAGCGGCGCCATGCAGCTTGGTGACTTTGCCGGTGTAAGGGGAGGGTACGTCGACCACCGCCTTGGCGGTTTCCATCGAACAAAGCGGGGCGTCGAGCTTGATGCTGTCACCCACCTTGACGTGCCACTCGACAACAGTCGCATCCGGCAGGCCTTCGCCGAGGTCGGGCAGGTAGAACGTCTTGATATCAGCCATGGCAGATTTCCAGATTTGAGTACACCCTCTCCCCCGTGGGGAGAGGGTTGGGGTAAGGGGCCGGGCTTGCTTAAAGACTACGTGCGTTGGGCGGGGTGGCCCCTCATCCGCCTTCGGCACCTTCTCCCCGGCGGGGAGAAGGGAATTACGAGGCCGCCAGTGTGCGCTTCGCCGCGTCGACGACGCGCTGCACGCTCGGCAAGTACTTCATTTCTAGGCGGAACAGCGGGATGTGCGTATCGAAGCCGGTGACGCGCTCGACCGGCGCGAGCAGGTCGTAGATGCATTCCTCGGCCAGCCGCGCAGCGATCTCGGCGCCGAAGCCGGCAGTTTTCGGCGCCTCGTGCACGATCACGCAGCGGCCGGTTTTCTGTACCGACTCGGCGATGGTGTCGAAATCCAGCGGGGTCAGCGTGGCGACGTCGATTACCTCGGCGCTGATGCCCTGGTCCGCCAGCGCGTCGGCCGCCTCAAGGGCCTCCTTCACCTGGGCACCCCAGCTGACCAGGGTCACGTCGGTGCCGTCGCGTAGCACGAAGCACACGTCCAGCGGCAGTGCCTCGCCGTCGTCCGGCACCTCCTCCTTGTACTGGCGATAGATGCGTTTGGGCTCGAAGAACATCACCGGATCGGGGTCACGGATCGCAGCCAGCAGCAGGCCATAGGCCCGTGCCGGCGAGGACGGCATTACCACGCGCAGACCGGGAATATTGGTGAACAGGTGCTCGTTCGCTTCGGAATGATGCTCCGGTGCGCGGATGCCCCCACCCCAGGGAGCGCGGAATACGGCCGGCACGGTGAGACGGCCACGGGTGCGGTTGCGCATGCGGGCGGCGTGGCAGGCGATCTGCTCCATCATCGGGTAAATGAAGCCCTCGAACTGCGCTTCGGCGACCGGCTTCATGCCCTGCACCGCCAGTCCCACGGTGACGCCGGCGATGGTGGTTTCGTCCAGTGGCGTATCCAGTACGCGTAGCTCGCCGAATTTCTCCTGCAGCCCCTGGGTGGCGCGAAACACGCCGCCGTTGAGGCCGACATCTTCGCCCAGCACCATGACGCTGTCGTCGTGGGCCATTTCGTAGGCGAGCGCCTGGGTGACCGCTTCGATAAGAGTGATTTGTGCCATGACTCAGTGACCCTTCTTCGATTCGAGCTGGTTTTCAAGCGAGAGGACGTAATCGCGCTGTTTGGCGAGATCGGCGGGCACCTCGGCGAAGATATGGTCGAACATCGCCGTCACCGGTTGGGTCTTGGTCTCCAGGTAAGCGTTGACCTCGTTGTCCATCCACTCGTCGCATTCGGCTTTCCAGGCTTCTTCCTTCGCGTCATCCCACACTTTCTTCGCCACCAGCCAGTTGCGCAGTCGCTTCATCGGCTCCTTCGCCCAGCCATCCTTTACTTCTTGTTCGCCGCGGTAACGGCGGGCGTCATCGGCGGTGGTGTGATCGCCGAGGCGGTAAGTCACTGCCTCGATCACGCTGCCCCCTTCGCCGTTGCGGGCGCGTTCGAGTGCGTCCTCCATCGCCTTGCGCACCGCGATGATGTCGTTACCATCGACCTGGATGCAGAACAAGCCTGCCGCGAGGCCTTTCTGTGCCAGCGTCGGTGCGCCGGTCTGGATCTTGCGCGGTACCGAAATCGCCCACTGGTTGTTGACGATCACCGCCACCAGCGGAAGGTTTTGCGCGCCAGCGATGTTGATCGCCCCGTAGAAATCGCCCTTGGACGAGCCACCGTCGCCGATCGTGCACACCGCCACGCGCTTCTCGCCACGAGTCTTGAAGGCCAGCGCGGAACCCGCCGCGTGCAGGCACTGGGTACCGATCGGCACCGACCAGGCGAAGTCGTGCCGCGCCGGCTCCTGCTGGTAGTCGTTGCCGCGTTCGTCGCCGCCCCAGTACATGTAGACCTCGCGTGGCTGCACACCACGGTAAAGCTGGGCGCCGTATTCGCGGTAGCTGACCGCCAGCACGTCCTCCGGCTTCATCGCACTGCCGATACCGACGTGCGCTGCCTCATGGCCGAGGCAGCTGGCATAGGTGCCCAGCTTGCCGGTGCGCTGCAGGGCGATCGACTTGGCGTCAAACACGCGGGTCGACAGCATCAGCTTGTACAGTTCGACCATGTGGTCGAGGTCCTTGGCGAAAGCTGGCAGATCCTTGCGGACCTCCTTGCCCTCGGCGTCGAGATACTGCAGGTATTCGATTTCAAACTTGGCGGCGATGGTCACGACTCGCTCCGGAGTGAGTGATGAAAAAAGCGACTAGGTGTTGTGCGGCCAGCTGACCGTGCCCGCACGAACCACCGAACAAGACCGGGCTTGATAACAGGCCGACATGTTGCACTGCAAGGTACAGTGCAGCATGGGAAGGCGAGCGGAATGGAGGCAAACCCTTCTCTGGCGGGCTTTGTGCAGGTTATCCGCGGGCGCTTTCCGGTCGGCGCCCGCGTGGTCGCCGCGAGGGGTGCCGCGTCGCCGACAACCGTCGGACCGTCAGCGATTACCATGGGGCTTTCGGTGCGGGCGTGAGGAACATGACGAGCGAAAACGAGCGCGACCTCGAAGCGGGTATTCAGACCGACCTCGATGGGCATATGACCTATGGGGGTTACCTGCAATTGCCGACCCTGTTGTCGGCGCAGCAGCCACTGAGCCAGCCGCCGCACCATGACGAAATGTTGTTTATCGTGCAGCATCACGTATCCGAATTGTGGATGAAGCTGCTGATCCACGAGCTGCAGGCGGCGATAAGCTGCCTGCGCCGTGACGAAGTGGAAGGCTGCCTGAAGATTCTTGCGCGGATCAAGCAAGTACAGCGCCAGCTGTTCGAGCAGTGGGCGGTGCTGGAGACATTGACCCCTTCGGAGTATCTGGAGTTCCGCGGTGTGCTCGGACCCTCGTCGGGTTTTCAGTCGCTGCAATACCGGGTGATCGAATTTCTGCTCGGTAACAAGAACGCGAAGATGCTCAAGGTGTTCGCCCATGACCCCTCCGCGCAGGAGGTGCTGCGCGGCGTACTCGAGGCGCCGGGTTTGTACGATGAATTTCTGCGCTATCTCGCCCGCCAGGGCCATGCCGTGCCGTACGCCGTATTGGAGCGTGACTGGACCCAAGCCTACCGGCGTCAGGAGGCCTTGTTGCCGGTGTTCAAGCGCATTTATCAACAGCGGCAGAGCTTCTGGTCCGAATATCATCTGTGCGAACAACTGGTGGATGTCGAGGGGAGTTTCCAGCTGTGGCGTTTCCGGCACATGAAGACAGTCGAGCGGATCATCGGTCACCGCCGCGGCACCGGTGGGTCTTCCGGGGTAAGTTTTCTGAAGCAAGCCCTGGAGCTGGAGTTCTTTCCGGAGCTGCTGGATGTGCGCACGGTGCTGGAGTGAGCGTTGAACCCTCGTTACCTGAGGCGATCTCAAAGCCGTCGCGCTTGCGCGCGTTCTCCAAGGGCGCTGGATGACTACCCAGGTGCCGTCGACCAGCCGTCGGCGAACAGTTCGGAGCGCTGGAGTCATCCCGCGCAGTTATGGATGCTGTTGGGCGTCACCGTCGGGCTGAATTTCGCCTTCTACGGCTTTCGGGCGTTTCTGGCGCCTTATATCGCACAGCACTTCTACGCGAACCTTGGCGCCCTTGCTGCGCAGCGGCAAGCGGACCTGCTGACCAGCGGCTTCCTGGCGTTGATGTATGCGACGCCGATTATCGGTGGCTATGTGGCCGACAAGATCCTGGGTGAGACCCGGGCACTGGCGATGTCCTTGTGGCTGGGGACGTTGTCGTTACTGTTGATGGCACTGCCGTCGCTGTTCGGATTCGAGCTGGGACTCGCCCTGTTCGCACTGGCGGCCGGCGTCGGTATTCCGCTGACCGTGCTGATCGGGCGCAACTACGTCCACGACGATCCGCGCCGCGAAAGTGGCTACACGCTGTACTACCTGGCGATCAACCTGGGCTCTTTCATCACGCCGTTTGTCTGCGCCGATCTGATCGGCGCGCATTTTGGCTACCGCTGGGGTTTTGTCGCGGCCGCCGTGGGGATGGTGCTGGCGGCGTCTCTGTTCCAGTGGCGCAAGCACAAGTTGAATCCACTGCTGCCCAATGGCCCGCATTTGCGCGGCCCGGTAGCCATCGCGTGGGTACTGCTGGCGATGGCTCTGCTGGTGTATCCGACGGCGATCCTGCTGGCCTTTCCGACGGTACTGCGTTGGGCGATGTATGCGTTAATGGGCGTACTGGTGTTGTATTTCGTGATCCGTTGTACGCGGCGTGGCGATCGGCTGCAGACCCAGCGCTATCTTGCCCTGCTGTTGCTGTTTATTGCGCTGGTGGCGTTCTGGGCCTTCAGCCTGCAAGGCGTGACGTCGTTGAATTTTCTGGCTCGCGATCACGTCGATGCGCCATTCAACTACATGGTCTTCCAGTCCGCCAACCCCTTGTACATCCTGTGTTTTGCCCCGTTGCTGGCGTTGCTGTGGCCGTGGCTGGAGCGGCATGGACGCGATCCCTCCACGCCACGCAAGTTTGGCATCGGCCTGCTGCTAGTGGCGCTGAGCTATGGGCTGCTGGCGTATGCCATCAATCATTTGGTTGGCGTGGATGGGCGTATCGGTTGGTTGCCGCTGGCGCTGTGCTACCTATTGCAGACGTTGGGCGAGCTTGCACTGATGCCGATCGGCTATGCCCTGGTGGGCCAGTTGGCTGCGCCGGAAGAAGCCTCGCTGGCCATGGGAGGGTGGTTTTTCGGTATGGCACTGGCGTATCAGTTGGCCGGTTGGATCGCCAACCGAACCCTGCGGGCACCGGGCGCCGGCGGTACCGGCGGCATTGCTGTCTATGCCCATGTCTATGGGCAGCTGTTTGGCTGGGGTCTGGGCTTGGCGGCGCTATTCTTGTTGACCGCGCCGTGGATCCGGCGCTTGATGCATGGCGTGCACTGACGGCAACGCTGCGTCCGACCCCGCTGACGGCACGCGCTGGTCCAGCCAATTTGACGGCGGGCGCCAGTCCGGGTACATCTAATTGATCGCAAAATCCTGCGACACGCAGCTACGGGGGAAGACGCATGGGTGACACCACCACGACCGACGCGGCCGCGCCGCTGCCGGAATATCCGCAGCTGCTCGGACACCCGAAGCCGCTGTGGATGCTGTTCATGGCCGAGTTCTGGGAACGTTTTGCGTTCTACGGCATGCGTTGGGCGCTGACCCTGTACATCGTGGCGCAATTCTTTGGTGGGGACGAGGCGGGCCAGGCGTCGGCAAGTCGCACCTATGGCGCCTACCTGGCCTTGGTCTATGCCACCGCGGTGTTCGGTGGCTATGTTGCCGACAAGGTGATCGGCTACCAGCGCTCGATTCTTCTCGGTGCCGTGGTGATGGCCAGTGGCCTGTTCATGGTGATGGTGCCGAACCACCAGATCTTCATGCTCGGCCTGGCTACGATCATCGTGGGCAACGGCCTGTTCAAGCCGAACATTTCCTCGATGGTCGGTCAGCTGTATGCCCCGGGTGACTCCCGCCGCGACCGCGGTTTCACGCTGTTCTACATGGGTATCAATGCCGGTGCGCTGATCGCCCCGATCCTCACCAGCTACCTGGCCGAGAAGGTATTCGGCACGCCGCAGCACGACAACTACCACGTGGTGTTTGCCGCTTCCGGTGTCGGCATGCTGATCAGCCTGGTGTGGTTCTGGTTCGGCCGGCGACAGCTCGGCGAGATCGGTCGTCCGACCCCGGATATCGCCAATCCGATGCGCGTTGTCTATGTGGCGTGCGGTGTGCTGGTGGCGATCCCGCTGGTCTACCTGTTGATGGATCGTGCCGGCGCGGTGGTACTGCAATGGTTGCTGACGGCACTGTTTATCGGCGTCGGCGTGATGCTGGTGATCGAGGCAATCCGCACCGGCAAAGTGCAGATACAGCGGGTGATCGCGATGCTTATCATCTTTGCTTTCAACGTGCTCTTCTGGATGTTTTTCGAGCAGGCTGGCAGCTCGTTCAATTTCCTCGCGCAGAACATCGTGGACCGCCAGATGTTCGACGGCTGGTTGTTCCCGGTCGGCTGGTTCCAGTCGGTCAATCCCGTGGCGATCGTGTTGCTGGCGCCGTTGGTCACGCTGATCTGGGCATGGCTGGACAAGCGCGGCCGGGAGCCGTCGATTCCACGCAAGTTCGGCCTGGGTCTGGTCGGCAATGCCCTGGGCTTTGCGGTGCTGATGTATGCGTTGTCCAGCCTGGTGGGTGGCGACGGCATGATTCCGCTGTGGACACTGGTGCTCTGCTACGTGCTGCAGACCGCCGGTGAGCTATGCCTTTCGCCGATCGGGTTGTCGATGGTGACCAAGCTGGCGCCGGTGCGCCTGGTCGGGCTGGGCATGGGTGGCTGGTTTCTCTCCACCGCGATCGGCAACAATCTGGCCGGCCTGTTCGCCGGTCATGTCAGCGGGGCCAGCGGCATGACCGTCAGCTCGGCGCTGGACGGCTACACCATGGGTTTCTGGATTTTACTGGGTGGGGGCGTGCTGCTGTTCTTGATTGCACCGCTGATCAACAAGTTGATGCACGGAGTGAGGTGACGCCATGCGTTCTGTGTAGGAGCGCACCCTGTGCGCGATGTTCTTCGGGGGATGTGGCTTGGAAGCATCGCGCACGGGGTGCGCTCCTACACACGTTTATGGCTGCAGTTTGTCCAGAATCCGGTTCAACCATACTTGCTCCTCGGCATCGAGCCTGGCCAGCACCTCGCGCTCGCGCGCCCGGGCCATCGGCGCTACCTCATCGTGCATGGTCCAGCCCGCCTCGGTCAGGCTCAGCACCGAGCGTCGCTTGTCATTGTCGTGGACCGCGCGATCCACGCGGCCGGCCTCGACCAGTCGTGCCAGGGCGCGGCTGACGGCCACCTTGTCCATCGCGGTGCGCTCGGCGACCTCGCGTGCCGACAGTCCGTGAAACCGCGCCAGCACGGCCATCACGCGCCATTCGGTCATCGAAATGTCGTAGCGACGCTGATAGTCGTCGGCAATGGTCTGGCTAATGGTGTTGGACAGAATTGACAGCCGATAGGGGAGAAAATTTTCCAACTGCAGGGGCGCGTGCTCAGCATGCGGGGAGGCGGGTTTGCGCGGGGCCGTCACGATGGAATATTCCTTGCAATTAGTTTCAAATGTAACTATAACGGACAATTATCAGGATGCAGGCATGCTTGAATGCCTGACATCGTGCACTGACTGACAGGAGATCGCCAATGGACGCGCAACCCAATCTTGGCATGCAGGTCACCACGTTCGACAATCCGATGGGTATCGACGGCTTTGAATTCGTCGAATTCGCCGTACCGGGCGGACACGCCAGCGAGCTGCATGCGTTGTTCAAGCGGATGGGTTTCAGTGCCGTACTCAAGCACAAATCCCGGCCGATTATCGTGTATCGGCAGAACGGCGTGAACTTTCTGCTCAACGAAGACCCGGATTCATTCGCCGCCGATTTTGCCGCACAGCATGGGCCCTGCGCCTGCGGCTTCGCGATCCGTTTCAAGAAGCCCGCGGACGAGGTGCTGGCCGCCGTGCTCGGCAACGGTGGCGAGGCGGTAACGCACAAAGCGTCCAGCAAGGCGGTGGCGGCACCGGTGATCAAGGGTATTGGCGATTGCATGCTGTACCTGGTCGATCGCTACGGCGGTGCAGGCAGCGTCTACGACGCCGACTATGTGCCGATCGAAGGCGTCTCGCAGAACCCTCCCGGATTTGGCCTGACTTTTATCGACCATCTGACCCACAACCTGTATTTTGGCAACATGCAGAAATGGTCGGACTATTACGAGCGGCTGTTCAACTTCCGCGAGATCCGCTACTTCGATATCCAGGGCGCCAAAACCGGCCTTGTCTCCAAGGCGATGACTGCACCGGACGGCGTGGTACGTATCCCGCTGAACGAGTCGAACGACCCGAAAAGTCAGATCAACGAATACCTCGACGCCTATCACGGCGAGGGTATTCAGCACATTGCCTGCTTCACCGACGATATCTACACCACGGTGGAGAAAATGCGTGATGCCGGTGTGGAGTTCCTCGACACACCGGATGCGTATTTCGAGGTGATCGACGAACGCGTGCCAAATCACGGTGAGGACGTGCCGCGGCTGGCGAAAAACAAGATCCTCATCGATGCTGACCTGGAGACTAAGCAGCGCAAACTGCTGCAGATCTTCACTCAGAATGCGATTGGCCCGATCTTCTTCGAGATCATCCAGCGCAAAGGCAACGAGGGCTTTGGCGAAGGCAATTTCCAGGCATTGTTCGAGTCGATCGAGCGCGACCAGATCAAGCGCGGGTTCCTGTAACTCCCGAAAGCCCTCTTGTTGCGTGGCGTGAGAAGCATGCTGTGAAGATCCCGCGTTGTGGGGACAATAGCTGTTCTGCAACGGATGCATGTGGTGCTGGAAGCGACGTGCGTTTCGCTGAAAGCGCGATCCCAGCCCTCGCCCGGCGGACGAGAAGTTTGACAGTCAGAGGCACACGTATGTCCACGATGATCAGCAAGGGTTATCAACCCGGCTTCGGCAACGAGTTCGCCAGCGAGGCGATTCCCGGCACCCTGCCCGACGGGCAGAACTCGCCGCAACGGGTAGCGCATGGCCTGTACGCGGAGCAGTTGTCCGGCACCGCCTTCACCGCCCCGCGGCACAACAACCGGCGTAGCTGGTTGTACCGGATTCGCCCGGCTGCGGTGCATCAGCCGTTTCGGTCGCTGGCACACGCCTCGTTCCACAATCGCTTTGATGAAGCGCCAGCGACGCCGAACCAGCTGCGCTGGGACCCGCCACCGCTCCCCGATCGGCCGATGGACTTCCTCGATGGCCTGGTTACCCTGGCGGGCAACGGGGGCGCAGACGAGCAGGCCGGTATCGGTATCCATCTTTATACCGCCAACCGTTCGATGCAGGGGCGCTACTTCTACGATGCCGATGGTGAGCTACTGATCGTGCCGCAACTCGGCCGATTGCGATTCGTCACCGAGCTGGGCGTGCTTGAACTCGAGCCGCAGGAGATTGCGGTGGTCCCGCGCGGTGTGCGTTTCCGCGTGGAGCTTGCCGATGGCAACGCTGCTGCACATGGAGGTGCGAATGCCACGGGCGCAGGAAGCGCAGGAGTGGTTCGTGGTTACGTCTGCGAGAACTTCGGTGCCGTGCTGCGGCTGCCGGAGTTGGGTGCGATTGGTTCCAACGGGCTGGCCAACACGCGCGACTTCCTCACGCCGCGCGCGGCGTACGAAGATGTCGAGGGCGAATTCGAGCTGATCGCGAAGTTCCAGGGTGCATTGTGGTCGGCGAAGATCGGCCACTCGCCGCTCGATGTGGTCGCCTGGCACGGCAATTACGCACCCTACAAATACGACCTGCGCCGATTCAACGCCCTTGGTTCGATCAGCTACGACCACCCGGATCCATCGATCTTCACGGTGTTGACCTCGCCCAGTGACACCCCCGGGACGGCCAACCTGGACTTTGCCATCTTTCCGCCGCGCTGGCTGGTGGCGCAGCATACGTTCCGGCCGCCGTGGTTCCATCGCAACGTGGCCAGCGAATTCATGGGCCTGATTGCTGGCGTGTATGACGCCAAGGCCGAGGGTTTTCTGCCCGGTGGCGCGTCGCTGCACAATTGCATGAGCGGCCACGGGCCGGATGCTGCCACGTTCGAGAAGGCTTCGCGGGCCGACCTGAGTACGCCGGATGTGATTGGCGACACCATGGCCTTCATGTTCGAGACGCGCAAAGTCATCCGGCCAACTGCGCAAGCCATGGCCGCGCCGCAGCTGCAGTCCGATTATCACCAATGCTGGCAGGGCATCGTCAGGCATTTCGACCCATCGAAGGCCTGAGCGCCGCATCGTTACTGAGTGGAGAATTCATGAAACTGGGTACCCTGAAAGAAGGCGGTCGCGACGGTACGCTCATCGTGGTCAGCCGTGACTTGAAGCAGGCAGTAAAGGCCGTCGGCATTGCACCAACCCTGCAGGCGGCTCTGGATGACTGGTCCAATGCCGCGCCCCGGCTGAATGCGTTGTCCGACCAGCTCAACGGGGGAACCGCGAGTGAGGCGTTTGCCTTGAAGATGGGGTCGCTGGCCTCGCCACTGCCGCGCGCCTACGAATTCGTCGACGGATCCGCGTACCTGCCTCACGTTGAGCGCGTGCGACGTGCGCGTGGTGCCGAGGTACCCGAGTCGTTCTACACCGATCCGCTGATGTACCAGGCCACCAGCGCCGGCTTCCTCGGTCCGCGTGATCCCGTAGTGGTGCCCAGCGAGGACTTCGGCATCGACCTCGAAGCCGAGGTGGTCGTGGTCACTGACGATGTGCCGATGGCCACAACGCCGATGCAGGCTACCGCACATATCCAGCTGATCGGGCTGGTCAACGATGTAAGTCTGCGCGGGTTGATTCCCGGCGAGTTGGCCAAGGGCTTCGGTTTCCTGCAGTCGAAACCGCGTTCGGCACTGTCGCCGGTACTGGTGACGCCTGATGAACTTGGCGATGCCTGGCATGGCGACAAGCTGCACCTGCCGATGCGCACCTGGTTGAACGACACCTGGTTCGGCGAAGCCGACTGTGGCGTCGACATGCAGTTCAGCTTTGCCGAATTGGTCGCCCATGTCGCCAGGACCCGGCCTTTGACCGCTGGCACCATCATCGGCTCGGGTACCATCGCCAACCAGGACACGGCTAAGGGCGCGTCCTGCCTGGCCGAGCAGCGCACCGTGGAAACCCTGCGTGACGGCCAGCCGAGCACGCCCTTCCTGAAATTCGGCGATCGTTTGCGTATCGACGTTACCGATCACGCGGGGGCATCGATTTTCGGCTCGATCGAGCAGACCATTGTGTCGCAGAAGGGCTGAGGCAAACCGGTACTGGAGGGGATCAGGCCAAGCTGTCGGTGGGAGAGTCAAAAGCGTTTTGAGTTGACTAGGGTCAAGGCGCTCTTGTACGGGGGTCCTCAGACTTGCTGGCATGAACCATGTCATTGCCGCCCCTGAATTTGATCCTGCTCTGATTGCGCGTTACGACATCAACGGTCCGCGCTATACCAGTTATCCAACCGCACCTCAGTTTCGCCATGATTTCGACGAAGCGGCGTTGCGCGCGGCGATTCGTGCATCTAATGAGGAGCCTATCCCTCGGCCATTGTCCTTGTACGTACACGTGCCTTTCTGCATGAGCCCGTGTTTCTATTGCGGTTGCAATCGTGTCATTACGCGTGACATCGGCAAGGCAGATCGCTACCTCGAACGTCTGTATCGTGAAATCGAACTGGCTGCACCGCTGTTCGATCGCGATCGCCCGGTGCGGCAGTTGCACTTTGGGGGAGGGACGCCGAACTTTCTTGATCTTCCGCGTATGCGCGAGCTGATGGAGTCGCTGGCGCGGAACTTCAGTTTCAGTCACCAAAGCCAGCGCGAATACGGCATCGAAATCGATCCCCGCTTCGCCGACAGCGACTACATTCGCGGTTTGGCGGAGCTGGGTTTCAACCGCCTGTCGGTAGGTATTCAGGATTTCGACCCGGTCGTGCAGCAGGCGGTGAATCGCATCCAGAGTGTGGCGCAGACGCGTGAAGTGCTGGAGGCGGCGCGGAGCGCGGGTTTCGCTTCGGTGAGCGTCGACCTGATCTACGGCTTGCCGCAGCAGTCGCTGGCCGGTTTTGACCAAACCCTGACGGAGGTGATCGAACTGGTCCCCGATCGTGTGGCGGTATACGGCTATGCGCACTTGCCCGCGCTGTTCAAGGCACAGCACCAGATCGATGCGAAAGAATTGCCCGATCCGGCGACCCGACTGGCGCTGTTCGGGCATGCGCTGGAGCGACTGTCTGCCGCCGGTTACGTCTACATCGGGATGGATCATTTTGCCCGTGCCGACGACGCGCTGGTACATGCGCAGCGAAAGGGTACCCTGCAACGTAATTTCCAGGGCTACTCCACCCATGGCGACTGCGACCTCATCGGACTGGGCGTCAGTGCGATAGGACGGATCGGCAACAGCTACACGCAAAGCGCGCGCGATCTAGCCGGCTACTACGCTGCACTGGACGCAGGCCGATTGCCGATCATGCGCGGCCTTGAGCTCAATCAAGACGATGTGATCCGTGGTGAGCTGATCGGTGAATTGATGTGCCACGGCGTCCTGGACATGCCAGCATTTGCAGCGCGTCATCGACTGCTTTTTGACGTGTATTTTTCAGCTGAGCTTCGCCGCCTGAGGGCCTTGGCCGAAGACGGCCTGGTGACATTGGATGCCCGGTTTATCCGTGTTACCCCGCGGGGGCGGTTGTTGTTGCGTATAATCGCCATGTGCTTCGATGCGTATCTGGAGGAAGCACAGACGGCGAGCTACTCACGCACAATCTGACGGGCGCTTCACAGGTTTTCCGATATGCGTTCCAGCCAACCCGCAGGCCTCCTGCCACAGCCGCCGAGTCCCATCACCGACGATGGCGATGAAGAACACTTCTGCCACAGCTGTTCGTTTTCAAGCGCCTGCAATGCCGTGGGGCAGGGCAAGCCGGAACTGAACGCGCTGCAATGCCTGGTCGAGCACGTGGGGCCTTATCAGGGCGGCCAGCATGTGTTCCGCACCGGCGATCCGTTCCGTTCGATTTTCGCGGTGCGCTCGGGGACGGTCAAGACCAGTGTGGTCGACCGTGACGGTCGTGAACAGGTACTGGGTTTCTACCTGCCCGGCGAGGTGATCGGGCTCAACGCAATTTATCCAGATCGTTTCCCCTGCGACGCCGTTGCGCTGGAAACCGCAAGGTTCTGCCGTTTTCAGTTTCCGGCGATGAGCGCACTGGCATCGCGCATGCCGGTGGTGCAACAGCATCTTTTTCGCTTGCTCAGCAAGGAGCTTGGCGCGGCTACCTTGCTGGCCGGTGACCACAGCGCCGACGAGCGCATGGCTGCGTTTCTTACCGATCTGAGTGAGCGTTATGCGGCCCGGGGATTCTCTAGCACGTCCTTCCACCTGAGCATGTCGCGAGGCGACATCGCCAATTACCTGCGTCTCGCCGCGGAGACCGTCAGCCGTGTGCTGAGTCGATTCCGTAGTCAGGGATTGATCGAAATCGAGGGTCGCGAGTTGACTGTCAGCGATCCGGAGGGGTTGCGAATGCTTGGTCAGAACCTGTTGCCCAGCTAACGCACCTCCTTGTCACGATCTGATCCAGATCAGGATGGCTGGCGGGGGAGGCAGCGAGGATAAGGTTCCTCTGTACGACCGACCTCTCATGCGTGATTTAAGTAACCCTGCGCCATCTTCGCCGATGGCCTTGCTGGCGGCGGCACCACACCGGCTGCTGTTTTTCGGCGGCTCGGTTGCGGTGCTGCTGAGCATGACCTGGTGGGCCCTGGAACTGACGTGGATGCGCTTCAGCTTGCCGGGCTGGCCGCAACCGCCGATTCCACCCGGTTGGGCGCATGCCATGTTGATCCAGTACGGCATGTTTCCGCTATTTATCTTCGGCTTCCTGCTGACGGTGTTTCCACGCTGGCTGAACCAGCCGGCGCTGCCACGCTCACGCTACATACCGGTCGCCGGTGCGGTGTTTGGTGGTTACGTATTGGCGAACCTGGCCCTGCTAGGGTCTGCGTGGCTTCTCAAGATCGGCGTCATCGCCATGCTGGTCGGCTACCTGGCGGGCGTCCGTACCCTGGTGGGCGTTTGGTTGGCAGCGGGCGGGCGCGATGACCATGCCCGTTCCTGCCTGCTGGCGTTGCTCATGGGAACACTGGGTCTGGCCGCGTTCCTGGCCTACCTGTTCGGGGCACCGGTAGGCTTCGCCACGCTGGCGGTGAGGCTGGGTACCTTTGGCTTGTTGCTACCGATATTCTTTACCGTGGTGCATCGGATGCTGCCGTTCTTCAGCAGCAGGGTGGTCGCCGGCTACCGGGTCGTGCGTCCGCGCTGGAGCTTGCCGCTGGTATGGCTATTGTTGCTGGTACGCCTGTCGCTCGAGTGGCGTGGTGCACGGGCCTGGCTCTGGTTGGCTGACTTGCCGTTGGCGCTGGTGCTCAGCTGGCATGCGCTGGCATGGCAGCCGTGGAAGGCGCGGCGTCCGGGCCTGCTGCTGGTGCTGCATCTGGCCTTCGCCTGGTTGCCGCTGGCGTTTGTACTGTATGGCGTGCAAGACGTCATCCTGGGTACCCGCGGCCAGTTTGTGCTGGGACGAGCGCCGCTGCATGTCCTGGGCATCGGATTCTTTGGTTCGATGCTGGTAGCGATGGTTACCCGAGTAAGCCATGGGCATTCCGGCAGACCGCTGAAAATGGGTGGGGTTGCCTGGCTGTGCCTGGGTCTATTGCAACTGGTGGTGTTGCTGCGTATTCGGGCCGAGCTTGGTGGCGATAGCTATCTGTGGCTGGTAATCGCTGCGTACGGATGGCTGGCTGCGTTTTTGCCTTGGGTATTGCACTCGGCATGGATCTACCTGACCCCGCGGGTGGATGGCAAGCCGGGTTGAGGTGCCGCGCCAAGGTGACATGTGGCGTGCTGTCGCAGACGCAAGGTTTTAAAGCATCGAATGATCCAGATCACGGTGACGCCACCGGCGGCAAGCCACCTTTGGCTTCGAATCCTCAAGGGATCTGCCAAGGGAGAACATCATGTCACGACGGCTGTCTATCACGCTGGCTACGGCCACCCTACTGGTTTGGGTAATTTACGCGCCATCATCGGCTGCCGCCACGGAACCGGCCAGGACGCCGGCCTCCACCGTACTGGCAGGTGACTTCGGGCCGCCGAAGGGGAGGCCAATCGAAGAAAAACTGGTGCCTCCGCCCGGTGTGCCGGCACCGATTCATCGCAACTATCCGGCACGCGTCGTCGTGCGCATGGAAACCAAAGAGCTCGTCAAGCAAATTGCCGACGGTGTGCGCTACGACTTCTGGACCTTCAATGGCACCACTCCCGGTCCGCTGATTCGCGTGCGCGAGGGTGACACGGTCGAGCTTCACCTGCGTAACGCTTCCGACTCGCGCATGGCCCACAATATCGACTTGCATGCCGTGATGGGCCCGGGCGGTGGTGCCGTATCTACCATCACCCCGCCAGGGCATGAGAGCGTATTCACCTTCAAGGCACTGCGCGCGGGTGTGTTCGTCTACCACTGTGCCACCGCGCCGGTACCGATGCACATCGCCAACGGCATGTATGGACTGATCGTGGTCGAGCCACCGGAGGGTTTGCCAACGGTGGACCACGAATATTACGTGATGCAGGGCGACTTCTACACGACCGGTTCCTACCACCAGCCCGGTCTGCAGTCATTCGACATGCAAAAAATGCTGAACGAGCAGCCAACCTACGTGCTGTTCAATGGCCGCGAAGGTTCGCTGACCGCAGACGATGCACTCACCTCCAGCGTGGGCGACACGGTTCGCCTTTTCGTCGGCGACGGCGGCCCCAACCTGGTGTCGAGCTTCCATGTCATCGGCGCCATCTTCGACGATGTCAATGTCGAGGGCGGGACGTTGGTCAACCATCATGTGCAGACTACGCTGATTCCCGCTGGCGGCGCGACTATGGTCGAACTGCGCACGCCGGTGCCCGGTACCTTGCTGCTGGTCGACCATTCGATCACCCGGGCCTTCATGAAGGGAGCCCTCGGCCAGATCCGTGTCCGTGGTCCGTTGCAGCCGGCGATCTACGAAAAGGGGTCGAGTACCACGTTCGCCGGCAAGGTCGCACGGCCCGTACAGAATCGCGCAAGTTCGACCATGGGTGACAGGATGGCCGATGGCAAACGGGTATTCACCCAAATTTGCGTGGCCTGCCACCAGGGCAACGCCATGGGTTTGCCGGGCGCATTTCCACCGCTGGCAATGTCTGACTACCTCAACGCAGATCCCACGCGGGCGATCGGCGTTGTGCTGCATGGGCTCAGCGGGAAGATCACCGTGAACAGCACGGGTTACGAGTCGGTGATGCCGTCATTCGGTTCGCAGCTCAGCGACGGCGAGATCGCCAATGTACTGACCTACGTGTTGAACAACTTCAACAACAGGGGCGGTACCATCAGTGCGAGCAAGGTCAGGGCGGTGCGCGCGGTCGGGCCGGCGAAATAGGACGCCGCTGTGGGCGATGCCTGCGGCGTGACCACCGGATGAACCTGGCGGAACACGCTGAGGATCTCCTGCCTGCCCGGCCGTATTTTGCGGCTCCCGTTCGCGGTGAAAGCCGCCGATTGGGTTCAAATGCCCGCAGGCTCGTTCGAGAGTGCACCGGCGAACGCCGGCCACGCCGCGTGGCTGGCATTCGTTCGACAGCATCGCTTATGGCAGCGCGGGCAGGTTGGCCGGTACCCATTGACTGAACCACGCCGGGAGACTCGATCCGGTGTAGGGAGTGACGGCCGCGGATGCCGCAACTGCTCTGCTGGAAGAGCGGGCTTGATATGATGCCCAGCACCTGAGTCTGCGCCATCTGGCGCCACCGGATGCCATGCCCCTCAAAACTCCCCTGATCGTCGATCCGCGGCGCGACCCGATGGTCGATGACGGCGACACGGTGCGGTTCTGCAGTACCTGCGCCTTCTCCGGCGCGTGCCATGAGGCGGGCTACGACAAGTCCGCCCTGCGCGATCTCCATGTGCTGGTCGAACACGTCGGTCCGTTTCGTGCAGGCGAGCACGTATTTCGGGCGCGCGATCCGTTCAAGGCGATTTATGCCGTACGCGCCGGCGTGGTCAAGACCGTCAGCTTCGACACCGACGGCCAGGAACAGGTGCAGGGATTCTATGTGGCCGGCGAGGTCGTTGGGCTCAATGGCATCTACCCGGACCATTACCCCTGCAATGCCATCGTGCTGGAAACCGCGCACTTCTGCCGATTTTCGTTTCCGGCGATCAGCTCGCTGGCGGCCCGTATGCCCGGATTGCAGCAACAGTTGTTTCGGTTGCTGTCCAAGGAACTGGGGATGACGGCTACGCTGGCGGGCGACCATCCTGCGGAGGTGCGGGTAGCGGCATTCCTGATCGACCTGTCGGCGCGCTTTGCCGCCAGCGGGTTCTCCGGCAATACGCTGCATCTGAGCATGTCGCGCACTGACATAGGAAACTACCTTCGGCTCGCTTCGGAGACGGTGAGCCGGTTGTTCACCCGCTTGCGCGATCAGGGATTGATCCGCATCGACGGAAGGCAACTGGAGATCCTCGACGCCAATCGATTGCGCGCGCTGGCTCGGCAAGCCAGCTAACCGCTGAAGCGCTACCGCCTCCTCCTGTGACGGTTTGTCGCAACCCTGGCTGATCCATATCAGGCGCCCGCCCGAGCTTTCGCTCCAGCATGGCGGCACTTCATCGATGGCATCAGGAGGCAGGGAATGAATGCGACGTTGCCCTATACGGGGCCAACCGGTTTGCAGGACCGGACCAGCAAAGTCTTGATCTGGATTTTGCTGATCGTTGCCGTGCTGTGCGGCGCAGGCATGGTGTTGGCGACGAAGACTACCTATGAGCAGGTGGCACCGCTGCCGCAGCAGATGGTGGGACAGCGGGGCCAGATGGTGATGCGCCGTGCCGATATCGTGGCCGGGAAGGCAGGATTCCAGCGCGCTGACTTGATGGACTACGGCAGCCTGTATGGCATGGGCTCGTACTTCGGAGAGGACTATACCGCCGCCTACCTGGTTCAGCTCGCTCACACGGTACGGGACAATCTGGCTCAGCTACGGCATGGCAAATCATTCGCCGCCCTCGATGCACAACAGCAGTCTGGGATAACCCGTGCCATGCAGCAGGAGCTGCAGGGTATCGATCTGAGCCAACCGCGGGTACAACTGCCCGATACGGTGGCCGACGCGCTGGTCAGTCTGCGCGGCCAGATCGCCGCTTCGTTGCTGACGGACGACTTCGCCAAGGGCTACAGCCGTGCGCGCAGTCTGGACCAGGTCAGTGCCGGCCAAACTGCAGATTTCCTACTCTATTCGTCGCTGACCACGGTGGCGCGTCGTCCCGGCAAGAACTACTCGTGGACCAGCAATTGGCCGGCCGAACCGCTGGTCGGAAATGCACCAACTGGCGCCACTTTCGTGTGGACTTGGGCCTCCTTCGCGATGGTGTTCTTCGCCATCGGCGCGGTGCTGGTGATCTTCCGGCTATGGATCGAGCCAAAGGCCCCGAACGAAACTTTCGAACCGGTGCTGCAGGGCTTTCTGACGCCGACGCCCAGCCAGAAAGCCTTGTGGAAATACATCCTGGTGGTGGCCGCTGTGCTTCTGGTGCAGATTCTGGTGGGCTCTATCATGGCGCACTACTACACCGATCGCGTCAGCTTCTACGGGATCGATGTCGGCAAGTGGTTGCCGTTCGCGTTCCTGCGCAGTGTGCATCTGCAGGCCGCGATCGTGTGGATTGGCGTGAGCTGGATCGGCGCCGGGTTGTTCCTGGCACCGATCATCGGCAAGCGTGAGCCGGCGGGGCAGCGTGCGTTGGTGAATCTGATCTTCTGGGTACTGGTGGTCATCGTCGCCGGCGCGTTGATCGGGGATTATCTCGGCATCATGGGGCTGGTCGGCAAGCACTGGTTCTGGTTTGGAAATCAGGGTTTGTCCTACCTGGAGCTTGGGCGCTTCTGGCAGATCCTGTTCTTCGTCGGTCTGGCGGTCTGGTGCCTGGTATTGCTGCGCGCGTTTTTGCCCACGCTGCGGGCGCTTTACCGGCAAAGCGGCGGCTCCATCAGCGGTGTGTTTCGTATCGAGCACCTGCTGTGGATCAGCACCTTGACGGTTGCCTTGTTCTACGTGTTCGGGATGATTCCGCTGGGCTCGCCCAACCCCTCGTTCTCGCTTACCGACTTCTGGCGCTGGTGGGTGGTTCACCTGTGGGTGGAGCTTGCCTTTGAGCTGTTCACCGCCGCGGTGACTGGCTACTTCCTGATGGCCCTGGGTCTGGTGTCACGCCAGATGGTCGAGCGTGCGGTGCTGTTCGAGTGGATACTGATCGTCATTGGCGGGGTGCTCGGCACCGGCCATCACCTGTACTGGGCTGGCGAACCCGGACTGTGGGTCGGCGTCGGCAGCATGTTCTCCTTCATCGAGGTGTTGCCACTGATCCTGCTGGTACTGGAAGCCGTCGACCAGCAACGTCATGTCAGGCAGAAAAAGGCGTTTCCCTACAAGTTGGCCTACCTGTACATCCTCGGAGCGGCGTTCTGGAACTTTGTCGGTGCCGGCGTGTTTGGTGGCGGCACGCTGAATGCGCCGCTGGTGAACTACTACGAGCATGGCACCTTCCTTACCCTCAACCATGCGCATACCTCCTTGTTCGGTGCCTTCGGCCTGCTGGCGATCGGCTTGCTCTACATGGTGCTGCGCTACCTCAACGGCGAGCGACCGTGGAGTGACCGGATCGGTACCTGGGCATTCTGGCTATACAACATCGGCATGGTGATGTGGATCGTGCTGAACTTCTTTCCGATCGGCTGGCCGCAGCTGGAAGCGGTCTACACCCACGGTTATGCCTACGCGCGCAGCATGCAGTTCTACAACACCACGACCTTCTGGCAGTGGATGCGCTTGCCGGGTGATGTGGTCTTTGCGCTCGGTGCGCTGCTGATGGCGTGGGACTTCATGGCCAAACTGTGGGGTCAGCGCCGGCCGGCCATCGCGGTGGAGGGCTCAGCGAGCATCGCCAGTCGGCATGGCCGCATCGATTGACTGCCTCCTCCGGTCCGGCGCACAACCAACAGTGAGCCTGGCGCGGTACCTGCCGATCTGCTGAAACGTACACGCCGCCGTGAGCAAAACACCGCTCGCGGCGGAGATCGTTTGACGCACGTCAGCGCAGCGCCATGCATGGCGTGTTGCGATAGCCATCATGCGAAGCTTTACCCGCTTGTGTCTTGTTATCGCTGCGATAAACGCATCCCTTATGGCCGCGGGTCGTGGCTTGCCCCGGGTAGCCCTGAATCCTTTGCTTTTACGACGGGAGAATCGGGCCGTGCCGGACCTATATGGAGGACATCATGTCGCCCTGTCTGCTTGAGCGCCTTGCGTTGAACCGCGCGCGCGACGTGATTGACGGTATCGACGATGGAATGCTTGTGCTGCTCGCGGCCCGTCGCCAAGTGGTCCGTACCGTGGCAGTTCTCAAGCCGCGGGTCGGGGTGTCCGTCCGTGATTCGGTGCGCGAGCGGCAAATACATGAGCGAGCGCTAGGACTGGCGAACAGGCTGAATCTGCCGGCCTCCACGGCGAAACAGATGCTGGACGTGGTCATTGCCGACGCCTGTCGTCAGCAAGGGCTTCCGGTTGATCTGGGTCAGGGCGTCTCAACCGATAGTTCCACGACAATAGCGTTCACCATGCCGACCTCTTTCTCCCGATCCTCCGGTGCTCCCCGTCTGTTGCGCCTGTTGCCGCCACCACGACGGATGGCGCCGTTGCTGCGAGCGCTTCCCGCGCGCTGGCAACGGCGGCTGCTGGAGGCGGCGATGGCACGCGTGCTCGAGGCGCCGCTGCGCGAGGGTGCACTCGATTTCATGCGTGGGCGCCGGCTTGCCATCGAGGTAAGTGACCTGCACCTGCAGTGGGTAGTGGCATTGCGTGAGCAAGCCCTGTGCGTGATTAACGCCGAACCCGAAGCCACGGTGCGTGGCAGTGTTACTGACCTGCTGTTGCTGGCCGGCAGGTTGGAGGATGCCGATACCTTGTTCTTTCAGCGTCGTCTGGTACTCACCGGCGACACCGAGCTGGGCCTTACTGCGCGCAATATGCTCGAACGACTGCCATGGGAGACGATACCGCTGGGCTTGCGCATTGCGTTGAACCGTGGCGCCCGCTTCGCGCGTGCGGCACGGGCTGCACATCGCGGCGAGATAGCCTGAGCCCGTCATTGCGACGTGTTTTACTCCCAAGTCTTTTCAGCGAATCGCCATGATCGACACCGACATCTTGCCCACGCCGATATGGCGCGACGAACTGGACGACGAGTACGCCGAGCTCACCGCACGGCTGAAGGATCAGGTGCCATGCCTAGAGTGGTCGTGGCATCTACCCTGGATAGATGCGATCAATCGCCTGAAGGTACAGCGCGGCGCCATGATCATGGCGCACAGCTATCAGTCGCCGGAGATTTTCCACGGGGTTGCCGATATCACCGGTGACTCGCTCGCCCTGGCACAGGCGGCAGTGACGTGCGACGCCGATCTGATTGTGATGTGTGGCGTCCATTTCATGGCTGAAAGTGCAAAAATTCTTGCGCCGGAAAAGCGGGTGCTGATTCCTGATCTCGACGCCGGTTGCTCGTTGGCCAGCTCGATCACCGCTGCCGACGTGGTTGCTTTGCGCGCCCAGCATCCCGGCGTGCCGGTGGTCAGTTACGTCAACACCTCAGCCGCAGTTAAAGCCGAATCGGATGCCTGCTGCACTTCCGCCAACGCGGTAGAGGTCGTCGAGGCCATGGGAACCGATCGGGTGATTTTCCTGCCTGACCGATACCTTGGTGCTTATGTCGCCAGCAAGACCGCAGTGGAGCTTTTGCTGTGGCACGGTCGCTGTGAGGTGCATGAGAAATTCACCGCACAGCAGGCGCGACATGCACGCGAGCGTTTCGACGCCAAGCTGGTTGCCCATCCGGAGTGCCCGCCCGAGGTTTGGGCCGAAGCGGATTTCGTGGGCTCCACCACGGCGATGGGACGCTGGTTGGCCAAGGAAAGCCCTTCGCGCGTGGCGCTGATTACCGAGTGTTCGATGGCAGACAACCTGCGCTCGCAATTTCCACATATCGAGTTCATCAAGCCATGCAACCTGTGTCCCCACATGCAGCAGATCACCTTATCGAAGATCTATGCCTGCTTGCGCGACCTGCAACATGAGGTTCACGTCCCTACCGACACCACCACACGGGCAGGCAGGGCACTGACGCGAATGCTGCAGATCGGGAGACAGGAATCCGCGTGACCCGTGCAAGAGAGCCTATCGTAGTCGTAGGCGGGGGCATAGCCGGTCTTGCTACCGCACTTTCGCTGGCACCCTGGCCAGTGCGTCTACTATGCCGTACACATGACGGGAGCGACACCGCCAGCGTACTCGCCCAGGGTGGCATCGCTGCCGCCATCGATGACGCGGACAGCCCTGCGGCTCATGCGCTCGATACGCTGGCCGCCGGGGCGCAGCACAATGATCAACTCAGGGTGCATTGGCTCTGCCAACAGGCGCCGGAAGCGATCGATTGGCTGCAGACGCAAGGCGTCGTATTCGATCGCGATGCCCGGGGGCAGCTTCATCTCGGTCGCGAGGGTGGCCATCAAGTGGCACGGATCGTCCATGTCGGCGGCGATGCCAGCGGCGCCGGCATCATGGCGGTGCTCCGCCAGCGTGTGCAGCAGGCAACCCATATCCAGTATCGCGGCGACGTCGAGGTTGACGCGCTGCTGCTCCGCGGTTCAACCGTCGAAGGCGTGCGGATTCGCGACCGTCGTGAGCGAGCGCATGAGATAGGCGCCTCAGCCGTGGTGCTTGCCACGGGCGGTATAGGTGCCCTGTTTGCCCGCACCAGCAATCCCCCCGGAGCGGATGGCAATGGCCTTGCCTTGGGCTTGTGTGCCGGCGCGCAGATACGCGATATCGAGTTCGTGCAGTTCCACCCTACCGCGCTTTGCGTGGCCGAATCGGGTTGCCTGCCGCTGATTACCGAGGCCTTGCGCGGTGCCGGTGCGCGTTTGCAGGACCACTCGGGGCGACCGCTCATGACCGGACTGCATCCGCAGGAAGACCTCGCTCCGCGAGACATCGTGGCGCGCCAGGTCTGGGATGCCCACCGCCGCGAAGGCGCTGCGTGGCTGGACGCTCGTGAGCTGAAGCGGGGGTGGGAGCGTTACTTTCCCACCGTCATGGCAGCCTGTCTTGCCCACGGCATTGATCCGAGGACTCAGCGTATGCCGGTGACCGCAGCGAGCCATTTCCATATGGGAGGGCTTGCCGTTGATCTCGATGGCCAGACCAGTGTGAACGGCCTGTATGCGGTCGGCGAGGTAGCGTGCAATGGCGTGCATGGGGCCAACCGGCTGGCCAGCAACTCGTTGCTGGAAGGTGTGCTATGTGGTCGCCGACTTGGCGTACTGCTTGCCGACAGGGGGGCGCAGAACATGACACCGAAGACAGGCGGCGGTCGCTATCGATGGGTCACGCGTGGCAACAGCTTGCCAGCGGAGCTGATGGCCGACCTACGAAGCACGCTATGGCGCGCAGCAGGTCCTGTACGTGACGCCGCTGGTCTGCAACAGGCGTCGCAGGCCTGTGCCCAGTGGGCTGAGCAGGGCTGGCAGGCACGACTGGCCAGCGACCTTCTTGCGGCAGCCCGATCCCGAGCTCACAGCCTGGGGTCCCACTATCGTGCCGACGCCTTGATCGGGGGCGAGTTCCGCTGACGACCCGAAAGGCCAGATGCCCTGCTCGGGCATGCAGATCGCTGCGCATCCCTCCCCCCGAAAGAAGGGAATTGTCGCCTGCAGGCAAGCGATCTTCTAGGCGCCGAAGGGAGTGGGTATTTGTCCCGGCACAAGGCTAAACACACGACTGGGAATGTTGAGTGGATATTGACCCGTGTCAGGGCACGCGATGCCAAAGCCCGGCAGACTGCCCACGTCTTCATTGCATGGCCCACCATGAACCGACCCTCTGCGTACACTTATGACCAACTGCTCTCCTGCGCTCGCGGTGAGCTCTTCGGTCCCGGCAATGCCCGACTTCCGTCCCCGCCGATGTTGATGTTCGATCGAATCACCCACATTGACGATAGCGGTGGCGCTTTCGGCAAGGGTGTGTTGCGTGCCGAGCTGGATATCCATCCCGATCTGTGGTTTTTCGGTTGCCATTTTGCTGGCGATCCGGTGATGCCCGGCTGCCTGGGGTTGGATGCCATGTGGCAGCTCAGCGGGTTCTTTCTGCCGTGGCTGGGCGAGCCGGGTCGTGGGCGTGCGCTAGGCGTACGCCAAGTGAAGTTTTCCGGCCAGGTGTTGCCCAGCGCCAGGCTGGTTCGCTATGAAATTGACATTCGCCGTGTGATGCGCGGCAAATTGGCCTTGGTCATCGCCAACGGCAACACGTTTGTCGACGATCGCCTGATCTACGTGGCTGAAGACATGCGTGTAGGTTTGTTTCAGTCTACCGAGGGCTTTTGAGATGCGTCGTGTGGTCATTACCGGCATGGGCATCGTGTCTTGTCTGGGCAATTTCTTGGACAGCGTGTCAGAGGCGTTGCGCGAGCTGCGCAGTGGTATCTCGCTGGTGCCCGAATACGCCGTGCGTGGTCTGCGCAGCCACGTTGCCGGTGTGCCGACGATCGACCTGAATGCGAGTATCGACCGCAAGCTGAAGCGCTTCATGGGCGACGCGGCAGCGTACGCCTATGTGGCGATGCGTGAGGCGATTGCCGATGCCGGGTTGTCGATCGAGCAGGTATGCCATCCACGCAGCGGCGTGATCGCAGGCTCCGGCGGCGGCTCGGCGCGTTGGCAGATCGAGACGGCCGATCTGCTGCGCGAAAAGGGCGTGCGCAAGGTGGGGCCTTACATGGTGCCGCGCACGATGTGCTCCACGGTGTCGGCCGCGCTGGCTACGGGGTTCGGCATTCGCGGACTGAGTTATTCGATCTCCGCAGCTTGCGCTACCTCGGCACATTGCATCGGTGCCGCCGCTGACATGATTCGACATGGCTTGCAGGATGTGATGTTTGCTGGCGGGGGAGAAGAAGAGCATTGGGGCATGACGGCCGAGTTCGATGCGATGGGTGCGCTCTCCAGCAACCATAACCAAACCCCCGCCACTGCATCGCGGCCCTACGACACCACTCGCGATGGTTTCGTGATTGCCGCGGGCGGAGGCATGCTGGTGCTGGAAGAATACGAACATGCGAGAGCACGGGGCGCGCACATTCATGCGGAACTGGTCGGCTATGGCGTAACTTCCGATGGCGCCGACATGGTGGCACCGTCGGGCGAAGGTGCGGTGCGATGCATGCAGATGGCGCTGCGCCACCTGAGCGTGCCGATCGACTACCTCAATACCCATGGCACTGCCACCCCGGTGGGCGACATTGTCGAGTTGCAGGCGGCGCGAGAGGTGTTTGGTGACAAGGTACCGCCGCTGTCCTCGACCAAGGCGCTGACCGGCCATTCGCTCGGCGCCGCCAGCGTGCACGAGGCGATCTACAGCCTGCTTATGCTGCGTGACGGTTTCATGGCTGGCTCGGCCCATATCACCGAACTCGATCCGCGGGCCGCAGGTTTTCCGGTTCTTCGCGAGACCCGCGCGGTGAGATTGAGCACGGTGATGTCCAACAGCTTCGGCTTTGGTGGCACCAACGGCAGTCTGGTGTTCGCACGGGTGTAATGGCTGTGGAGGGAACCCCGCCCGCAGTCGCGTGCAACTGAACATGGGACATATCGGGCAAAGATCCATCGCGCCAGGCGAACTCTCTTCCTACTTCCAACGAGATCGAATTTTGATGTCAGTCACGCTAGCAAGTCCTATTACCCGACAGTCGCGCGGCGAGGAAGTTGCCAACAGCATCAGTCACGGATTGGGTCTGTTGCTGGCGATTGCCGGTCTACCCATGTTGGTCCTTCGTGCCGAGCATGTCGGCGGTGTGTCGGACGTGGTCGGGGCAGCGATCTTCGGCAGCACCGCGATCCTGCTGTATCTGACATCCACGTTGTACCACGCCATGGCGCACCCGCAGCTCAAGGCAGTGCTCCGGGTGCTGGATCATGCGGCCATCTACTTGCTGATCGCGGGCACCTATACGCCGATTACCCTCGGTGTGCTGCGCGGCGGCGTAGGCTGGACCATGCTGGGCGTGATCTGGAGTCTGGCGTTGGCGGGATTGTTGTTCAAGACGATGGTCGGCATGCGGTTTCCACGGGTGTCCACCTTTTTCTACGTCGGCATGGGCTGGGTCGCGTTGTTGGCGATACGGCCACTATGGTTGCATATGGCGACCGGAGGCCTGATCTGGTTGTTGGCCGGTGGTTTGGCCTACAGCCTGGGGGTGGTGTTTTTCGTGCTGGATGAAAAGCTGCGCTACAGTCATTTCATCTGGCATCTGTTCGTGCTTGCCGGTACCACCTGTCACTTCTTCGCCGTGTTGCTCTACGCGTTCTGAGGCGGCGCTGGTACGCAGTCCACGGGGCCCGTTTAGCCGCCCACGCCGCTCAGCGCCATGCCTGGCCCTCCATGCCAGTAGCCGTTGCGTGCGCCGATCGGTGACGGTATATCCGGGGTGCGGCGAGCACGGTCGAAATGCGCCACGATGTCGGCCATCCCCTCGACTTGCGGATACAGCCGCAGTATGTCGACGCCGAGTTCTCGCAGCGTGGGTAGCTCCGGGCCGAGGTCGGTGATTTCCTCGCCCTGAATCTGGATGCCGTTGATGCGCAGAAAAGGTTGGCCTTCGCGCGTAGACAGTGGCATGCCATCGGGGTATTCGATGCAGTGGAATTCGCATTGGTCCTTGCCCACGTCCAGGGCGCGGGCGGTAAAGCAACGTGCCGAGTAGGCCAGCGGCAACCGGCCAAAAGCGATCACCTCGAGTTCGGGCATGCTGAGGCCCTCGGCGAGCACTGCCGCGCGCAGTTCGCGAAGCAGCGTTTCACCCTGCTCGACACCGGGCACCCAGCGGTGCAGGCCATCGCTCATCAGCAGGGCCAGGGCATGATGGTTGTAGACGTTCAGCGACGGCCCACCGACGAACGGCAGCTTGCGCTCGCGGCACAGTTGCACGGCCGACAGGTCGTTCGCCTCAATCCATCCAGTGCCCTCCCCGATGAGTCTTTTCAGCGCTCCCAGCTCGGACTCGGCCTCGATCAGCGCCAGCGACGAGAGCACCAGCTGCTTGCCGCTGGCGCGCAGCTCCTCGGCCAGCGCGATCCAGTCGCGGGTACTTAGCTCACGCCGTTTGCTGCAAACGGTCTCGCCAAGATAGATGATGTCGACGGGCCAGCTTGCCGCTTCCCGATAGAACGCCATTGTGCTTTCGCGGGGCCAGAAGTACTGCAGCGGACCAAGACTCAGTTTCATCATGTCGTTCGTGTTTACCGGGCTCATCGGTTCAATGCCAGCGGCGGTGGTAGGGGCCGAGCGTGGTCTGGTGGCCTTCCGCGTGTGTCGACAGCGCGCGCTGCCAGTCCGCTTGCGGATGCCACTGCTGGGGCGAGGCCTGGTAGCGATCCAGCGCCTCACGCCAGGTACGGGTCACCGATCTGACATACGCCACGCCGCGCTGACGGCCCTCGATCTTCAGCGCCGCTACACCGGCCTGCGCCAGCTTGGGCAGAAGCTCCAGCGTATTGAGGCTGGTCGGCTCCTCCAGGGCATGAAAGATCTCGGCACCGACGTCGAAGCGACCCTTGCATACGGTCGGGTATCCGGCGGGCTCTTGAGGTTCGAAGTGGTCGATCAGCACATCGTTGAGGCGAACGCTGCGGGTGCCGTCGCCGTGCTCTTCCCAGCGCACGAATTTTGCCGGCGAGCACACGCCATGGCGATTCGGCGAGGCGCCGGTGACATAGCTGGAGAGCTGACAACGGCCTTCGACCATGATGCACAGACTGCCGAACGCGAACACTTCCAGCGGCACGGGCGATTTCTCACACAGGCGCTCCACCTGTTGCAGTGACAATACCCGAGGTAGCACCGCGCGACTGATCCCGAAACGCTCATGCATATAACGCAGCGCCGGCGCTGTGGTCGCGGAACCCTGTACCGACAAATGGCGCGCCAGCGCGGGATAGGTGCGGGTGGCATAGTCGAGCACGGCCATCTCGGCGGCGATGATCGCGTCACAACCGAACTCGGCTGCCTTGTCGACTGCCGCGTACCACTGTGCCATCCGGGCGCTGTCCGGATACGTGTTCAACGCCAGATAGACCTTGCGTCCGCGGGCATGAGCATAGGCGATGCCCGCGTGCAGTTCGGCGTCGCTGAAGTTGAGCCCAGGAAATGCCCGTGCATTGGTCTGATCGCGTAAACCCGCGTAGACCGAGTCGGCACCGGCGTCGACCGCCGCCTGCAGGGCCGGCAAATTGCCAGCGGGACAGACCAGTTGCATGCGTACCTCGCGGGTAGAAATCGGATTGCATCGTGTCATGTGCCCCCGAGAGTGTCGTTGACCTGGATCAGCCGGTATCGGCACGCGCTGAACTAGCATCGGTGCCAGCTGGTTTATAGACATCATTGATCCGTATGACTACCGCAACCGACTACATTCAGGCTTGGCAATGCATCGGCTGTGGCAAGATCGAGGCGCCGCAGCCGTGCATTGGCGTGTGTCGGGATCGAAAAGTATTGATGGTGGCCAAGGACGAACACGAGCAGGTGCTGGCCGAACTGGCGAATGCAAAGCAGGACTTGCGCGGGCTGCAGGCGGTGCTTGTGCAACTGGCCTGGTCGCAGCCGCACGACGGTCAATGGGAACGTTGTTGGCGGGCGCTGCAGTTGCGCGCGCGCCAGTGGATCGCCGATCCAGGCAAGGAATTTCCCGGGTTTGCGCTGACTGAGTCGTCAGCGGATAGCTGAGCCCGACAGCGTTGCCCACAGGGCATCGACGCGATGCTCGATAGCGGGATCGGACACGATGGGCTTGCTCCAGGCGCGGCTGGTTTCGGCGGCCCATTTGCTGGTGGCATCGATCCCCAGCTTGGAGCCCAGGCTGGCGGTCGGACTGGAAAAGTCCAGGTAGTCGATCGGGGTATTTTCCACCAGCATCGAGTCGCGCGCCGGGTCGACCCGGGTGGCCAGCGCCCAGATCACCTGCGACCAGTCGCGTACATCGATGTCGTCATCAGTGATGACCACGAACTTGGTATAGGTGAACTGGCGCAGGTACGACCAGATTCCCATCATCACGCGGCGCGCATGGCCGGGGTACTGCTTGCGGATGCTGACTATCGCGATGCGGTAGGAGCACGCTTCTGGCGGCAGGTAGAAATCGACGATCTCGGGAAAGACTTTCTGCAGGATCGGCACGAACACGTCGTTCAACGCCATCGACAGCACCGACGGTTCGTCGTGCGGTGCGCGTCCCATGTAGCTGCCGTGGTAAATCGCATCCTGGCGCAGGCGCATGCGCTCGATGGTCAACACCGGGAAATGATCCTGGGCGTTGTAGTAACCGGTGTGATCGCCAAACGGGCCTTCCAGCGCGGTATCTCCGGGATGAATGAATCCTTCCAGCAGAATCTCCGCGCCGGCGGGCGCATCCAGCCCGGTCAGCTCGCTTGCCCATACGCGTGTTCGCTGGCCGCGCAGCAAACCGGCGAACTCGTATTCGGAAAGCGTGTCGGGTACCGGCGCCACCGCGGCCAGCAGGGTGGCCGGGTCGGCGCCGAGCGCTACCAGCACGGGAAAGGGTTTGTCCGGATGGGCGGCTTTCCAATCCGCGTAGTCCAGTGCGCCGCCGCGATGCGGCAGCCAGCGCATGATCACACGATTCGGGCCGATCACCTGCTGCCGGTAGATCGCTACGTTCTGTCGCGGCTTGAGCGTGCCCCGGGTGATCACCAGGCCAAAGGTGATCAGCTTGCCGATATCGCCCGGCCAGCAGTGCTGGATCGGCAGGCAGCTCAGGTCGATCTCGCCGCCGCGCAAGGTCTCGTACCCGAACGCTGCCTCGCGAACCCGCTGCGGTGCGACATGTGCCAGCTGGGCCAACTCCGGCCAGGTGGCCAGCGCCTGACGCAGACTGGACGGCCAGCGTGGCTCCTTGATCGCGGCGAGCAGTTGCCCGAGTTCCCGCAGGCTCGCCAGCGGCCGTCCCGCCAGCGCCGCTTCGATCCGCCGACGGTGACCAAACAGGTTGCCAAGCAGTGCGTGTCGTGAGCCGGACGGTTGCGTCATCAGCAGGGCGGGACCGCCCTCGCGCAGTGCGCGAAGGCACAGTGCGGTGGATTCCAAGTGCGTATCGACGGGCTGTTCAACGCGTCGCAGCTGCCGGTCATGTTCCAGATGCCGCAAAAAGCCGCGAAGATCGTGAAAGCTCACGACGCACCTTCGGGCAGGTTGGGGATCGCCAGATGACCGTCCTCGTCACCCTCGGTAAGGAGTTTGCCGTGAATCCGCTCCAGTGAGTCCATCAGCTGCGCGCGAGCAGCGGCGGCAAAGGGGTTTTCCTGCTGGATGGCAGCAAACAGATGACCGGCGTCGCCGCGCACCGCCGCCAGCATGTGTTTCAGGCCCTGGAATGATGGCGGTGCGACCGTCAGGTCGTCGTCCACGCCCATCTCGACCAGGCCCTTGGCGATAAAGAAGGCCAGTGCATGGGTATTTGCCATCGCTTTGTCATGCACCGCCGGGTCCTGTTCGATCACCTCGCAGCCGAGATCGACAAACAGCTGAAGGGTGCGGGCAGCGGCGTCGGGATGGCGCGGGTTGGCGCAGACCACGGTGCGCAATGGATGCTCGCCGCGGGCTAGGCTGAGGGGTCCGAACAGCGGGTGCGTCCCGGCATGCGGGACCTCCTCGCCAAGCACCTCATCCAGCAGGGTGCAGGGATGCATCTTCACGCTGCCCACATCGATGACGGTTTGCCCCGCATGCAGGTAAGGGCGCAATGCTTGCAATGCGTTGCGCATGTGCGGGACCGGCATGGCCAGCACGATCCATTGCGCCCCTTGCGCTGCGGCCCTTGCCGACGGGGCTGCCAAGCCCGCTGGCACTGCAGCATACGGGTCGTAGGCGCGAACCTCATGGCCAGCGTGGCGTAGCAGCTCGGTGAGGGCGCGGCCGAAGCGACCAAAGCCGAGGATGGCGAACAACATGGGCGATTACCTTGGGTCGGATGGGTGGGCAAGACACGGACGCGGGGATCCGGGCAAACGATGGCTGCCACGCGTCCAGTGGCATCACGATGATGCCTCATGTCAGCTGTTCGCCAGCTGTTTGCCCTTGGCCGTCGTGCAAGATGGTACGGATTGCCGTGATCCTGCCGGTGGCGTCGATGCCCCGGGCAGCCCGGAAAGACCTGGGCGTAGCCGAACCGGGCTGCGGTGATCTCAAGCTTCATCGCCGCCTCCGGTGTCAGTCTCGGCCAGCATCGACCACGGGTGCCAGTGCGCGTACACGTCGACCGAGAAATTCGAAATAGCGCTCGATGTAGCTGATGTTGTTTTCGTGATCGATCAGGTATGGATTCATCAACGTGTGACGCAGGATGATCAGGCGGTCGTTGTCCGGGTCGCTGCCAAAACTGTCCGGATCCAGGCCCAGTGCTGTGAGGATGCGGGCAGTATCGCTCGGTCCGAGCAGTTCAGGCCGCAGGCTGGTCACCGAGCCAAAAAATTCCTTCAGCTGCAGCGGTTGGCGGGGATCGCAGCGCAGCGTGTCGTGCAGCGTGCGTACGTAAGCATTGGCTTGCGCCACGCTACGATTGCCGCAAGGGTTGAGGGCAAGGCAGACCAGATTGCTGTCCGGCGCAAACGGTACCAATACATGCATCGTATCGGCGACATCCAGCGCGAGACGTCGGGCGCAGGCGTGGAACGCTTCGGCTGCGCGAATCGTGGCGCGCGGCAGACGGCCGAAGTGCACGTGGTCCAGCGGCAGCACCTTGTGCATGACATAGACTGCCGCCGCCGCTGCGCCGGACTTGGAGCCTTCCGGGACGAACTGGCCGAGGCTGCGATAGCGTGCCAGATAGTTGTCGGGAGGGTTGGCATGAAACACGTAGTCGGCACGTTCGGCCAGCAAGGCCATGGCGCGGTGGTCGCGGCAGATGAAGGCCCCCGAACCGTAAGGAAGATAGCCCAGCTTGTGCGGATCAACCGTGGTCGAGTCAGTGTCCGCCACCGCCGCGAACGCCGCATGGACGTCGGTGCTGGGGAAGTGCACATACTCCTTCGCTACTTCGTCGCGTCTGCGCAGGCTGCCGTCTTCGCGCCGGAACAATGTGGCCAGGTAGCCGCCCCAGGCTGCGTCCACATGTACCGAGAAATCCAGTCCCTGGGAACGGGCTTGGCTTCGTGCGGTAAGCACGGCATCGATAGGGTCGATGGTGCCGTATTCGGTACTGCCCAGTACGGCAACACACATCAAGATAGGTTGGTGGTCGCGGGCGCAGCGCGCCAGCGTGTCATGCAGGGCCGTCGTATCCAGCCGCATGCCGCGTGTTGGCAGAAGTTCCAGCTGATTGTGGCCCAGGCCAAGCAGCTTCAACCCCTTGCTCCATGAATAGTGGGCGGTGACCGGGGCCAGTACCCGTGGTACGCGCAAGGTGGGATGCGCCGCAAAGAACTCAGCGAGCCCACGTTGCTCGATCCGTTCACCCTCTACTCGCGCATGCCAGTGCTTTTGTACCTGCGGTGGCTGCATGGCCAGCCAGGAGAGCCACTGCTCGAGCAGGGCGATGGTGTCTGCCGCGGCGAGATTGAAGGCGCTCCAGTCGTCGGTCGGCAACATCATGTCCGGCACCCGTGCAGCGCGCAGCGCCACCGGGAAAGCCTTCAATGCCAGTGCCAGCCGCAACGCCTGATAATTGGCCAACGTGCCGCCGGAGGTAAGGTGGCCGAAGGCACACGCCGGTTTTGCGGGATCGTGTGGGTAGCCGAGCATGCGTGCGAGTTGCAGGCCAGCCTGCACCTCCATGTCCACGGTAACCGGTGCGGCGTCCTCACTGACGTTGTTGGGGTTATAGGGTAGCGTCAGCATCTGTGCCGCCAGCCCCGGCAGCAGCAGGTCGGAGGCCATATGGCCAATATATCGGGGGCTATGGAAGGGTACTGACTTTTTCAGTGCCGCGGACAGCTGGTGCAGCTCGCGCCGCATGCGTGCCTCAAAAGCCAGGTAGTCGGGATGCTGCGCTGAGGAAGTGGCGATTGCCGGCGGGTCTTCCGGATGGAAGTTGCGCCGCCAGTACACATGGTCGCGCAGGAACTCGACCATGAGTTTTTCCAGCAACGCATCGTTTTCTCCGTAGGGGCCGAGGAAGCAGGCGTCGAGCGCGTAATCGCGGGATTCCGGTGAAGGTAAAGGCAATGCGGCGCTCATGCGATAAAACCTCCCGAGGCGGGCAGCGGCTGCGCTACGGGTAGCCCGACGTACTCCGCTTGCCATGGTGTTCGGGCGGTGCGCATATGCTGCTCCTGGGAAAGGAGTCCATGCTCCATGGAGCAGCCACCCAATGCACTGACCTGCGTCAATGGGTTGGCGTCAATGAGTGAGGTGGGTTGTCCGGCTCCATGGCGCCGCGAAAGCGTGTGCGATCAAGAGGTTTCATCACGGTGGCCGGAGGGCATCGCATTCGCCCGTTCTGAGCGGGATGCCCTCACCTTATCGCCTTGGCTGCCGTGTCGTGGTCTACTGGCGAATTATCCATAAAGGAGGTTTCCCATGTCCAAGGTCGCTCTCAAGGGTCAGCCAGTCCAGGTTGACGGCGCGTTTCCCGGCAAAGGTCAGCAGGCGCCCGCTTTCACCCTGGTCGGTGCAGACTTGGCGGACGTTTCGCTGGCGAGCTTTTCCGGCAAGCGCAAAGTGCTGAACATTTTTCCGAGTGTGGACACCGGTGTGTGCGCGGCGTCGGTCCGCCGTTTCAATGAGCTGGCGGGCCAGTTCATCAATACCGTGGTGTTGTGCGTTTCGGCCGACCTGCCGTTTGCGCAGTCGCGCTTCTGTGGCGCCGAAGGCTTGGAGCATGTGGTGATGTTGTCGAGCATGCGGGGACGTGAATTTATCCGTGACTATGGCGTGGCGATTGCCGACGGCCCGCTGGCCGGGGTTGCCGCCCGCGCCGTGGTAGTGCTGGACGAGGACGACAAGGTCATTCACAGCCAGCTGGTCGCCGAAATTACCGACGAGCCCGATTATGCGGCTGCGCTTGCCGTGCTGGGTTGAGTTCCGGCCCGCCACAGAGGTAAGGACGGCGTCGTCGCTGGGGTTACCCGGGACCGGAGTCATTCCTGATCGGCTGGCGCGCGGCGCCGATGATCGGGAGATCCAGGGGACATCCCCCTGGCGGTAACCCCAGCCCCATCCGCAGGCCTCGACCGATACGTTCGGCATATTCAATCATAGTGGCGGCGGCAGAGGCTTCGAGTACCTCGCTGCAGGTTTTTCGCCACAGCGTCAGCCAGCAGTCGAAATGTCGGGCCTCGATCGGATGTGCGCGGTGCGCCGCCATCGGATTGCCGCGATAGCTGCCCGCACGCAATACGACCGATGCCCAGAAAGAGGTCAGCCGCAGCTTGTGTTCATCCCAATCCTGCACTGCCGGGTTGAAGACCGGGCCCAGCAAGGGGTCCCCTTGTACCTTGGAATAAAAACGATTCACCAGGGCGGCAAGGGCGTCTTGGTCGAGGAGAGGTGGGTGCATGGGATCTCGGAGAGTGAAAAGAAAGCGTACATGGGAATACCCGTACGCATGAATGACACGCTTGGGTTGAGTGTGCTGTTCATCAAGACGGTAAAGGGCCTGGAAGCCGCAAAATAGCGGCTTGAATCAACCGTCTTGGGGGAGAACATGGGGCCCTCGATCGTTTTCCGGCAGGTCGGGGCAAGTGCTACTCCTGCGTGGGTCATCCCGATTCTCTCCGGCGCTGGGAAAACGGGATGCAGGAGAATCTGGCGGCCTGGCGGTCTCGCCAGCTGGGTCCGGATCGTCGAGCAGCGGCAGGATGGCGGGGCTGTCGAGATCGTCGAACTGCTGATGATTGACGGCCCAGAAAAAGATCACCACCGCAATTGCCACCACCAGCAGGGTGACCGGGATCAGCACCAGCAGGATATTCATGCGTGAAGCTCCGGATGTCTTGCGGCATTCTCGCGGCCCACGCGCAAGGCATTGAAAACCACGACCAGGGAGCTGAGCGACATGCCGATGCCGGCCAGCCACGGTGGCACCAGCCCAAACGCCGCAAACGGTACGCTGAGGAAGTTGTAAGCCAGCGCCCAGCGGCGACTTTGCACGACGATTTGCTGGACTTGCTGTGAAACGTTACGTGCGTGGACCAGGCCGTCCAAACGTCCATCGATAAGCAACAGGTCAGCCTGCGCCTGAGCCAGGTGGGTGCCGCTGGCGAGCGCTGCGGATACGTCGGCGCCGGCCAGGACTGGCGCGTCGTTGCCGCCGTCACCGACAGCGAGGACAACGTGGCCTGCGGCCTGTCGGGCCCGCAGTTGCCGCAGCTTGTCAGCGGGCGTCTGGCGGGAGTGACAGTCAGAAATGTGCAGGCGGGAGGCCATCGCGGCGACGCGTTCGGCGCTGTCGCCGCTGACGATGACGGGGACGACGCCGTCGGCACGCAGCGCATCCAGCATGCCGCGCGCGTCGTGTCGGGGTTGTTCATCGAGGTGGAAGGCGGCGAGGGCGCCGTATGCATCGGCCAGAACCAGTGCGCTGGCGAGGCGTGGCGGAGGAGTCTGGCCGCTGGCTTCAAAGGCAAAGGTGGCCTGGCCGAGGCGGAGTCGACGACCGCCCACAACAGCACTGATACCACCGCCGGCGACGACTTCGACTTGCCGTGCTTGCAGGCCGGGATATAACGACTGGGCCGCCCCGCTCACGGCACGCGCCAGTGGATGCGAGCTTTCGCTGGCCAGACGGGCAGCCAGTTGTAACAGCTCTGTTGGGTCATCGCCACGTAACGGTTCGACGCCTGAGCTGTCGAGTCGCGGTACGCTGAGGGTGCCGGTTTTGTCGAAAAACGCGCAGTCGACATGGGCCAGGGTGGTCAGTATCGCGCTGTCGGTAACCAGCACGCCTTGGCGCGCCAGCCTGCCCATGGCCCGGGTCAGCGTGACCGGCAGGGTCAGTGCAAAGGCGCAGGGACAGGCCACCACCAGCACCGCGATCGTGGCATCGAATGCGCGCAAGGGGTCGACCAGCAGCCAGCCGATGGCGGTGGCAAGGGCCAGTAGCAAGACGCGGCCGACGAAGCGGCTAGCGTCGCGGTCGCTCGAAGCCATCGCGGGGCTGCGTACTTGCCGGGCATGTCTGGCCAAGGCACCCAAGCGTGCCGCGGTGCCGGTTTCACCGCACGCGGTTACCCGCAATTCGATGGGCCCGGACAGCAGGATACTGCCAGCGACGAGGTGCGCGCCGCGGTGGTGTACGACGGGGCGAGACTCTCCCGACAGCAGGGCTTCGTCGACTTGAGCCATACGGCTTTCGAGTATGCCGTCAGCCGGTACGGCGGCGCCTTCGCTGATATGCACCCGGTCGCCGGGAAGCAGGGTGACGGCGGCAACGGTTTCCAGCACGCCACGGTCGTCGCGCCGCTGCGCGAGCAGGGGCGATGCATCGAGGACGGCGTCACCCAGGGCGCTGCTCTGATGGCGCGCGCGCAGCTCCAGATAACGTGCCCCGAGCAGCAGAAACACGAACATGCTGACGGAATCGAAATAGATCTCGCCGCCACCCCGCAAGGTGTTCCAGGCGCTGGCCAGAAACACCAGCCCCACCGCCAGTGCAATGGGCAGGTTGATCCCGATGCGTCGCTCGGCAAGCTCATGCACGGTGCCGACGAAGAACGGTCTGGCCGAATAGAACACCAGAGGAATGGTCGACAGCAGGCCAAGCCAGCGAAACAGATTGCGCGTACTGAAGTCGACGTAGTCGACCACACCGATATAGATCACGAAGGCATAGGTCATCACCTGCATCGCGCACATGCCGGCGACCAGCAGCCGCTTGAGCAGGTCGTGCAACTCGCTGGTGCGAGCCTCGTCGAGCCTGTCGTATCGGAGCGGCTGCGCCGGGCAATTCGCGTTCGCAAACGCGTCCAACAGCGCCGGCAGCGGGGTGCTGCCGCTATTCCATACCACCCGCATACGGTGAGCGATACGGTCGATGACGATTCGTTGTATGCCGGGCAGGGCGCGGATTACCTGCTCGATATGCAGGGCCTGTCGGGCGTCGTTCAGCGATTTCACCTGAAGCGCTATTTCGCTGCAGCCATCCTGCCGCGTATGCAATACCTGTGCAGCGAGCTGGGGATGCGCCCAAATGGCATAGGATGCGTTCATGCTGCCGGATGGCGACTGCTGTGCGCGCTTACCGGCACGCCGAACACCTTATGCGAGGTATCGAGCGGTGTGTCGGTGTGATGGAGGCCAAGCACGATCAGCCAGATGCAGCCGGTCAGCGAGGCCGCAAATACCGCGGCCCCAAGCCATAGCACCGGTTGCCTGAGCCAGGCGTGGGAGCGGGGTCTCGCAGCGTGGTCACTGCCCATGCGCGTCGTTTTCGTGGGAGAGGTGGTATACGTACGCCGCCAGGACATGGATCTGTCCATCAGACAGACGTGGCGACCAGGCTGGCATCTGCCCCCGTCGGCCATTGCCAATACTGGCCTCGATATCTGCAGCGGTACCGCCGTACAGCCAGACCTGGTCGGTGAGGTTGGGCGCACCGAGCGCCTGGTTGCCTTTGCCATTGGCACCGTGGCAGGCGGCGCAAGTTGCGAACAACGGCTTGCCGGCCGCAGCGCGGGAAGCGTCGTGCGGGGAAGCGGAAATGCGCAGCACATATTGCGCAAGGTTTTTTACGTTGTTTTCGCCCAGGCTCGCCCATGGCGGCATCACCCCACGGCGGCCATCGTGGATCGAGCGGGTGATCGCCTTGCCGTCACCGCCATAGAGCCAGTCGTTGTCGGTGAGGTTGGGGGCGCCCAGCAGCGGGTTGCCCTTGCCGTGGCGGCCGTGGCAGGCGGCGCAATTGTCATCGAACAGGGTGCGGCCCATCTGCTGTGCGGCTGGATCATCCGCAAGGTGTTCTACCGGATCCCGTGCGAAACGCTGCATCAACGGATCGAGCTTGGCTTCGTTGGCGGCGACCGCCTGCGCCAGTTGTGCGTGCGAAGTCCATCCAAGAACGCCCTTGGAGTTGCCAAAGCCGGGATACAAAGCGAGATAGAGGAACCCGACAATGAACATGCTGGCCGACAGCAGCAACCACCAGCGGGGCAGACGACGCACTCCTTCGCGCAGCGTGCCGTGAGCCCACACGTGGCCAGTAGTGCCATCTGGCAACGTAGGAATCTTGACCCGCGGCCCCCAAAGAAACAAAAACAGCGTGATACCCAGATTCAGCACGATCAGCGACATCACCCACCACGACCAGAATGTGCTCATGGCTGATCTCCTTGCATGCGGGTACTGGTTGGTTTGTCAGCACCGTTGACGTCGTCCTCCATCGGCAGCTGTGCCATGCGTGTGAAGACCTTGCGGTGACGTCCCTGCCAAGCCCAGATCCAGATGCCGACGAAGATCAACATCAACAGTACCGTGATCACTCCGGCCAGTTGTCCCCACAGCGGATTCACGGCGCACCGCCGTTGCCGACCGTGGCGGTTGGCAATGTGGCTGGGGTAGGCTCATTGCGGATGCCCAGGCCTTGCAGGTAGGCGATCAAGGCGTCCATCTCGGTTTTGCCGGCGACGGCAGCGGGAACGCTGGCGATGTCGGCGTCACTGTAGGGGTCACCCAACCGTCGCAGGGTGCGCATGCGCGCCTCGATATCGGCCGCATCCAGTTTTTTCGTGGCCAGCCATGGGTAGCCGGGCATGTTGGATTGCGGCACGAGCTGACGTGGATTCATCAGGTGCAGGCGCTGCCACTGATCGGAGTACTTGCCGCCGACACGGGCCAGATCCGGCCCGGTGCGCTTCGAGCCCCACTGGAATGGGCGGTCGTATACCGACTCTTCCGCGGTGGAAAAATGCCCGTAGCGTTGGGTTTCGAAACGCAGTGCGCGAATCATCTGTGAATGGCACAGGTAGCACCCTTCGCGCACATAGACATCCCGGCCGATCAGCCGCAACGGGTCGTAAGGCTTGACGCCTGGCGGGGCCTTCACGGCATGGGCTTCCATGAACAAGGGGGTGATTTCCGCGAGGCCGCCGATTGAGACGAAGATCGCAATCAGGATGCCGAGCAGGCCGACGTGTTTCTCGATCGCTTCGAAATGCTTATAGGCCATGGTGGCGTCCTCAACCGGCCACGGGAAGCGGAGTCGGCACCTGGCGTGGTACCGGTTCGGGAATCGGCACCGCGATCGGCTTGATCAGCCGTGCCCGCGCGTCGGCTGCGGTGTGCCAGAGGTTCCATGCCATCACCCACATGCCCGAAAGAATCAGCACGCCGCCGATCCAGCGGATCAGGTACATCGGCTTGATCGCGATCAGGCTGTCCAGGAAACCGTAGGTCAGGGCGCCGTCAGGCTGGGTAGCGCGCCACATCAGGCCTTCGGTGACGCCCGCGGTCCACATCGCGCCGACATACAGCAGGGTGCCGGCCATGTGCAGCCAGAAGTGCAGCTCCATGCCGCGCTGCGAATGCATGGCGGGACGACCCAGCGCGCGCGGGGCCATCGCGTACAACGAGCCGATGGTGATCATCGCGACCCAGCCGAGCGAACCCGAGTGCACGTGGGCAATCGTCCAGTCGGTGTAGTGCGACAGCGAGTTGACTGTCTTGATCGCCATCATTGAACCTTCGAAGGTGGCGGCGGCATAGAACACCAGCGCCATCACCATGAATTTCGCGGCAGGGTCGTTCTTCAGCCGGTGCCAGGAGCCGTTGAAGGTGAGCAGTCCGTTGGCGGCCGAACCCCAGCTGGGCATCAGCAGGATCAGCGAGAACGCCATGCCGACGGACTGCACCCAGTCCGGCAAGGCGGTGTACATCAAGTGATGCGAGCCGGCCCACATGTAAACCGAGATCAGCGCCCAGAAATTGACGATCGAGAAGCGATAGCTCCATAACGGCTGCTGCGCCTGGCGCGGCACGAAGTAGTACATCATGCCGAGGAAACCGGCGGTCAGGAAGAACGCTACCGCATTATGGCCATACCACCACTGCACCATGGCGTCGACCACGCCCGAATAGATCGGGTAGGACTTCCACAGCGACGCCGGCAGCGCGAGGTTGTTGACGATGTGCAGCAGGCCTACGGCGATGATGAAGGCGCCGTAGTACCAGTTCGCCACATAAATGTGCTTGATGCGCCGACGCGTGAGACTGGCGAAAAACACCACGCCGAAGCTCACCCACACCACCGCGATCAGGATGTCGATGAACCATTCGGGTTCGGCGTATTCCTTGCTCTGGGTGATCCCCAGCGGCATGGTCACCATCGCCAGCACGCAAATCAACTGCCAACCCCAGAAGGTAAATCCGGCCAGGCGGTCCAGCGCCAGCCGCGCATGGCCGGTGCGCTGCACAACGTAGTAGCAGGTGCCCATCAGGGCGGACCCGCCAAAGGCGAAGATCACCCCGAACGTGTGATCGGGTCGGATCCGGCTGAAGGTCAGCCAGGGGATATCGAGATTGAGGCCTGGCCACATCAGTTCGGCTGCGGCGTACAGGCCGATCGTCATGCCAATGATGCCCCATACGGCGGAGGCCAGCAGAAACTGACGCACCACCTTGTCGTTGTAATACTCCGTATTGAGCATGCGGCCCCCTGAATGCTGGTCGCGCAATTTTTTACGTGTCCGCCTATTGGGGTATTGATCTGGATCAAGAGGGAACTGCGATTGCCATCGCTAAGCCGCGACATTTTGCCGCAGACTGAAGAATCCACGTGTACCGTGCGTGGAGCTGTTACTTGCGGACCAGACGGATTTGCCATGCGAGCAGTGGGTGGCAAATCGCAAAAAAAAACCGGGCCATGCCCGGTTTTTGGGGTGCCGCGCGCGCTGACGGCTCGTCGGCCAGTGGTATTACTTGGCAGCCATCAATGCCACGGTCATGTCCAGCATACGGTTGGAGAAGCCCCACTCGTTGTCGTACCAGCTCAGTACCTTGACCATGGTGCCGCCCATCACGCGGGTTTGCGTGGCGTCGTAGGTGGACGATGCCGGGTTGTGGTTGAAGTCGATCGAGACGAGGGGCTTGGTGTTTACCGCCAGGATGCCCTTCAGCGCGCCGTTGGCCGCTTCGTTGATGGCGGCATCGATTTCGTCCTTGCTGGTCTCGCGGGCAGCGACGAAGCTCAGGTCCACCACCGACACGTTGATCGTCGGCACGCGCATCGCGAAGCCGTCCAGCTTGCCGTTCAACTTCGGCAGCACCAAGCCGACCGCAGCGGCGGCGCCGGTCTTGGTGGGAATCTGGCTCATCGTGGCCGAGCGGGCGCGGCGCAGGTCGGAATGGTAGACGTCGGTCAGCACCTGATCGTTGGTGTAGGAGTGGATCGTGGTCATCAGGCCGTGCACGATGCCGATCTTTTCGTCCAGCACCTTGGCCAGGGGAGCCAGGCAGTTGGTCGTGCAAGAGGCGTTCGAGATTACCGTGTGCGCAGCCGTCAACTGATCATGATTGACGCCGTAGACGAAGGTGCCGTCGATGTCCTTGCCGCCGGGGGCGGAGATGATCACCTTCTTCGCTCCGGCGTCGATATGTGCGCCCGCCTTGGCCTTGGTGGTGAAGAAGCCGGTGCACTCGAGCACCACGTCCACGCCAAGTTCGGACCATGGAAGCTTGGCCGGGTCGCGTTCGGCGCAGACCCTGATGCGGTCGCCATTGACCACCAGGTCGCCGCCCTCGACCGAGACAGTGCCGGGGAACTTGCCATGTGCGGTGTCGTACTGGGTCAGGTGCGCATTGGTTTCGGCATCGCCGAGATCATTCACTGCGACAATCTTGATGGCGTCGGTGCGACCCGACTCGTACAACGCACGAAGCACGTTGCGGCCGATACGACCGTAACCGTTGATGGCGACCTTGATGGCCATGGGCAACTCCTCTGGTTCGACGACGGGCAGAGGCGACCGCATGCGGTCGCCAGAGCCGGCATTTTAGCCTGAACAGTGAACTTGCTGATCGCGGGTTCTCGACGGTAGCCCAGGAAATGACCTGCCCTCATATACGCTGACAGATTGGCGGCGCGGGTTCTGCTACCCGGCCGTACCCGCCAGATCCACCTTGCGAGAAGCGCCGGAGCACATGTCCAGCAGTATCTGGCGCGCTTGCTGCAGCGCATCGTTGGGTTGAAACCCGCGTTCCATGCGGCTCAATGTGGGTCGGCGGCAGGCAGGTCAGTGCGACTTTCTGACGCACACAACGGATGTGCATCGGTGGTGCAGTAGACGCCATAGAGGATAGCGATGATTTGTTCCGCCGGGCCCTGCTCCAAGGCGTACCAGATAGTCTGGGATTCACGGCGGGTACGCACCAGACCTTCCTCCCGCAGCTTGGCCAAGTGTTGCGACAGTGCCGACTGACTGAGATCCGGTAACTGTTCATTGATCTGGCCGACCGACATTTCCTGGTCGACCAGCAGGCACAACACGCGCAAACGCTGTGCATTGCCCAGCGTCTTGAGCAGGCGTGAGGCTTCTTCGGCGCGAGACTGCATGGCAGTCAGGTCTGGATGGGCCGGTAACGGCATGGATTCCTCTCCCGGGCGTGCAGCCCGTCGTGTGATTTTGCCTGTTGACTTTATCACATTGTACTAATTAAGATGTATCTAATTAATCGAGGTCTGATGTATGTCTTGTTGCGTCGTTCCTCGATAGCACAGCGCGCAGGCGCAGGAGAGTTGTCATGAATGTTGATCGTATCGTGCTTGGTTTCGCCGGAGCCGTCGTACTGGTGAGCATCGGCCTGGCGCATTTTGTGGCCGCAGGCTGGATCTGGGTGGCGGTATTCGTGGGATTCAATCTGTTGCAATCCTCGTTTACCGGCTTTTGCCCATTGGCCAAGGTGCTGCGCAAATTCGGTTTGAAAGCCGGTTGCGCGTTTCCCTCCTGAACCATCGCACCCGGCGGGCACCGTGGAAAGGTAGTCTTGCCGACTGCCTTGTCCTCACATGTACCCGAGCATACTGGGCGGGCATCCGCTCAAGCTGGGCCATGCTCGATCTCGTCTAGAGGCTGATGGCTATGACGGGAGGTGCCGAATCCGGGCCTTGCGGTAGTACTCCGGCCTCGACCGGCTGGCACGGGGCTGCCGTTGCAAACCATTCACAGCATGCCGGGGTGAAAGAAAAAACCTGCGCATGATCGACGAAGCTAAGGTGACACAGTGGCCATGATCCGCAACGTACGTATGGTGCTTCTGCTGACGGCTTTGGGCTCGTTGCTAGCCTGTGGTGGCAAGCCTTCCGAGGGCAACCGGGCCAAACCGGCAGCGCCGGCGCTCGCGTCGCGGGTTGTCCATGCCGAGAAGGCGACCCGCGAGCAGGTATGGGATGGGGTGGTCGAGGCCGTGCACCAGGTGACCCTGACCGCGCAGACCAATGCTCGTGTTCTGGAGTTGCCTTACGAGGTCAATGACGTGGTACCGAAGGGCGCTGTGCTGGTGCGGTTTACCGACGTCGAGCAGAAATCCGCGCGCAACGCCGCACGGGCGCAGATTGCCTCAGCCGAGGCGACCTACAAGGAGGCACTGTCTTCCTACAACCGCTTCGCGGCCATTGCGCCGCAAGGCTATGTGTCCAAGGCTCAGCTGGACCAGGAGCGGGCGCGACGGGATGCCGCCAAGGCGGCCTTGCAATCGGCGCGGGCCAGCCTCAGTCAGGTTGGCCAGCAGCTCGACTACACAGTCATTCGCGCGCCCTACGCGGGCATCATCACGCGGCGGTATGTACACGTGGGGCAGGCGGTGCAGGCGGGTCCACCTTCGCCGCAGCCGCTGATTGCGCTGGAATCGCTGAATGACCTGCGGGTCAATGTGCAGGTACCGCAAAGCGCGGTCGCGGCGATCCGCCATTTCCACGTCGCCGCCGTGCTCCCGGAAGGGAGCAATGGCCCTCGCGTGGCGGCCAGCAGTGTCAGCGTGTTTCCCTACGCTGACCCCGACACGCATACCTTCAATGTGCGCCTGCAGCTGCCGGCGGACACGGTCGGCTTGTATCCGGGAATGACGGTGAAGGTAGCTTTTGCCGTCGGTGAAGCGCGCCGCCTGCTGGTGCCAAAAACTGCCTTGGTCCGGCGCGGCGAGATTGTGGGCGTCTACGTCATCGGCGATCAGGGGGTGACGCTGCGCCAGGTGCGCACTGGGTATGTCTACGGCGACCAGGTCGAGATACTGGCGGGACTTGACGATGGCGAGCGCATTGCCACCGATCCGACGGCGGCGATGAAGTATCTCAGCCAGCAGCACGCCGGAGGCGCATCGACCGATGAGTGAGTCACCCAAGCTGGGCATCTCCGGGCGCATCGCGCGGGCTTTCCAGATTTCCCAGATCACACCGTTGCTTGCGCTGGCGGGGCTTCTTCTCGGTATCGCGGCGGTCATCATCACGCCGAAGGAAGAGGATCCGCAGATCGCGGTAACCATGGCCAATGTGATGGTGCCGTATCCCGGCGCCAGCGTTCGCAGTGTTGAAAACCTGGTGTCCTTCCCGCTCGAACAGAAACTGTCCGAGCTGAAGGGCATCAAGCATGTTTACTCGGTCAGCCGCCCGGGCATGGCGGTGGTCACGGTGCAGTTCCAGGTCGGCGTGCCACGGCAGCAGGCGCTGGTCAGTCTCTACAACAAGCTCTACTCCAATGCCGACTGGGCTCCACCGGGACTGGGGATCGGCCAGCCACTGGTGAAGCCCTACGGCATCGACGACGTGCCGATGATGGCTGTCACCCTGTGGTCCGATCGCGCCGACGTCGGCGCGCTGCAGCTGGCCAAGGTCGCCCATACCCTCGAGACCGATCTCAAACGTGTGCCGGGCACCCGTGACGTCTATACCATCGGCGCCCCAGACCGTGCGGTGATGGTCGAGATCGATCCGGGCAAGCTGGCCAGCTTCAACCTGACCGTGGGCGATCTGGCACGGGCACTCAAGTCCGCCAATGTAGCCGCCGACGTCGGTGATCAGATCAGTGGCAACACGAACGTCCCGATCAAGGCCGGGACGCTGTTGATGAACGCCAGCGAGGTCTCGCAGCTCGTCATCGGTCTGGCTGGCGGCAAACCGATCTACCTGTCCGAGGTGGCGCATGTGGTATCGGGCGCCGACTATCCGTCGCGCATGGCGTCCTACGGCACGCCGCCGGGTCATGCAGGACCGCTGGAAGGACTTGCGCCGGCGGTCACGCTGGCGATTGCCAAGAAGGCCGGTACCAACGCCCATACCATTGCCACGGCGGTACGCACGCGGTTGACTGAGCTGCGCGGTATCGATATCCCCGCCGGGGTACACGCAAGTGTGACCCGCGACTACGGCTTTACCGCGAACCAGAAAGCCGACGAATTGATGATGCATCTCGGGCTGGCCGCGCTTGCGGTGGTGCTGCTGGTGCTGCTGGCCCTGGGCTGGCGCGAGGCCGTAGTGGTCGGTACCGCGGTGATCATCACCCTCGCCCTGACCCTGTTCGCTTCGTGGGCGATCGGTTTCACCATCAACCGCGTCTCGCTGTTCGCGCTGATCTTCTCGATCGGCATCCTGGTGGATGACGCTATCGTGGTGGTTGAAAACATTCACCGGCACATGGCGCGTGGCGACAAGCGCCTGCTGGAGGCGATTCCTGCGGCGGTGGACGAGGTCGGCGGCCCGACCATCCTGGCCACCTTCACGGTGATCGCGGCGTTGTTGCCCATGGCGTTTGTGGGAGGGCTGATGGGGCCCTACATGCGGCCCATCCCCATCAACGCTTCGGTTGGCATGCTGATCTCGCTGGCGGTCGCCTTCATCGTCACCCCGTGGCTGGCGTATCGGTTGCTGCGCAGGCACATGGATCGCCCGGAAGGGGAGGTGTCGCCGCACCGGGTGATGGAAGAGTCGAAGATCGACGGTTTCCTGCAGCGGCTGTTCGGGCGTGTGATGACACCCTTCCTGACCAGTCCGAAAGCGGCGCGCAAACGGCGTTGGCTGTTCCTCGGTATGGGTCTGTTGGTGTTGCTGGCCGTCGGCCTGGTCGGGATGAAGGCGGTGATCCTGAAAATGTTGCCGTTCGACAACAAGTCCGAATTCCAGGTGGTACTCAACATGCCCGCGGGATCGACCCTCGAGCAGACCAACCGGGCGCTGGTGGATATGAGCCTGGTATTGAACCGGGTGCCGGAAGTCAAGGACTATCAGCTTTATGCCGGTACCTCGGCACCGATGAATTTCAATGGGCTGGTGCGTCAGTACTATCTGCGCAACCAGCCCTACCAGGGAGACATTCAGGTCAATCTGGTCGACAAGGACAAGCGCTCGCGGCAAAGCCACCAGATCGCAATGGCGGTGCGTCCGGCGCTGGCAGCGGTGGCACGGCGTTTTCATGCGCACCTGGTGGTGGCCGAAGTACCACCGGGGCCACCGGTCATGGCGCCGATCGTGGCCGAGATCTATGGTCCAAGCTACAAGGACCAGCGTGCCATAGCGCTTGCGTTGGAGAAAGTTTTCGAGAAAACGCCGGGTATTGTCGACGTCAACCTCAGTGTCGAAAACCCGCATGCCACCCGCAAAGTCATCGTGATCGACCGCGCTCGTGCGGCGACCCTGGGAGTGAATCAGAGCGAGATCATCGACGCCCTGGGTGCGGCAGTCGGGGGGGATGCGGCCGGTTACCTGGCGGATGGCAATGCAAAATATGCCGTGCCGTTGATGCTTAGGCTTACCCCGGCCGCGCTGGGCTCGATGGACTCGATCCTCACCTTGCGTGTGCGCTCGCGTTCAGGTCAGTTGGTCCCGATCTCGGAGGTGGTCAAGGTCATCGACGAACCCTGGGCCGACACCATCTATCACAAGGATCTGCTGCCCTATACCTTTGTCACGGGGGATGATGCCGGCAGCGAAGACAGCCCTGTCTACGGCATGTTCCGTTTGGTCAGCAAGATCAGCCATATCCGCGTTGACGGCCACCATCTGAGTCAGCACTTCATTGGGCAACCGGCCAGCGATGCGCACTTCTCGATCAAGTGGGGTGGCGAATGGCAGATCACCTACGAGACATTCCGTGACATGGGCATTGCCTATTCGGTAGGTCTCCTTCTGATCTACTTGCTGGTAGTCGGCCAATTCAAGAGCTATGTGGTGCCCTTGATCATCATGGCGCCGATCCCGCTGACCGTGATCGGCGTGATGCCGGGACATTGGCTGCTGGGGGCGCAGTTCACCGCCACCTCGATGATCGGCATGATTGCGCTGGCCGGCATCATCGTGCGCAATTCGATCCTGCTGGTGGATTTCATCAACCATTCGCTGGCCGCCGGGCTGACGCTGGAAGAGGCCGTCATCGAGGCCGGAGCGGTTCGCGCAAAGCCGATCATCCTGACCGCGGTAGCCGCCATGCTGGGTGCATTCTTCATTCTCAGCGACCCGATCTTCCAGGGCCTGGCCGTGTCGCTGGTATTCGGCGTGCTGGTTTCGACGGTGCTGACCCTGCTGGTCATCCCCTTGCTCTACTACACCTGGTTGAACCGCGCTCGACGCGTGGCAAAAGGAGTGAACGCATGAGTGAAGCATTGAGCATCGACCTGACCCTCGAACAGATCGACGACTACGAGTTTCGGGTGCGTTTTGACGACACCGGGCTTGCCGACCTGATCACCGACGAGCCCTCGCCACTGGGTCGGGATGCCGGCCCGAACCCTACGCGTCTGCTGGCCGCCGCAGTGGCCAATTGCCTGTCGGCCAGTCTGCTGTTTGCCCTGCGCAAGTACAAGAATGACCCGGGTCGCATCGTCACTCATGCACACGCCACGCTTGAACGCAATGCGCAGGGCCGCCTGCGGGTCAGCCACCTCGCCGTGGAACTGAGCATGACCGGGGTCGCCGCAACCCTGCAGCACCTGGATCGCCTGCTCGCGCAGTTCGAGGATTTTTGCGTCGTGACCGAAAGCGTGCGTGATGGCATTGCGGTGGATGTCGTGGTGCGCGACGGTAACGGCATGCAGGTGCATCCGGTCGTGTCCGTGGGCTAAGCCCGTCCCATGGCACCGCGGGACTGTGACGATGGCCAGTACTGTGTCTGTGGTCGCCGCGTTGCGGCATTTTGTCGCCGTGCTGGCGGAGCGCAGCCAACCAACCGGTTGCAGTCCGTCGTCAGGCGTTGAAATTCGTGGTGCAATTTGCCGGAGACATCCACCAGCCCTTGCATGCCGGCTACCGCGATGATCGCGGCAGCAACCTGCATCCGGACCGGGGATGCCGCCTGGCTGTGCCCTCGTGGGCTAGGATGGAGCGCCTACGCGAATGCGCTGGATACCCGCATCGGAGAGTATTTGTCCGGGCCGAGTTGCTGGTCGCCGAGCGGCGTCTGCGCGAAGCAGGTCGGCGGCTGGCCGAGGTGCTGAATACGGCGTTGGCCCCTTGGACCAGCTGGTTATTCGGCATCGTCGACAGCACGAAACAGCCGTTGCATACGTTTGCAGCGTGGCGCATCCCGGGGATTCTGTTAGCCTGAACAGATGACTGAAAACACCTTTCGCCGTACCAAGATCGTCGCCACCCTGGGCCCCGCAACCGATGTGCCGGGGATGCTGGAAAAACTGATTGCCGAAGGCGTCGATGTGGTCCGACTCAATTTGTCGCATGGCCAGCCCGACGATCATCGCGCGCGGGCCACCGCCGTGCGCCAGGCGGCTTCGGCAGCAGGTCGTGAGGTTGGTGTACTAGCCGATCTGCAAGGTCCGAAAATTCGCATCGAGACCTTCGCCAACGGTCCGGTAGAGCTTGCCGAGGGCGCCAGCTTCGTGTTGGATTGCCAGCCTGGCGTGCCGCCGGGCGATGTCACCCGTGTCGGCGTCAGTTATTACGGACTGCCGCAGGACGTGCAGGCCGGCGACGTCTTGCTGCTGGATGACGGGCTGATCGCGCTGACCGTGCAGGAAGTAGTTGGCGCCGAGGTGCGTTGCCAGGTGTTGATCGGCGGCAAGTTGTCCAATCGCAAGGGTCTCAACCGGCAAGGCGGTGGCCTTTCGGTGACGGCGCTGTCGGACAAAGACAAGGCCGACATCGAATTGGCCGCGGAGATTGGGGCGGATTTTCTGGCCGTGTCGTTCGTGCGCTCGGCGGAGGACATGCATCAGGCGCGTCGCCTGTTGCATGAGGCTGGCGGCCACGCCTCGCTGGTGTCGAAGATCGAGCGCGCCGATGCGATTCCGGTGTTGGGCGAGATCATCGATGCCTCTGATGTGGTGATGGTGGCGCGCGGCGATCTGGGTGTGGAAATCGGTGATGCCGAACTGCCCGGGCTGCAGAAGAAAATCATCCGCGAATCGGTTGCGCGCAACCGTGCGGTGATTACCGCCACCCAGATGCTGCAGTCGATGGTACGCTCGCCGATCCCCACCCGCGCAGAGGTGCTCGACGTGGCCAACGCGGTGATCGATGGCACCGACGCGGTAATGTTGTCCGAGGAAACGGCCGCCGGCGCACACCCGGACAAAGCGGTAGCCGCGATGCGCCGCATTTGCCTCGGCGCGGAACGGCAGTTTGAGCCCAAGGAGCGCTCGGTAACGGCCGCCTATCGACTGGACCGCACCGATCAGGCGATTGCCCTTGCGGCGATGTTGCTGGCCAGTGAGTTGGGTGTGCGCGCTATCGTCGCACTGACGGAGTCTGGTGCCACGGCACAGTGGCTGTCGCGTCACCGCACGGCAGTGCCCATCTATGCCTTGTCACCGCTAGCCGATGCGCGCCGGCGCATGCTGGTGTTACGTGATGTTCACCCGGTGGCATTTACCCACGAGGGCCGCAATTCGGCGGCTACCGCGCGTGCCGCAGTGCAACAGCTGTTCGCCCAGGGCCAGCTGGCTGAGGGCGATCGCGTGGTGCTGACCCATGGCGACCACGTGGGTCGCGGCGGCGGCACCAATACCCTGAAGCTGCTGTCTGTCGGCGCCGATGGCATGGTCGAGAGTCTGCGCGATCTGTGAATGCTGACGCTGCGCTGTCCGGCGTATCGACGCCGGTGTGCCAGTCGGTGGCGGGACAGCTACACTGGAAGTCCGGATTTGCAACGCGTCTTGCAAAGGAGGCTGCGATGAAATCGATGTATCGCCCGTTCCGTCAGGGTCTGTCGTTGCTGCTGGCTTTGGGCTGCGCTGCACCGGTGCTGGCACAGGTCAACAAGGTCGACCCGCAAAACCTGTATCGCCACTGGATTTTGCTCAACACCAGCGTAAAGATGGAGGCGCCCAACAGCGGCCTGAACATTCTCAAACCAGGCTGCGCAGCCGTCACCTACACTGTCGGTTCGGATGGGGTGCCGATTGACGTCCGCCTGGCCAAGCTGGTGCCAAAAAGCGACCTGGGTCCTGCGGCAATCAGCGCCGTCTCCAATTTTCGCTACGGCCCCTCGCTGAGCAACCGGATTGGTCAGCCGGTGGCAACTTATTACATCGTGCCGTTCAACGCACCTGCCGACAAGGCGCAGCGCGAGAAACTGATCGCTCCCTGCAAGCTCCCGGGTTACGGCGAGTAAGACAGAAACCGGCCGCCCGCCATCGGCAGCGTTCTGGCCTATAATCCGCGTTTTGAATCGTGCCGCTTCGATACCGAGGCGGCATTCACCCGTGTGGGCAGGCCGCGCCCTCGCGCCATGGAGTTGTCATGAGTATTGAAGATCTCGAAAGCATCGCCCTGGCGATGGTTGCACCCGGCAAGGGCATCATTGCCATCGACGAGTCGACCCGGACCATCAAGAAGCGCTTCGAGGCTGTCGGCATCGACTGCACCGAGGAAAACCGCCGCGCCTACCGCGAGCTGCTGTTGACTGCTCCGGGTCTGAACGAACATATCTCCGGCGCCATCCTGTACGACGAGACGATCCGGCAATCGACCCGCGAAGGCGTACCGTTTACCGAGGTGATGAAGAAGGCTGGGATCATTCCGGGAATCAAGGTGGACAAGGGCCCCCAACCGCTGGCGGGTTTTCCGGGCGACGTGGTGACCGAAGGTCTCGACGGCCTGCGCGAGCGATTGCAGGAGTACGCCAGGCTGGGCGCCAAATTCGCCAAGTGGCGTGCCGTGATCAACATCAGCGAGGACAATCCCAGCTCCACTGCGATCGAGGCGAACTGTCACGTGCTCGCCCGCTATGCGGCCCTATGCCAGGAAGCGGGCATCGTGCCGATGGTTGAGCCGGAGGTGATCATGGACGGTGATCACAGCATCGAAGTGAGCTACGAAGTGCATGAGGCGGTGCTGCGCAGTCTGTTCAATGCGCTGTACGAGCAAAACGTGATGCTGGAAGGCACCATCCTCAAGATCAGCATGGTGATTCCAGGCAAGGATTCCGACCAGCCGGTCGATGCCGAGGAGGTCGCCGAGGCAACCGTCCGCGTACTCAAGTCCACCGTGCCGGCGTCGCTGCCGGGCATCGTGTTCCTGTCAGGGGGGCAGACTGATGAGCAGTCCACGACCCATCTGAATGCGATCAACCGGATTGGTCCACATCCCTGGCCGCTGTCGTTCTCCTACGGTCGGGCCATGCAGCAGGCTGCGCTGAAACTGTGGGCGAAAGACATGAAGGCAAACTATGCCGAGGCGCAGAAGACCGTGTATGCGCGGGCGCGTGACAATGGCCTGGCAGCGTTGGGGCAATGGAACGGATGAGGGCGCGGCTGAAGCAGTTGTCAGCCTGATATCCGCAAAAAGGGCGCCAGACGGCGCCCTTTTTGTCTTGCGTGCCGCTACGTCTGGATCAGAAGCGGTATTCCGCACTGACCGAGAGCATGTTGGAACTCAGATCGACATTGTTTTTCTTGGCATTGTAGTGATCGTAGTTCAGGCCCAGGCTGACGTTGTTGGTGAAGTCATAGCCGAAACCTGCCCCCGCATACCAGCTCGTGTTGTCCAGGCCTACGCGTATCGGATTGGCGTCATTGCTCAGACCATGGCCTTTCCAGCCGTAGACGCCGGTACGGGCACTGACATACCAGTTCGGCGTGAGGTTGAAATGACCGTTGACGCCGGCGGTCCAACCATGCAGCTGGGATTTGTCACGCGCCACCACCGGCTGGTTGTTGAACACATTGCTGGGGTGGATGTTGCCCAGATCGTTGTAGCCGACCTCGGCTCCGATCGCCGCCGACGGGCTCAGTGACCAGCGGTAGCCGCCATTGATCGCGTAGCTGGTGTCATGGCCGTTGTATGGACCGTGATTCAGGGAGCTGCGGCCGATATTGCCGTTGACAAACCAGCCGCCATTCTCTCCCGGCGCGTTCTGCGCGAAGGCGGCGGGAACGGCAAGCAGACCAGCGGAGGCGAGTGCGAGGGCAAATAAGGTCTTTTTCATGGGAGATTCTCCTGTTGTCATGGGCAGTCGACGCTTTGGGGACAGCGCCGCTGCTGAAAGTGCCCCTCCCGATTGGGACAGGGACACGGGGATTAGATGGAGCGTGTGCGCAAAGATTCAATACTCATGAGTTTATTATTAAGCCGTGGTTAATCCGCTGCCTGCGGATCAGCTGACCGTCGTTGTTCAGAAGCGGTATTCGGCGTTGAGCGATGCCGCGTCGGTGGACAGGTTTATGCCGTTCTTGCTGGCGTGGTAATAGTCGTAGGACAGGCCCAGGCCAAAGTGGTTGGTGAAGTCATAGCCAACGCCGGCACCGGCGTAGTAGTCGACCTTGTTCAGATCGTGGCGGTTGATGTCCTGGTTGCTGTAACCATGGCCTTTCCAGCCGTAGATACCGGTGCGACCGCTGATGTACAGACCTCGCCATACGTTGATGTGGCCGTTCACGCCAGCGGTCCAGCCGCGCAGCGCGTTGCGACGGGAGGTCTGGTTGACGCTGCTGCTGTACAGCACATTCTTGACTCGGAAATTGCCCAGATCGTTGTAGCCGATATCGACGCCAAGGCCGACGTCAGGCCCCACCTTCCAGCGGTAGCCGCCATCGATGGCGTAGGTGGTCGGGTGATCCCGGTAGGGACCCTTGTTGATATGCGCCTGGCCGATGCGACCATCGATGAACCAGTTGCCGCTGCCGATCGCCTGAGTCGGCAAGTAGTTGCCCGCGGCAACGCCCTTGTCGCTGCTCGATGGGGCGGCCAAGCCCGAATCGGCGGGTGCCATCGAAGAGGAGTTGTCCATCCCGGTGGCAGGTTGCGGGGATGGCTGGGTTTGCTGGGCCAGCACTGGCAAGGTACAGAGCGCGCCGGAAACTAGGGCAAGGGCAAGTAGGGTCTGTTTCATGGGAGTAACTCCTCATTGATTACGTGGGACATCACACCGCCGACACTTGGGGACGTATCGGGCAGCGGCGCGAGCAAGACTGCGCGCGGGGCCATTGAACGCACCCGAACCTGAAGCTCCACGGTATGAGGTGATGAAAAATTAAGGTCGAATTAATCTTTTGTCGCCAGCGCGGCGCTTGGCTGACTGCGCGCTGAAAAGGCGACAGCTATTCGCCGGATAGGCGACAATGCGCGCTTTGTGCTTTCCGGAGACTGCAATGACCACCCGTCGCGAACTTGCCAATGCTGTACGCGCTCTTGCCATGGACGCCGTCGAAGCGGCGAAGTCTGGTCATCCCGGCATGCCGATGGGTATGGCCGATATTGCCGAGGTGCTGTGGAACGACTTCCTGCACGTCAATCCCGCCAACCCGCAGTGGTTCAACCGCGATCGCTTTGTGCTCTCCAACGGTCACGGTTCGATGCTGCAATACGCGCTGTTGCATCTGAGCGGCTTCGATCTGCCGATCGATCAGTTGAAGCGCTTCCGTCAGCTGCATTCGAAGACGGCCGGTCACCCCGAGGCCAGCGAAACCCCGGGTGTCGAAACCACTACCGGGCCGCTCGGCCAGGGCCTGGCAAACGCGGTAGGCTTTGCGCTGGCGGAGAAAGTGCTGGCCGCACGCTTCAACCGCCCCGGCCACCAGGTCGTGGACCATCACACCTATGTCCTTCTTGGTGATGGCTGCATGATGGAAGGCATTTCGCACGAGGTTGCCTCGCTGGCCGGAACCTGGAAGCTGGGCAAGCTGGTGGCGATCTACGACGATAACGGTATCTCGATCGACGGTGAGGTCGAGGGCTGGTTCACCGATGACACGCCGGCGCGCTTCGAGGCCTACGGTTGGAACGTGATCCGCGGTATCGACGGACATGACGCTGAGGCCGTGGCTCAGGCACTGAAGGCGGCCGTTGCACAAGCCGACAGGCCCACGCTGATTTGCGCAAGAACGGTAATCGGCTTCGGCGCACCGAACAAGCAGGGCAAGGAAGAAAGTCATGGCGCCGCGCTGGGCAAGGACGAAGTGGCCGCCGCCCGTGAACAACTGGGCTGGCCCCACGCGCCGTTCGAGATCCCAGACGAAATTTATGCGGCGTGGGATCACACCAAGGCCGGCAATGATGCCGAGAAGGCGTGGAACGCAGAGGTCGCGCAGTACGCCATCGCCCATCCGGAGCTGGCCGCCGAGTTCCAGCGCCGCCTCGCCGGTGAGCTGCCGGTCGACTGGGCGAAAAACTCGCAGGCGTACATCGCCAAACTGCAATCCGACGGCCCGGAGGTAGCGTCGCGAAAGGCGTCGCAGATGACTCTGGATGCATTTGGTCCCTTGCTACCGGAGTTGATCGGCGGCTCGGCGGACCTGGCAGGTTCCAACCTGACCAAGTGGAAAGGCAGCCTCGATGCTGTTGCCGACCAAAGCAGCAGCGGCAACGGCAACTACATCCATTACGGGGTGCGCGAATTTGGCATGAGTGCGATCGCCAACGGTATTGCTCTGCACGGCGGCTTTATCCCCTACGACGCGACCTTCCTGGTGTTTTCCGACTATGCGCGCAACGCGGTGCGCATGAGCGCGTTGATTCCGGCCCATGCCATTCACGTCTACACGCATGATTCGATCGGTCTGGGCGAGGACGGCCCGACCCACCAGCCGGTCGAACATCTGGCCAGCCTGCGCTATATCCCGAACAATCGGGTCTGGCGTCCCTGCGATGCTGTCGAGTCGGCGGTGTCGTGGAAAGCGGCGATCGAGCACAAGGGCGCGCCGGCTTGTCTGGTGTTCTCCCGCCAGACGCTGAAGCATCAGCAGCGCAATGCGCAACAGGTGGCTGATATCAGCCGTGGTGGTTACGTGCTCTCCGATCCGCTGGATACCACGTTCCAGGCGATCCTCATTGCCACCGGCTCCGAAGTCGAGCTGGCGATGGAGGCGGCTCGGACTCTGGCCCAGCAAGGGGTGGCCGTTCGCGTGGTATCGATGCCGTGTACCGAGGTATTCGATGCCCAGCCGCTGGAATATCGCGAGGGTGTGCTACCGGGCTGGTGCCGTGCCCGCGTGGCAGTGGAAGCGGCAACCGCCGACTTCTGGCGCAAGTACGTCGGGCTGGATGGCGAGGTAGTGGGGATGACCACGTTCGGTGCCTCGGCGCCGGCGCCGCAGTTGTTCGAGCATTTCGGCTTCACGGTGGCGCATGTGGTCGACGCAGTGAAGCGCACCATCAAATAGGACGCTTTGCGATGGGGTCCTCTCCGCGCCAGGGAGAGGACTGAGGTGGAAGCCGGGAGCCAGGTGCAGGCTTGCCAGGGATGACCAGCAAGGCAGAGGTGAACCGCGCCCATGGTTATTATGCAGCCGGCGTAATCGCTTCCAGGAGCGTGGCCAGCGCGTCCGGCGTCGCCGCCATGGCGTCTGCGCCGGCGTACATCAGCTCCTCGCGACTACCGAAGCCCCACAGCACACCGATCCCACGTACCTGGTTGGCGCGGGCACCTTCGATATCGAAGTGGCGATCGCCGATCATTACCGTGTCCGCGGGCGGACAGTCAAAATCGGTCAGCGCTGCAGCGATCATGCTCGCCTTCTCGCTGTGCGCGCTCTCCGAAGGTGGTCCGTACAGGCGAAGGAAGGCTGTACCGAAGGGCAGATGGGCAACGATGGGTGCGGCATGTCGGTGCGGCTTGCTGGTGACTACCGCCAGCCGATGGCCGGCGAGCAGTAGTCGATCGATCAAGGCTCCGATGCCGGGATAGATCGTGTGCTCGCGCCAGCCGTCGGTGTCGAAGCGCTCTCGGTAGTGGGCTACTGCGGCTTCGATGCGGTCCGCGTCGTGATCGAGCAGTGGCGCGAAGCTGTGCCGCAACGGCGGTCCGATCCAGCTTCGCAGTTCCTCGTCTGTCGGTGCCGGCACCTCCAGCCGCGCCAGGGCGTGCTTAACGCAGGCGTTGATGCCCGGTTCGGAATCGATCAGCGTGCCGTCGAGGTCGAACAGGCAGAGCATTATTTCGCCGCGCGCGCCTTCAGTGCGCTGACCGCGGGTAACTCCTTGCCTTCCAGAAACTCGAGGAAGGCGCCACCGCCGGTGGAGATATAGGAGACCTTGTCGGCAATGCCGTATTTGTCGACCGCGGCCAGGGTATCGCCGCCACCGGCGATCGAAAACGCGGGGGAGCTGGCAATCGCCCGTGCCAGCGTCTCGGTGCCCTTGCCGAAGGCATCGAACTCGAACACGCCGACCGGACCGTTCCACACCACGGTCCCGGCGGCGGCGATCAAGGTGGCGTAATGCGCTGCCGTGCGAGGGCCGATATCGAGGATCATCTCGTCGTCGTTGACCTGGTCGATCGCACGTACCGAGGCCGGGGTCATGGCCGAAAATGACGCGCCTACCACCACATCTACGGGCATCGGCAGGTCGACGCCGCGGCGTTTGGCATCGGCGATCACGCGTTTGGCGGTATCGAGCAGATCCGCCTCGTAAAGGGAGTTGCCGATGGAGTGACCCATCGCTGCGATAAAGGTGTTGGCGATGCCGCCGCCGACGATCAGTTGATCGACCCTGCCGATAAGATTGTCCAGCAGGGAGAGCTTGGTCGAGACCTTGGAACCGGCCACGATCGCCAGCAATGGATGCGCGGGCTGTTCCAGTGCCTTGCTCAGCGCGTCGAGCTCGGCACTCAGCAGCGGGCCGGCTGCAGCCACCGGGGCGAACTTGATCACGCCATGGGTCGAGGCCTGTGCGCGATGGGCAGTACCGAAGGCATCCATCACGAAGATGTCGCAAAGCGCTGCATACTTCTTCGCCAGCGCGTCGTCGTCCTTGCTCTCGCCCACGTTCATGCGGCAGTTTTCCAGCAACACCACCTCGCCAGCCTGCGTGGTGACGCCATCGAGGTAATCGACCACCAGCCTTACCGGTGTACCCAGGTGCTCGCGCAGCCACTCGGCGACCGGCGCCAGCGACGCGGCCGCGTCAAACTGGCCTTCCTTGGGCCGACCCAGATGGGACAGCACCATGACATGAGCGCCCGCGTCGCGGGCGGCGCGGATTGTCGGCAGGGCAGCCTCAAGCCGTTGACTGGAGGTGATCCGGCCCGCGTCGTCGACCGGCACATTCAGGTCTTCGCGGATCAAGACGCGGCGGTTACGCAAATCGAGGTCACTCATGCGGATGACTGACAAGGTGCAACTCCGGTGATATGTTGAGGACACGCGCCATGAAAGGCTTCGCCCGGTCATTGTCCGGTGCCTCACGCGTCGATGCAAACTGCCTGCGTGTGCGGCTACCTTCGAGGGCCGGTATGGCCCAGTAACGGGTGAGGCTAAACTGATGTTTTAGGGTGCTGAGAGGGTGTGCGGATGACCGGTCTGGTGCTCTACGATTACTGGCGATCCAGTGCTGCGTACCGTGTACGCATCGCGTTGAAGTTGAAGGGCCTGGATTTCGAATCGCGGGCGGTACATCTGTTGCGCGATGGGGGGCAACAACATATGGCCGACTACCGTCAGCTGAATCCCCAGGAGCTGGTTCCGTGCCTGCTCGATGGTGATCGGGTGATCTCCCAGTCGCTGGCGATCATGGAGTATCTCGACGAGACACGCCCGTCGCCGCTGCTGCTGCCGGTGGATGCACGGGGACGGGCGAGGGTACGGGCCTTGGCCATGGTGATGGCCTGCGATACCCACCCGCTGGGTAATCTGCGCGTACTCAATCGCCTCGCCAGCCAGTTCGGTGCGGACGAGACGCAGCGTGCCGAATGGTCACGGCACTGGATTGCTACCAGCTTCAGTGCGCTGGAGTCGATGCTGGCGGAAAATGCGGCGACGGGACGCTATTGCCATGGGGATACGCCGGGCTACGCCGACGCCTGCCTGGTGCCGCAGTGCTATGGCGCTCGGCGCTGGGACGTGCCGCTTGACGACTATCCCACCGTGCAGCGGATCTGCGCAGCCTGCAACGAACTCGACGCCTTCAGGCTGGCGGCACCAGAAGCCCAGGCGGATGCCCCGGTAGCGGCCTGAACAGCGCCACCGCAATCCCCCTGTTGTTCCCGTGAGCATGGCCGACAATCCTGCCGATGGCTCGGCACGATGCAGAGGGTCGTGGTCGGCTGCATCGCCGACCTGCCTGCCGCACCAGCAGTGCCGTGCGCCGACGGTACATCAGAAACCCATGCCGTAGGGATCGTTACCGGCCAGCTCCTCCGTGTTGCTGCCGCCCTCGGCAAGACGGATCTTCAGCGCCAGGCCGTCGCGTGAGTCGGACTTGTTGAGGGCTTCTTCCAGTTCAATGCGGCCGTTCTTGTACAGCCGATACAGCGATTGGTCGAAGGTTTGCATCCCCTCCTGCAGGCTGCGGTCCATCGCTTCCTTGATCTCGTGGGTTTGCCCGCGACGGATCATGTCGCGGATCAACGGCGTATTCAGCAAAACCTCGGTGGCGGGAATGCGCCGCCCGTCCTTGCCGATCACCAGACGCTGGCTGATCACCGCGCGCAAGTTCAGCGCCAGGTTCATCAGCACGTTCTTGTGTGCCGACTCCGGGAAGAAGTTGAGAATGCGCTCCAGCGTCTGGTCGGCATTGTTGGAGTGCAGCGTAGCCAGGCAGAGGTGGCCGGTTTCGGAAAATGCGATAGCCGCCTCCATCGTGTCGGTATCGCGGATCTCGCCGATCATGATCACGTCCGGCGCCTCGCGCATCGCGTTCTTCAGTGCTTCGTGATAGCTGTGAGTGTCCAGCCCCACTTCGCGTTGATTGACGATCGACTTCTTGTGCCGGTGCAGGTATTCGATCGGGTCTTCGATGGTCAGGATATGGCCCGGGGTACTCTGGTTGCGCTGGTCGATCATCGCTGCCAGCGTGGTCGACTTGCCCGATCCGGTAGCGCCGACCACCAGGATCAACCCGCGCGGCTCCATAATCAGGTCGCGGAAGGTGCTGGGCAACTGCAACTGCTCGATACTGGGGATCTCGTTCTTGATCGCCCGGATCACCATGCCCACTTCGCCGCGCTGTTTGAATACGTTGATACGGAAGCGACCAGTCTCCTTGACTGCCAGCGCCATGTTCAGCTCGAGTGTGCGTTCGAACTGGGGCACCTGCCCTTCGTCCATTAGCGAATACGCGATCTTCTTGACCATTCCCGCTGGCAGGCCAGTATTGCCCAGGGGGTAGAGCTTGCCCTCGACCTTGATGTTTACCGGCGCGCCCGTGCTCAGGAACATGTCCGACGCGCCCTTGTCTACCATGAGCTTGAGGAAGTATCCGATATCCACGTATGTCCCCTGTTCCGGTATGCATTGCAATGCTGGATTATGCCTGCCCACAATACGCTGCGACACTCTATGAGGAATGTGATGGCGCACATCTTTTTTCCACTGGCTGCCTCGCGTGGCCGGATTTGTATGGCAACGATGGCCGCGCTGGTGCTTTTGGCATTGGCGGGTTGCGCCACGATGCCACCGCCGAATGATGCGATGAACCTGGCGCAGGCGCGGTTGCAGGCGGCTCGTGATGCCGACGCGTCCGCCTATGCGCCGGTCGACCTGGGTTTTGCCCAGGATAAATTCCAGCAGGCGCAGGCAGCGATGGCCGAACGCAAGTATGCGGACGCGGCCCATCTGGCCGAGGAGTCGCGCGCCGATGCCGAACTGGCCCGCGCCAAGGCACAGCTGGGTGCGGCGCGAGCACAAATTCAGGCAAAGCTAAAAGAAAACGATCGCCTGCGTCAGCTGGGCGAGAAGATCGATGCCAGTGGCCAGCAGCAAACATCGCCGTCTACGCCGGCCGCCACACCGGCGGCGTCCGAGATGCCGGCTCCTGCCTCCTCCACCTTGTCGACACCGCCGCTAGGTGGCGGCTTCCAGACGGTACCGGCGCCACCGAGCAGCGGTTCCGGCCAACCCCACGCCACGCCTGTTCAGGGAGGTCAGCCATGAAGCGGTCTTCAAAAATTCTGGGTGGCATCCTGCTGACCGTTGCGATGGCTGGCGCCGCGCACGCACGCAAGGACGATCTCGACGTCAGTCGACTGACCAGTAGTCTCGATCAACTTGCCAACGACCCCACGCTTGGCAGCTACGCCCAGGCCGAACAGGCGCGCGCGCGCGATGCGATCAGTCGACTGGCGCAGGCCGGCTCGCGTGAGCGTGCCCACGATCTCTATCTGGCCGAACGGCGGGTTGATCTCGCCAAGGTCTCCGCGGAGTTGCAGGGCGCCCGCGCCAAGCTGATCCAGTTGGATCGCGAACATGACCAGATTCTGCTGGCCAACAGTCAGCGAGAGGCACGGCTGGCTCGGCTGCAACTGGAGCGCCAGCGTATGCAATACCAGATGGCGCAGGAAGAGGCCGCCCGTCTGCAGCAGCAGGGGCAGGCATATTCGCAGGCTGCCCAGCAGGCACTTGCGGAAGCCGAACAGGCAAAAAAACTGGCAGCGGCACAGAGCCGGGTCGCCCGCTCGGCCCGGCGCGAGGCGGCGTTGGCTGCCAAGGCCGCCCGCGCTATGCGTTCGGAGCTGAAAAGTCAGCAAGAGGCCAGTGAGGCGAAGTCGAACAAGGCAAAGAAGCCCGCCGAGAAGCGTGAGGGGCACCGTTGAGACGGGCGCCGCTCAGGTAGATGGCCGATTCTCAGGCACTGCGCAGGATGGCACCGGCAGCTGGCGGTGAAGGCTTTCTTATCTTGCCGTTAATGGAATGTAAATTATTGTTTGCAAGGTGTTTTCAGCGACGGCGACTAGCTGTCACAACACCTTTCTTACGGGCTTGCGAGGCCTTGGGCGGGAGAGTAGGGTCGAGTCACCACCACGCATAATGCCTTGTGGTCCATTGATCTGAACCATGCCCTCATCCCTCGTCACATTGCTTCCCTGTGTGCTGTATCCCCAGCATGCGGCGTGGGTGTCTGCATGCGTTCAATCGTCTGCGGACTTCCCTGGATCCAGCGGTTCGCAGGCCCACTCGTGAGGAGGTCGATCATGTTTGAAAACCAGCAGCGAGATGATGTCGAGGCTTTGATGAAGGCAGACGCCGAGTTCCGTCGTCTCTACCAGCGTCACAGGCAGCTCGACAGCAAGGTGCATGACGCCGATATCGGGGTGCTCCCCATCGACGGCGTCACCCTGGCCAGCATGAAGCGGGAAAAGCTGCAGGCGAAGACGCAACTGGAACGCATGTGGAGTGATCGGGCGCACCTCATCCACTGACTCTGCCCTGGGACCCGATGCGCGGCCCCGGCACTTTCCACTGCAGCGGAAAGCCGGGGCCGCTTCGTGTCCGGCGTCTCGGCCTCGGGAAATCCCTGCTTCAACTCCTTAATCTGCGGGTCAGGCTGACCTTGTCACGGCGTCTGAGCAGGCGCTGCCGGGTCAAGGGTAGGCGCCTCGGTTATTATCGGCAGCTCGTCCGGCGGCGACGCAAGTACGCGGCCCGTTTTTCTCATTTTCCGGAGTCCCCATGACGGTTCACCAAAGCGTGCTTGAACTGATCGGACATACCCCGATGGTGCGCGCGCAGCGCCTGGACACCGGGCTGTGCGAGCTGTTTCTCAAGCTTGAAAGCGCCAACCCGGGGGGCTCGATCAAGGATCGCATCGGCCTGTCGATGATCGAAGGCGCCGAAAAAGCCGGCAAGATCAAGTCCGGTGCCACCCTGGTCGAGGGTACCGCCGGCAACACCGGCCTGGGTCTGGCCCTGGTGGCGCAGCAGAAAGGCTATCGCTTGATCCTGGTGGTGCCGGACAAGATGAGCCGGGAGAAGATCTTCAACCTCAAGGCGATGGGCGCTGAAGTGGTGCTGACCCGCTCGGACGTCGCCAAGGGTCATCCGGAGTATTACCAGGACATGGCCGAACGGATCGCGCGCGAGACGCCGGGGGCCTTTTTCATCAATCAGTTCGGCAATCCGGACAACCCGCGGGCGCATTACGAGACCACCGGGCCCGAAATCCTCGAGCAGATGGACGGACGCGTCGACGCGATAGTGTTCGGTTGTGGTTCGTCGGGCACGATGACCGGGTTGTCGCGCTATTTTGCCGAGTATTCGCCATCGACCGAGCTGATTCTCGCCGACCCGGTCGGCTCGATCCTTACCGAGTACATCAACGAGGGCACACTCTCGACCAAATCCGCCAGCTGGATGGTCGAAGGCATCGGTGAGGATTTCCTGCCCTCGATCAGCGATTTTTCGCGAGTGAAAAAAGCCTACTCGATCGCCGACCGGGACAGCTTCCTGGCCGGTCGTGAGCTGTTGGCCAAGGAAGGCGTGCTGGGAGGGTCTTCCACCGGCACCCTGCTGGCCGCAGCGCTGAAATATTGTGCCGAGCAGACCACGCCGAAACGGGTGGTGAGCCTGGTCTGCGATACCGGCAACAAATATCTGTCGAAGATGTACAACGACTACTGGATGCTCGATAACGGCTTCCTTGAGCGTGAGCAACACGGCGATCTGCGCGACCTGCTGCTGCGTCCCTACGCGCAGCGCGATACCGTGGTGATCGGCGCGAACGAGTTGCTGATTACCGCCTACACCCGCATGAAACTGTACGATGTGTCGCAGCTGCCGGTGATGGACGGCCACCGACTGGTAGGTATCGTCGACGAATCGGATGTGTTGATGCATGTGCATGCCGACCAGGCGCGCTTTCGCGATTCGGTCTCCACCGCCATGATGAGCAATCTGCAGATGCTGGCGGTGAGCGAGCCGATCGAGGCGCTGCTGCCGGTATTCGAGCGCGGTCACGTCGCCATCGTGATGGATGGCGAACAGTTTCTAGGCTTGATCACGCGTATTGATCTCTTGAACTATCTTCGGCGCAAGGTGAATTGAACACGCTTGTCTGAACTGACCCGGCCCCGCGCGGGCCGGGGTTGGACGAAAGCCTGCCGTAATGCGGCACCGTGCAGAATGCACGCCCGGATCGGGCCGGTCGCCCGGTTATCCAATCAACAGGAGTCCTGCTTATGTGTGGAATCGTTGCCGCCGCCGCCCAGCGGGATGTTGCGCCACTGCTGATCGTCGGCCTCAAGGCGCTGGAATACCGCGGTTACGATTCGTCCGGCGTGGCCGTGCTCGATCAAGGGCAGATCCAGCGGGTGCGTGCCAAGGGCAAGGTCCGCGAAATGGAGGCGAATTATCTGGCCCAGCCCTTTCCCGGCGGTACCGGTATCGCGCACACCCGCTGGGCCACGCATGGCGTGCCGACCGAGCTCAACGCGCACCCGCATGTGGCGGGCCGGGTGGCGATCGTGCATAACGGCATCATTGAAAACCATGTCGGGCTGCGCGCCGCATTGCAGGCCCGGGGGCGTGTCTTTACCTCGGAAACCGATACCGAAGTGATTGCGGTGATGATCGATGAGCGGATCGATCAGGGGATGAGTCTGCGCGAGGCCGTGCTGGCCAGCGTACGCGAACTGGAAGGCGCCTATGCCATTGCGGTGATCAGTCGCGACCAGCCCGGTTATGTGGTCGGCGCGCGTCGTGGCGCACCCCTGCTGGTCGGCCTCGGCATCGGCGAAAACTTCCTGGCCTCCGACGCGCAGGCGCTGATCCAGGTCACCAGCCGGATGCTCTATCTCGACGAGGACGATGTGGTCGAGATCAGCCGCGACAGCGTGCAGGTGTTCAGCCTGGACGGCGAGCCGGTCGAACGCCTGGAGCACGAGAGCGAGTTGTCTTCGGACGCGGTGGAGCGGGGCGAGTACCGGCATTACATGCAAAAGGAGATTTTCGAGCAGCCACGCGCGGTAGCCGACACCTTGGAATCGCGGATCGGTCCGCATGGAGTATTGCCGAACATCTTCGGTATCGACAGCGACAGCTTGCTGCGGCGTACCCGCGGCCTGCACATCATCGCCTGCGGTACCAGCTACCACGCGGGCCTGGTCGCCAAGTACTGGATCGAGGAATACGCCCGCTTGCCGGTCAGCGTGGAAGTGGCCAGCGAGTACCGTTATCGCGAAACGGTTGTGCCGGCGGACACCTTGTTCGTTGCCATCTCGCAGTCGGGCGAGACCGCCGACACCCTGGCGGCCCTGCGCGAATCACGCCGCCGCGGCTACCTCGGCACGCTGGGCATCTGCAACGTCGCCGAGTCGTCGCTGGTACGCGAGGCCGACCTGAAGTTGATGACACGGGCCGGTCCGGAAATCGGGGTGGCCTCGACCAAGGCCTTCACCACCCAGCTCGCCGCTCTCGCACTGCTGGCGCTGGAGCTGGCCCGTCGCAATGGCCTCGATCCGCAACGTTACGCTGCCTTGTGCGCCGAGCTGCAACATCTGCCGCGGGCGATCGAGAATGTGTTGAAGCTGGAGCCGGCGATCATCGAGCTGGCCGGTGAATTCATCCATCGCCAGCATGCCTTGTTCCTCGGTCGCGGCGCGCACTATCCGGTGGCGTTGGAGGGTTCGCTCAAGCTCAAGGAAATATCCTATATCCACGCCGAGGCCTATCCGGCCGGTGAGCTCAAGCACGGACCACTGGCCTTGGTCGACGAGAACATGCCGGTGGTGGCGGTGGCGCCGAACGGGCCGTTGCTGGACAAGCTCAAATCCAACCTGCAGGTCGTGCACGCCCGTGGCGGACGGCTGATCGTGTTTGCCGATGGCGCCGCCGGCATGGATGACATGGCCGATCACGGCATCACGCTGCGGGTGGAATCGGGCGGCGACTTCATCTCACCTGCCGTATTCACGGTGCCGTTGCAGTTGCTGGCCTATCACGTCGCCGTGCTACGCGGTACCGATGTCGACCAGCCACGCAACCTGGCCAAATCGGTGACCGTGGAATGAACCGTCTGGCCATTGGAGAGATCCGCATGTCCCATGCGCCGGACCACCTCGCCGACAATCGGAGGTCAGGCGCATGAGCACGAAGCCGCCGGCTGGCGGTTCCGATGCCTTGTCGAAATGGCTGTTCGGCGGGTTGTCGCTGGGCTGGTTGGTGCTGTGGTTTGCGGGGCTCGGGTCGCGCCCGCTGGGCGAGCCCGATGAGGGCCGCTACGCCGAAGTGGCGCGCGAGATGTTTGCCTCGGGCAACTGGCTGACGCCGAAGCTGGACGGCTTCAACTTCTTCGACAAGCCGGCCTTGCAATACTGGGCGACCAGCATTTTCTACACCTTGTTCGGCGTGCATGAATGGACAGCCCGACTGTGGGTTGCGCTCACCGGCATGCTGGCGATCGCGGTTGCGGGTTGGGCCGCCAAGCGGCTGTATGGCGTGCGCACAGGTTGGACCACGGTGCTGGTTCTCGGCAGTGGCCTATTGTTCATGGCCGGTGGCCATATCAATACCATCGACATGGGCGTGGCGGCGTTTCTCGGCGTGGGCATCTGTCTGTTCCTGGTATCGCAGTTCGATCCTTCGGCCGAACCGCTGCGCACCCGCCTGAACCTGCTTGGCTGGGCCAGCCTGGCGCTGGCCGTGCTGTCGAAAGGGCTGATCGGCGTGGTGTTGCCGGCGGCGGCGCTGTTCGTGTTCATGCTGTGGGAGCGCGACTGGAGCATCCTGCGGCGGATGACCATGGGCTGGGGCCTGCTGCTGCTGCTGGTGATTACCGCGCCGTGGTTTGTGGCGATCAGCCTGCGGCATCCCGATTTCTTCGACTATTTTTTCATCCGCGAACACTTCAGCCGCTTTCTTACCAGCGTCGACGGGCGCGACCAGCCGTGGTGGTTCTTTCCGGTGATAGTCGTGCTCGGCCTGTTCCCGTGGACGGTGTTCCTGCCCATCAACCGCAGCAGCTGGCGCAGTGTGCATGACGGTGCGAGCGCCAGCCGATTCCTGCTGTGCTGGGTCGGTGTGGTCGTGGTGTTTTTCTCGGTCTCGCACTCCAAGCTGCCGTTCTACATTCTGCCCGTATTTCCGGCAGTGGCGATCCTGCTGGCAAAAAGCATCTCGCACCTGCCGATGAAAGTCCTGGTGTGGCGATTCATGGCCGTGGCGCTGCTGGCCGCCATTGTCGTGGTCGCCGCGTTGATGCAGCCCACCGGCAGCGGCTATTTCGCCCGCCACACCGACATGCAAGGCGTCTTGCTGAAGCTGGCGCTGGGCTTCGGCGTACTGGTCGCTGCGGCCTCCCTGGGCGGCCTGCTGATCGTGTTCCGGCGTCGCGTATTGGCGGCGGTGAATCTGCTTGGTTTTGCCTCGTTGTTCGTATGGCAGACGCTGTTTGCCAATCTCGGCAGCGTGGCCAACGATTTGTCCGCCGCGCCTGCGGCGAAGCTGATGCAACCCTACCTGCAGGCGAATACCGAAGTGTTTACCGTGCATGCCTATCTGCGCGGACTGTCGTTCTACCTGCAGCGTCTGGTCACCGTCGTCGACGACAGCCCCGACGACATCACCCCTGGGCGTTTGTCGCGGCCCGATGGTTACGTGCCGCATATCGCCGATTTCGAGGCCCGTTGGCGCGCTGCGCCCAGTGCGCTGGCGGTGGTCGACACCCGGCTGCTGCCGCAACTGCAAGCCGACAAGTTGCCGATGGTCGTCCTCGGCACCCTGCCCAAACGCACCGTGATCCGTCGCCCACCCGCCGCCGAGCCCGCCAACCCGTAGGGCGGACACCGTCCGCCGCCTGCTTGCCGACCCCGCGTCAGCGCTCCACCATCGGCGGGCATTGCCCACCCTACGGGGGGGGCGGGGGCTAGGGCGGACACTGTCCGCCGTGCTATTGCCGCCCATCGAACGCGGCCCGATATAACGTCAGGCCGCCAAACCGGTTCGCTCAGGCGCGACCGTAGACGTCGTCGAAGCGCACGATGTCGTCCTCGCCGAGGTAGCTGCCGGACTGCACCTCGATGATCTCCAGCGCCACCTTGCCGGGATTGCGCAGCCGATGCGTGCTACCCAGCGGGATGTAGGTGCTCTGGTTCTCGCCGAGCAGGAATACCTTGTCGTCGCAGGTGACCTCACCGGTACCGGAGACCACGATCCAGTGTTCGGCCCGATGATGATGTTTCTGCAGGCTCAGCGATGCGCCGGGCTTGACCACGATCCGCTTCACCTGGAAGCGATCGCCGGCTTCCAGTGAGTCGTAGCTGCCCCACGGGCGATGCACCACGCGATGGAACGAATGCTCGCTGCGCCCAGACTGTTTCAGCTGCTCCACCACCTGCTTGACGTCCTGCGCGGCATCGCGATGCATCACCAGGGTGGCATCGGGCGTGCTCACCACCACCAGGTCATCGACGCCGACGGTGGCGACCAGATGGCGGTCGTGCGAGCGCAGCAGCGAGTTGCGGGTGTTGACCGCCAGCGTGTCGCCCTCGCGCAGGTTGCCGTCAGCGTCCTTGCTGCCGCTCAACCACAAGGCATCCCAGGAGCCGATATCGCTCCAGTCGCAGGCCACCGGAACCACCGCGGCGCGGCGGGTCTTTTCCATGACGGCGTAGTCGATCGAATCGTCGGGCACCTTGGCAAACAGTTCGCGGTCGATGCGCACGAAATCCAGGTCGGCGGCAGCGCCGGCGTGGGCAGCACGCACGGCATCGAGCATTGCCGGCGCATGGGTCGCCAGTTCCTCCAGATAACGCGACGCCTTGAACAGGAACATGCCGGAGTTCCAGTCGTAGCCGCCATCGGCCAGATACCCCTCGGCCGTAGTTCGACCCGGCTTCTCGACAAACTGCTCGACCCGGTAGCCTTCGCTGCCGACCGCCTCGGCACGGCGGATATAGCCGAAGCCGGTTTCCGGACGATCCGGGCGGATGCCGAAGGTCACCAGCCAGCCCTGGTCCGCCAGGGACATGGCTTGTTTTACGGCGGCCATAAACGCGTCGGTATCGCCGATCAGGTGATCGGCCGGCAACACCAGCAGTACGGCTTCGGCATCGCGTTGCATCGCCTGCAGCGCACCCAGCGCGATCGCCGGTGCCGTGTTGCGGGCCAGCGGCTCCAGCACGATCGACGCCCCCTCGATACCCAGCTCCAGCAACTGGTCGGCCGCCAGAAAACGGTGGTCCTCGCTGGCTACCACGATCGGGGGCGCCACACCGGGCAGTTGTCGCGTGCGCGAAATCGTCTGCTGGAACAAGGTGCAGTTACCGGACAGCGTCAGGAACTGCTTGGGTAGGTTCTTGCGCGACACCGGCCACAGGCGGGTGCCGCTGCCGCCGCTGAGGATAAGGGGAGTCAACATGTCATCCAGCCTGCCTTGATCAGAAAAATCCGCACGATTGTCGCCGAAACGGGCTGCGGCTGTCTGCAGGCGGTCGCTGCGCGTCCGCCGTCCATGGCTGTCAGCGCACGCCAGCTGCCGCGTTGATGCCTGTGACCCATGGCGGGCGGTGCCCGCCCTACGCCGAAATATGGTCTGCAAGAAAGGCTGTCTCTTCCTCATGATGAGCCGGGAAGGAGCCGCCGTTGTCAGCGGTCGAGATGCCATCCCGGCTGCATGCCGTCAAACCATCGTCTCTCGAAGGCTGATTCTACGAGCCCCCGCCGGCGTGTCGCACCAGTTCGCCCACCACGTCCGCCAGTCCCGTGCGCCAGTCAGGCAGGTCAAAGCCGAACTGCTGCTGAAAGCCGCTGTTGTCCAGCAATGACCAGGCCGGTCGTCGTGCAGGCGTGGGAAAATCGGCGCTGCTGATGGGTATCACCCGCGGCGCGCGTTCGATCAATCCTTGCGCCAGCGCCTGTTCGAAAATGGCGGTGGCAAAGCCATGCCAGGTAGTGGCGCCGCTGGCCACCAGGTGATGGGTACCGCCCAACGCCTGGCGTTGCACCGCATCGGCCCGCTGCCAGCGATCGAGCGCCGCCAGGCTGGCGCGCACGATCAGCGCCGTATCGGTCGGGGCGCCGTGCTGGTCGTCCACCACGCGCAGTTCCTCGCGCTCGGCTCCTACTCGCAACATGGTGCGCAGGAAATTCTTTCCGTGCGCGGCATAGACCCATGCGGTGCGCAGGATCAGGTGATCGGCACCGCTCTCACGCAGGCTCTGTTCGCCTGCCAACTTGCTGCGGCCGTAGGCGCCCAGTGGAGCCACGGGTGCCTCGACGGCGTAGGGGTGCGACTGCGCGCCGTCAAACACGTAGTCGGTCGAATAGTGGATCACCAGCGTGCCATGCGCCGCCGCCCAGCGCCCGAGTACGCCCGCCGCTTCGGCATTGACCCGCATGGCCAGCGGCTCTTCCTGCTCGGCGCGATCGACGGCCGTATAGGCCGCCGCATTGACGATCAGCGTCGGTTGAAGCCGATCAAGCAGGGCGGGGAGACTGGTCGGCTCGGCAAGATCGGCAATCTCACCGTGGCCACCACCTGTCAACATGCCATCACGGCTGGCCGCCAGCAGCGTGCCGCGCGCCGCCAGGCCTCCATGCGCCAGAAACGTGCCGCCCAGCTGGCCATTGGCACCGAGCAGCAGAATTTTCACGGCACGAATACCGGCAACCGCTCCGGCGCCACGTCTTTGAGAAACGGCGTCTTGCGATCCTTGTCCGACAGCAGCGGTTCGCTCAGTGGCCAGTCGATGCCCAGCTCGGCGTCATTCCAGCGGATGCCGGCATCGGCTTGGGCGTCGTACAGCGCCGTGCACTGGTAGCTGAACGTGGCGAACTCGGACAATACGCAAAAGCCGTGGGCAAAACCTTCGGGCACCCAGAAATGGCGATGGTTTTCCGCCGTCAGCATGACCCCGGTCGACTGCCCGAAGTTGGGGGAGCCGCGGCGGATATCCACCGCCACGTCGTAGACCTCGCCTTCGAGCACGCTGACTAGCTTGGCTTGCGGGTTCGGCCACTGGTAGTGCAGGCCGCGCAGCACGCCACGTGCGGAGCGTGAGACATTGGTCTGGATGAACTCGACGTCGATGCCGGCATCGCGCCACGTACCCTGGTTGTAGCTTTCGTAAAAAAAGCCACGCGCATCACCGAACACCTGTGGCTCGATGATAATCGCACCGGGCAGTGAGGTCTCGATCATCTTCATCGGGCACGCCCCTCGCGCACCAGGTTTTGCAGGTACTGGCCGTAACCGGTCTTGGCCAACGGGGCAGCCAGGCGCAACAGCTGGTCGTCGTCGATCCAGCCGTTGAGATGGGCAATCTCCTCCGGGCAGCACACCTTGAGCCCCTGCCGGTTCTCGATGGTCTCGATGTAGTTGCCCGCTTCCATCAGCGACTCGTGAGTACCGGTGTCAAGCCAGGCGAAGCCGCGACCGAGCTGTACCAGGTGCAGCGAGTCGTCGTCGAGGTAGCAGCGGTTGAGGTCGGTGATTTCCAGTTCGCCGCGCGCCGAGGGTTTCAGCGACGCCGCGTAATCGCAGACGCGCTCGTCGTAGAAATACAGACCGGTTATCGCGTAATGGGATTTCGGGATGGCCGGCTTTTCCTCCAATCCGATCACCTTGCCGTTGCCATCGAATTCCGCTACGCCATAGCGTTCGGGGTCCTTCACCCAGTAGCCGAACACGGTCGCGCCGCGTTCACGCGCCGCGGCGCGCTTCAGCCGCTCGGTAAGGCCTACACCATAAAAAATGTTGTCACCCAGCACCAGACAGCTCGGCTTGCCGCCGACAAAGTCGCGGCCGATGGTGAATGCCTGTGCGAGGCCGTCCGGCGAGGGCTGCACCGCGTAACGAATGTCGATACCCCATTGCGAGCCGTCACCCAGCAGCCGCTGGAACATCTCCTGCTCGTGCGGGGTGTTGATCATCAACACTTCGCGGACGCCGGCCAGCATCAAGGTGGCCAGCGGGTAGTAGATCATCGGTTTGTCGTACACTGCCAACAGCTGCTTACTGACCGCGCGGGTGATCGGATAAAGCCGCGTGCCGGAGCCGCCGGCCAGGATGATGCCCTTGGTGGTGTTGCCTGCGCTGTCGCTCTTCATGATCCCAGGCGCTCCAGGCGGTAGCTGCCATCGAGCACGCGTTGCACCCACGGCTGGTGGTCCAGATACCAGTCCACCGACTGCGCGACGCCGCTTTCGAACGTCTGCGAGGGACGCCAGCCCAGTTCGTCCTGCAATTTGCTGGCATCGATGGCGTAACGGCGGTCATGACCGGGGCGGTCCTTCACATAGGTTATCAACGATTCGCGCGCCCGACCATCGGCCAGCGGCCGGCGCGCATCGAGCAGGGCGCAGATCATCGTCACCACGTCGATGTTGGTGCGCTCGGCGTTGCCACCGACGTTGTAGGTTTCACCTACCCGGCCCGCCTCCAACACCCGACGGATCGCACTGCAATGGTCACCCACATACAGCCAGTCGCGGATGTTCAGGCCGTTGCCGTAGACCGGCAGCGGCTCGCCAGCCAGTGCCTTCTGGATCACCAGCGGAATCAGCTTCTCGGGAAACTGATACGGCCCGTAGTTGTTCGAGCAATTGGTGGTCAACACCGGCAGACCATAGGTGTGATGAAACGCCCGCACCAGATGGTCGGAAGCCGCCTTGGAGGCAGAGTACGGCGAGTTCGGCGCATACGGCGTCTGCTCGGTGAACTTGCCCTCGGCGCCCAGTGAGCCATAGACCTCGTCGGTCGACACATGCAAAAAGCGGAACGCTTCCTGTGCCGCACCTTCCAGGCTGCGCCAGTAGTCGCGGGCGCCTTCCAGCAAGGCCACGGTGCCCACCACATTGGTTTGCACGAATTCGGCCGGACCGTCGATCGAGCGATCCACATGCGATTCGGCGGCGAAATTGACGATGGCGTCGGGGCGGTGTTCAGCCAGCAGCCTGACCGCCAGCGCGCGATCGCCGATATCGCCGTGCACAAACACATGCTGCGGGTTACCCTGCAGCGAAGCCAGCGTGTCCGGATTGCCGGCGTACGTCAGCTTGTCCAGATTGATCACGCGCAAGCCATCGGCCACCGCCTGCAGCACGAAATTGGCGCCGATAAAGCCGGCGCCGCCGGTGACCAGTAGCGTCTTGATACCTGGGGATGTCATCGAGTACGTCCATGAGTGCGGTGAATGAAGATCGTCCAGCCGGGCAGGCCGACTAACCTCCAATAATGCCCGTTCCCGTCGCAACCACCAAGGGCAGATGGCCAAGACGCCCTCGCCCTACCCGGTAGGGCGGACACCGTCCGCCGCTCTGCCATAACTCATGGTCGGATCAATTGCTGCAGTACCAGGCTCAGGCGGCCTCCAGCTCCACGTGGACCCGCCGGCCCAGTGCCGTGGCAATGTTCACCAGTGCATCCAGCGAGAAGCGCGACACGCGGCCGCGCAGCAGATCGTTGACACGCGGCTGGGTTACGCCGCAGTGTTCGGCCGCCTCGGTCTGTTTCCAGCCGCTGGCGCTGATGATCGCGACGATTTGCTGCATGAGTTCTGCCCTCGCGCGCAGATTGGCAGCTTGCTCCGGCGTATCGCCAATGGCGTCCCACACACTGTCATAGGTTTCGTGCTTCGTCATGGTGGCCTTTGCCGATGCCCGGCATCGGTTTGAAATCGTTCGGCTGCTTGCCTCTTTGCACGCTGTCCAGCTGATAGCCGGCGTCCTGCCTGGCGGCCTCTGGAAACTCGCGCAGGCTTTTGAGCGAGTCGCCAAGAAATCGAAGGGGCTTCATGATTGGGAATATACTCATATGGATATAAACGCGCAACAACGCTGCTGCAACTGGTTCGGGCGGGTTTGGGCGAATTAGCCCGCCGTATCGTTACCGTTCCTTCTCCTCCACCGGCAGGCCGGCGGCAAGGGACCGCCTACCGCGTGTAGGGCGGACACTGTCCGCCGCTCTGCTAAAAGCTCATGTGGCCTTGCCTCCGAGACATGTATCCCAGCCGCCAAACCACGCCATTCCAAACGCGCCACGCCACCGATCTGCGACCGCTGCATGAACGCAAAGCACACCCACCCGTCGGCAGCGTCCGGCAATAAAGCTAAGATGACGCACTTACACGACAAGGAGACAGCCCGCCGGGCGGGTTGTGAAAGAGCTGATGACCACCGGGAAGAAACCCAAGCAACACGGACTCGGCACCCGCGCGATCCATGCCGGACAATCCCCCGATCCCTCCACCGGCGCCATCATGACGCCGATCTACGCCACCTCCACCTACGTGCAGGAGAGTCCCGGCAAGCACAAGGGCTACGAGTACTCGCGCAGCCAGAATCCCACACGGATGGCCTACGAACGTTGCGTGGCGGACCTGGAAGGCGGCGTTGCCGGCTTTGCTTTCGCCTCGGGTCTGGCCGCCGCCGCGACCGTGCTGGACCTGCTCGATTCGGGCAGTCACGTGATCGCGATGGACGACTTGTACGGTGGCAGCTATCGCCTGTTCGAAAAGGTGCGCCGCCGTTCCGCCGGGCTGGACTTCAGCTTTATCGATCTCAACGACGGCAAGGCGCTCAAGGCGGCGTTGAAACCCAATACCCGGATGATCTGGGCCGAAACCCCGACTAACCCGATGCTCAAGCTGGTCGACCTGGCCAAAGTCGCTGCGTTTGCGAAAAAGCACGGCCTGATCCTTGTGGTCGACAACACCTTCTGCTCGCCGATGATCCAGCGCCCGCTCGAATTCGGTGCCGACCTGGTGCTGCATTCGGCCACCAAGTACCTCAACGGTCACTCCGACATGGTCGGCGGCATCGTGGTGGCGGGCAGCAAAGAGCTGGCCGAGCAGATGGGCTTTCTGCAGAACTCGGTCGGCGCGGTGGCCGGCCCGTTCGATGCCTTCCTTGCCATGCGCGGCCTCAAGACCCTGCACCTGCGCATGAAGGCGCACTGCGAAAGCGCGCTGGAGCTAGCCAAGTGGCTTGAAAAACAACCTGCCGTCGAGCAGGTGATCTACCCGGGCCTCAAAAGCCATCCGCAACACGCCTTGGCCAAACGCCAGATGGATGGCTACGGCGGCATCATCACAATCGAGATCAAGGGCGGCCTGAAAAAGGCGAAACGCATGCTGGAGCGCTGCAAGCTGTTTGCGCTGGCCGAGTCGCTCGGCGGTGTTGAAAGCCTGATCGAACATCCCGCGATCATGACCCATGCCTCGGTTCCGGCGGCCAACCGAAAACGGCTGGGGATCAGTGACGGGTTGGTGCGGCTTTCCGTGGGCGTGGAGGATATCGCCGATTTGCGGGAAGAACTGACCCTCGCGTTGGGCAAGTGAAGTCGGGCTATTATGTGCTTTCGCCAATCGCTGCATTGACGATGGGGCTAGTGTCTTGAGCATCATCAATAGATGGCGGCGGGTGGACTTGGGCTTTGGGCTATTGCACCTGTCAACATGGATTCGCCGACAGTCATGGCTCAGAGCGGTCTACCGTCATTTGCCGACAACATTCCGTTCCAAAATGTCCGAAACGTTGGCCGAGCGTGCGCGGGCACAGCTCAGGTTTCCTAGAACTTCGAACTGGCAAGGTCATGGGCAACAGCCAGAGTGGGCTGTGCCTGCGCCGGGGGCGGAATATGCCCATGCCGTTGGCGTCAACATCTTTGCCTATGCCCGCGGCCAATTCGGGCTCGCCGAAGGAGCTCGTCTGTATGCGCGGGCGTTGTTGGCCGAAGGCTATCCAGTCGCCATCCACAATATCGCCATCGACGTGCCGCACGGCATGGATGACAACAGTCTGGACGCGCATATTGGCGAGGAAACGCCATACGGCGTCAACCTGATTTTCGTCAATCCTGACTATCTGGACGAGGCCATTGCCGTCATCGGGCGCGAACGCCTGGGTAATCGTTATCTGATTGCGTGCTGGTTCTGGGAGTTGGAGGCGTTTCCGGATGCGTGGCTGCCCGGACTGGAACTCGTCGACGAAGTCATGGTTGCCACCCAGTTCATTGAAAAGGCGATCAAGCGCATCACCGACAAGCCCGTATGGTATGTCCCGTTGCCGGTCGGCGAGGCGAACGACAGCGGATTGATGCGTGCGGACTTTGGTTTGGAAGATGATGCTTTTATCTTCCTCAGCAGCTTCGACTTCAATTCCTTTTTAACGAGAAAAAATCCGCTCGCGGTAATTAGCGCGTTTCAGCTGGCCTATGCCGATGGCAGGCCTGATGTCAGGTTGCTGATCAAATCAAGTAATGGGCATCGGTATCCAATGATGCTGCAGGAGTTGCTGGCAGCGGCGTCCGGCGATAAGCGTATCATCATCCGTGACGAGGTGATCCACCGCAGTGACGTGCAGGCGCTGCAGCGTTGTGTTGATGCGTATGTCTCGCTGCATCGTGCTGAAGGTTTTGGTCTGGGGCTTGCCGAGTGCATGCGCTTGGGAAAGCCGGTGATCGCCACGGCCTGGTCAGGCAATATGGATTTCATGACGGATGCCAACAGCTGTCTGGTGGACTACAATCTCGTCCCTCTACATGAGGGTGAGTACCTTCATTGCGAAGGGCAGCATTGGGCAGAACCCAGCGTTTCACATGCTGCTGAGCAGATGCGTCGAATCGTTGACGATAGGAGTTTTGCGGCAAGGATAGGCGCGCGTGCTGCGCAGGACGTCCGGGACAGGCTCTCGCCCCATGTCACAGCGCAGCTAATCATTCAACGCCTTGAGGCTTTGTCGTCCTCAGCCATCGGCGATACCGCGACGACCATTTTTCATCATTGACGCCATCAACAGGAACGGGTTACATGAAAGAGATTCTGGCGGCAATCTGGAGTTATCGCCATTTCATCGTGTCGTCGATCAAAAACGATCTTCGCTCGCGGTTCGCGCGCAGTAAGTTGGGCGGGCTGTGGATGATCTTGCAGCCACTGGCACAGGTGGCAATTTATGCGCTCGTTTTGTCGCGCATCATGGCGGCCAAGCTACCAGGTATCAATAATCGCTACGCCTACGTTATCTACCTGATGGCAGGGATGATTGCCTGGTCATTGTTTGCCGAAGTAGTGACTCGATCGCTGACATTATTCGTCGATAATGGCAATCTCATGAAGAAGATGGCATTTCCACGGGTATGTTTGCCTATCATTGTCGGCGGCTCATCCTTGGTGAATAACCTTCTTTTACTCGTGACGGCCATAGGTGTATTCCTCCTGATCGGTCACCCGCTCAGCCTGGCAATGCTTTGGCTCCCTCTTTTGATTGTCATCAACCTGGCTTTTGCTATCGGATTAGGGTTGATTCTTGGCATATTGAATGTTTTTGTGCGGGATGTCGCCCAGGTTATGACGGTGGTACTTCAGCTGTTGTTTTGGCTAACCCCGATCGTCTACATGCCAAGTATTATTCCGGATCGATTGCGTTCCATATTGGAATTCAATCCGATGATGCATATGGCTGTGGCATTTCAGGATGTCATCCTTTACGGACGCCCCCCTCCGATTCAAGGGCTGGCCATTATTGCCTTGGCGGCGATCGTACTGTTGCTGTTTTCATTGATCTTGTTCAGGCGCGCAGCGCCGGAAATGGTGGACGTACTGTGAGTGAATCCCTTCTTACTGTGAGTGGACTTGGCAAGGCCTTTCGCGATTATGGGTCGGAGTTGCGGCGATTTGCCTCATGGTGTGGGTTGCATGTGCAGGTAAAAGCAGAAACTTGGGTCCTGCGTGGCGTTTCATTTAATGTCGAGCATGGCGAGTCGATCGGCATTGTCGGTCAGAATGGTGCAGGCAAGAGCACGCTGCTCAAGTTGATCACGGGCACGCTCAGGGGAACCGAGGGTACCATTGGCGTGCACGGTCGCATTGCGGCCATCCTCGAACTTGGCATGGGCTTCAGCCCCGATCTGAGTGGTCGGGCGAACGTTCGTCATACGGCCGGCTTGATGGGCTTCTCCCATGAAGACATATCTGGTGCCATGGCAGCGATCGAGGCATTTGCAGAGATCGGTGAATATTTCGACGAACCTGTGCGGACCTATTCGAGCGGTATGCAAATGCGTATTGCGTTTGCCGTGGCAACCGCGTTCCGTCCGGACATTCTCATCGTCGACGAGGCGCTTTCCGTAGGAGATTCCTATTTTCAGCATAAGTGCTTCAAGCGGATACGTGAGTTCCGCGAACAAGGCACCAGTCTGCTGATCGTCTCGCACGATGCTGGCGCAGTACAGAGCCTGTGCGATCGTGCGCTGCTTCTGGAGAACGGCGCCCTCATTAAAGACGGCGATCCTGCGGAAGTCATGGATCTCTACAATGCGTTGATTGCGGAGCGAGAGAACAGCACGATCACGATTTCGAACCACGCCAGCGGTCGCGTTCAGACCATTTCAGGCAGCGGTGAGGCGGTGGTTGAGACCATCATGCTCCTCAACGATTCCGAGGAGCAGGTGGAGTTTGTTGACGTTGGTCAGCCTGTGACGCTCCAAATTCAAGTGATGGCGCGAGAGGACATCCCGCGACTGGTGCTGGGCTACATGATCAAAGATAGGTTGGGACAACAGGTTTTTGGCACCAATACACACCATACGGAGCAGGTATTGGAAGAAGTGCGTGCTGGTCAACGTGTACAGTTTCGCATCAGCTTTCCGATGAATTTTGGGCAGGGAAGCTATTCGGTTTCGACGGCGCTGGTCAGCACCGATACCCATCTTGTCAATAACTACGAATGGAGGGATCTGGCGCTGGTCTTCACTGTTTCCAATATGTCACAACCGATATTTGTAGGTTCGGCCTGGGTCCCGCCTAGTATCGAGGTTTGCACTCTATGAGTTTTACCTCCTACGCCCAGAACTACGAGGATGTAATGCTCATTCGCGCGCTGCGCGGAATTGAGCACGGTTTCTATATCGACGTGGGTGCTCAGGATCCAGTTGATGACTCGGTCACCAAGGCATTTTACGAGTTAGGTTGGCGCGGTATCAACATCGAGCCGGTCACACACTGGTTCCACCGGCTGGTTTCCGATCGTCCGCATGACATCAATCTGCAGATCGCGGTATCTGACAGTCCAGGCCAACTGCATCTGTTCGAGGTGGAGGCTAGCGGACTGTCAACGACCGACCCCGAATTTGCGGCACGACATACGCAGGCTGGACATCAGATTCGAGAGTCGGATGTGGAATGCGTGACTCTGGACGAGATTTGCGATACGTATTGGTCTGGTGAAGTTCACTTTCTCAAGATTGACTGCGAGGGAGGTGAGACCGCAGCGTTGCGCGGCCTTTCGCTCGATCGGATACGGCCGTGGATTATCCTGATTGAGGCTACCGAACCCAACAGTCAGAAGCCCGCGTACGCGGAATGGGAGCCGCTGCTAACAGGGCGCGGTTATCATTTCGTCTATGAAGATGGGTTGAACCGCTTTTACGTGGCCGATGAGCGCAGCGAACTGGATTCAGCGTTTTCGCATCCACCGAATGTTTTTGATTATTTCGTGCGGGCCTCTGAGGCCGCGGCGCGCGCTCACTTGCAGGTGGCGGAGGGCGATTTGTTGGCGTTGCGGGACGCGCAGCGCTTGGCACAGCTCGAATCGGAATGCGAACAGCTGCGAATCGGTGCCGAATTCCTTAACAGTGAGAACGAGCGACGAGAGGCGGCTTTGGTTGAGCATCGACGGTTGCGGGATGAGGCCGCCGAGCGCGAAGCGCAGGGCCTGTCGCGCATGCAGGCGGAATGCGAACAGCTGCGGGTCCGTGTCGAATTCCTCAACAGTGAGAACGAGCGACGGGAAGCGGCTTTGGTTGAGCATCGACGGTTGGTGGACGAGGCGGCCGAGCGCGAAGCGCGGAGTGCGGAGCGCGTGCAGGTTGAACGAGAGCAATGGCGGGCCGAGAACGAACGTCGCGAGGAAATTTCGCGGAAAATGGTGAGTGACGCACACGAACGCATCAGTGAATTGAGTGAGCGGTTGGATAGAGAACGCACGGTTCGGCGCATTCTGGGACGGCAATGTCGTTCGGCACAGGAGAGCGTTGAGCTGCTGCGTCAACAACTTGACTCGGTCGAACTTGAGCGAAGCAGTTTCAATGAGCAGCTGAAGACTTTGCAGGCAGAACGGTTGGACCTCTACGAGCGTGTCGCCGAACTCATTGACTCAGTCGCGAATTCGCATTCCACTCACAGCGAATTTTCCCGCGATCTTCATAACGCACAGGCTGTGATCGGCGAGAAGGTTGCCGCTTGCGAGCAACTACAGGCAAAGTTGCATGAGCTGCAGGCTAGCCATGCTCATGCTACCGATGAATTGCTGCACCTACGCGCTGAACTGACCCGCAGCCAGGAACATGGCAAAACTCTGCAATCGCTCCTGATCGAGGTCCAGGCGACCCGATCATGGCGCATGACAGCGCCGTTGCGTAAGCTTCGTCGTGGCTATCGCCAGGGTGCGCAAGCTAGTCGTTTTGCGATGGTTAAAATTGTTAGAATAGCGGTGCGCACATTGGCCCGTGTGCCTGGTATGCGTCTGATTGGGCGACGTATTGTCGGGCGAAGCCCACAAATCAAGAAAAGATTGGTTACGCTGGGCTGGGGCCAGCCGACGGCTTCCTCAGTTCCCCGATCGGCAATTGGGTCCGCAACGGCGGAGTCCAATGGTGGCCAAGAGATGCTCTCACGCTCGGCGCGGGAAGCGTTGGTGCTGTTGAAGGAATTTCGTTCAGGGCAGGAAGGATCCAGGAAGGATCCCTGAAAAGGATTGGAATACATTCATGCGTCTTGTATTGGATTTACAGGCTTGCCAAACGTCTGGCAGCCGCTTTCGTGGAATTGGACGCTATTCGGCGGCGCTGGCGGTTGCCATGCTGCGACAGGCGGGTGAGCATGAGTGCTGGATCGCACTCAATGGTGCGTTTCCTGCATCCGTCGACGCGGTTCGCAAGGACTTCGCAAATCTCGTTGCACCCGAGCGCATCCGCGTCTGGAACCCGATCGGCGCTGTAGAAGCGTGTGATCCCGCAAATACGGGGCGTCGTCGTCTGGCTGAGGTTCTGCGAGAGGACTTCATGCGCAAATTGCAGCCCGATATGCTGCACGTAAGCAGTTTGTTCGAAGGACTTGAGGGAGATGCGGTCACCAGCATTGGCGGTGCCAGATCACCCACATCTGCGGTTACGCTGTATGACCTCATTCCTCTCATTTATCAGGATATCTATCTGGCCAACCCGGTCGTGCGTGACTGGTACCAGGACAAGCTGGCCTCGTTGCATCGGGCGCGCCTCTTGCTGGCGATCTCGGAAAGTTCGCGACGCGAGGCGATCGATTACCTCCAGCTTCCGGCAGCCAATGTCGTGAACATATCCTCGGCGGCCGACCCGATGTTTCGACCGCTGCAGCTGTCAGCGGATGAAGAGCTGGCCCTGCGCTCCAAGTTTGGCCTGCATGGCTCTTTCGTGATGTATACAGGTGGCATTGACCACCGCAAGAATATCGATGGCTTGATTCGAGCGTTTGCCTTGCTGCCATCGGCTGTTCGCAAGCAACATCAGCTGGCGATCGTCTGCTCTGTACAAGCAGAGGAGCGTTCGCGGCTGGAGTTGCTCGCTCGCAGTATCGGCTTGCGCCCCGGTCAATTGGTCATGACGGGATTCGTCACGGATCAGGAGCTGGTTGCTCTATGCAATCTTTGCAAGCTCTTCGTGTTTCCGTCATGGCATGAAGGTTTCGGTCTGCCGGCACTGGAAGCCATGGCCTGTGGCGCAGCAGTCATCGCCGCCAACACTTCCAGCCTTCCAGAGGTGATCGGGCGCGAGGATGCGCTGTTCGACCCGCGCAATGACAGCCGCATGGCAGCCGCCATGTATCAATCGTTGACCGACGAGGCCTTTCGTCTTGATCTGGCTGCGCACGGCCCATCGCAGGCGAGTCTTTTCTCGTGGCAGGAGAGCGCACGGCGCGCGCTCGGTGCGATGGAGGCGGATTTCGAGTCGCGCCGTGCTCGTCGCACGGCGGTATCGGTCGAGAACGTCAAGCCGCGATTGGCCTTTGTTTCACCTTTGCCGCCCGAGCGCAGCGGCATCGCCGATTACAGCGCGGAGTTGTTGCCTGCTTTGGCGAAGTATTACGAGATCGAGGTGATTACCGATCAGCAAGCCATTGAAGGCGATACCGTGGCTTCTCGCTTCCCCAAGCGCGGTGTAGATTGGTTTGCTGCGAACGCGGGACGTTATCAGCGGGTGCTGTATCAGTTCGGCAATTCGCCATTTCATGGGCATATGTTCAAGCTGGCGCGTGACATTCCGGGTGTCATCGTCCTTCATGACTTTTATCTGGGGCATATCCTTCGACATCTCGAGGTCAGCGACGAGATACCGTCGCCATGGGATCAGGCGTTGTTCCAGTCGCATGGTTACCAGGCGCTGGCTGAGCGTTATCGATTCGGTGATTCGGAAGCCGTCGTTTCCAGATATCCCTGCAGCGGGAGTGTCATCGCCGCAGCGAACGGCGTCATCGTGCACTCCGAGTTCTGCGAGACCCTGGTTTCGACCTGGTACGGTGGATCGGCCACGAAGCACATACGCCACGTCCCCCAGCTGCGGCGATCGGTGAGAAGCACGACTGACCGGGCAGGCTCACGAATGCAGTTGGGTATAGCCGATGACGCGTTTGTTATTGCGACGTTCGGTATCATTAACCCCTACAAGCAGGCGCACCGACTGATCGATGCTTGGGCTTCGTCCGAGCTGGCCGGACGGGAGCATAGTGTGCTGCTGCTGGTCGGTGAGGTGCATGACTCGGAGTACGCGGAAATGCTCAAGAGGCGGATTGCCGCCGCAGGGATTGGCCCGACGGCGATTCGTATCACCGGATTTGTCGAAAGCGCCGACTATGAGCGCTATCTCCAAGCCACCGATGTAGCGGTGCAGCTGCGTACCGATACTCGTGGCGAAACATCGCGCGCCGTGCTGGACTGCCTCGCCTATGGGGTACCTGTGGTCATCAACGCGCATGGCTCAGCGGCGGAGTTGCCCGATGGCGTGGTGCTCAAGATCGCTGACGAATTTACCGATGTCGAGCTTTCGGCTGGCCTCGAAGCTTTACACCATGAAACAGACCTGCGCGAAGAGTTGTCCCGGGCGGGGATCCAGCACGTCGCCACCGTGCTCTCCCCGAAGCATGTGGCCGAGTTGTATCGGGATGCCATCGAGCACTTTCAACAGACTGGGCCTCGCACGAGTTTAGCTCGCTTGGTCAGGCATGTAGCCGATGCAACAACCGACTTGGTGCTGAGTGAGTCGCAGTTGCGTGAGATGGCAGCTACCGTGGCGCGATACCGGCCGATTGGATCCATCCAGAAGCAACTGCTAGTGGATATATCAGTGCTGGTGATTACGGACGCGAAGAGCGGTATCCAGCGCGTGGTCCGCAGCGTTCTCGGTGAACTGCTGGCCAACCCGCCTGCGGGTTACCGGATCGAGCCGGTTTACGCGGACGGATCAGGCAGCTATCGCTACGCCCGCCGCTTCACATGTACTTTCCTCGGGATTCCGCATGCGCCATTCCCCGACGAGCCGATCGAGGCAGGCGCAGGCGACATCTTTCTGGGTCTCGACCTGGCGGCGCATATCGTCCCAGCCATGGCCGGCTATTTCCAAGAGATGCGCAAGGCCGGGGTACGGGTGCACTTCGTGCTCTACGATCTGTTGCCTGCGCTGCAACCGCAATGGTTTCCATCCGATTTGGTGGGTCACCTGCAACGCTGGTATACCGCCATTGGCGAGCTATCGGACAGCGTGATTGCCATATCCAAGGCGGTGGCGGCCGAATACGGTGAATGGCTCGACATCAACCAACCGGGACGCAGCGATTCATTGCGCATCGATTATTTCCATCTGGGCGCGGATATCGAATCCAGTACTCCGACGCAGGGCATTGACGAAAAGACCCGTGGCGAGATCGCCTCTCTGACTGATCGTCCATCATGGCTCATGGTCGGCACGGTGGAGCCACGCAAGGGGCATGCGCAGGCTTTGGATGCATTCGAGCAGCTTTGGGCTGAGGGTCTCGACGTCGTCCTGGTTGTGGTCGGGAAGCGAGGTTGGCGAGTGGATGAGCTAGCCAACCGCTTAAGTTCGCATGTCGAGCTTGGGCGTCGTTTGTTCTGGTTCGAAGGAATCAGCGATGAAGCACTCGAAGCCGTCTACGAAAATGTGTCCATGCTGTTGGCCGCATCCATGGGGGAAGGTTTTGGCTTGCCCTTGGTGGAGGCTGCACGTCACCGCCTGCCGGTGCTGGCGCGAGATATACCCGTATTTCGTGAAGTGGCCGGAGCTGGTGCGATGTACTTCGTCGCCGATTCCGCAGATATGCTCGCCGATGCATTACGCGATGCGATGGAGCGACTGGGTAGTGGCCGATGCCCCGATCCACAGGTGATTGAAGTGCTTTCCTGGGCCCAGAGCACAAAGCGTTTGCTGAGAGCCATCGAGGGTGATTCCGAGGTTCTCACGTGGCAGCTGGGCAAACGCCTCCTGTTTCCAGCAGGTCATGCGCGGCTGCACTCCCAGGTAGGATCGCTCGACGATGATCTGTTGTCGACTACGTCGATGGACGGATATCTGGTATTTGGCCCCTATGTGGCATTGCCAGCAGGTAGTTACACCTTGCGTCTACTGGGTAGTGTGGAGAGTCCGTCCCAGGCGAACTTCGATGTGGTTGCCGAACGCGGTCAGAAGGAATTGATACCGGCTTCCACTCTTGAAAACGAGGTGCAACCTGGCGTTATTGCGGAGCGAGAGCTTTATCTGGACCGAGCTGTCCAGGATATGGAGGTGCGGCTATGGGTGGATGCCGGGGCTCAATTGCATTTCAGGGCGCTTGAGATACAGGTCACGGATGTCTCGATCACCCCACTGCCGACGCCAAGCCTGGAAAGCATGATTTGAGCTTGGGTGAGGCTTATCAGTACCTTCCGGCTTCGTCACGCGACTCCCGTCCCCTGTGGTTAAGCCTTCTCTCATCTCGGAATATCCAAACGAATTTCTGATCGCGGATCCAGCTTTCACCGAGATGACAGCGTATACGGTCGAGACCTTTCCTCCAGTTATCCACAAACGACAGAGGATAATCAATTTATGACTTCATCCATCAAGCGCTTGGCCACGTTGGCACCGTTCTTCTTGCTGGCTGCCTTGTCGGCATGCGGCAGTAACAAAAACGGCACGAATGCTACCGCAAGTAATAGCCATCCCGCGATGACGGAGGTCGCCCACATCAGGGCTCCGACAGTCGAGTGGGTTCGCTCGTGGGCACCAAGGACCCTGCCAGAGGCCTCATAAGCGACCAGCGCGGTGGCGTACTCATGTACGGGCCGTACATCGCGATTCAGCCTGGCAAATACCAGGTCGTCATTCGCGGTCAGTACGTTGCTCCTGCACCAACGGCATCCATGACGCTCGATGTGGTGCATGACAAAGGCAAAACGACCCTCTTCACGACATTGATTGTCAAGCCGGAAGATCAAGCGCAAGGTGTTCTGGCTACACTGGATTTCGAAGCCTCCAATGGAGCGGCGGATCTGGAGGTGCGCGCCATTGTTCCCGCCAGGCGGATGCTACGATCAGCGGTTATAGCATCTACAAATTTCAGTGAAGCAATACATTGGCGATGATTACTTTGGAAATAATTGAATGAAAACAGCTCTTATCACGGGGATCACGGGGCAGGATGGCGCCTATCTCGCGCAGTTGCTGCTGGACAAGGGGTACCGAGTCTACGGTACCTATCGCCGCACCAGTTCGGTCAATTTCTGGCGCATCGAGGAGCTCGGCGTTGCCCAGCACCCCAATCTGACATTGGCCGAATACGACTTGACCGACCTCGGTTCGAGCATCCGCTTGCTCGAAATGGCTGACGTCAGTGAAGTCTACAATCTGGCCGCGCAGAGCTTTGTCGGCGTGTCGTTTGACCAGCCCATCACTACTGGGCACATCACCGGCATCGGCGCCGTGCATATGCTGGAGGCTATCCGCACGATCAATCGCGACATTCGTTTCTATCAGGCGTCGACATCGGAGATGTTCGGCAAGGTCCAGGCTGTGCCCCAGAGCGAGGAGACGCCTTTCTATCCCCGCAGTCCCTACGGTGTCGCCAAGCTCTATGCTCACTGGATGACGGTCAACTACCGCGAGTCCTACGACATTTTCGCCAGCAGCGGTATCCTGTTCAATCACGAGTCGCCGCTGCGCGGACGCGAGTTTGTAACGCGCAAAGTCACCGATGCGGTAGCCAAGATCACGCTGGGCAAGCTTGAGGTGCTGGAGCTTGGCAACCTGGATGCCAAGCGCGACTGGGGTTTTGCCAAGGAGTATGTCGAGGGAATGTGGCGCATGCTGCAGGCCGACGAGCCGGACACCTACGTGCTGGCGACTAACCGTACAGAGACCGTGCGCGACTTCGTCAGCATGGCATTTAAAGCGGCTGGCGTTGATATCGCGTGGCAGGGAGAGGGCGAGGCCGAGCGGGGTGTCGACGCCGCCACCGGTAAGCTGAGGGTGAGCATCAATCCACGCTTCTACCGTCCGGCGGAAGTTGAACTGCTTATCGGCGATGCCTCCAAGGCACGTGAAAAGCTCGGCTGGGAGGCGAAGACCACACTGGAGGAACTCTGTCGCATGATGGTCACGGCCGACATTGCTCGCAACGAACGCGGGGCGTCGTTCTGAGGTGGGGCGTCCACGCGCACTTTTGACCGGTCGGAACGGGTTCACCGGCAGGTATGTCGGCGCCGAACTGGAGGCGGCCGGTTACGAAGTCGTCGGCCTGAGTGACCGCCAGGAGCCTGTCGACACTGGCTCGATCACCGTCAACCTGCTTGATCGCGAGGCGGTGCTTGCGGCGGTGGCCGCGGTTCAGCCCGAAGTGGTGCTGCATCTGGCGGCGATTTCGTTCGTTGCCCACGGTGATGTGGATGAGATCTACCGTGTCAACGTCGTCGGCACCCGCAACCTGCTCGATGCATTGGCAAAGCTTGTACAGAAGCCAAGGATTGTGGTGCTCGCCAGCAGCGCCAACGTCTACGGCAACGCCGAGGTCGAGCCGATCACCGAGGACACCCCGCCGGCGCCGGCGAACGACTACGCAGTGAGCAAGCTGTCCATGGAGTACATGGCCAGATTATGGATGGATCGGCTGCCCATCGTGATCACTCGGCCGTTCAACTACACCGGCGTGGGCCAGTCAGAACAGTTCCTGATTCCCAAGATTGTCAGCCATTTTCGGCGCGGCGAGAAGGTGATCGAGCTAGGGAACACCGGTGTGGCACGCGACTTTGGCGATGTCCGGGATGTTGCGAGGGCGTACGCGGCGATTGTGCAGGCATCCCCGGTAGGCGAGACCCTGAATATTTGTACTGGCGTTGGGCACTCGCTGGGTGATGTGCTCGACATGATGGCCACCATTGCTGGGTATCCGATTGCGGTACGTGTCAATCCAGCTTTTGTAAGAAGCAAGGAAGTGGCGCGGCTCGTTGGATCGCCCGCCAGGCTTGGCGAGCTTGCGGGGTGGCATGCGCAGCACACGCTACCGCAGACGCTTGCTTGGCTTTATGCAAGCACGGTGGGGCGATGATGCGGCATTGCCGGCGCAGGATTTCGCTTGCAACACCATTTACTAGCGGACTCAGGGAAACCATCTGATCATGAAGTGTTTCAAGGCGTACGACATTCGCGGACGAGTCCCGGACGAATTGAACGAAGATATTGCGTACTGCATTGGACGTGCATTCGCCGAGCGTCTGCGGCCTGATGAAGTTGTTGTTGGCCGCGATGTCAGGTTGGACAGTCCTCTACTTGCTGCCGCGGTCACACGTGGCCTGACGGATGCCGGCGTTTCGGTGATTGATATCGGGCTGTGCGGTACCGAGGAGGTTTATTTCCAGACCGCGAATCGTGGTGTTGGCGGCGGCATCATGGTAACGGCCAGCCACAATCCCATGGACTACAACGGCATGAAGCTGGTGCGCGAAGGTTCACGACCAGTCAGTGGCGATACGGGCCTGCGTGATATCGAGACGTTGGCCGAGTCAGGCAAGTTCTCATCTGCGCAAAGGAAGGGGGTTGTGCTTGTGGATGCCGACAAGTCGGCCTATATCGAGCATCTGTTGGGTTACGTCGATCGCGCAGTCTTGCGTCCCCTAAAGATTGTTGTCAACGCAGGCAACGGCGGTGCCGGGCTAGTGATTGACCAACTCGATGAATATCTTCCGTTCGAGTTTATTCGCATCCACCACGAGCCAAATGGCAGTTTTCCGCACGGAATACCCAATCCGCTATTGCCAGAAAATCGTGCCGCCACGGCTGAGGCGGTTCGCGCGCACGGTGCGGATTTTGGTATTGCCTGGGATGGCGATTTCGACCGCTGCTTTTTCTTCGACGCCGAAGGACAATTCATCGAAGGCTACTATCTGGTCGGCCTGCTAGCGGCTCAGCTGTTGGAGAAGTCGCCGGGCGGGAAGATCGTCCACGATCCGCGATTGACCTGGAACACAATGGACATGGTCACGGCTGCGGGTGGGGTGCCAGTTCTCAGCAAGACCGGCCATGCCTTTATCAAGGAACGCATGCGGTTGGAGGATGCCGCCTACGGCGGCGAGATGAGCGCCCACCATTACTTCCGGGACTTCGCCTATTGCGATTCCGGCATGATTCCTTGGTTGTTGATTGCCGAGCGCATCAGCAGCATGGGCGTGCCGCTGGCACAGATGGTGGAGCGGCGCATCGCCGCCTATCCATGTAGCGGCGAGATTAACTTCAAGGTGGGTGACGCGGCTGCCGTGGTGCAGCGACTGCATGATCACTATGCGGCGCAGGCGATCATGGAAGATCGGACCGACGGTCTGACGCTCGAGTTTGAGCAGTGGCGCTTCAATGTGCGGTCTTCCAACACAGAGCCGCTGCTCCGACTGAACATCGAAACACGCGCAGACACAGCACTGCTGCATTCCAGGACGTTGGAGTTGCGTAGTCTAATTGTCGGTTGATACGGACAGGGGCCATTATTGGTCCCTGTCCGTGAAGGCAATCACTTTGCGGGGAGGGTAGCCAGTGGCTTGCCGTCCGTGCCACAGACCTTGCTGACATCGTTTACATTGCAGCTCAGGAATGGGCCTACAACCATCGGCTTGGTACCCAAAGAATCGAACCATGCAACTTGCTCCTGTACCGGCAACAACTGCACGCTGTAGTTGAGCGTCTTGTCAATCGGCAGCAAAATAGTCACTTGCGCGGAGCTGCCTGGAGCGATGACCGGAATATTGGCCCTAGCAAGGTCATTTTCGATGACCTTGCCGTCCGCGGCCACGCTATGCGCGCCCAAGTGCACGGGATATTTGCCTGTCGAACTTAAAGCCACTTTGCCGCTATTGCCCAAGTCAACTGTCACAACGATGTCTTTGCCGTCTGGGCTGACCGACGCCAAACCCTGCTGCGAAAGCTGGACGTTCACCTGATCCGCGGTCAGTGCCTGATTCATGCCTGAGGCCGCAGCAGGTGATGGCGCGGTCTCAGGAGCGGCCTGCTGCGTGCTGGCGGTATCCTGGCCAGAGCTGCATGCTGCGAGCGTAAGGGCTGAGCAAATGGCCAAGCCAAGCAGCGAAAAACGTATTTGCATGTCAGTTCCTTGTGTAAAAGATTGCGTAAACTAGAGGTGGCTGCGCACATTCCGAAAACATTAACGGGTAGAGCTCTACTGACAATTTCAACAACCTAATAGAAAAATTACCGATTCACCTGTGCCCGCTTTCAATATAAGGCGACCTGCAGCGAATTGGACAAGGGTTGGCCAGCCGCGGAGCCCTACGTCAAAAATCCTGGATTTTCTCGGTGGATAGGGGAAGTCGTAAAGTCCATCCGCCGCTTCTTTTAGCACCAGGAAGCCCTGCTCCGCGAAAAATGAACGCCATTCTGCATGGCCTTTCAGATTAATGTGGGTAGGGTCGCTGAGCGCGAGCCACGACCTTCCCTTGACTTTGGAAGCCCAGCCCGAAGCATCAGGCGTCACGATCAAAAGGCGGCTTCCGGGCTTGAGAATGCGCTTAAATTCTGCCAACACTGCAACCAATCTTTCATCTTCGATGTGCTCTACGACATGGATCGAAACGATGCCAGAATAACTAGCGGTCGGAATCTCTTCGAGCGATTGAAAGACCGTAGAAGTGGGGCAATTTTGGCGCGAGGCAGACGCTGCCCACTCGCTTGCCTCGACACCAGCTGCGGTACGATCCCGACCTAGACGCTTAAGCAAATGCCCCATCCCGCAACCAAAATCCAAAACCGGACCTGTAGGAAGATATCGGCGGACGAGGCGTTGGTAAAGAGCAAGGGCGGGACGATCGCGATCTTGCTGGTTTCCCTGATAATAGGAGTCATCGTAGTCAAGTGCGGGTTTCCGTTTACTCATTAATCATCATCCCCTCGATGGCAACTTATCTGAATTTAAGTGTAAGCATATAAGTTTACATCTGTCTTCTTTCATGAATAGATTGACTATAAAAATGCATTTTTGAAGCTATGGTCGCCGCGTGATGTCTATTTCTACTGGGGCTCTTTGGTGTCGATGAGCGACAAATATCTTTGAATAAAAGCCCTGTTGGAAAATACTTCTATCGCCGCGAGGCGTACATCGGCGCGCTCGCGGCGCGAGTCGGCTGAAACGACCTCAATGATTGCTGCTGCGAGCTCTTCAGCGTCACCCGCTGGGGCGAGTCGACCGACACCGGTTAGCTGAACGGGTACCCGGACGCCGCGCATGTCGCTTGCGACCACGGGAACTCCAGCCAGCATTGCCTCGACCTGCACCATCCCGAATGCCTCATAGGCGTTGACACTAGGCAGTACGAAAATATCCAGACGTGCATAGAACTTCGGGAGGTCAGCTTCCTCTATGCGGCCAAGCAGTTCAACACGCTTGCCGAGACCTTCGATGCGAGATTTGAGTTGTGGATAGATCGAGCCGCCAGCCACGGCCTTGTAGTCGCCACCCAGCAGCAATCGTGCATTCGGATAGGTCATAAGGATACGTTCAAAGGCGCTGAGAAGGACATCAATACCCTTCTCAGCTACAAAACGACCGAGAAATCCTACAACTGGGAAGTCCCCGTGGTCGCCGAGCCTGGATGCACTGGGTAGCCCGATGTCCTTGATAGGGGCGTAACCCTCGACAACTGAGCCGCTATTGTTGCTAAGAAGGCTCGAGCCGGTCGCATAGTCATGCGAAAGTGCGACGACCTTCTCCGAGCGACGGATACAGATGCGTGCCCCCATATTGACCGCCTTGACCGCGACGCGATCGAGCCAGCCGTTTGCGGGCTGGACGTCACACTGGTAGGTGGTAATGAGGCGAGCACGGCGCGGCGCGATGCGCGTAAGCCAAAGCGCATCAAGCATGGGTAGGTGGAAGTTAACGACCTCAGCATCCTTGGCCAGCCGCCGAAATTTGCTGGCCAGGTCGAGGCTTACATAGCCTTTATGCAAGAAAAAGAGCGGCTCGGCACGTACAACGGTGACGCCACCAATTATCTCCGTACGGGGCAGCGTACGTAGGTGCCGTCCGGTGAGCACGGTCACGTCATGATGTGCCGCCAACCCCTCGGCGAGCATCTTTGCGTACTCTGATACGCCACTTATGTAAGGGTGGTAATAACTTAGAACAATCAAGATGCGTTTGCGGACTGTCATCATGATCTCGATATCATGATGACACCAACCACTATTACCGCTATGCCAGCCCATCGTGTGGCTGACACATGCTCATCCAGGAAATAGACGGCCAAAAGCGGGGTGACGATGTATACCATTGACATCAGTGGCTGTAGCAAACTGAGTTCGACCTTTCGTAACAGAAGAATCCATATCACGGCAGGGATGAAGTACAAAGCCAATCCAGCCATGATGCGCCAGTTAAGAAGGATCTCAAGCAGATCGAGTACGCCGTGAATAGGTGGTAGGCGCATGGCTCCCAGTTTGAGGAAAATTCCTCCGACTGCGCTTAGCAATGCGCCAAAAAAAACAATCGGAAGTAAAGCAAGCATAGGCATTATTGTGAACCTCCGCAGGTAACGGCCTGGGCTATTGCATTTGATGACAATCTGAGATCCGAAACCCGATAGGTCAGTATGCGAGTATCCGTTGACTGACCAAGCGCGCTCGGACTGATAGCGCTGCCCATCGGGGAGATCGTCACCTGGCGGTTTTTACTTTCGGGTATCGCGATGGAGAGCTTGTTGTTGGATGTCGTGGAAGCCAAGAATACGCAATGTTTATTGTCGATCGTTATCAAAATATTTTCCGTACCACCTTCGGGAGCGAATCGGTCGGATAGGTTCAAATTAACGAATTTGGCATTTCCGCCTCTGATGCTCAGTATCAGCTTTTTCGCCATCCAGGACCAACCGCCCTCATTTGCGTAAAGACCATTTGAGGACAGTTGACTGCTGCTTCTCTGATCGACCAACAAAAATCGTCCGAAGTGGTTCAGTATTTTTGCTCCAAACATTGTGGATGAGAACGCCGCCTCATCCGTTATTGCGGCGGACGCCATATCATAAGGAGCTGCCGGACGCTCAGTAACAAATGCTTGCAAGTAGCCACCCGATCCGAACTCTTTCGAGAAAACAACAGGTTGATGAGAAAAATAGGCTATCCACATGGAGTAGAAAAATGGATCCGTGGTGAATCGGGCAGCAAGATAGTGGCGGCCGGGCCAATTGTCCGCCGCTTTTACAGTGTCCAAGAAATCTTCAGCGATATATTTGTCGTGTGCGATACGCAGGCCTTGTTTCAGTAGCAGGTAGGAGGCGCCGACATTTATGAAGAGTATGCAAAGAAGCGCTATGTATGAAAATGCTTGAAGTAACTTTCTGGTGTGAGTAGGGATGCTCGAAAAGCCGCAAAGGATGATTAAAGATGGTGTCAAAAATAGCGAAAAGTACTCAAGAATTTTGAGCTTTCCATAGTTGAAATCTACATGAAAAATGTAGCCTAGAAAAATCACTAGAGCGAGAAGAACCCCAAGAGGGAATGCACTATCCCGCGTGCGTTGAATAGACGTTAGGGAAGTCACGCAGATGATCGCCGCGACAAGGATTACGAGTAGCCCCGGGATGATGGCGGCTAGCGAGCGACTGGTTGTGAACACGGCCAGCGGAAGCTGCAAGGCGCTGAGCCCTGCGTAGGGATCGGGCCATGAGGCACCCTGAGTGCTAGCAGTAAGGTAGACGGTTTTCAGTACCATCAGCGCGAAGGTTGATATCCAGGGCAGTGCGATGACTACCGTAAGGGCGGTGAGCAGTACTCGTGCGCCGCGTGCAAATGTCTCACTGAGTGATTGACTCCGTAGTGCACTCTCAGTCAATAGTACACTTCCGATGATGGCGAGGCCGATGGGTGATAGTTCGGGATATGTCGCTAGCACACCAGCGAAAAGTAATAGTCCAAGAATGTCGAGACCGCGTGTCGGGGTGCGAAGGGATATCAGCACGAACCCGGTCATGAGGACAACGCCGTAAGCATTGGCGAAGCTTGAGTTGATCGGAATTTGGAGGAAGACCGGTGTGAACACTATCGCTGCGATGGTCGCTAGTCGGGTAAGCTTGGGACGCATGGTGAACTTGTAGACGGGGCGGGGCAAAAGCAAAGCGCTCACTGCAACGCCAGAAACCACTGCAACGGTCTGCAGGGCCTGGAAATGAACCAAGGGGTTTTGGCCGGTAAATGCGCTGACGATCGCGAGAAGGCCCGATGCTCCAACACGACCCAGAGGCGGCGCTGCGCCAAAAAATACCTGCGAGACGTAGAATATAGGATCATTGGCGGTGAACGTCACCGTTTCACCGAAGCTATGGCCGAGCATCCAGCGGGCATTTGTTATGTAATAAATTGCATCTTGATTGGGGGAATATTCGAAGGTGAATGCATGGTGCGATAGCACTGGGAAATTCAATGCAATGACGAGCACCATCACCGCAGTGAGCCAGCAAAGGCTCAGAAAGGGGTCGAGTGCTGCCAGATCACCAATAAGCAGGGTGCGAAGAGACTTTTTTCGCCAGTTGTAGACAAGCCATGCGAGAATGACGACTGCGACGACAGGTGCCGCGGTGCTGATTCCTGTAAAGCTATTAATCGTGCGAACGAAAACGATCATCACGCAGATGCCCAGTATCAGCGCCCACGGTAAGCGCTCAGCCCCTTCAATGGCACGACTGAGCCGAGTTAGTGGGTAGCCAATAAGGGACAGGCCGACGATGCAGCTTACGGCATCGAGCAGAAGGTACGTCATGGACATTGTTCAGTACCAGAGATGGTTGTTGATGGACGTAGCACCGGGTATCAAAGCGACAGCAACACCAGTATCCCCGCAACCGCGAGAGTGATCTGACTCGTACGATCACGAATGGCGAAAACGATTGGGTCGTCGATCATCTCACCGCGGTGGGCGACAAACCACGTGCGACTGATCCAATATAACAAGCACGGACAGACGAGCCAAAGAAGTTGTGGACGGTGGTAGAGCGTCGTTCCCGCTGAGCTGTTGATATAAAGTGCCAGTACCAACACGCTCAAGTAGCCACTGGCTACACCCATTGGTTGTAAAACTGACAGGTCGTCTGGGCGATAGGCTCGACCTGGAATGTCAGTTAGCCCACGCTCTTTGGCGGCATGAAGCTCGGTACAGCGTTTGAGGATGGCTAGACTAAGGAAAATGAAGACGGAGAATGCTAGCAGCCAAAATGAAAGCAAGCTCGCGATAGCGACCGTACCGGCGATGATACGTATCGTATACAAGCCTGCTAGCGTTACGACATCAAGTAACGGGACTCGTTTGAACTTGAAGGAGTAGGCAGTTGTAGTTGCGAGGTAGATCATCAGCACCCACAGGAAGCGACTGGGCAGAAAAATGGCCGCAAGCGCAACTGAAAGTACCGTGAGTACGGGGATAGCGATGATGCCGGCCTTAAGACTCAGGAGGCCGGCTGCAAACGGTCGATTCTTTTTTGTCCGATGAACGCGATCGGCGGCCAAGTCGAGTAAATCATTCAGCAGGTACACGCCCGAAGCGCAGAGACCGAATGCAACGAAAGTCATGACTGCTGCTTGGACTGCCGTGTCTTCAAACAAACGATGTGCTGCTAGTAGTGGGATGAAAACGAGAAGATTTTTGATCCACTGATGCAGACGCAGAGCCCTCACCCACTGGTACGTTGATTGCTTCCGTCCAGGGAAAAAGATTGTTTTCCCGGCAAGCGACGAGGCCTTCCGGCGAAGGCTGGCATGATTGCTCGCAACAATCGCGGTGTGGCTGTGGGCCCATACCTTGGTATCAATGTGTTCGTTTCCCGCATAGTCAAATTGGCGATCCCCATAAAGCTCGCACAATCGTCGCGCCTTGTATGCACCGGATAAATTGGTCTTACCATCACTAGCGAGTACATTTGCGAACAGACCGACTTCGTGGGCGATAGCAGTTGCGATTGAAGCATCCGATGCTGTTACCAACACCAATGGACGATATCGCGCCTCGACTCTTAGCCAAGCGAGCAACTCAAGGTTGTAGGGTAATAGTGTTGCATTAAGCGTAACTCTGGCGGCGATCTGACGTTTGAGATTGGCGCGGCCTTTGGCAAGCCAAAGCAGCATTGAAAAAACGAAGAGGGGGTTTCTTCGCAGTAACAAGAGCGCCGATTCGATAAGAAGGTCCGAGTGTACGAGTGTGCCATCGAGGTCGACACATAGTGGCCGCGCCGTATTTTCCATGTGTTCTAATATTCCCTAATGTGAAGCGCGGTAACAAGAAGCATGGTTCGTGCCCGTGCGTTCTATATGTCGGTAGAGCGCGACTTGTCTGCTCGACAGCAATAGCCCCGAATGCCGCGTCAAAGCGCCTGTTCCAGCTCTGGAATGAGCTTGAACAGATCCCCGACCAAGCCGAAATCGGCGACCTCGAAAATCGGCGCCTCGCCGTCCTTGTTGATGGCCACGATGGTACCCGCGTCCTTGATGCCGGTGAGGTGCTGGATGGCGCCGGAGATGCCGATGGCCATGTACAGTTCGGGGGCAATGATCTTGCCGGTCTGGCCGACCTGCATTTCGTTGGGGCAGTAGCCGGCGTCGACGGCGGCGCGTGAGGCACCCACGGCAGCGCCGATCTTGTCCGCGAATGTGTAGATGATGTCGAAGTTTTCCTTCGAGCCGACACCGCGGCCGCCGGAGACCACCTTGCTGGCGCTCTGCAGGTCGGGGCGGTCGCTGCTGCCTTGCTGCAGTTCCACGAAGCGGGTGTGGTTGGGCAGCGTTGCTTCGATCGACAGTGGCTCGATCGGTGCACTACCGGCACCGGTGGCGGCGGCCGGCCACGAGGCGGTGCGGATGGTGGCCACCACGGTGTGTGCCGGATTCGCCTCGACCGTGATGATCGCGTTGCCGGCGTAGATCGGGCGCTTGAAGGTGTGGCTGGCTTCGACGTTCATCACGTCACTGACCTGGGCCACACCGAGCAGGGCGGCGACGCGCGGGGCCAGATCCTTACCGAAGGTGGTGGACGGGGCGAACACGTGGCTATAGCCGGCCGCGGCCTTGGCGATCTGCGGGGCCAGCACGGCGGCGAGCGGATGGGCGTTTTCGGCGCGGCCGACGGTGAGTACCTTGCTGACACCTTCGATCCTGGCCGCTTCGGCGGCGATGGCGTCAGGGGCGTCGGACAGCACCAGCACGTCGATGGTCTCGGGCTTGACCGCGATGGCGGCGCTTACGGCGCGCGCGGTGGCGGAGTTCAGCTTGCCGCCGAGGTGTTCGGCGATGATCAGAATCTTGCTCATGATGTGTCTCCGGAGCTTTTTTTGTAGGAGCCCACCCTGTCCACAAGAGGGGACTTCCTCCGGGCGTGGGCGATGCTCTTGGGTATGGGTAGAAAAGCATCGCCCACCGGGTGGGCTCCTACAGGGAAAAAAATGAGGGTTACAGCAGGCCTTTCTGCTTGAGCGCGGCGACCAGTTCGGCGGCGTCCTTGACCATCACGCCCTTGCTGCGCTTGGCCGGCGGTGCGTAGTGGGTGGTCTTGAGGTGGTCATGTGCCTCGACGCCGAGCGAGGCGAACTCGATGGTGTCGATCGGTTTGGCCTTGGCCTTCATGATGTCCGGTAGCTTGATGAAGCGCGGCTCGTTGAGACGCAGGTCGGTGGTGATCACGGCGGGCAGTTCGGCTTCGATCACTTCCAGGCCGGCATCGACTTCGCGCGTCACGGTGGCCTTGCCGTCGGCGATCTCGACTTTGCCGGCGAAGGTGGCCTGCGGGCGGTCCCACAGCGCGGCCAGCATCTGGCCAGTCTGGTTGGCGTCGTCGTCGATCGCCTGCTTGCCGAGGATCACCAGCCCCGGCTGCTCTTTTTCGACCAGCTTGAGGAACACGCGGGCCGCGGTGAGTGGCTGCACGGCGTCGGTAGTGACCACGTGGATCGCGCGGTTGGCGCCCATCGCCAGGCCGTTGCGCAGATGCGCGGTGAGGTCGGCCGGGCCGATGGCAACCACGATCACTTCGTCGGCCACGCCTTTTTCGCGCAACCGCAGGGCCTCTTCGAGCGCGATGTCGTCGAACGGATTGGCGGACAGTTTGACGCCATCGGTGACCACGCCGCTGCCGTCGGGTTTGACCTGGATGCGTACGTTGTAGTCCACGACGCGCTTGTAGCCGACCATGATTTTCATCTGCAATTCCTTGAAATTCGTGTACCTGCGGTGTTCCTGCCAGTTGCCCATGTGCATGGCTGATTGCTGAACGTGCAACGATTTTCGCAACTGGCCAGGAGTCGAGTCCCCCTACTCTCGCCCGCAAAGGCATCGGGTTTCCCGTTCTGCTGGCGCGCTAAAAAGGCGCTTGTTCAGGTATCCCATGGGAAGAACATCCGTCCCAGTTTATCCTGTACCGACACGTGGAGTCGCCTGTTCGGTGCCTCGACGAACGGGTGGCTGTTTCAAACGTCGGTTGGCGCATACCATTCATGCAAATGGCATCGCGCCGTCGCCTATTGACTACCTGAGGGATCGTGGCGCATGCAGAACAATCAGTCGCCATGCAAGGAATGAACACATTGAAGCTGTCCGTTGTGCTTTGTACCTACAACGGGGCGGCCTATCTGCAACCGCAATTGGATAGCCTGTTGGCGCAAGCATGCCGGCCTGATGAAATTATCATCAGTGATGACGGATCGACCGATGCGACCTTGGAAATCCTGCAGTTGTTCGCCGGGCAGGCGGGGGCATTGGGCATTGACGTGCGGCTTGACAGCCATCCGGCAAATATCGGGTATGTCGCGAATTTTTCCTCGGCCTTGCGGCGAGCGACCGGTGACGTGTTTTTCCTGTGTGATCAGGACGATATCTGGCGGCCCGACAAGCTGGCCTTGATGGCGGAGGCTTTCGATGCTGAGCCGAAACTTCTGCTGCTGCACAGCGATGCGCGCTTGGTGGATGCGCTCGGCAATTCGCTGCATTGCTCGTTGTTCGATGCGCTCCAGCTGACCGTGACTGAAAAGCAGGCGATTCACGCCGGCCATGCATTTGACGTTGTCCTGCGTCGAAGTTTTGTAACCGGTGCCACGGCAGCCTTGCGTCGAGAGCTGGTCGAGAGGGCGTTGCCGGTGGCCAGAGGCTGGATTCATGATGAGTGGCTGGCCACGATTGCGGCCGCTGCGGGGCGCGTCGATTTCATCGATGAGGCCTTGATCGACTATCGCCAGCACGGAGGCAACCAGATCGGCATGCAGAAACGTACGTTGGCGATGAAATGGCGGGAGCTGATGAATCCGCGTGGTCAGTTGCTGCATGCCGAAGCCAGTCGGTTACGGCGATTGGAGGATTTTTTGGTTTCGAAAGTCGAGAGAGAGCTTGCTGGTCGCGCCGATGCGATAAGACACAAGCGGATTCACTTCGAGCGGCGTATCGCTATCGGCCGGCTCTCGCGGTACCGGCGGGTTCTGCCTATCTTGCGTGAGGCACAGGCAGGAAATTATCGACGTTATGGCCCAGGCGGGCGTTCCATATTGCGGGATCTGCTGCGCCATGACTGAGCTGAAAGTGACAACGGTATGCGCGGTGATCGTGAGCTATCACCCCGCGTCGGTGGTTCTACGCAAGTTGCTGGATGCGGTTACCCCACAGGTTGGCGCAGTGGTGCTGGTCGACAATGCCAGTGACGGCAGCTGGCAGGCGGCACTCGGCAGTAGTCTGAGAGCACATGGCGGGGCGCTTCTCACGCAGACGGAAAATCTGGGGCTGGCTGCTGCACAGAACATCGGCATCGACTGGGCGCGCTCAAACGGCTACCACCATGTGTTGCTGCTCGATCAGGACAGCGAGCCAGCGCAAGACATGGTGGCGGCGCTGCTTGGTGCGCTGCAAACCTTGTCATCGGCACACCGCGTTGGCGCGGTCGGGCCACGGTTTCACGACCGTCGTGAGGGGCGTCACGCACCTTTTGTGCGGATTGGCTTTCCCTTGAACCGCAAGCTCTGGTGTGAGCATGACGCACAGACGATCGCCTGCGATTTTCTGATCAGCTCGGGTGTGCTGATTCCCATCGCTGTACTCGATCAGGTCGGGCTGATGGACGCGGGTCTGTTCATCGACAATGTCGATCTGGAATGGAGTTTTCGGGCACGCGCGGCAGGCTACGCGTTGTTCGGCGTGTGTGCCGCCACCATGCACCATCGCCTGGGCGATTCACGGCATGTGCTTCCGTTCCGCTCGGGGCAGTTTGTGGTGCATGGTCCGGTGCGGCTTTATTACATGATGCGCAACCGGTTGCTGTTGTATCGGCTGCGGCATACGCCGCGAGTATGGATTGCCCAGGATCTGCCACGGGTATTGGTGAAGCTGTTCTTGTTCGGTGTCTTGGTCGGGCCGCGTCGTCGCAACTTGCGCTGCATGCTGAGCGGTCTCAGGGACGGCTTGCGCGGCCGGCAGGGCGCGCGCCCTGAAGAGCTCCGGTAGGGCGGACGTGGCTCGCGGTGTGGTGGCGGACAGTGTCCGCCCTACAAGACGTCGAGGTGGTTATTTGCGGGGGCGTGCGCCTCTCGCCGGCCTCACATATTCTGGTAGTTCGGCCCGGAGCCGCCTTCGGGGGTGACCCAGGTGATGATCTGGTAGGGGTCCTTGATGTCGCAGGTCTTGCAGTGCACGCAGTTGGCGGCGTTGATCTGCAGGCGCTTGCCTGCGTCGTCGTCGACGATTTCGTAGACGCTGGCGGGGCAGAAGCGGGTGCAGGGGTTGCCGTATTCGGTGGTGCACCGGTCGATGCAGATCGAGGTGTCGGCGACCTGCAGGTGGACCGGCTGGTCTTCGTCGTGTTCGGTGGCGGCGAAGTAGACGCCGGCCAGGCGGTCGCGCGGGGCCAGGGTACGTTGCAGGTAGTCGCGTTTCGGTTCCTCCTGCGCACCGAGTTTGTGCAGGCTGGACCAGTCGGGTTTGTTCTTCAGCGTCCATGGCGAGGCACCGCCGGTGACGGTTTCCCATGCGGCGTTGAGCATGCCGATCCACAGGCCTTTCTTGAAGGCGGGTTTGATGTTGCGCACTTTCTTCAATTCGGCCATCACCGCCGAACCGCGCAGCGTGGCGTCGAAGCCAGCGGCGTTCAGGTCGTTGTTGGCCAGGTGTTCGGCCGCCAGCATGCCGCTCCTGATCGCCTGGTGCGTGCCTTTCACCTTGGGCACATTGAGCAGGCCGGCGGTGTCGCCGACCAGCAGCGCGCCGGGCATCTCGACCTTCGGCAGCGACTGGTAGCCGCCGGTGACGATGGCGCGGGCGCCGGCGGACAGGATGGTGCCGCCATCCAGCAGCGGCTGCATCATCGGATGATTCTTCCATTGCTGGAACGCTTCCCACGGCTGGTAGTTCGGGTCGCTGTAGTCGAGCCCGCTGACATAGCCCAGCGCCACCTGATCGTTGTCTAGGTGATAGAGAAAGCTGCCGCCGTAAGTGTGGCTGTCGGCGGGCCAGCCGAAGCTATGCATAATCTTGCCCGGGGTGACGCGTCCGGCCGGAAGTTGCCACAGCTCCTTGATACCGATCGAGTAGCCCTGCGGATCGCTGCCGGAATCGAGCTTGAAGCGCTTGATCAGCTGCTTGGTGAGGCTGCCGCGCGCGCCTTCGGCCAGCACGGTGACCTTGGCCTTGATGTCGATGCCTTCGGTATAGCCGGGTTTGTGCGAGCCGTCCCTGGCCACGCCCATGTCGCCGATGCGCACGCCGGCGACCGAGCCGTCAGCATTGTAGATGGTGTCGGCGGCGGCGAAGCCGGGGAATACGTCCACACCCAGCGCTTCGGCCTGTGGCGCCAGCCAGGCACACATCGCGCCCAGCGAGACGATGAAATTGCCGTGGTTTTTCAGGCCTGGCGGTACCATCATCTTGCGTCCGCCCGTCTTGCTGAGCAGCCAGAATTCGTCTTCGCCGGCCGGCACGCAGATCGGCGGCGGATTGTCGCGCCACCCGGGCAGCAGCTCGTCCAGCGGCTGCGGCTCGATTACCGCGCCGGACAGAATCTGCGCGCCGACGGTCGAGGCCTTCTCGATCACGCATACCGTGGTGTCCGGCGTGAGCTGCTTGAGCCGGATCGCGAACGACAAACCGGCCGGGCCCGCGCCGACGACGATGACGTCGTATTCCATCGTTTCACGTTCGCTCATGGCGCTCTCCATCGGTCAGGGCGGGATACGGCCCCGTATTGTCACGTTTCGCGCCGGCAGCGGCAAACGGTGATGCGTGCCGCCGCGCGGGGTAACCCGTAGGGCGTACACCGTCCGCCGCGTATGGGCGGGGCGTAGGTGGTGAATGCGCGTGGGGTGCCGTGTTGTAGGAGCGCACCCTGTGCGCGATGGTTTTTGGTCCGCCCTCCACGGGGGTGGTGCTTGCAGGACGGGGGTGGTGCTTGCAGGGTGAAATCGTGGGCGTGAACCCACCGGTTCGGGCGGCGTGCACCGACATGGCATGGGTGGTTCGGTTCGCTATCCTCACGCTGATGCCGAATTACCGCCGTGTCAGACATGCCGGAGCGACCTTTTTCTTCACCGTGGTGACGGCACGCCGGCGCCCGTTGCTGGCAACGGCCGAGGCGGTGGCCACGTTGCGGGCATGTGTGGCCGAGGTACGTGCCCACATGCCCTTTGTGATCGAGGGATGGGTGGTGCTGCCGGGGCATATTCATGCGATCTGGACGCTACCGTTCGACGACGATAACTATGCCACCCGCTGGGGCCGGATCAAGGCGCAATTCACCAGGCGTTGCAGTTTGCCGCACAGGTCGGCACCGGGGTGTCACGCCGGACTCTGGCAGCCGCGATTCTGGGAACACCTGATCCGCGACCGGGGGGATTTCGCCACGCGCATGGCTTATCTGCACTACAACCCGGTCAGGCATGCCCATGTAGCGCGGGTGATCGATTGGCCGTATTCGAGTTTCCATCGATGTGTGCAGCGGGGCATCTATCCCGCCGATTGGGGCGCCAGCGAACCTCGCGCAGGAACCGTTGCCGCCTTTGGCGAGTAGGAGGATGGCGGACACCGTCCGCCGTGGGTGGGTAAGGCGAGGGTGGTGGATGGCGGACACTGTCCGCCGTGCCCGCCTGTATGGCGTCGTTGTTGGGATGGCGCTTGCAATCACGGTAGGTTCAATGACGATAATCGGGGCAAGCCACCCCTGGATTGTCCATGAACTCGATGCCACCGATTGCCGATCTCGACCTGCGCCGCGCCAGCCTGTGCCAGCTGCTGCACTGGCTGGCGTCAGGTCGGGTAAAGCCGCAGGCATTGACTGATGTCTACCAGGAGGCCATCGAGCGCATCAACCCCGACCTCAACGCTTATGTCGACCTGCGCTCGGGGCTGCTGCAGGATCAGGCGCACATGGCCGATCGCCGACGTCGGGACGGCGTGATCGGTCGCCTTGACGGGATTCCGATCGCGTTGAAGGACAATTTCGACATGGCGGGCTGGCCGACCCGGGTGGGGTTGCCCGGTCGCAACAAATCGGTGCGCGGCGATGCCCATGTGGTGGCACGCTTGCGGGCGTCCGGGGCGGTATTGGTCGGCAAGACCAATATGGACGAAGGTGCGCTCGGCGCCGCCACCGACAACCCACATTTCGGCGCGACCCACAACCCGCATCGTCACGGCTACAGCGCCGGCGGCTCGTCCGGCGGTGCGGCGGCGGCGGTGGCGGCAGGGCTCGCGGTGGCCGCGGTCGGTTCGGACAGTCTCGGTTCGGTGCGCATCCCGGCCAGCTATTGCGGGATCTATGCGCTCAAGCCGACCCATGGCGAGATTTCCGCGCGCGGCCTGGTGCCGGCGGCGCGGCGGCTCGACGCGGTCGGCCTGCTGGCGCGCAGCGCCGAGGATCTCACTGTGCTGTTGCAGGTGCTGGCCGGGTACGACGCCGACGACGCGCGCTCACGCCGCCGGCGTATAGCGTTTGCGCTGCCGGACTGGGAGCCGGGCAAGCTGCGCGCCGGCCTGTTGCCGGATCTGGCGGCGGTCGGCGTGCAGCCGGAGGTGATCGAGGTTTTCGACGCGGCGCTGGCCAAGTTGCCTCACGCACTTGGCGATCGGCGTACCGTGGACTTTGCCGATTGGGATTTCGGTCGCATTCGTCGCGTCGGCCTGCTGTTGATGGAGGCGGAAATGCTGGGTACCTTCGCGGCGGATCTGGCCGACGCCGAGCATCCGGTATCCGACCGCTTCCGACGCATGCTCGGTTATGCGGCAGGCAAGAGCGCCGCCGACTATGTGGTGGCTGACCGCGTGCTGGATACGGCGACGCTGAAGATGCGTCGACTGTTTTCCCAGGTGGACGTGTTGGTGATGCCGACCACGCCGCAGGGTGCGTTTCCCCTGGATGGCCCCGTACCCGACTCTCAGGCCGACCTCACCAGTTTCGCCAGCCTGGCCGGTTGCCCGGCAGTGAGCTTGCCGATGGGGACGCTGCCCAACGGCTTGCCGGTGGGTCTGCAGCTGGTAGGTGCCCGCGGTTCGGACCTGCGTTTGCTGGAGCTGGCGGCGGTATGCGCGGCGACCCTGGATGCCGGGCCGACGTATCCGGTGATCGCGTAGGAGCGCACCCTGTGCGCGTGCCCTGTTGTTGACGCCGCCCAAAGGGCATCGCGCACAGGATCGAAGGGCGATGGCGGACGGAGTCTGCCCTACGGGTCGGTTGGGAGTGTGGTGGGATCGAAGGTATGCAGCGCCGGTGGTGGAAAGACCGGAAGGTTATGGCGCACAGTTATGTCGATATGAAAAATCATTGCACGACCTTTCTTCGAGCGTCCGTCAATGTGGCTATGAGGGTGGGCCTGCGCGGCGTCTTCAGATAGTCTGTCGCGGTTGCCTCACCATGATCGATACCGGACCTCTGATGCTATGACCACGTCTGCCGTGCTGCCTACCCATCTCGACGATCTCGAGGCGGAAAGCATCTATATTTTTCGCGAAGTGCTGGCCGGCTTCAGGAAGCCGGTGATGTTGTATTCGATCGGCAAGGATTCCTCGGTGCTGCTGCACCTGCTGCGCAAGGCGTTTTATCCCGCGCCCCCCCCGATTCCGCTGCTGCACGTCGATACCACCTGGAAATTCCGCGAGATGATCGCGTTTCGCGACCAGGTTGCCGCGGCCGGGGATGTGCAAGTGCTGGTACATATCAACCAGGATGGCGTGCGGCAGGGCATCTCGCCGCTGACCCACGGCGCGACGGTACATACCGATGTGATGAAAACGACGGCGCTGAAACAGGCGCTGGATAGCCACGGTTTCGATGCGGCCATCGGCGGCGCCCGCCGCGACGAGGAGAAATCGCGAGCCAAGGAACGCATTTTCTCGTTTCGCAACGCGCAGCACCGCTGGGACCCGAAGAGCCAACGCCCGGAATTCTGGCATACGTTCAACACGCACATTCGCAAGGGCGAGAGCGTGCGGGTGTTTCCTTTGTCGAACTGGACCGAGATGGACGTGTGGCTTTATATCCAGCGCGAGAACATCCCGGTGGTGCCGTTGTATTTCGCCAAGCCGCGTCCGGTGGTCGAACGCGACGGCGCGTTGATCATGGTGGACGATCAGCGCTTCGTGCTGCGCGAGAGTGAAACGGTGCAGATGCGCGAGGTGCGTTTCCGCACGCTGGGTTGCTATCCGTTGACCGGCGCGGTGGAATCCTCCGCCGACACCCTGGCCAAGGTGATTGACGAAATGGCCAGCTCGCGGAGCTCCGAGCGGCAGGGGCGGGTGATCGACCAGGACCCCACCGCCTCGATGGAACGCAAGAAACAGGAAGGGTATTTCTGATGACGACGGCGGATCTGCTCACCACGGCGGCTCCCTCCAAGGGCTTGCTGCGTTTCATCACCTGCGGCAGCGTGGACGATGGCAAGAGCACCCTGCTGGGGCGCTTGCTGTATGACGCCGGGATGGTGCCGGAGGATCAGTTGGAGGCGCTGAAGCGCGACAGCCGAAGGCAGCACGCGGAGGGTGGCGATGTGCTGGATTTCTCGCTGCTCACCGATGGCCTGGATGCAGAGCGCGAGCAGGGCATCACCATCGACGTGGCTTACCGCTACTTCCACACCGCGCATCGACATTTTATCGTGGCCGATTGCCCCGGTCACGAGCAGTACACGCGCAACATGGCCACCGGGGCCTCCAATGCCGAATTGGCGGTGGTGCTGGTAGACGCGCGCAAGGGGCTGCTGCCGCAGACGCGCCGGCACACCTATATCTGTGGATTGCTGGGAATCCGCCAGGTGATCCTCGCGGTCAACAAGATGGATCTGGTGGCTTACGATCAGGGCACCTACGACGCGATCGTCGCCCAGTACCGTACCTTGGCCAAGCGTCTGGGCATCACTCAGGTGCAGTGCCTGCCGGTGGCGGCACCGGGTGGCGAGAATGTCGGTTCGCGTTCGCGGCGGATGCCCTGGTATCAGGGCGAAAGCCTGCTCGAACTGCTGGAGTCGACCGACGCCAAGCCGTTTCGGGCGGACGATTTCCGCATGCCGGTGCAATGGGTCAATCGCCCGAATCAGACCTTTCGCGGCTATGCCGGCACCATCTGTGGCGGCAGCGTGTCACGCGGTGACGAGATCGTGGTGCAACCGGGGGTGCAGACCGCGCGTGTCGAGCGGATCGTCTCGCCCGGGGGCGACCTGGAGCACGCGGCGGTCGGCGAGGCGGTAACGCTATGCCTTGACCGCGAAATCGATGTCAGTCGCGGCGACGTGATCGCTGACGCCGCGCGCCCGTTGCCGGTCGCCGACCAGTTTACCTGCCATCTGTTGTGGCTAGGCGAGGGTGCCTTGTTGCCGAACCGCACCTACTGGTTGAAGGTTGGTACGCGCACCGTCAACGCGCGGGTGATGTCGATCAAGCACAAGGTAGACGTGAACAGCCAGGCAAAACTGGCCGCACGTCATCTGGAGCTCAATGAGGTGGGCTACTGCACCGTGGGCCTGGACGATGCGATCGCGTTCGAGCCGTATGCCGCCAACCGCACACTGGGCGGTTTCATCCTGGTCGATCGTCACAGCAACGCCACGGTCGCCTGCGGCATGCTGGATTTTGCGCTGGGCCGATCCGCCAACGTGCACTGGCAGCACGTCGATATCGACAAGGCGGCGCGTGGCGCCAGCAAGGGTCAACAACCGGTATGCCTGTGGTTTACCGGCTTGTCCGGTGCCGGCAAGTCGACCATTGCCAACCTGGTCGAGCGGCGCTTGCATGCGCTGGGCTATCACACCTATCTGCTCGATGGCGACAACGTACGCCATGGCATCAACAAGGATCTCGGTTTCACGCCCGAGGCGCGGGTCGAAAACATCCGTCGCATCGCCGAAGTAGCGCACCTGATGGTGGATGCCGGCCTGATCGTGCTGGTCAGCGCGATCTCGCCCTACCGCAGTGAGCGCCGTTCGGCGCGTGAGCTGTTCGCCCGGGGCGAGTTTCTGGAGGTGTTCGTCGATGCGCCGCTGGCATTATGCGAGGAGCGCGATCCCAAGGGGTTGTACCGGAAAGCGCGGGCCGGCGAGATTCGCAATTTCACCGGCATCGACGCGCCCTACGAACGCCCCGAGGCAGCGGACATCCATCTGCTGGCGGACGGGCGACGCGTCGAACAGTTGGCCGAGCAGGTCACCGAGCGTTTGCTGGCCGACCAGGCAACCCTCGATCAGGCCGAGTGAGGCCTTTTGGTGAACCCGCCATGGCAGCGTATCGATCTGCCCGGTGCCGACCTTGCCTGGCAGCCGCAGTGGCTGACAGGCGATGAGGCCGACGCCGTGCTGGCATCGCTGCGGCACGCCATTCCCTGGGAAGTCCATCGTATCCGGTTGTTCGGTCGCGAGCTTCCTGCGCCGCGCCTGAGCTGCTGGATCGGAGACCCAGGCGCCGACTACACCTATTCGCGTACCCGCTTCGCGCCGCGGCCGTGGCCGGAGCAGCTGGCGGCGTTGCGCACGCGCGTCGAGACGGCCTGCGACACCCGGTTCAACAGCGTGCTCGCCAACTTCTATCGTGATGGCAACGATTCGATGGGCTGGCACAGTGACGACGAACCGGAGCTGGGTGCGCGCCCGGTGATCGCGTCGCTGAGTTTGGGGAGCGAACGCTGTTTCCGGCTGCGCCGCAAGCTGCCGCGTGGGGTGCGCGCCACCATGAACGACACCTTGCGTCTATGTCTGCCGCACGGCAGCCTGTTGTATATGGCCGGGGAGACCCAGCGCCATTACCGACACGACTTGCCCAAAACCCGCGGCACGGTTGCGGCACGGCTCAACCTGACCTTTCGCTGGGTCCATCCGTCAGGCGACTGAACAGGTGCCGCGCCACGACGGTTCGTTTGCACTCCCAGGGCCGACTGCGGCGTCGCGGCTTGGCTTGCCCCGGATGGCTGGCGATAATGGCCCCCTTTCCCGAAGGCGACGCCGCAATGACCGAAAAGACCGTACTCAACGCCGCCCATCGCGCGCTTGGCGCGCGAATGGTCGACTTCGGCGGCTGGGACATGCCGATCAACTACGGCTCGCAGATCGAGGAGCATCATGCCGTGCGCCGGGCAGCGGGCATGTTCGACGTCTCGCACATGACCGTGATCGATTTGCATGGCCAGCGCACTCGGGAGTTTTTGCGCCATTTGCTGGCCAACAACGTCGACAAACTGAAGTCGGTTGGCAAGGCGTTGTACACGTGCATGTTGAACGAGCGCGGTGGGGTGATCGATGACTTGATCGTGTATTTTTTCGATGAAGCGCACTTTCGTCTGGTGGTGAATGCGGCAACGCGGGCCAAGGACTTGGCCTGGATCGAACGACAGGCGAGGGCATTTGCGGTCGAGGTGAAGGAGCGCCCGGAGTTCGCGATGATCGCGGTGCAGGGACCGATGGCGCGCGGCAAGGTACTCGCCCTGCTGCATGCGGGGGACCGTCCACGGATCGAGAAACTCGGCAAGTTCGCCGCCGCCGCGGCGCAGGGTCCGCATGGGATGCCGCTATTCGTTGCCCGCACCGGTTATACCGGTGAAGACGGTTTCGAAATCATCGTGCCGAACCAGCACGCGGTGGCCTTGTGGGAGGCGTTGACCGGTGCCGCTGTCGCGCCGTGTGGCCTGGGGGCGCGCGACACGCTTCGACTGGAGGCCGGCATGAATCTGTACGGACAGGACATGGACGAGAGCGTATCGCCGTGGGAGGCCAATCTGGGCTGGACGGTGGTGCTGGATGAGGGGCGCGACTTCATCGGTCGCGCCGCCCTCGAGCAGCAGAAAGCCGGTGGCGTCCCGCGTGTGATGATTGGCGTGGTCCTCGACGACAAGGGTGTGCTGCGGCATGGACAGAGAGTGCTTACCGCGATCGGTGAGGGCGAAATCCTGTCCGGCAGTTTTTCGCCGACGCTGAACAAGGCGATTGGCTTCGCGCGGATACCTGCCGGTGCTGCGGGTGAAATTCGCGTGGACATCCGGGGTCGCGAGCTGTCGCTGCGCCCGGTCAAGTACCCGTTCGTACGCGACGGCAAGCCCTGTGAGGGCATCTGAACGACTCCCTGAGACACTCGAATCAACGAATCTGAGAACTTCCGCAAGCGGTTAGAATCGTACCTACCTTGTTGACACCGACTTGTCTGAAACCCACCACGACTGGACCCGATCATGAGCGAGATTCCCGGCGACCTTAAATTTCTCAAATCCCACGAATGGGCACGTGTCGAAGACGACGGCCTGATTCGCGTGGGTATTTCCGACCACGCGCAGGCTCAGCTTGGCGATTTGGTCTATGTCGAGCTGCCCGAGGTAGGGGCTAGCGTGCAAACCGGTCACGGCGTGGCAGTTGTCGAGTCGGTGAAGGCTGCTTCCGACATCTATTCGCCGGTGTCCGGCGAAATCGTTGAGGTCAATGAGTCGCTGAGCGACACGCCCGAGATCATCAACGAAGACGCCTATGGCGAGGGTTGGATCTTTCTGGTGCGTGCGACTGATCGGGCTGAGCTCGACGAACTGCTCGACGCGAATGCCTACGAAGAGTTGATCGAAAACGAAGAGCACTGAGTTTCGGCGACACGTATTTTCGCCGCTTGAATCGTTCGACTCGCGCGTATGTCGGACGATTCAAGGGCGCGAAAACTCGGTCAATGCCGACTGCGTCGCGATCATTCCGGTGTTTTTTGGCTAAAATTTTTGGCGATTTTCAAGCGTATCCGCGGCCGCTTCAGTGGCCTTGCGTTCATGTAGAACGCGGCGTGACAACATCCCGGTTGGCGACATCCGAAGTCTATGCCTGGTTTCAACTTTCCCGCGTTTTCAAATTCTCGTTCACCGGAGACCGTTGTTCTACGCGGCCTACGGTGTGTGTGTCGTATTTTTACGCAAAATCAATTTGGACGTATAGCCGTCCATATAATGACGTCGACATTTACCATGGACCCCTTTGATCAATGGAATCCGGGCTACTGCAGAAGTAGGTGAAGTGGGTTTGAATCATGGCTAAAATCAATTGACAGCCGAAATTTTCAGGGATAGCTTTCGCAGCAGAACACGGGGAACGCGCGTCATGGCAACAGCAAAATTCATCAAGCCTTATGTCGAGCACGGCGAAAAGGCGAATGCAGTTAGGAAGATCACCGTGTCTATTCCGCTGCATGTACTGCGGCGTCTTTCGGATTTGCGCACGCACCGTCAAGTGAACAATCTAAGGCACGCTACCAACAGCGACTTGTTGGTCGAAGCGTTCCTGCACGCTTTTACTGGGCAACCACTGCCAACTGATGAGGAGCTGAGACGAACCATGGCCACTGCCAAGAAACCTGCCGCAAAGAAACCGGCCGCCAAGAAGGCCGCCAAGAAATCCACCGTGAAAAAGGTTGCCGCTAAGAAGCCGGTAGCCAAGAAGCCGGCCGCAAAGAAAGCTGCGGTCAAGAAGTCGGCTGCGAAAAAGAAGCCGGCTGTGAAAAAGGCAGCAGCCAAGAAGGCTGCGGTCAAGAAAGTTGCTACCCGCAAGGTCGCTGCCAAGAAGCCGGCAGCCAAGAAAGCGGCAGCCAAGAAGCCGGCTGCTGCGAAAAAGGCAGCCGTGAAGAAGGTTGCCGTGAAGAAAGTCGCTGTGAAAAAGGCTGCCAGGAAGCCGGCGGTCAAGAAAGCTGCAACGGCCCGGGTGGGAAAAGCCACCCGAACCTCCAAAAAGTAATTGCATCATAAAAGTAAGTAGACGTTCGATTTCTCTCTCCGCGGTGCCCAGCGCGGAGAGAGCACTTCGATAAAGTTCGTCCCGGCCTGGCCGGGACGCTTCGTTTGTGGGCAGGCGAATGGACCCGTGTGCCTCATGCGATGCGCCGGTGACGGCGGCTCGGTCTGTTTCCATTGCCCAACGCGCCGGCGGTGCGAGCAGCAATCCGCGAATGCCGCCGTCCCCGCCGGTCGGTGATTGCCGTGGTGATCCATTGGCGTTACCTTTGCGCACATCCGCGCCGCGGTGAGTCCGGGGGACTCATCGCTCCTGGATGGAACAGGGGGAAAAAGCGCGGGTATCTGTCGACACTCAGTGAGAGACCATGGATACCCGATATCTACATACTGCACGCTATCGCGTGCGCGGGGCAGTCAAGCCCAACGTCATTGCCATCATTGCCGTCATTGCGTTGCTCGCTGTTGCAGCGTGGTTTCTGATCATCCGGCCGCACGATGAGCTGGTTGCCAGCGACAGCGGTCCGTCTGTGCCGGCGCCTTCGGCGACCCGACCGGCAGCGCCTGCACCGGTCAATGTGGCATCCATGGACATCAACCAGTTGCTGTCCGAGGCGCGCACGGCGATGAACGAGCAGCGCTATCTGGCACCCGCCGGCAACAATGCGTTCGAATTCTATCTGCGTGCCCTGCAGGTGCAGCCGGGCAACCGGGTGGCCACCGATGCTTTGCGTGAAACGTTCCCGTTCGCTGCCAACTCGGCCGAGCAGGCGATCAATGCCAGCAACTTCGCCGAGGCGCAACGTCAGATCGATCTGCTGGCCAAGGCCGACCCCAACAACTTCACCCTGACCATTCTGCGCTCGAAGCTGGATGCGCAACGCAAGATGCTCGACAAGCAGCAGCAACTGGCACTGGATCAGCAGAAAGCGCAGCAACAGGCTGCGGCGAAAGCCGATGCCGACAAACTGGCTGCCGAGAAATTGGCCGAGCAGCAGAAGGCGCAATTGGCTGCCGCCCAGCAGAAGGTGAAGGCCGCAGCAACCTCCACACCTGCGCAGACAGCAAGTGCCAACGAGCCTGTCGGCAATGCGCCTGCGGCGACGGACCGCAGCGCCGTTGCCCGAAACACCGGCGCCGTGTTGATCAAGGGGGCTGAGCCTCGTTATCCCCGCGAAGCCTTGCGAGCCCACCGTGCAGGCTGGGTGGTAGTGTCGTTCACCATCGATCCCGACGGACGTACCAGCGACGTTCGCGTGGTGGACGCCAAGCCGCGACATATTTTCGATCGCTCTGCGATGGAGGCGGTATCGCGCTACGTCTTCACTCCCGCCATGCGCAATGGAGAGGCCGTCGCCAGCAAGAAACAGCAAAAGATCGAATTCAAGAACTGAGTCCCTGATCGGCGGTACACGGAAAGCCACGGCGCGTCGACTTATGCGCCGTGGCCGTCTTCGACAAGATCGTTTGCGTACCCTGTCCGGTGGACGTCAGCGACGACGGTGCCGACGCTTGTGCTTGGGCCGTTCGGGTGCCCTGTCGAGACCGGCCCAGTCGACGTGCCGCAAGCCGAGCAGGTCGTCGAAGACCATCGGCATCAGGCCGCCAGGCACCGGTCCACTCGAGTTCCACATCGTGACCACCCCGACGTGGTACTTCGGAAAGAAGCCGATCATGGTGCGATATCCCGCCACGGCACCGGCATGATAGATCAGGGTTTCGCCTGCGTAGGTATAGACCCGCCAGCCCAAGGCATAGTGGGCGGCGGTCAATCGCGCGCGCCGCCAGGGGGTGGCATGCAGTTCGCTCGGCGTATTGATGCCAGGCGTATGCAGGACCTTCAGCAGCGCTTTTGACAACACATCCGGTCGTCCCCCCATTTGAGCTATCAGCCATTTCTCCATGTCGCGAAGACTGGCGTTGACGCCGGCCGCCGGTGCCACCCGATAGTAGGTTTCATTCGGCTCGAACGGTATCCAGCCATGGCGCGACGCATGATGCGGGCGCGCCCAGCTTTTGCTGGATTTCAAGGCGGCCAGGCCATAGCTGGCCGTGTGCATGCCCAGTGGGTAGAACAGCCGCTTCTCGACCAGGTGGTAGAAGAAATCGCCGGTACGGGCGAAGATCACATCACCGATCATGCCGAAAGCGACATTCTGGTACCCGTAACATTGGCCAACGCCGCAAACCAGCTTCACTTCATCCAGTTTGCGGACCAGCTCCTCGTAGGGGATGTCGTCCTCAAGCATGTTGTCGTAGGTATTCCGCGGCAGGCCCAGCCGCTGGCCCAGAATGTCGCCGACGGTGGCCTTGTCGGCCGCCTGCATGTTTTTCAGCTTGAAATAGGGCAGTACGTCGACCAGCTTGGTGTCCCAGCTCAACTTGCCTTCGTCGACCAGCAAACCAGTGAGGGCGGTGGCGAAGGCCTTGGACAAGGAGGCCAGGCGAAACACCGTATGCGGCGTCACCGGTTGACGGGTAACGGCATCGGCATAGCCGACAGTGTGTTCGAACACCACTTTGTCGTTATAGACCACCGCGGTCGCAAGCCCGGCAACGGCGTCGCGCTCGATCAGCTGCTTCAGCCAGTGCCGGTAGTCGATCAGCGTCTTCCTGAGGCGGGCCGGTGGCAGTACCTCAGCTGCGTCGGAGGATTTGCTGGCGGGGGCGTGGGAGTGGCCGGATGGACCGGCATAGGCCGGGGAGCAGGCCAACCCGACCAGGCCAGCGAGCAACAGGATTGTTTTGGGAAACTGCATGATACTCTGACATGATTCCGGCGTGAGGAAGCGCCGCAGACGGTGGAGAAGGGTGATGATGGGTTTGATCATTTTTCTGGTTGTCGTTGTCCTGATTGTCTTGTACTTCATGGCGATCTACAACGGACTGGTGACATCGCGCAACGGCTACAAGAATGCCTTTGCGCAGATCGATGTACAGCTGACCCGGCGCCATGACCTGATTCCGAACCTGGTGGAGACCGCCAAGGGCTATCTGGCGCATGAACGCGGCACTTTGGAGGCCGTGGTGCAAGCCCGCAACGCCGCCGTGACTGACTTGGCCGGCGCCAAGGCCAACCCCGGCGATCCGGCGGCGATGCAGCAACTTTCCGGTAGCGAAAATGCTTTGACACAAAGTCTGGGTCGTTTGTTCGCGCTCAGCGAGGCGTACCCGGATTTGAAGGCCAACCAGACGATGATGCAGCTTTCCGAAGAGTTGACGTCGACCGAGAATCGGGTGGCCTTTGCGCGACAGGCGTACAACGACTCCGTCATGACATACAACAACCGGCGCGAGGTGATGCCGGCATCGTTCGTTGCCAACAGCTTCGGTTTTGTGGCGGCCGAGCCACTGAAGATCGAGGACCCCGCGGTGCGTGACGTACCGAAGGTTTCCTTCACCTGATCGACGACACCTCGCGGCAGCTGTCGCGAAGCGCCAGCTCCCCGTTGGAGACTGCATGGACTTCTTTGCCCAACAGGCGCGTGTGCGCGGTAGCAGCCGCCGGCTAGTTGCGTTGTTTGTATTGGCCGTGGTCACCATCGTGGCGGTGATTGACGCGGTAGTGTGGTTCACCATGGGCCATCACGCGGTCGCCGGCGAGCCCGTGCGGTCCAATCTGCCACTGCTGCTGGGCAGCACGCTGGCGGTGCTGGCGGGGATTACCCTGAGCTCCTTGTTTCGCATCATGAGCTTGTCCGATGGCGGCAAGACGGTGGCCGAGAGCCTCGGTGCGGTGGCGGTGCCGACGGATACCCGCGAGCCGCAGCTGCGGCAGCTGCGCAATGTGATCGAAGAGGTGGCGATTGCGGCTGGCGTACCGGTGCCGGATGTCTATCTGATGGCGGACGAACCGGGCGTCAATGCCTTCGCCGCCGGCTTTTCCACGTCCGATGCGGCTATTTGCGTCACGCAAGGGTGTCTCGACAATCTGAGCCGGGACGAGCTGCAAGGCGTGATCGCCCATGAATTCAGCCACGTGTTGAACGGCGACATGCGGCTGAATATCCGCCTGATGGGTCTGCTGTTCGGCATCCTGGTGCTGACTGTGGTCGGTCGCCAGGTGATCTGGTTCGGTGGCGGCCGCAGCAACCGGCGCGATGGCGGCGGGGGCCAAGTATGGATGATCGGGCTGGCGCTGCTGGTGGTCGGCTACATCGGCTATTTCTTCGCGCGCTTAATCCAGGCAGCCGTAGCGCGATCGCGCGAATCGCTGGCCGATGCGTCGGCCGTGCAGTTCACTCGTCAGGCCGACGGGATCGCCGGCGCGCTGAAGAAGATCGCGGTGCTCAGTGAGGGCTCGGAGCTGCAGGCTGCCAACAAGCACGAAGTGGCGCACATGCTGTTCGGCGAGTCTGAAAAATTCAATGCGTTGTTCGCCACGCATCCGCCGCTGATGGAGCGGATACGTACCTTGCAACCGGGTTTTCGCGAAGAGGAATTGGTCCAGCTGGCTGAATCGATGCGGCACGCTGCCGAAGCGCCACCTGTCGCGACAGCCACGCCGAGGCCCGGCGGTTTGCCGGGAATGCCCGGCATGGGGCTGCCCCCGGTATTGCCTGCCGTACTGGCTGGAGCGGCGGCTACCGGCGGTCCGGCCGTAGCGGGCTTCCAGCGAGCCGCCGCAGTGCATCAGGCGATGCCGGCGGCATTGAACGAGGCCGTGCGTCAGCCCGAATCCGCGCTCGCGGTGATGTTGGCGCTGGCGTTGTCACTGCAGGACGAACTGCAGCCGACGCAGCGACGTATCGTCGCCAAAGCGTTTGGCGACGATATGCAACAGATGGTGCAGACGATGGTAGACGCGTTGGAAGCGCTGCCGCCGATCGCGCGCCTGCCGCTGGTCGCGATCGCGTTTCCTGCGTTGAAGCAGTTGCCGGAAGAGCGTCAGCAGACGCTGCTGGACACACTCGATGCGTTGGTCACGGTCGACGGCCGGGTCGACCTCAACGAGTATTGTCTGGCCCGGCTGCTGCGTCTGCAGCTGCAGGAGGCGCGGCAGCCACGCCGCGCGCCCATCGATGGCCTCAAGAAACTTCCGGCCTGTCGCGACAGCGTGATCCTGGTTTGCACGATTGTCGCGGCGGCCGGCTGTTCCGATGAGGCAAGCGCGCGCCGTGCCTGGCTCATGGCCATGCAATACGCCTTTCCCGGCGAGACGATCGCGTGGGTAGCGCCCCCGCGGGCATGGCAGGCTCCGTTCGAGTCCGCCCTGAATGATCTCGACGGCTTGATGCCGGTGGCCAAGGAGCTGGTGATCCAGAGTTTGGCTCGGGCCATTCACGCCGATGGCGTAGTCAGCGTGGAGGAGGCCGAACTGCTGCGGGTGATCTGCGCCAGTTTGCACTGCCCGGTGCCCGCGTAATCGGGCAGTAAGGACTGACGCAGTTAAACACCGTAACTGCCTCCGTCCCCACCCAGGGGTCCTTGTCGAGGAGTGGCGTCTCCTCAAGCCAGCATGCGCACCTTCTTCTCACGCTGCCATTGACGCGTCTTCGCGGCAGCGATGAAGCCCTTGGTGTCGCTGGCATCGACCACGCCGGCATCCTTGCCCACGGCTGCGGCCTTGAGCAGCGCCTTGCCGCCCTCGTCGGCGGCAATCGCCTTGAGATGGCTGAAGGCATCGCGCACGAAGTCCACAGCGGCGCTTTCCCGCGCCAGCTGCTTTCCGCCCTCGGCGGAAAGCACTATGGCCACCGCATCAAATATCACCGAGGGCGTGCCCGCGAGCTGGCCATCGGCGGCCTGCGTCTTGCCATCACCGAGGTGGATGCCACCAAGCTTCGGTGCGATCAATGTGACGGTGGCGCCAGCACTTTCCGCGGCCCTGCGCAGCGCCCTGATGGTGGAGGCCTCGGAGCCATCATGAATCAGAATGCCCACAGCGCGACCCTTTAGCGTGTCCTTCATCTTGCCGATGATCTGCAAGGCGGGCGAAACGGGTCGATCGCTGACCGCCACCATCTTGGGTTGCGCGGGCGGAAGCGACGCCAAGCCCAAGCCGTCGGCTACGCGCTGTGCGAGATCTTCGTCCACATTGCGCAGATGTCCGACCATCGCTTCACGCACGTGAGCCGTCTCCACCTTGGACAGTTCGAACACCAGGGCGGACGCGATGTGTGCCTGCTCGTAGCCGGTCTGGCTGCGGTAAAACTGGCGTGCCTGGCTGTAGTGATCGGCAAAACTTTCCGCACGGATGCGCCCCTTGGTGCCGTCCGACATGCCTTCGGCGAAGCTGTGAAAGCCGTCGGGAGTGGCACGGGCCGAATGAGGATCGAGCGAGTTTGGCTCGTAGGCGGTACGACCCTTCGGTTGGCTCATTTGCATATGGCCGTCACGTTGCTGATTGGCAAACGGGCACTGTGGCGCATTGATGGGAATCTGATGAAAGTTCGGCGAACCCAGTCGCGAAAGCTGGGTGTCGAGGTAGGAGAACAGTCGGCCCTGCAGCAGCGGGTCGTTGGAGAAGTCGATTCCCGGCACCACATGGGACGGGCAGAATGCCACTTGTTCGGTTTCGGCAAAAAAGTTGTCGGGCCACCGGTTCAGTGTCATCTTGCCGATGACGGTTAGCGGCACCAGTTCCTCGGGTATCAGCTTGGTGGAATCGAGGTGATCGAACGGGAATGCGTCGGCGTCCTCCTCGGTAAACAGTTGCACCGCGAGCTCCCATTCGGGGAAATTGCCGGCCTGTATCGCTTCGAACAGGTCACGACGGTGGAAGTCCGGATCGGCACCGGCAATCTTCACCGCTTCGTCCCAGATCGTGGACTGCAGGCCCAGCTTGGGTCGCCAATGGAATTTGACAAAGGTGCTGGCACCCTCTTTGTTGATCAGCCGGAAGGTATGGATGCCGAAAGCTTCGATCATGCGCAACGATCGCGGAATGGCACGGTCGGACATGGCCCACATCACCATGTGCATCGCCTCGGGCGTCAGCGAGATGAAATCCCAGAACGTGTCATGTGCGGTGGCCGCCTGTGGAAAGCCCCGGTCAGGTTCCATCTTGACTGCGTGGATGAGGTCGGGGAACTTGATCGCATCCTGGATGAAAAATACCGGAATGTTGTTGCCGACCAGATCCCAGTTGCCTTCCTTGGTATAGAACTTCACGGCGAAGCCGCGCACGTCTCGAGGGGTATCGATGGAGCCGGAGCCACCTGCGACGGTGGAAATGCGCGTGAACAAGGGTGTCTTGACGCCGACTTCGGTGAGGACCCGCGCGGTGGTGTACTTGCTCAATGATCGGGTCAATTCGAAATGACCGTGGGCGGCCGAGCCGCGGGCATGCACGATGCGCTCGGGAATGCGCTCGTGATCGAAGTGGGTGATTTTCTCCCGCAGGATGAAGTCCTCCAGCAGCGTGGGCCCGCGTAGCGAGGATCTCAGCGAATTCTGGTTATCCGATAGTGGCGTACCTTGATTGGTGGTCAGTACCGGTTGTCCACCCGCTGCCATCTGCTGCAGCTCGTCACCGCTGCCGCGCTGCGCGCTGGGCTCGTCGGCGTGGGTTTTGCGGGGAGCTTTCCTGGGTGGTGTTTTTTGCTGGGCCATGCTCGTACTCCGGGGAGGGTGGGAGAGGCAGGAGGGGGACGGTACCTGCGCGTCCGGTTCATCATTCGCTCCACGGTGTGAACGGCGCGTGGGATTTTCGGGTTCGCAGGGCGAGGAGATGTCCGAGAAAAGCCCGCACGCCGCCGCCCGGGACGGACAGCAGGTGCCAGTACATGTAGTCAGCCCCCATGACCGGCTTGCTTGCATGGCTTTCGTTTGTGCCGCCTCGAGGCGGGCGTTGGATTATTCGTCGCCGCGAATCAGTGCACTGGCGCGTTCGGCGATCATGATCGTTGGCGCATTGGTGTTGCCGGTGGGTAGAGTCGGCATTACCGAGGCATCCACCACGCGCAGGCTGTGCACGCCGCGCACGCGCAGCTGGCCGTCGACCACCGCCCGCGCGTCCTTACCCATGCGGCAGGTACCCACAGGATGGTAGACGGTTTCGGCCTTGCGGCGGATGAAGTCGGCGTATTCGGTGTTGGTATGCAATACGCGTTCAGGAAACACGGGCGTGCCGCGGTAGGCGTCAAACGGCGACTGTGACAAGATTTCGCCTGACAGTCTGGCCGCTTCGATCATCCGCTTCAGGTCATGACCCTCCGGGTCGCTGAGATAGTTGGCGTGAATTGCGATCGGCTGGGCTGGATCGGTTGAGCGCAAACGCAATTGGCCGCGGCTGCGGGGATGCAAATAACAGGCGTGTACCGTATAGCCGTCGCCGGGCAGGCGATGTCGGCCATGGTCGTCGAGCAGGGCCGGTACGAAATGGAACTGGATATCGCAGCGCGCGTCCTCGGCCCATCGGCTGCGCACGAAACCGCCGGCCTCGGCGAGGTTCGAGCTGCCGGGGCCATCGTGCTTGCGCAACCATCGCACCGCCGTGGTCAGTTCGTTGAGATGATCGTAGGTCAGCTTTTTCCGCGTGGTCGCGGTCAGCGTGCAAATGTCCAGGTGATCCTGCAGTTCGCCGCCGACGTCCGGGGCGTCAGCGATTACCGCGATGCCATGCTGGCGCAAGTGATCGGCGGGGCCGATACCTGACAGCATGAGCAGTTGCGGCGTGTTGATCGCCCCCGCGGCGAGAATCACCTCTCCCGCCTCGATCCGTTCCGCGTCGCGGCGACCATGACGCAGTTGCACGCCTACCGCACGCCCCTGTTCGATCAGCACGCGCTCGACCAGTACGCCGGTACGCACATGAAGATTGGCTCGTCCGCGGACGGGTTTCAGGTAGCCGGATGCGGTCGAGCAGCGGCTGCCGCCGCGCTGGGTGACCTGATACAGCCCGAAGCCGGCCTGTTGATCGCCATTGAAATCCGTGTTGCGTGGGTGACCGGCGCGCTCGGCGGCATCGATGAAGGCCGCCGACAAGAGGCTGTGGTGACGCAGGTCGGCTACGCTGAGTGGACCGCCGGTTCCATGCAGTGCGCTGGCCCCGCGACTGTTGTCTTCGCTGCGCAGGAACCACGGCAACACCTGCGCCCATGACCAGCGCGGATCACCGGTTGCCTGCGCCCAGTGCTCGTAGTCGGCGGGGACGCCGCGCACGTAGCACATCGCATTGATCGAGCTGGAGCCGCCCAGGGTCTTGCCGCGCGGCCACCACAGCCGTCGATTGCCCAACGCGGGTTCCGGCTCGGTATGGTAGTTCCAGTTCACGCTGCGCTGCTTGACCAGTCGGGCCAGGCCGGCGGGCATGTGGATCAGCGGACTCCAGTCCGTGGGGCCGGCCTCCAGCAGCAGGACTCGCTTGCCGGGCTCTGCGCTGAGCCGGTTAGCCAGCACGCAGCCGGCCGAGCCGGCGCCGACAATCACGTAGTCGTAGTTATCCAAGAGCAAGCTCCCCCGCCGCGCCGATCGGCCCTCCACACATGCTAGTCTCTTCGCGCCCCGAACTGGATCCTCCTGTGACCTCCCCCCGTCATGCCGTTGCGGAAAGCGGCGCCGCGCCGATGCTTTCGGCGCTGGCGTTTTTTTTCGTGATTACCTCGTACTACATCATACGCCCGGTCCGCGATCAGCTCAGTGGCGCGGTCGGTTCGTCATCGCTGCCGCTGTTCTATGGTGCCGTCTTCGTGGTGATGCTGTTGCTGACCCCGGTATTTGGTCTGCTGGTGGCGCGTTTTCCCCGCAAGCAGTTGCTCGCCTGGAGCTACAGCTTTTTTATCGTTTGCCTGTTGGCGTTCGTACCGGCGTTTCTGGCGCAGGACCGTATCGGTGCCCGTGAGCTGGGGGTGGTGTTCTTTGTCTGGGTTAGCGTATTCAATCTGTTTGTGGTGTCGCTGTTCTGGAGTTTCATGGCCGACATCTTCTCCAGTGGTCGGGCACGGCAGGTGTTTTCGATGATTGCGTTGGGCGGGATGGCCGGGGCGATCTTCGGTCCGCTGCTCACCAAGATGTTGCTTCAGCTGATTGGCGTGGCGATGCTGCTGGTGGTATCGGCAACCGCACTGGGGCTGGCGTTGGCGCTGCTGCTGCAACTTTCGGCTCAGCAACAGCAACGCGCGGGCGATCAAGATGGCAAGGCCGTCGGGGGGTCGTTGTGGGCGGGTGTCAGGGAACTGCGGTCACGGCCATTCCTGCGTTACATGGCGTTGCTGATGTTGTTTGCCGATGGCATCGGCACGCTGGGCTATGCCCTGGTTGCCGATTATGCGAAAACCCATTTCGTCGGCGATGTCGCGCGCACCGCGTTTTACAACAATATGGATCTGGCTACCAATCTTCTCGGCGCGGTGCTGCAGTTGAGTTTGACGCCGTGGTTGCTGGTGCGACGCGGTGCGGGTTGGGGGTTGATGTTGCCGGCTCTGCTCAATGTGGGGTTGCTCGTCGGACTGGCGCTGCTGGGTGGGGGCGATTTCGCCGTGTTGGGTTACAGCGTGCCACTGTTGGCGGTGATGCTGGTAACGACGCGTGGATTCGCCTATGGCATGAGCAAGCCGGCGGCGGATGCGCTGTACACGCGGGTGCCGCGGGAAGTCCGCTACAAGGGCAAAAACTTCATCGAGACCACGGTGTGGCGCTTCGGTGATCTGGTGGTGACCAGCGCGATCAGCGGGCTGCGCCTGCTCGGCCTGGGTGTGGGGGCACTGGCGTTGCTGGGCAGCGGGGTCGCGGCACTGTCCGCGGTGGTGGCGCGACGCGCGGGCTGGTCGCCCGATCTGGCGCCGGAACTGCCGGCGCCTGCCGGTAACGCGGAACCGGCCTCAAGTCATCGCGGCGCAAAGTCGTAGGAGCCCACGAATGCTTTTAGCGGACGTGCCAGCCAAAGCATTCGCCCACAGGGTGGGCTCCTACGGACACATGCCCATCAGGAGTACCCGCCTCAGCTGGTGATGTAGCGTTGCAGGTGTTCGATCTGTTCGGCCTGGGCGTCGATCACCGCCTTGACCAGGTCACCGATCGAGATCACGCCAACCACGGTCTTGCCATCCACCACGGGCAGGTGTCGTACGCGACTGTCGGTACACAGCCGCATGCAGTCGAAGATGTCGGTCTCCGGACCCACCGTCAGCGGTTCGACCGTCATGATGTCGGCCACCGAGGTTTGCGCTGACGAGCGTCCCTGCAACACCACCTTGCGGGCGTAGTCACGCTCGGAGACGATGCCGGCCAGCTGCTCGCCGCGCATTACCAACAAGGCGCCGATGCGATGTTCTGCCATGTGCTTGATCGCGTCGAGTACCGGCGCTTCCGGTGCGATGGAAAAAATCGTGCTGCCCTTGTTTTCCAGCAGATGTTTGACCTGACGCATGCTTGGGTCTCCCGCCGGCCCGAAGAGGCCGTCTGCAGTTCAGTCTACCGCTGCCGGCGGCCACGGGTGTAGTGGCCTTGTGAATTGCGCCGGCGCGTTTACTCGGAGTCGCGTGGCAGGCGTTGTTCCTCGATGAAGTACAACGGCCGACGCTTGCTCTCGGCATAGTTGCGCCCAAGGTATTCGCCGATCACGCCGAGCGCCAGCAATTGCATGCCACCGAGAAACAGGATCACCAGGATCAGGGTCGGGTAGCCGCGCACCGCGTTGCCGTACAGCAGCGACTTGACCAGCACCCAGAAGCCGTAGACGAAGGCCAGCCCCGCCGACGCCATGCCGACCCAGGTGGCCAGGCGCAGCGGTGCGGTCGAGAACGAGGTAATGCCTTCGATCGCCAGTTGTCCTAGGCGCCAGTAGTTCCACTTGGTAGTGCCGGCCTGACGCGGCTCGCGCAGGTAGTGCACGGCAGTCTGTCGGTAACCGATCCAGCTGAACAGTCCTTTCATGAAGCGCTGGCGTTCGCGTAGTTGCCCGAGTGCATCGAGGGCGCGCCGCGAGAGCAGCCGGAAATCTCCGGTGTCCCGGGGTATCGCGGTATCGGACAGGCGCTCCATGCTGCGATAGAACGCTGCCGCGGTGAAACGCTTGAAGCCGCTTTCGCCTTCGCGTGCGCTGCGAGTGGCATAAACCACGTCGTAACCTGCTTGCCATTGCTCTACCAGCGCGGGGATGAGTTCCGGCGGATCCTGCAAATCGGCATCGATCACTACGGCAGCATCGGCGGTGACGTGATCGAGACCGGCAGTCAGTGCAGCCTCCTTGCCAAAATTGCGTGAAAGCTTGAGCCCGCCGGTACGGGCATCGCCGGCGACCAGCTTCTCGATGATCTGCCAGGTGTCGTCGCGGCTGCCGTCATCGACGTACAGCACGTTGCAGTCCAGCGACAAACCGTCCAGCACAAGACCCAGGCGCTGGTGAAACGTAGCCAGCACGGCGGATTCGTTGTAGGCGGGCACGACGATGGTCAGTTGGGGCATGGGTGGCGTCACCGGGATAATGGCTCATGCTAACCAACTGCCGCCGATCGGGCGAGCGGTCGGCTCAGCGCGGCGGTCTGACCGGCGCGTGGCCGTCGATGTAGCCCGGTCCGCCGAGATGCTGCATCTGCCGTTCGATCCATGCGCTGCGGCGCAACACATAGGCGCTGGGCCGGTCGACGTGCATGCGCAGCGGATTCGGCAATACCGCCGCCAATCGCGCCGCCTGCGCCGCGCTCAGCTGCGAGGGTGCAAGATGATAGAACGCGTCGCTGGCCGCCCCTACGCCGTAGATGCCGTTGCCGAGCTGGGCGATATTCATGTAGATCTCGAGAATGCGCCGCTTCGGCCAGGTCAGGTCGATCAGTACGGTGAAATACGCCTCCAGGCCCTTGCGGACGTAGCTGCGCCCGTTCCACAGGAAAAGATTCTTTGCGGTCTGCTGGGTAAGCGTGCTGGCACCGCGCAGGCGTTTGCCGTCTTCGGCGGCGTCGATCGCGTTCTGGATCGAATTCAGATCGAAACCATGATTGTAGGGAAAGGTCTGGTCCTCGCCAGCGACCATGGCCAGCGGTACATACGGCGATATTTCCGACCAGGGTACCCAGCGGTGGCGCATGGTGAAATCCTTTTCGTCATGCAGCCACGCGCTCACCTGACGTTCCAGCATCACGGCCGAGGTCCACGGTGCCACGAACCGCAATATCAGCACCGCCAGCCATGTCAACGCCACCCATGACAGCAGCCCCCACGCGACGGTGCGCAGCAGATGCTTCAACCAGTGGCGGCGATGCAGAGATGGCATTGATGACTCACGGCAGGGCTAGGGGAATTATAGATATCCATCAGTGAAGCCGGGTTTCATCGACGTTGCACCCTGCCACTGACGCCCCCATATAACCGGGCTGAGTGCCTGGAGGATACCTGTTGTGAAGACGCTGCCTGTCGACGATGTGCTGCACCGCTTTTTGCTCGAAGGCGCCGGTGTGCGTGGTGTGCTGGTGCGGCTGGGACCCGCCTGGCGCGACGTGGCTGGGCGTGCCGATTATCCGCCAGCGCTGCGCGCCGTGCTGGGGGAGGCGCTGGCGGCCAGTGCGCTGTTGACCGGCAACATCAAGCTCGATGGTGCGCTGTCGATCGAGTTGAAAAGCAGTGGCGGTTTGCGTCTGCTGTTTGCCGAGTGCAACGATCGTGGTCTGGTGCGCGGCCTGGCGCGTTGGAACGACCCGTTGCCCGACCCGCTGCAGCTTCACACGTTGCCCGATGCGATCATGGCGATCACCATCGGCAACGTGGAACGCGATCAGCGTTATCAGGGCTTGGTGGAGCTTGCGCAGGCGCGGCTTGGTGAGGTACTGGAGGGCTATTTCTCCCAGTCCGAACAGTTGCCTGCACGCATCATGTTGGCAGCTGACGGCGAGCATGCGGTTGGCCTGATGTTGCAGAGGATGCCCGACGAGGGAGGGCGCGATGCGGCGCAAGACCAAGATGGCTGGAATCGCGTACTGCACCTGACGGCTACGCTGGGCACCGACGAACTGCTGGCCAGTGCGCCGGAACAATTGCTGTACCGGCTCTACCATGATGAGTCGGTGCGGTTGTTCGAGCCCCACACGCTGGCGTTCGGTTGCAGTTGCAGCCGCGAACGGGTGAGCGCGATGTTGCGTTCACTGGGGCGGGAGGAGGTCGAGGCGGCGCTGGTGGCGCGCGAGGAGGAAATCGAAGTGATCTGCGAGTTCTGCGCCCAGCACTACTACTTTGACCGGGTCGATGCCGAGCACCTGCTCAGCAGCGGAGCCACCGCTGCCGTGCCCCGGACCCACCAGTAAGCCGGGTCGATGCCTCGATGGTGGTCAGAGGGATGGCAGGGTGATCGGTGAGGGCGGTCCGGGTACCTACTGGCCGAGTTCCTGCGGCACCTCGGAACGCCCGGCGGCGTGCACCCAGACCTCGACCGGCTGCGCGCGGGCAAACAGGAAGCCCTGGCCGTAGCGGCAGCCGACGCTGAGCAGGGCCAACCGTTGCGATTCCTTCTCGATCCCCTCGGCGATGACTTTCAGGTGCAGTGAGTCGGCGAGCACCTGGATCGCACGAACCAGCGCCAGACCCTGGGTCTCTTCGTCGTCGTTCGTGGGCAGCTCGGTGATGAACGAGCGGTCGATTTTCAGTGTTTCGAAGGGGTACTGATGGAGATAGCTCAATGACGAGTAACCCGTGCCGAAGTCGTCGAGTGCGATGCCGACGCCGTGCTCGCGCAGATTCTGCAACATGCGTTTGACCTGATTCGGATTCTCCAGCAGTGCCCCCTCGGTGACCTCGATCCGGATGCAATGGGCTGGTACTGCGTACTGCTCGAATAGCGCCAACAAGCGCTGATCGAGCTTGCTGGATCGGAAGTGGCGACCGGACACGTTGATGCTGATGAAGCCTTCCGTGCCGATCAGTCGCATCGCTTGTGCGCAGACCTGTTCAAAAATCTGCCAGTCGATCGCCTCGGCACATCCACACTCCTCGGCGATCAGCAGGAAATCGGCCGGTTCCAGCAGGCCGCGTTCGGGGTGGTGCCAGCGCAACAGCGCCTCGTAGCCCACGGCACGGCCTTCGGAGAGCCCGACGATCGGTTGGTAGAACGGCACAAACTCGTTCCGACTGAGCGCATGCCGCAGGTCGCTTTCCATATCCAGCAGCGAAAGCGCCTCGCGGCGCAGCCGGTCATCGAACATCGAGGCGCGGTGACGGCCGCCGTCTTTGGCGTTGTACATCGCTGCATCGGCGTCGCGCAGCAGCTCCTCCGGCTGCTGGTAATGCGGGCTGCACAGGGCGACCCCGATCGACGCCGAGGTGAAAATTTCCTTGATGCCCAATCGAAACGGGGCTTGCAGCTCGCTTATCACCCGTTCGGCGATCAGTAGCGCATTGCCCGGTTCGCTGATGCCTTCAAGCAACACAGCGAATTCATCGCCGCCCAGTCTGGCGACCACGTCACGCGTCTTCAGGCAGGCACGGATGCGGCCGCCGACCTGAAACAGCAGGTCGTCACCAATCAGGTGTCCTACCGAGTCATTGATTACCTTGAAACGGTCAAGGTCGATGAACAGTACGGCGAACAATTCAGTGGGGTCGGCTGCATGACGCTGTAGGGCCTGCTCCAGCCGTTGCAGCAGCAGGGCGCGATTGGGTAGCCCGGTCAGCGAGTCGTGCAGGGTTTCGTACTTCAGTCGCCGCTCGACACGTTCACGCTCGGCGACCTGCTCGCGCAGGTCACGGTTGGCCAGCGCCAGTGCCCGCGTGCGTTCGGTCACACGTCGCTCGAGGCTGGCATAGGCCTTTTTCAAGGATGATGCGGCGTGCTTTCGCTGCAGCGCGTTGGCAATGTGGTAGCCGACAAAGGTGAGTAGCTCCTGGTCACGCGCGGTGTAAGTGTGCTCTTGCGAATAGCTCTGTACCGCGAGCACGCCAATGGCATTGCCGCTCCACAGCAGCGGTACCCCCAGCCAGCAGACGGAGCGTGCGCCAGAGTGGCTGATTTCACCCAGTGCGTGGAGCCTGGCGAGCTCGTCGGGGTCGGCCAGCAACGGCTTGGCGTGGCGCAGCACGTACTCGGTGGCGCCGCGGCCATGCAGGCGCGGTAGTCGGTTGCTGTCGACTTCGTCCACCGAGTAGGGAAACGTCAGGTATCCGCTCTCGTCATCGAGCAGGGCAATATAGAAATTGCGTGCATAGATCAGGCCGCTGATCACCTGATGCATGGTGGCGTAGAACTTTTCCGGGTTGTCGGAGCTGTTGGCGAGCTCGGCAATGCGGAACAGAGCGGCTTGCAGCCTTTCCCCACGCTGGCGCTCCAGGACCTGTTGGCGCAGGATTCGGTTGGCCTCGCGCAGGGCGGCGGTACGATCGGTGACCCGTCTTCCAAGTTCGATATGGGCCTCGCGTCGCTCCAGCGCGGTCTGGACATGCTGCGCTACGTAGTTGAGCAGCTCCAGGTCCTGCTGGGAATAAGTGGTATCGGTACGGTAGCTTTGCACCACGATTGCACCGACCGAGCGTTCGGCGCGCCGCAAGGGTACGCCCAGAAGGTGTTCGCAGCAGGGGCCGATGAGCCGCAGGTGCTCGCCGCACTGTTGCTTGAGCTCGGCCATCGACCCCATGAGAGGATGGCCCTTGTGCAGCAGGTTCCAGGTGATGCTGTGCAGAATGTCCTGTAGCGGAATCCCCTTGGCGGAAGGGGGCGGCTCCGTGTCGAGAATGTCGACATAGTAGGGAAATTTGATGCTGTCCGAGGTCTCATCGTATAACGCGATGTAGAAATTTTCCGCGTACATCAGGCTGCTGATGATGCCGTGCAGCGCACGCATCATGTCCGGCATGTCGTGTTCGGCACCGGCTTGCTCGGCGATTGCGTACAACGCGCGCTGCAGGCGTTCGGCCAGCGCCAGTCGTGAAATCGCCTCGTAGAGCCGGCTGGTCTCGGCCAACTGGTGAAGGCGTGCATCGGCGAGGCGTCCCAGCCACGCCAGTTGGTCCTGCACTTGTTCAGCCAGGGGCTGGTCCGGCCGTTCCAGGGTCAGCACGCGGGCGCCCTGGGGGTCGGTGGCCAGGTCAAGCTGTCCCTTGGGCAACTTGCTCGGGGGCTCGTCCGTGCTGCGCCAGCGTAACCGGCCGTGGATCTCGAATCTTCCCAGCATGACTTCGCAGATTTCCGCGACGCTGGCGGCGTCGGGTGCCTGGAAAAGGCGTTCAACGGCACCGTGCAAAGTTGCAAGATCCCGTGCCGCCGGGAGCAACTGAGAGGAGCGGGACGTTGGCGTGGAGATCATGGGTTGCGGTGGGTTCCGTAGCGATCCCGCTGAAACGGCAAGTTTCTCCTTTATATCGTGTAATCAAGCTGGCTTGCCAGCCTTGCGACACGATGGGGGAACCTGCAGGGGGCCGGCAGGGTCTGTGTCTAGCGTGCCTGATGGGTCAAAAGCGTGACTGAAGGCGGCTTTTTTGGTGTTAGTAAAACGTAAAGTTAGGGTATAATCTGGTCTCGTTACCGGTTCATGCAGAGAGTATTTTCCGCCCCCATGCGTATGTTGCCTGCCTTGCTGCTGCTGATGTTGCCGCTGACCGCGGTAGGGCAGTCCGTGGCCGGCAACAGTGCCACTTCGCAGTGGCTGCTGGCACAACCGCCGCCGCTGCGAGCAACCGGGAGCACCCTGCAGCTGCCGCTTTGGCTTGATGCCGAGGGTAGTCGTTCGCTGTCGCTCATTGGCGAGCAAAGCACGGAAGGGAAGGCTTTGCGCTTCGCTCCGCTGATGTCGTCTCCGGTGGGTGCGGCCCAGGTGACTGCCGGCGGTTTGCAATTCGGGTTGACCCCGAATCTACGCGCCCATGCCGAGGTCAGCGAACATTCGTGGGTCAATCAGCCTTGGCGGGTGCTGGGTAGTGAGGTAGGAGCGACTTACGCGACAGACGCTTACAGCATTGACCTGAGTCTGGGCGCGAACAGCAACCCGAACTCGGGCATGGCGCTGCCGCGTGTTCTGCCCGGTGCCGTACCGGGCGTTGGCCTGATGTCCAGTTTTGACAGCAGTGCCCAGGTCAATGCACGTGGCCGCGTGGCATTGGGTCACCGCAGTGGCATCGATTTGGGCGCGAGTGTCGGCCGTATCCACCTGCTGCCGGGCAATTTGCTGGGTATCAACACCTTGGATCAGAGGGTGTTGAGCTTTGGCGTGGATCACGGCCCGCTCAGCGGTACCCTGGTCGGTCGTACCATCCAGCCACAGGCGGGTATTCCAGGTGCCTACAATCTCGACCAGCGCTGGAGCAGTATCGATCTGGGGGTTACGTGGCGCTTGCCGTGGCGAGGCGAATTGAGTGTGGGCGCGCAAAATCTGTGGTCGTCCGGCACCTCGACCAATACACCGGCAGGTCCCGAACCGGATCAGTCGCGCACCCCCTACGTGCAATACCACCAGGATCTTTGATCCACACATCGCTGCCGTGTGCCTACTACGGTGATCCGTTACCTTTCGGTGGCGTTTTCCCCGGTGGATGGGGTCAGTCCTTTCGTGACAGCCGCAGGTCGCCGCTGAAGGTTTCGATATGGATGCTGCCGCGGCCGTTGCCCAGCTGAGCCTGCAACGTGCTACCGGGGCCGTTTTCGGCTTTCTCGGGGGTGCCGAAGTCGCTGTTCAGATCGCCGCTGAAACTGCTGGCATGGATCTTGGCAGACGTACTGGCCGGTAGTTGCAGCCGTACATCGCCGCTCATGCTGTCGATATCCATGTGTCCACTGTCGGCCAGTTCGCCGTTCAGTTGTACCTCGCCGGAGACGGTGCTCAGGGTCAGTCTTTGCCAGGGCCCTCCGCCCGCGCGAATGTGTCCGGAGATCGTCTGCAGCTCGACTTCACGACCGAGGTCGGGTGCCAGGATGTCGCCGCTGACCGTCTGCAAGTCCGCGCGCTCGGCATGACCGGTCAGGCGGACGCTCCCGCTGACGCTGACGACCTTCAGTGAAGGGGTACGCGCAGAGATAAGGGCCTTGCCACTGACCGTATTGACCACGATGCTGCCGCCGTCGATTCCCGCGACCGTCAACCGGGCGCTGATCAGGTGGATGTCCAGCGAGGCTGCCCGGGGCACATGCAATTCCAGGCGGGTCGGTGCCATCGTGTTGTCCCCGCGCCAATTGAGCCACCCCGATCCTCGTTGCGGTGCGACCCGGATTGCCAGTTGGCGGCGATTGCCGGTGATCGTCAGCGGCTTGGCGCCATCACCGAGCTGACCACTGACCTGCACCTCGTCGCGGTCCCAGCCGAACACCGAGACCTCTCCCTTGACGTTATTGATGCTCACGTGCACGTCCGGGTCGGCGGCCTGTCGCAGCTGGATCGGTGTGGTGGCGAAGGCGTCGCCGAGGCAAAGACCTGACAGCAAGAGAATATAGCCAAGTATTTTCATGATCGGTCCTGCGCGGTTCACCCGGCATCCCTGGTCAGTTGGCGCAGTCTGTCCTGCTGCTGCCGGGTGCGCGTCAGCAAGCGTTGAAGTACCGGCGAGTGGGGATTTTGCTGCAGCGCTTGCCGCAGTTCGAGGCGCGCCGTGTCCAGTTCGATGGCGGCTCCGGTCAACCGCGGATCAGCCGGTCGCCAATGTCCCAGTGAGGGGGGGGCGACCGGTATCGCGGTAGCGGGCCACAGATGCCTGCCGAGCGTGCCGGCGAAGACGATCGAGGCGGCCACGCCGGCTCCCAGCAGCCAGCGCCCTGCGGTCGATCGTATACGCGCCGGTTCGGGGGCATCTGCCGCCGCGCCAGTCAGCGTTGCATCGATGGCCCGCCACAGGTCCCGTCGCGGCGCGACCGGCTGCCGCAGGGCGCGAAGTTGGCGGCGCCATTCGAATTCGTTCATTTCGCTTCTCCCAGAATCTTGCGTAACAGGCCACGGGCCCGATGCAGTTGTGCCTTTGAGGTGCCTGAGGCCATGTCAAGCTCGTCGGCGATCTCGTCGTGTCGCCAGCCCTCGATGTCATGCAGTACCAGCACTGCCCGGGCACGCGGCGGCAACTTGCCGATCGCCCGTTCCAGTTCGACGCGTTCGGCGGCACAGAAGGGCGTCTGGCCGGCCTCGAGCAGCAGCGTGTCATCGCCTGGGCGGACCGGATCGGCAGCGCGGGCGCGGATATCCATCAAGGCGACATTCACTGCGAGCCGATACAACCACGTGCCGAAGGCACTCTCGTGTCGAAACCCCGACAGCTTCTGCCAGGCACGGACAAAAGCGTCCTGGGTCAGGTCCTCGGCCCGCGCGTGGTCATACCCGGCGAGTCGGTACAGCGCGCCATAGATACGGTCAACATGTGCTCGATACAGGCGCTGGAACGCATCGCGATCACCGGCGGCCGCGGCACGCACGTCGTCGGCGTCGTGACTACCCGCGAGGGCGGTTGGCGGCATCGGGCTTCCGGTATCGGGACAGGCTGCAGTCATCTTGCCAGCTTGGATGCAACTGCGGGCGCGAGGGTTTGCATGGCCCTCGGCCATGAACTCCGCCGCGCCCCAGTAGGCCCATTCAGGGCGTGGCGGCCTCGCGCTGCGACAATGGTGCGGTGCTGGCCAAGGCGTTCGCCACGCGCTCCTGTTCCTGCCGCAAGCGCCCGGGCAATCGCGGTGCGAAAGTCTCGAGGTATTCACCGATAGCCGTGATTTCCCTCTTCCAGCCGGCGACGTTCACGGTAAGCAGCGGGTCGAGCTGCGCCTGGTCGAGCGCGAGCCCGTCCAGCCGCAGCTCGCCCGGTGCTGGCAGGATGCCGATCGCCGTCGGCCGCCCTGGCACGTGGCCATGTACACGCGCGATCATCCATTCCAGTACCCGCATGTTGTCGCCGAAGCCGGGCCAGAGGAACGCGCCGCTGGCATCTTTGCGGAACCAGTTGACGTGGAAGATTTTCGGCAGTTTCGCGATCGGTCGGTCGAATGACAGCCAGTGGGCGAAGTAATCCCCATAGTGGTAGCCGCAGAAAGGCTTCATCGCCATCGAATCGCGGCGTAGCACACCGACCGCGCCGGTGGCGGCCGCCGTGGTTTCCGAACCCATCGCGGCACCCATCAACACGCCATGTGTCCAGTCGTGGGCCTCCATGACCAGTGGCAACAGGGACGGCCGGCGCCCCCCGAAGACGATCGCGCTGATCGGCACGCCTTGTGGCGCTTCGGCCTGCGGCGACCATGTGGGGCACTGGCTGGCACGCACGGTGAAGCGCGAATTGGGATGCGCGGCAGGACCGTTAGCCGGATCGTAAGGGCGTCCCTGCCAATCGGTGGCCGGGGTGCCGGGAAGGCCTTCCCACCATGGTTGGTTGTCAGCGGTCACCGCAACATTGGTGAAGATGGTGTCGTGCGAGATGCTTTTCAGTGCATTGGGATTGGTGCTGTCGCTGGTTCCCGGGGCAACGCCGAAGAAGCCCGCTTCCGGATTGATGGCATACAGACGTCCATCGTCACCCGGATGCATCCAGCAAATGTCGTCGCCAACGGTCCAGACCTTCCAGCCATCGCGGCGATAACCTTCCGGCGGGATCAGCATCGCCAGGTTGGTCTTGCCGCAGGCCGAGGGAAAGGCGGCAGCGATGTAATGCGTCTCGCCGGCTGGAGTCTCGATGCCGACGATCAACATGTGTTCGGCCAGCCAGCCTTCATGTCGGGCTTGATCGCTGGCAATCCGCAGCGCATGGCATTTTTTGCCGAGCAGGGCGTTGCCGCCGTAGCCGGAGCCGTAGGACTTGATGCTGCGTTCAGCGGGGAAATGCATGATGAAGCGGCGCCCGGGGTCGAGTTCGCCGGTGGAGTGCAGACCTTTGACGAAGGTGCCCTCGCGCTCGATACGCGCCTGCGCAGCCGCCCCCATGCGGGTCATGATGCGCATGTTGGCGACTACGTACGGGCTGTCGGTGATTTCCACGCCGCAGCGGGCCAGCGGCGAATCGATCGGCCCCATGCAGTATGGAATCACATACAGGGTGCGACCGGTCATGCAGCCATCGAACAGCGCATCGATCTTCGCATGCGCCTCGGCCGGCGCCATCCAGTGGTTGTTCGGGCCGCTATCCTGCTGCTGCGGATGACACACGAAGGTCAGGTGTTCGACGCGGGCGACATCGGCCGGGTCGGAGCGGTGCAGGTAGCAGCCGGGATGGGTTTGCTGGTTCAATTCGATCAGGCTGCCATCTTGCAGCATCTGCCGCAGCAGGCCGTGGTATTCGCCGTCCGAACCGTCACACCAGTGGATCCTGTCCGGACGTGTCAGCGTCGCCACGTCCTCGACCCAGCGCCCGAGCGCCTCCAGCTTGCTGGCCATCATTCCCTCTCTGGTCTTGTCGCAAAAAAGAGCTGGAACGGTAGTTTGCGACAACTGGCATTGCAAGGTCGCGCGCAGCAGAACGGGGTTATCCGGACACCCGAGGCTTCAGCCGGGGATCAGCGTGGTGATCATGTGCTCCACGTAGGCGTCGAACTCTTCGTGGTTGATGCGGGGGAGGCCCAGGGTGAAGTTCAGCTGCAAAAAGCCGACATACGCTGCGTAGGTCAGTCGTGCCCGGTTCAGCGCCTGGGGCGGCTGCAATCCGGCTTCCCGATAGGCGGTGGTCAGGAACTCCATCCGCCGCTGTGATACGCGGGCCATCACCGGAACCACCTGCGGATGGTCGAGTGCTTTCAACAGTGCCGCATAGACACGATGCGGCTGCAGCTCATGGGCAACCCGCCGAAACAGCTCAGGCAACCGTTTGCGGGGATCGGCGATCTGCTCGATCTGGCTGATGACTTCACGCTCGCCATACTGCTCCCAGCGCTCGAGCGCTGCATTGAGCAGCGCTTCGCGGGTGCGGAAGTGCCAGTAGAAGCTGCCTTTGGTGACGCCTAACTGGCGCGCCAGGGCTTCGACCGCCAGAGCGCCTACGCCCTGCTCGGCGATCAAGTGCAGGGCGGCAACTTCCCAGTCCTCGGATGAAAGGCGGGTACGCTCGGACTTGCTGCTGACATTCATGCACGTATGGTAGCCATACCTCGTAAGTTTGTAATCTGCGGCCTCGCTCAAATGCGGTTGTCGCGCCGCGATACGCGGGCGAAAGCCTGCCGCGGTGTGCCTGGAGGTGTATTGACGGCCATCGGTCGAAGCATCCATACTCATCCGTATGGTTATTGCAAGTGCCCCTCCACCGGTCGTCGGTCGCTTTGCTGTCGCTGACCTCGGTCTGGCGGTGGAAACGCGCCAGCCATCCGGCCGCCCGACCCTGCTGTTTGCCCATGGCTTCGGTCAGACCCGTGGTGCCTGGAACGCGGCGGCATCCACGCTGGCGGCCGCGGGTTGTCGCTGTGTGAGCTTTGACAGCCGCGGCCACGGCGAAAGCGATCGGGTGGTCGACGGTGACTACCACATGGAACAGTTTGTCGACGACCTGGTGCGACTGGCGGCCGCGCAGCCCGAGCCGCCCGTGCTGGTCGGAGCGTCGATGGGTGGCCTGCTCGGCCTGATGATCGCGGGCGAGGTCAGCCCGTCGACCTTCCGGGCGCTGGTCCTGGTCGATATCACGCCGCGCTGGGAAACCGCCGGCGTCGAACGGATTCTGACCTTCATGCAGGCGCATCCCGACGGCTTTGCCGACTACGTGGACGCTGCGGAGCAGATTGCCGGGTATCTGCCACAGCGGCGCGGACGCAAGACCGAGCAGCAACTGCGTCCCTTGTTACGGCAAAGCGCCGACGGTCGCTTGCGCTGGCACTGGGATCCGGCGCTGCTTGCTGGCATGGTGCAGGAGAGCGAGCGTTACCAACCACGTTTGCAGGCCGCCGCCGCTGCCGTCGAGCTTCCCGTGTTGCTGCTGTCGGGTGCGCGCAGCGACGTGGTCTCGCAAGCCACCGTCGACGAGTTTCTGCAGTTGGTACCGCATGCACGGCATGTGGATCTGCCCGACGCCACGCATATGGTCGCGGGTGACGCCAATGATGCCTTTACCCGCGAGGTCGTACGTTTCGTGGAAAGTCTTGAGTCATCCTCGAAGCCCTTGCCGCAAACCGGTACCGTTGAACCGCAATGAATCCCATGAGGTGTTGAAATGTCTGCTCTGTTGACCGTGTTGGCGGCACTGATCGCAAGTGGCGTCTGCGCCTACCACCGCACCAGCCTCCGGGTATGGGCAGTTGCCACCCCAATCGTCACCTTGGTGGTGGGCCTGCTGCTGCAGACGCCATGGACGACGGTGATTCTGCTGATCATTGAACTGGCAATCGCGGTGCCGCTGCTGATGGTGCCGTTTCGGCGCCAGCAGATCAGCGCCCCGCTGTTGAAATTGTTCGCCAAGGTTACGCCGACCCTCTCCGATACCGAGCAGACTGCCCTGGACGCTGGAACGGTCGGTTTCGAAGGGGAACTGTTTTCCGGCAAACCTGACTGGCACGTGTTGTTGAGCCAGCCGAAGCCGAGCCTCAATGCGGAAGAACAGGCGTTCATGGATGGCCCGGTGGAAGAGCTCTGCGCGATGCTCGACGACTGGCAGATTACCCACGAACTGGCGGATCTGCCGCCGAACGTGTGGGAGTTCATCAAGAAGAACAAGTTCTTCGGCATGATCATCCCCAAACGCTATAACGGTCTGGAGTTTTCGGCCCTGGCGCACTCGGCGGTGTTGCAGAAGCTGGCCTCGATGTCCCCTACCGCCGCTTCGACAGTGGCGGTGCCCAATTCGCTGGGGCCGGCCGAGCTGCTGCTGCATTACGGCACCGAGGCGCAGAAGGATCACTACCTTCCGCGGCTGGCGGTAGGCGAGGAAATTCCCTGCTTTGCCCTGACCGGCCCATACGCCGGTTCCGATGCCACCTCGCTCACCGACTTCGGCATCGTCTGCAAGCAGACTGTCGACGGCCACGAGACGTTGGGAATCAAGCTGACCTTTGACAAGCGTTACATCACCCTGGCGCCGGTGGCTACCGTGGTTGGCCTGGCGTTTCGCTTGTATGACCCGGACAAGTTGCTGGGCGACAAGGCCGATCTCGGTATCACGCTGGCCTTGCTGCCACGTTCTACGCCGGGTCTGCAGATCGGTCGTCGGCATTTTCCGCTCAATGTCCCGTTTCAGAACGGTCCGCTGCACGGCAAGGACGTGTTCGTGCCGATGTCGACCTTGATCGGCGGTCCGCACATGGCCGGGCAGGGCTGGCGCATGCTGGTCGAGGTGCTCTCCGTGGGGCGAGCCATTTCATTGCCGTCCAATGCCACTGGTGGGGTTCGTTCGGCGGTGGCATCCACCGGCGCGTATGCGCGTATGCGCAAGCAGTTCGGTCTGGCGATCGCCCGCTTCGAGGGCGTCGAGGAGGCATTGGCACGGATTGGCGGACTGACCTATGCCACGGCAGCCCTCTCACGTGCCACCGCCGCGGCAGTGGACCGCGGGGAAAAGCCGGCCGTGACCTCGGCGATCGCGAAGTACCACACGACCGAATTCGGCCGCACGGTGGCCGGTGATGCGATGGACGTACATGGCGGCAAGGCGGTGCAGCTCGGTCCGAAGAATTATGCGGGCCGCGCCTGGGAAGGGGTGCCGATCGCGATCACGGTGGAGGGTGCCAACATCATGACCCGGAGCCTGATGATCTTTGGCCAGGGTGCGATCCGCTGCCATCCTTATGTCCTCAAGGAGATGCAGGCCTTGTCGATCAGCGACCGCGAAGAGCAGCTGCAGACGTTCGATCGCGCGCTGTTCGGCCATATCGGTTTCGGCCTCTCCAATGCGGTGCGCGCCTTTACCCTGGGGCTGACTGGCTCGCGTATCGGGGCCACCGCAGGTGATGCCTATACGCGCCGCTACTACCGCAAGCTCAACCGCTATTCCGCGGCGCTGGCGCTGTGTGCGGACGTGTTCATGGGCGTGCTCGGCGGCAAGTTGAAATTCAAGGAGAAGCTGTCCGCGCGGCTTGGTGATGTCCTCAGTTACCTGTACATCGCCAGTGCGATGCTCAAGCGTTATGAGGACACCGGCCGTCCCGAGGCGGATCGTCCGTTGCTGGCCTGGGCATTCCACGAGTGCGTCTGGCGAATGCAGATGGCGTTGGACGGCGCGATACGCAATTTTCCGGTACGACCGGTCGGCTGGCTGCTGCGGGTGCTGGTGTTCCCGTTCGGACGCCGTGAAGTGCCACCATCAGACCGCCTCGGACGTCGCGTTGCGGCGCTGATCACGGCGCCTGGCGAGGCGCGGGACCGCCTGCTCGAGTGGGTTTATCTGACACCGACCGCCAACAACACCATCGGCCGGATGCATGCCTTGTTGCCCGAAGTGATTGCGGCCGAACCGATCGAGCGCAAATTCGCCAAGGCGCTGAAGGCCGGACAGTTCAGCTCGCACGATTATGTCGAGCAGCTGGCCGAGGCGCAGCAGCAGGGTGTGATCAGCGCAGCCGATCTGGTCTTGCTCAAGCGGGTGCATCAAGCCGTGTTCGAGTTCATTTCGGTGGACGATTTCGATAGCGCGGAACTGCGCGCGGCGGTGACCCGGGCGGATAGTGAAAAAGCTTCCCAGGCCGCGTGAAGACCGGTTGCTTTGCGCCGCCGGTGTGCCGGGTCAGGCCTGCGACGTCAGCGCTCACCGTGGTGCGGATTTCGCCGCCTTCGCAGCGGCCCCGATGGGGCCGCGAGCGGCAGGTGCCGTCGCTAAGTACTTGCCGCTGAAGGCGGTGGAACCGCGCCTTCAACTCACTCGGCGGAGTTCTCCGCCAGGACGCAACGGTTCTTGCCGCCGCGCTTGGCTTCGTACATGGCGTTGTCGGCGGTCTTGATCAACTGCTCATCGTCGTTGGCACGCTGGTGGTCCCGATAGCGTGCCAGGCCGATGCTGGCACTGACCTGTACTTCGATCGTGGCCTCACCGACGGCCAGCGTGTAGGGCGCACCAAGCACTTCACACAGCTTCTGGCAAATTTGCAGCGCCTGCTGTGACTCACTGATATTTTCCAGGATCAGCGCGAACTCGTCGCCGCCCAGTCGCGCCACCGTATCGCTTTCGCGCAGCTGCGCCAGCAGACGCTCTGCGATTTGCTGCAGCAAGGCGTCACCGGCGGGGTGGCCGTGCTGGTCGTTGACTTCCTTGAAGCCGTCGATGTCGAGCAATACCAGGGCGAAGTTCTGTTGTTGGCGTTGCGCACGCTGGATCGCCGTATGCAGGCGATCGTGGAAGAGTACCCGGTTGGGAAGACCGGTAAGCATGTCGTGGGTCGCCTGGTGGCGGACCTGCTTTTCGATGCGCTCGCGTTCGACAATTTCTACCTGCAGTTGGCGGTTGCGTTCGGAAATTTCGCCAAGGGCCTGTTGCAACTGGGTACGGGCACCATGCAGTTCGAGGAACACGCGGACCTTAGATTGCAGGATGGCATCATTGATCGGTTTGGCGATGTAGTCCACGGCACCGGAGCGGTAGCCCTTCATGCGCGCCAGGTCATCGGCGTAGGCGGCGGTAACGAAGATGATCGGGGTCTCGCGCAGCTGTTCGGTTTCGCCAAGTAGGGCGGCGACCTCGAAGCCGTCCATGTCGGGCATGTTGACGTCCAGCAGGATCAGCGCGAAGTCGTGGTCCAGGCACAAGGCCAACGCCTGATTGCCGCTGTCGGCTTCGATCAGCTCGGCACCGCAATCGGCGAGCAAGCGACGCATCGCCACGAGATTGGCATGGGTGTCGTCGACGACGAGAATCTTGGGGCGTGAATCATTCATGGGCAACACAGCCGGTTGAGCAGAGGGGCGACCGCATCCAGGGGTACACAATAGTCGGCGCCTGCGATATCGAGAGCCGCCTGGGGCATGGCCTTTGCCATGGCGTCAGCCGGGCACTGCACGATCGCGCACCCACCCTGGCGGCGCACCTGCAACAAGCCTTTCGCACCGTCGGTGTTGGCGCCTGTAAGCACGACTCCAATCAGCGCCTGCCGCCAGACGTCGGCCGCGGCGCCAAACAGTACATCGATCGAGGGTCGGGAATGCGATACGCGTGGATCGGTCGACAGCGCAAAACATCCGTCGTCCTCGACCAGCAGATGATACCCGCTTGGCGCGAGGTGTACGACGCCGCCACGAGCCGGCGTGCGTTCGATGGCTTCCACGACCGGAAGCGTGGAGACGCGTGCTAGCAGCTCGCACAGTAGTTCGACGGTATCGGCGCCGGTGTGAGAACACACCACGAGGGGCTGGGGAAGCCGCGGATCGAGTCCGGCGAGCAGGATTTTAAGCGCCTCAAGTCCCCCTGCCGAGCAGCCCACCACGATGGCTTCGGGCTTTTTCATGGTGCAGGTGGCCGCATGGTGGCAATGGCGTCCGGGTTTCGTTGATATAGCCGCAGGCCGGCGTCTATCGACTTGAAGTGGCGGGCGGAGCTGGCGGCGTCAATGCTCTCGCGCATGCCCAGGCAGAGAAATCCACCGCGGACCAGGGATTCACCGAAAAGCTGCAAACAGCGATCCTGCAAGGGGTTGGAGAAGTAGATCAGCACGTTACGGCAGAGCACCAGTTGCGCCTCGCAAAAGACCTTGTCTGAAACCAGGTTGTGCTGGGCAAAGGTAACATTGCGACGAAGTCGCCGATCCAGCTTCAGCAAGTCATAGCGTGCGCTGTAATAGTCCGCCAGCGAGTGCTTGCCACCCGCTGCCTGATAATTTCGTGACCATTGCCTGGCCTCCCGGGTGGAGTAGATACCCTCTTCCGCACGCTGCAAGGCCCCGGCGCTGAGATCGGTGGCATAAATCCGGCTGCGCGCGTAGAGACCTGCTTCCTCCAGCAGGATTGCCAGCGAATAGACCTCTTCACCGTTGGCGCAGCCGGCCTGCCAGATGTTGATATGCGGGTAGGAGGCCAGGACCGGTAGAACCTGTTCCCGCAGGACACGGAACACGGCGGGGTCGCGAAACATGTCCGACACCGGCACCGACAGTCCTTCCAGAAGCTGTGGCAGAAGCGTGGGCTCGTGCAGCAAACGGCCAGTCAGTGCGCTGATCGAGCCACTCTCCAAGCGCAGCGCCAGCTGGCGTACCCGACGCTTCAGCGACGCGGGAGCATACCCACTGAAATCGTAGCCATGGCGAAGTTGCATGGCGCGCACGAACAATTCGACCTCGATGCTTTCCGGGTCGAGACCGTCGTCCCCGTCGCTCATCGCCGCAGCCATACCCGGATCATCGAGGCCAGTTTGTCGATGTCGATCGGCTTGGACAAATAGTCACTGGCGCCCGCTTCAAGGCATAGCTCCCGATCACCGCGCATCGCTTTGGCTGTCAAGGCGATGATCGGCAGCTCGGCAAACTGGGGTTTGGCGCGAATCGCCCGCATGGTTTCATAGCCGTCCATACCGGGCATCATGATGTCCATCAGCACAAGCTCCGGCGTATCCTCGCCATCCAGCAGGCTGAGCGCCTTGTGCCCGTCCTGCGCCATGCTGACGACGACGCCCCAGCCGCGCAGTACCTTGGACAGCGCAAACAAGTTGCGCATGTCGTCATCGACGATCAACAGCTTGCGTCCTTCCAGCACATCCCGATCGTCGCGTCGACCAGCCGTTGTCGGTGTGTCCGGGCGGATGCTATGCAGGAACAGGCTCACCTCATCCAGCAGACGATCCGGCGATCGCGCGCCCTTGACCACGATGCTGTCCGTGTACTGGCGGATCTCCAGGTTTTCCTCGCGGGTTAATTCACGGCCCGAGTAAACCACTACCGGCGGGACGCTGCCGCTGTCGGCGAGCTCTTTCAGCAGGTCCATGCCGGACATGCCAGGCAGGCCGAGATCCAGCACCACACAGTCATAGCCGGTCTGGGAGATCTTCTGCAGGGCCTCTTCGGCCGATCCCGCCTCATCGATTACCACATCGTCCTGGCGCAGCAGGGTACGTACCGCGCTGCGTGCGTCGGTATCATCATCCACTACCAGCAGGTGACGGCTGCGCCCGGCGGCGAAATGCAATAGCTTGTCGAAGGCTTCGTTGATCGCATCGCGACTCACCGGCTTGGTCAGGAAGCCGACCGCCCCCAGCTCGCGTCCCCGGGTTTCCTCGCCGGTGGCGGACAGGAAGTGAACCGGAATGTGCCGAGTTACCGGGTCGGTTTTCAATCGCTCGATCACCGTCCAGCCATCCATACCCGGCAGCATCACATCCAGCAAGATGCCCAAGGGACGATAGCGCCGCGCCAGCGCCAAACCGTTCTCACCGTTGGCGGCAAGCAGGATGTGATGTCCCTTTTTACGTAACATCTCGGCAAGGATGCGTGCAAATACGGGATCGTCCTCGACCACCAGAATCGCTGGATCGCCTGCGTTCAATTTGTCGCGATCGTCGCTCAAGTTCCCGGGCAAAAGTGCGGGCACGGCGATCGGTCGGGAGGCCTTGACGGGGGCAGCGGGTGAGGCCGCTGCCGGCGCCGCCGCCTCTTCGCCTTCGCAGCGCTCGGCAAGCAGCAGGATGAACTCGCTCCCTACACCGATCTCACTGCGCAGCACGATGTCGCCGCCGAGCAGTTCTGCAATCCGTCGCGAGATGCTCAGGCCAAGCCCGGTGCCGCCGAACTGACGGCTGGTGCTGGCGTCCACCTGCTCGAACGCATTGAATACGCCGGTCAACTTGTCGGCCGGTATGCCGATGCCGCTGTCGCGCACGCTGATCGCCAGCAGGGCCTTGTCGGCCACTGTTTCCGGCAACGTCAATGTCTCGTCGGGGCGACCGATATGTACGTGTACCGAGCCTTTGGCAGTGAACTTGAAGGCATTCGCAAGCAGGTTATTGATGACTTGTTCCAACTTGCCAGGGTCGGTATGGATCTGGCTGGGAAGGTCGGGTGCCAGTTCCGCCGTAAACTCAAGGCCCTTCTCGCGCGCGACGTGGTCGAAGTTGCGCCGCACGCTGCGTAGCAGGTCCTCCAGAGGGTAATCCTGGAGCATCAGCTCCATCTTGCCGGCCTCGATTTTCGACAGGTCAAGAATGTCGTTGATCAACCGCAGCAGGCTGCTGCCGGCATCGTTGATGATGCGCGCCGATTCGACCTGCTCTTCGTCCAGGTTTCCTTCACGGTTTTCCGCAAGGCTGTGCGAGAGGATCAATAGGCTGTTCAGGGGTGTGCGCAGCTCGTGCGACATGTTGGCGAGAAATTCGCTCTTGTACTGGCTGGAGCGTGCGAGTTCTTCGGCTTTGGCAGCGGTTTCCTTTTGCAGCTCCACTAGGAGATCGCGTTGCTGATTGAGGCTGTCGGTCTTGGCCCGCAGCTCCTCGTTCGACGCCTGCAGCTCTTCCGCCTGCACGCGCAATTCCTCCTCCGAGCTGGCCAACCGCTCGGACTGCTCCTCCAGTTCGGCGGTCTGCGCCTGCAATACCTCGTTGTTGACCCGAAGTGCGGTTTTCTGTTGCCGCAGGCTCAACTCGGACACGCGCAGATCTTCGGCCTGTTTCTGGGTGCGTTCCAGCAATTCCTGGGTGCTGGCTGCGCGACTGAGATTCTCTTGGGTGAGAGCGACCAACTGCAGCAGTTCGTTGAGCAACGCGCGCTGCTGAACGCTTATCGGTTCGAATCCGGCCAGTTCGAGTACGCCCTTGACCTGGTCGCGGTACATCACCGGTACGATCACCAAATGCGTGGGTAAGGCCTCGCCGCTGGCCGAATGAATGCGCACATAGGGCTCGGGAATCCTGTCGAGTTCGATGGTTCGGCGTTCCAATACGCACTGTCCTACCAAACCCTCACCCGGTACATAGCTGCCAGCCGGTTCCCACGATTGGCGCAGGCCATAGCTGCCAAGCAGGTCCAGACGCCCGCTTTCAGGATCGCAGATGTAGTACAGCGCCACCCCGACATTGAGCAGAGGGGCCAGTTGGCTGGTCAACGACATGCCAAAATCACGATGGGTGGCGGCGGCCTGAAGCTCGCGCGAAATGGTCGCCAACTGCGACTTCACCCATGTCTGTTCCTTGATCTCGATCACCATCTGCTTGAACACCTGCAGGGCACGGGCAATTTCTCCGATCTCGTCCTTGCGCTGGAGTCGGGTTACCACCACGGAGGTGTCATGCGCGGCAACCCGATTCATGATATCGGTCATCTGACGCAGCGGGGTCGTGATCAGCCGGGTCGCCAGACGGATAACGTACATTCCGAACAGAAAGCCGAGCAGGATGGCGATGCCATTGATCAGGCGCATGTCGTGCAGCGTCTTCTCGAGCTCGTGACTGCGGCGATCGAGCCGCAACCGCTCGGCAGCGGCCATCCGGGTGAGGACGTTTGAGATATCCGGTGCCTCCACTTTGCGCGTGGCCAGATAGTTGTCGAGGATGCGGATACGCGCAGCCATGGCCTGCGCAGGCTCGACTTTCTGCTGGCTGAGCAGCGGGGCGATCATGCCGGTTTCGATCTCGGCCTCCCATTTCTTGACCGGCGCCTGCAGCGCATCGAGACGCAATTGCTGGGTCGGGTTGTCATCAAGCAGCCGATTCAGCTTTTCCAGGCTTTTTGCAAATTGCTTTCTGCCGTTAAGGAAACCATTGAGCTCGTTCTGGCTCAGCGACAACACATAGCCACGCACGCCGAGCATAGTCCCCTGGTAGGCCTGCCTGACTTCATTGATGGCCAGCAGCACGTTGTAGGTCCTGTCCGTTTCGCGGCGGTTCTGTTCCTGCAGCCGCAGGCTGTCGAGGGTGACCACGCTGGCGGTCAGGAACAGTCCGAGCAAGGGCAGGATCGCCAGCATAATTTTCTGGCGACCGCTCATATCGGTCAGCCAGGAATAGCGCTTCGGTGCTTTGAGCTCGCTCATGCGGATTTCACCTGGGATCGGAGAACAGTTTGTCTTTGCTTGAATAGGCAGGCATCGGCGCTGAATCGGCCATCGGCATCGGTACCGGCGAGGGTAACAGTAGGGTCAGCGTCGACGCCTCCAGGGCACGATACTGCGGCGACGCGAGGCGACTATCAGCAGCGCCACCGAGCAGAGGCCGCACAGAGACAACGCGACTACCGAGGCCTCAGCACCAAACATGCCGCCGCTCAGCCAGTCCGGGCCGCTGCGACGGGAGATCAGCCAGCCATCGGCCGAAGTGCCCGATACCGGAATGCCGTACACCGTGCCTTGCATGAAGTTCCATGCTGCATGCACGCCCATGCATAGATACAGCGAACGGGTGACGTGATAGAGCAGACCGAACAGCAGGCCGGCCTCGATCGCGATGGCCGCCGAACTCCACAACGTGGCAGCGGGATTGCCAAGATGCACGGCGCCGAAGAACAGCGCCGAAACCAGCAGCGCCGCCCAGGTGCCCAAGCCTTCCTCGACGATGCGAAACAGCACGCCGCGAAACAGGATCTCCTCGCCGATGCCGGCGCCCAGACCCACCAGCAGCAAGGCCGGCAGCCAGTCGGCATCGGGGTTGAAGCCGATGACGTGGTAGCTGCCTAGCAGCCACAGCACCGCCACCACGGTGCTGAATAGCAGTGCGCCGCCGAACAGGCCGGCGGCCGTCCAGGGCAGCAGGTCGCCCAGCGCCAGTTCGTCGGCGCGGCGGCGTTCTACCACCTGTATCAGAAACAGATAGGCAAGCAGGGCTGGCAGCACGAAAGTGGCCCAGTAGAACCATGCCCTGGGCATCGGTGCCAGCGCCACCCGATGACCCGACACGGCATCGGCGGGAATAGCCAGCAGGTAGCCGAGCAGCAGGAAGACGACGGCGAAAATCACGATACGGGCCAGTGGCGAAAACAGCAGCCAGCGTTGCCAACCGGCCATTTCGACAGGAGTAACGAAGGCCAGTGCTGGATTTCGCATCGGTATTTCCCCAGAAACGCCGTGGCATCGCTGAGCGCGGCAAGATGCCTTGATCTCGCTGTGGTAGCTCCCCACGAATCGGCTACGCCTACGCCCACCCAGAGCCTAGCATTGTGTGTATGGCTAAGTCGCGGCGTTCGGCAGCACCGCCGCCCGCCAAGGGCCGGCTCAGACCTCTACGGCGGCCGCGTGCTCCCGGGTATTGGCGAAGCGCACCTGCGGCCAGCGCTCCTGCGCCAGCTGCAGGTTGACCCGGGTGGGTGCGATATAGACCAGCTCGCCGGCGCCATCGATGGCCAGGTTCATCGCATTCTTCTCGCGAAACTCCTCCATCTTCTTTTCGTCGTCGCAGTGCACCCAGCGTGCGGTGCTCACGCTCACCGGTTCGAAGCTGGCGTCGACGTTGTATTCGTCCTTTAGGCGATAGGCGACCACGTCGAACTGCAGCACACCGACCGCACCGAGGATCAGGTCGTTCGACATCAGTGGGCGGAAAAACTGCGTCGCGCCCTCTTCGGACAATTGCGCAAGACCCTTCTGCAGCGCCTTCATCTTCAGCGGATCGCGCAGGCGGGCGCGGCGAAACAATTCAGGCGCGAAGTTGGGGATACCGGTGAAACTCACCGCTTCGCCTTCGGTGAAGGTATCGCCGATGGTGATCGTGCCGTGGTTGTGCAGGCCGATCACGTCGCCCGGATACGCCGTTTCGACGATTTCGCGGTCGCTGGCCATGAAGGTCAGCGCGTTGGCGATGCGCACTTCCTTGTTGGTGCGGGTCTGCTGCATCTTCATGCCGGCGCTGTAGGTGCCCGAACACACGCGCATGAAGGCCACGCGGTCGCGGTGCGCCGGGTCCATGTTGGCCTGGATCTTGAACACGAAGCCGGACAACTTTTCCTCCTCCGGCTGTATCTCGCGGGTGAGAGTGGCGCGCGGGCGCGGCGAGGGCGCATGCTCGACGAAGAAATCCAGCAGCAACTGCACGCCGAAATTATTCACCGCCGAGCCAAAAAACACCGGTGTCTGCTTGCCTGCCAGATACGCGTCGATATCGAACGACGGCGCGGCGCCTTGCACCAGGTCCAACTCCTCGCGCAGCTCACGCATCGCCTCGGTGCCGATCTTCTCCTGCAGCCCCGGCGCGTCCAAACCGTGAAAGATGGTCGAATCCTGCCGCGTGAAATTCTTTCCCGGCTCGAACACGTGCACTTCGTCCAGCACCAGGTGGTAGACGCCCTTCAGTCGCTTGCCCATGCCGATCGGCCAGGTCACCGGGGCGCAGGCGATGCCAAGCACCGACTCCACCTCGTCGATCAGCTCGATCGGCGAGCGGCCTTCGCGGTCGAGCTTGTTGATAAAGGTCATGATCGGCGTGTCGCGCAGCCGGCACACCTCCATCAGCTTGATCGTGCGCTCCTCCACGCCCTTGGCGCAGTCGATCACCATCAGCGCCGAATCGACCGCGGTCAGCACCCGGTAGGTGTCCTCGGAGAAGTCTGCGTGGCCCGGCGTGTCGAGCAGGTTGACGATCTTGCCCTCGTACGGAAATTGCATGACCGACGAGGTCACCGAAATGCCGCGCTCCTTCTCCAGCGCCATCCAGTCCGAGGTTGCATGTCGCGCTGCCTTGCGTCCCTTCACCGAGCCGGCCATCTGGATCGCACCGCCGAACAGCAGCAGCTTCTCGGTCAGCGTGGTCTTGCCCGCGTCGGGATGGCTGACGATGGCAAAGGTGCGACGACGGCGGGTTTCTTGGAGATGCGAAGGCATGGGCGAGACTGGATGGAATGATAACCGCTTATTGTAGCGTGGATCGGGCGTCAGCCAGGATGGGTGGCTTCCGCGGTGTCCGCCGAGCGGACAACTCATGATCCGGTCTGCTGCAGCAAATGGAGGCCGCAGACCGGCGTCCAGGAAGTGTTGAACCTCGCCGCAAACATCCCATCGCCAGCCGCCCCGTACCGGCGAGGAGTCTCCCTCGTAAGTTCGATCAGCGCCAACGAATTGTAGACCCGGGGTGTCTCGGCGATTGCCGAGGCATTGTCCGAGGTGCGGGGAGCGACAGTGTCGGTACGCGGCAAGGATCGCTTCGTGGCGTTGGATATCTAGCACGATCAATCTGCGCGAGGGCGAGTTGATGGCCGTGCGGGCCGAAAGCCAAGCTGATACCGTCGCCGGCCGCTTCGTCAAGGAGTCGCTCGACGCACCCATGGGCGTCTGGCCAAGGCGTCGCAGGCTGTCGCCGCCATGGTTCTTCGATACTGCTTGAATAAAAGGGCTTTCGTGCGCCGTGCGAGCCAGCTTTCGCTGGGTGGCCAGAGAAACGTGACCTACCGCGCCGCAGCCGTGGCGTAAACGGCAAAGTTGGCCCGAAGCGGAGGGCAGGATGGTGAAGCAAGGAGGGGGCTACCCTCACGCTGCCCCGGCGTCCGAGCGTGGCAAGTCCGTGAGCCTGGGCCGGACTTTTCGACAGCATATTCGGGCCCCCAGGGCGGTGGCGAAAAACCGGTTTCTCGAGCCCTCGCCTGGAGTGCGATGTGTCGGTGTGCGAGGTTTTCCGTGCAGTCAACGGCAGAAGGCAAGCAGTGAACACTTCCGTGTTTGGCAAGCCGGGGCTGAAGATCGTTTAACTTCGGCCATTCCGTTTTCCGGCCCCGCACGGTTACTCTGACTTCCTCCGTGCGGGGCCCCTTTTCGTTAGCTATTCTTGTGGCTCTGCTCGCCTGCTTTTACATGTTGTTCGTGACTACCGCCACGTCCCGATCCGCTGGAACTGGAACCCGAACTGGACTTGTGGCTCTGCTCGCCCGCTTTCACGTGTTGTTCGTGACTACCGCCACGTCCCGACCCGCTGGAACTTGAACCGGAACCCGAGCTGCTCTTGTTGTTATTGCTAGTGGCCATTTCTGAAACACCTCATGTGCGCCAAAGGAAGGTAATGACGGCGATGGCGCCAGCGTCGTCGCAAGTGATGCTCATACACGCGACCTTAAGAGCTAATCGACTGTCCGTGAGATATTCATCGACATTTATGAAGCATAAAGTGAACAAACAGCGATGAAGTGAAAGGTGGTCATGGCGAATTGGATATGTCTCACGTGGCAGGAAGGTCGAGTCGTTCCGCCGCGCAGGGATTCGCGAAGAACCGTGAAGCGGGCGACGCCGACAAGGTTTTTCGATGGGAGGCATGCCTGTACGCAAAAAAGCCCGGGGATCGCTCCTCGGGCTTTTCGCTTTGGCGCCATCCGTGAGGCCGACGCGATGTCTAACGCGAAGCCTTACCTCGCTTCCTTCTCCATCAGCTTGTCGACCATGCTGGCGGGGACTTCTTCGTAATGATCGAAGATCATGCTGAAGTTGCCGCGGCCGCTGGTGGCCGAGCGCAGGAAGTTGATGTAGCCGAACATTTCGGACAGCGGCACAAAGCCCTGTACGAAGGCCGAGATGCCCTTCTGGCCCTGGTCGGTGATGCTGCCGCGACGCCGGTTGATGTCGCCGATGACATCGCCCAGGTAGGTCGCTTCGGTGACCACTTCCAGCGCCATGATCGGCTCCAGCAGCTTCGGCTTGGAAAGCCTTTGCGCTTCGCGGAAGCAGGCGCGGGCTGCGATTTCGAAGGCCAGTGCCGAGGAGTCGACGTCGTGGTATTTGCCGTCCACCAGGCGGGCCTTGAAGTCCAGCACTTCGTAGCCGGCGACCTGGCCTTGATGCGACTCGACCTCGATCGCGTGCTGCACGGCAGGGATGTATTCGCGCGGTACGCGGCCACCGACCACTTCGTCGGAGAACACCACGCCGCTGCCCGGCTCGCCCGGCTCGAAGATCATCTTCACTTCGGCGAACTGGCCCGAGCCACCGGACTGCTTCTTATGCGTGTAGGTATGCTCGACAGCCTTGCCGAAGGCTTCGCGGAAGCTGACCTTGGGTTTGCCCATGTTGGCTTCCACACCCAGCTCGGTGCGCATGCGGTCGATGGTGATTTCCAGATGCAGCTCACCCATGCCCTTGAGCACGGTCTGGCCGGTTTCCTGGTCCACTTCCATGCGCAGCGACGGATCGGCCTTGACCATCTTGTAGAGCGCGGTGGACATCTTGTCGACGTCGTTGCGGCTCTTCGGCTCCACCGACACGCTGATGACCGGGTCGGGGAAGCGCATGCGCTCGAGCAGGGCCGGATGCGCCGGGTCGCTCAGCGAGTCGCCGGTCTCGGTTTCCTTCATTGAGACGAAGGCACAGATGTCGCCAGCGCGCACTTCGTCGATTTCCTTGGTAGCGTTGGCCTGCACCTCCACGATACGGCCCACCCGCTCCTTCTTGCCGCGGGTGACGTTGGCCAGCGTGTCACCCTTCTTGATCACGCCGGAATAGACGCGGCAGAAGGTCAACGTGCCGAACTGGTCGTTGATGACCTTGAACGCCAGCGCGCGAGCAGGGGCGTCGTCGGTAACTTCCTGTTCGCCGATAATGTTGCCGTCGGCATCCACCATCGAGATGCCGCCGTTCTCGCCCGGGTAGGGCATGTAGTCGATCACGGCGTCGAGCAGCTGCTGCACGCCCTTGTTCTTGTACGACGAACCGCATAGCACGGGGACCAGCTTGCCGGTGACGCAGCCCTTGCGGATGCACTGCTTGAGCACTTCCGGGTCATGCTCGCCGGTTTCGATCAGGCGCTCGAAGGCGTCGTCGTCCATCGCCAGCGCGGTTTCGAGCATGTCCTGGCGCAGTGCCGGCAAGCGTTCGACCCAATCGTTGTCGACGGTAGAGCCGAACGTCAGGCGACTTTTGGCTTCCTCGAAGGACACCGTTTCCCAGGTGCTGTCCTTGTCGTCGGACTGCCAGATATAGGCCACATTGGCCACCAGGTCGGCCATGCCGCAGAACTCGTCACTGCTGCCCAGCGGAATCTGGCACAGCAGGGCCGGTGCATTCAGACGCTCGCGGATGCCCTTGATGCAGTGGGCAAAGTCGGCGCCGATGCGGTCCATTTTGTTGATGTAGCACACGCGCGGCACGTTGTACTGGTCGGCCAGGCGCCAATTGGTCTCGGTCTGCGGCTCCACGCCGGCCACGCCATCGAACACCACCACGGCGCCATCGAGTACGCGCAGCGAACGGTTTACTTCGATGGTGAAGTCGACGTGTCCGGGGGTATCGATCACGTTGATCTGGTGACCCTTCCACTCGGTCGACACGGCGGCAGACTGGATGGTGATGCCGCGCTTGCGCTCCTGCTCCATGTAGTCGGTAGTGGTCGAGCCCTTGCCGTCCTTGGTGTCATGGACGTCAATGATCTGATGCTTCTTGCCGGTGTAATACAGCACGCGCTCAGTGGTCGTGGTCTTGCCCGCATCGATATGCGCGATAATGCCGATGTTGCGGAAGAGTTTGAGGGGTTTCTGTCGGGCCACAGTCTGGATTCCGTTTAAGGTCATGAAGGCAAAGTGGGGGAGGACAGGTCGATACCGTCCGCCGGGAATAGTTTCAATGTGCCTGCGGGGTGCTGCTGGATCTGCGCGAGCCCGACAGGCAGGGCGCGTACGCGTCTAACCTCTTATGATAACCGGTAGGCGGCAAAACTGCTTGATTCGGTTCCGTCGTGCGGTGGGGCGCCTCGGGCGGATGAGATGCCGCCGATCCGCACGAGGATCTCCGCAACCATGGGAAGCCCGTCGTGGCGGTGTCCGCGGCTCGCAGGTTGCGTTGGCCACGGTGCCCGGCGCTGGGAGTGCCCAGGTCAGGTCTTGCGCAGTTCGTCCAGTATCGAGATCAGCTGGTGGGTGTCGTAGGGCTTCTGCAGGATCTTCTCTTCCTTCCAGGTGGCGGGCAGGCCGTCGTCGCCGTAACCGGAAGAGAATACGAAGGGAATGCCGCGCCGCCGCAATACCTCGGCCACCGCAAAGCTGGTTTCGCCGGCCAGGTTGATGTCGAGGATGGCCACGTCGATCGATGCCGATTCGGCCAGGGCCATGCAGGCAGGCAGCCGTGCGGCCTTGAGTACCTGATAACCGAAGTGTTGGAGGCGGTCTTCCAGCATCATCGCCAGCATCATTTCATCCTCGGCAAGCAGCACGCAAGGCTTCGTCGTGGCTTCGGACATCAGATTTTTCCGTTGGAAAGTGGCACATCAATCACACACGTAACGCCATGGGGCAGAAAGGCCAGCGTCACCTGGCCATCCAGTTCATAAGGCAGACCGTCCCTAATCAGGCGCGAGCCGAAGCCGAGATGTTCGGGCGGCACCACCGCGGGGCCGTCGGATTCCGCCCATTGCAGGTGCAGGCGGTGGCCCTGGAGGGTCTTTCGCGTGGTCCATCCGACACTGACCTGACCGCCCGGTACCGATAGGGCGCCGTATTTGGCGGCGTTGGTGGCCAGTTCATGGAGCGCCATGCTCAGGGCGAGCGCGTGTTTGGGCAGCAGGGTGATGTCGTCGCCGTGCAATTGCACGCGCAGTTCATCGCCATGGCGGTAAGGTGCCAGTTCGTTGTTGATGATGTCGGCCAACGGGGCACCATTCCAGGCCTCCCGGGCAAGCAGGTTATGGGTATTCGACAGCGCCAGGAGTCGGGCGAGAAAGCGCTCGTTGAAGCTTTCCAGGTTGGGCGCGTTCACGGCAGTCTGCTGGGCCACGGCCTGCACCGTGGCTAAGGTGTTTTTCACCCGATGGTTGAGTTCGGCCAGCATCATTTCCGCATGCCTCGCGGCGCCATGGCGCTCGGTGATGTCGCGCGCGATCAGGCGGCCGGCGACGGCCTGGCCATGGGTGTCGCATACCGGCGAGTAGGACATCTCTAGCGGCAGCGAGCTGCCGTCCGGCCGCGTCCAGATCAGCTCGAAATCTTCGAGCTGCGGTTGCCGTGCCTGGCCGTCGAAAAAGGCCCTCGCCTCGGCAGACGCTTCGGCCGGCAATAGCATGTTCAGTGCCTGGCCGACGACCTCGCTGGCTTTCAGACCGAAGAGGCGCTCGGCACTGGGATTCCAGCTACTGATGCGATCGTCCAGCGAAAAGCCGAAAATCGCGTCACGCGAGGAGTTGACGATGGCGGCCAGGCGCGCGTGCTCGTGGCTTAGACGCTGGCCCTGGGTGATATCGACAAAGGTCAGTACTACGCCGTCGACGGTGTTGTCGACGGTCAGGTAGGGGCGCATCCGCAGCAGGAAGGTCGGTGCGTTGTCGATGCCGACCAGGGTGCGCTCGGTGACGGTCAGTTCGCGCAACACGCGTGTCACGTCGTCCTTCAGTTCCGGGTAAGCGATCAGCGGCGAGATCTCGGTGATCGGGCGTCCCTTGTCGCCGTCGCGCAGGTGGAACAGCCGGGTCATTACCGGCGTGTAGCTGCGGATGGCCAGATCGCGATCGAGGAACAAGGTGGCAATGTGGGTGCTGTCAAGCAGGTTGCGGATGTCGCTGTTGACCCGGCTCAGCGTGTCGTTCTTGGTGCTGAGTTCCGCATTGACCGTTTGCAGCTCTTCATTGATCGACTGCATTTCCTCGGACGAGGTTTCCAGTTCCTCATTGGCGGACTGCAGCTCTTCGTTGACCGACTGGTACTCCTCGTTGGCCGACTTCAGCTCCTCGCTGGCCACCTCATGCAGGTCGATCGCCTCGTGCAACTGCACGCGGGTAATGCGCAGTTCGTCCTCCAGTGCGTGGAGGTTGGTGGTGTCGGTGGTGGGCTCGTCGCCCGTAGAGGATCCGTCGAGGCGAGGCGCGTAGTCGATTTCGTGGAACACTACCATGCACATGTCAAGCGTGTCGTGGTCCGTTGCCAGCGGTTCGACGATCAGGCGCAGGGGGCGTTGCTGGCCGTTCAGCACGGTGGTCAACCCTTCTCGCAGCGCCCGCTGGCCGCTGGCAAAGGTTTGCAGTACGGCGGCACGCACCTCGCTGCGCAATGGCCTGTCGAGCAGCTGGAACAGATTGAGGCTGGCGGTGCCGGACGACGGCCCCAGGTAGCGTCCGATGTCACCGCCAAAGTGCGCTACATCGTGTCTGGAATCGACGACCAGATAGGCCGGTGACCACGGTGCCAGCGCCTGGCGCACCTGCTGTTCGAGCGCGTTCTCGATGCGCGGCGGTACGACCGGTGCTGTGGGTCCGGTGAGATTGATCGGTCGACTCTTCGAACTAGGGAAGTTTCGTGGCTTGGTACGCACGTCTTCACGACGAACATAGAGCCGCTGTTTCTTGTCCAGCTCCGTGAACAGGCGGGCACTTCTCGCCAACCGTTCCGAGCTGCCCAGCAAGAGGAATCCATGAGGCCGCAGTGCGTAGTGAAACGCCTGCACCAGCTGTTCCTGCAACTCGTTGTTCAGGTAGATCAGCAGGTTGCGGCAGGACACCAGGTCCATCCGCGAAAACGGCGGATCCTTGATCACGCTATGCGGCGAGAAGATACACATCTCGCGGATCTGCTTGCTCACCACATAATCGTCGCGATCCTTGCTGAACCAGCGCGCCTGCCGTTCCGCCGAGATGCCGATCAGCGGCGAACGGTAACGCCCGGCGCGTGCTGATTCGACAGCTTTGTCGTCGATGTCGGTGGCAAAGATTTTCACCGTGGGGCCACGTTGTGCGCCCATCGCTTCGCGCAGCGCGATCGCGATCGAATAGGCCTCCTCGCCGGTGGCACAACCGGGTACCCACACACGCAACACGTCGGCACCGGTCTTGTTTTCCAGCATCTTCGGGATCACCAGGGTCTGCAGCGCCTCGAAGGCTGCCGCGTCGCGGAAGAACTCGGTGACACCGATCAGGAATTCGCGGAACAGCAATTCGTACTCATTGGGGTTTTGGCGCAAGTGGTCGATATACGCCGACAGGGTTCCGGCCTGGACCACCAGCATGCGACGCTCGATGCGCCGTAGCAGGGTTTTGACCTTGTACTGGCGGAAGTCGTGCCCGATCTCGGCATGCAGCAGTTCGCAGACGGTCTTCAACTGCGTTGCGTTCTCTGCATGGTTCTCCGCCCCGGTATCCCTGTCGCTAGGCTGACGCGCGCGGCGCATCTGCTTCTGATAGCCAAGCAATCGCTGCGGCATCTCGGCTGCCGGCAACACCGCGTCGACCAGGCCGGTGGCGGCAGCACTCGCCGGCATGCCGGTCATGGCCTCGTGGTCGAATCCCGACTGCGCCAGCGCCAGGCCGCCATACTCCTTGATCACCCGCAAGCCGCGGGCACCATCGCTGCCGGTACCGGCCAGCACGATGCACACGGCCCAACGGCCCTGGTCCTCGGCCAATGAGGTGAAAAACGTATCGATCGGCCGGCGGTGCTCCCGCAACGGTGCCGGCGTGGACACCTGCAATACGCCGCTGGCGATGGTCAGCGTAGCATTGGGGGGGGATTACATAGACATGCCGTGCCTGGACCGGGGCGCCGTCGGTGGCCTCGCACACCGGCATGCAAGTGCTGTGCCCGATAAGTTCGACCAGCAGGCTGCGATGGTCCGGTGCCAGATGCTGCACCAGCACGAACGCCAGCTCGCTGTCGGCCGGCATGTTCGAAAAGAATTCCTTGAACGCCTCCAGCCCGCCAGCGGACGCGCCGATGGCAACGATCATTACCTGCGGTGGGGTTGTCTCGCGGATTTTTGCCGCGCGGGTGCCGGCACCGGTGGTCGGTGCCGGGGAGTTCACAGGTTTGGATGGCGAGGGCATGCGGTGACGCCTGGAATCCAGGCAAAGCCTGGATGAACGTCAAGCATAACCCAGAGCGTTGTCTGCAGCGCGGGGCCGCCGCGGACGCTGGCGAGGCGCGCGTGCTCCGATGCCAGCTCAGCCGGGGCCGAAGAAGTTCTTGTCGTTCTCCGCCGGATTGCCCAGCTGGCTCAGCAAGATGGCGGTGCGAACGGTAAAATGGTTCCAGCTCGGCAACGCGGCAATCTCCAGCCAATCGTTCCATTCCGGCGCCGACGCCCGCTGTGGCTTGCGCGACGCGGCCTGCCTGCCAAGGAGAATCGCCTCGCGGACCGCCGGCATGCTTTGAAGGAAGTGGTTCAGCGTGGCCTTGTCGCGTTCGGACAAACGGCTTGCCGGTGATTCAACCAGCCATTGGCAGGCCATTTCCATTTCCCATTCGTATTCGGAGGCGAGAAACCAGGTGAACACATCGCCTTCCGCCTTACCGCTCGCGATGGCGCGTGCATGCTCTTGAAAGGTTCGCAGGGTGGCGGTGAATTGATCCGCGAGCGGGTCTACGCTCTCATCGGTAATTTCGGTAGTCGCCCACATTTGCATGCCCTCTGGAAGGAAGCGCCCAACAGCGCGATGGAACAGGTGGCCGGTTCATCGGTTCACCTTCGTGGCAGAGGGAATGCAAGAGGGGTGCCACAGAGCCGGGGCAACGCAGGCCGCCGCCCGGATTCGTCGAACTATCGTGCGGCGGTATGGGGTGGCGGAGAGCCGTCAGGCGTTCTCTGGCGCGCTTTTTTGCGTCTCATCATGTGCGAGACATTGCGGCGACCCGCAGCAGCAGGCGCTGGCGGCGTGGTTGGACGGCCGCGGCGGGATACGCCGCGCCAGGACCGAGGGCTGCCCCGGCAGGGCGCTGAATGGACAGCTTGCGTCACCTGGGCACCTGCGCCCTCGCACCCCGCTTCGAATGCCGGCCGGGGCGAAGGTAACGCCGTACCTGGCAACGCCCGATTGGCTGGCCCATGGGCTGGATGCCGGCCGCCGAGAGGCTCATTTGTCGGTGCCGCAGGCCTTGAAGGTCGCCACCAGCACATCGCGGTGCGCCGGGCGGTCAGGGTCGAGCGCGGTGACGGCGGTAACGCCGTGGTAGACCCGGGTATCGATGACGAGGGCACTGTCCAGTGCGCGGGCCAGGGTGAAGCTACCCAGCAGGGCGCCGTCGAGGGCATGGATGGTGGTCGTGCCGCTTTCGATATTTTCCCGGTCGACCATCAGCACCAGCACATAGTCCACGCCATCGCGGTGTACGCCTTCCGGGGTCGGTTCGCCAGCCTCGTCGATGCGGGCCTCGATGCGAAACTGATGGACCTCGATCTGCCAGTCGCGCTTGGTCGGAGCCACACCTTCGAATACTTTGCGTCCAAACTCGAGTATATGACGCAGGCTGGGGCCGTCGGCGACGCTTGGTCGGACCGGGGCGAACCAGCGCTGGATGTCGCCCTGCAGGGGGTTGTTTGCCAGCGTCTGGAAGTGGGCCCGCTGCGGCAACCGTTGAATCTCACTACCCGCCCGGGCACTGAAGAGGGCATGGCGCCGTCGCCGCTGGCGCCCGCTGGCGGCGGCCAGATAGGTATCTGCCGGCAGGTCGTTCCAGCTCGCGGCGAACGCTTGCCAGTCGGCCAGCCGGTCGTCCGTCAGGGTTTTTCGCAAGGTTTTGGCTGGCACGAACGCGAAGCCATCGCGATGCAGCCGGGTTTGCAGCGAGGGTTTTGCCGAGAAGTCGATCATGCGCGAACGGTAGCAGGACAGGGATGGGCGAAACCGGGCGTCGGAGGGCTCGACGCTGGCGGTAACGGGCTGTGATGTGGCGAACGGGGCTCAACCCGGAAACGCCGTGGCCAGCCAGGCGGGTACGGGAATGCCCTTGTCACGCAAAAACGCCGGGTTGAAGAGCTTGGCCTGATAGCGGCTGCCGGCGTCGCACAGCATGGTGACTACGGTGTGGCCGGGTCCTAGAGCGCGCGCCAGGCGGATTGCGCCGGCGATATTGACGCCGCTGGAGCCCCCGACACACCAGCCCTCGTCGTGGAGCAGCTGGTGTACCAGCGGTACCCACTCGTCATCGGAAATCGACCAGGCGTGGTCGACCGGCGCGCCATCGAAATTGGCGGTAATCCGGCTCGAACCAATGCCTTCGCTGATCGAGTTGCCGTTGGCCAGCAGCTCGCCGGTATTGACGAAATGCGCCAGTGCCGACCCGGCAGGGTCGGCCAGCGCGATGCTTACCCCGGGTTTGCGCGCCTTCAGCGCCCGCCCCACCCCGGCCAGCGTGCCCCCGGTACCGGCGGCGCAGACAAAACCATCGACGGCGCCAGCGGTTTGCTCCCAGATCTCGACGCCGGTGGTGGCCTCGTGCCAGTCGCGGTTGGCGGTGTTGTCGAACTGGTTGGCAAACCACGCGCTGCCGGGGTTGGCGGCATTCAGCGCCTCGGCGTGTGCGCGGGCGTGGTGGGCGTAGTGGTTTGGATTCTTGTACGGCACCGCAGGAACCAGGCGCACTTCGGCGCCGGTAATGCGCAACGCGTCGATTTTTTCGCGGCTCTGGGTTTCCGGCATGAAGATCACCGTGCGATAGCCGCGGCTGGCGCCAATCAGGGCCAGGCCGATACCGGTGTTGCCGGCGGTTCCTTCGACAATAATGCCTCCGGGCCGCAGCAGGCCACGATCTTCGGCATCCAGCAGCAGGCCGAGGGCGGTGCGATCCTTGATCGAGCCGCCTGGGTTGAGCAACTCGGTCTTGGCAAGCACCTCGCAGCCTGTCAGTTCGGAGGCGCCGCGCAGCCGCAGCAGAGGGGTGCGGCCGATGGTCGCGGAGAGGTCGGGTTGAATGCTCATGCTGGAGGGCCTGATGGGACAAGGTGTGGGAGGGAGGTGAGCCGAATGCCGCTGGTAGCTGCCGAGGTTTCCGAGGTTGCGGCGCGCGTGGCCGTTCTCAAGGGGGGCGGACTATCGCCTTGACGGTCTTGCCGATGAGATCGCGGCCGAGCGACAGTCTTCCTGTAAAAGTTTATACGTTTAGATGTTTAGACGTCTATTGACAATACATCTTGCGACCTTCACTATCGGCTCCACTCATCGAGACCGGCTGAGGGACAGGCCCTTTGAAGCCGGGGCAACCTGCGGAATTGCTCCGCAACGGTGCCAACTCCTGCGGCGGCGTCGGGCGACGCCAGCCGGCAGATGGGCGTCAGCCGTGTCGTGGCCATGAGCTGCGCCGTGCATGACGACCTCTCCGGTGTGCCGCAGGGCGATGACGACCGGAGAGCGTTCACATGACTTGCCTTGCAGAAAACCACGTCATCGAAGCCTGTCGCGCACCTCGTGAAGATTTGACCGCGGCGCGTCACGCGCCTGAAGGTCTCACTGCTCAACGCAGCAGCCGGCGCCTGATGCTCACGCCGCGCTATGCCGACGCGCCGGTCGAGGTCGATGTGCGTTATCTGTGGTGCGGCGCAGCGGATGCCCCGACGCTGATTGTGCAAGGCGGTATCTCGGCCGACCGTGACGTGAGCTCGGTGGATGGCTTTGGCCCTGCTGGCTGGTGGCAGGCACTGGTGGCCGACGGCGCGGCCATCGATTTGGCGCGCTGGCGCGTGCTGGCGATCGACTGGGTGACACCGCAGGAGCTGGCGGCAAGTGCTGTGTCCAGCGCTGATCAGGGCGACGTACTGGCCGGCCTGCTGGCGGCGCTGGGGATCGGCAAGGTGCATGCGTTCATCGGCGCCTCCTACGGGGCAATGGTGGCGCTGGCCTTTGCCGCCCGGCATCCGAACGCGGTCGATCGCCTGGTCTTGCTGGCTGGCGCCCATCGGCCGCATCCCCTGGCGACCGCCCAGCGCAGCATCCAGCGTGGCATAGTCCGGTTGGGTCAGTCGACCGGTGAGGTCAAGCAGGCGCTGGCACTTGCTCGCCAGCTGGCGATGACCACCTACCGTAGCGGCGACGAGTTCGCCCGCCGTTTCGCCGGCGATCCGGCCTGGCGCGACGAGCGCTTTCATTTTCCGGTCGAGGACTACCTCGAAAATGCCGGCAATCGGTTCGCCGAGCGCTTCGATGCTGATCGTTTCGTCGCCCTGTCCGAGTCGATCGACCTGCATCGGGTGGAGCCGGAACAGGTACCCACGCCGACCACCTTGATCGGCTTTCCGTCGGATCGCCTGGTGCCGTTGGCCGATCTCTGCGAGCTGCAACGCCGGCTGCGCGGTGCGGCCACGCTCGAAGTAGTCGAGTCGCCCTACGGTCATGACGCGTTTCTGAAGGAGCCCGAGCGGCTGGCGCCGCTATTGCGCGAGGCCCTCACCGTGTAGGAGCGCACCGTGTGCGCGAGCCCTTCGTGGCGTCGCGCAAGAGCATTGCGCACAGGGTGCGCTCCTACCTAGAGAACATCACGATGCTTGACCTGGAGATTCACATGAGCAATACGTCTGCCCCCTGTACCCGCGCCGTGCGCGCCGGCATCGAGAGTGACACCCAGCACGGTGCTGTCGTGCCACCGCTGCACCTGTCGACCAATTACAGTTTCGAGGGTCTGGGCGCCAAGCGAGCCTATGACTATTCGCGCAGCGGCAATCCGACGCGCGACCTGCTCGGCGACGCGTTGGCCGAGCTGGAGCGGGGCGCGGGTGCGGTGGTGACATCCAGCGGCATGTCGGCGGTGGCGTTGGCGCTCGAACTGGTGCCGGCCGGTGCCAAGGTTCTGGCGGCACACGACTGCTACGGCGGCACCTGGCGGTTGCTCGATGCATGGGCAAAGAAGGGTCGCTTCAGCGTTGAGTTCGTTGACCTTACCGACAATGTCGCATTGGCGGCAGGACTCGCCGGCAAGCCTGCGCTGGTCTGGGTGGAGACGCCGTCCAATCCCCTGCTGCGGATCACCGACATCCGTCACGTGGCGCAGGCCACGCACGCCGCTGGCGCGTTGCTGGTAGTGGATAACACCTTTCTGTCGCCGGCGCTGCAGCAACCGTTGCTGTTGGGCGCCGATGTAGTGGTGCACTCCACCACCAAATACATCAACGGGCATAGCGACGTGGTCGGCGGTGCCGTGGTGGCGCGCGAGGCGGCGGTGTTCGATCAGCTAAAGTGGTGGGCCAACTGCAACGGCGTTACCGGCGCCCCGTTTGACAGCTACCTTACCTTGCGCGGTCTGCGTACCTTGTCGGTACGCCTGCGTCAGCATCAGGAAAATGCCGGGCGCATCGCCGAACGCCTGGCGGGTCATGCAGCGGTCCGCACGGTGTACTACCCGGGGTTGGCCGAGCATCCGGGCCACGCGCTGGCAGCGCGGCAGCAGCAGGGCTTCGGTGCCATGCTCAGTTTCGAGCTGGAAGGCGAGCAGGCGCAGATTGCCGCCTTCGTCGAGGGTCTGCAGTATTTTTCGCTGGCCGAATCGCTGGGCGGCGTGGAGAGCCTGATTGCCCATCCGGCATCGATGACGCACGCCTCCATGGCGCCCGAAGCGCGCCGCAACGCGGGTATCGCCGACACCCTGCTGCGCCTGTCCGTGGGTATCGAAGACGGGGATGATCTGTTGCGCGATCTCGACGCGGCGCTGGCCCGCGCGACCAGCGGTGAAAAACCCAAACGCCGGGTGACCGCATGAGTTCGCTCGGTGACGCGGAAACGGTTGTAGGAGCGCACCCTGTGCGCGAATGCTCTTTGCCGACGCCCGAACAGAAGCATTCGCGCACAGGGTGCGCTCCTACATCCGCCATCGCCATCGTACTGCTGGGTACCGGCGTGGTAGGCGGTGCCTTCCTGAAGTTGCTCAACACACCGGCGTCATCGGCGTTGCGATTGGTCGGCGCGGCCAATTCGCGACGCCAGCAGACCGACCCCGCCAGCCTCGCCAGTCGTGCCCTGCGCGAGCAGCTCAACAGTCGCGGCGATGCCCGGGACAACACCAGCCTGCTGGCGGCGCTGGATGCCAGCGCCGCTGCGGCCAAGGTGATCATCGACGCTACCGCCAGCACGTCGCTGGCGGCGCGACACGCCGAATGGCTGGGGCGCGGCTACCATGTGGTGACCGCCAACAAAGCATTGGCCGGGGGCGACCTGAGCAGTTGGCGTGCGCTGCAGGCGGCCACCGCCCAGGGTGCCACCTATGGCGATGCCGCTACCGTCGGTGCCGGTTTGCCGGTGCTGTCCACGCTGCGGCGCCTGCGCCTGTGCGGCGATGCCTTGCTTACGCTGGAGGGGGTGTTCTCCGGCTCGTTGTCATGGTTGTTCAATCAATACGACGGCAAACAGCCGTTTTCCGCCCTGCTGCGCGAGGCGCGCAAGCTCGGTTATACCGAGCCGGATCCACGCTCGGACCTGTCCGGCGAAGATGTGGCGCGCAAACTGCTGATCATCGCCCGTCATGCCGGTTTCTCCCTGGGCAGTGAAGAGGTAAGTGTGGAAAACCTGGTGCCCGAGTCCCTGCGCGCGCTGGATACCGAGACCTTTCTGACGCGACTGCAGGAACTCGACGCTCCGCTGGCGGCCCGCCACGCCCAGGCGGCATCGCGCGGTTGCGTGCTGCGCTTCCTGGCTCGTCTCAACCAGCGCGGCCACGCCCGCGTGGGCCTGGTCGAGGTGCCGCACACGCATCCGGCGGCAAGACTCTACGGCACTGACAACCAGTTTGCCCTGACTACCACTCGCTACAATACCCAGCCGCTGGTGATCCAGGGGCCCGGTGCCGGTCCGGAAATCACCGCGCAGGCCTTGCTGGGAGATGTGCTGGCCTTGCTCTGAGCCGGCATGGCTTTAGGCGCAGGATCGCAGGGGATTTCGAGAAGGGCCGGATCCGGCGCCCAGCCCCTGATCGCATCCGCCGTCCGCACCGATGGCCAGGCGTGGCAGCGGATGCCAGGGCTAGCGCGCGACCGTGGCCGCGGCGACGTCGGCCAGTACTTTCTGCAGGCCTTTGACGGCAGGGCATTGCGCGACACCGTGCCGTCGCGCAATGGATGCCGGATCGTTGTAGCCGATCCATACATGCGAAGCGGCATCCTCCCAGACCAGCGCCTTCAGCGGCAGATCAATGCCTACGGTCTGCGCGCATTGCATGAACGGTGTGCCGCCATGGGGGTTACCGAAGATCAGCAGCGCGGTGGGGCGTAGCGACTTGCCTATTTTCGCTGCGCCCGCCGCGTGATCGATGCGGGCGAACACATGGAGGCCACGCTGCCTGACGACCTGCTCCAGGCGACTCATGGTCTCCTTCGCGCCGTAAGGGCTCTTGATCTCGACAAACCCCGTGGCGGCGCTGGCCACCGACGCGAAGGCGAGGAAACCGATTGCGGCGACGCTGAAAAGCGTTTTCATTGCGGTGCTCCATGTCGGGATGCGTGCGATGGAACGTCAGAACCTTCCCGGCGTCGATGCGTCACGCCTGTCGGCGAGAATGCATGCGCCAGCCCGGCGTCGACCACGGGTAGCGGCATTGACGAGCTTAACCCAGGCGCTCTGGATATGACCGCATGTGCCGCGATCCCGCGCAAACCCGGCGTCGGCCCGCCGTTTGCGCGGGCTTGGCGTGGTCGGATTCGACTGATCAGCGGACCGAAACCGGATTGCACGTTGGCGTGCCGGCCGGCTGGGGCCTCAGTGGCCGGTAATGCGTTCCGATTCTTCTTCATCCGGCGGCACCAGCGGAGCACCGGGGTGATCGTGCGCCTCACGCTGGGCGGCTTCCACCGACGGCGTGCGCCAGCCGGACTTCACGCCCCACAGGAAAAACACCAGGCCGATCACCGCCACCACGACCAGATCCCAGCCGTAGGGCAGGTAGCCGAGGCCGCCAAACTGAGTGCTGCCCACACGCGAGACGATGGCCAACGTGATCAGGTAGAACACCAGCCACCAGGCACCCTTCATCTGCTTGCCGAAGTCATGCCAGCCGCTCTTGTACTGGTAGTACAGGTACACCGGCAGCGCGACCACCACCAGCACGATGATCTGGCCGGTCAGTGGCCACTTGGCCCAGTACAGCAGCTCCGCCGACATGATGAAGGCAATGCCGGCGATGATCGGCAGGCCATGCAGGCGGAAGGGACGATTCAGTTCCGGTGCGGTACGGCGTAGCGTCATCACGCTGACCGGGCCGGTCAGGTAGGAGATGATCGTGGCGACCGAAATCACCGCCGCCAGCGAATCCCACCCGCGGAAGAAAAACAGAAACAGGAACGACACCACCAGGTTCAGCCACATCGCCGGACGCGGCACGCCCCACTTCGGATGCACCACGCCGAAGATCTTCGGCAGCGTGCCGTTGCGTTCCATGCCGTAAATCATGCGGGCGGTCGAGGCGGTATACGTCATGCCGGTGCCGCTGGGGCTGACGAACGCATCGGCGTACAGCAAAATCGCCAGCCAGTTGAGGTTGAGGATGATCGCCAGCTCGGCAAACGGCGAGCTGAAATCGATACCGTGCCAGCCGGCTTTCGCCAGCATGTCCGGGGGGACCGCACCGAGAAAGGCGATCTGCAGCAGCACGTAGATCACCGTGGCGATCGCGATCGCGCCGATGATCGCAAACGGAATGCTGCGGCCCGGGTTGCGCGCTTCGCCGGCCAGGTTCACCGGGCTCTGGAAGCCGTTGAAGCTGAACACGATGCCTGCCGTGGCCACGGCAGTGAGGATCGCCGCGAAATTGTTGGCATGGGTGCCGCCGTTCGCGCCAACCGAGAAATTCGATGCGTGGAAACCGCTGGCGATCAACGCGATGCCGGTGGTGGCGGGGATGATCAACTTGACGATCGTGATCACCGAGTTGGAGCGTGCAAACAGCTTCACACTCCAGAAGTTGAGCAGGAAATAGACCACCACGAGCACTGCAGCGATGCTCAGGCCAAGATGGCTCAGTTCGCCGTGCTTGCCGGGCACCTGGTGGTACAAATCCCGGGCCCACTGCCACTGCCAGCCGGACATGTACTGCACCGAGGCCTCGGCCTCGATCGGAATCACCGAGACAATCGCGATCCAGTTGCCCCAGGCGGCGATAAAGCCGACCAGCGAGCCGTGCGAGTAATGGCCGTAACGCACCATGCCGCCGGACTCGGGAAACATCGCGCCGAGTTCCGCATAGGTCAGCGCAATCGTCATGATGATCGCCGCACCCAGCACCCATGCCCAGATCGCGCCGGGGCCGGCCAGGCGGGCGGCATTCCAGGCACCAAACAGCCAACCGGAGCCGATGATCGAGCCGAGGCCGGTGTACATCAGGGCAATCGGGCCGACATCGCGGTGAATCGCGCGTTCCTGGGACATGGAGACTCCTGCACGGGCGCGTCACGCGCCCCAAACCGGTGATAGTTGCAGAGTTGTCCGCGTCATGTCATCCGCAAGATATTGCGTTGTTGTCCGCGGCGACGTTATCCGGCGTTCGTCTGCAGGCGGCGGGTCTAACCTCGCTGCATCAAGGTTACGGTGCGGGGTCGCACGAAAAAAGCGAATTAAGGAGGCGGCGAGAGTTAGCCGCAGCTATCTGTCTCGGGCGCTTTGTTCGTTTTGTAGAGCTGGCCGGGGGATGCGTTCCACTGGCGATCAGGCGGCCTGAGGGACCTGATTCACCCCGAAGCAGTTCCCCTGATTCCGTCGTCCCTGCGAAGGCAGGGACCCAGTGACTGGTTTGTACCTAGTGAAGAAAAAAGCCGGATGGGCAGAGCTTTCGTGCGCCCGCGGCGCCCGAGTTACTTTCTCTTTACGTGGCTACGCGCCCGTCAGGAACGGGCGCTAACGGCGAGGCCGGCCCAAAGGGCGGATGGCAGGATGCCCGGAGGAAAGATAAGTAACCAAAGAGAAAGGCCACCCCGCTTGGCGCTTGCCGTCCCTCCATCGGCGGCAAGTCCGTGAGGCGGCGCCGGGCTTTTGGACAGCAAATCCGGGTGCTGGCGAAAAGGAATCGGCATCGTGCCGATTCCCCCTGCAGGGCCTTTCGTCCCTACCTCACCGCCGCACAAGGGCCCCGGGTAGAGCGGCGCGCCATCCTGGCACGCACTCGGTGGGCAACCGTTGCGCGGTGGCGGATGCTGAGGAGGGAAAGGCGCTTTGCGCTGAATAGCCGAACGCTCTGAATGTCTCGAATCGGCCAACACCGGCCGGTCGCGCTCTCCGTTCGGTTGCTAGATAACAGGCGCTGGAGATTAACTTGCGCCGACCTGTTGCCGGTCCTTGGCCGTTCCGGAGGTGTCCGCGTTCACTGAACTCGGGCAAACCTGGGACGCAATATAATGCGTCACAATGTCGCAAAAACACGCGCGTTGACAAATCACTATTTTCTGCCACAACCTTCTTCCCGAGAACCTGTGTGCAACGCCAGGCTTAAGGGGAAAATGGAATGCAATTCGGTCGGCAAGGGATCTATCTGTGTGCGTTGGTTGTGGTGCTGTTGTCTGGGGTGACCCACGCGCAGACAACCCCTGAAATCGACTACAAAAAGCTCCTTCGGGTTGAGCAAGATATCCAGCCACTCGGGGCCAACCCATTCGGCGAGCACATCGACCTTTACAGTGGAAGTCTCTCCTTCGAGCAGACCGATATAACCTTGCCAGGTAATGGGCCACTGCTTCAACTATCCCGTTCATTGAAGATCACGGGATACACCGATGCTCCTCTGAATTATGAGGGTGCTTTCGGCGACTGGGAGATGGAAATTCCCCATCTTGAGACCGTAACAGCAAACCAAATGAACGTTAAAGGGTGGATTGTTGCGGGTGGTACGGACGGCACCACACGGTGTACCAATTTTGCACCACCGCCCGCGGTTTCTTTCATAAAGAACTACACAGACTGGCTGGTTGATCAGTGGTGGACATCTGGATATCAACTTGTAATGCCTGGTGTGGGTGATCAAGAGCTGTTGAAAAGGAGTGTCGAAAATACCGCATTACCCCAGATAGGTGGTTTGAATTTTCCGATCATCACCAAAAATAATTGGGCGTTTAGTTGCCTCGCCTCGACCGACAACGGCGAGCCTGGAGAGGGCTTTCTGGGTGTAGCTCCGGATGGAACAAAGTATTGGTTCAACCATCTAATTTATCGTGAAATGCCGGTCACGTCGCGTCCATCATCGCAAGACAGTGGTGATCTACTTGCACGCAGAATGGCACTGATGTTGGTGACCCGGGTAGAGGATCGCTTTGGAAATTACCTGACCTATACCTACAGTGGCCCAAACCTTACAGCAATCACCGCAAGTGATGGTCGCCAAATCACCTTGCAATATCTTTCTGGCACGACGCAGGTGGCATCCGCGACGGTGCAGTCGAGCACCGGTGCGACACGGACATGGAGTTATCAGTACACCAACACGATAAATGGTATTTCAGCCCCTTCGCTAACCAAAGTAATTCTCCCCGATGGCAGTGCGTGGTCTTTTGACCTGGGCAGCTTCATCTTGGCGGATATGGGCCTGCAGTCAGGCGGGGTGTGCGACAATGAGGCTAGCCTTGGTGCGGGTGCGGTAACAGGAGTTATCACGAGCCCCTCTGGATTAACCGGAACCTTTAATATAAAGCCCGTTATCCGCGGGCGGTCATATGTGCCTCGCCATTGCTGGGGCACCCCAAACCAAGTCGTCACTGTCTATGCGGATTTTCCGCGTTACACCTATCAGTTTGCAATAACTAGCAAAACGCTAAGTGGTGCTGGAGTGCCGTCGCAAACGTGGGCTTATGCCTATTCGCCCCCCAACGCCAGTTGGTCGAGCGACTCGTGTGCCAGCACCAATACCTGTCCTTCGACGGAATGGACCGATGTCACCGATCCTGGCGGGCACGACACCCGCTATACGTTCAGCAATCGATTCGGAGTCACCGAGGGATTTTTGTTAGGTACGGACTACTACGCCGGTGCCTTCGGAAGCAGCTTATTGCGCTCTGAAACAGATACATACGCAGACGCTGCCGCGGGCCCGTGGCCATCCGAGTTTGGTTACGCTGTGGAGCCCTATGTTGACGTCGCCCAAGTCACGGAGCTGTCGCCACTGAGCCAACGCACGATCGCGCAGGACGGTGACACGTACACATGGCAGGCAAACGCCTTCAATGCCTACGCGCAAGTAACGCAGACGACGCGCTCCAACACGATCGCCGGTCAGAGCCCGTTGACCGAGCAGACCAGCTACCTCAACGATACCAACCTGTGGGTACTGGGTTTGCCGTTGCAGGTCACCAATGTCGGTACCGGCGAAGTGGAGTCGGCCTATACCTACGACTCGAGTAACGACACCTTGCTGTCTCGCGCGCGCTTCGGCCAGACCCTGATGAACTACACGTTCAACAGTGCCGGCCAGTTGGCCAGCTTTACCGACGGCAATGCGCACACCACCACGCTGGGCAACTACAAGCGGGGCATCCCGCAATCGATCGGTTATCCGGACGGCACTGGCGAAAGCCTGAGCGTGGACGACTTCGGGCAGATCGCCAGCCTCACCGATCAGGCAGGCCACACCACCAGCTATAGCTATGATCCGATGGGCCGCCTGACGCAGATCAACTACCCCAGCGGCGACGAGCAGGCGTGGTACCCCAAAACCTTCGCCTATACCTACGTGACCAGTGCCGAGCGCGGCCTTGCGGCCAACCACTGGCGGCGCACCATCGCCACCGGCAATGCCAGTACGACCACGTACTTTGATGCGACGCTGCGACCGGTACTTACCGACACCTCGATTATCGGCACCGCCGGCTCCGATATAACCACCGCGAAGGCGTATGACTGGCGGGGTCTGAATACCTTCGCGTCGTATCCGGTCAGCGGCGCACCGGATTTGTCGGCGGTGAGCACGGGTACGCACCAAACCTACGATGCCCTGGGCCGCCTGACCCAAACCCAGCAGGATTCCGAATTGGGCGCCTTGACCACGACCATGGCGTATCTGTCCGGTGCGCGTCAGCAGGTGACCGACCCCAAGGGCCATGTCACCACCACCAGCTACCAGGTGTTCGATCAGCCCAGCTATAGCGCGGTCACCCAGGTCCAGGCCCCCACGGGCGTCACCCAGACGATCACCCGCGATGGGTATGGCAACCCGCTGTCGATCACTCAGTCGGGCCTGTACGGCACCGAGAGCGACAGTGTCACCAAGACGCTGACCTACGACAGCTACCACCGTCTGTGCCGCACCACCGAGCCGGAGAGCGGCAGCGAGGTGGTGGCCTATGACGGCGCCAACAACCTGGCCTGGAGTGCCGCCGGTGTGGCCGTTACCGGTACGGGTTGCGGGCAGAGTCAGGTGACGGCGGCGGCACAGACCGCGCGCACCTACGACGCGATGAACCGGCTGCTGACCATCGTGCCGCCAAGCGGGACCCAGAGTACCCAG
>JASBTI010000022.1 GCA_030148505.1 Rhodanobacter sp.
GCCCGGATGCGCATCGCCTCCAGCGTCTCATGCGACAACTTTCTGCCATCGGTCTCGTGCATTTTCCTCTCCTGATTCCCATCCTATCCTTGGACAGCATCAGAGAGTAAATGTTCGCTTACTTATGTTCTTCTTAGTAAGTTGATCGGTACGAAACACGCAGCGCGGATCCGGTGACCACCACAACACCGGCTCGCCTTCACCGAACCACGGAAAGATGCCGTGTGCATAAGCCGCCAACAGGCGGGGCGGCGACAACTCGCCGCCAAAGGCGAGCAGGCCGTTGGGCTCGGCGAGCGCATGGTGAGGGTCGGGAAAATACTGCGGGTCGCTGTCGTCCAGCCGGGGCAGAGGGATCATCGTCAGCGTCCGTCGCAGCATGTGTAGGGGCTGTGAGCCAGCAGCTCACCGAGATAGGCCTCGACCGACATCGCCTCCTGGGCCAGCGCCCGGCGGACGGCGTCGCGAAACTCTTTGTGCGCCAGGTAGTGTCGCGACTGCGTGCGCACCGGAAGGAAACCGCGCGCCAGCTTGTGTTCACCCTGCGCACCGGGTTCAAAACGCTGCAGACCCCGGGCAATCGCGTGCTCGATGCCGCGGTAATAGCAGAGCTCGAAATGCAGGCCCGGCACCTCCACCGAGGCGCCCCAGTAACGGCCATACAAGGTGCTGTCGCTTTGTAGAAACAGTGCCATTGCGACTATGTCTTTGCTCTCGCGTGCCAACGCCAGTTGTACGGCAGGCCCGAGCAGGCCAAGTTGGCGGAAGAAGGCCTCGGTGAGGGCGGCGTGGTTGCCCTTGCTCTCGAAGGTAGTGAGGTAGAGCGCGTGAATTCGCTGCCATTCCCGCTGATCGAGGCGGTCGCCTTGACGCCATTCGATGCTGAGGCCGCTGGCAGCGACCTGGGCGCGCTCGCGGCGGATATTCTTGCGCTTCTTGTGGTTCAGTGCGCCAAGAAATTCAGTGAAATCATGGTAACTGCGGTTGTGCCAGTGGAACTGGATATCCGAGCGCGGCAGCCAAGTGGCGTCAAAAGCATCTGGCTCCGTATCAATCAGGAAGTTGGCATGGATCGAAGATAGTCCGAGCCTTGCCATTTCGCCGCGCATCGCCTCGACCAGCGCCTTTTGCAACTGCGGCGTGCGGTCGGTGAGCCCCGCCAGCAGGCGCGGCCCAGGTACCGGCGAGTAAGGCACGGCATTGAGCAGCTTTGGGTAGTACTGGCCGCCGGCGCGCTCCCACGCGCTGGCCCAGCTCCAATCGAAGACGAATTCGCCGTGCGAGTTGCCTTTCAGGTAAAGCGGCGCGGCCGCGGCCAGTCGGCCGTTTTCGTAGAGACCGAGGTGGTACGGCTGCCAGCCCCAGTCGGAGCGGATGCAGCCGCTACTCTCCAGCGCCGACAGAAACGAATGGGAAACGAACGGGTTGCCGTCGGGGCGCAACGCGTCCCAGTCTGCCGCTGCGAGGTCGTCGATACGGTCGTGAAAGCGGATCATCAAGGCCTGCTCGGGCGCCTTCATGGCATATGGCTGTGCCAGGCAGCGAGCTCGACGAGTCGTTGCTGGTCCGCCGGGAGAGCCAGTGCTCCGGCGCTGAATTGCAGCGCTCTGTCAGCGTGTTCCACCGCGGGTTTACGGTAGGCGGGGTAGTCCAGCTGTCCCAGGGTGGCCAGCGATTTGTGCAGGCGAATGGCGACTTCGAGCATGCTGGCGCTGTCTCTGGCCAGCGGCGCATAGACATCCTCAAAGCAATCGCGTTCATCGAGCGCGCGAACATGGATGCGGGGGTAGCGGAGCTCTTCCGGTGCACACTCCTGACGCGCCTTGGCCCAGCCGCACAGCAGACGGGTCACCGTGCCGATGATGTCGATGGCCGTGCCCGGATCGTTGACCGCGGGCGACAACGCTCGCTGCGCGATCTCGGTGAGCGCGACCAGGCCAAAACGGGGGTCCTGGTCGAAATTGCGCAGGTCCTCCACCGCGAATGCGTCGGCCAGCTTCAACGCCGTCTCCTCGTCGACCTTGCGCGACAATCGGGCAACCGACTGATCGGGCGTAATGAAGCTGCCGGCAGACACCTCGGCCCACACCTGGATATCCGTCGCCTTGGCAATCTCCTGCAAACGCGCCATGTCGATATTGGTGATATAGCCGATGTGTCTGCTACCCAGCCGAACGGCGTCCGCCGGCGGCGTGGTGTAAGGCATCGCGTGCAGCCGTGGCGCATGTGCAAGCGTCTGCATGGCTTCCCGCGTGGCGCGTTCGACCCGGTCGATGGTTTCACTGACGCGGCCGAGCCGTGATATCTGGTCGATCCAGCGCAGCAGCGTTACCACGATAATCACGATCATCACGATGGTGGCGACAAACAGGATCAGTCGCCCGCTGTCGCCATAGACCCCGGTGCTGAGGGCGATCAGGCCGACGATGCTGAACAGGAACGCGCCGATGAAACTGGCCAGCGCACGCTGCGACCCGGAATCCTCGATCAGCAGGGTGGATGCGCGGGGTGTGGCGTTATTGCTGGCTGCGGCGTAGGCCGCGACCATGGTGGACAGCGAAAAGGTAGTCACCGCCAGCATACTCGAGGCCAGGATGCCCAGGATGTTGCCCACGGCCGAGACACCGATCTGCGCGGCGATGCCTGGGGGGATCAGCGGCTTCGCCACCGCCCCGAGCAGGGCGCTGGCGACACCGAAGCTGCCGTACAGCGCCGATCGGAACCAGAGCCGCCGACTGGTTCGGACGACCAGCATTTTCCAGGTGGCCTTCATCGCTGCGCCTGAGTGTTCATGCGTCGATTGTGCCAGTTTCGCGACGAGGTGACGGCGGCCTCTTCCGCGACTGGCCGTAGCGGGAGCTACCTCTCGTCTGTCAGGACGCCGTCGGCGATGTCTGCTGGTCGAGCCAGCGCTCGGCATCCAGCGCGGCCATGCAACCGAAGCCGGCCGAGGTCACCGCCTGGCGGTAGACATGGTCGGCGACGTCGCCCGCGGCGAAGACGCCGGGGACCGAGGTCATCGTAGCCATTCCATCCAGACCGGTCTTGATCTTGATGTAGCCATCGCGCATGTCGAGCTGGCCCTCGAAGATCCCGGTATTGGGGGTATGGCCGATCGCCACGAAAAAGCCGGTCGCCGCGATCTCGCGGGTGGCCGCGGAGTTGACATCCTTCACGCGCACACCGGTGACGCCGGAGTCGTCGCCGAGGACTTCGTCGATGGTGTGGTTCCAGACCAGCTCGATCTTGCCCGCAGCGGCTTTCTCGAACAGCTTGTCCTGCATGATCTTCTCGGCCCGCAGCTTGTCCCGGCGGTGCACCAGATACACCTTGCTGGCGATGTTGGACAGGTACAGGGCCTCCTCGACCGCGGTGTTGCCGCCGCCGATCACCACCACGTCCTGATCGCGGAAGAAGAAGCCGTCGCAGGTGGCGCAGGCGGAAACGCCTTTGCCTTTGTACTTTTCCTCGCTGGCGATACCCAGGTATTTGGCGGTGGCGCCGGTGGCGATGATCAATGCGTCGGCGGTGTACTCGCCGGAATCGCCTTTGAGGCGAAACGGGCGCTGACTGACATCCACCGTATGGATATGGTCGAAGATCATCTCGGTGTTGAAGCGCTCGGCGTGCTCGGCCATGCGCTGCATCAGCGCCGGACCTTGCAGCCCCTCGACGTCGCCGGGCCAGTTGTCGACATCGGTGGTGGTCATCAGCTGGCCGCCCTGCTGCATGCCGGTGATCATGGTCGGCTTGAGGTTGGCCCGGGCGGCATAGACCGCTGCGGTGTAGCCAGCCGGACCGGAGCCGAGGATCAGCAGGCGGCTGTGTTTGGGGGTGCTCATGGTTATAATCCTTGGGTTTGCTGGTGACTTGGCGGGCTATCGCTTCGATCCCTGATGGCGGTTTCGTCGAGACCGGCTCAGGCGACGATGGAACGGTGCATGACCCCAAAGAATGGGGAAGGTGCGCCGCTGATTCAAGTTGCCGGAAGCTCGAAGCCGCCGCCGCGTTGTCGAACGTGGCGGATTATCGTTGTGTTCCCCTCACAGGATTCACTATTCCATGCGTATCGGTATCCCCTCCGAAACCAAGACCCTCGAAGGTCGCGTTGCCCTCGTTCCCGCCGCTGCCGCCGATCTGGTGCGACGTGGCCATGAGGTGTTCATCCAGTCCGGTGCCGGCCTGAAGAGCGGCTTCACCGACGAGGCCTATATCGACGAAGGCGTCCAGATCGTTGCCGATGCGGCGGCGCTGTACGAGATCGGCGAGCTGATCGTCAAGGTGAAGGAACCGATCGCGGGCGACCTGGCCCTGCTGAAGAAGCATCACCTGCTGTTCTGCTACCTGCATCTGGCCGCCGAACCCGCGCTGACCCGAAGCCTGCTCGACATCGGTCTTACCGGCGTGGCGTTCGAATCGGTGGAAGACGCTGGCAACCTGCCGTTGCTGCTGCCGATGTCGGTGATTGCCGGTCGCATCGCCACTCAGGTCGGCACCACGCTGTTGCATCGTCCGCAAGGCGGCAAAGGCAAGCTACTGGGCGGCATGGCTTCGACACCGCGGGGCAAGGTCGTCGTGCTCGGCGCCGGTGCCGCCGGTAGCAACGCCGCCGCGCTGGCGGCATCGGCGGGTGCCAACGTGGTGGTGTTCGACAAGCGCCAGGATCGGCTGGCCGAGATGATGGCGATGGGGCCGAACGTCACCGCGCTGTATGCCTATGAATCGAGTGTCGCCGAGGAAGTGCGCACGGCGGATCTGGTGGTCGGAGCGGTGCTGATTCCCAGCGCCAAGGCCCCGCGGGTGGTGACCGAAGCGATGGTCGAGACGATGGAGCCCGGCAGTGTGCTGGTCGATATCTCGATCGATCAGGGTGGCTGTTTCGAGACGTCGCGTCCGACATCGTGGAAAGAGCCGACCTATGATGTGCACGGTGTAACCCATTTCTGCGTGACCAATATGCCCGGTGCGGTACCCCAGACGTCGTCGCTGGCGATTTCCGCCGCAATCCTGCCGTATGTGCAGCGATTGGCCGGTGGTGACGCATGGCGCGAGTTTACACCGCTGCGGGTCGGCATCAATGTCGAGGACGGCAAGCTGGTGCACCCGGCACTGCAGGGTATGCTCTGAGTCAGTCCGCAAAAAGGAAACCCCTCAAGGTGGCGCGCAGCGCAAACGTCAAGCAATCATCCGCGAAACGCCTCAGTGAGGAGATGAAGCGCCGGCTGCGTGAAGCCGGCGCCTTGCTGCTGCTGCCGTTGGCGCTGTATCTGTTGCTGTGTCTGGTCAGCTACAACGATCAGGACCCGAGTTGGTGGCATGCCAGCAGCGTGGGGTATGTCAGCAATCTGTGCGGCGTGGTCGGCGCCAATATCGCCAGTGTGCTGCGCAGTGTGTTCGGCCTGATTTCCTATGCATTCCCCTTGCTGCTGCTATTGCTCGGTGTACAGGTGCTACGCCAGCACGGCGCCCGCCCGGTGCATGCATGGGAGCCGTCGCTGCGGCTTATCGGCCTGGTGTTTTTCTTCATCACCGGGCCGGCACTGCTGTACATCAACTTCCATGATGCCCTGGTTCAGCCGCAGGGGGCCGGTGGCATCGTCGGCAAGTGGGTCGGTGACGGGATGTTGCGGGCGCTCGGCGAAAAAGGCGCACCCCTGCTGCTGCTGGCCTTGTTCCTGATCGCGGTGACTCTGGCTACCGGGCTGTCGTGGTTCAAGCTGATGGACTGGACCGGTCAGGGCATGCTGCAGCTGGCCGGCTGGTGCCGAAGCAGATTGCGCGCGGCACCGCAGGCCTTGGCGGCGCGGCAGGCGCGCACCGAGCGCGAGGTGATCAAGAAGGCCGATGCTTTGCGGCAGGCGAAACGAGAGCCGGTGCGCATCGAAGCGCCGCCGACGCCGGTAACCAAGAGCGAACGGGCCCGGTTGGAAACCCAGATACCGCTGTTTGTCGGTGCTGCCTCGCCGGGAGAATTGCCCCCGCTGTCGTTGCTCGACGAGGCGCCGCCCCAGGGGCCGGGCTATTCCGAGGAGACGCTGGAGGTGCTTTCGCGCCAGGTCGAATTCAAGCTCAAGGACTTCAAGATCGAGGCCAAGGTAGTCGGTGCCTACCCCGGTCCGGTGATTACCCGTTTCGAGATGGAACCGGCCGCCGGCGTGCGCGGCAGTCAGGTATCGAGCCTGGACAAGGACATAGCGCGCGGGCTGTCGGTGGTCAGCGTGCGCGTGGTCGACGTGATTCCCGGCAAGAACGTGATCGGGCTGGAAATTCCCAATACCAAGAAGCAGATCGTCTACCTGTCGGAGATCCTGCGCTCGGACAAGTACGACCAGATGAAGTCGCCCTTGGCGCTGGCGCTGGGCAAGGACATCGGCGGCAAGCCGGTAGTAGTCGACCTGGCCAAGATGCCGCATCTGCTGGTGGCCGGTACCACCGGATCAGGCAAGTCGGTGGCGGTCAACGCGATGGTGTTGAGTCTGCTGTACAAGGCTAGCGCGAAAGACGTGCGGATGATCATGATCGACCCGAAGATGCTGGAGCTCTCGGTGTACGAGGGCATCCCCCATCTGTTGGCACCGGTGGTCACCGACATGAAGGAAGCGGCCAATGCGCTGCGTTGGTGCGTGGCCGAGATGGAGCGCCGCTACAAGCTGATGGCCGCCGTGGGCGTGCGCAATCTCGGTGGCTTCAACAAGAAAGTGCGCGATGCCGAAAACGCCGGCCAGCCACTGCTCGATCCGCTGTTCCGCCCGAACCCGGAGATGCCGAATCTCGCCGCCGAGCCGCTGGAGCCGCTTTACAATCTGGTGATCATCATCGACGAATTCGCCGACATGATGATGATCGTCGGCAAGAAGGTCGAGGAGCTGATCGCCCGGCTTGCGCAGAAGGCACGCGCCGCCGGTGTGCACCTGATCCTGGCGACCCAGCGGCCGTCGGTGGATGTGATCACCGGTCTGATCAAGGCCAACATCCCGACCCGCATCGCCTTCCAGGTCTCCAGCAAGATCGATTCGCGGACGATCCTCGACCAATCCGGTGCCGAGGCACTGCTCGGTCACGGCGACATGCTTTATCTGCCGCCGGGCACCGCCACCCCAGAGCGCGTGCACGGCGCCTTCGTCGACGATCACGAAGTGCATGGCGTGGTCAGCTGGTTGAAGTCCCAGGGCGCACCGAACTATATCGAAGGCGTGCTGGAGGAAGTGCAGGCCACCAGCGACGGCAAGTTCATCAACGATGCAGGCCTGCCGCTGGATGACGACAGCGGTGGCGATGCGGAAGCCGTGCTCTACGACAAGGCGGTAGCGATCGTCACCCAGACCCGTCGTGCCTCTATCTCCGGCGTGCAGCGGCATTTGCGTATCGGCTATAACCGTGCCGCGCGCCTGGTCGAGCAAATGGAAGCCGACGGCGTGGTCAGCGCGCAGCAACACAACGGCAACCGCGAAGTACTGGCGCCGCCGCCACCGAAACACTGATCAGTCATGGGGTGGGACGAACTTTGCGCGCGACTGCTTCTCGCCTATTCTCAAAGACAAAGCGCATCGCGCCCGGGCTGCGCTCCTTCTACCGTTTGGTTAAGCCGGGGTCTTGCATAATGAACGCTGTCATCATGGCTTTTGGAATCCGATGAAACGCCTGTTACTTGTTTTGTCCATCATGTTGATGATGTTGTCGGTTACCGCGCAGGCTGCCACCGGGGCGGCGCGGGCGCGGCTGGATGCGTTCGCCACTGGCCTGCATTCGCTTACCGGGCATTTCACCCAATCGCTGACCGACATCAATGGCAATACCGGCCGCACTAGCAGCGGTACGCTGGCGTTGCAGGCACCACGGCAGTTTCGCTGGGACACGCTGGCACCGTACAAGCAGACCATCGTGGCCGATGGCAGCCGGGTGTGGATGTATGACCCGGAGCTGGAGCAGGTGACTGTGCGCGTGCAGAGCAACGCAGAGGCACACAGCCCACTCACCGTGCTGACCGACCTCAAGCAGCTGGATCGGCAGTTCAAGGTGAGCGAACGCGGCGAACACGATGGTCTGGTCTGGCTGCGGCTCACCTCGACGTCCAAGGAGCCCCAGTTCGACTACGTCGACATGGGCTTCGACGGCAAGGGGCTGGCGCGGATGGATTTTCGTGACCAGCTCGGTTCGACTACCGACATCCGCTTCTCCGACTGGAAGCGCAATGTGCCGATTCCTCCGGCTACCTTCGAGTTTGTGCCGCCCAAGGGTGCCGATGTGATCGGTGACGTACCGGTGCTGAGCACTCAGCCGTTGCGCGACTGATTGCCGGATGCCGGTACTGCGCCAATTGCCTCGCTGGGCCTGGATCGGTGGCGGGGTGTTGGCGTTTATTGCGGGCATTGTCAACGCCGCTGGGTACATGGGGTTTCGGCATCAGGCGATCACCAACCTGACGGGTTCGACCACCTTGCTCGGGGTGTCTCTGGGCACGGCGAATGGCGGCGAGGCCCTGCATTGGGCGTTGTCGATCGCGGCCTTTGTGGGCGGTGCCATGCTCAGTGGGGCGATCGTGCAACAGAACACCTTGCAACTGGGACGTCGCTACGGGGTAGCCCTGGTGCTCGAGTCGCTGTTGCTGTTCGCTGCCGTTCCGCTGCTGGACCGGAGCAACGTGCTTGGTCTGTACCTGGCCTCGGCCGGTATCGGGCTACAAAACGGCATGGTCAGTACCTACAGCGGCATGGTTTTTCGCACCAGCCATGTCTCGGGCATCTTTACCGACCTGGGTATTTATCTGGGGCAGTGGTTGCGCGGGTTGTCGGTCGACACGTTGCGCATACGGGTCTGTGTGCTGGTAGCCAGCGCCTTCATGACCGGCGGTATCGCCGGTGCGCTACTGTTTCGCCTGCTGCAGGAACGCAGCTTGCTGGTCCCCGCCACCCTGACCGGTATCTGTGGTCTGGGCTACGCGATCTATCGCCACTATCACGAGGCGGCGCCGAACGGTGCCGGATCGGGCTGAACGGGCGGCAGGTCGGTGCCCGTGACGGTGGTGGGACTCATTCCTCCACGATCGAGCAGTTGCGGCCCTTGTGCTTGGCCTGATAAAGCGCACGGTCTGCGCGCGACAGCAGTTGCTCGATCGACTCACCCGCGCGCCGGCAGGCGATCCCCGCACTAATGGTCACCAGGATGGACTGCCCCTTGTAGGTCACCAGGTTGGCGACAAATGCCTGACGTACCCGTTCGGCGGTCTCCAGTGCGTCTTGCGCGCTGCTTTCAGGCAGGCAAAGTACGAATTCCTCGCCGCCGTAGCGTCCGACCAGATCTTGCTGACGGCTGTACTGGGTGATCAGCTTGACCGCGGTACGAATCACCCGATCACCGGCGAGGTGGCCGTAGGTGTCATTGATCTGCTTGAAGTGATCCAGATCGAAAATGGCGATGCAGAGCGGGCGGTCGCTGTTCATTTGCTCGCTGACGAGTTCCACGAAGCGACGGCGATTGTAGGCGCCGGTCAGGCTGTCAGTGCCGGCGAGTTGATCGAGACGCTGGTTGGCGGCGCGCAAGTCCCGGGTGTGCTCGTCAATCTGCTGTTGCAACTGCCTGGCCTGCCGCTTGAGGTATAGCGTGCGCAGGTGAATCAGGGCGGCAACCAGCAGGAAGAACAATAGTACGGCAATGATTCGCGCCCAGATGGTTTCGAACCACATCGGCAGCACCACCACGAGCAGATCGGTTTCGACGGTTCGTGGGTGCATGCCGCGAGTGGTCGCACGCAGTCGCAGTGTGTGGCTGCCGCGGGGAATATTGGTGTAAATGGCGCTGGGCAAGCCACCCTTGGGTATCTCGGTCCAGCTGTCATCGAGCCCCGTCATGCGGTAGCTGTAGGTGGTTTCCAGCGGCGCGCGATAGTCGAGCAGGGCGAAACCTACCTGAAGGCTGCGGCCCTGGTGAGAGAGCGTGATGGTGCCATCGCTTTTCGGAAGTTTGCCAAACGGCAACGGGGCACCGTTGACCTTGGCGGCGGTTATGACCAGCGGGGCCTTGGGAGGAGGCGAGGAAAGCAAATCGGGACGGATCACGGTCAGCCCGCCCTGGCCGCCGAACAACAGTTCACCTCCAGGCGACACCGCGGCGGCGACGTGGATGTAGCTGGGAATCTGCAAGCCGTCCCGGGTGTCGAGGTTGTACACCGCCCCGCTGCTGCCATCGACCATGGCGATGCCATTGGACATGCTCAGCCAGAGATTGCCGTTGGCGTCGGCCAGCGTGGCATTGATCTTGTTGCTGGCCAGGCCCTGCGCCGTGCTGATGGTGCGAAAACGGTAGGGTCCATTCGATGAAAACGGATCGAGTACGCCAAGCCCGCCGAAGGTGCTGACCCATAGTCGTTGCCGGGAGTCGAGGAGTATCGAGCCAATATAGTCCTGCGGCAGGCTGGTGAGGTCGTCGGCACGATGAGCCAGGGTGGTAAAGCCACGGCTGCTGTGGGCATCGTGAGCGACGCTGATGCCGCGGGTCGTCCCATACCACCACGTATTGCCGATCCGGGCGATTTCGCGCACCGTATCGCTGGCGAGGCTGGACGTATCGTTGGGCTCGTGCCGGAAGTGCGTGAGTTGTCGGGTCGTCGTGTGGTAGCGGTAGACCCCGTCATAGGTTCCGATCAGCAAGGTATTGCCGCTGCGTTGCATGCTGAGCACCGGGGTGTCGGCCAATCGCGGTTCGATCGAATCCTGAATGGCGAGCGTGTCCGGATCGATCCGTGCCAATCCCTGGGAGCCTACCCAGAGCGCTCCGTCTGCGCTCTCGGCAAAAGCCTGTACATCGCGATGCACCTGGGTGCCGCCGAGGTGAAGGTGGTGCATGCTGGCGCTGTTGAGGTCGACCATGTCGATATGCCCACCATCCAGGCCGAGCCATACCCGGTCCCGGGTATCGACATAGATTGCGTGCACGTTAGTGGCGGACAGCGCCCGCGCTTCCAGCGGCGATGGCAGCACGGACGCGGCGACCCGCGCGTCGGGATTGGTTCTTGCGATGCCGAGATTGGTTGCTGCCCAGAGATTTCCGGAGCGGTCCATCAACAGGGCGCGGACCGTGTTTCCCGGCAGTGAAGAGGGTATTGCGGGATCATGATCGATGGTTTTGGCACGAGTTGCGCCAGGACGGTAAGCCAGCACGCCGTTGCCATCGGTACCGATCCACATGACGCCGGCGGCGGTTTCGAGAAACCCCCGCACGGTCGGTTGCCGTGCACCGTCCTGGTAGCCACTGAATCCCGGTACGCCGTGCCAACTGCCATCGGTATCGCGGTAGGCCGCGCCAGCTTGTCCGCTACCAGCCCAGAGTCGACCTTCGCGATCTTCGTGGATGGCCCAGATCTGGTTGTGCACTACCGTACTGACAATTTTGTCGGGCGTTGCCGGCCGCACGAACCTTTGACTGCCCGTTCGACGGACGAACAGGCCGTGGTCATTGCCCAGCCAGAGGTTGCCGGCGCGATCCTGCCGCACGCTAAAGGTGCGCTTCGAAATGGTGGGCCCGGTGTGCAGGTGGGTAAGGAGGTTGGTGCTGAGATTGAGGTGGTCCACACCGCTGTCGGTGGCGATCCAGACGCCACCGTTGTGGTCGTTCGACAGGGCGTAGATCTTGCGGTCCGAGGTGCCTTTGACGCCGATAGGATAGGTCTGAAACGTGTCGGTTTCCGGGTTGAAACGCGCCAATCCGCCGGCATTGGTGCCCACCAGCATGCCGCCATCGCGCAGCGTCAGCAGACTCCGTACGTAGGAGTCGGGGAGCCCGGCGTTATCGCCATGGCGTGTTTCGAACGTCTGGATGCGGTAGCCGTCGTAGCGGGCGAGCCCGCCCATGGTGCCGATCCACATCACCCCGCGGTTGTCTTGAGCCACCGCAGTGGTAATCGAATGCGGCAAGCCACCGGCGATGCTTACCGTATCAAACCAGGTTGACTCGAACGGCGCCCATGGGTCGTGGTCGACGGCGGTGGCAGACGCAAGCGTGGAAAACAGCAATGCAGTCAGCGCGAACAGGTTCAATGCACGTAACCGTACCATTTGCAGCCAGCCGGGGCGACTCATGCCGCCGGCCTCTCTACTGCCTAGCGCAAGCGGGGACGGCCCGATTTGAAGGCGCCCCGCGCCAGCCCCGGGTCGAGCACCATCATTCATCCAGTCTCCCGTGGGCCAAGGGTTGCGAATCAAGGCCACCCGATAGAGTTGCAGAGTTGGCATCATAGCGGGAAATGGCCCCGCCCCGAGTCATACGGTCGAAGTGTCGGGATGACTTATCATCGTGTGATGTCACGATCCGTTAAACCGTCCGTACCGGGTTTATTCGCCGAGCCCGATGAACTCAAGCCGCTGGCCGAGCGGATGCGTCCGCGCAGCCTCGACGAGATCGTCGGCCAGCAACGCCTGGTCGGCACCGACCAGGCCCTGCGGCGGGCGCTGGAGGCCGGCAAGATCCACTCGATGGTGTTGTGGGGTCCGCCCGGTTGCGGCAAGACCACGCTGGCCCTGCTGGTGGCCCGCTACGCCGATGCGGATTTCCGCGCGATCTCGGCGGTGCTGTCGGGCCTGCCGGACGTGCGCAAGGCGCTGGCCGAGGCCGAGGTCAATTTTGCCCAGGGTCGGCGCAGCGTGCTGTTCGTCGACGAGGTCCACCGTTTCAACAAGACCCAGCAGGATGCGTTCCTGCCACATATTGAGCGCGGCGTGATTATCTTCATCGGCGCGACCACCGAGAATCCCTCCTTTGAGCTGAACTCCGCGCTGTTGTCGCGGTGTCGTGTCCATGTGCTTGAACCACTTTCCGCCGCCGACATCGTTGCCGCACTGAAGCGGGCACTCGGCGATGCCGAGCGCGGGCTCGGTGAGTTGCAGCTGCAAGTCGGCGACGAGGCGCTGGACTCGATCGCCCAGGCCGCCGATGGCGACGTACGTCGCGCGCTGACCTTGTTGGAAATCGCCGCCGAACTGGCACACGACCGGCAGATCGACGAGGTGACGCTGAATCAGGTGCTGGCCGATCGCACCCGGCGCTTCGACAAGCAGGGCGAGCAGTTCTACGACCAGATCTCGGCGCTGCACAAATCGGTGCGATCGTCCGATCCCGATGCCGCGGTGTATTGGCTGTGCCGCATGCTCGATGGTGGTGTCGATCCGCTGTACCTGGCCCGGCGAATGACTCGCATGGCGGTGGAGGATGTGGGGTTGGCCGAGCCGCGCGCATGGCGCATGGCGCTGGACGCCTGGGACACCTACGAGCGGCTGGGCAGCCCCGAAGGTGAGCTGGGGCTGGCGCAGCTGGCGATCTGGCTGGCGATCGCACCCAAGAGCAACGCCGCCTACATGGCGTACAACAAGGCGCGCGCCGCGATCCGCGAAGGCGGCACGCTGGAAGTGCCGATGCATCTGCGCAACGCGCCGACCAAGTTGATGAAGGGTCTGGGCTACGGCAAGGGCTACCAATACGACCACGATGCCGAGGGTGGTATCGCGCTGGACCAGCAATGCCTGCCCGACGCCCTGGTCGGCAGCGTGTTCTACGAGCCGGTCGAGCGCGGGCTGGAACTCCAGCTCAAGGAAAAGCTCGACGCGCTACGTCGCCAGCGTGCCGCTGCACGCGGTGACGCCGGCGCCAGCGAGTGATCGATGCCTTGTCAGTCAGCCGCGTGGCCGAGCCGCTTATTGAGCCTGGCACTGAAGTCGCGGATGCGTGCGGCATTGGCGCCGATGTCGCTGCCGCCGAGACGCGATTCGGAGCGGATGTCCAGGCGTGAGCCGCTGCCATACGCTTGTACCCGGATCACCACATCGTCCTTGAAACCGAACCAGGGTGTGGCGGCGGTGGCCTCCAGCCGCCCGTCGTCCGCTCGGTCGGCGACGATCTTCCAGTCCATCGCAGAGGCGACGCTGGCGGCTGCGGCCAGCACGGCGACCGGAGGCTGACCGAAATGCAGCGGCTGAATGTCGGGGTAGGCCGCGTGCTGCTGCGCGGCGACCTCGGCACCGCCGTAGACCGGCGAGTTGGGGGCGTTTGCCCGCAACGGCAGGATCGCCACGAAGGGCGGTGGATTGACGGTATCGGTGCTGATATCGTGAATCGCGGGGAGCGCCCCGGCCTGGCGGGCCAGCCACCACGGCGGGACGAAGGCCAGCACGCCCAGCAACACGCCGAACGCGGCATACATTGCGAGTCGGCGCTGGCGGGCCAGCCCGGCCAGCAACAGGCCTAACAAGGCCAGCGCAATTACGCCGATACCCGTCATGGCGCCCCGCCGAATCGCCCCGAACGCGGTACCCAGCCCGATTTCGCCATAGCGGTACAGCGGCCCCGGCAGCGTCACGGCGAGCAAGGCCAGCACCCCGCCAGCGATGCTCAGCCACGCGATCGCACGCGCCCAGTGCTGGCGTGGAGCGGGTCTGGACCCGGCATGGTGTGGCCTGCGCATAGCCGTTTGCTCCTGCCGCCGCGTCAGGTTAGGGGTTCGCCTTGATTATGCACGCTTCACGGCGGCCGCCCCAACACGGCACGATCCAGTAGCTGCCATGGCCATTGTGAGGGACTGCCTGGCCACGTAGATTCGTACCCAGAGCGAGCGGGGAGGGTGGCTCATGCGCATACTGGTGGCGGCTTTGATCGGCGGCGTGGTGATGTTCGTCTGGGGCGCGCTGGCCCATATGGCGCTCGGGCTGGGCAACCCGGGCATCCATCCGCCGGCGGATCAGGATCGGGTATTGAGCAGTCTGCAACAGGGCCTTGGCCCGCAACCGGGCATCTACATCTTGCCCTGGCTCGACCCGGGCCAGATGGGTGACGAGATGGCCGTACAGGCATACGGCGCCAAGGCGCGCCGTTCGCCGTATGCCTGGGTGGTTTATATGCCTCGGGGTGAGGACACTACACGCATGGCGCCGCAGTTGCTGCGGCAATGGGCCTCCGACACGCTGGCCGCGCTGGCACTGGCCGGCGCGATGGGGCTGGCGGTGGTCGGCTTCCGCCGCCGCCTCGGCGTGGCGGCGGCGGTGGCGATATTCGCGTGGTTGAGTCTGCTGGTGCCGTACTGGAACTGGTATCGGTTTCCGCTCGGCTTCATTCAGGCCGCGTTGATCGAGCAACTGGTCGGCTGGCTGCTCGCCGGTGCGGCGATGGCGTGGTGGCTGGGCCGCAAGGCGCGCAAGCCGGTGGCGTGAGTGGCTGTTCGAGAGGGGTGGCACGGCGTCGCGTAGCAGTGTCCGCGCTTCTCATTGCAGCCATCGGCACCCGCCAGCGATAATTCAGGGTTCAAGCCTTCACTCGGACCCGAATCATGCTGGATCCCGCCCTGTTGCGAACCCACCTGGCCGAAACCGCGGCCCGTCTGCGGGAGGCGCGGGGTTTCGAACTCGATGTATCCGCCATCGAGGCGCTGGAGGCCAGCCGCAAGCACCTGGCGATGCAGACGCAAGAGCTGCAGAACCTGCGCAACACCCGCTCCAAGGCCATCGGACAGGCGAAAGCCAAGGGCGAAGACGCCGCGCCGCTGCTGGCCGAAGTTGCCGGCATTGGCGATGAGCTCAAACGCAACGAGCAGGCGCTGGCCGAGGTGCAGGGCAAACTTGCCGCGATCGCGCTGGGTATTCCCAATATCCCGCATGCCTCCGTGCCGCTGGGCAAGGACGAGAACGACAACGTCGAAGTGAGTCGCTGGGGCACGCCGCGCGACTTCGATTTTGCCATCAAGGATCACGTGGAACTTGGCGAACGGCACGGCTGGCTCGACGGCGATGCCGGCGCCAAGCTCTCCGGCGCACGCTTCACCGTATTGCGTGGCCAGCTGGCGCACCTGCACCGCGCGCTCGGCCAGTTCATGCTCGACCTGCACACCCGGGAGCACGGTTACCTGGAATGCAATGTCCCGGTGCTGGTCAACGCCGAGAGCCTGCACGGCACCAGCCAGTTGCCGAAATTCGAGGACGACTTGTTCGCCACCGAGGTCGGTGACTCCCGACGCTACCTGATACCTACCGCCGAGGTATCACTGACCAACCTGGTGCGCGACATCATCCAGGATGCCGATGCGCTGCCCTTGCGATTCACCTCGCATACGCTGTGCTTCCGCGCCGAAGCAGGCAGCTACGGCCGTGACACCCGCGGCATGATCCGCCAGCACCAGTTCGAAAAAGTCGAGATGGTGCAGGTTGCCCGCGCCGCCGACTCCTATGCCCAGCTCGAGGAGATGGTCGGTCACGCGGAAAAAGTGTTGCAGCTGCTGACGCTGCCGTACCGCAAGATGCAGCTGTGCAGCGGCGATATGGGCTTCCAGGCTACCAAGACCTACGACCTGGAAGTATGGCTGCCCAGTCAGCAGACCTACCGCGAAATCTCCAGTTGCTCCAACTGCGAGGACTTCCAGGCGCGCCGCCTGCAGGCCCGTGTGCGCAACGTCGACAGCGGCAAGCCCGAGCTGGTACATACCCTCAACGGCTCCGGTCTTGCCATCGGCCGCACCCTGGTCGCCGTGATGGAAAACTATCAGAACGCCGACGGCTCGATTACCGTGCCCGAGGTATTGCGCCCCTATATGGTCGGACTTGATCGCATCGCATGAACACACCCTCACCGCCCCCGGGCTCGTGGGACAAGGTCGAGCGCATCACCAGCCTCTGCCTGATCGTCAGCTTGCTCAGCTTCATCGGCAGCCGGCTGGTGTTCGCCGTGTGGTGGCCGATGCATCCGTTAGACTTCGTGATCTCCAGCATCGCCGTGGTGTTGCTCACCGTCAGCTTCTGGTTTGCCCCGCACCGCCGAAGCTGGCGCCTGGCAGTGATCGGCTACGCCGGCGCCACCCAGATCGCCCCGATGGTCTGGCGCGAACCAGCCCTGCTACTACCCCTGCTTGGCGGCCTGATCCCAGTCGGCATCCTGCTCGGCAGCCTGATCGCCCTGTCAAAAAAGCGCCCCCCAGTTCGCCCACCGCCCGCTTCCTGATACCATCGCGTCCCTCGCCTCCGCGGTGCGCGCTGTGCAGTCAATCCCAGCCATCTTGACGCAAGGCAGGAAGCCTTCGCGGCCAGCGGCGCAGCCGCTGGCCCCGAAGGGGTGGAGGGCAGGATGCCCGGAATAAAACTGCCGTAGTGGCGCGTAACACGCGCCTAGCAGCAGCGACAAAGTTAATGGAGAGATGGCCGAGTGGTTTAAGGCAGCAGTCTTGACGCGAAGGCAGGAAGCCGAAGCGAACAGCGGCACCGCCGCTGGCCCCGAAGGGGTGGAGGGCAGGATGCCCGGAATAAAACTGCCGTAGTGGCGCGCGACGCGCGCCTTGCAGCAGCGACAAAGTTTAGGAGAGATGGCCGAGTGGTTTAAGGCAGCAGTCTTGAAAACTGCCGTAGGTGCAAGCCTACCGTGGGTTCGAATCCCACTCTCTCCGCCAGAAAAGCAAAACGCCCCCGAGTGGGGCGTTTTGCTTTTCTGTTGGTGAGGACTGGGTGAGAACCCACCGGGTTCGACAAATTCGTCTGGAACGAATTTGGACAGCCGCAGGCTGGCCCCGTAGCGCGCAGCGCGAAGGGGTGAGGCTCATGGATGAGCTGAGCAATCCCACACTTCATGACGCCATGAGCGTGATAAGGAGTTCAGATCCACTCGTCCCAACACTTGCGGCGTCGCGAGGAAAAAGTGCACTCTGACCCTGAGGTTTTATTGGTCGGAAACAGGTACAGCGCCTTGGCGTGATCGGTCATCGCCGCCGTGATGACGGGCAGCGTATAACACAGCGACTTGCCCTAGGCGGTGGGCGTGACAATCGCCACATGCGCGCCCGATTGCGTGGCTTTCCACGCTTGCGCCTGATGGCTGTAGAGCTGTTCGATGCCGCGCGAGCGCAGGGCCTGGGTCAGCGCGGGCGGCAGGTCCTCCGGCAGCGGCGCGAACGAACCTTCGCGTCCGGGCACCACGAAGGCGCCGGTGATCCTCGCGGCGTAGCGTTTCGACAGTAAGCGTCCGGTGACGACACCTTCCGCGAGATAGGTGTGATGGACTGCACTTAGCCCTTTTCCTGGAGGAGAAGGGCCATGGGTTTACTGGGCAGGTCGCCGGGTTCAGGGGATCGGGTGCATGCGTGGTGGTTGGTGA
>JASBTI010000027.1 GCA_030148505.1 Rhodanobacter sp.
TCTTCGGCAACGTGCGCGCGAACAAGCGGCTCAACCGCTTCACCCTGCGTGGCCAAACGAAGGTGGATGGCCAATGGAAGCTGTTCGCGCTGGTCCACAACATCGAGAAGTGGGCCAACTACTGCAAGGCGGCTTGAGGGGGCGCAAGGCGTGCCTATGACCGTCTGAAGCGCGCACCGACCGCATCAGATCAAGTCGAGCATCCGATCACGCGGAACCACCAAGATGGCCTCGTCGAACAACGCGATTCACCTGCCGCCGTTTTGGCCGTCTATTCGTCAGCGAAAAGGGCTTTTTTACAGCCTCAACGCCCCGTTAAGCGGCCGCGGCGCGACCACGCATCAGAAAACATCGAACTCTCTCTCTCCGCGGCCCGCTTGAACGCATAGTTAGGTGAACCTGTACGTTGGGTCAGATGCTCTTTGCAGGCGTGCGAACAGCTCGTCAGACATTGCGTTCTGCCAGACGCCTGACAACAGCTTGCGAAACTCGGGATCGTTACTCGCCAGCGTCTCGGCGGCGGCTATGACGGCCTCTCCATTCTCGGCCAATAGGTCTTCAAGCGGACCAGCCGCCAGAAGGCCCCATGCTTCCATGTCCCTCGGCTCGTTAGAAGACAGGAGATGGTGGATCTCCTCAATGATCCGGAAGGCCACCTCTGGCTCGTCTCTGCATAGCTCGCCAAGTTCCTCCCAGGCATCGGAGAACTTGCCTCGGACTTGAACCCAGCGAGCAGCCAGGCTGCGAATTGCGGCTAGCTCCATTGGTGCACCTAACGCCTGAGTTAAGCCGAGCCGCGAAGCGGCTTCGGCTTGAACGAATTGTTAGGCGGCTCGCCGCAAGCGGTGAAGCGCCCAATACGCCAAGAAACTATAAACGATGATGCCAGCTGGAATGCTTGCAAGGAACGCGAGAAAGTTGAGCGGGGTACCCTCATACACGGGGTGCTCGCCAGTGCCAATGTTGCCGAGCGGAGCTAAGGATTGCAGTAACGAATTTTGCCAGAACAGTACCTTGGCCAATGTGTCTAGGCCTGAACTAGAAGCAGCAAAGGCTAAGCCGATTAACGCTGCTGTGACCACAACGCCAACTACAACAGCGAGAAGTATCCGCATTGTCATTCGTGCCGCCTAACGCTTCAGTAGTGCCTTGATTCGGCAATATGCACTGGGTGTTCAGCTTCCCCGTGCAGCCCTTCTCCACGTTAATCCTACACGAGATCAAGCCTTTACCTGATGTTCCCGAAGTCGGCATCGTCGTTACGCTGCCACACAAACCTTTTTATCCGGGGCGCTATGTCTTATCCACCACATTCCGCGGGGATATCCGGGCCCGTTCCGACGGCACCTGTTCCACGCTTGTTCGACGAAGTTCGCCGGCACATGCGCGTCAAACACTACAGCTTGCGCACTGAGAAGATCTACATCGGTTGGATAAGGCGGTTCATCTTGGCCAACGCCAAGCGTCACTCGCGCGAGATGGGCCCGGCGGAGGTCGAGGCGTTCCTGTCATTCCTCGCCGTCCAGGGAAAGGTCGCGGCCAGCACCCAGAACCAGGCGCTGTCGGCGTTGCTGTTTTTGTATCGGGTGGTTCTGGGAATCGAGTTGCCTTGGCTGGAAGGTGTCGTGCGCGCCAAGCGGCCCAAGCGCGTTCCGACGGTGCTATCGCAAGACGAGGCCCGATGCCTTCTGGCCCACATGGAAGGCCGGCCACAGCTCTTGGCAAGCCTGCTCTATGGCACCGGTATGCGCTTGATGGAATGCCTGCGCCTGCGGGTCAAGGATGTGGATTTTGCGCGTAACGAGATCACGATACGTGGTGGCAAGGGAGCCAAGGATCGCCATACCGTATTGCCCAAATCGCTGGTTGACCCGTTGCAGCGAGAAATCGAACGTGCACGGATTCTGCATGCCGCCGACCTGGCCGCAGGGTTTGGGGCAGCGGCCTTGCCGTACGCGCTGGCACGCAAGTATCCATCGGCGGCACAGGAATTGGGCTGGCAGTATGTTTTTCCTTCCGTACGGCGCTCGATCGATCCGACCGACGGCGTCGAACGCCGCCATCACTTCGACGATGCCATTCTGGCGCGTGGATTGAAGACGGCGCGTCTTCGTGCGGGCATCGTCAAGCCACTGAGTGCGCACACCCTCCGGCATTCGTTCGCAACCCACCTGCTCGAAATGGGCTATGACATCCGTACCGTGCAAGAGCTGCTGGGGCACAGGGATGTCGCCACGACCCAGATCTATACGCACGTCCTCAATCGCAACACCAGTGGGGTCCTCAGTCCATTGGATCGATGAGTGAATGTACGCCCCCCAAGCGGACGCTTGCGACCGACAGAAACGGCCCGACAAACAACCTCCCGTCGGATGATCGACGGCTATGCGCAATGGGAATAAGCAGCACCGTCCAGCAGAAGAGGCGGGGTAATCACGGTGGCGTCCCTATCCAAGACCGCTGGCGTCACGTCCAGTGGGTGGGTTTTTTCCAACCGCCCGAGACCGACTCAGGCAGCGGCAACCGCATCCGGGGCTGGTAGCGGGTGTGCTGCGGGCAGCGCGATTGCGGCCGGCTCGACTTGGTCGGCACCGCATGCGGGCAGACGTCCGGCAGATACCAGGTGGTGGATGCTCTCGCATACCTCCGCTTGGCCAAACGGCTTCTTGATGAAGTCGTCGGCGCCGAAACGTTGCACGTAAAACTGCTCGGTCGCCTGCGGATTGCCGCTGATCATCACAATCGGGATCGCCGCCGTCAGCGGGTCGTGGCGCAACGCTCGCAGCACGGCAAAGCCGTTCATGCCGGGCAGCACGATGTCCAGAAAGATCGCCGCCGGCTGCTCGCTCCGCGCCAGCTCGATCGCCCGTTCGCCATCGCCTGCAGAGAACACCGAATAGCCTTCCTGTCCCAGCAGCTTGCCCAGCACGGCGCAGATCGTCATCGAGTCGTCGACCACCAGGATGCGTGCATTCAGCGCCGCCTTGAGCCGAGGCTTTTCAAGCTTGCTCGCGGGGGTGCTGCCGAGCAGACGCCGGAAAAAACCGATTCCCGTCTTCAACGCCACACTGTCCATATCAAGTCTCGGCTGGGTGGGACAGGCACGGCGCACGTCCTGGGTGGATGGGTGATGATCCTCCCGCAGATCGATGGCACAGAATGGGACCTACTGCTCAACATGAGCATCTGATCGCAAGTAATTGATCAGACGCAGGTCAGTCTGGGGCTTTCATCCGCCGCAAGGCACGTCGCGCGTGTTTGTCGGGTCGCTTCGCCGGGTGATCCAGGGCGGCCCCGGTAAGCCGTCGCTGTTCCGCTTGCGTCTCGCGCGCCACGCGGCTGCTTTCGCTTTCGCGGTACAAACTCTGCGCCACGCTTGCCGGGCCGCGCTTGTCCGCCAGCCGCAGCACCTCCAGCTCGATCCGCTCCTCGCCCCGGGTCACTTTTATCCGATCACCGACGTACAGTGACTTGGCCGGCTTGCAACCCGCTGCATTGACCTCGACTTTGCCGCCATCAATGGCCTGCTTGGCCAGCGCGCGGGTCTTGAAAAAACGTGCAGACCACAGCCAGATGTCGGCTCGCACATCGCTGAGGTTGGAGTCGGGTCGATGGGACATGCCGGGGATTATTGCCGAAGCCGGCTACCGCGTGAAATCCGCACGGCGGGCCGGCCCTCGTTGCGACCTGCAGCCACCGATGAACACCTTGCGGTCGCGCCGGCTACCCGCCCAGCAGCAGGTTGCCCAGCGGTACCGTCAACAGGGAAAGCACGATGCCGGCGCCCAGCACGGTGTTCGCCAGCGTCGGCTCCAGATCGTATTCGTCCGCGAGAATCGCCGCCGAAACCATCGGCGCCATCGCCGCCTGCAGCACGCCCACCGTCAGCACCAGACCACCCACGCCTGCCAGCGTCCCCAACCCCCAGCCCAGCAGCGGGGCCAGCAGCAGCTTCCAGCCCAGACCAAGCCCCACCGCTGCCGCCTGCCGCTGACCCGGATGAAACTTGAATTGCATTCCCACCGAGAACAAGGCCAGCGGCGTCAGGGTCGCGCCAATCGGCGCAAACACGCCGTCGAGCAGGGCCGGCCAGCCGCCCGACGCACCGACCAGCACACCGATGATCAAGGCAATGAAGGCAGGAAACGTGGCGATACGGCGCACGATGAAGCCCGCCTGCGGCTTGCGACCGGCATAGATCGACGCCACCACGATGCCGGCCGAGGCCAGCACCGGAAAACAACCCAGCTGGTCGGCGACCACCGCCAGCGCCAGCCCCTGCTTGCCGTGCAAGGCCAGCATCAGCGGGTAACCCATGAACGAGGTATTACCCAGGCCACACACCAGGATCAAGGCGCCGATGCGTTGCCGCGACCAGCCCAGCCGCGGCCCCAACAGGCCGAACAGCAGCCACGCGCCGGCGAAGGTCAGCCACATCACCGCCACCAGGAACCACAACTGCGGATCAAACTTCACCCGCGGAATCAGTTCCAGCACCAGCGCCGGCAAGGCAATGTTGAGCACCCACCAGTTGATCCCGTGCACCATGCCAGAAGGTGGCCGAGCAAAGCGCGCCACCAGCACACCGAGGATCAGGCAGACAAACAGCAGCAACAGGGCGCTCATCGGACAACACACGTCGTGGCAAGCCACCCATTAGACGCGATGTGGCGATGATGAGGAAGTTGCCGCCCGCCATTTCAGCGATAATTCCGCGTTTGCGGCGCAAGCAGGCATGCGGCTCGATGAACGATTCTGATCACAGCGTCCACGGACTCGCCGGTGACAGCATGGCGCCGGACTGGCCGCCGTTGACCCAGGGCGAGATTGAAAAGCTGCTGCGCCGCTACCCGGCGCTGGGCGTACCCCGCCAAATCCGCTGGCATAGTCCACGCCCCCTGTCCGCGGCCTGCCTGATCGACACCAGCGCCGGCCACAGCCTCTTCATCAAGCGCCACCACCAGAGCGTGCGTTCGCTCGCCACGCTCAGCGAAGAGCATCGTTTCATGGGCTGGCTGCGCGCCGCCGGCATACCGCTGGCCGAGGTCGTGCGCGACAGCCACGGACACACCGCCGTGCAACTCGGCGACTGGGTCTACGAGCTACATGCGCAAGCCAGCGGCATCGACCTCTACCGCGAAACGATGTCATGGGTTCCGCCGACGGAAAGTCGTCATGCACGCACGGCCGGACACATGCTAGCCCGGCTGCATGACGCCGCCGCCGGGTACGATGCCGCCCAACGCGATACCCACATTCTGGTCGCGCGCAGCGAGTTGCTCGTCGCGGCCGACCCAGTCGCCACGTTGCAGGCGCAACTGGCGCGACGCCCCGGTCTGGCCGACTACCTGCGCCACCGCGACTGGCCTAGCGATTTCGCGCGATCACTGCAGCCGTGGCATGCCATCGTGCAACCACGACTGATCCGCCAACCGCGCCTGTGGACGCACAACGATTGGCATGTTTCCAACCTTTGTTGGCAAGACGAGGGTGGCGAAGCGTCGATCAGTGCGGTACTCGACTTCGGCCTCAGCGCGGCCACCTTCGCGCTGTTCGACCTCGCCACCGCGATCGAGCGCAATGCGATCGCCTGGTTGGCGCTGGATACCGGCAACCAGGCCGTACACACCGATGTGGCCCTGGCCTTGATCGATGGTTACCGTCAGCAACGTCCGCTGGATCACGCCGCCGTCCATCTGCTGGCCGACCTGCTGCCTGTGGTACACCTCGATTTCGCACTGTCCGAAGTCGAGTATTTTCACGCCATCACCGGTTCGCGCGCCAATGCCGACCTCGCCTACGACACGTTTTTATGCGGCCACGCCGACTGGTTCACCCGTGCCCCGGGACAGCGGCTATTGCAGGCCATCCGCCAAAGCGCATGAGTCCCCGCACGCGTTTCATGGTTAAATAGACGTTCTTGAAGCGGGGGTGCCCGGCATGGCCGGGCTGAGAGAGTCCCTTGGAACCTGATCCGGTTTGCACCGGCGTAGGGAGCTTGATGGTCCGGTGCGTCCGTAGCGGCGCCCGGATCGCCGTCGCTTCGTCTGCACCGTGGATGACGACGATGACGTTTTTACGCACCCCCTTGTTTCTCGCCTGCCTGTCGGTCGTGCCGCTGGTTGCCCATGCGCAGGACAGCACCACCAAGCCCACCGCCAAGCAGCTGGCACCGGTGCAGGTGGATGCCAATCGACATCATGGCTACAAGGCAAGTGACGCCGAAATCGGCAGCTTCGGCAATGCGCCACTGCATGACACCCCGGCCGCCATCACGGTGATTTCGCGCCAACAGCTTGACGACTACCAGCCACGCACGCTGAGCGACCTCGGCCATCTCGACGCCGCCCTGGGCGACAACTACGCCCCGGTCGGCTATTACCAGGACATCTCGATCCGCGGCTTTCCGCTGGATCTGGCCACCGGCTTCCGCTTCAACGACCTGAGCATGACCGGCGAGCAGTACGTGACGCTGGAAGACAAGCAGCAGGTGGAAATCCTCAAGGGTCTGGCGGGCATCGAAGCCGGTGTGGTCGCACCCGGTGGCCTGGTCAACTTCGTCAGCAAGCGCCCTGCCGACGTGCACACCGTCACCGTCGGCACCGATTCGCGCGGCTCGCGCTATGGCGCGGTCGATGTCGGGCGCTGGCTGACGCCGCAATTCGGCGTGCGCGTGAATGCCGCGCACGAGGACATGCACTCCTATGTGCAGCATGCCAATGGCCACCGCAATTTCATCTCGCTGGATGCCGACTGGAAAATCAGTTCGAAGGCCACCCTGCAACTGGATGGCAACTACCAGGCCAGCGAACAACGCTCGGTTTCCGGTTACCAGCTGCTCGGTGGCACCGTGATACCGAGTGATCCGCAGCGCACCCGCATGCTCGGCTTCGAACCCTGGCAACAGCCGGTCGGCATTCATGCCGTCAATGCCACCGCGCGCTTCAAGTACCAGTTCAGCGACAGCTGGCAAGGCAAGCTGTCGGTCGGCCACAGCCGCGCGGTGATCAACGACAACGTGGCGTTTGCCTACGGCTGCTTTTACTCACCCGACTGTGCCAGCGGCGCCACTCCCGGCAACTTCTTCGCGCCCAACGGCGACTACGATGTCTACGACTACCGCAGCCCCGACGATACCCGCCAGAACGACCAAGTGCGTGCCGTGCTCAAGGGCAGTTTCAGCACCGGCAGTCTCGATCACGCGATCAGCGTGGGCGTCGATGCCTTCCGCCGCACCCTCGATCAACGTCCGTATGTCTACGACTACGTGGGCACCGCCAACATCAGCCAGCTGAATCCGCCCTACTTCGCGCCGTCACCGAATCAGCCCGGGACGCCGGCACTCGTTCTGAGCAGCTGGCAGCGCTCGGTGTTCGCGATGGACCGGGTGCACCTGGGCGCGCAGTGGCAGCTGCTGGCCGGGGCACGTTTCGTGCGCCTGCATGAGCGCGCCTATGACAGCAGCGGGGCGCCGCAACGCGATACCCGACTCAGCAAAACGTTGCCGCAGGCCGCCGTGCTGTGGCAGCCCACCGAAGCCCTGACCGGCTATGTCAGCTACAGCGAAAGCCTGTCGCTCGGCGGTCAGGCGCCGTACTGGACATCCAACGGCGGCACCATCCTGGCTCCCTTGCTGGCAAGGCAAGTCGAGACCGGGGTGAAGTATGCGTGGAGTCCGACGCTGAACCTGCAGGCAGCGCTGTATCGCATCCATCAGCCGTACCAGTTTGCCCAGCCGGACAACTCCATTGCCGGCTTCAGCTTCGTGCAGCGCGGCGAGGAAGTACACAGCGGACTGGAGTTGAACGCCGTCGGTCGCGCCACGCCGAACCTGCGCCTCACCGCCAGCATCAACTGGATCCAGGCGCAAGCCCGGCATATCGGCACAGCGGCTTACGAAGGCCAGCAGATCGCCAACGTGCCGCGCCTGCGCGCCACGTTGTTTGCGGACTATTCGCTGCCGTTCGCACCTTCCCTGGGCCTGCTCGGCGGCTGGCGCTACAGCAGTTCGAACAACGCCACGCCGAACGGTCAGGTCCACGTGCCGGCCTACAACGTGTTCGATGCCGGCCTGCGCTACCGCACCCCATGGCACGGCCATGCACTGACCTGGCGTCTCAATATCGACAACCTGTTCAACCGCTTCTACTGGCGTGATACCGGTAGTGCCTACGGCGACAGTTATCTGTTCCCCGGTGCGCCGCGGCTGGCCCGCCTCTCGCTGACCTACGATTTCTGAGATGACCCGGGTCGAGCTCATCGGCGCGCTGCTCAGCGCGTGGGGCGTCTGGCTCACCGCCAAACGGCAGCCGTGGTGCTGGCCGATCGGGCTGCTGTCGGTGCTGGTCTATGTGTGGATCTTCGTCGATGCCAAGCTGTATTCGGATGCGCTGCTGCAGCTCGCGTTCGCGGGGCTGATCGTCTACGGCTGGCACCGCTGGCTGCGCAACCTGGGTGAGGACGGCCTGGTCCGGGTCGCGGCGCTGCCACCCGGGCAGGCCGCCGCACACCTGCTGATGGGGGGGGCAGGCGCGCTGGCCCTGGGTTTCGTGATGCATCGCTGGACCGACGCCGCCCTGCCCTGGCTGGACTCGGCGCTGACCGCGTTCAGCCTGGTAGCGCAGTGGTGGCAGGGACGCCGACATATTGCGGCGTGGTGGTTGTGGATCGTGGTCGACGTGATCTACGTCGGCGAGTACGTCTACAAACACCTGTTGATCACCTCGGTGCTGTACGCGGGGTTCATCGTGCTGGCGATCATCGGCTTGCGCGCCTGGCAGCAGGCCCGCGACGGCCTTATGGTGGAGGCCGAGCCGGACCCATTCGGCTGGTAAGTCACCGCTGCCAGTCTGCCAGGGAATAGATCAGCGCTGCAGGCGCACCGGCACGCCCTTGGAAGCCGGCGTCTTGGAGGCCTTGTCGTGGTACCACAGCGGCACCAGCGGGTTCATTTCCGGGTAGTAGCCACCGAGGCAGCCGTCGGGGAGATCGAACGGCGTCACCGTCAGCCCCGCCACCTCGCGGTGCACGTCGTCGCCCGCATCGCCCACCAGGGTCACCACATCGCCTTCCCGCAACCCCGCCCGCTCCATCTCGGCAGGATTCATCAACAACACCGTGCGCGACCCTTCCAGCCCGCGCAGACGATCGCTGAAGCCGTAGATGGTGGTATTGAACTGATCGTTGGAGCGCAGCGTGATCAAGTGGTATCGACCCGGTGCATCGCCGACACCCAAGGCTGACATCACGCTGGGATCGGTGAATTCGGCCTTGCCGCTGTCGGTTTTCCAGATGCGGTCATGGGCAGGGTTGCCGCGGTAGAAGCCTCCCGGCTCGAACATCCGCGCGTTGAAGTCGTGGAATTCCTCGGGATAGGTTTCGGCAATCAGATCGCGCACCTTGCGGTAGTCGGCCGTCCACTCGTCCCAACGCCACTTGGGATGCGCCGGCAAGGTGGCCTTGGCGATCCCGGCGATGATCGCCAGTTCGGACAACAGCTGGTCGCTGGCCGGTTTGCGTTTGCCGATCGAGCCGTGGATATGGCTGAAGCTGTCCTCGATCGACACCGCTTGCGGACCACTGTCCTGCATATCCTCCTCGGGGCGTGCCAGGCAAGGCAGCAGGTACGAGGCGCGACCGTGCACCAGATGGCTGCGATTGAGTTTGGTAGCGATATAGACGGTCAGCGCCTGCTTTCGCCACGCCGGCTCCATCACCTCGCGGTCGGGGATGGCCCGCACAAAGTTGCCGCCCAGGCTCACAAAGCCCTTCACCGAGCCATCGACAATGCCTTCGCAGGCGTCGACCGTAGTCAGGCCGGTATCACGCGGCGGCTCGAAATCGAACATCTTCGCCAGCTTGTCCAACGGCACCAGCTCGGGCTTTTCCGAAATGCCGACCGTACGCTGCCCCTGCACGTTCGAATGCCCTCGCACCGGCGACATGCCGGCGCCCGGCCGGCCGATATTGCCGCGCATCAGGATCAGATTGACCAGCATGCCGATGCTCTGTGAACCGTGTACGTGCTGGGTCAATCCCATGCCGTAGACACCGATCACGCGCTCGGCAGCGACGTAGACCTCGGCCGCAGCCTGCAGGTCGGCCCGCTGCAGCCCGGAGACGCGCTCTATCTTGTCCCAGCTGGCGGCGCGGGCGGACGCGGCAAATGCCTCGAAACCATGGGTATGCTGATCGATGAAATCGCGATCCAGGACACTCGGTTTGCCTGCTGCGCAGGCGTCGTCGTCGACGGCAAGCACGTGCTTGCACAGCCCCATCAAGGCGGCGATGTCACCACCGGGCTTCACCTGCAGATACATGTGCGCCAGCTCGGTGCCGTGTCCGCTCAGCATCTCCAAGGGATTCTGCGGATTGACGAAACGTATCAACCCCTGCTCACGCACCGGGTTGAAGACGATGATCTTGCAGCCACGTTTGACCGCCTCCTGCAGCGGGTGCAGAAAGCGCGGACTGTTGGTGCCCGGATTCTGGCCGAAATAGAAGATCGCGTCGCAGTGGTCGAAGTCCTCGAGCTCACACGTACCCACCGGCGAACCAATGACCTTCTTCAGCCCCACCGACGTCGTTTCGTGGCACATGTTGGAGCTATCGGGCAGGTTGTTGTGACCGTAGAAGCGCGCAAACAGCGCGTAGAGATAGGAAGCCTCCAGTGAGGCCTTGCCCGAGGAGTAGAAGATCACCGACTTGGGATCGAGCGCACGCAATTCGCAGGCGATACCGGCAAAAGCATCCCCCCACGAGCAGGCCACGTATTTGTCGGTCGCGGCATCGTAGCGCAGCGGTTCGGTCAAACGCCCCTGCATTTCCAGATCGTAATCCTGCCATTGCAGCAAGTCCGCCACCGTATGTTCCGCGAAAAAATCCGCTGTGCACCGGTCCCGCGTTAGATCCCAGATGGTGGCCTTGGCGCCGTTTTCGCAAAACTCGAAGGTATGCGGGTGCGCGGGCTTGCCCCAGGCGCACGAACTGCACATATAACCTCCTGCCTTGTTCTGCCGCATCAATGTCTCGACCACGACCGGAGTGGAGAGCTCACGCTTGAAAACACTCCCGATGCCTTTCAATGAGCCCCAGCCCCCGGCCGGCCCATCGTAGTGTTTCGTTTCCTCTCGCTCGTCTGTCATCGCTGATCTCCGGTTCTGGATATGCTGGTGCGCAGGGCGACCTGCGCCAATGGCGGCTCACTATCCCGTCACGGCGAGCGACGTGCGCCACCATCCGTGCGAGCCATCCTGGACCGGCGGATGTGAAGTATTGGTGGTCCAGGATTTAGCCTGCCGTGTGGACGCCCCGCGACCAAAACCCTTGGTCAGCCGCTGTTGACACGTCCAGCCCCGCGGCGTGCGAAAATCACCGTTCTTCTCGCTTTCCGCTATCGCCATGGCCCCGCAGAACTACGACTTTCGCCAATTCCAGAATGAACTGGCTGCGCTCGACAGCTCCCCGGCGCGTGAGAAAACACCCGCCGCCACCGGCAAAAAACGTACTACCGCAGAGCGGCAAGCTACCGCCCGCGAAGAATTTCTGGCCTTGCGCGAGCGCCACAACTGGTCGGTCGCCGACGTGGTGGCGTTCTTCCCCGAGGAGGAAGGCATCGCCTATCTGCAGCAACTGCTCGCCATCGCCGAACAAAAGCCGCGACGGAGACGAAAAAAGGCCGCCGAAAAGGGAGCGCCGTGATCGCCCGTCAGACCCTTTCGATGCACGGTGCTCTGCAACGATGACTATGACCCTGGTATCGGTGAATGTCGCGCAACCGATCGCCGTGGCCCACAACGGCACCTCCGTGATGACCGGCATCTTCAAGCAGCCGGTGGCAGGCGCTGTCGCCGTACACCGACTGAATCTCGCCGGTGACGGCCAGGCCGACCTGACCAAACACGGCGGCATGCACAAGGCCGTGTATGCGTATTCGCTCGACCACTACAGCTACTGGCGTGATCTGCTGGGCCGGGACGCGTTGCCGCTTGGCCAGTTCGGCGAGAACCTGACGGTGGCCGGGCTGGACGAAGCCGAACTATGCGTGGGCGATCAACTGCAGATCGGCGATGCACTGTTCAGCATCAGCCAGCCCCGCACGCCATGCTTCAAGCTTGGCATCCGGTTGGCCGACCCGCGCATGCCCAAACTGTTCGCCGAATCCCTGCGCACCGGGGTCTATCTGCAAGTGCTTGAGGAAGGCACGCTCGCCGCGGGCAGCACGGTGGAGGTGGTCGCCCGGGACCCACACCGGTTGTCGATCCGCACGCTGTTCGATGCCTACCGGAAACCTGACGATCCCGCGGCGCAGGAAATCCTTACCCGAGCATTGGGGATTTCCGCGCTGTCGCCGCAATGGCGTGAGCACATCGCTCAGCGATTGGCCTGAGGCACCTGCCTGAACGCCACTCCCACCGCCGCGCGACAGCCAACCGCCTCACCTTGCAGCGCAAAGGACAGTGGATATACCGACGCAGAATCGCCGATGCCACGGTAAAGTTTCACCCGTCCCTACCGATTACCCATAAGGTAGCCGTGGACTGTGGACCGGCGAGTTACGACGGGCACCGTCGGTACCGGAAAAGAGTCGTCGGCAATCAGCGTCTGGCCAGCCAGACGCCCCAGGATACATATCCCGGCCGGGAGGCTTTCAGTGCAATTTCCGTTCGTACCGCTCAAGACGCGCATCGAGTCCGCTGCACGCAGGTTCTCTGCGCAATTCCCCGGAAATTTTGCCCTCGACGAGGGCGACAAGGTACCGATCGGCGAACGCACGACCCCGGCGCTGCGCAGTGGCAGCACCTTGCTCAACCTGAACTTCGCGGTACCCGACCGGTTCAGCGCGGAAACTCGCGTCACGGCCACGGTGTTTGCACGCGATGGCGAGGACTTCATTAGAGTCACCACCTCGGTCCGGAAGAAAGATGGCGGACGCGCGGTAGGGACGCTGCTGGACCGGTCCCATCCAGCTTATCCCTTACTGTTGTCGAAACAGTCCTATACCGGCTATGCCACGATTTTCGATACGCAGTTCATGACCCGCTACGATCCGATCATGGACGGAGCCCGGCGAGTCATCGGCGCGCGTTATGTCGGCCTGGACGTGAGTCACATGCGCAGTATTGGCATGCCGCTGCGCGTTGCCTTGGCGACCGCTGCCCTCAATGCTGCGATCGGCACAGGCTGGTGGGCGTCACTCCCTCGCATGGCAGCTGGCGCCGACATCGTCCGACTCTATGTCCTGGGCGCACTGTCCTGCCTGATGGTGCCGCTGAGCAGCTACCTCCTGGTGCAGCGAAACATCCGCCGCCCCATGGCCGAGTGCAAGGAGGCCGCGGGCAAAATCGCCGCCGGCGATCTAAGCGCCCAGGTCCCGGTGGATCGACGTGACGATATCGGCCAGTTGCTGCAAGCCATCAATGGTATCGGCGTTGGGCTGGCGGATGTGGTGCTGAACGTGCGCCAGGCTAGCGACAGCATCCATACTGCGTCAGGTCAGATTGCCGCCGGCACATCCGATCTTTCTCATCGCACCCAGGGACAGGCGGCCGCCCTCGAGGAGACGGCCTCTGCCATGGAGCAACTGACCTCCACAGTAAGGCAGAACGCGGAGCATGCCGCCGAAGCCGATCAACTGGTGGCTTCCGCCGCAGTACTCGCCAAGGATGGTGGCGATATCGTTGAAAAGATGGTTTCAACGATGGGAAACATCAAGTCCAACTCCCAGCGTATCGAAGATATTGCGGGAATGATCGACAGCATCGCGTTCCAGACCAACATCCTCGCGCTGAATGCCGCCGTAGAGGCAGCCCGGGCGGGCGAGCACGGAAGAGGCTTTTCCGTGGTGGCCAGCGAAGTGAGGGGGCTGGCGCAACGTGCCGCTGTCGCCGCGAAGGAAATCAAGGAGCTGATCACCGTCTCGGTCGAGACGGTGGATGCGGGCTCGATCTTGGCGGACAACGCGGGAGAAGCGACCCGGAAGATCGCACTGGCGATTCAGAAATCGGCGCTGCTGATGAATCATATCTCTGTGGCGAGCGCAGAGCAGAGCAAGGGTATCGAGGAGATCAGTTCCGCGATCGGGCAAATGGACGAAACGACGCAGAGCAACGCGGCGCTGGTCGAGCAGTCGGAAGCGGCGTCGACGAGTCTGAGAGAGCAGACAGAACGCATGCGCCGGGCGGTGTCAATGTTCAAGACCGCCGACCAGATCGTTTTTCAGCACCTCGGCGCAAGGGCTGCGACACCTGCAGAGACGCAGACACCCGTCGCGACACTGGCCGGCAGTGACGCCTAGCCCGCGACGGGATGAGACGCCACGACACGCGCGACGCCCATCGATAGCAAGCAGATCTCCCCGAGCCGCAGCCACTCGCCTCCCTCTAGCCCGCCAAAAAGAATCAGAAGGCAACTAACGGCTGGGCCGGCAGTGTGCTGACCGAGCACAGCACAGCCGCGGTCGGTGCGGCAGGGTATTGCGCTTCAAGCCGCAGGCATTGCGGCTAGCGCTGGCCGGCTGCACCGGACATCGGGACCGGGGCAAGCTGCTGGGCCTGGAGCCCCCGCTGCCGAAGCCACTTTTCCCGATCCGCTATTTGGGGGTCTCACCCTCTGCGCGAATACCGGTATAGCAGTCCCTGGCGCACCCTCATCCACACCGAAAAGCCCTTGAGCTTCGCACCCCGAATGGTTGACGTCGACAACTCGATGCAGTGCCGGCCGCATCGGCGTCCCCTCCCTGAGCGTCACCAAACTCATCAACGCCGCAGACCGGGCCGGACCTTTTGAAGGTTGACCCCGGCCGTTCAGCGGCAGATAGTGGCGCGTAAGGGTATGCATGGTCCTGATGCGTATCCGCTTGAAAGTCTATTGCAGGCTTTCCCGGGAGGTCGCCATGAAAGCAAGACTGAGTCAAACTGTGCTGGTCGCGGGTTTGTTGATGGCCAGTGCCGGTGCCGCGTCTACCGAATCGTTGTCGCTGAATGCCTTCAAACCCCGAGTGCTGCCGGTATTGGTAGAGGTCGACTCGACCGGCAAAATTGTCGACGTCTCGCCTTCCAGCAAGCTGTCGCCCGCGTTTGACCGGCTGCTCCATCAGACCTTGGATGCCATGATCAGCAAGCCGGCGATGCTCAAGGGACACCCGGTGTCCAGCCAGTTCGTGATGAATCTCGCCATGCAGGCGACGCCGCGTGCTGACGGCAAATACGATGCCCGATTTGTTTACGTGTCGACCTCACCGGTCCCCTCGGGGTCCTGGTACTGGGTGCATCAGGACGGCGTTCGCCTGGCGCTGGCACCACAAGGCGGCTTCGAACCCCGCCAGCGTATTCAACGGCCGCTCGGGGGCGACACTTATCGAAACGTGCGTTACCCGACAGCCCCACCAGCGCCGGCGGCACAAACTGCTACGCGCAGCCTGGCAACCCTGGGCGCTCAGTCAGACAGGGCGCGCCACTGACCGAGCGCTGAGAGACACTCGAAGCGCCCCGCCGGTTTGCTGAAATTCTTGCGAAAACCCGCCCACGGGATCGCCAAGAGGGCGGAGGGACAAGAAAAAGCCCGCCGTTTGGCGGGCCTTTTCACAAGCAGCACGACGCGAAGCGCTTTAACCCAGCAACACCCGATTCATTCGCTGCACAAACGCTGCCGGGTCCGGCAACTGCGCGCCTGCGGCAATCTCCGCCTGCTCCAGCAGCAAGGTGGCGAGGTCGCCGGCCTTGGCTTCGTCCGCTTCCGTTTCCACCCGCTTGACCAGCGCATGCCCCGGATTGATCTCCAGCGTCGGCTTGCTTTCGGGCATGTCCTGGCCGGCTTCGCGCAGCAGACGGGCCAGGTGCGGCGCCATCTCGTAATCGCTGAGCGCCAGACAGGATGGCGAATCCGTGAGGCGCGCGGAAACCTTGACCTCACCCACACGATCGCCCAGCAGCTCCTTGAGCTTCTTCAGCAAAGGCTCGGCCTCCTTGGTGGCCTCCTCCTGTTTCTTCTTGTCCGCCTCGTCCAGCGGCAGCTCGCCCTTGGCGACGTTCTGCAGCTTTTTGCCCGCATACTCGCTGAGGCTGCCGAGCATCCATTCGTCGATGCGGTCGAACATCAGCAGGACCTCGGTGCCTTTGGCCTTGAACGCTTCGAGCTGAGGGCTGCCCAGCGCCGCCGCGTAGCTGTCGGCAGTGATAAACCAAACCTTTTCCTGGCCAACCGGCATCCGACCGATATAGTCGTCCAGCGACACCGTTTGCGCGGCCCCGTCCCCTTTGGTGGACGCAAACCGCAGCAGCTTGGCGATACGCTCACGGTTGTTGCCGTCCTCGCTGATGCCTTCCTTGAGGGTATTGCCGAAGGCCTTGTAGAAGGTGGCGAACTTCTCGGGCTCGTCCTTGGCCAGCTTCTCAATCAAGTCGAGCACGCGCTTGACGCAGGCTCCCTTGATGCGGTCAAGCTGACGGTTCTGCTGCAGGATCTCGCGGCTGACATTGAGCGGCAGGTCGTCGGCATCGACCACGCCGCGCACGAAGCGCAGGTAGTTGGGCAGCAGCTCCTCGGCGGCGTCCATGATGAAGACGCGCTTGATGTACAGCTTCAGGCCCTTGCGCTCGTCGCGGCCGCCCATCATCAGGTCGAACGGTGGCTGCGACGGCAAGTACAGCAGGGTGGTGAAGCTCTGGCTCCCTTCGACCCGGTTGTGCGTCCAGGCCAGCGCATCGTTGAAGTCGTGACCGAGCGACTTGTAAAAACCCTGGTAGTCCTCGTCGGAAATTTCCGACTTGGGCTTGGTCCACAGCGCCGAGGCGGCGTTGGTGCTCTCGAATTTGTCGGTGGGCTTGCCGTCCTTCTCGACCGGCATGCGGATCGGAAACGCCACGTGGTCGGAGTACTTGCGGATCAGCGACTTCAATTGCCAGCCCTTGAGGAACTCGTCCTCGTCGGACTTCAGATGCAGAATCACGGCGGTGCCGCGCTCTGCCGTGTCGACGGCTTCCAGCGAATACTCGCCCTTGCCGTCGCTTTCCCATTTCACACCTTCGGCCGCGGGCGTGTCGGCACGGCGCGTGATCACGGTGACCTTGTCGGCCACCACGAAGGCGGAATAGAAACCTACGCCGAACTGGCCGATCAGGCGCGCGTCGGCCTTCTGCTCGCCTGACATGGCTTCCAGGAAACGCTTGGTGCCGGAGCTGGCGATGGTGCCGATGTTGGCCACCACTTCGTCGCGTGTCATGCCGATGCCATTGTCGCGCACGGTGATGGTGCGTGCCTCCTCGTCCCAGCTGACGTCGATGTGCAGTTCGCTGTCACCGGCAGAGAGCTCCGGGTTGGCGATCGACTCGAAGCGCAGCTTGTCGCAGGCGTCGGAAGCATTGGAAATCAGTTCGCGCAGGAAGATCTCCTTGTGCGAGTAAAGCGAGTGGGTGACCAGGTGCAGTACCTGGGCGACTTCAGCTTCGAATTTGCGGGTTTCGGCGGGTGCATTCATGGGTGACGACTCTCATCAGACTTCAAGGATCAAGGATGAAAAACAAAGAACACGGTGGCAGGGCGTTGCAGGCAGGGCCGTTGCGTGCTCCCACGCTCCCGTGCTGCAGAGCAGGGGTCACGCGCCGCTCTGCAGCGCGGCAATACGCTCTTCCAATGGCGGATGACTCATGAATAGGCGTTTGAAACCGTCAGCCAGCGGACCGGAAATACCGAAGGCGGCGATCGTATTGGGCAGCGTGCTCTGGCCGTGGTTGGCCTGCAACCGCTGCAAGGCAGACACCATCGCGCCGCGCCCCGCAAACTGTGCGCCCGCCGCATCGGCGCGGAACTCGCGCCAGCGTGAAAAGGCCGCCACGATCATCGAGGCAAACAGGCCGAACACCACCTGCAACACCATCACCACCACGAAATAGCCCAGACCGCCCCCACGATTGTCGTTTCGTCCGCCGGACAACCAACTGTCGACCAGGTTGCCGACGATCCGTGCGGCCACGATCACCAGTGTGTTCACTACGCCCTGAATCAAGGTCAGCGTGACCATGTCGCCGTTGGCGACGTGCCCAATCTCGTGGCCGAGCACCGCGGCTACCTGCTCTCGGTTCATCTGCTGCAACAAGCCACTGCTGACGGCGACCAGGGATTTGTCTTTGGTCATGCCGGTGGCGAAGGCATTCATCTCCGGCGCCTCATAGATCGCTACCTCGGGCATGCCGATGCCAGCGGCTTGCGCGTGCCGGCGTACGGTGTCAACCAGCCAGCGCTCGGTTTCGTTCTGCGGATTCTCGATGACTCGCGCACCGGTAGAGCGCTTGGCCATCCACTTCGACATCGCCAGCGAGATGAACGCACCACCCATGCCGAACACCGCGGCAAACAGCAGCAAGCCGGTCATGCCGCCGTAGCCACGGCTGGCCATCATCTGGTCGATGCCAAACACACGCGCCACGATGCTCAGCAGCAGCAGTACGGCGAGGTTGGTCCCGATGAACAATGCGATACGACGCATGGCTGTCTCTCCGGCAGTCATGAAAAAGGGGCGGCAGGTGCCGCCAGTGATTATTCGGGGCTGCACCGCGCGGTTTCAAGGGGCGCAGCCCCCAGCGGAACCTTCCGCCATCAATCGCATCCGGTCACTATGTCGCACAAAGTGCCGCTCGACTCGCCCTAGAATATCCGCATGACCTACCGCGGCCGCTTCGCTCCTTCACCCACTGGCCCGCTGCATTTTGGCTCCCTGGTGACGGCTCTGGGCAGCTGGCTGTGTACGCGGCACGCAGGCGGGCAGTGGTTGGTCCGGGTGGAGGACATCGATCCGCCACGCGAGGTGGCCGGCTCGGCTGAGCAGATTCTCAGCATGCTGGCGGCCTGTGGTTTGCAGGCCGATAAGGAGCCTCTGTTCCAATCGCGGCGGATCGATGCCTACGATGCCGCGTTCGAGCGGCTTCGCGACACCGGCAACCTGTTTCCCTGCTGGTGCAGTAGGCGAGTGCTGGAGGCCAGCGGCGGTATCCACCGTGACGGGCACTGTCTTGTTGCGGCCGATGCGCAGCGTCCTCCCGCATGGCGGCTGCGCGTGCCGGACATCGAAGTGAATTTCCCCGATGCCCAACAGGGTGTGCAACGGGAAAACCTGCGCCTGAGCGTCGGCGACTTCGTGATACGTCGCGCCGAGGGGTTCTATTCCTACCAACTAGCCTGCGTGGTGGACGATGCCTTCCAGGGCATTACCGAAGTCGTCCGCGGCACGGATCTGCTCGACTCCACCGCCCGGCAGATTTGGCTACAGCGCTGTCTCGGCCTGCCTACCCCACGCTATCGGCACCTGCCGCTGGTTCTGGACGAGCAAGGCCGGAAGCTTTCCAAATCCACCCGGGCCTTGCCACTGGACGCGACCGATCCGCTGCCAGCATTGCGTCGCGCGCTGGCGTTCCTGCAGCAGCCGCTTCCGCCTCTGGCGCACGATGTCGAAAACCTGCTCGCCGCGGCACTGGAACGCTTTTCCCCGGCACTTTTATCGCATTGCAGCGGTCATTGCACCGACTGAGGCGTTATAAAGGTGCATCGGCATCGGCGCCACACCACGAGAGCAGCGCAAGATCGTGGTCGCGCATGTTGCCATGCCCTCATCCTTGGCTTCATCTCACCGGAGGTTCTCGACATGACACAACGCACGGCATTGGTTACCGGCGGCACCGGCGGCATCGGTAGCGCAATCATCCGCTATCTGGCCGAGCAGGGGCACCGTGTTGCCACCAATTACCGTGACCCGGACAAAGCCGAGAGCTGGCGCAAGGCCATGGCCAGCGAGGGCATCGAAGTCTGCATGGTGCAAGGCGATGTCACCGATCCGGCAGCCTGCGAAGCCATGGTCCGAAAAGTCGAGGGGAACTGCGGGCCGGTGGACATCCTGGTCAACAACGCCGGCATCACCCGCGATACCACGTTCCACAAGATGGATTACGCCCAGTGGACGGACGTAATCAACGCCAACCTCAACTCATGCTTCAACGTGACCCGCGCGGTGATCGAAGGCATGCGCGCGCGCAAGTGGGGCCGAATTGTGCAAATCAGTTCGATCAACGGTCAGAAAGGCCAGTACGGCCAGGCCAACTACGCCGCGGCCAAGGCCGGCATGCACGGCTTTTCCATCTCGCTGGCGCAGGAAAACGCCAAATTCGGCATTACCGTCAACACGGTGTCGCCTGGCTACGTCGGCACCGACATGGTGATGGCCGTGCCAGAAGAGGTCCGCGCTAAAATTGTCGCGCAAATCCCGGTAGGCCGGCTTGGCAAGCCCGAGGAGATTGCCCATGCCGTGGCATTCTTTACCGGCGAGCAGGCCAGCTGGGTTACTGGCGCGAATCTCGCCATCAACGGTGGCCATTACATGGGTTGGTAAGCCCCGCCGGAGCTGCGTTGGCGCGCAATCGTGGCGGGGCACGGGGGTGATATCACCTCGCTGGTCTACCTACCAAATGTCTTGACCAGCTTGCGCTGGACGATCGCGCCGATGGCCAATCTTAAGCCCACGCCATTCGCGTAGCTGGTCGCCACCGTTTTTCGGCGCGCTGCCCGGGCGCGATCACCAAGGAAGCGAAAAAGGCAAGTTCCACGTGGCGTGGGTCGCGCTATCTAGCCCGAAAGCACTTGTAGTGACATATCGGTTGGTGATAAAGACAAAAACATGAATGACATGGAGGGTTCGTCATGAAGACGCAGGGCCTTCGCGCTGGCATCCAGCTGTTTGTCGCGATTATCTTGCTACCTGCTACCGCCTGGACAACCAGCGGCCAGTCGCGCGCCGTCTCCCACGCACCCTCGGGGACAGCGTCGGGCGCGGTGACCGCTCCCACTTACAATACGGACCCGGCCTTCGGGACCTTGCCCAACGCGGGTTACAACACGCCGGAAGCGGATGCACGGCCCGGCGAATATTATTTCAAGGTCGCCGTACGGGCTTTTCAGAAAAAGCAATACAAGTTCGCCATCGACATGTACAAGGTGGCTGCATCCTGGGCGTACAAACCCGCCGAATACAACCTCGGCGTCATGTATTTCCGTGGCCAGGGAATCCCTGCGGATCGTCCGCGAGGTGCGGCATGGATGGTGCTTGCCGCAGAACGCAACGACCCGCGCTACGTACAGGTGCGCGATCTGATGATCAACCTTCTCAGCAAAACCGAGTTTGCCCGAGCCGACACCTTATTCGGACAGCTGAAGCCGACCTACGGCGACAAGGTGGCCCTGCACCGCGCCAAAGTGCGCTGGGCCTACGTTCGGTCGCACATGACCGGATCGCGCGTGGGTGGTTCCACCGGTCCGTTGCGCGTGGGTGCCGCAGGTGGTGGCGTGAATACCCCCGCAGGCGGTGTGCAGGGCACGCTTTCCGCCAGCCTTGAACATAGCGACTCTACCGGTTTCGAAATCACCGGCGGCCAGGACACCGACGGCTCCATCGCCTACCAGCAATTTCGGCAAAGCGATAACCCTTACGACCCGAAGTTCCGGAACAAACTGGCACCAACGACCTCGATCGGGCCATTGAAGTCGGTCAGCAAGAAGGACGCCGGAAAGACCATGAGCGAGGCCGCAGATACGTCTGGCAATCCGTAACCAGCAAAAACCTCGCAAAAGTGTCGAAGCGAAGCAGACCAAGCCGCAAATGGGCTCAGGCGTGGCCCAGCAATTTCTCCAGCACCTTGCCGACCGCCGCAAACGCAAATGTCCCGGTGACGTGAGTGGCGGCGCCGAGGCCACCGCCGCAGGCGAGATTCAAGGCGTCGCCGTCGGGGGGACGCTTGCCGCAGACGCTGCCGTCAGGCTGCGGGTATTGCACGTTCTGCAGCGAGTACACCGCCGAAACGCCGAAATAGCGATCCGGATTGCGCGGAAAATTGAAGTCGCTGCGGAGCTTCTTGCGGATCAGGCTGAACATCGCATCATGCTCGGTACGTGACAGGTCGCGCACGCGGATCTGGGTGGCATCGGTACGCCCGCCAGCCGAACCGACAGTGACAATCGGCAGCTTGCGCCGACGGCACCAGGCAATGGTTTCCAGCTTCACACGAAAGGCATCGCAGGCATCGAGCACCACGTCGTAACCGCGGTCCAGCAGCTCATCCAGGGTGGATGGGGTGAGAAACCGCTCGATCGCCTCCAGCCGCAGGGTCGGGTTGATCGCATGCGCACGGGCCGCGATCACACCGACCTTGGGCTTGCCGAACTCGCCGTCCAGCGCATGCAACTGGCGATTGGTGTTGGAGACGCAGACCTCGTCGGCATCGATCAAGGTGAGCCGGCCGACACCGCTGCGCGCCAGCGCCTCGGCCGCCCACGAACCCACCCCCCCAACACCGATCACGCAGACGTGGGCACGCGCCAACCGGCCAACGCTGCCGATGCCATACAGACGTTCCACTCCCTCGAAGCGCTCTGCCGGCACCTTTGCCTCACCCATGGGCAGCATGCCAGCCCGCGAAACCGCACCTCTCCCAAAATCCACTGTCCTGACCTGCTGACTGATGCATGCCGCATTTTACCTTGATCGCATGGATCGAACCCATCGGCGCAGGTTATCCTGACGCCCCCTTGCCGGTGGATTTCTCGATGCGTGCCATTCTGTTGCTTGTTCTAGGCCTGGTGATTGGCATCATCGGCACGGTCAATGTGGTGGGCGCGCTGAATGCACGCAATCCGATGCCCCATGCGGTCATGGTCACCATGAACTACCACATCGGTGAACTCAAACAGGCGATCAAGGCCAAACAGTGCAAGCCCGCCGACATCCAGCGGCATCTGGCCCGACTGCAATCCACCGCCACCGACATCGTGCCGGTATTTCGGATGACCGAAAAGCCCTTCCTCGATGACGCCGAAAACCTGCAGGCGCGCCTGCAGCAGGCCCTGCAAGCCGCACCCGCCGACTGCACCGCATTGACCGCCGCGATCAAGCCGGTCGGCGAAGCCTGCAAAACCTGCCACCAGCGCTATCGCTGAAGTGACAGCGTATCAAAAGCTGACCTTGCCCCGCAGCATCTGGCCATACATCACCCAGTCACCGAGCAGGCTGTAGAGCGGGTATCTGAAGGTGGCCGGACGGTTTTTCTCGTAGACATAGTGGCCCAGCCAGGCGAAGCCGTAGCCCGCCAACGGCACCAGCCACAACCCGCGCCACTGCGCTGTCACAACCGTAAACAGGACGATCGCGATCACCAGGCTGCTACCGATGAAATGCATCCGGCGGCACAGCCGGTGACTGTGTTCGCTAAGGTAGTACGGATAGAACTGGGCAAAGCTGGCGTATCCGGACATAGCAACACTCCACGGCGACCTGGCCGATTCTGCCACGCTTCGGTACCGCCGCGTGGCAACAGGCCGCCTGCCCTCCTCTGGACTGACGATGCCGCTCACCATCCAGCGGTGCGCCACCGAATGCAACAAACCGACTGGCCTGGCGCGCACGCAGGTTGGCGCTGCAGGCACGGCTCACACCGCCATCTATGTCGTTCCCACCCGCAGCCCCCAGCTGACGGCCCCCTCGACCACATGGATATCGCACTCGACATGCTCCGGCGACAGGGACAGTTCGGCGCCTGCCGCCAACTGCACGTCGAGCGGGAACATCGGCGCGAAGACCGTAACCGGCGAGGTTCTGCCGTACGCTGTGCCGGCGATCAGTATCGCTTGCGCACCACCCGGCAGGTCGCCACGTGGCCACTGCTCGGGCTCGTAGGGGTAAAACGCTGGTACCCCTCGGCATCGGCCTGCGCCAAGGCGACCCAGATCTGCACATCATGCAGGGGCTGTCCGTTGCGGCGCTGACCCGGTGCGTCCGCAATGCACGATGCCGCGACCGGCAGTCATCCAGTTCACCGCACCGGGACAGATATCGGCCACGCTGCCGGGGTTGTCGCGATGACGGATCGCCCCGTCGAACAGCCAGTGATAGCGGCCAGGCCGATGTGGGGGAGTGGCCGCACATCCATGCCCCTGCGTGGCGCCAACCGCGCTGGACCGATAGGGTGGAAAAACACCAGCGGGCCTACATGCCTGGACTCCAGCGCCGGCAGCGCGCCTCGCACGCTGAAGCCATCGCCAAGGTCATGTACGCGTCCATCACTCCGTGTCGGAACCCCGTTCATGCCCTTCCTTCCGCCTACCAGGCGCGCTTATATTGATCGGGCGCCTCGATCGTCGCCCCCAGCTGTTGCGCCGCCCGACGCGGAAAATACGGATCACGCAGGCTCTCCCGTGCCGTCAGCACCACATCGGCCGCGCCGCTGGCGACGATCTCCGCGGCCTGCTCGGGCTCGGTGATCAAACCTACCGCACCGGTGGCGATATCCGCTTCGCGCCGGATGCGCGCTGCGAATGGCACCTGGTAGCCAGGCTCCAGCGGAATGCTCACGTTTGGGACCAAGCCGCCGCTGGACACATCGATCAAATCGACGCCCAGCGGTTTCACCTTCTGGGCCAGCCGCACGCTTTGCTCGATCGTCCAACCAGTCCCTTTTTCCGCCCAGTCAGTGGCCGAAATGCGCAACCACAACGGCAGCTCGGCCGGCCATACCTCGCGTACCGCTGAAATCACTTCGCACACCAGACGCGTGCGGTTTTCGAAACTGCCGCCGTAGCGATCATCGCGCTGATTGCTCAGTGGCGACAGGAACTGATGCAACAGGTAACCGTGGGCTGCGTGCACTTCGAGCAGTTCGAACCCCGCCGTTAGCGCCCGCTGCGTTGCGGCGCGAAAATCGGCAATCACGGCATCGATACCCTTGGCGTCCAGCGCATCCGGCGTGTGCCAGCCACGGTCGAACGGCAATGCCGAAGGCGCCACCGTCCGCCAGCCGCCGTGTCCGGCCGGCACCGGGCCGTGTCCTTCCCACGGTCGCATCGTGCTGGCCTTGCGCCCGGCATGCGCCAGCTGCACACCGGCAATCGCACGATGTTGCTTGATGAAGCGAGTGATCGGTCGCCATGCCTCGCCCTGGGCTTGATTCCACAACCCCGTGTCCTGCGGCGAAATACGTCCCTGGGCAGATACCGCGGTCGCCTCGGCGATCACCAAGGCGGCACCGCCAACGGCGCGGCTGCCTAGATGGACCAGATGCCAGTCATTGGGAAGTCCGTCGGTGGCCGAGTACTGGCACATCGGCGCCACCACAAGACGGTGGCGCAGGGTGAGGCTGCGCTGGGCAAAAGGTTCGAACAGATTCATCGGTGACTCCGGCAGGCGTGAACCTCCCAGATGCTGGCGGGTGCACGCGGTATCAAGCCGTCACGCCATTGCGAGCACTCCGTTCTGCTGATACAGCCATATGCGTCGCGGCGGACCGCCGTCCGCCACATCTTGTCCGGCAACCCGTCCTCTTGCGCTGCCGGCGCCGACCTGTCGTCGCGCAAGCGCCTGCCGATCGGCAGCAGGCCTTCTCCCCAACCACTCAAGTCGACAGCGGTGACCGCGAGTACAGTTACCCGATGTCCGTAACAACGCCCCGTGACCTCACGGAAAATGGAGCCGCTTCAAGCGCGGCCCCGATACCCGACAGCATGGTGCGAAAAATATCCCGACAAAAAAGGGCCGGCAAAAGCCGGCCGTTTTCTGAATTTTTCAGACAATCAGACTGCCGTAACATCTTCGGCCTGCAAGCCCTTCTGGCCAGTGACAACCTTGAAACTGACCTTTTGCCCTTCCTGCAGACTCTTGAAGCCCGAGCCAGTGATGGCACGGAAATGCACGAACACATCAGGGCCACTCTCACGGCTGATAAAGCCGAAACCCTTGGCGTCGTTGAACCACTTGACTGTACCAATTTCACGATCCGACATGACTCACTCCGATCCATTCCAGACGCTGAGACAAAACGGCCCCACGGGCCGACGACTTACTGGGCATGCCGGGGTCGGGTGTAGCGATGCGGGTTCACGAAACCCGGCACCGGGCACGCACGCAGCCGAGCAGACGCAGCAGCGCAAGCATAACGGATTTCAGGCATATGGGTGATTTGTCAAGTGACTATTGATCTAGGGCCTGTGCCAACGAAAAAAACCGGACGTCGAGGCATGGCCTTTCCCTCGCCACCTACGCAAACCAGCCAGGCATCCACCCGAAATCACCTGAGGTCCAGCCAACAAAAGTAGGTTTGTAGCCGCCACCTGAACGGGAGGGAAAACGGCCGCCTGGGCCCCGAAGATGCTCTTTACGTCCAGGGTTGTCTAGTGTGACCATGCGTCGCGGTCACTGGGCGACTCAACACTGTCAAGACAGTGGCTATTTCGACTCTACCGAAGAGAATGTCAATGACTCGCCTGCCTCGTCGCATGATCCTTCTCACCCTGCTGGCCAGCCTGACACTGGTCGCCTGCTCGGACCGTTCGTCGGTCCGGGTACCCGCGGCCGACCACCGACCCAGCAACGTCACCAGCTCGAAAGCAAGCCAAAGGCATATTCGCGCTGAGCGATCCGCTCAGAAACCCGCCGCACACAAGGCACCCTTGCCTGCCCGCACCGGCATCGCAGCTTGCGACGATTACCTGTCCAGCTATCTGGCTTGCCACCGCGCTGCAGCGATTTTCGCACCCAGCCAGTTGCAGGCGCGCTACGAAGCCATGCGCTTCAACCTCCTGCGTGACTCGATGGACCCACAAATCCGTCCTCAGCTGGCGGCGCGCTGCAACTCGCTGGCGACGCAATTGCGCCAAGCCCTGCATGGCAAATCCTGCGACGTGAACCCGGCACCGAACAGCAGCAGTCCCTAGACCGGGTCTGCCGATCAGCGGGGGTTGGCCCGCCACGCACTCCGCAACCGCCTCGCCAACCCGGCCGGGTTTGTCGGGCCGATACGGATATCCGGGGTATCGTGCCAACAGGCAAAGCGGGCGATGGTTGCGGCCAAAGCCTCCACCAACGCCGCATCGGGCACCCACCCGGACTCCAGCTGCAACGACTTGATCTCGAACAGTCCCTCGCGTCGATGCGCCTTGGCGTCCATCCGCCCCACCAGAGCCCCACAGTGCAGAATCGGCAAGACAAAATAGCCGTGGCGCCGACGGACCCTCGGCGTGTAGCACTCCAGCGCATAGTCGAAGTCGAACATTGCCCGCACTCTGGCCCGATCCCAGACTAACGGATCAAACGGTGACAACAGCGCGGTGTGGGTTGCCCGCAAACGACTACGCCGCGCACGCATGAGCAGATCGGCGTGGTCACGATGTACATAACCCGGTGAGGCCCAGCCCTGCACCACCACCTCAAGCAACTCGCCACGGGCCAGCAATGGCTTCAACTCAGGCTGGGTCACTGTTGGCCGCAGTCGATGGTAGTCGGCAATCCAGGCGGCCGGAGTCACGCCCAGCGCGCGCACGCTGTCGGCAATAAAGCGCTGCCGCTGCAGCGACGCCGAAAGCAGCGCCGTGTCCGGTTCGAAGGACGGTTCAAGACCCGCCAAAACCCTTTCGCTCACGTCGTAGACGCGCTGAAAGCGTTCGCGCCGGCTCACCATTAACGCGCCCAGCGCGAACCAGGCCTCGAGCCAGCGCTTCTCCGGTTTCCATGCCCACCAAGCGGATGCGGGGGCCGATGCGTCACGGCGAGCAAAATCTGCGGCGCGGACCGGACCGCTGTGCCGTATCCGTGCGAGCAATTCATCCATTTCCACGCGCTGCTCCCGATATATTCGCTCGGCGTTTCGATATGCCCAGTGATGCATTCGATGGTCCTGGGTACTTCGATGCAGACCGATATCCGATGCCGCCACAAAACAGGCCTCGTGTGCCCAGCACTCCGCCAACCGCCCCTGCTCAAGCGCCTCCTCGAGCCAGCCCATGGGAAAGGCCCCCAGCCGGGCATGCAACACTAGGTAGGGGCTGCGGGCGACCACCTGAATGGTGTCGATCTGGAGCAGCCGCATGCGTTCGATCATGGCTACCAGATCCTCACGACGGGCACGCCGTTTGGGGGGCTGCAACAACCCCTGCGCCGCCAGTTGAAGCCGTCGTGCCTGTGCCAGCGTGAGCTCCTGGCGATTGGCTGAAGCTCCGATCAACGACACGTTTCCTTCACGCTTTCGTGGACACGGCGTTGAGCTGTCATTTACAAAATCCTTGCTAACGTGATGCAGGTTTCAGCGTCGCTCTGGACTCATGTTGTAGCAGGCACAGCCCATCGACACTGATTTTTTCGGCATTCTGGCATGGAGTATCGATCATGAATTCCCGCAAATCCCTGTTGTACGCACCTACCGTTGCTGCATTGCTTTTTACCGGCGCGGTGATGGCGCAAAGCACGCCGACGCCCAGTTCCGCCGGGCAGCCGATCAGTCAAGCCACTTACCAAACTCCCAAGGGCGAGGTCGTGGTGAGGAGTCTGCCCGCCCCTGCCCCGCAGATCGCTCCGCCACCTTCATTCCGTCAACTATCGGGAGGCGGCAAGGCCATTACGCCCGCTCAAGCTGCTGCCTATCCCCCGCTGGCCAACGATTTTCTCTATGTCGATGGCGACCACAACGGCAGCATCAACAAGACCGAATACCAGCGCTGGGTCAAGCGTCTGCAAAAAGCCCCGGCAGAGTAGCCTGCGGCTTTGCGAGACATCAGCCGCCCCATCCCGGCGATCTCCCAGCGATAGACGCCGCCCTCCCCCGAAACCAAGGAGTGCTGCGCCCGGCGACTCCCCCTCAGGAGCCTCCGACAGTCGCGCGACGGCAATGGACATTGCCGTCGCGCATCGATGGACAAATGCGCGTCATCACGGACTAGAGAAAAGTAGTACGTTAGACTCCCGCGCCAATCCTCGCGCAAAGGCTCGCCGACCTCGTGACGAAGTCACCCCGTATCGCCGTCCCGCTGGCTTGCCTGGCATCGATGTTCGCCACGGTCAGTCATGCGCAGAATCCGCAGCCCAACGATATCCGGGCCTGCACCGCGATCGAGAGCGATGCGGCACGCCTGGCCTGTTACGATCAGGCCAGCGGTCGCGTGAATTTGCCGGTAGCGCGGAAGCGCGCCAGCGCACAGCGTGCGGAGCCAGGGGTATTCAGCCGCGAGCGGGACGTGGCCCCGGCATCAACGCTCGCCGGAAATCACGTGCAACCGCTGTCACTGCTCGACAGCCGCTGGGAGCTGAGTCGGGAAAGCAAGCTCGGCACCTTCAATATCCGCGGCTACAAGCCAGTCTACGTCCTGCCTGTCTTCGCCAGCAGCAACCAGAACCGCCTGCCACTGAGCCCGAATCCCGACAATACCGCTCGGCAAGCCGTCCCCCTGCAGAATATTGAATCGAAATTTCAGCTCAGCCTGAAAACCAAGATCTGGCAGGGTGTGTTCGGCGATGCTGGCGACCTGTGGGTTGCCTATACCCAGTCCTCGCGTTGGCAAGTCTACAACACGCAGCTGTCGCGGCCGTTCCGGGAGACCAATTACGAACCCGAGGCGATGCTGGTATTTGATACTCGCTACGAAGTACTGGGTTGGACCGGTCGCCTACTCGGCATCGGCGTCAATCATCAGTCCAATGGTCGCAGCAACCCCCTGTCACGCAGCTGGAACCGGGTTGTTGCCGATATCGGTTTCGAGCGCAATGGCTGGACTGTGATGATCCGTCCCTGGTGGCGCATCCCGGAAGCCCATCGTACCGACGACAACCCTAACATCAGCGACTACATGGGGCGCGCCGATGTCCAGATCGTGCATGAGTGGCACGGACAGGAGTTCGGCCTGATGCTCCGCGACTCGCTGCGGGGCGGCCGTCGCCAGCATGGAGCGGCAAAGTTTACCTGGAGCTTTCCGCTGGCCGGCAATGTCCGTGGCTACATGGAGCTATTCAAAGGCTACGGCGAAAGCCTGATCGACTACAACCACAATGCCACCTACCTCGGCCTCGGCATCTCCCTGCTCGACTGGTATTGACCGAAGCACGAAGAGCAAAGCCCCGGTAACGCGAGGTCTGCCGGGGCTTTGGAGTCAACACACGGGAGACCGTGTCTCAGCGTCGCTCAGTGCTGGTGACCACCTTCGCCGTGCACATGGCCATGCTCCAGCTCTTCGGCACTGGCGTCGCGCACGTCAGTCACCTCGATGGCGAAATGCAGGGTCTTGCCTGCCAGCGGATGGTTGCCATCGATAAAGACCGTATCGCCCTCGACCTTGCTGACCGTGACGTTGATCTCGCCCTGCGGACCGCGCCCCTGAAACTGCATGCCGGGCTGGATGTCTTCGACGCCTTGAAAGGCAGCCTTGGGCACTTCCTGCATCAGCTCGGCATGGTGCACGCCATAGCCTTCCTCGGGTGCCACGTCAGCAGTGAATTTGTCACCGACCCCGCGACCTTCCATCTGCTTCTCGAGCCCGGGCACGATCTGGCCGCTACCGTGCAAGTAGGTCAACGGATCGCGGCCCTCGGATGTGTCAATCACCTGACCGTCGTCGTCGGTCAGCGTGTAGTGGAAGGCGGCAACGGCTTTTTGGGCAATCTGCATGAATGTCTCACGAATAGGTTGTAAGTCCGTCGACCAGATGCCGACACGAATGACCAAGGTTAACAGAAGCTTCCGATCCATCCGATGCAGGGCCTGTCCGGATTGGCGATACTGCCACCATGCACCCATCCGTCCACGTCCCTTTCCACCGCGTTGCAAGCGCCCTGCTGCTGATGGTCGCTTGCGGCTTCGGACCCTCCACCCTGGCCGCCACCCACTCACCCCAACACGGTGCGCGCACCGTCGCCGGTTTGACGCGGCAGATCAACGCCTTGATCGATCAGCCGCGATTCGCCGCCGCTCGCTGGGGTATTGCCGTGGTTTCGCTGGACGATGGCCGCACGCTTTATTCCCATCATCCCGACCGACTGTTGCAACCCGCCTCCACTGCCAAGTTGTTCACCGCGGCATTGAGCCTGGCCACGTTGGGTACCAGCTATCGGCTTCCCACCCGGCTGCTCGCCAGCGGCTCGGTTCGGCACGGCAGCCTCGGAGGACCACTGATTCTCTATGGCATGGGCGATCCGACGCTCGGCACTGAATCCAGCACGGACTGGGCCGATCAACTGGCGGCGCAACTGCAAGCACGCGGGATACACCGTGTGCATGGCGACCTGATTGCCGACGACAGCTACTTCACCACACCTCCGTTCGGTTCCGGCTGGGAAGCCGGCGACCTGCTGGCGGCGTTTGCGGCACCGCCTTCGGCGCTGACGGTCGACGAAAACAGCGTCAATGTCACGATCTCGCCCAACCGCAGGCCGGGTCTGCCGGCGCTGTTGGACTTTGCGCCCCCCGCCTCCGAGCCCTTGTTGCGCAGCAGCCTGACCACCAGTCCGGCAAAGACAGCCAGCGACGTGAACCTGTACCGTGCCCCCGGGCATGACTTGCTGTACGCATTCGGCTCGATTCCTGTCGATTCGCCCGCGCAACATTTCAAGCTGGCCGTACCCGACCCGGCTATGCTGGCTGGCCGACAACTGGAGCGGGCGCTGGCAGCTCGAAACATCAGACTCACCGGGCAGGTTCGCGTGCTGCACTGGCCGCAGGATGACTCGTCACTGCGGGAACATGCGCATCTTGTGGCGGAGGTCTTCTCGCCACCCTTGCTGGACATTCTTCGTCGCGGGCTGAAGCGTTCGCAGAACCTGTATCTGCAGAACCTGTTTCTCAGTGTCGGGGCAAACTTGTCGGCCAGCCAACAGGCCGCCATGCCTCCGGGTTTTCACGATACCGGTAACCGCAGCGTTCAGGCACTTGATGACTTGCTGAAAAAGATCGGTATCCCCCCATCGACGGCGCTCATCGGCGAAGGCTCCGGACTATCGCGGCGTGACCTGGTGACGCCCGACGCCCTGGTCCGGCTGCTAGGTTACCTGGCCACCCAGCCTTATGCGACGTCCTTGCGCAATGCGTTGCCGATCGCCGGTGTGGATGGCACGCTGGCCGCACACATGCGTGGCACCCGCGCTGAAAACAACGTGCACGCCAAGACCGGTAGCATGACCTACGTGCATTGCCTCGCCGGCTATGTCACCAGTGCTGGCGGTCAGCCGCTGGCCTTCGCCATCATGCTCAACAACTACGCACGCCCCGACCACGCACCTCCAACCAGCCACGACGTGGACGAGATTGCGGTGCTGCTGGCGAACTTCAGAGGGCAACGCTGAGCCAGCCCTGGTCGGCACGGAGCACATTCATCCGTTCCGCTGCACTGACCTGCCGGCGGCAATGGTTACCATCGACTGCAACCTCCGCACCACCGCTTGCCGAGATCATCCATCTGCATCGGCTACGGGCGCGGGAATTTCAAATACCCGCCGCAGGTAGCTCACATAGGCTTCGTCCTCACACAGATTCTTGCCCGGCGAATCACTGAGCTTGGCGACTGGCTGACCGTTGCAGCGGGTCATCTTTATCACGATGTTCAAGGGTTGGGGGCCAACATCATTGGTCAGATTGGTACCCACGCCAAACGCCAGCAGACAGCGCCCACGGAAGTGCTGGTACAGCTCCATCACCTTGGGAATATCCAGGCCATCGCTGAATACCAGGATCTTGCCGCGCGGGTCGACCCGGTTGGCGCGATAGTGCGCCAATACCTTTTCCCCCCATTCGAACGGGTCGCCGGAATCGTGCCGGGTGCCATCGAACAACTTGCAGAAGTACATGTCGAAATCGCGCAGGAACGCGTTGAGCCCGTAAACATCCGAGAGCGCGATGCCAAGGTCACCACGGTACTCGCGTGCCCACGCTTCCAGCGCCGCTACCTGGGAATCGCGCAGGCGCGGACCCAGCGCCTGATGGGCCTGGAGGTACTCATGCGCCAAGGTGCCCAGCGGAGTCAGGCCCAGCTTGCGGGCCAGCCAGACATTGCTGGTCCCGGCCAACTGTTTGCCCAGACCATCGCGCAAGGTGGCAACGACCTCTTCCTGCCAAGCCCGCGAGTAGCGCCGCCGGGTGCCGTAATCGGCGATCCGGCAATCGTCGTAACCAGGGGTATCGCGCAGCCAGGCGATCTTCTCGTGGAGCCGGCGACGCCCCTCGCTTAGATCCAGCTCACCGGAGGTCCGGCGGAAATACACCTCGTTGATGATCGCCAACAACGGCACTTCAAACAGGATCGTATGCAGCCACGGTCCGCGGATGCAGATGTCGATCTCCCCCTCGCGGCCCGCCGCAGGCGCGATATCGACGTACTTCTCGTTGAGTTGGAACAAGCCGAGAAAGTCGACAAAATCACTTTTGATGTAACGCCAGCTGCGCAAGTAATCCAGCTCGTCGGGCCTGAACCGCAGTTGGCACAAGGCGGCCAGCTCGACACGGATTTCCTCCATGTATGGCACCAGATCGACTCCGGCATTGCGGCACTTGAAGCGATATTCGACCTGGGCCGCGGGGTACTGATGCAGCACCACCTGCATCATGGAGAACTTGTACAGGTCGGTATCAAGCAGCGAGTCGATGATCATCAGACGCTCATCAGGGAGCCAAGGGATGGGGCCGTACCGGCACGCGGATTATCCATTGCCTTGACCTGCATCGCACAAAAAAGCCCCGCGGGCCAGGGGAGGACCCGCGAGGCTTGTCAGGCTGCCTCCAGGGGAGGTAGGGCAACCCCTCAGTGACGCGATTCCGCTACGCCACTTCCTGTCGCCATCACGGCGATACGCAATCTTAGTGTGGTCCCGACAGCAGGAGTTCAAGGCATGCATGGCGATCATTCAGCCTGGCGACAGGCTGGTTCGAGAGGCCCGATCTTCCTCGGCCCGACCTTCCCTGGACAAATGCCGCAACCGCTTCTCCCGGGCGGCACTTGGCAATTTGGCCAGTTGGCGTACCTCGGCATAGAACGCGGACCAATGGCCCTCGGCGCGCTTAAACAACACGGCGAAGGCCGGGGTGAACTCGTCATAAAGGCCAAACGGCAGCAGCCGTGCGTTGTTCACCGGCCTGGCCACCCACGCATCGTAGCGATGGTTCCCCGGCCATTCGCGCCGTTGCCATTGCCGATAACGCTGGCGAAATGCCTCGATCTCCCGCTGTTTGGCGACGGCCATCACCGCGCTGTCCTCGCCACTGGCGTACAAGGCCTTGAGTCGGTCGCGCAGACCCAGCACCAACCGGGTAAATCCCGTCGCCATCACCTGCGCCTGGGGATTGTGGGGCGGCAGCCCACGCGATTGTCGCCACTCGCGCAGACCTTGCCTTTGCACGAAGGTGGCGAAAGACTCATTGAACGCTGTATCACCCTTCACGTAAATCAGCTGATGCGCCAGTTCGTGAAAGATCGTGCTGTCCAGTTCGTCGTCATCCCAGCGCAACATGCTGCTGAGAATCGGATCGGAAAACCAGCCCAGGGTCGAATAAGCTGCCACCCCGCCGATCCATACATCGTCACCCCGGGCTGCCAGGCGCGAGGCATCAGCCCGTGCGGCCGCTTGGGAAAAATAGCCTCGATAAGCCACACAGCCGGCGATCGGAAAGCACTGGGGAATCGCCGCCACCGAAAACCGCGGGGCAGCAAATACGTTCCAAACCACGTACGGCCGATGCAAGTCGACGTAGCCGGTGTAACTGCGGTTGTCGGGCAGCCCCAAATACGCCGAGGCAAACCGCCGTGCCTTCAAGGCCAATCGCAGCCGGGCAGCCAGGGCCGGTGCGGTAGACGGATCGTGCACGATCGCGCTTACCTGGCGTTGGTGCCATATCAGCTCAGCCTGACCGTGCGCCGCCTGGGCGTAGTATCGCAGACTGCTGCAGGCGCCCAGCAAAAGAACCATTGCCACTATGGCAACAAGCCTGCCAAAGCACGCAGGAAACGATGGCGAACAAGACCGACCCATCCAGCCATTGTGCCTGAGTCGTCAGCGCCGGTCGGGGCTGTCGGCATGCCGCCGATGGCGATCTTCACGATGATCACCTTCACGATCACGCCCACGCTCACGCGGCGAAGGTTCCCGGTACTCGCGGTGACGTTCTGCGGGGCCGGGGCCGCCGTCGCCGGCCCGCTCGCGCCGATGATAGGGGCGATCATGCCAGGTACCGCGGATCCCCACACTCATTCCTGAGTCGTAACAGCACCCGTAGTAACCATCGTAATAGTAGCTCGGAGCGTAGTAAGGACTGACATAGTAGCCGTCGTCATAGACCGTGGTACTACCTTGCCCATAATAGGCGTCGCCATTTGCTGAGGAACTGCGAACATAGCTGTAACCAGGATCGTAGTAGCAACCTGCCAGCGTCGCGGCAGCGGCCAGAACCATAACGGCAAGCACGGGTTTCATGATCCGTCTCCACGAGGATGACGAAGACACCCTAAGCGGGGGCGCTTGAACCCCTACTGAGTCCGTGCAAATGCCCGTCCGTACATTCATCCATCGTACCTTCCCACCCCTAGGGCGACGAGGGTCAGCTCTTGCGCTTGCTCTGTTCCCCGCGTTCATGGGCTTGCCCATGGGTCGCCTCGTGGGAAGACACCGGCGCCGACGCCGAGGCTTGATGCGTGTCCATGCCACCGGGTGTCGTCGAAACGCCTTCGGCGCCCGGCCAGCTCGGCCCCTGTCGCACCCGCTCGTGCTTGGCATCGAGCAGCGCCTGGATATGCGCCACGGCCTCTTCCGGGCTGATATGCTGGATGGGTTGATCGGCAACAGCCCGCTCGCGAGTTGCGTTCCTGACTGCAGACTTGCGGGGCGTCGCTTTGGAGGCTGGCGCTGGCTTGGCCGTCCCCTTGCGACCGACGGGGGCACCGGCCTTCTTGACCGCCACCTTCCGCGCCACAGGTTTGCGGGGGACGACCTTTTTCGCCGCCGCCTTGCGGGGTGCGGCCTTGCGGACAAGCGGTTTTCCGGCAGCCGCCTTTTTTGCCGCCGGCTTCTTGGCGGCAGGCTTCCCAGCCACTTTCTTCTTCGCAGCAACCTTTCGCACCGCAGGCTTCTTCGACACCGCTTTCTTTGCGGCGGACTTCGTCGCGGCAGGCTTGCTGGGCGTCACCTTCTTCGCCACGGTCTTTTTGGCTGTGGCCGCGCCGCCTAACGACTTTCCGGGGCTGGTCTTTTTCGCTGTGCTGTTGCGGACCGCTGCTTTCTTGGTGGGAGCTTTCTTTGCCGCGGACTTCTTCGCAGCCGACTTGCGGGTCATAGCCATGCGTCTGTTCTCCTGCGGTGGTCGATGGGTTGCGGGACCAGTATGCGCGCCTTCATCTTCGCTGGCATCACTCTTCACGAAATCCGCTCAGGCAGCACTCAGTCAGCCACGGGGATGCGACAGCGCAAACAGGAAATGGGCCAATATCCGATGATTCACCAGGATGGTGAAAAGCACGCCGTAAGCCGCCCCCCACAGATGCGCGCTGTGATTGACGTTGTCCTGACCACGGCGATCCATGTAGATCGAATACGCCGTATACAGCACCGCGTAAACGATCGCCGGCATCGGAATCACCAGGACGATGATCTGTTGCCACGGCGCCAGCAAAATATAGGAAAACAGTACCGCCGAAACCGCGCCGGATGCACCCAGGCTCCGGTAGTTCGGATTGTCTCGATTCTTCAGATACGTCGGCAGGATCGATACCACCAACCCACCGATATAGAACAGCACAAAACCGAGTGGGCCGAGTTGGTCGGTAAAAAACGGCTCCATGGCGCGACCGAAAAAATACAGCGTGAACATGTTGAACAGCAGATGGCCAAAATCCGCATGCACCACGCCATAGGTCACCAGCCGATGGTACTCACGCTGGCGGGTGATCGCCGGTGGCCACAGGATCAAGTCATTCATCAACCGGCTATTGTTGAATGCCATGTAGGAAACGATGCAGGTGATCGCAATGATGATCAGGGTAATAGCCATAAACGGTTCCGCGACAGACCAGCAAAAGTGGGCATCTTGGCCTCCCGCTGCTCTCTTGTCGACTCTGCACGGCCACCATTTCCCGGATTTGATGGCGACTTGCCCGCGGCGTGGTGAGGGCGATATACCGAAATATCACTGCCGCCCCTGACCCCATCCCGCTATCATTCCGCGCTTTGAATGGCGGCTGCCGGCTGGCCAATGGATACCATGAAAACAATCCGCTACCTGCATCTGGATGTCTTTGCCGCCACCCTGGGCGGTGGTAACCACCTCGGCGTGGTGGTCGGAGCCGATGACTGGAGCGTCGAGGCAATGCAGCGCTTTGCGCAATGGACGGCGCTGGTCGAGACCACGTTCCTGCTGCCGCCCACGGACCCGAAGGCCAGCTACCGTGTGCGCATTTTCACCCCGCATCGGGAAATCCCGTTTGCCGGCCACCCCAGCATTGGCAGCGCCCATGTGGCGCTGCAATGCGGCTTGGCGAAAATTCATCACGGCCTGCTTTGGCAGGAGTGCGCCGCCGGCGTATTGCCGATCCGGGTGGAAGGCATTGGCACCGCCCGCGACCTGCTACTGCAGGCTCCTGACGCGCGCATTATCAGCCATGGTCGCGATGCACACCCGCTGCTGGCCGCCGCCCTGGTCGGCAGCAGCCCGGGAGTACTTGCGCCCGCTCTGGTCGATGGTGGTCGACGCTGGTGGTTGAGCGAGGTGGCGGACGAAGCCAGCCTGCGCGCGTGGCGACCCGATCACGCCGCGATTCTCGCGCTGGCCCAAGCCACCGACAGCATGGGGCTATGTGTCTTTGCCCGGGCCGCACACGCCGATCATCAACTGGCGGTACGCGCCTTCCCGGCAGGGGTCGGCATCGTCGAAGACCCGGCGTCCGGTGCGGCCAATGGACTGATTGCTGCCTACATCGCCGAGACGGAGCCCGAAGGCGCTCTTGCCCAAGGCTATCGGGTCAGCCAAGGCCGGGAAATCGGCCACGATGCGCGTCTGGTAGTGCGTATCGACAAACAGGCGATCTGGACGGGCGGGCACAGTCACACGGTAGTAGACGGTGTGCTGGACTGGCCATTGGGGGAGTCGGATCATGGCGCTCTCGACCAGCAGCCCCTGAGGAAAGCGCAATAACGCACAAAGTGAATCGGGCCTCTCCCTTGGCCGAGTCGCCTCATCGCAAGAACCCAGGGCGCTTCCTGCCGGGATGGCTCCGGTCACGAGAATGCTTCCGCCACGCAGTGGCGGCATGACGTTTGCGATGGCTCAACGCCCCTCTTGCGACCGAGCGGAACCTTCGAGCGAATCGCGCTCATCAAGATGGGCCCGGCGTGCCGCCACCCGTGCCAGGGCCGACCAATCCAGATCTTCATCACCTTCGGCCAAAGCCTCCAGAAGGCTGTCCCGCAGCACTCCCGCAAACGGCAGCGGTACCCGCGCTGCCTCGCCGGCCGCCTGCGCCAGCCCGATATCCTTGAAGCCCAGCGGCAAGGCGAACCCGGCCGGCTTGAAACGCTGCTCCGCAATCAACTTGCCGTAACCCTGATAAGCCGGCGAAGCGAACAAGGTGTTGGTCATCACCTCGAGGAAGTCAGCGGCACTGACGCCGTAGGCACGGGTCAATGCGGTGGCCTCGGCCATGCTTTCGATCGCCGTCGCCAGCATGAAATTGCCGGCGATCTTTACCACATTGGCGCGGTCCGGCGTATCGCCCAGCGGCCATAGCTTGCTGCCCATGGCCTGCAGCAGCGGAACCACCTTCTCGATCGCCGCAGGCTTGCCCGCCACCAAAATATTCAACGTTGCCGCCGCAGCCATGTCCGGGCGGCCGAATACGGGAGCCGCCACGTAGCCGAGACCGCGTCTTGCATGTTCCTCGGTCAGCTCCCGCGCCAGTGCCACCGAAATCGTGGCGTGATTCACGTGCACGGTGCCGGGGTCCATCGCATCCAGCAATCCTCCCTGCAGAACCACTTCACGCACGGCCTGATCGTTCGCCAGCATGCTGCACACGACGCTGCCCTGGGCAGCCCGTTCGGGCGTCGATGCCACTTTGGCACCCAGGGACGCCAGCGGTTTGCACGCTGCGGGCGAACGATTCCATACCGACACCGCATGTCCCGCGGCGATGAGATTGCTGGCCATGGCACTGCCCATCGCGCCCAGGCCGATAAATCCGACTCGCATAGAAAGATCCTAGTCAATTGATTGCCGTTGTCACTCGATCACAGCGGAGGTCGAGACCACGCGAAATGAGGCAACGTCCCATGATCCGATCCCACCCCCAACGAGGCCAGGCCTACCATCACTCCAGACGCCCTCAGTAGGGTTCGAATGCCACGTGATTCTTGCGCAACAAGCGCACCATGAACGCCCGCCATGGACGATTTGGCACCCATACTCGGGTGACCGCAGCGTACGCATAGTCCGGATCTTCCCTGCCGACGATGACGCGATACAGGAAGACCATGCTCGATGCCCGCATGTTGACCTGACAATGCACCAGGACCTTGCCTCCCTCGAAGTTTTGCATCGCCGAGGAAAAAGTGGCGAAGTCGGCCTCCGTCGGATGCTGAAAGTGGACCGGAATGTTCACATAGGCGACCCCCTGGCGCTCGACGATGGCCGCCTCATCGTGCACGGCATCGGACACAGTCGGCGGCGCGAGATAGATGTCAGCAGTGAATCCCCGGGACGCCAGGGAGGCCAATGCATCTCGGCTAGGCTGTCCCGCCGTGACCAGATGCGGCGAGATGACCACGACGTTCGGCGCGTCAAAGGGTGCCGGCGGAGTGGCCGTCGCGGGGCCGACGAAAGCGGCGAAAAGAGCCATAACGACGCCACCCGAAATAATTTTCACGCTCATGCAAGCTCCTCCCCACGTGCTTGTTCCTTATCGTGCTGCACCGAAGCGGTGGGTCAAGGTGTACGTTCGACATACGCGACATTGGCTATCCAGTTTTGCTTTCGCCGTGCGATGCGCACACATTTTTCCTCGTTATCGAGATGCACGGACTCATGCCGAAACAGCGAGGGATCGATGTCGTCCAATGCCTGCACATTGACTACCGCATAGAGGCGGCCCTCGATGCAACTGGTAGCGACCGACACCACGCCGCAACGCGCACAAACCAGAAAGTCGGCGGTCGCCGTTCCGAAGGCGTAGCGCGATACCAGCGAGGGATCGCTGATATGGATCTTCAGGATGCCTTGGGGTTGAGACGTCCAGAGTCCACCATGCCGGGCGCAGAACGAACAAGCGCAGGCGCGCGCAGGAATTCCGGTGGACTCAAGCTCCCAATCGAGATCGAAACAGAGGTTGCCGCAATGGCAGCGGCCATGCATCAACAGGCTCACGCACCACCCCGTCCGCGCTAGTTGGCATTGAATGCTGGAAGGTCGCCGCGATGGCGTCAAGCACCCCTCGAACCGCATGGCGAATACACGCTCCCACCAACACCGCATGAACGGTGGTACAGACGGAGGTACGCAGGGCACCTGGGTCACGAGCTCCTCCCCAGCCGGCACAAAAAAGTCCGTCCGTGCGTCAGCCTTCGGCGGGCCCCGCGCGGCATCGCAAACAGAAATTTTCATGCTGCCGCGCAACAAAAAGTAGCTGCAAAAAAGGCTAAACGCATGATTACAAAATGAATACCCAGCGGGGTATGGTGACTTGATAAAACTTCGCCGCTCCATCGAGCTCTACATACTGTTTGCGTAGTCGCAAAGCCGTGCCACTATCCCCCCGTCCTCAAATTCCGAGCGACTCGGGAAGCGGGACGTTGCGCGCCGCCCTAAGGTCTTCAAGGCGACGTTTTCCGATCAACACACAATGAGGGGTGTGGCAACTATGAATGTCCACAAAAAGCTTGGCTTTCTGTTACTGGCTTTGATGTATCTCATTCCCGCAGCGACATTTGCGGCGGTGAAAATGCCTCCGATCCAGCAAAAGCCGTTCTCGACAACACACATCGTTTTGCAGATCAGCGATGCCAGCCCGGTGACCCAGAACCTGATCCTCAACGTCGCCGGCAACTTGATGACCTACTACGGTCCGGACAAACTCGATCTGGAAATCGTCGCCTACGGTCCCGGACTCAAACTGCTTCTGGCCAATAACGTCAATGCCTCGCGCATCCACAATCTGGCAAAGAGCTACGACGTCAAATTCGATGCCTGCGAAAACACCTTGAACGCGTTCACCAAAAAGCTGGGCCATGCGCCGAAGCTGAACTCGGAATCACAGCTTGTGCCGGCAGGGGCCGCGCGCATCGTTGATCTCGTCCAGCACGGCTACGTGCTGATCCGGCCCTGAGCCCCACATTACTAAAATATTTCTGATTTCCAGGCTATCGCGTCCTGATCAAGCCCGCTGCGGTTCGTATCCGCGACGCTTCAACGCCATCACGGGACCACGAAACACACTGACAGGGCGGGCACCGCGCACTGGAAAATCACTGCAATCGGGAGGGATTGTTTTATGAGCTTTGCTTCGAAGAAAATCGTCACGAAAGCCGCACTGGCTGCCGCGATCCTGTCGGCATCGGGCTTCGCCCAGTATGCGCAGGCCGCGAACTGGCTGCAGCTCTACAATACCGAGCCACCGGGCGTCGCCCCGGCCGTCAAGGTATGGGGTTTCGTCCAGCCGGACTACGCCTCGGCGCAGGGGAACGCGGTTACCGGACTGATGGGCCCACCGTCGGTAACAGCCTTCAACGGCACAGTGCCGAATTTCAACCTGATCGGCCCGGATCTCAAGAGTTCCAACACCTTCAATCTGCTACGTGCCCGTATCGGCATGCGAGGCACCTTGTCGCCGCTGGACGACAAGCTGACCTATTTCGTGCTGGCCGAATTCGGCAACAACGGACTGACCCACTTTTCGGGTAAGCACCCGGTGATGACTGATGCTTTCGTCACCTGGAATGCCTCGGAAGTGGCACGCTTCTCGATCGGACTGCAAAAGGTACCCGGGGGTTGGGAATCACGGGTCGGCATTCCGGTGCTTCCCTTCGTCAACTACTCTACCGCGAGTTTGCAAAACACACTCGAGCGCTTCATCAGTCCGAACGCAGCGGTCACCGCAACCACCAATGGTGGCTACCAGTTTGTGCCTTCGAGTAGCAATGTCGAGGGTTACGGTGCATTTCGCGATATCGGCGTGAAGGTGTTCAACTGGTTCAATCGTGGCCCCTGGGAGTATGCCTACGCCTTCATGGTCGGTAATGGTGGCCCGATCACCTCGACCAGCAGCACGAACGGCCTCGACACCTATGGCATGCTTCGCACCAGCTACGTTTTTGACGGCAAGGGCCCCTACCGCAACGATGCCGGCGTCTGGGCGTGGTTCCACAATGGACAGCGCAAAATCAACCAGATCGGCACCCACGATATCAAGCGTTGGGGCGTAGGCGGTGAATACAGTCGCAATCAGCGCAAGACAGGCGGCTATTCCATGCACGCCGGATACATGCACGCCAGCGGATGGATCCTCGCACCGGCACCGTTCCAGTATGACGGCTCAACGGCGAGCAATTACACAGGTCCTGCACTGGGGGCCTACAACAATTTGACCCAATGGACGATCTATCCTGGCAGCAACAACACCTCCTCGGGTGTCTATGCCCAGGGTGGCTACTTCGTGGCCCACAACATCGAATTGCAGTTGCGTTATGACGAATACAATCGGCTGAAGAATGACCCGGCACTTCAACGCGACTTCAAGACATGGACCGTCGGTGCACAGTATTACCTGACCAACAATACTCGACTCACGCTGAACTACGCGATTCAGAAACTGACGGTGCCGCATCCCGATGCGATCACCAATCCCGTGCAACGCAACAACGCACAGGCCATTGCCCGGTCCATGGGCAACCGTCTTGATTTGCAGCTGACGGCACAATTCTAGGATCGCCACCGTCGCACTCCCAAGGCCCTGACGCAGATTGCGTCAGGGCTTTTTCGTATGCGAGCCATGCAAGCTAAGCCACTTCGCCTGCTGCCTGTCCCGATGCCCAGGCCCATTGGAAGTTGTACCCTCCGAGCCAACCGGTGACATCCACCACTTCACCAATGAAGTACAAACCGGGCACCCGCTTCGATTGCATGCTGCTGGAGGAAAGTTCGTCAGTATCGACCCCGCCCAGGGTGACTTCGGCAGTACGATAGCCTTCGGTACCGCTGGCGGTAACCGACCAGGCATTGATCTGCCCGCCGATCTCCACGAGCTCGGCTTCGCGATATTGGCGCATCGGCCGGCTCTCGAACCATTGCTCGCACAGGCGCTGCGCCAACCGTTTTGGCAACCGATCGGCCAATACGGTTTTCAGCTCGGCCACGGGACGCGCGAGGCGCTGCTGGGTAAGCCATATTGCGGCATCCTGATCCGGCAGCAGGTCGATGCGCAGGTCGTCGCCGGGTTGCCAGTACGAGGAAATCTGCAGCACTGACGGACCACTGATACCTCGATGGGTGAACAACAGGGCGGCACGAAAGCTCTGCTTTCCCACCGAGGCTTGCACGACAGGGAGGGCCACTCCGGCCAGGTCCCGATAATGCTCCTGATGCTTGCCGCTAAGCGTCAATGGCACCAGGCCGGGCCGCGTCGCCAGCACGTTGTGGCCGAACTGGCGGGCCAGTTCATAACCCAACCCGCTGGCACCCATGCTGGGAATCGACAAACCACCGCTGGCCACCACCAGCGACTCGGCATTTACCTCGCCGCGCGTGGTCGTGAGGCTGAAACCCTGCGGAGTCTTGCGCACAGCTTGTACGCCACAACGTGTCTCCACCGTGACCCCGGCAGCTGCACATTCGTCCAGCAGCATGCGTACGATCTGCTTGGAGGAATCATCGCAAAAAAGTTGGCCCAGTTCTTTTTCGTGATAGGCGATACGGTGCTCCTCCACCAGCGCGATGAAATCCCCCGGCGTATAACGGGCCAGTGCGGATTTGGAAAAGTGGGGATTGGCAGACAGGTAATGATCCGGCGTGACCCCCAGGTTGGTGAAGTTGCAGCGTCCGCCGCCCGACATCAGGATCTTCTTGCCTGCCTTGTTGGCGTGATCGACCAGCAACACGCGCCGCCCGCGCTCGCCCGCGGCGATCGCACACATCAACCCTGCGGCGCCGGCACCGATGATCACTACGTCCACTTTCACTCGACCACCGTTCTGTTCGCTCCACGTCGTACCGCAATGCGCATTATCCATCAGCCGCCCTGCGCCACATCGCTTACACTGAGGTACCGTCCATCATGAGCCGCCATCATGCCCTCCTTTGACGTAATCTCCGAAGTCGACAAGCACGAGCTGACCAATGCCGTCGACCAGGCCAACCGCGAACTCGGCACCCGCTTCGACTTCAAGGGTCAGGACGCGTCATACACGCTCGACGATTTCGTGATCACGCAGAGCGCGCCGAGCGAATTCCAGCTGCAGCAGATGCTCGACATCCTGCGCGGACGACTGGTGGCCCGAAAAATCGACATCCGCGCACTCGAGATCGGCGACCCGGCTACCAACCTCGGTGGCTCGCGTCAGAAAATCAACGTCAAACAAGGCATCGAGCAAGCGATGGCGAAAAAGCTGGTGGCAGAACTGAAAGCCGCCAAGCTCAAGGTCGAAACGCAGATCAACGGCGACAAACTGCGGGTGACAGGCAAAAAACGCGATGATTTGCAGGCAGCGATGGCCTTGCTGCGCAAGTCCGAGGTAGAGCTGCCGCTGCAGTTCGACAACTTCCGCGACTGACCCTGCCAGACCCGAAAACCGCGTTTCAGATCCCGCATTGCTGTCTGCGTCCCCCTAACGCTTGCCGCCACGTTCCATCATGGCCTTCAGCTCGGCAAACGGATTGCCGGTGGCTGCAGTCGCCTCCTGCGCTTCCATCACCCCGCCACGCACATGGTCGATGTAGCGGGAATGCTCGTTGTCATGGCAGTACACGCACAACAATTCCCAGTTGCTGCCATCGGGCGGGTTGAAATCGTGATCGTGATTGCGATGGTGCACGGTCAACTCATGCAGGTTGACCCGGGTGAACTCACGCGCACACCGTCCGCACACCCATGGGTACATCTTCAACGCGCGCTCACGGTATCCCGATTCACGCTGCTCGGCTTGGCGCCGCGCGTCAGCGACGATGCGGTCAAGCTTGCTGTTGTCGATGGGCTTGGTCGGCATGATCGTATCTCGGCGATGGGACGGCTTGGCGCAGACAATAGCGCAATCGGCCGCTGGAGGGGCATCACCTCGGCCCTGAGGCTACTTCCCCCAGCCATACGGCACCGTTCTCGTCTTTTTCTGCAGACCGGTATACTGATCCGCTACTGTGCCACGACTTGCCGCAAATGAATCCCAATTTTCTCGATTTCGAACAACCCATTGCCGAGTTGAACGCGAAGATCGAAGAACTTCGCCATGCCAGCGATGGCCAGGCGTTCAATATCGATGAGGAGGTCGGACGACTTCGCGAGAAGCTCAAGATCAAGACCGCCGAGATCTTCCGTAATCTCAACTCGTGGCAGATGACCCAGCTGTCCCGTCATCCGGGGCGACCGTACACGCTCGACTACATCGGAGTGATCTGCGAGGAATTCCACGAGCTGGCCGGTGATCGCGCGTATGCCGATGATGCCGCGATTGTCGGCGGCATTGGTCGCATCAATGGCCGCCCCATGGTGATCATCGGCCACCAGAAAGGCCGTGATACCAAGACCAAAGTGCGCCGCAATTTCGGCATGCCGCGTCCCGAGGGTTACCGCAAGGCCCTACGCCTGATGCAACTGGCCGAACGTTTCAAGCTGCCGCTGCTGACCCTGATCGACACCCCCGGCGCCTATCCAGGCGTGGGTGCGGAGGAGCGCGGCCAGAGCGAGGCGATTGCCCGCAACCTGCTGGAAATGGCGCGGCTGACTGTACCGATCATCTGCACGGTGATCGGCGAAGGCGGTTCCGGCGGTGCGCTGGCCATCGGCGTCGGCGACCGCACCGTAATGCTGCAGTACTCGACCTATTCGGTGATCACACCCGAGGGTTGTGCCTCCATTCTGTGGAAAAGCGCCGAGAAGGCGCGCGATGCTGCCGAAGCCATGGGCATGACGGCACCGCGCCTGCTGGAACTGGGCCTGATCGACAAGGTGGTGCGCGAGCCACTGGGCGGCGCGCACCGCAATCCCCGCTCCATGGCAGTGCGCCTCAAGGCTGTCCTGCTGAATCAGCTCGACGAACTCGAATCGATGCCCACCGGCGACCTGCTCGAACAACGTTACCAGCGGCTGCGACGCTACGGCGCGTTCCAGGAGTAGGAGCGCACCCAGTGCGCGATAGCTCTTTTGGCGCGATTGCCCTTGTGGTCATGTGGCCGAAGAGCATCGCGCACAGGGTGCGCTCCTACAGCAAGCTACCCCATGGCGTTACCATCGGCACGACACCTTGCTGACGGAATTCACCATGGCCACTGACACCCACAAGCTTGCTGTCCTGATCGACGCCGACAACGCCCGTCCCGCGATTGTCGAGGGCCTGCTGGCCGAGATTGCCAAATATGGCACGGCCCACGTAAAGCGTATCTACGGCGACTGGACCAAGCCCGACCTCAATGGCTGGAAAGAGGTCTTGTTGCGCCACTCGATCCAGCCGATCCAGCAGTTTCGCTATACCGTGGGCAAGAACGCCACCGACTCGGCAATGATCATCGACGCGATGGACCTGCTCTACGCCGAACGCTTTGACGGCTTCTGTATCGTCTCCAGCGACAGCGACTTCACCCGCCTAGCCTCGCGCATCCGCGAGTCCGGGCTGACCGTTTACGGTTTCGGTGAGCGGAAAACCCCTGAGCCGTTTCGTACCGCCTGCGACAAGTTCATCTACACCGAAGTACTGGTGCCGGCTACCGAAACCGAGCCCAGCGGTGGCGTGAAAAGGCGCAATGCCAAGGAACTGCGTAGCGACAGCCAGCTGATGAATCTACTTCGCAACGCCATCGAGGCCGCCTCGGACGACTCCGGCTGGGCTGGACTCGGCGCGATCGGCAGCATCATCAACAAGCAATCGCCCGACTTCGATTCGCGCAACTACGGTTACGCCAAACTCAGCGGCCTGGTCACGGGTATCGGCCTGTTCGATACCGAGGAGCGGCATATCGGTAACGGCAAACATATCTACGTACGGCCCCGCAACAGCAAAAAATGAGCATTCCGCTGCAGCAACACCTGCTTGCCAAGCTGACCTCAGCCCCCCCGGCGCCCTTGTGTATTGCCTTCAGCGGAGGGCCCGATTCGACCGCATTGCTGCACGCACTGGCCTCGCTGCCACTGGCGCGACAACGCGGCCTTCGTGCCGTGCATGTCGATCACGGTCTGCACGTACAAAGCACGGGATGGGCCGAGTGTTGCCAGCGCTTTTGCGCCTCGTTGCAACTTCACTGCGAGGTATTGCGAGTGCAAGTCGACCTGCAGCGCGGTACCGGGCTGGAAGCGGCGGCGCGGCATGCGCGCCATGCCGCCCTGGAGGCGCAGTTGCAGCCGGACGAGTGGCTGCTGCTCGGCCATCACCGCGACGACCAGGCCGAGACCGTGCTGCTGAAATTGCTGCGCGGCGCGGGCCCGGAGGGGCTGGGCGGCATGCGCACAATACGCCCCTTCGGTTGCGGCCAGCTATGGCGGCCCCTGTTATCGCTGGCACGTGCGCAACTGCGTACTTACGTCGAGGCGCATCGGCTGCCATGCATCGACGACCCCAGCAACACCGATACCCGCTTGGCGCGCAACCATCTCCGCCACGAAATCCTGCCGCGGCTGACCGAGCACTGGCCGCAAGCGATGGATTCGATCCTGCACAGCGCCGCGCTCTGCCACGATGCCGCCGATGCCTTGCGGATGCAATGGCTACCCGCTGTGCAAACATTGCGCGATCCACTCACCGGTGGCTTGCAGGTGGCCGGCTGGCTTGCGCTGGCACCGGCACTGCGCGGCCCCCTGCTGGATCATTGGCTGCATGCGCAGGGCTTGCCGGCACCCACCATCGCCCAGCGTCGCCAGATTGAGCGCCAGTGTGGAGCGCGCCCCGGCCAGCAGCCGTGCATCCGCTGGCCGGGTGTCGAGCTGCATATCTGGAAGGGACAACTCTGGGCCTCGCCGCCGCGATCCACGACTGCCGGCCTATGGGAAACCTCATGGTGCGGTCAGCCACTGAGACTTCCCGATGGTGGCGTCCTCTCGCTGAGCACGGCCGATGCCAGGTTGCCACGGCCTCTCAGCGTACGGCTGCGGCGTGGTGGTGAGCGAATCAGACCGGCGGGCGACAGACATACGCGGGAGCTGCGCGACCTGTTCCAGCAGGCCATGATCCCCCCCTGGCGGCGCTCTGCATTTCCCCTGCTGTTCGACGGCGATACCTTGATTGCGGTAGCCGACCGCTGGATCAGCGACGCGGGGGTTGCCCTGTTCCGTGTCGCCGGCACCCAGCCACGCTGGACTCATTGCGGCTGATCTCGCCACGCATGCTGCAAGCAGCTGTTCAGCCAAAAAGGTCGCTTTTGGCGCTACGCTGATCCCATCCTTCGACGAGAGTCTTCGCATGAAACGCATCCTGCTGTGGTCGATTCTGGTGGTCGGAGCCTGCGTCGCCGTCGCATCCGCCGCGTGGGCCGATCCCCCGCCATGGGCCCCGGCGCACGGCTGGCGCGCCAAGCACCCTTACACCTACTACCCGCGCGGCGAGGTCTACTATGCGCCCGAGTCACGCACCTGGTTCTGGCTCGACGGCGGCAACTGGCGCTCAGGCATTCGCCTGCCCCTGGCCTTTCAGGCCTATGTCCGTACTGGCGGCATCAACCTCGAGCTGGGAACTGATCGACCCTGGGTCGAACACCGATATGTAGTCGAGCACTATGGCGGCGAGCGGCCCCACGAATATCGCGATCATCGTGATCGCGGCGAGCGACGAGGGCATCAGCACGGTCGCCAGCATCACGAAAACGACGATGGCGATTGATTCATGCATACCCATGCAGATTGATTCCATGCCGACGCTGGGTTAGCGTTGCAACCCATGGCAAAGACCGTTCCCGAATCCGTCAAAAATCCTCCCCCAGTCGACTTCGAACACTCGCTAGACGAGCTGGAGCAACTGGTCGCACGGATGGAGGGCGGCGAACTCAGCCTGGACGAATCACTTGCCTCCTTCGAGCGCGGTATCGGCCTGTACCGTCATTGCCAGCAGTCACTGGAACAGGCCGAGCTGCGCGTGCGCCTGCTGCTGGACCCCGATGCCCCCGACACTGCCGAACCCTTTGAACCTGCGCCCTGAGCCCTCCGTCCCCGCAAACAACCTGCTGAGTCCGACGCTGCAAGCACTGATCGGTCGCGCCGAAGAAGCACTGGAACAGCGGCTTCCCCTGGCAGAGCAATCGCCAGCAGAGCTGCATCGAGCCATGCGCTACGCAGTACTTGGCGGCGGCAAGCGACTACGGCCGCTGCTGGTTTACGCCACCGCGGGCGCCTTGGGTGAAAGCGGTCAGTCTTTGGATGCTGCGGCCTGCGCCGTCGAGTTGATCCACGCCTATTCCCTGGTGCACGACGACTTACCGGCCATGGATGACGATGCCCTGCGCCGTGGCCGACCCACCTGCCACGTCGTATATGGCGAAGCGATGGCCATTCTCGCTGGCGACGCATTGCAGGCGCTGGCGTTCGAGATCCTGGCCGAACAGGCTTCGCACGGCCACGATGCCGCCGTCGGCATCGCCATGTTGCGTGCGCTGGGTCGCGCCTGCGGCGCCGAGGGCATGGCCGGCGGGCAGGCGCTGGATCTGAGTGCCGTCGGCAGCTCGTTGACACTGTCCGAACTGGAACACATGCACACATGCAAGACCGGCGCACTGATTCGTGCCTCGGTCCGGCTCGGCGCAATCGCGGCACGAGCCGACAACGACACGCTGAGTACCCTCGATCGCTATGCCCACGCGGTCGGCCTCGCGTTCCAGGTGCGCGATGACATCCTCGACGTGGAAGGCGAATCGGCAGTGATCGGCAAGACCCGCGGCAAGGATGCTGCCGCCGACAAGCCCACGTTTCCCTCGATCATCGGTCTGGATGCCTCACACACCCGTCTGGCCGAGTTGACCGAGATTGCCCTTGCCGCCATTGCGCCACTGGGTCCTCGCGGCACTCCGCTGGCAGAACTCGCCCATTACGCGGCCGAGCGCCTGAACTGAAGCCCTTGCCTCTGTCGGCCTTGTCGCTGCGATACCTACCTGTACCAGGCGAGGTGCTACTTGATCAGTCGCAAGGTGAACGGGTAGCGGTAAGCGACACCTTCATTGGCCTTGATCGCCGCAATGATGGTGAAAACCAGCCACGCCACGCCAATGATCACCCACAAGGGGATGGCGATCAGCAGACCAATACCCAAAGTCATGACCGAAAACAACGCCAATAACACGAAGACAATCGCCACCGTGATATTGAAATTGAGCGCTTCCTTGCCCTGGTCGTTGACGAAGGGCATGGTGTCTTTCTTGACCAACCAGATCACCAACGGACCAATAAAGCACCCCCAGCCCCCACCCAATGCACCGGTAAGCAGGGCACCGACCAAGGCCGACAAATGGGCAAACATCGCCCATTGACGCTCCTCGGGGGAAACCGGGCCGCCCGGTGGCGGATCGTCGGGCGCAGGGGAAGTGACGGATTCAGGTGGAACGCTCATTGCGTATCTCCTCGTCGTCAGGGAAGCGCCCGCGCAATGGAGCGGACGCGACCCTACACTAGCAAGTCCTCGAGGCTTTGCCGAGTGAACTTACGACATAGACACCGCGAAGCCCCCAAACTGGCTCATTCACCCGCCACGGTCATGCGCTCCAGCAGAATCGATCCCGCAAGAATATGCGATCGTCGATCGACGTCCGTACCGACCGCTACGATCCCTTGGAACATCTCGCGCAGATTCGCAGCGATGGTGATTTCCTCTACAGGGTAGGCGATCTCGCCGTTCTCCACCCAGAACCCGGAAGCTCCGCGCGAGTAGTCGCCGGTAATCGTCGATACGCCCTGTCCCATCAGCTCGGTCACCAGTAGTCCTGTCCCCATGCGCTTCAACATGCCTCGGAAGTCATCCGTCCTACCATCGACGCTGCCCGGCTCGACGATCAGGTTGTGAATGCCGCCGGCATTGCCGGTGGTCTGCAGTCCGAGTTTGCGTGCCGAATAGCTGCCCAGCACATAGCGCGCCAGAATCCCTCGCTCGACCAGTGCGCTGTCGCTGGTGACCACACCCTCGGCATCGAAATTGGCGGAACCCTGGCCGCGCAGCATACGTGGTCGTTCGTTGATAGTGAGCCATGACGGCATCACCTGCTTGCCGACGTGGTCGAGAAGAAAGCTGGCCTGTCGATAAAGCGCACCACCGCTGACCGCACCCAGCAAGTGACCGATCAAGCCGCGCGCCAGCTCCGGTACAAACATCACCGGGCATTGCCGCGTCGACAGGCTGCGCGCCCCCATCCGTGCCAGGGTGCGCTCTGCTGCCTTGTCGCCGAGCGACTTGGCACTGATGAAATCACTGGCGGCCCTCACGCTGTCGTACCAGTAGTCACGTTGCATGCCGTTCTCGTTGCTGGCGATCAGCGCCAGCGACAATGTGTGCCGCGTACCGCGCTCGCTACCGACGAAACCGTGTGAATTTGCGTAGACGGACACGCCTTGTCCGGCCTGCACACCCGCCCCGTCGGAGTTGCTTATCCCGGCATGCGCGCGACCTGCATCCTCGATCTCCCGACCCAGCTCGATCGCCGCTGATGGATCGATTTCCCACGGATGCCACAGGTCGAGATCGGGAAACGAAGTAGCCATGCGGGCGCTATCAGCGAGGCCCGCGGCGGGATCTGCCTCGGTGTAGCGTGCGATCGCACAAGCCTGATCGATGGTGGCCTGCAGCGAGTCCGGATTGAGGTCGGCAGTACTGGCCGAACCCTTGCGTTGGCCAAAGTAAACGGTCAGTCCGAAACCCCGATCACGCGTATGCTCGACGGTCTCTACCTCACCCAGGCGCACGTTGACATTCAAGCCCGTCTCGATGCTGGCGGAGACTTCCGCCTCGCTTGCGCCGGCAACGCGGGCGCGACGAATCACGTCCTGTGCCAGTTCAGCCAGTCGGTCGAGTTCATGCGTGGAAAGATCCGGTTGGCTGCGTGCGTGGCTGATAACGGTTTCGCTCACGTTGGGTTTCCTGAGAGTTTGGCGGGTAGAATAAGCGGTTCGAGAGTTGCGGCTACGCGATCCAGCCGGAGCCCCATTGACGCCCCGTGCCCGAAATGGGGCCGCCGCGGCGAAAAACAAAGCGCGGCGGAGAACCCCATGCAACCCACGACCGGCATCTACCGTCATTACAAGGGACAGCGTTACCGCGTGCTGGGTATCGCTACGCATAGCGAAACCGAGGAATCGCTAGTGGTCTACCAAGCGCTTTATGGTGACCGAGGCTGGTGGGTCCGGCCGGCGGCGATGTTTTGTGAAACCGTCGAAGTGGACGGTGAACCGCTGGCACGCTTTGCCCTGGAACAAGCCGATAGCGACGACAGCACGCCGGCCTGAGCCCTATCCCTTTGCAGGAATCGAACCCGTGAGCCCGAGCCGCAGCCGCAACCAGACCGAACTTGACGACGAGGACTACGGTCCCAGCCGCACCCAGCAACGTCGCGAGGCGCTGGCCACGCTGACCTTGGCAGGGCAGCTGACCGAATTGCCGCCGAGCCGGCTGGCCAAACTCGAGTTGCCCGAAGACGTACGCCGCGAGATCGACATCACCCGTCGCATGACCGCGCATGGCGCGCGCAAGCGCCAGCTAGCCTTTCTGGCCAAGGTGATGCGTCGTTATGGCGACGACGACTTTGCCGCGGTGCGGGCCGAGCTCGGTGAAAATCGGGACAGACAACGCCAGGAAAACGCCGCGATGCATCGCCTCGAAGCGATGCGCGAGCGGTTGATCGGCGAGGACGACAAGGCGCTGTCCGAGTTGATCGATGCACATCCACAGATCGACCGCCAACACCTGCGCTCGCTGGTCCGTCAGGCCCGCAACGAACGCGATGCCGGCAAGCCGCCACGAGCCTTTCGCGAGCTATTCCAATTACTGAAGGATCTACCTCGGGATCCTCCCGGAGATGGTGCCTGACCCACGCGCCACAGGCCAGCAACTTAGCCGGGAAAACGGCTGACCGGCAAGCAGGCCAGCCGTTTTGCGCATCTAGGGCGCCCGTCGGGGACTCAGATCGCAAGCCAAATGTAAAGGTAGAGCGTATTGTTGTCGCTGGCATTGCGTCCGGCACCGTCGATGTTGTGCACCAGCCCGCTGAACTTCGAATACAAGGTGTATTGCAAGCCTAGGCGCATGTTCGCATCAGGCTCCTTCCAGGAGGTAGCTTGTCCAAACGGGTTGTAGTCGAATTCAATCATCCCACCCTGCGTATTTGGCGAACCCTGATTGCCATATAGCGCACGGTCGCTGCTCCCATTGTTGGTGAAGGAAGCCAGAGTCAGCCCATAGGTATTGCGATACCAGTAACTGCCCTTGAGGTTGAAGGATTGCAGGGTGTCATGCAGATGCGAGGAACCTCCGTCGGCAAATGTCGCATTCAGCTTCTGACGCTCGCTGACATAGAGGCCTTCGAAAGTCAGCGCATGGCTGCCAGCCACATACTGATAGGTCGAATCCAGACCCAGATCGCTGAAATGATCCGTAGGACCGGCCAGCGGCATGGGGTTGCCGGCAGCATCGGCGCCGACCAGCCCACGCTTCAGGTCAAGTAGAAAGCCGCCCAGAGAAAAGTCTCCGCTGGGCAGGTTCCACGTATACGCCACGCGTGCATAAGGCGCGGTGCCAGACAACTTGCCATCGTAGCCCGCATTGACATGATTCAAGAAAGCCACCGACAGTGACCGATAGCCGCCGACCTCCACATACCACTTGCCATCCAACTGCGCGTAGGCACTGGCGCCGATCGACTGACCACCGATACCGCCAAACAGCATCGGCGCGGCGGGCGCCCCGGGGGCAAGATCCGCTGCCATATAGGGATACTGCCAGGCGGGCGCGGTATTGAAAACGTCGCTGACCGTGGGGTTGTTGTTGACGGAAATACCCCAGATACCCGTATGGTCCCCGTGGCTGAACATCCGTGCATAGCGCACATCAGCATTGTCCCAGCCCAACAGGCCGCCATTCTCCGAGTAGGTCGCCTGGGCAAATACGCCGACGTGATCACTCAGACGTCCAGCCAGAAATGCCGAGGCCTGCTGCAACTCGAAGTTGTTGTTGGTATCGAAATTCGTGTTCGGGGCCGTAGGTTGTGCCTTGCTGGTGTGAGTGAACGACTCGACCAACATCGCCGATAACGGCAGCGTGGCCTGGTTGCCAACCTTCATGGTATAGCCCATGAGCTTGAACTGGCGACCGAACTGGGTAAGTTCGGGACCGAAGCCGCCAACATGACAAGCCGTGCATGCCAGACGCGTCTGTCGCGCATAGGACGGCACCGCTTGGGCCAAGGTCGGCACCAGCAACAGAATCACAGCTACCACGACATAGCGCGGTAACCAGTCCAGGGTTGAGACCCATCTCCGCTTCGTATTCATACGCCTGCGCTCCTCAATCAAGTGGTTAAAATCTTGTTGAGGTCATCGTAGAGACGCCCGAATCGGGCTGTTTTGACATTGATCAAGCACCGCCCACGCCACACAGCCGGCGCCGGCGCCGGCAGCGGGCAGCGGATGGCGAGCGTTTCGGGGCGATTCCCGCCTCGCACGCTCGCCCGAAAACCGTTGTCCCAGGCTAAGGTATGGAGGCTCGCCGTGTTCTAAGGACAGATCGACGTAGCCCCCTCCGGATACGTTTTCGGTAAGGCGGCTGTGGCCCGATGCGACACCATGCCACAGCGCCAAGCCGGAACCATTGCCCCCTGGCAGGCTACCCGCACACCGTGCTCCGACGCCACCGCGGCACTTTCCGGTGAACGATCCCTAGGAAACCGTGCCGCCCACGGTCATGGCATCGATTTTCAGCGTGGGCTGACCGACCCCTACCGGCACGCTCTGTCCGTCCTTGCCGCAAACCCCGACACCCTCGTCGAGCTTGAGATCGTTGCCGATCATCGAGACCCGGGTAAGCACGTCCGGGCCATTGCCGATCAAGGTTGCACCCTTTACCGGTGCGGTGATCCTCCCATCCTCGATCAAATAGGCCTCGCTGGCGGAGAAGGTGAACTTGCCATTGGTGATGTCGACCTGACCACCGCCGAAATTGGGTGCGTACAAACCCCTTTTGACTGAGCGGATGATCTCTGCCGGCTCATGCGAGCCTGCCAGCATGTAGGTATTGGTCATGCGCGGCATCGGCAAGGCCGTGAACGATTCGCGGCGACCGTTGCCGGTGGGTGCCATACCCATCAGCCGCGCGTTCAGCTTGTCCTGCATGTAGCCTTTGAGGATGCCATCCTCGATCAAGGTGGTGCATTCCGTAGGCGTACCTTCATCGTCGATACTGAGCGAACCGCGACGGCCTTGCAGGGTACCATCGTCCACGATGGTGACCCCCTTGGCCGCTACGCGCTGGCCGAGGCGACCGGAGAACGCCGAGCTGCCCTTGCGATTGAAGTCGCCTTCCAGTCCGTGACCGATGGCCTCGTGCAGCAACACACCCGGCCAGCCAGGACCAAGCACTACCGTCATCTGCCCCGCGGGCGCATCGATGGAGTCGAGGTTCACCAGCGCCTGGCGCACCGCCTCGGCGGCGAAGTCGAGCGCCCGACCGTTCTCGATAAGCTCGCGGTAGCCATAGCGGCCACCACCGCCCGAATGGCCTTGCTCACGGCGACCGTTCTGCTCGGCAATCACCTGCACGTTGAGGCGTACCAGCGGCCGCACATCGGCTGCCAGGGTACCATCGGAAGCGGCGATGAGGATGGTATCCATGGTGGCGGCCAAGCTCACGATCACCTCCTTGATACGCGGGTCCCGGGAGCGTGCGTAGGCATCGACCTCGCGCAACAAGGCAATTTTGTCGGGATTGGGAAGGCTCTCGACCGGATCGAGCGCGGGATACAACTGGTGGGCACCGTGCATCGACAAGGGCTTGCCAGCGCCTTTGCCATCGTGGGCAATCGCGCGTGCCGCCCGGGAGGCCTGCAGCAGCTGAGGCAGGACAATCTCGTCAGAATAGGCAAAGCCGGTTTTCTCGCCACTGATGGCGCGGACACCTACGCCTTGCTCGATCGAGTGACTGCCGTCCTTGACGATGCCTTCCTCCAGCAGCCAGGACTCACTGCGGGAATGCTGGAAGTACAGATCAGCGGCGTCGATCGACGGTCCCATCAATTGGGTGAACACTCGATCCAGATCACTGGTGGCCAGGCCACCGGGGAACAGCAACTTGCTCTCGGCTTGCGCGATCAGGGAATCCATGAGGTGCGGGCTACTCGGGGGGCTAAAAACGCTTAAATGGGGTCGATAGAACTCGCTTTAAAGGACTCTCCGCCGCTTCAATGCCCACCCGTACCCGAGGTTGCCGGCGCGCCGCCACTGGCCGCGGGGGCGGGGCTCGCCGGATAGCTCAACGGCGGCGGCGGAGTTACCGCCCCGCCTTTCTTTTCGACCAGCGTCATCACCGGCTTGTCCCAGGTCCCGGTTACCCGGTAACGGGCGCTGGCGGCCTGATTCAGGCCCTTGCCCAGCAATCCTTGCACCGCCAAGCCCGCTGCCGCACCGACCGGACCACCGACCACAGCCCCCACCAACGGCAGACTATTGCCGATATGCGGTACAACGCGTACCTGCTGGTCGTAGTCTCTGTCGCGCAATCCGGTTCGACCGCTGATACTGATATTTGCTGCCGGCCCCTTGATACTCAAGTCGTGGGTAGTGGCATTGCCGTCCGCCAGCTGGAACTGCCCGGTAATCGAGTCGAAGGCCAACCCCTTGCCAAACACGTCGCCGAAGTCGAGAGTCAGGCGACGCGGCAATTCCGTCAGAGAAACCAGTCCGAGCAATCGCCCCACGCCCGATGACACGTCCGGGATATGACCATCAGTGACGCGAATGTTGAGCGTGCCGGTCATGTTGGCCAGCGACAAGTCACTCGGTGCACCCGGCCAACTCGCGTCCAGTTGATCGTCGGTCTTGCCGTCATCGACCAAGCCCTGATACCCGAAGGCCGTCAACATGGCACCCAAATCCTTCGCCGCAAAACCGATCCGCATCTGCGTCCGGCTATCGCTGGCGCTGCCGTTCCAGTCGCCGCTGGCATGGATCTGCACGCTGCTGGACAACGCACGCAGCTGTTCGATATGCATCCCTTTCGCGGTCGGCCAGGTCTCCAGCCGCGCCTCACCGAGTTTCGACCTGCCCAATCGCAGATCCGCGATCCAGAGATGCAGCGGGGGCAGCGCCGCCGGATCAATGCCGGAGGTAACAGGGGTAGCGGGACTATCGGCTACCGATGCCGAGCGTGGCTGACCCTGGGGCCAGTACAGACGCTGCAAGCGGGCCGTAATACCCCGTTTTCGCAGATCACCGGTCGGCAACTGAACGTTGCCGGCCATCGCCCTACCATCCACGTCAATGCTCATCTGATCCGGTTGTGGTGTGGCTTTGATCGACATCGGCCCCAGCGCATGGCCAAACCAGAAGGTCTTGCCAGCAGTGACATCGATACTCTCCAGGCCCGGCCCGCTTCCGCTGCCACCGACAGCCGCGCGCTGTACCCAACCGGTCACGTCCAGGCGATCCGCATGACCGCGAATCCGCAAATCCTTGGGGGGTAGCGTCTGCGGCATCCGGTCGCCGAACGCCAGCGTACCCGCCAGCGTCTGCTGAGGGTTGGCGGGCAACCGCAGACGTCCGCGCATCACCTGGCCAAGCGCAACCTGAAGGGCACTGCCGGCCACCGGCAACCCCATCGTCAGATGCAGGGGCAGATTGACCGTCGCAGCCTTGTCCAGGGGGGCTGGAAGATCGAGCTGCATGCCGTTCAGTGAGGAGTCAACGCTCAGCGTTTGCTCCCGTACCGCGCTGTCTGTTCCGTGGGAAACCGTATAACCGATATCGAAATCACTACGCCCCTTCGCCGACTTCCCCAGCCAGTCCAGCGCCGGATAATCCTGCACCAGCTCGGCAAGTTCATAGCGCCCCCGCAACTGGGCTGCCAACAAGGTGTCCGGCTTGGTGTTGGCACCGGCAAGAGTCAACTTCAGCGTTGCAGGCTCCCCGCGAAACGTAGTCGTCAGCGGGCCCGCGCTCAGACCGTGCAGATCGAATTTGAGGGGTCCGTTCAGCTGACCCAGCTGCAGCTTCCAGTCCGGTGCGGAAAGATCGGCATTGGCCAGCTGGGCGGTGCCTTCGAGCTTCATGTCGGCCCGATCCTTCAGCGGCCAGATCAGCTGAAAATCGAAGGTACCGCGTCCGCTTAGGGTGAGTTTGCGGAGTGTATCGGCCTGATGGATACCGATCGGGCTCCTGCGTACAAAGTGCATCAGGCTGCTGCCGCTGCCGCCGCCTTGGACGTTGAGATCGAGCAAGCCGTTGCCGAAGTTGGGGATCAGCGCAACCGCCTTGTCGACCTTCACGCCCAATGCCTGTCCCCCGCTGGCCTGAACCAGCATGCTGTTGTTGACGAAGCTGGCAACGGCATCGATGCCCTCGGCGCGCGGCCAGTCTTTGCCGTAGTCGAGGATCAGATCATGGATCACTGCATGGGCTTCGAAGCGGCCCTCCTGATGACGGAAAGGCCAGTCGGCCAGATTGCCGCGCATCAACACCTGAGCCTGACTGATGGTCCCGGACACCAACGCATGATCCAGCCATTGAAGGGTTCCTGGGGACATGGCGTGAATCGGCCAGAACAATCGCGCGGATGTCACGTCGGCATGATCGAGGCTGGCGTACAAATCCAGGAACGGGAGGCCGCCCTGCGCCGGCAAGACAACTTCACCGCGGGCTTCCCCGGCGTAACCGGCGCCCATAAAGTTCAGCGGGTCGGCTCCAATGTGCCAATTGCCATCCTGACGCCAGAACGCCAACGTACCCTGCAATCGACTCATCGCAAGCGGTCGCTGAAACAACTGGGGAAACTGAAGCGTGGTGGCTTGTGCGGGGAGCGTCAGCGCTATCGCTTCACTGTCGCCGCGCAACTCACCCTCCAGGTTGCTCACGCCTGGTAGCTTGCCGACCGGACTGATGGACAGCTGCCGGAAGCCGATATCGAGCATCTGAAGTCCCGCGCCGCCGCGCCAGCGCAACCCTACGCGGATCAGATCACCACTTGGATTGCCGCTGCCCAACCAGTGTGCCAGGCCCGGCGCAAGCTCGGGTTTCAATGCCAGCCACGGCAACAGCGGCGCAAGCTGCAGCTCGCGCGCGGCAATACCCACGTCAACCTGCGCGGTACCCGGTTGACGCACGTCTGCCGCCAGCACGCCGCCATCATCACCGGCCCAGCGAACATCATATCCGTCGGCGGTCAGTCGCAAGCCGGCCGTGCCGTGTAGGGACGCTACGCTGGCAGTAGCACCATCAGGCGCGGTAACACCCAACCTGTCCAGATCGAGCCGCAGCGCGCCATGGCTCAACCGTCCCTTGCGCCAATCCAGCCACAGCGCCAGCCGACCGAAGCCCTGATTGGCCGTGTAGCCGTCCATGGCCATGCCGTCGAGCAAAGGCTTGAGGTCGACGCCATCAGCACCCAGCCATACGGTGCCGGATCGACCATCCTCCCGAAACCGGCCGGCCATGTGCAGCGCGGTAGCCACGCCCGCTCGTTGCACCACGCCGCCAAAGCGAATTTCGCTGCCGTGACGGCTCAACCGCAACTGCCTCGCCAACAAGGTGTACTGCTTGCCGGCGCCTGCGTCGGTAACAACAACCCGCAGATGCTCAAACCACAGCTCTACCGATAATGGACCCAGCGATATCGGCTGCGCCTGCCGCTGGCCGGCCAAGCCCAGGCCGTTGACATGCCATTGGCCGGAAGCGTCATGCAGCAGATCGAGTTGCAATCCTTGCACATGAAGGTTCAACAGATGCCGTGAAGGCAGCAACCAGCCGCCGAAATCAAGCTTCAGTGCCGCCTGGGGGATCTGCAATGCCTGACCCTGGCCTGGTCTCGTAGCCCCGACGGTGACACCATGCATCACAAACGCCGGGCCGGAGGCGGTCCAACGCCCCTCCATGGAAGCAAAGCTAACCGGCCGCTGAAGCTGTTGACTGAGCTGCGCCGCCACCCAGTGTGGATGGCGAGCCAGAAGAGGCAACAACAGCTGCGCCAGCGCTGCAGTCAGCGCCAACAAGATGACTGCCACACCGGCGGTCCAACCCAGCGCACGGGCGCCACGGCGCCACCATGACGCGTTCACCCGGCACCGATCCCATGGGGTTTACAGCAACACCACATCAAACTGTTCCTGCGAATAATGCTCTTCGGCTTGAAAGCGTATGCTTTTCGAGATGAACTCTTCCAGTTCGGCCACTGCACTGGACTCCTCTTCGAGAATCCGATTGACCACCGCCGGACTTGCCATGACCAGCAGCTTCTCTGCATTGAACTGGCGCACCGCCCGAGTTATCTCGCGGAAAATTTCGTAGGTAACCGTTTCGGCAGTCTTCAGCACGCCTCGGCCATTGCAGGCCGGACACGGTTCGCACAATTGCCGCGCCAGGCTCTCAGTGGTGCGTTTGCGGGTCATTTCCACCAGGCCCAGGGCCGACATCGGATAGACCGTAGTCTTGGCGTGGTCGCGCGCCAGCCCCTTGCTGAGCATGCGCAGCACTTGGCGCTTGTGCTCTTCGTCGACCATGTCGATGAAGTCGATGATGATGATACCGCCGAGATTGCGCAGCCGTAGTTGCCTGGATGCAGCCTGGGCTGCCTCCAGATTGGTGCGGTAGACGGTCTCCTCCAGGTTGCGCGTCCCGAGGTAGGCCCCGGTATTGACGTCAATGGTGGTCATCGCCTCGGTCTGGTCGACGACCAGGTAGCCGCCCGACTTCAGTGGCACCTCCTTCTTCAAGGCCCGCTGCATCTCGTCCTCGACACCATAGAGGTCGAATATCGGACGCTCGCCATCGTAGTGCTCGATCCGGTCGTCCAGGCTCGGCATGAACTTGTGCACGAACTTGACCACTTTTTCGAAGGTCACGCGTGAATCCACCCGTACCTTTTCAATGTCATCGTTGAGCATGTCGCGCAGGCTGCGCAAAGGCAGTGATAATTCCTCGTAGACGCGTTCACCGACCTTGGCGCGGGCTATGTTTTCCTGAACCACACGCCAGACCTTGCCCAGATAGGTCACGTCGAACGCCAGCGATCCAGCACTCTGACCCTCGGCATTGGTGCGCACGATGTAACCCAATCGGTTGCAGCCGGGCGTATCGTCGCCGATCAGCGGCGTCAGCACCTCTTTCAGCCGCTGGCGCTCCTCCTCATCCTCGATCCGTGCCGAGATGCCCAGGGTCCGGGCATAGGGCAACAACACCAGATAGCGTGACGGAATCGACAGATGGGTCGACAGCCGCGCACCCTTGGTGCTGATCGGGTCCTTGACCACCTGCACCACGATCTCCTGGCCTTCGTGTACCAGCTCGCTGATCGACGGAACATGGCCGTTGCCGTTGCCGTTTCCCCCGCCATCATCAGGGTCGGCCGTGACGGTGGGCGGCGGGCGGACAATATCCGAGGCATGGAGAAATGCCGCCCGCTCCAGACCGATGTCGACGAAAACCGCCTGCATCCCGGGCATCACCCGCTGCACTCTGCCCTTGTAAACATTGCCCACATAGCCCTTGCGGGAGGCACGTTCGATGTGAACTTCTTGCAACATCCCGTTTTCGACCACACCTACCCGCGTCTCGCGCGGCGTCACGTTGATCAGAATTTCTTCGCTCACCGCACACTCCCCTGACAGAACATCTTTATAGCGGCTGGATGCTTGTGCTGTCGATGCGCCGTTTCTCGGGATTTGCTGCCGGCACGCCGACAATACTGAAACCGGGCCGCTACTTGCTTTAGGCTTGCACTTTGGCACCCCATCGACACACTCGGGAATAGCGGATGAAATTGTTGCTGGTTGAGGACTCCGAGCGTCTGCGCCAGACCCTGAAGCATGGTCTACAAGGGGCGGGATTCACTGTGGATGCCGCCGGCGACGGGGTGGAAGCGGGTGGGTTTCTGACCAGCTATGACTACGATCTTGTCGTGCTGGACCTGATGTTGCCACGTCTCGACGGTATCGGGGTGCTGCGCAACCTCCCCGCAACTGATCGCCGCCCCCGGGTCTTGGTGCTTTCCGCACGTGATCAGGTAGCGGACCGCATCAAGGCACTCAATGCCGGTGCGGACGACTACATGATCAAGCCGTTTGCCTTCGACGAGCTGGTGGCGCGGCTGCATGCACTGGCGCGGCGTCCGCAGCAGGCCCAGTCACCCGTACTCCATCACGGCGCCCTTGCCTGGGATCCGCTCGCACAGCGTGCCAGCGTCAACGAGGAACCGTTGCCGCTGACGCCGCGCGAGTTTGCCGTGCTCGGCTTGCTGCTGCGCCACCGCGGTCGCGCGTTCAGTCGCCTGGAAATTCTCGAACGCACCGCGGGCAGTGACAGCGAAGTTTCCGACCGCAGTGTCGAAGTACTGGTGTTCGGCCTGCGCCGCAAGCTCGATGCGGCTGGCCTGTCCGGGCTGATCGAAACGCGCCGCGGCACCGGTTACCTGATCGCATGAACGTACGCGCAGCATGAAACCTGCCTCGTTGTCTGCACGCATCACCTTGCTGCTGGTCATCACCAGCCTGGTGATCCTCGGAGGTGGCGCCAAATTGATGGACTGGCGCATCGATCACGAAATGGAGGGGCGTTTTCAGCAGAATCTGGTGACCCAGGCCGTCGCGGTCAGTTCGATGGTCCAGCTGGAACAGGACGAGATTCCCGGAAATCCGGCTATGCAGTCCCAAGCCGGGGTGCTGGGTGGCAGCAGCCCTACCTACTATGCGGTGCGCTGTGATGGCGAGCCTCCCCGCTTCAGCACGCCACCGCCGCCGGTGGTACCCACCGACTGGGCCCATCAGGTCAGTACACAGCCGAACTTCGCCCGTCTCCACCATGGCGACCAGCACCTTGGCTCGGTGCGATTCAGTTTTGTCCCCGACCCGGTCGACAGCAGCGAAAAGGCCGCCACTCAGGTAGCCAGCGATAACCGCGCGCCGCGTCAGTGTGCGTTGTTGTTCGAGCAGGATCGCAAGGCAATCGACCAGATCCTCCTGGCGACGGACTGGATCCTGCTGCTGGGCCCGGCGCTAGCGCTGGCGATCGCCTTGATCGCGGTACCTTTGATCGTGAGGCGGGGGCTGCGGCCTGTCGGAGTGCTGGTCGAGCGCATGCGGGACATCGGTCCGAATGCCCCCGGACAGCGGCTTGCGACGCTGGGTCTGCGCGAACTCGACCCGCTGGTCGGTCGTTTCAACGATGTACTGGGCCGCATGGATGAAGGACTTGCCCGTGAGCGCCAGTTCGCCAGCGGCCTAGCGCACGAGACCCGTACCCGGCTGGCTGAATTGCGTGCCTTGACCGAAATCGAAGCGCGTTATCCCAGCGGCCGCAGCCTGCCGGATGTGCTCGGCGAGATAGGCCATATCGGCGCCGAACTGGAAGCCACCGTCACCGCCCTGCTGCTGCTTACCCGCTTGAAGTCCGGCCTGGAACAACCGCAACGCCAATCACTGGAACTTCTGCCGTGGTTGCAGCGCCAAGTGCTGCGCCAGCAACCGGCGGCCAGCGAACGCGGCATCGAGCTAGATGTCGAGGGAACGCCCCCAACCAACCTGCATACCGACCCCGCACTGCTTGAGGTGATCATCGCAAACCTCATTGGCAACGCCTGCGCGTACGCGCCCACCGGTGATCGGGTAGTCCTGCGGCTGAGCCGGGAGGCCATGGTGATTCACAACGCGGCACCCGACCTCGAAGCCTGCGATCTGGACAACTTCGGCGAACGCTTCTGGCGCAAGCAACCCCCACACGCCGGCCACGCTGGCTTGGGCTTGGCATTGGCCCATGCCGCCGCCCATGCCTTGGCAGTACCACTGGACTTTGCCTTGAAGGACGGTCGAGTGCATGCCCGCCTGGCGTGGTAGCGGCGATCACTCGATGCTCTCCCCCGCGGCAGGTTAGAGTATCGGCATGAAGATCACCCCCATCCTGCTGGCCTGGAGCGGTGGCAAAGACTGCCTTATGGCATTGCAACGGCTGCTCGCAGATCCGCAATGGCAGGTCGTCGGGCTGCTCACCACGGTCAACCAGACCTACCAGCGCATCGCCATGCACGGTGTACGCCATGACGTACTGTTGGCACAGGCATCCTCTCTGGAGCTCCCTCTGCTTGAGGTTCCGATGGAGTGGCCGGGCAGCAACGAGGCGTATGAGGCAGCTCATGAGCGCGCGCTTGTCGAAGCCCGAATGCGCTGGCCCGGTATCCGTCACTGCGCGTTCGGCGACCTGTTCCTGCACGATGTGCGTGAGTACCGCATACGGCAACTCGGCCGTGCCAACTGGCGCGCGGTGTTCCCGCTATGGGGCGAAGACACGACGGCATTGTCGCGGCGCTTCATCGGCGAAGGTCATCGCGCCCGGTTGTGCTGCGTCGACACCCGCCAGCTGGATGCCCGCTATGCCGGCCGCGCGTTCGATGCCGCTCTGCTCGATGAGTTGCCGGCCGGCGTTGATCCGTGTGGCGAACAGGGCGAGTTCCATACCCTGAGCTATGCCGGCCCGTTATTCCGTCACCCGCTGAAACTGCGCCGCGGTGAATCGGTCCTGCGTGACGAACGCTTTCAGTTCACTGATTTTCTGCTCGAAACCAATACGCCCGACGATGGCAACGCACGCTGACGAACCCGTGTTGCCCGACCTGTTGCGACCCGGGCTCAAGCTGGTCTTCTGCGGCACCGCCGCTGGCCGGCGCTCGGCAGCCGAGGGCGCCTACTACGCCCATCCAGGCAACCTGTTCTGGCGCGCATTGTTCGAGTCCGGCCTTACCCCTCGTCAGTTCGCGCCGGCTGAATTCCGGCAACTGCTCGAGCACGGCATCGGCCTCACCGATCTGGCCAAGCACCATGCCGGCAACGACAACGAACTGCCACGCGATGCTTTCGATGTAGCCAGCCTGCTCGGCAAGATCGAGCGCCACCGGCCACGCCGGCTGGCCTTCACTAGCAAGAACGCTGCCCGTGCCGTACTCGGTCGCACCATCGATTACGGCTTGCAGCGGGAAACTCTTGGGGTCACCCGACTGTTCGTGCTGCCCTCGCCCTCGGGACAGGCACGCGGACACTGGAATCTGACGCCCTGGCGGACGTTGTCCGATGACCTCATGGCGTCTTGAGCACCCGCCACCCACCGCCGACTCCATCGCTATCGCTCTGCCGGTCTACGCAACAACGGGTACGCACGCGATGATCGTGGCGCAACGATGGGCCCGGAATGGAGCGGCCGATCCAAGGGCCGACATGAATCTTGTCACTCGCGAAATCGGCAAAGTCACCCAAACCCGAGGGGCGTGAGATACGCCTAGCGAACGAGGCTAAGCGTCGCACCACCCCACCCCGCTCAGCAAGGGAAGCCGCATCTTTAGCCTACAACGGGTCCTCAATCGAGCGGCGGGCCAGTATTTGGCCACGTCAACCGCCTCCAGCGCGCCACACTTGTTGGACTAGGTCTGGCGCAGATACCGGTACCGTCCTGGCAACTGTCCGCCCAGTCGGGCACCAAGCCGACACGCGGAAGCGGCCACAATGATGACGTCTGGCAATTTTTTGGTTCATCGCGGGAAAGCGGGAAAGATCGTGTTGACGAATAACGAGATAGGTGAAGGCGGCAAACGGCGGATAAGCTGAAAGCTCTCACACCCACAGCGGATCGGCCGCTGCCGCCTTCATGCATGATGCTAT
>JASBTI010000035.1 GCA_030148505.1 Rhodanobacter sp.
ACCCGCCTCAGCGACCGCCGCCAGGACCAGCTCGGCACCTGAAACCGGTCAATCTCGGGGTCTTGCGTTTGCTCGCATTCGACCTGCTCAGCATCCTATGGCTTGCGCGGCAACCACCACTTTCCCTCGTGACGGCTCGACGGATTGCCGACCCTTGATCGCTTGCCCGGCAGGCCGAAAAAGAGGCATGCTCAGGCCAGGATCGAAAACCATGACAACCCTTGGCGTTGCAGACCCACGGGCGGCTGCCTTAACGTATTGGGCTCTTTTGAATTCCAAGTGGGTTAGAGGGCGGCATGTGGGTTGAGTTTCGAGAAATCGAGTTTGCCGGCGAGCAGGAAGATAACGGTGCGGATCGTGCTGAACCGACCGTAGCCGCGGGCTTTGCGCTTGGCGGCTTGGAACAGACCATTGAGGGCTTCCAGAAAGCCATTGGTCTGACGGGTCTGCGCCCAGGCGACGATGCCCTCGAAGTGGTTGCGGATCATTTTGGCGACTTCCTTCATGGGGTGGACCTTGGAGCGCATGACGTTGGTGCACCACTGGCGGAGCAGGGTGGAGACGACGTTGATCTGTTTGCGATCAAGGATCTCGCGCAGTTGCTCGCGGTAGAGCCAAGCCCGCGCAGTGCGCTGCGTGGTGAGCCGGGCGCGCAGGGCGTCGATCTCGCTGCGAGCGGTGCCGGTGAGGCTGGCGTAATCGCGCAGCAGCGTCCAACGCAGTCCCTTGAGGCCGGGCGTCGTCTTCTGCTCGATACGCCGGGTCTGGTCCAGGGCCTGGGAGGCGTGGGCGATCACATGGAACTTGTCGAAGGTGATGCGGGCCTCGGGCAGATATTGGGTGCAACCTTTGATGAAGGCCGGCGACATATCGATGCTGACCGAGTCGATCGCCTGCGGGTCGGTCCCGTGGGCGAGCAGATCGTCGGCCAGGCGCTTGATCGTCCCGGCATCACGGCCCTCGGTGACGAACAGCACGGCACGACGTTCGGCATCGGCGGCGAGCGTCACGTAGTCATGGCCGCGGGCTCGCGAAGTCTCGTCGATAGCCAGGCGGGTGACGCCCGAGAAGTCGGCCTGGGCCAGCGCGAGATCCACGTAGCGCTGACAAATTGCCGCCACCCGATGCCAGCTCTCGCCAGTCAGTCGTGCCACGGCCGCGAACGGCATCTCGCGCGCGAGCATCAATACCAGCGCCTCGAACAGCAGGGTGAAACCCGAGAGCTTCCCGGCCCAGTCCGGCTCCACTTGGCGCACCGCGCCACTGGGCAGCTTCACGCGCGGCACGCGGACCTCCAGATAGCACTCGTGCTGGAAGAAGTTCAGGTGCCGATAGCGCTTGCTCACCGTATCGTGCACCGGATGGACGCCGGACTCTCCGGCCACGGCGAACCGGCTGCCAGGGGCAAAGTCGATGCCGATGGTCAGCGTCTTCGCCGTCGCATCCAGGTCAACGGACACCACATGCCAGGGCTCGGCAATACCCAGGGCAGTCTCGAAAAGCTTCTCGTTCATCATGGTCCGCTCGTCATTTAGTGGGAGTGTCTAGATTATCGCTACCCACTCAAATTTCAAAAGAGGCAATTATGTTCACGTGCCTGACTGGCCGCCGTTTGCATGGATTGCCATTGGCCGGTCCGGTACGTCGGAACTGCGTTTCATGCACGGCGCCCACGTCGAGGTTGCCGCCTTCGGTGCCTGTGAGGCGGTTTGGGATAAACCCTTTGATGAGGGAGACTTCGATCTGACCGATATCGTGGCGGGTTCGGGGATGAGAGTCCGCGGTACCGAAGTCGTATTCGTTTCCGCGGGCTCCACGGTGGATCGGCTGCAATTTTTGGTCGATGGAGATGATTTTTATATATCCAATTCGCTTCCGTGTTTGTTGGCTGCCGCCCGTGCGGAAGTAAGTCCGTGCTACACGGAATACTATCCTGATTTCGCGTCTGTGGTGAAAGGGATCAACGAATACAAGCGTTCAATTGAGTACTCCC
>JASBTI010000046.1 GCA_030148505.1 Rhodanobacter sp.
CACGGGTGTGCCGGCCTCGCCTTGCTTGAGTACGGCCAGGATCTGGCTGTCGGTGAATCGGGATTTCTTCATGGAACCTCCTCGGGAAAGATTACGAGAAAATTCCACTTCTGGCGTCAGCTAACTGGCGGGGGGATTACCCCGGCAGGGTTCTCGAGCTGGGCGAGTAGGTGGAGCTCTCCTGGTAATTGATGTGGCTTGGTAACGTCCGAGGCAATCTAATGGAATTGGGGCGTTTCTTTTACGCCTTACGCCGGGGGCTGAAGCAACCGACGATGTCCACTCCCAACGCCTGAGCTAGCCGCTCAAGCCCGTCGATCGAGATGTTGGTAACGCAGCGTTAGAGTTGCGAGACATAGGTACGGTGGAACTGGGCCACCTCAGCCAGTCGCTCCTGGCTCAATCCTTGAGCCGTGCGTAGGCGGCGAATGTTCACTGCAGCACGGGCGCGCGCTTTTGGCAGGGAACGTGGCGAGGATTTTGGAGGCATTGGAATCCATCACGGCCCAGTACGCCCTGCGCGGCGCGCAAGGGTACCTATGGAGGAACGACGTCATACTTACTTGGCAGCTTCCGATCAGCGCTTACTCTTACTTCGTGCTTTGAAATTGACAATCAACTGCGCAAGTTCGTCATCTTCGGCATAAAAATAGGCTACTGGTAGCTTGAGGATTGCTGCGAGGTGCTGCAGGGTCTGCAAGTCGGGCTGGTGCACACCAGTTTCATAGCGGTTGACCCGCGTGCTGGCGACGAATTCGTCCAATCCAGCCTCGATACCTAGGGCGCGCTGTGAAATGCCGTAGGCTTCGCGCGCTTCGCGCAGCCTACGGCTGTACACAGGGAGTGGTCCCTTCTCAACCACGGTCGCATGCGTCTTGAACTTCCATGGGTGGAAGCTTCCAGATATGCGCGCATATCCGATACTACGTTAAACGTAGTAAGCGTTTGGTGAGCTGAGAAGTCCAGGTGCGCGTGTGGACAAGTGGGCATGATGGAAGCCGCTAGGACGGCGGTCGCACTTCCCAAGCACGTCGTGTACGCAGGGGTCGAGAGCCAGGAGAATGGCGAGGGTCCGTTCCCATCTGGGGATCTACTTTCCCTTCATCGTTCTCTCGATCGCCTCTTTCAGCTTGACCGGCTTATCGCTGCGCGAAGCTTCCGCGACCAGTCGCGCTTCCTCGTCATCCTCGATGTAGAAGTATTTCAAAGGCAGTGCCAAAGCCTTGGCGAACAATTTCTGCAGACCAAGTTTCACTTCGTGCTTGCCCGTCTCGTAGCGACTGACGCGGCTGCCCGCGACTGACTGATCAAGTCTCGCCGCTATCCCCAGCTCCTCCTGAGAGAAGCCGTAGCTGTTTCGTGCCTCGCGTAGGCGACGCCCGTAGATGGTTGCCGGGCACTTCTCGGTCATAAGCGCATATCAGTCTCGATACGCAGCAGCTTCCCGGCAGGCGCTTGACATTGATACTACGTAAAACGTAGTGTTAACGAAGCTACGTTTATCGTAGTTATGGGGCTTTTTGCTGGTGACTCGGCGCAAATGCAATTCAGCCGGAGCCAGTAAGGGGTGAAGACATAGACATGGCGGCTTAGCTGGCGGCAGGTTTGGACGCGCTGAGAAGTGCGATCCGAGCCTTTGATCAAGCAGCGACCGGCAAGGCGTCAATCAGGGGAAAGCAAAGGACGCAGTATGAAGACACGCACGCTACGCAACGCCATTTCCATCGCCCTGCTTGTGGCCGTCACCGGCACCGGCGAGTGGGCCCTGGCTCAGGACACCACGACAGAGACGGTCACGCAGGGCAGGACGCCGGTGACCAAGGCGCCGGCCAAGGCGCAACCGAAAAAAACGACCGACAAGTCCACGACACCAGTGGCAACCAACCTACCGATCGTGGCCGTCACCGGCACACGCATCCGCGGCGGCACTACGCCGTCACCGGTCATTACGGTCGGCAGCGAGCAAATTCAACAGGAAGGCTTCGCAGACCTTGGCGAAGTGATCCGCAGCGTGTCGCAGAACTTCTCCGGGGGACAGAACCCGGGCGTGACCGGCGCTACAGGGGGCTTCGGCAATCAGAATTTCACTGGCGGCTCCGCCTTGAATCTGCGCGGGTTGGGTGCCGACGCGTCGTTGACGTTGCTCAATGGGCATCGCCTAGCCTACGACGGGTTTTCCCAAGCCGTGGATATCAGCGCCATCCCGGTCGAGGCGATCGATCGCCTCGAAATTGTCGCGGACGGCGCCTCGGCTATCTACGGCTCGGATGCAGTGGGCGGCGTGGCCAACGTGATCCTGAAGCATGACTACGACGGAGTAACCCTAGGGGCGCGCTACGGTGGTGCGAACGATGGTGGGCTGGCGACGCGGGAGTACACCGCAACTGCCGGCACCACCTGGGCAACCGGTGGGTTGATCGCAACTTTCAAGGATGCCGATGTCGATCCCATCTACACGCGTCAGCGCAGTTACACCAAGTATCTGGGGTATCAGGGTGACCCGTATACGATCTACAACGGCAGCGATTCGCGTAGTGGACTTGTCAGCGTCCATCAGTCAATGGGCAATGTGGCCGAATTGAGGCTTGACGCGCTCGGAACGAAGCGCGACATGACGGGATATACCCCCATTCAGGCGGGCTCCTACTATCGCTACACACCAGATACGTCGATCGGGCTGGTCTCGCCAAGTATCGAGTTCTTTCTTCGCAATGACTGGTCCATCACTCTCGGTGGAACGTACGGTGAGGACGATACTGTTGATGAGTACCATATCGTGTCGGCGACGGGGAGTAGCCTAAACACTCAGACCTGGTACCGCAACAAAAGCCGTTCCTGGGAGATCGGCGCCGAAGGACCGCTGTTTCCGGTCGGGGGAGAGGAGGCGCGCCTAGCTGTTGGTGTCGGGTCGCGGACAAACGAATTCCGGGTTGTGCCAAAGGTTTCCGGCAGCCCTTACGGCGGCGACGAGCAGGCCCGGTTTGCCTATGCCGAACTGGATGTTCCGTTCGTTTCGCCTTCCTCGGGTATCCTGGGCGTCCATCGCCTGGAATTCAGTGCGGCGATGCGTGGCGAGGACTATGCCAGTTTTGGCCGGGTGGCCACGCCGAAATTCGGGCTGATCTACGATCCTAGCGCTGACTTCACGCTCAAGGCCTCTTGGGGAAAATCGTTCAAGGCACCGCTGCTGTATCAGCGCTACGCGGGCAAAACCGTCTATTTGTGGAGCGCCTCCATGGTAGGCGCTGGCGGCAGCCCCGCCGATGCCACCGCACTGATGTCCGTTGGCGGCAACCCCGACCTCCATGCCGAGCGGGCACGGACCTGGAGTGCCTCGTTGGCCCTGCACCCGGAAGCCCTGCCGGGGCTGGAGGCCGAACTGACCTGGTTCGACATCGACTACATCGACCGGGTGGTCAATCCGGTTATTTATCAGCAGGCGTTGAGCGATCGTGCCTACGCGGACTCGGACTTTGTGCGTCGGTCGCCGACACCCGAGCAGATTCAGAAATTCTTCGCGGTTTATGGCGCCGCCTTCTACAACTATTCCGGCAGGGTCTACGACCCGAGCAAGGTGATGGCGATTATCCACGACGAGTACGTGAATGCAGCACGGCAGCGAATCCAGGGCCTCGATTTGACAGGTTCGTACCACTTCAGCCTTGGCAGCGGTCAGCTGACAGTGCGCGGGTCGGCGAGTTGGCTTAACAGTGTGCAGATAACCAGCGCCGGCCAGCCCGAGCAAACACTCGCCGGTACCGTGTTCAATCCGGCCCGGCTCAAGGGCCGCGTCGGTGCGGTGTGGCTGTCGGGGGGCTTCAGCGCGTCGGGCTCCGTCAACTACAACGGCGGGGTAACCAACCGCCTCCCGACGGTGACGCAGAAGACCGCGTCGTTCACCACGCTAGACACCACGCTCAATTACGACATCGGCAAGCGTGCTGGCGCCTTGTCGGGGCTAACGCTCGGGTTGTCGGTGCAGAACCTGCTGAATCGCGTGCCTCCGCTTTATACCGCACTGTATGCGACATACGTGCCGTACGACGCTACCAACTACTCGGCAATCGGACGCTTCATCAGCGTCTCGGTTTCCAAGCACTGGTAGGGGAGGGGGCATGGAATTTTTCCATCAATCGGCCGCGTGGGCGGCCGCGACGGCACGCATGCGTCTGGATTTTTCGGCCAGGAAGCGCCGTACACATTGGATTTTGGCGCTTGCACTTGTTGTACTTGGCGTGGCTGCCGTCGGGTCATTGCACGCGGAGACGATTTCGCCGCGACGCCTACTGGAGGTGATCGATCTGGGCAACCCGGTGATCTCGCCCAACGGGCAGTATGTGGCATTCCGGGCCGAGCACGCCTCGATCGAACGCAATACCTACGACGCCACGTGGTACGTACAGGCCGTGGACGGAAAATCTCCACCTCTCCGTGTAGCGGATGGAGGCCTGCCGTTGCGCCAGTATGACACCGGAGGCGTGCTGCCGTCACCGGCCGCTTGGTCGCCGGATGGAAAGTGGATCTACTATCGTGCTCGTCTCGATGGCCGTGTCTCCGTCTGGCGCGCGGCAGCGGATGGCTCACGAGCCTGCGCGGTGACGTCCGATCTGGCGGACGTTCGGGACTTCACGCTGAGCAATGATGGCAAAACGCTGATGTACAGCGTTGGCGCGACGCGGAAAGCAGTCATCGATGCGGAAGAATCCGAATATGACCGCGGCATCCGCATCGACGACACGGTGAATATTGCCGCCGGGTTGTTCCGATCGAGCGGGCTCGATGGGCGACCGGCTACACAACGGTTCCTGGGAAGATGGTTCACGATGGGGCTATTGCTGGCGAAGGTGCCGGATCGTTGGAAAGCCGTCGACCTGGCAACGATGACAACCCGGGACCTGTCCGTTTCAGAGTTGCCAGCGCGCCCACTGACGCCGGCCAATCTTTCGCCCAATCTGCCGGCAGCGCCGATCAAGAACATGGACGGCTTGCGCTACGAGATAGCCAAGAATCCAGACGATGGACGCATTGCAATGCTACTGCCTGGAAAGAAGGAGAAAGGAGTGCTGATGAGCCAGTATGTCAAGCTGGCCATGCTGCCTGATAGACAGGCTTCGCGTCCGATACAGTGCATGGCCGAGTTGTGCCGCCACAAATCCATCACGGATATCCAGTGGCGACCCGGAAGCGACGAGATCCTGTTCACGGTCGCCGACTATCACAAAGGGAATGCGCAGGCCATCTATGGATGGAACGTCGTAACGGGTGTCTTGCGGCCGATCGTGCTTTCCAATGGGCTAGTAAGCGGAAGCCAGCGCTACTGGGATATTCCCTGCGCACTGTCGTCCGACACGTTGGTGTGCGTTGCGGCCGAGGCCGATCATCCGCCACGTCTCGAGGCGATTGATGTTGAGAGTGGCCATCGACGGATCTTGTTCGCACCGAACAAGGGATTGGGAGCGGATATCGCGGCTACGGTGCCGGCAAAGTTGATCCGCTGGAAGGACGCCCAGGGGCGGGAGTTCACCGGCCAGTTTTTCGAGGCACGCGGAACGGGCGCCGGCCATCCGCCACCGTTGTTCGTAACGTTCTACAGCTGTGATGGATTTTTGCGCGGCGGGCTGGGTAATGAGTGGCCGCTGGCCACACTGGCCGAGGATGGGATCTCGGCGCTATGCATCAACGCGATCTCGGGTGTTGGTCTTGGCCTCGTGGCGCATTACGACCAGGGACGCACGGCCGTCGAGAGCGTCGTGAAGCTCCTGTCCGCTGACGGGCGCATTAACAGCACACGTGTAGGCATGGGCGGACTCAGCTATGGCAGTGAAGTGACGCTGTGGACGCTGGAACATTCCGATGTGGTGAGCGCTGCATCTGTCAGCAGTAGTTCGGTGACGCCAACCTATTATCTCTTCAACAGTCTGCGGGATGCCTTCCGTTCCACTCTCCGGAAAAGTTGGCAGCTCGGCACGCCAGACGAGACGCCTGAACAGTGGAGGAAAATCTCGCCCGCGTATCAAATCGACAGGATCAAGGCGCCGATCCTGTTCCAGATGATCGAGCAGGAATATCGAATGGCCTTGGACTATGCACTACCGTTGGAGCGCAGACACCAAGCGGACATCTATGTGTTCCCCGACGAGCCCCATATCAAGTTCCAGCCAAAGCACAAGCTGGCGGTTTACGAACGCAACGTCGATTGGTTTCGCTTCTGGCTGCAGGGGTATGAAGACCCGGATCCGGACAAGGCTGGTCAGTACCGCATTTGGCGTGAAATGAAGAAGGCCGAAAAATACCGTTCTGGTGCGAGCTCTCACGATGGATCGTGATCTTGTTGACGCGCCCAGTTCTCGGCCGCGCACAGGTCGAAGATGCGAAGAAACGACAGATCCCTTGGCGCAAGGTCCCTGGCGAAAAAATTCGCCAATGCGGAGTGGTCTAGCAGATCATGTGCGCACAGCTGCCCCTCCTCGAGGAATTCACGCATCTTCCGCTTGTTGCGCGTATAGACGGTAGCCATGTAGCCGGTATACGAGCCTTTGCTGCGTCGATCGAGAATGCCGCGTGGTAGGCAATCAGCGAAGGCTTGGCGGGCAATCGCACGGTTTCGACCGTCGGCGACCCACATCCAGGTCGGAACTTTGAGGCATGCTTCCATGACAGGTTGGGACAACAGCGGAAAGTGCACGGAACGTTCAGGGCCGCGTGGTCCAGCATCCCTGAACAGCTGATTTGCGATCAGGTCATGAATTTTCTCGCGATCACCGGGCAGCGCTCCCGGGGGTGCGTCTATCCAGGGATGATGCTCGGAGGTTGTTGCCGCCCAGGTTGGGTTAAGCAGCGTGCGATCTTCTTTCCAGGTCGCGCGTGGCCGACGCAGTACTTTCTTGAAGGCCAATCGGCCGGCCTTGAAGACCGTGCATCGGTGAAGGGCGGCAAGGTTCTCGACGGTTGCGATACCAGCCATGACTCCACGTTCCCGGAACGCGTCAGCGGCGGGCGCGGCGGTCTTCAGGTAGCCAAAGATGGTATCGCCGCCAGCACCCGAAAAGAAACCGTCCACGCCGTATCGGTTGCCTACGACTTCCCATGCCTCATTGACGGCGCGTTGTAGAATTCCGATCGCCGGCGAAGCGGATGAGCGGGGCACCGGAAATTCAAGGTGGACATTTTCGAACCCGACTTCCACCGGGAACAGTTCCTGTCCCAATGCCTCCGTTACCAACTGGGCGTATGGGCGCTCGTCGGTTCCGGCCAGGGGGATGACCAGGGTGCAAAAGGTGGCACGTAGCAGGGCATGGCGTAGGCACGTGGCAACGATGGATGAGTCCAGCCCACCCGACAGCTCAACCAAAAACCTATCGTTACCCATGGATAAAGCCCTGACCGCGCTGGATACGGCACCCCGGACATCTTCGGCGGCAACATGAGGGTCTGTGTGCCGAATGCCTTTTTCCACGAAGTGCCACGGCGACCACGCGCAGCGAACCGAAACATCCCTTCCCCGGCAGGTCAGCATGCTACCTGGAAGCAATTCTCTGACGTGCTGCAGTGCCGTACGCGCCGTCTTGAGGTAGGGAAAGGTGAGGCCATGTGCGATGGCCTGCCAGTTTACCTCCCTGCGATAAAGTCCCAGGTCGACTGCAAGGCCGATGTCCGAAGTAATGAAGCCTTCCCCATCTGCGAGCGAATAGACGCACGGCACGGCGCCCGAAGGGTCGCGTAGCAAGGTGACCGTTGGGCTGTCGTCGCCGTCGGCAAGAATGGCGAGATAGTTGCCCCACGTGTTTTGCAGCAGGCGCCTGGTGAGTTCGCGCGACGAACCATCGATATCGAGAGGTTGTGAGATGGGCTGGCCGTCTTTGGTGAAAACCTGGCCGATGAGCAGACCGTGCCCGGGTATTGCAAGGGTGGGGCCATCAGTGGAAGCGAAGACCCTGACCGACCCTGATTGAAGCTTGTAGGTCATTCCCGCAGCACGTAGGAGCGTGTCCAGCTGCGGCATGCAGTCGGCATTCCGGTTCAATCTTCTGCCGAGCAGGATAATGTAGTGGCAATTCATCACACCACCCTGATGGGAGTGTATGCATGAGCGTCGAAGAGTGTTTCATTCAAGACCATGTCGCCGGCTTGTGCCCAGCAATGCGCCGCGAAAGGCTCCGGCGTCACGCCGAAAACGATGTTCACCGACAGCCCTCGCCGCGAAAGGAACCGGAGCAGAGACAAGGAATCCAGGAGGCAGATCGGTTCGATGGGTACGTAGCGGCGTGCACGAGCGAATTGTCCGGTTGCCTGGAGTAGGATTTCAGGAGCGGCGGGTGTAGCGACCTCGTGCTCACCTGTGTTTTTGTCACGGTACGCGCTTGCTTCCGCGAGATTCGTTTTTAGTGTACGGGTCTTCAGTTGGCGACGTGTCGACCAGACGATCGCCATGACTTCTAAGGCAGGGGGCATGCCGATCCGTTGAGCCGAAATCGTGGCGAGTTGCTCGATTGCGCTGCAAGTCGGGCGCCGGATGTCCGCTATTGCGGCACGGGCTCTCAGGTTCGGTGCCTCGACCAGTATTCGTGCAGCCACGAGGTCATTAACTAGCGTGGGGGCGACTTCTTCATGTGTCTTGAAGCGGCGCATGGCGTTCTCAAGAACACCAGTCAGCTTGAAGTACCGATCTTGCGCGACGTCGAGAAAAATCAGCTGTCCGTCGACGTCGCAGTACGAGAGGTTTTCCCTGAGTCGATAGTGCATCGTCCGTTCCTCGGAATGGGGCGCGTACGACGGTGCGCGCCCCAGAGGGGTTACTCCTCGGAAATTCCGGGAACGAACGGGAGGCCGGGCCCGGTCGGCTCGATATTGCCCCCCTGTCCCTTGGTCTCGACACTGGCGACGCCGAGCTCGATGACATCTTCCTGCGTATCGGTACGGATGTTTTCGTTCGTGTTCATCTCAGTCTCCTGCGTTTACGTCATGGCAGTCCCATGACGCGCACAGGGTAGGCGCCGAAAATTTTGATTTTCAAATGATTATTGCGTTGTCATTCGATGATTATTTCGGGCGTGTGATGGACATCCCTTAATATCGCATTCCGCGTGGGCGCCTCCTCAGTTGCCGCGCGCTCTCGCTGCACCGCCAGCGCGGACTGAGCGCTGGTGCAAGCCGTCCTCATAGATCTGGGTGCACGCGTTGTCGGATAGGGGCGCTGTGCGGAGCGCGAGTTCGCGCCGCAACCGCTCCGCTCACTCGAAGTACCGCGGCAAGCTCTAGTTGAGGTAATCGCCGCCTTCGCTCAGCAACGCCACGATGCCGGGAACAAGTTGCTTGCGGCGCTCGTGATAGTCGTGCAGCGCGGACTTCAGGGCTGGGATGTCGCGTGCCTGCCAATGCCGGTGCAATTGCGAGAGCTCTTCGTAGGTGTGCTCGATAAATCCGAGTTTTGCCCGTCGTATCGGCGCCAGTCGATCGTTGGTCTGCCTCACGGCGTGGTGCAGAGACCAGTGGCCGGTGGCGCGGGCGATCGCGTCGAACAGCTGCCACGTCAGCTTCACCAGATCGTCATCGGCCAAGGGGAGGTCAAGCTTCCGGGACTTCCGGAAGGTTGGCGCCACGCCGATGTCGCATGCCATCAGCAACAGGCGCTCCATCCAGTCGTAAAGGTCGCGCATGGCCACCTCGGTAAACAACGGCACGTGCAGCCCGTTGCGGGCGTGATCGGCGACCAGGCCCTCGCCGACCAGGCGGTAGAGCGCGAATCGAACCGGCGTGGGGCTGGTGCTGAACTCGATGGCAAGAGAGGCAGGATCGATCCGCTGCCCGGGTGCGTAGCGTCCCGCTTGCAGGGCGCGTCTGACCTCCCCGTAGACAAATGTGGTCTTGGAGTGGATCGCATTCATAGCTGAACTCCATGTCTGCGGGCGGTTGGCTCCTGATCGGAATGTTACAAGGGTCGGGCGCCAGGAAAAGGACGATAAAGGCGGGGCCGACCACGAAAGCGGCAACGGGTTCTCAGATTTGAGATAGCGGCATGGGGGACCTCAGGTGAAGCTTTCGTGTCACACGCCTGCCCCGGGCCGGCGTGCGAAGCAGGGTTCGCAGTGACTTTTTTTCAAAGCCCCGAGGGTCGACCACACCGGGCGTACAAAAAAGTGCGGACTCAGACTCACGTGCGGACCCGGTCGATCTGGCTACTATGCCTTCCTGCTCAGCGACGAATGCCCTGGCAAAAACGACGTGCTACCGCCGGCCACCAACCGGAGAGCGGGAAACGAGGCAGCTGGATAGTGCGCGTCTCGCAGAAGCTAGAGAAGCAGGTTCCTTTAAGCCGCAGGCGGCCAATGAACTTGCCACTTCTATCGCAACCTTTTTTGTGGTAAATCCCGATGGCAGGAAGCAGCGTAGCGGGGACTGTTGGCGGAGCGGCTCCGCGTTCAGTGTCGCACGGGGTGCTCAAGGACAGGGAGCAGCGCATGACAAGAACCTACAAACGTTTGGTGGCGGTCATCTTGGTGGCGGGCTGTTTCCGTGCTGCGTATCTGTTTTCTTCGGACCTCGTAGCGTGCATCGCCGCTCCGGCCGCTGGCACCGTCATCTGGGCCATTCGCCAATCTCGGACCGTGGCGGGATCGCCCGACATCACCTGTCCAGCGCAGTTAACCGGGAATGGCAGAGCCGGCCCACATCTCGTAGCGGCACGCGCCAGGCCAGCTTTCGTGCTCCGTGCCTGTGACGGCGAGCTGGTGGGTCCGGATTGCGGCAAGTGGGGCGGTGAGCTGCTCGTCCGTGATGCGAGCGGACGGTTTCATCCGCTGATCAGCAGGAACGTGCGATACATCGTTCGCACGCTGTACACGCGGTCTGTTCGACAGGCAAAGGACGCGCTGCCCGTTGCTGGACCGTTTTGATGTATTCCGAAAGCAATTTTGTGCCGCGATCATGCCTGGCGCCTGATGGCAAGGCCGGGGGGAGCAGGGGAGTTTTACAACAGAAAGCCCACCACCAAAGGTCATGGCCATTAATCCCGATGGATGACCCACCTGTTTTTTCAAAGTACGTTTTTGCAACTCGATCGTTTTTCTTCAAGGGAATTTTGGTGTTTCAGAACCGTTATCGGCGTCACCTTCGTGGCCGATGACATCATTGCTCGCGTTCAAAATAGCTGAACGTCTGCCACTCGTTAACCGGTAAATCCAAGGGATGGTCATCATGATGGAGTTGACAGCAGAACATAAGGCACTTTTCTCGTATATTGACCAGCTTGTTCCGGACGATGGGCACTTGGTATATGACTTTAACGACGAAAAGCAGTATCAATTCGCTCAATTAATGATTTCCATTGCCGGCAAAAATAAAAGCTATCCGGGACTACTCAAAAGCCTTGCGATCACCAAGACGATGCATGAGAGATATGGGCGGAAAAAGTCCGTGCCTGACGCTACCGCAGGATGGCAAAACATGTTCGTCATCCCGGGACTGAATCTGACCACGAACGGGACGATAGGTTCGAACGGTTTGGCCACGGTGGTGAAAGGCTATTCCACTATGAACCTGTCTTTGATCGTTCAAAGCAGAGCGTCAAAAAATATCGTGGCACATGGCTTCAACAATAGCTTTTCCGAAACCTTGCTGACCGTAAATACGGAGCCTTCAGCCTCCGACGAGATCGATGTCGATGCGTACCTGCAATACCATGGTACGCCTAAGGGTGTGACAATGTCAGAAAGCTCCTACTCGGGTCTTGTCGTAAGGAAGCATAATAACGCGGTAACCGCCGACCCAGTACTCAGTGCGCCTGTAAGAACCACCACTAGGCCAAATAACCCGAATGCTATCAACATCGGTCTTGGTCGGGCATGGACCGACCAGGGTGGGAATTCGCAGTTCGACTATGCATGGAACGAGCCCGTCCCCCCTGCCGGAAAGAGCCCCAGGGGAAAGATACCTTTCGAAGGGTCTGTAATTTTTTCGTCGGCCCTAAGCGCACCCTTGAAGTTCAACGAAAATTTCTTGCTCAACATATATGTCGCGGACCAGACCGGCGGTGGCGGCGCGCAGCTTCCGTCCTCCGATTACGCAACAGTCGCCTCGGCATTCAGTATAGATCCCCGCAATCCTGCCAAGCTCAACTGGACGCTTCCTCCCGGGAAATCCACCAGCGACCCTGGCAACCCGATTGTTTTTGGAAACGTGCCGTGGGGCTCCGATACGTTAGCCTATTTCTATTGCGAAATCGATGTTGTATTGCGTGACGGCTCACTGGCGTCAACGTATATACAAAGTTCTCCGTCACTCGACCCCGATCCGCTGGACGGTACCAAATACATCATGCCTATTGACTTCATATGGCACTGTCTTGCGGAAAACTCCCTGGTGACTATGGCGGACGGCTCCGAGAAAATTATCAAAGATATTGTCGCCGGAGACCATGTCAAGATAAACGACCGAGGCGATGCTGCCGTCGTCGAGTGGACCAACCTGGGTATCCACAAAGGCCCGGTATTGCTTATTGAGACAGATTCAGGGGAAAAGATTACAGCAAGTCACAACCATATTCTATTTACCGAAGGCTCGGATAAACCGGCGGCGGAGGTGACGCCTGGAGAAAAAATTAAGACGCGACGGGGGTTCGCCACGGTAAAATCCGTCAAAGAAGTTGCTTATGATGGATTGATGTGCAATCTAGCGACCGTGAAGTACCGGGATCCGAATGATGAAAATGCTGAAATTGGTGCATTTTACGCGAACGATTTCCTCGTTGGCGATATCAGTGCCCAGAGGGTTATCAGACAGAAGCGGCTCAACGACATAAGCTGGGTCAAGAAGCAGGTGCCGGAGTATATGCACGCGGACGTCGACTCGTTTTTTGCAGAAAAAAAGAGCAACCGGGAGGCTGTATGAGTATTTTTGCTTCGGCCAGGGAAGTTATGAAAGCGTCCATTTTGTTTAGCGTATTTGCCGTCAGCGCAATAGTCGCCGGCAATGCCGTCGCTGAAACGATTGCGATCCAACGTTTTTCTGCGCCACTGGGTGGTAGGCAGGTCACTCCGAACTTGCCTATTTATAAAGTTCATGTAGAAAACGGTCGATTGGTCGATGCTTCTGGCAAGGTATTCAATTCCTATCAGCCCCAGACCACGAGCAAAGATTCGCATTGTGTAATACCGAGCTTGCATTGGGCGGCGTATTATACGACGTTTTACGTAGTCTTGGCCTCCGATCCCGGGCATTTGCTCCTGGTGAGGTCATGCGGAAAATCGCCATTGAAACTCAACAGCACGGAGCAGTACGCAAATATCGATTCGGGAAATTTTATCAACCACGCGCAAATCGCCGGTCAGACCAATGGAAAGGTCAACGAGGTTATCGCTGCCGGAGAGCTTGACGTCATCAACGGCAAGATTGTTTATATGGATACTTGCAGTGGGCACTTCAAGCCCAATGTCGGGTCTTTTCTGGCCTACATAAGTCGCCTGGATGGGCCGACCAAGCCCCTGGCCTTGACGTCGACTTTAGAAGGTATTATCAGAAGCGGCTCGATTTCCAGCCAGCAGATTGGCACAAATCTGACGCATATGATCGACAACGGCAGTATTGTCCCAAGAAGAAACGTGCGCTCGGGAACAAGCGGTTGTTATAGTTATACGACGGTTTTCGAGTATTCTACAGCGGCGGGCTCGACCACGCTTTCGGGCGGTCTCATGGCGTACCAACAGGGCCCTATCAGCGTATTTCAGAACGACATCAACACGATAACCAATAAGAACATCAAGTCCATCGAATTGACTAATAACGTCGGTTATTACGATTACGCAGCTTACGTGACTACCGATTGGCACATCTACAACAATGCCCTGAATTTTAAGTTTACGGATGAGACCAACGATACCTACGCCTTGTCCATACACGTATACTCATATAATCACCAGGTCGATTATGACTCGGCGAAGCCAAATATTAACAGGATTACTTTCGACTATGCGGTGGATGGCAAGAAGCCGGGTCTTTGAAAGGTGAAATGCTGGAGCGACGCAGCAGAAATGGCCGGTTGGAGGTCTTTGATCTTCAACTACAAAGGGGAGAGTAAGAGTTCATCGGCAGGCAACCGGGTTGAGGGCAGTTCGACGATCAGTGCCCGTCGGCGGCTGGTCCCTGCGCCAAAAACTGCTCGACCGTTGTAACGGCTTGCTTGATCGCAAACTCGCGCGAGGCCGGACCGATCTGGACTTCGGCCATAGCGTGCCCGGCAAGCGGCGCGTGGGTGAATGCATCGAACAGCCACCGCTTGTGCTCGGCGGCAAACTGGCGGTGGCGTGCGGTCAGGGCATTTGGTGCGCCCGGCATCCAGACCTGAAACGCATTGGTATGGGGCGGATTCGGGTGCACGATGAGATCCGGAAGAGTCGCCAGAGCCGCAGCCAGTGTGCGGGCATGCTGGACGAATTCGCCCAGGCGTGGTGCCAGCCGTTCAAGCCCGTCGAGCGCAGAAATGGCGTACGGGTAGGCGGTGAACAGATCGCCGCCATAGCGGGTTTTCCATACGCGCAGCGAATTGACGAACCCGTCGGAGCCAGCCACCAGCGCGCCACCGAGACCGCCCAGGCCCTTGTAGAACGACACGTAGACGCTGTCTGCGAGCGCGGCCAGCTCGGCCACGGACAGGCCGTAGCCAGCGGCGGCTTCCCAGATTCGTGCTCCGTCGAAATGTAGCGGCACGGATCGTTTGCGACACCATGCAGAGATCGCGCGGAGGTCCGCGAGGTCCGGCAACAGAAAACCAGCCCGGCGCAGCGGCAGTTCGACTACCACCGCGGCCAGCGGTTCGGTCAGAGCCTCAAGCATCGCGGCCGTGAAAGGCTGGAAACGGCCCAGGCGGATCGCCTTGAGGTCGGTCACCTGTTCAAGGGCGCCGGCCTCGTCCATGTCCAGGTGGCTCATCGGATGGATTACCACGTTGCGGCAGCCGCGCGTCTGTGCATAGGCGCGCAGCACGCACAACTGGGCGGTGACGCCCTTGATGAAAAACAGGCCCGCGTGCTTGCCCAGCTGCTTCGTCGTGGCGTGCTCTAGCTGGGCGACGGCGCCGCCACTGCCGTATTCGTCGATGGCAGCCACGGCGGCGGGGTGGGCGGCCAGGCGCGCGAGTGTGTCGGCGGCTGGCGGTGGCAGCGGTCGGGAGAGCACGAAACGACAAGCGAGCTTCAAGTTGTGGTCTTGTTGGTGCATGAGGTACCCGTGGGCAAGGGAGCAGGACGCGAAACCGGCATCAGTATGTACTTTGCAGGAAAAGTCGACATGGACGGAAAACGGGGAGGCTGAAATTACTTTGGCCGCCGCTAGAGCCAGCGTCCGCAAGACGTCGTCAAGCGATGCACCGACGTGATGTGACATAGCGCCGGGCCGCCCGGATGCTGCCGTGAGGGGGGGCGCCGGTCGGCCCCGTCGTCGGGCAGGCCCCCGATGCTGCTACGCGCGCCAGCATAGCCCGGGGGCGACACCTTGGCTGCAGGGGTGGTGGCGCGTGGATGTCCCGCTTATCGGCGCTCAGCCGTCGACCAAGCCGCCCCGGATAGCGTGACGCCGGAATGCATCGAAGGAGGGAGATCCAGCATCGGATTTCGGCACTAAAGCGCATCGATGGGGCCGTGGCACCGGGCAGGTGCCTACGGTTACCACAACACCGACACTGACATGACGGACGTGGTCGGGCAGCTGCAGGGCAAGGAAAAGAGTGTGCATCGTTGATGCTGGAAATCAGGACACTTTGAAGCGTAAGCGCTGAAGCTCGCCCGAAAAAGCTCCACTTAACAGGGTGACTTCTCTCTTTTATTTAAGCCGTCTAGAAGGCCATTCCACATTAAATAAAGCGGAGCATGCCTGACTCTGTATAGATTCGTTTGCGTACGGATACCCATACGACTGCCCGCGCCCATTCACCGGATCACACCGAAACTGAACGGATACGACCGTATTTCTGACGGTACTCAAGCTCCGCCGCGCAAGTGCCGATAAAGGAGATAAGCCTGGACGTAAACAAGATAATAAGATCCTTATGGCAGCCCCGCTATGTGAAGTATCTACGCTTCTCAGAAGGGAGTTATGTCGATTGAAGGAATTGAAAAGTGAATATGAAATTAAGAACCAAGATCACATTGAGTATGGGTAGCGTATTCCTCATTTTTTCGGTCGCGATCAGCGTCGCGCTGACGGGAATGCAAAGCAACAGAAGTCGGTTCGAGAATTTTATCCAACAGGATTTGGCCCTCGCACAGGCAGCGAACGGTCTCTATGCGCAAGGCCTGCAGATGGGACAGGCTATCCGTAATTTGGTCATGGACCCAAATAATCCCAATATCGCGAACGCGCTTGAGCAATCGTCAAACGAATTCAAGAGACTCAGTCTGCAGGCGTTGGCACTGGCCGCAAATCGCCCTAAAGACCTCAAGACTCTTAAAGAGATTGTGGCGCTGCGAGAACAGCAAATTCCGATTCATGCCAAGATCGCCTCCCTTGCCCACACGAATCGAGCCGCAGCCATTGCTGCAATCAGCAAAGAAGAAACCCCCGTCTGGCGGGGGATTCGCTTACGTTTGATGGATTTTACCAAGGCCAAGCGCGCCGCAGTCGATGTGACTAAAATCGAGATGATTGCCTACAGCCAGCGCATCCTGACGATCACATTGATATTACTGGCGTTAGCCCTGGCGGCCGCGTCGACGATTGTGTGGTGGCTGATCCGGCACATCATGAAACAGCTGGGCGGCGAACCTGTTTATGCGGTCGAAGTGGCGCGGGCGATTTCCCAGGGCGATTTTTCGCGGGAGATCACGCTAGCGCGCGCCGACAGAACAAGCCTGCTATCGGCCATGAACAGCATGCGCAAAAGTCTGATCGGGACCATCGGCGACATCCGTCAATCCACGGAGACGATCGCTGTCGCCTCACGTCAGGTAGCCACGGGGAACGCAGATTTATCCGCGCGCACCGAATCGCAAGCCGCCAGTCTGGAAGAAACCGCCAGCTCGATGGAAGAACTGACCAGCACCGTCAAGCAGAACGCTGAGAACGCCCGTCAGGCCAATCAGCTGGTTGTGTCCGCCTCCAATGTGGCAGTCAAGGGTGGCCAGGTCGTGGGTCAAGTAGTCGACACCATGTCCTCCATCAAAGACAGCTCACACAAGATTGCCGATATCATCGGCGTCATCGACGGCATCGCCTTCCAGACCAATATGCTGGCCCTGAACGCCGCAGTCGAAGCAGCGCGAGCGGGTGAACAGGGACATGGCTTTGCCGTTGTTGCGGCTGAAGTCAGAAACTTGGCGCAACGCAGTGCCGATGCGGCCAAGGAAATCAAATCCCTGATCGAAGACTCCGTGGCCAAAGTCGACTTGGGGGGGCAGCTGGTAGATGAAGCCGGCAAGACGATGGAAGAGATCGTCAACTCGGTGAAGCGTGTCACCGATATCATGGGTGAAATCGCTGCAGCCAGCCAGGAACAAAGCTCAGGCATCGAGCAGGTCAATCAGGCCGTCGGCCAGATGGACGAAGCTACCCAACAGAACGCTGCCTTGGTAGAGGAGGCCACCGCGGCAACCCAGAGCCTGAAAGAACAGGCCGCCAGGCTGGCGCAAGCGGTGAGCGTGTTCAAGCTGGGTTCGGATCACCAATCGGCGGGACCGGTTCAGAAAGACACTGCGTCACTCCACTTCCAGCCTAAACGCAAACCCAGAGCCGGACTGGCTGAGAAAAAACAGGCGGCCAAGCCGCAGAGGCTGGCTGCAGTCGCGGCCGGCGGTGGGGAGTGGGCGGAATTCTGAGACGACGGGAGCCTCCGGGCCCATATCACTGAAAATAGTTGATTGCTGGCAAGTGAGTTGCCCCTTTGCAGCTCTGCGCGGGTATCGAAGTCGCTGAAGTTCCGCCTGCGCGCTAATGACGCGCGTCGAGATCGCGTTCCCCTCATGGTTCGGGTCACAACTGGCTGAAGATGCACATGGTTGGGGACGCCGGCGTGATACCGTGGCCGGCCCGATCTCAGGCCAAAGGCCCCCCGCATGGACCCCGATTTTTGGTACCAACGCTGGCGTGAAGGCCGCATCGGCTTTCACCAGGATCAACCGCTTCCGCTGCTGCTCGAACACTGGCCTGGGTTGGGGCTGGCGCCGGGCAGCCAGGTGTTTGTGCCACTGGCCGGCAAGTCGCACGATCTCGCCTGGCTGGCGGCGCAGGGACACCGCGTGTTGGGGGTGGAGCTGTCGCCGCTGGCGGTGGCACAGTTTTTTGACGAGCACGCGCTGACGCCTCAGGTGCGCGATTCGCGCTACGGCCGCCACTACCGCGCTGGCGACATCGAGCTTATCTGCGGCGACGTTTTTGCCCTCGATGCCCAGGCGCTGTCCGGCTGCGCGGCAGTGTACGACCGCGCCGCGCTTATCGCATTGCCGCCTGTGCTGCGCTGCCGCTATGGGGGCGAGCTGCATGCGCTGCTCCCCGCCGGTTGCCGCGGTTTGCTGATCACGCTGGAGTATCCGCAACATGAGAAGCACGGCCCACCGTTCGCCGTGTCCGAAGCCGAGGTGCGCGAGCTTTACGGCCGCGACTGGAACGTCGCAACGCTGGAGCGCCGCAACATTCTTGCCCAAGAGCCGGGCTTCGCCGGCGGCGGGGTCAGCGCGCTGGACACGGTGGTATATCGGCTGGCAAAGCTAGGCGACGACAGCTAAATAGCGGGGGCCTGAGTCAGGTGGATACCCACCGGTATCGAGCCAGGCAGAAAGGCAATTGCCGGGTGCCAGCCAAAGCCGACGGCCAGCATGGTTCAGGGACGTAGAGAGGGTGCCTACCCGCCCCCCAGCGGCCACGCTTCGGCGAGGGTGCGCGTTCGCCGCAAAGGCCGAGCGGCGCTACCTCCGCTGAGCTATAGCCGTGCTTTCAGCACTTTCTCGATGTCCTCGAGCGGCGCGTTGGTGAACGTCTTGGTCAATTCGCCGATGAGGCGTCGGCCAGTTTCCCCGTGAAGCTGAGGCCGTATTTCGCCCATCGTCTTCGGGTCGGCAATCAAAAACAGATGCTCGAAAGCCTGCCGTAATGCGGCGGTATTCAGTCGATGCGCAAGCTGCTTGGTGAAGGTGGCTTCATCGGTCTGCTCCTGGCTTGCCTCTGGCGGCCGGCGGCCTGATGGACCCTGGCCCTGCGCCTCATCGCTGGCAGTCATGAGATCGCTCTGCTTCAATCGCAAGGTATTTTGCGTACCCTCGTTGAGAAAAAAGCGCGCGTGGGTGCCATCGGCAACCACGATCCAGGTGCCGGGAGGGATCTTGTGCATCGTTGTCTCCTTTCATCCATCGCGACGCGTTGAAGTTCGTGCATCTTGGAATCGGAGCCTAATCGGGAGGGCGTGACGGGCTTGATAAAGCGGCGGCCCATCGGGCAGGGACCGCAAAACACCGCCTCGCGGTCTGGCCGGAAACGGTGGTGTGGTATGCCGTGCGGCTACATGTTATTTAAGCAGCGACACCAGGAACAGCAGCAGAGCGCCGAACAAAGCCAGTTCGCCATACATCCAGGTGCGGCCCTTTCGACGTTCCACAAAGGCGATCTGCTGAGCGTGGCGACGTTCGACGTTTCTGTACGACATGTTCATGCTGCCTATCTCCTTAGCAAATGGTTGGCATGGCAAGTGGTTATCCCACGGGTCTGGCGTGGCCGGACAATGACCGCGCAACGTGAATTTACCGCAAACAACGGCATTTTACGTCAATGTCGAAGCTGTAACACTTGTCAGGTTTGCCAATTCGCTGCGGAAAGAGGCCCGGTCCCGACGGGCGCCTGGCTATTTATAGAAAGCAGCCAGCAGCCCCCGGGGCGATAAAGGCCTATGCTGCAGGGGATCATCCAAGGAATTCCGTCATGGCCCACGTCGCCGGCACCACCAGCAACGGGTTTACCTTCGAGGGCGACTATCAGCTGCCGGGCGGGGGGCGGGTCCATTGGTCGGTGACGTTTCGCCACGACGGCGATTTCGCCGGCATGCGCCATGGCACCCTTCACGGCATGCAGGACATCGACGCGGTGGAACTGGAGGAAGCGGTGAAGCAGGACATCGAGTCGGTTTGGACACAATCGCGTTAAGGCGGCACAGGGGATGAAAGACCGGCACACGCCCCCGTGTCCTGGTGCGGAACTCGCCAGGCAGCTTCGCGATCGGTGTTGCGGTTGCGCGGGTTAGACGGCTATGTGATGGTGGGGGCCGGGGTCGCCGCGTAAGTAGTGCATCGTCCCAGGTGCTTCGCGCGCTGATTGCGTGGGCCGTCACGGCGGCATGGTCACCGTGGGCGCATGTCCTGGGTTCGATGCCACGCAGCTCAATCGGAGAATTTTGTTGAAGACAATCGGCCTGATCGGCGGCATGAGTTGGGAGTCGACGGTTTCCTACTACCGGCAAATCAACGAGGCGGTCAAGAATCGCCTCGGGGGGCTGCATTCGGCGAAGATCCTGCTCTACAGCGTGGACTTCCACGAAATCGAACGGCTGCAGCAAGCGGGCGACTGGGCGGCGGCCGGCGCGATGTTGGGCGAAGCCGCCCGCGCGCTCGAAAAAGCGGGGGCGGACTTCCTGCTCTTGTGCACAAACACCATGCACAAGGTGGCACCGGCGATCGAGGCGGCCGTGGTCATTCCGCTGCTGCACATTGCCGACTCTACGGCGGCGGAGATCAGCCAGGCTGGCTGCGCCACCGTCGCGCTGCTGGGCACGCGGTTTACGATGGAAGAGAGCTTCTACCGTGAACGCCTGAGTGAGGGCCACGGGCTGCGGGTGATGGTGCCTGACACCGAGGACCGCCAGGTCGTCCATCGCATCATTTACGACGAGCTTTGCCGCGGGGTGGTTACTGCCGAGTCTCGCAGCCAGTACCGACGCATTATGGAAACCATGGCGACGCAGGGTGCACAGGCCATCATTCTCGGCTGCACGGAAATCGCGTTGCTGGTCAGCCAGCAAGATGCCACGATTCCGCTGTTCGACACCACGCGCATTCACGCGCTGGCGGCGGTGGAAAAGGCATTGGGCTAGCAGCGGGTCCGGTGACGTTGTCCCGGGTCGGCATTTACACTTCACCACCCGACTTCAACTCTGCAAGGCGAACGATATGCCAACCACTCTCGCAGCCGATGCGATCGGCACGCCTGGACGTCCCTGGGGCGCCGACGAGGTCGCCCAGTGGCGTTCGCGGCAGACCGTCCGGCGCCATTACGAGGCCGATGTGTTGCGCGTGATCGACACCTTGCGCAGCCGTTTCCAGGTGTCGGAGTACGGCCGGCTGGACTACCCGCCGGACAGCTACCCGCTGTTTGCGCTGACCAGCCCTGACTGGAACGACGCGCTGCCGATCGCGCTGGTAACCGGCGGCGTACACGGCTATGAAACCAGCGGCGTGCATGGCGCGCTGCAGTTCGTCGCGCAACGGGCGGCGGACTATGCGGGTCGCGTCAATCTGGTGGTGGCGCCGTGCGTCAGCCCCTGGGCTTACGAGCGGATTCATCGCTGGAACGCGCATGCCGTGGACCCGAACCGCTCCTTTCGTGCCGACGGTGAGGCGCCCGAAGCGGCGGCGCTGATGCGTCTGGTCGCGCCGTTCCGCGATCGCGTGCTGGTGCATGTCGATCTGCATGAAACCACCGACAGCGACGAGTCCGAGTTTCGTCCGGCGCTGGCCGCCCGCGATGGCGTGGCGTATGTGCCGGGAGAAATCCCCGACGGTTTCTATCTGGTCGACGACAGCGCGTATCCCCAACCGGCGTTCCAGCAGGCGATCATCGATGCGGTAGCGCAGGTCACCCACATCGCCCCGGCCGATGCCGACGGCGAGCTCATTGGCTCGCCAATGGTCGGGCCGGGCGTGATCCAGTATCCGGTAAAGCAGCTCGGCCTGTGCGCCGGTATCACCGATGCGACTTACAAGACCACCACCGAAGTCTATCCCGACAGCCCCCGGGCCACCGCCGCGCAATGCAATGCCGCGCAGGTGGCGGCGGTATGTGCGGCACTGGATTTCGCGCTGGCGGGATCACCCCGGCATGTGGATTGAGCGCGCGCGATGCCGCGGGCCTCGCGGTCTGTAGCCGGCCCCTCGCCTGGTTTCCTTGACGGAGCAACGTGACATGTTTACGGGATTTCGTCGGCCACAGGTCTGTGTGTTGGGCAGCGCCGAGCCCGGTTCGAAGGCTTTTGAACAGGCCGGCGGCGCGGGGGAGCGGCTCGCCCGGTTGGGCATCACCGTGGTCAGTGGTTGTGGCAGCCCGGCGACGCGTGTCGCTGCGCAGCGCGCCCAGGCGGCGGGTGGTTTGGTCGTCAGCATTGTCACGAGCGATGCGATGCCGGCGCCGGACTGGCCCGCTGCGGTAGTCATTCCCTGCGGCATGGGTGATGCGAGAAACCTGCTGATGGCCCTGGCCGGCGATGCCTGTCTGGTGATCGGCGGCCGTGCCGGCACCATCTCGGAAGTTTGCCTCGCCTGGTTGCATCGACGTCCGCTGTTGCCATTGGTGGGCTGTGGCGGATGGTCGGACCGGCTGCCTGACAACCCGCCGGACGAACGCCAGAATGCGCCGATCCTGCCCTGGGACAGCGTAGACGCCCTGGAGGCCCAGCTTCGTTCACTCGGACTTGTTGATCTGCCGCCCCCGCCGGCTGGCTGAGCGATGGGGCGCCCGGCTGGTACATTACCGCCATGACCGCACGATGGAATCCGCCTGCGTCGCGTCTTGCCGCGTTCGCCTTGCTTGCCTTGAGCCTGCTTGCGCTGGGCGGTTGCGCCACCGTGCCGCCGCGCCACGCCGACAATATCTGCCAGGTCTTCAACCAGTATCCCGAATGGTACGACGACGCGCATGACGCCCAGCAGCGCTGGGGCACGCCGATCAACGTGCTGATGGCTTTCGTGCGGCGGGAGTCGAGTTTTCGCGAACATGCGCGCCCGGAGCGTCGCTGGTTCCTGTTTATCCCGCTGCCGCGCAAGTCCAGCGCCTACGGTTATGCCCAGGCTCAGGACCCGGTTTGGCGTCGATATCGCAAGGCCACCGGCGGCCTGTTCAAGAGCCGCTCGGACATGGACGATGCGCTGGATTTCATTGGCTGGTACACCGACCTGATCCACCGCCAGCTCGGCATCTCCAAGTGGGACCCGGAGCACCTCTACATCGCCTACCACGAGGGCATTGGCGGCTACCGCAGCGGCCGCTGGCGTCACAATCGCGCGTTGCTGGCCACCGCCCGCGGCGTGGCGTTTCGCGCCGGTGAATACGGCGCCCAGCTCAAGCATTGCGAGCAAAGCCTGCGCTGCCGCCACTGGTACCAGTTTTTCTGCGACTGAGTAGGCTGACAACGCGTCGCCTCAACACGGAAAGTCACCGTTTTGCCTCATTTTTGCCAGCGTGAAATCGCTGGCGTTGCCTACGCTTGCGAGAGCGACGGGAGGGTAGCGTGTTTCGGTCGATCAGGCCGCGTGCGTGGCGAGCTTGCGGCATAGGTCCCGTATTCATCACGACAAGGATGTCCATGTATCGTCTCCCCGGTCTCGATCTGCTCCGTGCCATCGCCATCGTCTGGGTGATGTTGTTTCATGCGTATGCACTGTTCGGGCTGGGTACGGGTTTTGCCTGGCTGTCCGGCGATGGCTGGATGGGCGTAGATATCTTTTTCGTGCTCAGCGGCTTTCTCATCGGCGGCCAGGTGTTGCAACCGCTGCAGCGGGGTGAACGCCTGTCGTTCGGCAAGTTTTACGCACGCCGGGCCTGGCGAATCCTGCCGGCCTTTGCGGTGGTGCTGGCGTTGTATGCGGGTTTTCCTGCGTTGCGCGAGGCGGCGGGCATGGCCCCGTGGTGGCAGTTCGCCACGTTCACCATGAACCTGTCGATCGACTACCGGCATCAGCAGGCGTTTTCGCAGGCGTGGTCGCTGTGCGTGGAAGAGCACTTCTATCTGCTCTTTCCGTTGCTGGCCTGGTGGCTGACACGCAAGCCATCGGCGATAAAGTTCGTCAGTGTCTGCGCCGGCGTGGTGTTGTTGGGCGTCGTGCTGCGTGGCGCGGTGTGGTGGCACGACGCTGGCATCGTCTCGCCGCGCAACTGGTATGTCGAGGATATCTACTACCCGACCTGGATGCGGCTGGACGGCTTGCTGATGGGCGTGATGCTGGCGGTGTTGCGGGTATACCGCCCGCAGCTGTGGTCACGCTGGCAGTTGCATGCCAACGCGGTGTTGCTGGCCGGTGTGGGGTTGTCGGTACTGGCGCTGTGGCTGTTTCGCGATCGCACCGGTCTGTTGGCCAACGCAGTTGGCTGGCCGTTGCTGTCGTGGGGCTTGGGGGTGGTGGTGTTTGCCGCTGTGAACCAGCACAGTGTGATCGGTCGCTGGCGGTTGCCGGGCGCCGGTTGGATCGCGGCGATCTCCTACAGCCTGTATCTCAGCCACAAGATTGCCTTGCACCTGGTGCAGGTGGCCTGGGGCGTACAGTTGCAAAGGCATGGCGCAGGGGCGCTTGTGGCTTACGTCGGGGCGATATTGCTGCTTGGTGCGGCGCTGCATTACCTCGTCGAGCGGCCGTTTCTGCGGATGCGCGATCGCCGCCGCATGGTGCCGGAAGCCATCGCCGACAGCGTGTTGGGTCAATCGCCATCCACCCCGATTCCCCCGACGCAACCTGATCGGGAGAGCGGAACCGATGATCGGATGCAAGCAATGGGATCGCAGGGAGAGTTGGATGGAACGTACTTCGCGCGCCGCAATATGAAGACGGAAGTTATTGCCACGTCGTCGTGTTCACCAAGACAGGGCATTCTTCCGGAAAGGCGGGCGAGGTACGCAGCGCTCGTTGACATCGTATCGGCAGTAGGCGATGAATACACGCATGGCCGAGCTCCGTCCTCGCTGGCATCGTCACGCCTATCCGCTGGTGTTGCTGGCCGGCTTCGTCCTGTTCTGGCTGGTGCTGGCGATCAGGCCGTGGTTTCGCCAGGACTGGCTGCTGGAGAATCTCGTCGTGTTCGCGGTGGTGCCATGGCTGGTGCTCACGGTAAACCGCCTGCGCTTTTCCGATCTGGCCTATACGCTGCTGTTCGTGTTTTTGTGCGCGCATGAGATCGGCGCGCACTACACCTATGCGATGGTGCCCTACGACGAGGCACTGCGATCACTGACGGGGCAGTCGCTCGACGCGCTGCTGGGGTTCCGGCGCAATCATTACGATCGCCTGGTGCACTTCCTGTTCGGCTTGCTGCTGTTGCCGCTGGCGGTCGAGCTGTTCGAGGCGAAAGCACCTCCCCGTGGTGCCTGGCGATGGCTCATGCCGGTGCTGTTTATCGAGGCGCTGTCGGCGGTCTTCGAATTGATCGAGTGGTTGGCGGCCAGCCTGTTTGGCGGGGAGCTGGGACAGGCCTATCTTGGCACCCAGGGTGACGTATGGGACGCCCAGCGCGACATGGCGCTGGCTCTGCTCGGTGCAGCGGTCGCCCAGGTGGCGCTGATGTTTTGCCGCCGCCGCAGGTTGAGCGACGCCTCCAGGGGCCGGATCAGGCCAGGCCATGGACGTACTTTGCATGCGTGCGAGGGGGAAAGCGGGGAGGGCAGTGGATCAACGCGACCGTACCCGCTGCGCGAACCAGGCGATCAGGGCGACCAGAGTGGCCACGCCGGCAAGGTGGACGCCCATCGGTGAGCCGGCCCAGGCGGTGCCGATACCGGCCGGGCGCGCGCCATGGATGAAGGCCACCGCGGCAATGCCCACGCCGAGCAAGCCCTCGCCACCGACCAGGCCCGAGCCGAGCAGTACCCCGCGCTCCTCCCGCGCGTCGCTCTCCTGGTCGCGCTTGCGGGTCATCCAGGCGCGCAGCAGACCGCCGAGGAAGATCGGCGTCATGGTGGACAGCGGCAGGTAGACGCCGATCGCGAAGGCCAGCGAGGGAATCCGCAATAGCTCGCACAGCACCGCGATGCCGACGCCGATACCGATCAGCGACCATGGGAGGGAATGCCCCATCACGCCATCGATCACCAGTTTCATCAAGGTCGCCTGCGGCGCCGGCAAGGCCTGGGTGCCGAAGCCGAAGGTGTCGGCCAGCAACAACACCGACAGGCATACGAACACCGCCGAGGTCAGTACCCCGACCAGTTGGCCGATCTGCTGGTAACTGGGGGTGGCGCCTAGCAGGTAGCCGGTTTTCAGATCCTGCGAGGTATCGCCGGAGATGCCGGCGGCAATCGCCACCACGCAGCCGACCATCAGCGCCGCGCCCTTGCCGGAGAGGTCGTTCCAGCCCAGCATCATGAATACGGTGGCGGTGGCCAGCAGGGCGGCGATGGTCATCCCGGAGGTGGGGTTGGAGGTGACCCCGACCAGGCCGACGATGCGCGCGGCCACGGTGACGAAGAAGAACGCGAAGATCACCACGCAGACTGCAGCGATGGCGCGATGCCAGAACGGGCCGACCGCGCCCAGCGTCTGCGGCACCACCGCCAGCAATACCAGCACGCAACCCAGTCCGATCAACAACACCCGGGGCGGCACATTGCGCTCGGTGCGCGGCACCTGCTCCGCCTCGGCGGTCGCGCCGCTGGTAGCGAACTGCCGCAGGCCGACGCGGAAGCTTTCCAGCATCATCGGGATCGAGCGCACCAGGGTGATGATGCCCGCCGCGGCCACCGCACCGGCCCCGATATAGCGCACATAGTTGTTCCACAGGGCTTGCGCGCTCATCTGCGCGATCGGCAGTACCGTTTCCGGGTACAGCGGTAGTGCGCGGCTCGCGCCCCATGCCGCGATACCGGGAATGATCACCAGCGCCGAGAGCAGGCCGCCGCCGACCATGACCGAGGCGATCCGCGGGCCGAGGATGTAACCGACGCCGAACAACGCACCGGACAAGTCCACGCCGACCACGGCCTTTTTCAGCAGCGGCAGCTTGAAGCTGAGGGTGGCGGGAATGACCTGCAACCATGAGGTCAGCGCCTTCAGGCCGGCGCCGACGGCCAGCCCGAGAAACACGTTCTTGGCCTGCGAGCCCCCGCGCTGACTGGCCTTCAGCACTTCCGCGCAAGCCGTGCCCTCGGGAAACGGCAGTCGCCCGTGCTCGCGCACGATCAGCAGCGCGCGCAATGGAATCATGAACAACACGCCCAGCAGGCCACCAGCCAGGGCGAGCAAGGTCATCTGCATCAGGCTCGGCGGAATCCCCCACATGAACAGCGCCGGCAAGGTGAAGATCACCCCGCTGGCCAGCGCGCTGGAGGACGAGCCGGTGGTCTGCGAGATGTTCGCTTCGAGGATGGTGCCGTCGTGGCCGAAGCGGCCAAAGATGCGGAACATCGCCACGGTAATCACCGCCAGCGGGATCGAGGTGCTGACCGTGAGACCGGCGCGCAGACCGAGATAGGCGTTGGCCGCGCCGAACAGGATGCCGAAGATGATACCGAAGATCACCGCCTTGGCGGTGAATTCCCGCGGATTTTCCACGGCAGCGATATAGGGGCGCGGCGGCACGTCGGGGGGCGCTTGCATGCACGTTTCCAGGCGGTAACCAGCGTCGATCCTCGCAAGTGAGGTGACGCTGTGCAAGCAGTATTCACGCAGATGACGCAACACCTGGCGCCGATCGATGCCGAGCTGCAGTGGTGGCGTGTCGTGCGCGCCTCGAAATTTACCGATGCCCACAGGTGCCCGGGCAACGGCCGGGCGGGACGGACCGCACATCCATGGACTCGAGGCGCGAAGGTTTCGCTGGCGCCGACGCAGTTCGTGTCGGACACCTCATGCCACTTCGCCGCAGTCGCCGGCCGAGCGGCCGTGGCCAGGCCTGTGCGGTACCTGCCGGTACCGTCGTCGATGAGTGGACGAAGTCGGGGGGAATTGTGCTACAACGGAGTCGTGCCATATACCCGGGGCAGTATCTGAGATACCCGTTCGAGGTCGAGCGATGGCTGGCGCGTTTGTCCGGGGTTGCATGGTCACGCATCGTGGATGAGGTGGGGTCTGGCGTCATGCCGGTGGCCGGGGAACTTCATCCATATCGGGAAAGACACGGCATCAATTCCGGGGGACGGTCATGACCAGGCAAAGAACAGGATGGGGTTACGGGCTGCTGGCAAGCTTGCTGCTGGCGGTTTTTGGCAGCAGCCAGGCACACGCAGCAGAACGCTTGAAACCTTTCGTGCTGGCGGCCACGCCCAGTGGTGACCTGCCACAGGTGGTGGCCACGGTGAAGCAGGCGTTGTCGGACCATGGATTCACCATCGTCGGCAGTTATGCGCCCTATGCCAACGCGGCGTTTCCCGGCGGCGAGCGTGTCTCCGCGCAAATCATCGGCGTCACCAGCCCGGCGTTGCAGCAGGCGGCGATGCAAACTGAATTCGGCGGCTTTGCCGCGGTGCAGCGGGTCACGGTGACCGAGGTGAAGAGCCAAGCGGCCAGCCGGGTCCAGATCGCCTTTACCAATCCCAGTTACATGGCCGGCGCCTACCGTCTCAAGGACGATCTGGCGCAGGTAACCGCCCAGCTTGAAAAGGCCCTGGGAATGAAAGAAGCCTATGGATCCCGGAAAGGCCTCACAGCGAAGGATTTGTCGCATTACCACTACAAGATGTTCATGCCGTATTTCACCGACGCCGACAAGTTGGCTCAATACGATACCTACGAGCAGGCGGTGAGTGCTGTGCAGGCGGGTCTCGCGGCGCACCGGGGCGGTACCAGCGCGGTCTATCAGGTCGCGCTGCCGGGCAAGCAGGAAACCCTGTTTGGCGTAGCCTTGTCCGGACCGGCCGACAACGCGTGCAGCGGCGACCAGCACATCATGAGCCGGATCGATTTTCAGCCGGTCAAATCCAGCGGCCATCTTCCCTACGAGATGCTGGTCGTCGGCACCACGGTATATGCGCTGCCGGCGAAATTCCGCATTGCGATCAACTTTCCGGACCTGAGCATGATGGGTTCGAACAGCTTTCTGAGCATCATGTGCGCCCCGGGTTCCATCAAGAAGGCCTTGAAGGCTGCCGCCAGGTACTGACACCGGCGCATGCGCCGGGCCAGCGTTACCCCCTGCTGTGACGCAGGGTGGGCGACCTTGGCACCGCAGGTGAGCTCCCCGCACTGAAGCGCATGCGATGAACCGATGCCACCTGCGCTGACGTCAGCCGCCCGGCCCGCGGGCTAAGGGACTGTGATGCGGTTTGCGTTTTTGAACGCGTTATCCGCACTTTGCGGACTCATCGATAAAGCGCGATCGCCAGCGGCCGATGCCCATACCGCGGTGGCGGCCAACCAGAACCTCGTTTCGACCAAGCCATCCCGCCGTGTTTTCCCGTGGATCGTGTGTCGATGAGGCCTGCTTGCCGACGACGATCCGTCTCCCCGCCCTTGCGCAGGAAATTTCATGAAACCTTTCATCGCTGTTGCCCTCATGGTTGCCGCTTCCTCCCTCGCCGTGCCGGTCAACGCCCAGGCCATCGGTCGCCATGAGGTCTATGCCGGCATCGGCACGCTGGGTGGCACGCTTGGTTACGGTTATGCCATGGGCAGGCACTCGGCGATCCGGGTGGAGGGCAACTACTTGGATTACTCGCACAGCTTGAGGAGCAGTAGTGAAACCTATCGGGGCAGCCTGAAGTTGGGGACGGTCGGTGCTTATTACGATCTGTTTTTCGCCGGTCCGTTCCGGTTCACCGGCGGCGTCCTGTTGGGTGGCAATACTTTCAGTGGCGACGTCGTTGCCAGCAGTGGCACCATCACCATCAACCATCAGCAGTACAGTGCCGCCGGGCAGTACGCACACGTCGCGGCCAAATTCGCCACGGTCTCGCCCTATCTCGGTCTGGGTTGGGGCCATCGTCCGCAGCGAGGTGGTCTGGGCTTCTTTGGCGATGTCGGTGTCGCCTACGGCAAGCCGAACGTGACCCTGGCGGTGTCTCCCGGTCTGCAACAGGCGGCTGGCAGCAGCAATGTCGCCGCCGAACAGAGCTCGTTGCAGCACGAAGCGAACAAGCTCAGTTTGTACCCCGTGTTGCGAGTGGGCCTGGATTATCAGTTTTGAGGGATGGCAGCCGAGCTCAGTTTCTGTCGTTCGCTCAATCGGCGCCGCAGCGCCCGGTCGGTCGGTGTTACGTGGTGGCGCTCGGTGCCTCAAATGGCAGAGGCGTGGCACCGACGGCCATGACGGCGGCATCGGCGGCAGCGAGCGCCTCCCCCTCCGCGTCGATCACTATCAATACGTGACCCGCCTCAATTTCCGCTTCGAACTGGCGGCGGACCACGTCCGGTACGGCAGTGCCGGACAGCATGCCCGCCCAGCCCCCGACCGCTGCGCCGATCAAAGTCATGCCGGCGACCCCCGCCACCGCCAGGCCCAGGGGTGCGATAGTGACGGCGATCAGCCCGGCGAGGAGTCCCGAGGCGCCGCCCCCGAGCATGCCTTTCATGCCGCCCCGGGCGAAATCCCCGGTGGTTTCCAGGCGATCGTCGGGAATCGCCTGCATTTCGATGTCGTGGCGTGCGATCAGCGAGATGTCGTCATCCGGAATGCCGGCTTGGCGCGCCGCATGCACGGCCGCTTCCGCCCCAACCAGATCTGGGGTGCTGAATACATGACGTTTGTTCATGCGTGGCTCCGGAGGGGGCGGGGCAAAAATGATCCTTTTCCCGCGGTGAGCGATGCGTGAGAGCGGGGCATCGTGACACTGACGACCGGTCGTGCCTGCGCAATCGGTTATCTCTCAATGATGGTCGTGTGAACTGGTCATGCATGGCTTCGTCACCCGGCGATGACGGCGGCACAGGACATGATGGCGCCGCCCCTGGCCAACAGGCCATATCAAGGAGAACGCGCCATGCTGATGACGATTCTGATTATCGTGCTCGTGCTGATGTTGATCGGCGGCCTGCCGGCATGGCCGCATTCGCGTTCATGGGGTTACGGCCCCAGTGGTGGCATCGGCCTGATTCTGTTGATTTTGCTGATCCTGCTGTTGCTGGGCTATCTGTAATTCGTCGTTGCGCCTTTGGGGTACCGATGCCCGAGTCAGGTCAGGTCAATATTCGCGGAGGCACGCGCTGCTAGCCTGTGGAACGGTGGGCATCATTGACCGTTCGTTTTGCAATGGGTCTGCCCCGGTTCACATGCAGAGGAGAGGAAAACCATGATCAGCAAACTATCCCGGCTGGCAGTTGTTTCGTTGGGTCTGATGGCTGTCGTGCTCAGCGGTTGCAGTCAGTACGTGAAAAAAACCGACTACGACGCCGCCATCGCGCAACTGCGTGCCAACGATCAGAAGCAACAGCAGCAGATCGACAACCTGACCCAGGAAATGCAGCAGAAATTCGCCAAGTACGATGCCCAGATCACCCAGATGGCGGGTCGGGTACGGGTCGATGCGATTGCGCATTTTGCCTTCAATCAGTCGACCTTGCGTGATCAGGACAAACCGCTGCTGGAAGACTTCGCCAAGACGGTGGGCGCGCACTACCCCAATGCGATCGTGACAGTGGAAGGTTTTGCCGATCCGGCGGGTTCCAAAGCGTACAACCTGAAGCTTGGCGAGAAGCGCGCCGAGGCGGTGCGTGATTATTTGGTCAGTACCGGCAAGCTGTCAGCGAGCCAGGTACGGGCGGTGAGCTATGGCAAGGCGAAAGATCGCCTGGTGGACCCTGGCAAGTCCGGTGATCAGGGCGGACCGAATCGTCGCGTGACCCTGGTGGTCGATTTCGCCGGTGAGCAGCCGGCGGCCTCGTAAGACGCCCCATCCCCAATGCCAGGATTGCGAGGTCCACCGTCGCGATCCTGGCTACCGGCAAGAAGCAGCCCGGTCGTCGGTGATCGGGCTGTTTTTTTGACGGGTCCCAAGACATGGATCGGAGTGCGTTGAATGGTCTAGTCTGCGTGGAGAACCGCCAGAGGATGCCCGCATGACCCCCCACATCAGCCGGTCAAAGACCCCGCCCCGGTCCACGACGCCCCGTCGCGCCTTGGTTGGTTTGCTGCTTTGCCTCGGCACACTGACGGCATCGGCATCGGCGATCGGCCCTGCGCCGCAGGTCCAGTTGCTTGCGGGCCGCATCGCCGGTTTGCGCGTATCGCACGATGGCGTGACGCTGCGTGAATTCCAGGGCGTCCCCTACGCCGCACCACCGGTGGGGGCGTTGCGCTGGAAGCCCCCGCAGCCGGTAGCGCCCTGGTCGGGTGTGCGGCAGGCGCGGCGTTTCGGGCCACGCTGCATGCAGCGGCCGCTGTTTGGTGACATGGTGTTTCGCGCCAACGGCATGAGCGAGGACTGTCTGTACCTCAATGTCTGGACGCCGGCATCAGGGTCTGCCGTCACGCCGAAGCTGCCCGTGCTGGTGTACTTCTACGGTGGCGGTTTCGTCGCGGGAGACGGATCGGAGTGGCGCTACGACGGCGCCAGTCTGGCGCGCAGAGGCATCGTCACGGTCACGGTGAACTATCGGCTGGGCGTGTTCGGGTTCCTGGCATTGCCGGCCCTGGCCGCCGAGTCGCCACATCACGCGGCAGGCAACTACGGCCTGCTCGATCAACAGGCGGCGCTGCAGTGGGTCAAGGCGAATATCGCGCGCTTTGGCGGCGACCCCGCACGCGTCACCATCGGTGGCGAGTCGGCCGGTTCGATCTCGGTCAGTGCGCTGATGGCCTCGCCGCTGTCACGTGGACTGATCGCCGGCGCGATCGGGGAGAGTGGCGCCCTGTTCGCGCCGATCGCACCGCTGCCACTCGCCGTGGCGGAACAGCAGGGCGAGATTTTCGCCATGCATGTCGGTGCCGATTCGCTGGCGGCGCTGCGCGCGCTGCCGGCGCAGGTCTTGTTGCAGGCAAGTGCCCAGGGCAACGCTCCGTCTGCTATGCCCAACATCGATGGCTATTTCCTGGACGAAGCCCCTGCGGTCACCTTCGCCCGCGGCGCGCAGGCGCATATCCCCCTATTGCTGGGCTCGAATTCGCAGGAAGGGTTCTATACCGCGATTCTCAAGCAGCAAGCGCCCACCCCGGCGCACTATCGCGCCGCGCTTGGTCGGTTGTTCGGCAAGCAGGCGGCCCCTGCTCTGGCGTTGTACCCCGGCGGCAACCAGGCCGAGGTGGAGCGCTCGGCCACGGCATTGGCCGGTGACATGTTCATCGCCCACACCACCTGGCGCTGGATGGCATGGCAACGACGCACCGGCAAGGCGCCGGTGTATTTCTACTATTTTGCCCAGCCGCGGCCGGCCAAGCGACATCCCGCGCCCGGCGAAAAGCCGGATCCCGGTGCCGTGCACAGCGGCGAGATCGAGTATGCGCTGGGCAATCTCGACAGCAACCGCGTATATGCGTGGACGCCGACCGATCGCGCGGTGTCCCGCGTGATGGAGGGCTATTTCGCGCAGTTCATCAAGACCGGCAATCCGAATGGCTCGGGCTTGCCGGCGTGGCCGGCGGTGCGCACGTCCGACGGCGGCCTATTGCGCCAGACCATCGACGCACACACGCATACCGCGGTCGATCGCGGTGCGGCGCGCCAGGCATTTCTGCGCCAGTTCTACGCGAAACATCCGGGCGAGCCGTGAGCCGGCCTGTCGCTGCGACCGTGCTGAGGAATCAGCGCGTTGCCGCGGTGCGGAACCGGGGTGGACGACGGGCAGGGCTGGCATGTTCGAAGCCGCTGGCGATTTGGATCAGGGTCGGTTCGCTCCATTTCGCGCCGAAGAAGCTGATGCCCACCGGCAGGCCGTGTACGAAGCCCATCGGCACACTGATGTCGGGGTAACCGGCGACCGCCGCTTCGCCGGCGCTGCCGCCGGGGAAGTGGCTGCCGTTGACCAGGTCGAGGCTCCAGGCCGGTCCGGTAGTGGGCGCCACCAGAGCATCCAGATGATGAGCCGCCAGCGCCGCGTCAATGCCCTCGGGGCCGGCCAGACGTTTGGCCTCGGCGCGGGCCTTGCGATAGGCCGGTTCAGTCAGTGGGCCGCGTGCCTCGGCCTCGATCATCAGCTGCTGGCCAAACCAGGGCATTTCCTCGGCAGCGTGGGCCTTGTTGAAGGCGATGATATCGGCCAGCGAATGCACCTTCAGCCCGCTGCGTGTGGCCAGGTAGGCATTAAGATCGTGCTTGAACTCGTAGGAGGTGGCGAGATTTTCGTCATCGTCAAATGCATGCAGGTGCGGGATGGTTACCGGGTCGACGATGATCGCCCCCGCGGCACGCATCGCGGCAAGCGCCTGTTCGAATACCTGATCGGTGGCGGGGCTGTAGCCGGTGAGGGCGCGCACCACGCCGATGCGCTTGCCGCTGAGACCGTGCGGGTCGACGAAACGGCTGTAGTCGGTGGCGTGGCGGTCGGCATTGGCGGTAGCCGGGTCGCGTGGGTCGCTGCCCGCGATCACGGTGAGCAGGGCGGCCGCGTCGGCCACGCTGCGGGCCAGCGGGCCCGGCGTGTCCTGTTCGCGGGTCACCGGTACGATACCGGCACGGCTGACCAGACCGAGGGTGGGTTTGATGCCGACGATGCCGTTGATGGACGAAGGACAGACGATCGAGCCGTCCGTCTCGGTGCCGACCGCAACTGGCACATAGCCGGCCGCCACGGCCACCGCCGGACCGGAGCTCGAGCCGCAGGCCGTGCGGGTAATCACATAGGGGTTGTGGGTCAGGCCGCCGCGTCCGCTCCAGCCACCGGTGGCATGGAAGCCGCGGTAGTTGGCCCATTCGCTCATGTTGCCCTTGCCCAGGATGATCATCCCGGCGGCGCGCATCTTCGCCACCACGGTGGCATCGCGCGCCGCCGGCGTGCCGACCATGGCCAGCGAGCCGGCGGTGGTCTGCATGCGGTCGGCGGTGTCGATATTGTCCTTGAGCACCGCGGGAATGCCCCATAGCGGCCCCTTTGGGGACGTCGCGCCGGCCTTCGTCTGGAGTCGGGTGGCATCGCTCAGTGCATCGGGGTTGAGCTGGATGATGGCATTGAGACGCGGCCCGTGTTGATCGAACGCCCGTACCCGGGCTAGGGCTTCGAGGGTCAGCGCGGCGGGCGTCAAGCTGCCGTGCAGCATCGCGTCATGCAACTGCACGGTGCTGGCATCGCTGCCTAGTACAGGTGTGGCGGCATGGCTGCTGAGGGCTGGCAACAGCGTCAGTCCGGCAAGGGCCAGCGTGCGGAATGTCAGATGCATGAGCGGAATCCGAAAATAGACCGCTTCAGTGTGCCGTATCGGCCGCGCGGAAGGGAAACGGTCCGTCGTCCTTTGCGTCAATGCGTCGGCCGTACCGCGTGGGTGGTGACTGCCGCCATCAGTCCGTTCGCCATCAGTCCGTTGCCGGGTCGCCTTGTATGCCGCCATGGCGGCGCCGGCTTTTGGCGCCGTAGAGGGCGGCGTCCGCCACTTCGATCAAGGTGGCGATGTCCCTGCCATCCTCGGGCGCGTTGGCGATGCCGATGCTGACGGTAGGATAGGCGGGTTCTCGGCCTGCAGCGTGATCAATCGACTGCATCATCCGCTGGGCAATCTGGCGGGCCTGCGTCTTGTCTGCGTCGGGAAGAATGATCAGAAATTCATCGCCTCCATAGCGGCCCGCGCGATCGGTGTCGCGCAAGGACTCCCGCATTTTGGCGGCGACCCATTGCAGCGCCCGATCGCCGGCGCTATGGCCGAATTGGTCGTTGATCGCCTTGAAGCGATTGAGGTCGACCATGAAGATGCTGAGCGGTTGCTGCCGATGTGTATGAGTGTCGAGTTCGGCCTCCAGCGACGCCAGAATGCCGCGGCGATTGAGCATGCCAGTCAAGGGATCTTCGGCAGCTTCCGTCAGCAGGGTCTGACGCGAGGCCTCCCACTGTTCCGCCATCGCGTTGAAGCGTTCGCCGAGGGCGGTCAATTCGTCGTTGCCGGTGACCGGAAGCCGTATGCCCATCTTGCCCGCGCCAAGGCTTTGGGCCGCCTGACCGATTTCCCGGATGGGACGCAGCAGCGAATGCAGAAACGCAGCAAGTAGCAAAGCTGCTGCCGACAAGGTAATGATCCAGCTCCACATCAACCATCTCAGTTGCGAATGACGGGCTGCCACTGCGCGCATGTAGCGGGCCTGCACGAGTAGGGCCAGTTCCCTGCGTGCTTGACCGATCTCGCGAATGGACTGCTGGAGCTCCTGACGGTCCAGATTGTCGGCAGCCCGACCGTCCCTGGGATGAAGCGACCGCACCTGCTCGATCAAGCGCTTTATCGAAGGGCGTGCCTTGCGCCATGCCTGCTGGGCCGAGAGCACCGTGTGCTCGGGCAGGTCGCCACGGTGATCGCTGCTTTCAATGTTGCTGAAGGTGTTGTCGATGTTGTCGGTGAGGCCACCAAAGTCGGGTATGGATTCATTGGACTGTGCCTCCAGTTCATCAACCAGGGCGCGCTGCAGGTAGTGCTCCAGGGTGGTCAGTGGCAGCAAGGTGTGGATGGACTCTTCCACCGAATCGCGGAAGGCGGTTTCCTGATCGTTCAAGATGATCGCGCTGACCGCGCTGAGCACAACCATCGGTAACAGCAGCAACATCGCAATGGCGACGATGCGCTGACCGACGGAAAATTGCCGGAGTTGTCGTTCTAGAAGCATGAGGGCATTGAGATCCTTGGATACGGGTGAGCTGACGGTCTGTGGAGCGGTGGTCACAAGTGCCGGCGATGCCCCGCTTCCTGCCATGGGCGTGACAAGATCTTCAGCCGCGGCGGTTTTCGTTGGGACTGCGTGTCGGAGGTGGTTTCAGAGCCCGTGGTTGCGCTACCGTTTCCGCGGTCCTCGAACACATGCAGATGATGGTGGGATGTTGATGAAAGATTTCTGGCGTTTTCCCCTGGGCATTCTCGGCGCACTGCTGGCCAGCACTGTGTCGGCCAACCCGCCGGATTCCTTAAAGACACGTGCCTACATTGATCATGCCTGGGCCACCCTGACCCGCTCAATGGAAGACTGCTCCGCCTTGCGCGACAGCAAGCTGGCGACGCGTCCGGTGCTGTACCTGCCGGCGGAGCTGCCGAGACCGGCGCAGCTCGACGGCATCCGTCGGCGTTGCCATGTCGATGTGCGGGTGTTGCCGCAAGTAATCGGCCAGCTTGGCGATCTTTCGCCGCTGAAGCTACCGGTGCAGGGGTTGCTCTATTTGCCGCATCCGTATGTGGTGCCGGGCGGCTTCTTCAACGAAATGTATGGCTGGGACAGCTACTTCATCGTGCTGGGCCTGATCGCCGATCATCACGACACGCTGGCTCGGGGCATGGTCGACAACGCCTTGTTCGAGGTGCAGCACTACGGCGCGGTGCTGAATGCCAATCGCAGCTATTACCTGACCCGTTCGCAGCCCCCGTTTCTGTCCTCGATGATTCGCGCGGTGCTGGATGATCCGGCCAGTTTCCGCGACCCGGCCGCCGCACGTGCATGGCTGGCGCATGCGTATCCGCTGGCCGTCCGCGACCATGCCACCTGGCTGCGCCGAAAGCACCGCGCCGGGGATACCGGCCTGGCGCGCTACTACGGCTACGGCGGTGCCAGTCCGGTGCTGGAGATGCACAACAGCGATTATCTGCGCGGCGTGATCGACTGGCTGTTGGCCCACCGCGCAGCGGATCGCGGCTACCTGGTCAAGGCATCCGAACATCCTGGCTCGGCCGAAGCCGAACGACTGCGAATAACCAGTTGCGATGTGCGGGCGTCGAAAGTTTGCGCTGGCGCGTGGTCAAAGGGCTACCGCTTGAGCGCGGATTACTACCTCGGCGACCGCGCGATGCGCGAGTCCGGTTTCGACACCACGTTCCGGATGGGGCCGTTCGGCGGTTCCACCCATCACTACGCACCGGTGGATCTGAACGGCTTGCTGTACCGCTATGAGCGCGACCTGCACGATTTTGCCACACGCCTGGGGCGCAAGGCCGATGCCGCGCACTGGGCCGACGTTGCCGCGGCCCGTCGCACGGCTATCAACAAGTACCTGTGGCGGCCTGATCGCGGCATGTACATGGACTACGATTTCGTCGCCGGCAAGCCGTCAGACTATGCCTTTGTCACCACGTTCTATCCGTTGTGGGCCGGGGTAGCCTCCAAGGCGCAGGCTGCGGCGTTGGAGTCCAGACTGGGCTTGTTCGAGCGCAAGGGTGGTTTGCAGATGAGCGATCATGTCAGCGGCGCGCAGTGGGATGCCCCGTTCGGCTGGGCGCCGACCAACTGGCTGGCCGTCGATGGCCTGAATCATTATGGTTTCCATGCCGATGCCCGCCGTATCGCGCGGAAATTCACCGCCACCATTGATCGCAGTCTCGCCGCGGACGGCACCATCCGTGAAAAATACAACATGGTCAGCGCTAACGCCGATGTAAGGATCACCGCCGGCTACAAGGCCAATGTGATCGGATTCGGCTGGACCAACGCGGTGTATCTGAAGCTGCGCCAACTGCTGGACGCGTCGCCCTCCGCGGTGATGCTGCATCGCCAGCCGCGACCCTGAGTTGCCGTTGTCAGTGGGCCATTTTGGGCGAGGTTCAGGACCGTTTCGGGGCGCGTCGTGGCTTGCGCGGCCCCGGGGCGGAATGCGGTCCCTGGTCGGCGTCGACTTCATCGATCCAGCCGGCGCGCGAGCCGGGAAAAGCGTCGGCATACGGCACGTACGGTTTGATATCGAGAATTGGGGTGCCGTCGAGCAGATCCATGCCACGGACACGCAATGAGCGCTCGCCGATCGCCATCAATTCCACGGCAGAGAGGCCAAGCGGGTTGGGGCGGTGGGGCGAGCGGGTGGCCAGCACGCTGCGCTTGCCGCCACCCCGGGGCGGTTTCACCTCGGGTTTCCACCCCTCGCTGCGATGAAACTAGAAGACCAGCCAGATCCGTTCGAAACCGGCCAGGTCACGGAACGCCGCCGCCGGGAAATCCGCCACAAATTCGACCATGGCTTCGGCCACCGCGCCGGTTTCGGTGCCCTGCACCACACTGGACTGGTGCGGCGCATCGATGCGCCGCGTATAGGGCGAACGGACGAAGGCGATCGGATGGCAAGTGCAGTGGCAGGGTGTCTCAGGCATGGCGGTGGCATCCGGTCGTGGGCGGCAGATTATCCCACCCTGTGGCTTTCCCGGCCTCGCGCCGGTTGATGGAGTGGTTCGGGACTACTTTCCAAATGGCGCGTGCGCGTGCACCATGCTCGCCCGACCCGCGATGGCCCACGCATGAGCAGCTTCGACGACGGTTTCGACCACGAGCATGATTCCGACCATGACTTCGACGAGGACGATGACTCGACGGAGTCCCGCGTCTGGCAGTTGTTGTTGCTGATCAACCCCGGCGACGAGGACGCCGCGCTGCAACAGTTTGCCGACTACCGTGAAGCCGCGGCCGATATCGATGTGAACGATCTGGTGCCGATCGAGGTGATCGGCCGGGTGATCGATTGGCGCGCCGGTTTCATCGTGGATGCGCACGATCTGCGCGCGCTGATGCAGGCGATCGACGAATTGGCGTCGCGCTGGAATCTGACGGTCGACTGGAACGGCGACCCGGACGACGACGGTTTCTTCGACGACCTCGATGCCGCCGAGCTGTTCTCGATCGCCTACGACCGTCTCGCCGAGTTCGGCTACACGCTGTGGGCCTGGGAAACCGAAGACGACTGTCTCGCCGGTTGGATGACCTTGACCCGCGACGGCGAGCCATTGCGCGAGCTGGCCACAGCGCTGGACATCAATCTTCGTCTGGGTAGCGAGGTAAGCTGATTGAACCGGCGGGTTGCTGTTCCCCTGCAGGCGGACAAGAGAGGGTTGCCATGCTGCAACTGATCGGCTTCGACGGCGATGACACGTTATGGCATAGCGAGGGTTACTACCGCGAGGCGAATGACGCGTTTGCCCGGATCATCGGCCGGTATGTCGATCTCGACGACGTGCACCAGCAGATGCTGGCCACCGAGCGGCGCAACCTCAAGCTGTTCGGTTACGGCGCCAAGGGCATGACGCTGTCGATGGTGGAGACCGCGATTGCGGTGACCGATCAGCGCATCTCCGCTGCGGACATTCACCGGCTGGTGGCGCTCGGCAAGGCGGTATTGCAGCATCCGGTGGAACTGTTGCCAGGCGTCCGCGAAGCGGTGGAGGCGGTGGCGCAGCATCACCCGGTGGTGTTGATTACCAAGGGTGACCTGTTCCACCAGGAGCAGAAGGTTGCCAGCTCGGGTCTGGCCGGTCTGTTCCAGCGCATCGAGATCGTTTCGGAGAAAGACGCCGCAAGCTACCGGCGCGTGCTGGGTGAGTTCAACCTGCAGCCGGCGCAGTTCGCGATGGTGGGCAACTCGCTGCGCTCGGATATCGAACCGGTAGTGCGCCTCGGCGGCTGGGGCGTGCACATGCCGTATCATCTGACCTGGGCGCATGAGCTGGAGCATGCTCTGGGCGATGACGAGCCACGCTTCATCACGGTAGACGCGCCGTCCGCGATTGCGGCGGCAGTAGCGCAGTTGAGCGAGCGTTCCTCGCTCTGAGCGTGCCTGGGGGGTGCGCTGCGCTGCCGTCAAGCGCTGTTGTCTGGCGCGGCCTCATCGTCAAAGCCGGTATAGCCGTCGGGGAAGATCGGAGTGCCATCATCTTCGAGGCCGCTCATCTCGGCGAGCGCCTTGGCCGCGGCTGCCTCGGCCAGATCCCTGGCACGAAAGCTGCGGTTCTCGCAGATGGCGTAGTAGACCGGAAAGCCATGCCCGCGCGGGGTGACTGCCAGATACGCGGTATAGCGGGAGCCTTCGAGGGTGGCGCCGGACCGGGCCAGGTAGTTGTCGAATGTGCGTTCGGCCATGCTGCTGGGTTCCACCCTCAAAGCGGCCAGTGTATCGCGCGCCGCACTTGCGTCATCATGGGACGATGACTTTCGCCGACGTGCCCATGCCGCGGATCGTGTTGGACACCAATGTGTGCCTGGATCTGTTGCTGTTCCACGACCCTGCTTGTGCGTCATTGCTGGCCGCTCTGCGCGGTGGCCGGGTTCAGGCGGTGACCCGTGATGATTGCCGCGACGAATGGCGGCGGGTGCTGCACTATCCGCAGCTGCCGATCACCGATGCCGCGCGTCCGTCGATCAGTGCCGCATTCGACGAACTGGTCCGCCATCTTCCGGCTGGTTCGCGGGCGTCGACAGACCCGGTGCGCTTGCCGCTATGTGCCGATCCGGACGATCAGAAGTTTCTCGAGCTGGCCTTGGAATCCGGTGCGCGCTGGTTGCTCAGCAAGGATCTCGAGTTGCTGAAGCTCGGCGCTCGCACCCGTCGTGCGGGGCTGTTCGAGATCCTGCGGCCGCAGGATTGGTGCGTCGCGACCGTTTGACATGATCGCAACGCATCGCGTGCTGCAATAGCCGGGCCGGCCACGCCAAGGAGACATCGTCATGTTGTTGCTCAGTCCCTGCACCATCGACTGCCCCTACTGCGGCGAAGCGGTGGAGATCGTGGTCGACACTTCGGTACCTTTTCAGCAGTACATCGAGGACTGTCAGGTGTGCTGTCGCCCGATCAGCCTGAGCGTGGCGATCGACGCAGATGACGCCAGCGCCGAACCCCGGGTGTACGCCACCGCCGAGAACGAGGCGTGAATCTGCAAGCCGGCCGTCATGCGGCGACCAGCGTGCCCGTTTCGACGAGGCTGATCCCCGCGTCCTGCAACGCGTGGCGCGTTGCCCGATCACTGCTGGTCGTCACCGGACGGGTGAGATCCCACAGCAGATGGGTGCGCAGGCCCATCGTGACCGCGTCCTGGGCGGTCCACAGCACGCAGACATCACGCGCCAGGCCGCAGAGATAAACCGTATCCACGCCGCGGTCGTGCAGCCAGCCGGCCAGTCCGGTGGCGGGGCGCTGGCCATGCGGGCCATGGTTTTCCCGAAAGCCGCTGTAGGAATCGATGCGCGGATCGCCGCCCTTGCGAATCACCACGTCGAGGGGCGACCAGTCGATGTCCGGATGAAGTTCGGCGCCGGCCGTGCCCTGAACACAATGATCCGGCCACAGCGTTTGTGGCTGACCGTACAGCTCGATTTGCTCGAACGGTGCGCGGCCCGGATGTGCACTGGCGAATGAGACATGGCCGGGCGGATGCCAATCCTGGGTGGCGGCGACATGGCGAAACGCGCGCTGGCATAGCAAGCGGTCGATGCCCGGCACGATCGCATCACCTTGATGGCAAGCCAACGCGCCGCCGGGCATGAAGTCGGCCTGCACATCGACGACGATCAGGGCGGCGGTGGGTGATATCGTGTGGTTCATTGCCGCGACCTCAGCAACTGAGTGGTGAGGAAGTCTAGCGCGCCGGCCGGCAAGCGCGCGTTGTGCTGGCGGCGAGCATAATGCGCCTCCGGATTACCCGCGGGAGCAGATCGGTGCACTACGACCAAGCGTGGGTGGGGTACGGTATCGTCGGCGGCCTGCAGGCGGGGGCGATTTCCGCGCTGGCCGGGGCGCTGCTGTTCGTGCTGGTGCACTGGTTGGGGCGCCCCAATGGCTGGAGTATCGGCGCGCAGATCGGCTGGTCGTTTCTGCTGGCGACCCTGCTGAGCGCCGGTGGCGATCTGTGGGACATGTTCTATCTCAACTATGCGCAGCTGCAGTCGCTGCAGTTGCTGCAAGTGAAACTGGCGCAGTTGCACGATCCCGACGGTCTCGGCATCCGTGTGTGGTGCGAGCTTGCCGGAGTGGCACTGGGCGTCGGCGTGAGCTGGCTGCTATTTCAGCTTGACTGGCGTCGCTGGCTGGGGCGGCGCGGATAGTACCGAATCCCGGCGGACAAGGCTCGACGACACGTTGGGCAACCTCACAGCAGCGGGTCGAACAACCGTGCAACGTGCATCGCCACCCGTTGCAGATAGGGGGCTTCGCGGTAATCGCGTGGTTCTACCGCGCGGGCATGGCTGAAATCTGTTTCCAGCATGGCGGCCACTTCGGCGGCGAAGTGACGGTCGACGACCAAGGCGCTGACCTCGAAGTTGAGCCGGAATGAGCGGCTGTCCAGATTCATGCTGCCGATAGCTGCGCTGTCGTGGTCGATCAGCAACGCTTTCTGGTGCAGGAAACCGGGCTGGTAGCGAAACATTCGGATGCCGGCGCACAGTGCATGATGGGCATGCAGGGTGGATGCCAGAAAGACGGTGCGGTGATCAGGGCGCGAGGGTATCAGCACGCGCACGTCGACACCGCGCAGCACGGCCAGCTGCAGCGCGACGAGTACGGCGTGGTCAGGCACGAAATACGGTGTGCTCAACCACAGCCGTTCGCGCGCCGCGTTGATGGCAGCGGTGAAAAACAGCGAGCCGGTTTCCTGAGTGTCGGCCGGTCCGCTGGCAACCATCAGGGCGCTGGCACCGTTGTCGCACGGTGGAGTGGTCAGCATGGGCGGCTTGCTGCCAGTGATCCACTGCCAGTCATTGGCAAACAGTTGTTGCAGATCGGCTACGGCCGGACCCTGGATTTCGAGTTGGGTATCGCGCCATGGTGCCAGCGGCGGTTTCAAGCCGAGGTACTCGTCGCCGACGTTGAGGCCGCCGATGAAGGCTCGTGCGCCGTCTACCACCAGGATCTTGCGGTGATTGCGAAAATTGAGCTGGAAGCGGTTGCGCCAGCGTCGGGTTGCAAACGGATGGATCGCCACACCGCCGGCGCGCAGCGTCTCCACATAATGTCGCGGCAAGTCGTGGCTGCCGACACTGTCGAACAACACACAAACGCGTACGCCAGCGGCGGCGCGCTGCAGCAGGAGCTGCTGCACGCGTCGGCCAAGATCGTCGTCGTGAAAGATGAAAAACTGCATCAGTAGGCTGTGTTCGGCTGCTGCCATCGCCGCAAGCATGACGTCGAAGGCGGCGTCGCCGTCGATCAGCAGGCGCACACGGTGGCCGCTGCGAAAAGGTCGGCCCTGGGTCGTGCTGATCGCCGCGAAACGCTCGCAACCGGGGTCGATCGGCGCGCTCTCGGCTGCTCCTGCGATCGCTGCCGGCAAGCCATTTTGATAACTGCCGAGGTAGCCGCGAAAACGGCTGGAGCCAAGGTACAGATAGGGAAGCAGGGTCAGATACGGCAGCATCATCAAACCCAGCGCCCAGCCGATGGCGCCCTGCGGCGTGCGGGTGTTCATCACCGCGTGCATTGCGGCGAACATCCCGAGCAGGTGGAACACCAACAGTCCGAGAGTGATTACATCGGTCGAACTCATCGGATCAGTTGGCCAGCAGCTGATCGGCCACTACTCGGGCCTGTTGCCTGATCTCCGGCATCGCGTTTGCCTCCCACAACGTGCCACGCAGCAGCGCGCCGAGTGCGAATACGTGGGGCCAGGGACGGCCTTCGTGCAGCAGGCGTCCCTGGTTGTCCGCCATGACCCCGAGGCCGAGCGGGTCGGCGGCAATGTGAGCATTGGTCAATAGCTGACTGAGCAGGCGGTGGTCGGTGCGGCGTAGATCGATATCGGCACCGGTGCACTGGATGATCATGTCTGCCTGCAGCCGATGTGGTTGGCCCGCGTGGTTGATGACAAGCTGCAACACGTCGCCGTCACATTGCACCGATTGCGGACGCCCGCGGCGGCGGCGCAGCCGCCCCTGCCGCTCCAGTGCGGTGATGGTTTCGCTGACCGCTGGTGGCATGCGATGTCGTGCGCGCTCCCACGCCCAGCGCGCATGGCGCAGGAAACGTGCGCGTTGTTCGAGTGGCAAGTCGGTCCACAGGCTTGCCGTGTGGGGGCGTAGGCTGTCGATCAGGGCGCGCCATTGGGTACCCTGATCGATAGCCTCGCGCAAAAGGTGCAGCCAATAGCGGATATCCGGCACCTCCTGCATGGCCTCGATCAGTCCGGCACTATCCGGTGGCGCCGCTGCCGTGTTCATATGGCTTTCTGGAAGCAGGCCATGGCGTGAAATCGCGATGAATTCGGCCAGCGGCCAGCGGCTGGAGAGCTCCAGCACCACATCGATGGCGGTAGGCCCCATGCCGAGCAAAATGACCTTGCGAGGCGCCGCTTCGACGCGGTCATCGGCCAGCAGCGGCCATGGATCGACGACGTAGCGACCGCTGTCTAGGGCGGCCGGATCGACACCGGTCAGCGGGGTTGGCGGCAAAGTTCCCAACGCCAGCACAGCGGCATCCAGCTGATGTGCTTCCTCGCCATGCATGACGGTGACAGCGCCCGTTTCAGGGACCAGGGCATCGACCATGACGGGAATAAGATGCACGTCGTGACCGTGCGCCTTGCCGCTCTGCAGCGCATGCGCGACTTCGACCTCCAAGTAGTCGCCATAGCGATGGCGCGGCAGGAAATCGGTGCCCGCAATACCCGGATCGTCACGTTGCACGAAGTCGAGGAAGCTGCGTGCCTTGCCGGCGAACAGACTCATCGTGGCGGCGCGGACATCCAGCAGGTGACGTGCCGAACGCGTGCCATAGGCGACGCCGCGCACTGGCGCGCCGCTGCCGGTGTACCAGTCGAGATGCAGGAGGTGCGGGGACGGTCGCTGCAGCAACTCACCAAGCAGCGTAGCTGCCGCCGCACCGCCGCCGATGATCGCTACCCGTCGAAACATGACACTCCCCGGATTGAGTGATATGTGGCGTGGATCGGCTGTTCAAGCAACCGGCACGGCACCGCCGGCAGGCTGGTTACTGTGACAGATCAGCTCCCTGGCCGTGAAGTGGGGGTGATTTGCGCGAATCTCGTCGGTATCGGATCCAGGCCGGATGGCGCGCGGTCCGCTCGACGCCTGATATGAAGGGCTACGATGGGGCGGATCTACAGTTGCTCGGCTCTGCCACAATCCAATGCTGGCGATCTGCCATGTGAGCAGGAGGGTAGCGATATGAAGAGGATGCGATGGGCAACTGCCGTGGTGCTGGTGTTTGCCGGACTGGTGACGGCTGTTCCGTCCGCTCGCGCCGTCGACCTGTCTTGTCGGATGACCTTCCAGATGGGAGGTTGGTCGTTGTTCTACAAGACGGCCAGTGGCTCGGGTACGGTGACCTGCAACAACGGCCAGAGCATGCATGTGAAGTTGCGCGCCAAAGGGGGTGGCCTGACCTTTGGCAAAACCCGTATCGATCATGGCATTGGCCGCTTCACCGGTGTCTCGGATATCCACGACATCCTGGGACACTATGCCAACGCCGAGGCGCATGCTGGCGCAGAGAAGTCGGTCGACGCCCAGGTGGTGACCAAGGGCAGCATCTCGCTGGCACTCAGCGGCAAGGGCCAGGGTTGGAATCTTGGCGTAGCTTTCGGTGCGTTCATCATCGAGCGGTGAGCCAGTTCGGCAGCTCCTTGGTGTGGCCAGGAGCTTCGCAGCATGTGATGGCGGGCCGTCACCCGCAACGGCGCCCTGCTGTTCGGCTGACGGCATGGATTCCGTCAGCCGAACAGCAGGGCTACGCCGAACAGGCCTACCATCACGAACGAGATCACCAGTTTGACCAGCGCGCCGAGCAGCAGACCGACCCAGGTGCCGATACCGACATGGGTCGAACGCAGCACGCTGGTACCGGAAGACAATTCGCCGAGCAAGGCGCCAGCAAAAGGCCCCAGCAGCAAACCCGGGATGCCGAAGAACATCCCGACCAGGGTGCCCAGGCTGGCACCCCACAAGGCCGCGGAACTGGCGCCGACGCGTTTGGCACCGAAGGCGGCGGCGATGAAGTCGACGGCCACGCCGAACGCGCCCAGGGAACCGATAGCCAGCAGCCACCACAGCCCGAGGTGACGGTAGTGATCCACCGCGGCGACCAGCCAGATACCGCCGAAGACCATCGGGATTCCGGGCAACGCTGGCAGTGCGGTGCCCGCCAGACCGCCGAGGATCAGCATGGCCGCGAGCAGGTAGAGGGCTACGTCCATGACTGCGCTATCGCTGGGGTCATTGGGTCCTCGATGCGTATTTCCGGTCGGAGCGCACCCTGTGCGCGACTGTTTTACGCGCGGTGACGAAGCGCAATTGCATACAGGGTACACCCCTACCGTTCAACAAAAGCCCGCTCGATCACGTAGTCCCCTGGCTCGCGTGTGCGCGGTGAGGCGTGGAAGCCACGGCCGTCGAGCAGGGTACCAAGATCGTCGAGCATCGCCGGACTGCCGCACAGCATGACGCGATCTGTGGTGGCATTCAGTGGTGGCAATCCGGTGGCCTCGCTCATGAGGCCGTCGACAATGGCGTCGGTGATGCGCCCGCGGTGGCGGAACGGCTCGCGGGTGACGGTGGGATAATAGATCAGCTTCTCGCGTACCAGCTCACCGAGGTATTCGTGGCGTGGAAGTTCCCGTTCGAGATATTCGGCATATGCCAGATCCTCGATATGGCGCACGCCATGGGCCAGCACGATCTTGTCGAAGCGCTCGTAGGTCTCCGGATCGCGGATGATGCTGAGAAACGGCGCCAGACCGGTTCCGGTGCCAAGCAGGTAGAGGTGTTTGCCAGGCTTCAGGTCGTTGAGCACCAGGGTGCCGGTCGGCTTGCGGCTGACAATCAACGGGTCACCCGGTTGCAGATGTTGCAGGCGCGAGGTGAGCGGGCCTTGCGGCACCTTGATCGAAAAGAACTCCAGGTGCTCCTCCCAGTTGGCACTGGCGATCGAGTAGGCGCGCAACAAGGGTCGGCCCTCGGTTTCCAGGCCAATCATCACGAACTGGCCACTGTCGAAGCGAAAGCCGGGATCGCGGGTGGTGCGGAAGCTGAAAAGGCTGTCGTTCCAGTGATGCACGTCGATCACGTGCTCGCTTGCCATTGCCACCATGGGGGATCGGTCTCATGTCGTTGGGGTATTGGGTCGTCCGGGGGCCGACGCCAAGCGCAGCCGGCCGCCTGGGGCGTGGTCTTCGTGGCCGGATCGGCGGCGGGCGGCAGCGCCCAAAGGGTACGCGAATCGGCGCCACGACGCTTGCGACAACCGGTCGCGGCGGACCATAGCTCCCGTCGCCAAGACATGCGGCTGGCAAGCTTTTATCCGGAGCGGTGAGTAGCGGATGCCACACGACGTCAGCCTGGTCATTGGTCCGAGCGGCCACGGTGCAGGTGATTGACCGGGCCAGCGCCTTGGCCGTAGACGAGCTGCCGCCCCGTGTCGATGGCATCGCCCAGGTAGGTCTTTGCCTGCTCGATCGCTGCGCCCAATGGCGCACCCCGGACGATGCCGGCGACGATGGCTGCCGACAAGGTGCAACCGGTTCCGTGGAGGTTGTCGCTGGCTACCCGGCGCGCGACGAAACGCCGGGTAGCAGCGCGAGTCACCAATACGTCCACTGCCTCGGCAAGCCTCGCATGGCCCCCTTTCATCAGTACCGCACGGGGCCCCAGATCCAGCAGCGCGCGTCCCTGCTCGACCATCTCGGCTTCATTCGATGCCCATGTCGTTTGCAGCAGTGCGGCAGCCTCGGCGAGGTTGGGTGTGAGGCAGTCGGTGAGGGGAAGCAGGTCGGAAATCAGCCCGTTCACGGCGTGTTGAGACAACAGGCAGGTACCGGAGGAGGCGGCCAGCACCGGATCGAGCACCACAAAGGCGGGCCGATAGCGGCGGAGGCTGGCAACGACAACCTCGACGGTGGCGACGTCCCCCAGCATGCCCAGCTTGACCGCGCGAATATCCAGATCGTCGAAGACCGCCTCCAGCTGTGCCGCCACGACCTGAGGGGGGACGATGTGGACGGCGCGGATGCCGCAGGTGTTCTGCGCGGTCACCGCGGTCAGTACCGTCGCGCCGTAGACGCCCAGGGCGGAAAAAGTTTTCAGGTCGGCCTGGATGCCGGCGCCGCCGCTGGAGTCGGAGCCGGCGATGGAAAGCGCGACCGGCACGCGCTGCGCGGGTACGGTAGCTCGACGAGGTGGCATATTCATGGCGTCCAGTCCGCGAGCGCCACCAGCGCCAGATCGGTTTGACCCGCGTCGGCGAGACGTCTGGCGGCGCGCCACGCGCGCAATCCGCTGTGACAGCACAGGACAATTCGTCCGCGCGGCGCGGGCACCTCGGCCAGCAAGCTGTCGATGGTCTCGACGGTAAACCGCCGGGCGGCGCCGAAAGGCGATACCGGCGCCTCGTCGAGAGTTCTCAGATCAACCACCAGGTCGTCGTCGTTCACCGTGGCGGGCGCGATGTAGCGAGCAAAAACGTTTGCGGGCTCGGGGGCGTGGTGGAAGCTGAATCCGCCAAAGGCCAGGCGTCCGGCTTCGAACGTGAGCAGACGGCCAAGCGGCGAAGGCGCCATGCCGAGAATCAACTGCAATACGAACTGCGCTTGCAGGCTGCCGATGATCGCCACTGTGCTGCCCAGCACGCCGGCGCTGGTGCAATTCGTTGTCTGGGAAGGCATTTCGGGAAACACGGCACGGTAGCTCGGTGCGCCGCCGCAGAACGCACCTACATATCCGGCCAGCCCGACCGCCGAAGCGCTGACCAGGGGTTTGCCGAGCGGCTGGCAGGTATCGCTGAGGATGTAGGTGACGGCCAGACTGTCGGCGGCATCGACGACCACATCAACATCGGCGACGTATCGTGCGGCATTCTCCGGCGTCAGCCGTTCGGCCACGGCCGCGACCTCGATTTCGGGATTGAAGCGGATCAGCGCGGCCCGCGCGGCAGACACTTTCAGCGATCCGATATCGGCCATTGTGTAAAGCGGCTGACGATGGAGATTGGTCTCCTCGACGCGGTCGTGGTCGAGCATCACGAGGCGGCCGACGCCGGCACCGGCGAGATACTGCAGGACCGGGCAACCGAGGCCGCCGGCCCCGACCACGAGCACGCGGGCGGCGGCCAGGCGCGCCTGACCGTCGACACCGACATCCGGCAGCACCCTCTGCCGCGCATACCGATCGGTCATGTCGCAACCTTGGTTGCTTCGATCCACGCCGCGGTGCGTGCCAGGGGATCGGGGTGGCGGATCACATCGCTGACCATGGCCACGCAATCGGCACCGGCGCGCAGGCACGCGGGGCCGCGTTCCAGGGTGATGCCGCCGATCGTCACCAGCGGGCGGGCACCGATGAGCCGCTTCCACTCGCCGATGCGCTCCAGTCCCTGCGGCGCCCAGGGCATCACCTTCAGCGTGGTGGGATAGATCGGACCAAGCGCGACGTAGTCCGGTTGCAGCGAGAGGGCGCGATCGAGCTCGGCGTGGTCGTGCGTGCTGATGCCGAGCCTGACGGCCTTGGCGCGGATTGCCTTCAGGTCGGCACCATCGAGATCCGTCTGACCGAGATGAATGAAATCGGCGCCTTCGGCTAGGGCGAGCTGCCAATGGTCGTTGACCACCAGCTGTGCCCCATGACGGGCGCATATCGCTACGGCATCGCGAATTTCCCCACGGATGCTGTCAGCGGCTCCTTCCTTAATGCGCAGCTGTATCAGCTTCACCCCGGCCGGTACGATGCGTCGAACCCATGCGACCGAGTCGACGACAGGGTAGAACGGCGCCAGCGTCGTCATTCGAGCGAGGCCTTGCCGATCATCGGTGTCGATGGCGCGGCCATGTCGCGGGGTTCCATCGGTGCGGCGAGATACGCCGCGCGGCCGGCCTCGACCGCCTTGGCGAAAGCCCCCGCCATGGCTGTCGGATCACCGGCCAGGGCTACCGCAGTGTTCAACAGCACGGCGTCATAACCAAGCTCCATCGCGGCGGCGGCGTGGGAGGGCAGGCCGATACCGGCATCGACAATCAGCGGCACTTCGGGGAAATGGGCGCGCAACGTGCGCAGGCCAAACACATTGTTCAGACCCTTGCCGCTGCCGATGGGTGAAGCCCAGGGCATCAGTACCCGGCAACCGGCCTCGAGCAGCCGTTCGGCGACGACCAGATCTTCGGTGGTATAGGGAAAGACCTCAAAGCCGTCGCCGGCGAGGATGGTCGCGGCCTCAACTAGGCCGAAGACATCGGGCTGCAGCGTATCGGCGTCGCCGATGACCTCGAGCTTGATCCAAGACGTGCCGAAGACGTCGCGTGCCATCTGGGCGGTCGTCACGGCCTCCTTGACCGAGTAGCAGCCGGCGGTATTGGGCAGGATCCTTACGCCGAGGCCACGGATCATCGCCCAGAAATCCTGGCCACTGCGCTGCGAACCGGATTCACGGCGGAGCGAAACGGTGACAACCCCGGTACCGGATGCCGTCACGGCTTCGGTCATGATCGCTGGCGACGGGTATTTTCCCGTTCCCAGCAGCAGCCTCGATGCGATCTCGACACCATAAAGATCCATCATTCAGCCTCCCTGCATCGGCGCGACAATTTCGAGTTCGTCGCCTTCAGCGAGCACGGTCGAAGGGCGAGCGGCGGCGGCTACAAAGTGGCCATTGATGGCCGTCGCAATGATGGCATCGGTATAGCCGAGCTCGTCCAGCGCCGCCGCGAGCAGGGTCGAGCGCACCTCGCGCCCGACGTCATTGACAGTGATCTTCATGTAAGTTCTCCAGGGACATGCCACAAAGTGCTGTTGCCGCCTGCCGTGCGAGCGCCGGCGCCAGCAGGAAGCCATGGCGATAGAGGCCGTTGAGACACGTCGTGCGGCCACGGCGGATCATGCGCGGCAGATTGTCGGCAAACGCGGGTCTGACGTCGACGCCGAACTCCACGATTTCTGCCTCGCCAAAGGCGGGGTGGAGTGCATAGGCGCCATTCAGGAGTTCGACGGCCGAACGCGCGGTGACGGGACCGCTATCCGCACGTTCGAGCATGGTGGCGCCGATCATGAAAAGCCCGTCGGCCCGAGGCACCACGTAGAGCGGGAAACGCGGATGCAGCAGTCGTACCGGCCGCGACAGCGTGATCTCCTTCGAGCGTACGATCACCATCTCGCCACGTACTCCGCGCAGCTCGGTGAGCGTGTCGCGTGCGGCAAAGCCCCGGCAGTCCAATACGTGGTCGGCATCGATGTTGGCGGGCGAGGCATCGGTGTCGAAACGAATCGGAACACCCATGTCGGCCAGGCTCCCGGCGAGTGCCGTGAGAGCTTGCCGCGGATCGAGATGAGCCTCCTCAGCAAAAAACAGTGCCTTGCGGAAACGTCCTCTCAAATCGGGTTCCAATTCGCCAATGCGGGTGGTATCTGCCCATTCGAAACGCTCGGCATGACGGGCGAAATGAACCAGCTCGCTGGCATCTCGGGGAGGCGCCACGACGAGGGTGCCATTGCGCCTCGTTGCGGGGAAATGCCGTGGCCACCAGTCGAGGGCGATCTGGCCGAGCATCGACACCGTCGGTTCCGCATTGACCTGCTCGCACCACGGCGCCAGCATGCCGCCAGCAAACCACGAGCAGGCGCGTTCGCCGATCCGGGAAGCACGCTCGATCACCTCGACGCTGACACCGCGTCCGGCCAGCTCGGTCGCGGCGACCAAACCGGCCACGCCGGCCCCGATCACGGTAACGCGCGGGCTGCTCATTCGTCTGATGGAACGTATAAGGCAGCACCCTGGTCGAGGAACTCGCGCGACTTGGCTCGCATACCTGCCTGCTTTTCCGCCTCCATCGTCAATACTTCCTTGCGCAGATCCTGGGTGATTTGCATCGAGCAGAACTTGGGGCCGCACATGGAGCAGAAATGCGCCACCTTGTGGGCGTCCTTGGGCAAGGTCGCGTCGTGGTAACTACGGGCGGTATCGGGATCGAGCGAGAGGTTGAACTGATCCTCCCAGCGAAACTCGAAGCGCGCCTGCGACAGTGCATTGTCGCGAACCTGCGCGGCCGGATGGCCCTTGGCGAGATCGGCCGCATGCGCGGCGATCTTGTAGGTAATAACGCCAGTCTTGACGTCGTCACGGTTCGGCAGGCCGAGGTGTTCCTTCGGCGTGACGTAGCAGAGCATGGCGGTACCGAACCAGCCGATCATCGCCGCGCCGATGCCCGAGGTGATGTGGTCGTAGCCCGGCGCGATGTCGGTGGTGAGCGGGCCAAGCGTGTAGAATGGGGCCTCGCCGCAGAGCGCGAGCTGCTTGTCCATATTGACCTTGATCTTGTGCATCGGGACGTGCCCGGGCCCTTCGATCATCACTTGGCAGCCCTTGTCCCAGGCGATCCGGGTCAGTTCGCCCAGCGTTTCGAGTTCGGCGAATTGGGCGGCATCGTTGGCATCGGCGATCGAGCCCGGGCGCAGCCCGTCGCCCAGCGAAAAGGAGACATCGTAACGGCGCATGATGTCGCAGATCTCGTCGAAACGTTCGTAGAGAAAGCTTTCCCGGTGATGCGCCAGGCACCAACGGGCCATGATCGAGCCGCCGCGCGAAACGATGCCGGTAACGCGCTTGGCGGTCAACGGCACATAGCGCAGCCGCACGCCGGCGTGGATGGTGAAATAGTCCACGCCTTGTTCGGCCTGTTCGATCAAGGTGTCGCGGAATACTTCCCAGGTGAGTTTGACCGGGTCGCCGCCGACTTTTTCCAGCGCCTGGTAGATCGGTACGGTGCCGATCGGTACCGGCGAGTTGCGGATGATCCAGGAGCGGATGTTGTGGATGTTGCGACCGGTGGACAGGTCCATGATCGTGTCGGCACCCCCGCGGATCGCCCAGACCAGCTTTTCCACCTCCTCGGCCACGCCGGAGGAGATCGCCGAGTTGCCGATGTTGGCGTTGACCTTGACCAGGAAGTTGCGGCCGATCGCCATCGGCTCGAGCTCGCCGTGGTTGATGTTGGCCGGGATGATGGCGCGCCCCAGGGCTACCTCCCGGCGCACGAATTCCGGCGTGACAAAGTCCGGGATCGCGGCACCGAAGGACTCGCCATCGGCAACCCGCGAAGAAGCCTCCTGCAGCGCCTGCTCGCGCGCCAGGTTTTCGCGATGGGCGACGTAGACCATCTCCTCGGTGACGATCCCGGCGCGGGCGAATTCGAACTGGGTGACCAGCGTGCCCGGCTTGCCGCTGCGCAAGGTGCGGCGGGCGGGGCAGGGGGCCACCAGGTTATCCGGGCCCACGTTGCCGTTGTCTTCGGGCTGGACTGCGCGGCCTTCGATGGTCTGCAAGTCGCGTGCGGCAAGCCATGCTTCGCGCACACTCGGCAGGCCGGTTTCCAGGTCGATCCGTGCATCCGTCTCGGTATACGGGCCGGAGGGATCGTAGACGCGGACCGTCGGTTGCTGCGGATCGCTGACGGTGATTTCGCGAAACGGGACACGCAGGTCGGGATGCGATGCCGGTGCGGCATAGACTTTTCGCGAGCCGGTGATCGGCCCGCAGGTGACGGTTTCCGGCGAAATGCCGGGGGCGTCGGAACGGCTGGGGGTGTTCATGGATCTCCTCCTTCAGGCAACAGGAGATCCGGGATTGACGATGTAGACGATGTAAGGGTGGGCGTCTGATGCTGGGCAGCCCGACCGCCCTTATTCCCGTTCCTCCGCCGGCATGACCCGGATCAGGTTCAAGGGTCAGCTCGCGCTATCTCAGCCCCTCGCAGGGCACCCCTCGGAATATGCGTAGAGTGGATCGCGGGCGAGATGCTGTCAACTTCGAACGGGAATTTGACGGGGCAACGGCGCAAACTCTTACAGTTCACCGCGCTGGGCAAGTGCGCGGATGCGGTCGGCGGTGCGGCATGCAATAGCTTGGATGGTCAGCGACGGATTGACCCCGCCGATGGTGGGAAATACCGAGCCATCGCAAATCCAAAGGTTGGGTATGTCCCAGCTGCGGCAATCCGCGTTGACCACGCTGGTACGCGGATCGTCGCCCATGCGTGCGGTACCGTTGAGGTGGCAGGTGTCGTCCTCCTGCCGCCAGATCTCCTTGCCTCCCGCCGCTTCCAGCGCCTGCTCCATGAAATGGAGCGCATGCGCGATGAGCTTTTTGTCGTTGTCGCAGAATCCATAGGTGATGCGTGCGACAGGCAAGCCGTACTGATCCTTTTCATCGGCGAGTGTGACCCGGTTGCGCTCCTGCGGCAGGGTTTCGCCGACGATCTTCAGTCCAGCCTGATGATTGTATTTCTGCATTTCCCGCGAAAGTTTCGCGCCCCACAGGCCACGGCCGTTCTGGGTCGAGGCCCAACCCACCGGCAACGGACCCTGACTCATGTAGGCGTAGCCGCCGAAGAAATCCTTGCCCTTGTCTTGGTAGTTCCAATGTTCGCTGATGGAAAGCGAAGGGGGACCCTTGTAGCTGCGAATCTCCTCGTCCATCACACCCCATACCGCCTGGTTGGACTGGACCATCAGGTTCTTGCCAACCAAGCCTGAACTATTGGCCAAGCCATCCGGAAAGCGATGGTTGGCCGACAGCAGCAACAGTCGAGGCGTCTCGATCGCATATCCCGCCACTACCACATTGCGGGCGCGCTGGAATCGCCACGCACCGTCGCGAAAATATTCCACGCCCACTGCTCGGCCGAGATCGTTGGTTTCGATGCGGCCGGCCATCGCCAAATCGCGGATTTCCGCGCCCGCCTTGAGCGCACGAGGAATCCAAGTAACCAGGGCGCTCTGCTTGGCATTGGTCGCGCAGCCGGCCACGCAAAAACCGCGATACACACACGGCGGTGATTTGCCATGGGGCGCGGACACGGTGGCCAGCGGCGTAGCGGACCAAGCGGTGCCCATGGCCTCGGCGCCGCGTGCCAGGACCAGCGCGGCGGCGTTGAGTTCATGGGAGCGGTACGGGTAACGCTTGCGCGGTGGTCCCCACGGATAGGTGATAGGGCCGGCGATACTCAGCGCCTGTTCTACCTCGTCGTAGTAGCGCCACATCTCGCGCCAGTCGATCGGCCAGTCCGCGCCATAGCCGAGCAGGCTGCGGCACTTGAACCATTCGGGCCTAAATCGCAGCGACACCATGGCGAAATGTACCGTACTGCCGCCGACCGCCTTGCCACTGTTGTTGCTGCCCATCTTCAACGGATTGTCGCCGTCACAGATGCGCTGATCGGTCCAATACAGCTTTTGCTGGTGCGCCTCGTCGGAAGCGAACTCCTCCAGCGGTCGCCACCAGGCGCCTGCGTCGAGCGCCACAACCTTGAAGCCTTGCTCGGCCAGCCGGCAGGCCAACGTTGCGCCACCCGCGCCGGTGCCCACAATGACGAAGTCCACCTCTTCGTCGCACGGGTACTCGCGCATCGATACCCAGCCGCCCTTGCGGAACACATCGGGAGCCTGTCCGCCCCTGGCCCGTGGGTGCTGCACGGCATCACCGGACACGCGTATTCTTCCGTTTGACTGTGGCTGCATTCTCCGCGGTAGCCTCGATCGCCTCCCATGGGTCGCGGCGGTTCTTGTTCAGGCGCACATAGCCGCGTGGATTGGCAGGACCGCCGAAACCAATCTCACTCCACGCTGCAGGGTGTGCGTAGTAGGCGCCGTACAGATCGTGCAACACCCGTTCGCTGAAGAACAGATCGGATGGCATGCCTTGCCATGCCGCGGCGCGCAGCTTGCCGCACTGCATCTGTTCAACCAGCGCCGTCTGCCGAGCCGCTGCCAGCTGGGCGAAGACCAGGCCGTGCTCGCCCTGGCTTTCGGCGTCCAGCGCCGCCAGGCCGATGCACCAGGCTTGGCGCAAAGGCGGCAGCCGTGCATCCCGCCAGCCATCGCCCTGATCTTCGAACAGCCGGGCGTCAAGCATTGCAGCCACCGGCACGGCAAGCCTGTCGTCGGGCTGGACGACCACGCAGGTGCACAATGCTGTGGCGGCCGTCCACTGCGCCAGATCAAAAAAGCGCGGCTGCCTAGACATGGAAAGCCGCTCTTCCACCACCTGGCGAGTGATCGGATCCCACGAAGGCGTGTCGCGCTTGTTCAACACGTCGTAGCCTGGATATCGGGTCGTGATGGCGTTGCTGTTCATTTTTCGGTCTGCCTCAGTCGAAGGGCGGCCAGCCCGGCTAGCGCCAGCGCGGTGAAGCTGGGCGGGGCGGGTAGCGGCGGTCCACTAGGGATGTTCTGGCTCCAGTTGCGCCAACCCCCCTGGCAGCGGGCAATACCGCGGGCATGAAAACCCACGCCAAGAAGGCCAAGCGCAGCCGTCAGACGCAACCACCAGCGCGTACCGGGACGTGGCCTCGGAGCGGCGAGCGCGGTTTGCACCATCAATGTGGCCGCCACCGGTGGAATGATTACCGGGGCATACATCGCCGGATGTTGAAACGCGCCGCGGAAGTGCAGCAGGCCAACCTCGCCAACCGTGCCCAGCAAGCCTGCGCTCACCGCCAGCGCCATTGCCCTGCCGGCAGGCATGCCCAGCAGTCGGGGCTCATTGGCCGGCTGGTCGCGCAGACGCTCGCCGATGGCCCCCAACCCTCCGGACAACAGAAGCGCCGTGGGGGCACCCAGCGGAGCCGCATAGAACAGATTGTTCCAGCTCCAGCCACCGGTTCGCTTGGTCACATTGTAGATATGGAACCCGGTACCCGCGATGCCAGCCATCGCGGCGAAGGCATGGATGCCATGGCGCACGGGGTGAGAGGCCGCTCGTCGATCGCGACCGCCGTGAAGCCCGGCAAAGAACGACAAACTTGCCGAAAGCAACGGAATAAACATCGCCGGATTCTTGAATGATCCACGGTAATGTTCGACCGCACTGTCGGCCAGCACCGACAACGCCAACAACGACGAGCTGTGGTTGAATCGGCGTGCCGCGGCAATATGCGTCGGTGCCTCGCGGCGGGTTTGCCGCGGCGCGGCCGACCACGCTGCGCGCGCTGGTTTGCGTGCTCCCAGGACTGTGGCCGCGATGGCTATTCCGCCCAGCGCCAGGAGCGTCGTGGTATCGCTGCGCATGCGTTGCTTCATACCTCGTTCCTCACCTTGCCATCGAACAGATGCCGTTCGCCGCACGCGCTGGATCAGTCCTCACGCTGCACTCGGCCAGTCCTAATGTGCCGCCGTGCCAGCAGCGTCCGGGTCGCCAGCAGGGCGGCACCGAGCAGGCCGATGGCGACAGTGCGACGGTGGGTAGTGGCCCATAGCTGTGGACTCCAGCGACGTGAGCGGGCATCAAAACGGCCATGTACGCCAAAATCGCGGTCGACAGGTTCGAACAGGTTGTCCGGGCGGTCGGCTGACACGGGCTGGTCGTCCATCTGCCCCGAATAGCCTTGTTTGGCCAACATGCGATCCGCCAGCCAGGGCACCAAACCATTGCCGAGGATCGCCTTGACGGCGGGATAGCCCACCCACAATTCGCGTCGTCGATGATGCGCCGCGTAGTGGATTCCGGCGGCCGCGACCTCAGGCTGGAAGATCGGTGGCACCGGCTGTGGCCGACGCGGCATCTTGGTTCGCCCCCATTGAAACTGAGGGGTGTTGAATGCCGACAGCTGCACCATGGTCACCGATACCTTGCTCTTTTCGTGCATCAGCTCGACGCGCAAGGCGTCGGTGAAGCCGCGGATGGCAAACTTGGCGCCGCAATAAGCCGACTGCAGGGGAATCGCACGATAGGCCAGCGCCGACCCCACTTGCACGATCTTGCCGCGATTGCGCGGGCGCATGCGCTTGAGCGCCGACATGGTGCCGTGTACAGCACCCAGATAAGTGACCTCGGTGGCACGACGAAACTCCGCGGCGGTGATTTCGCTGACCGGCGCGAAGATGGTCGCCATGGCCGCGTTTATCCAGATATCGATCGGGCCCAGCTCCTGTTCGACACGCTCGGCAGCCAGCTCGACCTGGGCCGCATCGGCAACGTCGACCGGGATGGCCAATACCTCGCCGCCTGCGGCGCGCAGCTCCGCCGCGGCGCCATCGAGTGCTTGGCTAGCTCGCGCCAGCAGGGCGACTCGGGCGCCATCACGCGCAAACCGTTGCGCGGTAGCGCGTCCGACGCCCGCGGATGAGCCGGTGATGACGACGACTTCGGTTTGTTTGTTCATGAGTTTTCCATTTAGTGGGCGTCGCCGGCGTAGGCTATCGTCGACATCAGCGCCAGTGCCGCCTGGCGCGAGTCCAGCCGGGTGTGCTGTACGACGATGGGGACATCCGATTCGATGACGCTGGCGTAGGGCGTGTCGCGCGGAATCGACTCCGGATCGCTCAAATCGTTGAAGCGCAGATGCAGCGTCCGACGGGCAGGCACGGTTACCCTGAAGGGACCTGCGGGTTCTCGGTCCTTGAAATAGATATGCAGCGACACGTGCGCTTCCTCACTGTTGCAGTTGAGAAGGCAGGCAGCTTCGTGACTGACAAGGCGGGGGTCATCCGGATCGCTGCTGGTCGGGGGAATATAGCCCTCGGCAATGGCCCAGCGACAATGACCGAGTGGTGTAGGGGCGGCTGGGTTCATTGCTAGATACCTCTGTTTGTCAGGCGATTATTCAGGCGTCGATTCGGTAGCGCTCGATATCCTGCGCTTTGAGTTCCAGGCCCAGGCCTGGCCGGCTGGGATCGACCTGCAGGGCACCTTCGCGTAGCCGGGGCAGGCCATCGAAAAACATCGATTCGATGCGTACATGGTCGTGGAAATACTCCACATGTCTCAGCAACGGGACCGCACTGCAGACATGCGCATGCAAATGCGGTGCGCAATGGGCTGAGACGGGAATGTCGAATCCTCGTGCAACCGCGGCACACGCCATGAATCCGGTGAACCCCCCGCAGCGCGTGCTGTCGATTTGCAGGCAGTCGACTGCTCCGGCTTGCAGCATGTGGCGGAAGTACCCTACGTCCCAACCGTACTCGCCGGCCGCGATATCCATACCGGGGGGCGCGCGGTCGCGCATCAGGCGAAGGCCCTCCAGGTCGCGCGACGGTAATGGCTCCTCGAACCAGCAGACGTCCTGTTCGGCGAAGTCGTGCGCCAGTGCCAGTGCCTGCTTGCGCGTGTAGCCACCGTTGCCATCGAGCATGAGGTTGGCATCTTTACCCACGGCCGTGCGCGCCGCGCGCACCCTGCCTGGGTCGACGGCGGGGTTCGTTCCCACCTTCATTTTTACCCGGGGAATGCCTTGGTCGACCCAACCGGAAAGTTGGTTCTGCAGGCGCTTTAGCGAGTAGGAAGTAAAGCCGCCGCTGCCATACACCGGCACTGCAGGGCGACAGTGTCCCAGCAGATCGACTACGGATCGTCCCAGCAACTTGCCCTTGAGATCCCATAACGCATGATCAACCGCGGACATGGCCATCAAGCCCATGCCCGGACGCCCGATATTGCGCAGACTTCGGTGCATCGAGGTCCATAGCGCGGGGATATCCAGCGGATTGCCGCCGACCAGCGCCTTGCACAGCGGGTCGGTAATCACCAACGCGGTACCCCGGTGGGCGTACGTATAGCCGATACCTATCTGATCTCCACTACGCACTTGCGCCAGCACGAGCGTGGTCGAATCCCACTCGAGCGTGCCGTCGGCCTCGGGGTGGTCGGTCGGCACGGCATAGGCTGTCGCCTCGACGGTATCGATCTTCGGGTCAGAAGACGATCGATTCGCCGCCACCTGGGTCGTCTTCTTGCGTTTCGATCCACTCACGGCCACTAGGCCTTTTCGCCGGGGAGCAATCCGGACATCAGGTCGCGAACGCTCTGGCGGATAATGCCGACTTCGTTCGGATCGCCCTTCATCAAGGTGGTCGTGAACGCCCGCGCCTGGGCCAGTGTGATATGTGGTGGCAGCGGCGGCACGTCAGGATCGGAGAGGATCTCGATCAAGGTCGGCCGATCGGCGGCGAAAGCCTCTTCCCATGCGTTCGCCAGATCGGCGGGATCACTCACCCGGATGCCCTTGAAGCCCAGCATCTCCTCGGCATAGCGCGCGTAGGGAAAGTCTTCCACGTCCTGCGCTGCCGCGAATTTCGGGTCACCCGCCATGGCCCGTTGTTCCCAGGTGACCTGGTTGAGGTCATGGTTGGCCAGAACCATGACCACGAAACTCGGATTGCTCCATGCCTTCCAGTATTGCTTGACGGTTATCAGCTCGGCGTTGCCGTTCATCTGCATGGCGCCATCGCCGACAATCGCCAGTACGGGACGATCGGGATAGGCCATCTTGGCGGCGATCGCGTACGGCACCCCGCTCCCCATCGTGGCCAGTTTGCCCGAGAGCGAGGCCATCATGCCCCGACGGATCTTTATGTCACGGGCGTACCAGTTCGTATGTGACCCGCAATCGCCACAGATGATCACGTTGTCGGGAAGCTTCGGTGAAAGTTCCCAGAAAATACGTTGTGGATTGATCGGGTCGGCCGGTTCCATCGCCTTCGCCTCAAGCGCGCGCCACCACTTGCGCACGTTCAGTTCGATGCGTTCGCGCCAATCCGGATTGTTCTTGGCCTTCAACAGAGGCAACAGTCGCCGGAGGACTTCGCCACTGTCGCCGATGAGATTGACGTCGGTCGGATAACGCATCGAGACATAGCGTGGCTTGATGTCGATTTGCACGGCTTTTGCCTGGCCGTCCGCAGGCAGGAATTCGGAATACGGGAATGTGGTGCCGATCATCAACAAAGTGTCGCAGTCATTCATCATTTGCCAGCTCGGCTTGGTGCCCAGCAAGCCGATGGATCCCGTCACGAACGGCAGGTCATCGGGTAGCGCAGCCTTGCCCAGCAGCGCCTTGGCTACGCCTGCATCGAGACGGTTCGCGACTGCTACCACGTCATCACCTGCATGCAGCGCGCCGGCCCCGATCAGGATTGCCACCTTGCGGCCGGCATTGAGCATATCGGCAGCTGCGTGCAACTCGTCATCGCTCGGTGTCGGGTGCGAGTTCGCATAGCCGATGCCCGAATAAACCTCGCCATGCTTGCGCGGGGGACTGGCGACGGCGTCCATTTCCTGCAAATCATTGGGGACGATGACACAGGTCACGCAGCGCTCGGCGGCAGCAATGCGCAGGGCGCGGTCAATGACATGCCTGACCTGTGCCGGTGCCATCAAGGTCTCGACGTAACCGCTGACGTCCTTGAACAATGTTTGCAAATCGACTTCCTGCTGGTAATCGCTGCCCAGTGAGCTGCGCGCCTGCTGGCCGACGATCGCCATTACCGGCATGTGATCCATCTTGGCGTCATAGAGTCCGTTGAGAAGGTGGATCGCTCCCGGCCCCGATGTCGCCAGGCAGATGCCTACTTCGCCGGTGAACTTGGCATGCCCGCCGGCCATGAATGCCGCCATTTCCTCATGCCGGACACGCACGTAGTCGAAGCGTTCGGGCACGCGACCCATCGCTCCCATGATGCCGTTGATGCCATCGCCCGGAAATCCGAAGATTCGGCGCACGCCCCAGTCGCTAAGGCGTTGAAGAATGAAGTCGGCGACGGTCTGGCTCATAATTTTTCCGCGGGTCCGGGTGAAGATGCGCATGGCAGGGCAGAAGGCTGCGCTGAGCGCGATGAAGGACGAGTGCACCTCCTGTGCTCGCGGGGTGAACCACGCCTACTCACGCGCGAAAGTCATCGCGAAAGAAAAACAGTCATGCAAGAAAATACGGCTCACTGTGTACGCGGCGTTGTCATTGTTGTCGCCATGTCGTCACATCCAACGACCTAGTTTTCCGGTTGCTACCCGGTGACTCCGCGCTCAGTATTCACTCCAAGGCGATCAAAACGTGGCTACGCGATTTACCTGCGACTTCTCCAGCAAACCCGAAGCCATGCCGCATTTCTGGGAGCACTGCGTAGGGAGCGGACACGCCACGTTGGCACTGCGCGCCGACTGGCAAGCGCAGATGAAACAGTGCCGGGAAGAGTTGGGCTTTCGCCACGTCCGCTTCCATGGTTTGCTCGATGACGGCATGAATACCGTGATTGATCAAGGCGGCGAGCGGATCTACTCGTTCCACAACGCCGATCAGATCTACGATTTTCTACGATCGATCGAGATGCGGCCGATTGTTGAATTGAGTTTCATGCCCACAGCACTGGCCTCGGGCGAACAGACGACCTTCCACTACAAAGCCAATGTCACGCCACCCGCCGATTACGCTCAGTGGGCAACCTTGGTTTCGAAGGCCGCCAGCCACTGGATCGAGCGGTACGGCGCCAATGAGGTATCAACGTGGCCGATGGAAGTGTGGAACGAGCCCAACATGGAGAGCTTCTGGACAGGAAGCCAGGAGGACTACTTCTATCTTTTCGAAGTTACCTACAAGGCGCTCAAGCACGTCCATCCGGCACTCAGGGTCGGGGGACCGGTGACGGCGCAGAATGCATGGATCGACGACTTCGTGACCTACTGCAAAAACGCCGGGATAACTCCCGATTTCATCAGCACGCACACCTATCCCACGGATGCGCGAGGTAGCCCTGATGACGACACGAAGCAAACCCTGGCTAAAAGCAAACTGGGCATTCTGCGCGAGCGAGCACAGAAGGTGCGCAAACAGGTCGGCAAGCAGCCGCTGTACTACACCGAATGGTCTACTTCTTCCAATCCGCGCGACGAATTGCACGATGACCCGTACGCCGCAGCGTATGTGATGCAGGCGATGCTGAATATGGGCACCCTGGTCGATGCCTACAGCTATTGGACGTTCTCCGATATTTTCGAGGAGAACTATTTTCCGTCGAAGCCGTTCCAGGGTGGTTTCGGCCTGATGAATATCCACGGCATTCCCAAGCCCGTCTACCGGGCCTACGAAATCTTGCATGGACTGGAGGAGGAAAAATTGTCCGTCAAGGGGCAACACGAGACGGTGCAGGTCTGGGTGGCACGCGGGGATGAGACGGCAACCATTGTGATCGTGAACCTCGCTTTGCCGCAGCATCCCGTCAAGACCGAGTCAGTGAATCTGGAGCTGTTCCATCTGCCCGAGGTAGCCCACGCGCAGCTAGTTCGTATTGACGCCGGGCATGCCAATGCCAAAGCCACCTGGAAAATGCAGGGTGAGCCACGCTATCCCGATCCGGACGAAGTGGCCGCGATGATGGAGGCTTCGCGGATGAAGCCGGAAGCCGTAGAGCTCAGGTCCACCGGCAAGGCCCATACGCTCGAGGTGAAAGTGCAGCCTCAATCGGTGAATGCGATTGAACTGCGGTTTTCGGCTCTGGAGAAAAAGAGCGCGGCGGGTTCCCCAGCTGTCGTGGCTCCCCCGCATGTCTTTGCCAAGAAGGACAAGATCCTGCTGGACCAATTGCAGTCGGCTGCTTTCCGCTACTTCACCGAGAACGTGAATCCGGATAACGGCCTGGTCGCGGACAACACAAAAGCGGGTGCGGCAGCCAGCATTTCGGCTACCGGGTTTGCACTCTCATGTTACCCGGTAGCCGTGGAGCGCGGCTGGTTGAGTCGCAAACAGGCAGTCGAGATCACTTTGAAATCCTTGCGATTTTTCGCCGACAGTCGCCAAGGCAGCGATGCGCGGGCCACCGGGCACAAGGGCTTCTACTACCACTTCCTCGACATGAACAGCGGCGCGCGCGCGCAGGCTTGCGAGCTCTCTACCATTGACACTGCGATGTTGCTGGCCGGCATGGTGGTGGCAAGCGTTTACTTCGACCGCAGGAGTGCCGGGGAAAAAGAGCTCCGTGCACTGGTCAAGGATCTCCTTGATCGCGTCGACTGGACCTGGACGGTGGACGAGAACGGTGAGATCAATCAGTCCTGGAAACCCGGCGAGGGGTTCAAGAAAGCCGATTGGGAGGGTTATACCGAGGCGCTTGTCATGTATGTGCTCGGCACTGCCTCACGTTCGCACCCCATGCCGCCCGCCGCCTACCAGCGAGACGCGGAAGGCTACCAATGGCATCACAATGCAGGGCTGGACTGGATCCACGCCACTCCGCTGTTCATCCATCTGTTCCCGCAGGCCTGGGTCGACCTGCGGGGCTTGCACGATGGCTATGTCGGCAAATTCGCCGACATCGATTATTTCGAGAACACGCGCCGCGCGATCACGGTGCAGCGTGACTATGCTCACTTGAATCCAAACAACTACGTAGGCTACGGCCAGGACGTTTGGGGCTTGTCGGCGTGTGAGGGCCCCGTCGGCGAGCTGACGATGCGCAATGGCAAGAAGAACCAATTCCAGGGATATGCCGCTCGCGGTGTCACCGCTGGACCGGATGATGGAACCTTGGTGCCGTGGGCGCCCGTCAGCTGCATCGCTCATCGTCCCGAAGAGGCCATGGCGGGTGTGCGCGCCCTGCTGGAAAGGTATCCACGAGGGTTGCGTGATGGCCAGTTTGTCGGAGCCATCAATCCTTCGCTGCCCGGTGACGGCCCCGAAGGCTGGATCGCACCGGGATGTTTCGGCATAGATCAGGGTCTCGTGGTGATGATGATCGAGAACGCGCGTTCGGGCCTGATCTGGGAGTTGACCAGGAGTTCCGCCGTCTTCAAAAGGGGTTTGAAGCAATTGGGCTTCACCGGGGGCTGGCTTGGCTGACCGTGTTCGTCATGGCAATGGCTGTACTGCACGGTACCCGGCTACCTGGAGGACGACATAAAACCTAGTTGGATTATTTCCGTGAACAGAGGCCATCATTATCGAGAACAGGCAAGCGCCGCAACGAAAGGCTCGATCGAGTCGACATCGATCCGCTGTGATCGATTGCCGAGGCCAGCGCGCCGAAGAATACGCATGACGATCGCTTGGGGTCGTTGGGGCGTCTTGTGCGCTGTGCTGCTACTCGCTGCCTGTGCGAGTGACACCCATCTGACCTTCCTGAATCCGCAGGGACCTGTTGCCGATGCCCAGCGCTGGCATTTCTACGTGGTGCTTGGCGTTATGGCGGTGCTGGTAGCGGGGCCTATTTTCCTGCTACTGCCATTTTTCGCCTGGCGCTACCGCTATGGCAATAACACATCGAGGTACACACCCAACTGGGAATTTTCCAAGGTGTTGGAGATCATGGCCTGGGGCGGCCCGATTGTCATCGTGGCGGTGCTGGCGTTTTTCGTATGGCGGGATACGCACAAGCTGGATCCCTACAAGCCGTTGGTCTCCGGCCAGGCGCCACTGCGGGTGCAGGTGATCGGCTACGACTGGAAATGGTTGTTCATCTATCCCGACCAGGGCGTTGCCAGCATCGGCATCATGGCCATGCCGGCAGGGCGTCCGGTGTCCTTGCAGATAACCTCCGCTACGGTGATGCAGTCGTTTTTCATTCCCGCGCTGGGCAGCCAGATGTATGCGATGGGTGGCATGGTCACGCAGTTGAATTTGCAGGCCGACAAGCCTGGGCGCTCGCTGGGCGAAAACACCATGTACAACGGTAACGGTTTCCATCAGCAGCAGTTCACGGCGCAGGCAATGACGCCGGCAGGTTTTGCAGCCTGGATAGGCAAGGTACGAGCGGACGGTATTCCGCTGGATGCGCACATCTTGCAGCTGGTCTCGCAGCGTGCCACGCGGAGCGATTTGATTGCGGCGCTACCAGGGACCAGGTCAATGGGTAGCAATGTGTACTTTCGGCGGACAAGCGCCGCGCTGTTTCCTGCCGTGGTCAAAGCGACCAGAGACGGCGAGAGGGCATTGCCACCGGCGGCATTTACGCCTGCCGCTACCGTACCGAGCGTCGCCCCCTCGATGATGGAGCACAAGTGATGAGCATAGCCGGTCTTTTCGAGCACCCGCTGGGGCGGCTGGGTCTGGACTCGCTACCGTTCTGGAAGATGCTTGAGCACCCCACCAGATCCGACATCGTCAACGGCATAATCGCCACCGGAGCCGCGTCCGTGGTGGTGCTCGGCGCCCTCGGGCTCATCGTGGTCTTGACCCGATACAGGTTATGGCGGGTGCTGTGGTCTGAGTGGTTGACCAGCCCTGACCACAAGAAAATCGGCATCATGTATGTGGTGATCGCCTTCGTGATGCTGGCGCGGGCATTGATCGAGGCAGGGTTGATGCGGGCGCAGCAGGCGTATGGCCTCGGCGGCGGCTTTCTCTCCCCCGACCATTTTGCCCAACTGTTCAGTACCCACGGCACCATCATGATTTTCTTCATGGCGATGCCGTTCCTTACCGGTGTCATCAACTATGTGATGCCGTTGCAGATAGGCGCCCGCGACGTCTCTTTTCCCGTACTCAATTCCGTCAGTCTGGGACTGACCGCGGCAGGCGCCGCGCTGGTGATGGTTTCGTTGGTACTGGGCAAGTTCTCCACCGGCGGCTGGTTCGGCTATCCGCCCTATACAGAGGCGACCTTCAGTCCGGGGGTCGGACCCGACTACTGGATCTGGGCCTTGACCTTGGGGTCGCTGGGCTCGACGTTCACAGGCATCAATTTCGCGGTCACTGTCTACAAGGAGCGCGCCCCAGGCATGAAGCTGATGCGCATGCCGTTATTCACCTGGACTGCCCTGTGCACCAGCATCCTGATGATCTTCGCGATGCCACCGTTGACCGTGGCGACCGCGCAGCTCGCGCTGGATCGTTATCTGGGATTCCACTATTTCACCAATGCGCTTGGCGGCAACATGATGCACTTCGCCAATCTGTTCTGGCTGTTCGGGCATCCGGAGGTCTATATCCTCATCCTGCCGGCATTCGGCGTCTATTCGGAAGTCATTTCCACGTTCTCCGGCAAGGTGCTGTACGGCTACCGCTCGCTGGTGATGGCCACGATGACTATCGCCATTTTGTCTTTCACGGTGTGGCTGCACCACTTCTTCACCATGGGCCAGAGCGCCAATATCAACGCGGTGTTCGGTATCGCCTCGATGCTGATTGGCATCCCCACCGGGGTGAAGATCTACGACTGGATGCTGACCATGTTTCGGGGCCGGGTGCGCTTTACTGTGCCTATGGTCTATTCGATCGGCTTTATTCTGTTGTTCGTGCTGGGGGGGATGAGCGGCATTCTGCTAGCCAATCCCACCGTCGACTATCAAGTGCACAACACCGTATTTCTGGTCGCGCATTTCCACAACATGGCGGTACCCGGCCTGCTGTTCGGGATGATCGCGGCCTACCACTTCTGGTTTCCCAAGGCTTTCGGGTTCCGTCTCAACGAGCGCTGGGGCCTGGTCGCGGCATTGTGCTGGATTTTCGGCTTCATGCTGGCGTTTTTCCCACTGTATGTGTTGGGCCTCATGGGTTTGCCGCGGCGTACCGTAGCGTATACCGAACCCTCGTATGTGCCGCTGGAATGGGTGGCCTTCCTGGGGGCCTTGTTGATTCTCACAGCGCTGGCGTCACTGCTGTGGCAGCTGTGGGTGTCGATCAAGCAACGCGACGAGAACCGGGTGTTTGCAGGTGATCCCTGGGATGGTCGAAGCCTGGAGTGGTCGAATTCCGCGCCTCCGCCCGAATACAACTTCGCGGTCATTCCCGAAGTGAAAGGCCGCGACGCGTTCACCATGTCCAAGGAAGGCGGGACTGCCTACCAGCGGCCCGATACCTATCAGGACATCGAGCTGCCGAAGAACAGTGCCCTGGGTCCCGTGATAGCAGCGCTTGGTTTTGCGCTCGCCTTCGGCCTGGTCTGGCATATCTGGTGGATGGTGATTTTGTCGTTTCTGGCCGCGGTGGCGGCTTTGATCCTGCGCGGCTTCGCGCGCAACACCACTCGTATCGTCACCGCGCATGAAGTGCGCCAGCAACACCTTCGCTGGATCGACGCTGTGGCGACGGCCACGGCTATTGCCCGTGCGGATGAGAACAAACCGGCCAACGAGGGGTTGGCCCAACACGCGTCAGACGGGGTGGTGCCATGAGTCCGCAAGTCCTCAAGCATCCCGGGCTGAATCTCGGGCCGGCGCACGGTAAGGATGACGTGGCCGCCGAAAGCATGATGTTCGGTTTTTGGGTCTTTCTGATGAGCGACGCCATCCTGTTCGGTATGGTGTTCGCGACCTATGTCACCTCGGTGCAGGCGACCGCCGGCGGTCCCGGTACACATGCTCTGTACGACCTCAAGAGCGCCTTCATCGAAACCCTGCTGCTGCTCGCCAGCAGCTTCACTTTCGGCATGGCTTCGCTGGCACTCAAGTACAAGCACAGCAAATCGCGACTGATCGGGTGGATGATACTGACGCTGCTGCTAGGCATGGTCTTCCTGGGATTCGAACTACACGATTTCAGCAGCATGTTTGCCAAGGGCGGCGTGCCCAGCCGCAGCGGTTTCCTGTCTGCGTTCTTCGATCTGGTGCCGTTGCACGGGCTGCACGTTGCCGGCGGGTGCCTCTGGTTGATCTGCCTGGCGGGACAGATCCTGCGTTATGGCCTGGACACCGGGACCAAGCTGGGCATCATGCGACTGGCGCTGTTCTGGCATTTTCTCGACATCATCTGGATCGCGATCTTTTCGGTGGTCTATCTCGGGGGACTCACATGAGCGAACAAGTATCCACGGTCGACGAGACAACCGAGCGCAGAGAGGAGGAGCGCCGCGAATTCCACTCTTATGTCTGGGGGATCGGTCTTGCCCTCTTGCTGACGGTGGTGCCGTTCGGGCTAGTGCACTGGATCCATGGTATTCCACGCTTTTCGCTGCTCGTCGTCATCGGTGCATTTGCGCTTGTGCAGATGCTCGTGCACTTTCGCTTTTTTCTCCATATCGGCTTCAAGCAGAAACGTGAGGATTTGCACCTGATCCTGTTCTCCGCCCTGCTGCTGACCATCATGGTGGCCGGCACGGTGTGGATCATGGCCAGCCTGGCGACACGCATGGTGCTTCCGGCCCAGCCCTGATCGTGCTGCTCGTCGATGGCATGAGCCATACTTCTTCGTGGTTCGACGTCTTTCCGTGGCCGACTTTTTTTTTCGAAGGTTTATGCTTTGATCCTGGACCAGTACGCTACCAGTACGCTGGGGTCGGTGCGTCTTATGTGCACGATGCAACCTCGTCAAATACCTGACTCAAAAGACCTTAAAAGCGTCCAGAAATGTCTGAGATGTGAGCGCCACAGAGATCCGGGAAACCCGGGCGGAGAGCCAAAAATCCCAGATTCCGGGGATTGGCGCGTCTGTGCGGCCCCGATGATGGACTGGACCAACGGAGTGGCGTAGGCATTGCGACTCCCCCATTTCGTCGACGTCACCGAGGGTCGTGTAGCACTTGTGCGACACCGCGAACCGCGGGGCGCCTCACGGTCAGGTAGTACTTCAACCGCGCGCAGTGGGAAAAAACGAGCTGTTGTGCAGCAGGTCTGCCGAGACCAGCGATCCCAGCGCGCCAATCGGTAAGATCTCCACGAAGGAGCGCCAACGCGGAGCGCCGTTTCCGCCGATAGCGCCTGGTCAGCATCGAACCGAGGCAACGCCACCCAGCGGTGGGGGCGCGGCAGAGTGCCCCAACCTGAATCGATAAAGTCGTAAAATCCAAAATTAACTTGTGTTTCCGGCCGGAAACTGTAACTTAATTTGGTATGGCGAAACGAATCCCCCCAACCCACCCTCGTGTACAGCGCCAGATCGAGGCGCTGAGCCAGCGCCTGCGCGCCGCCCGGATGCGTCGCTCGATGACCCAGGAGGTGATGGCGGAGCGCGTGGGGGTCAGCGTCCCGACCATCGCCAAGCTTGAGAATGGCGACCCGTCGACCAGTCTGGCAACCGTTCTGCGAGCGCTGACTGTGCTCGGTCTGGCCGGCGACATCGACCTGATTGCCGCGCAGGACACCCTCGGTCGCGAACTGCAGGACAACGCACTCCGGCGCACCAATGCTCCGCCCCGCACGCGGACCACCCCCACGCCGCGGCCGACGCCCATTGCCCAAACGCCGCCTGCGCCTACCTTGCTCCCCACTCCGTCAGTGCCGCCGAAGCCACCACGACCGCGGAAGCCGAAGCCATGAACCGTCTGGAAGTCTGGATCGACGACGAGCCTCTCGGCGGCTCGGCCTTGGTCGGTCACCTGTCGAAGACGGCAAGCAGGACGGGGGACACGATCAGCTTCGAGTACGATCCCAGCTGGCTGGCCAGCGTCGGGCCGGTGGCCGGATTCCCGCTGGATCACGAGCTGTACTTCGGCGCTGGTCAGCAGTATGCGAGGGCTGGCGCTAACGAACTGTCGGGTGCTTTCCAGGACTGCTCCCCTGATCGCTGGGGCAAGCGCCTCATGGACCGCCGCGAGGCGATCGAGGCGCGCGAAGAAGGGCGCAAAGCGCGCAACCTGCGCGCGTGGGATTACCTGGTAGGCGTCAATGACGAGTCCCGCATGGGAGCGCTGCGTCTGGTGGATCCAGAGTCCGCGCGCTACGTGGACGACCGCACGCTCAGCGCCCCACCGATCACCGAGCTGCGCCAGCTCGAGGGCATCGCCGCGCAAGTGGAGCGCGGCGATGCCGACCTGTCCGACGAGATGGTCCGTTGGATTAAGCAGATCGTGGCGCCCGGCGCTTCACTCGGCGGCGCCCGACCGAAAGCCAGTTTTCGTGACCAGGCTGGACAGCTGTGGCTTGCCAAATTCCCGTCCAACGATGATCGTGTCGACGTGGGATTGTGGGAATTTCTGACCTATCAGCTCTCACTCGACGCGGGCATCGACATGCCCGAGGCACGGCTGATGCAGTTCTCGGGCCGTGGTCACACCTACGCAGTGCAGCGCTTCGATCGCACCCCGGGCTCGCGCCGCATGTTCTCGTCGGCCATGAGCCAGCTGGACGCCTTCGAGAGCGAGGGCCATAGCTACTTGGACCTCGTACAGGTCATTGAGACCAGCGGCACCTCCACGCAGATTGCGCGCGACCTTGAACAGCTATTCCGGCGAGTCCTCTTCAACATCCTGATCGGCAACCGCGACGATCATCTGCGCAATCACGGCTTCATGCGGGCAGGTGATGGCTGGCAACTGTCGCCGGCATTCGATGTCAATCCGAACCCCGACAAAGATCATCACGTGCTTGCGATCGACGACCGGGATCCGTCACCAGATTCGAGCCTGCTGCTGACCACGGCTGACTACTACCGACTCTCCAAGAAGGCCATAGGAGCCGTGGTCGAGCAAGTGCGCGCGGCCGTGCGAGGCTGGGAGACTCGCGCACAAGCTCTGGGCGCGCCTAGGAGCGAGATAGCGCCGATGCAGGCTGTCATCGATCCGGACCGGTAATCCACGCGTGTCCGATGTAGAAATGTGACCATCAGGGCACGGTCGCCAACTCCGGCCAACCGTGGTCGTAACGCGTGGTCAGTTATTGGCAATCCGTACCGAAATCACAGCACATCTTGCATCACAGCAGCCCACAGCGACGGATACTCTCCCCGATGCTCCTGCACCATACGCACGGCGCGCTCGCGGACCTCAGGTGAGAACTTGTTCGACTTGTTCACAGCTCCATCTTCTCAAGCGTTGGAGCCTCCACAGAACCCGGGACGATTCATCATCGCGCTTGAGCCTGATTTGCGCGGTGTACCCTATTGAGCCGTTGCTTCGATGGCGCTGCACGATCATGCCCATATAGCCGTGCTACACGTCTGTGTGCGTAGCAATAATCGTAGCGTCGTAGCACTCAAAACACCCGAAAATTGCCGAAAATGCCCGAGAACGTAAGCCCCCCAGACACCAAAGAAAGCCAGCTGAATGGCCAAAATCCGCTGTATCCGAGCGATTGGCGCGTCTGTGTGGCCCCGATGATGGACTGGACCGATCGGCATTGCCGCTATTTCCACCGGCTGTTGTCGCCGCGCTCGCGGCTGTACACCGAAATGGTGACCAGTGCTGCGCTGGTGCGAGGGCGGCAGCTGCGCCTGCTGGAACACAGCCAGCAGGAGCATCCCGTGGCGTTGCAACTGGGGGGCAGTGAGCCGGGTGAACTGGCGCAGGCGGCGCGTTACGGCGCCGAGGCGGGTTACGACGAGATCAATCTCAATGTGGGCTGTCCGTCGGACCGGGTACAGTCAGGGCGTTTTGGTGCCTGCTTGATGCGCGAGCCAGCCCTGGTGGGCGATTGCGTGAAGGCGATGCGCGACGCGGTCACTCTGCCGGTGACGGTGAAATGCCGTATCGGTGTTGACGACCAGGACGACTATGCGGGGCTGCAGCACTTTACCGAAACGATGCTGGAAGCCGGGGTCGAGGTGCTGGTAGTGCACGCCCGCAAGGCCTGGTTGCAGGGGTTGTCACCCAAGGAAAATCGGGAAATTCCGCCCTTGGATCATCAGCGCGTGTACCGGCTCAAACGCGAGTTTCCGCAGCTGGTGGTCATCATCAACGGCGGCATCAGCTCGGTCGAGCAAGTGCAGAGCCACCTGCAACAGGTGGACGGCGTGATGCTGGGTCGGGCGGCTTACCATGATCCCTACCTGCTGGCGCAATTGGAGGCCGCATTGCATGGTGAGCCGTTGCCGCAGCGCGATGAGCTGGTGCGACGCATGCGACCGTATGTGGAGGCTGAGCTGGCACGCGGCACCGCGCTCAAGCACATCAGCCGACATCTGCTTGGGCTGTACCAGGGCCAGCCAGGTGCCCGTGCCTTCCGTCGCACCATCAGCGAAGGGGCACATTTGCCCGGCGCAGGCTGGGCGCTTATTGAGCAGGCCCTGGTACCTTGCCGGGCGGTGGCGTGACAGATGCGGCGTATCAGGTCAGTATTCAGGGCAGATTGTCTACCCTTGGGACATCGACGGGTGTCTGGCGGACTATCGAGCATGACTATGTACAAAAGCTTCATCCTTGCCCTGCTGGTATGCACGGGGCTGTACGCAGCACCTTCGGCGGCGCAGTCGTCGACGTCGTTGACACTGGAACAGGCGGTGCTCAAGGTGCAGCAAAAAACGGGCGGGAAGGTATTGTCGGCCGAGTCGCGCCAGTTCGGGCGGCAGTTGGAATACCGCATCAAGGTGCTCACGCCGGAGGGGCATGTGCGAGTAATCTCTGTCTCATCCAAAGTCGACACGCGTCCTGCTTCCAGTCAATCAACCAAGAGTTCACCCGGCAAACACGCGGGCCATTGAGGAGAGATACTGATGCGCATCCTGTTGGTGGAGGACGAAGCGCCATTGCGCGAGACGCTGGCTGCACGCCTGAAACGGGACGGTTTTGCCGTGGATGCGGCGCAAGACGGCGAGGAGGGGATTTATCTCGGGCGCGAGGTGCCGTTTGATCTGGCGATCATCGATCTGGGGCTGCCAAAGATGTCCGGCATGGACCTGGTAAAGGCCTTGCGCGAAGACGGACAGCGTTACCCGATCCTGATCCTGACGGCCAGGGGCAGCTGGCAGGACAAGGTCGAGGGCTTGAAATACGGGGCCGACGATTATCTGGTCAAGCCATTTCACGTGGAGGAGCTGTTGGCGCGTATCAATGCGCTGGTGCGGCGGGCCAGTGGCTGGTCCAAGCCGATTCTGGCCTGTGGCGAGATCAAGCTCGATACCACCGCGCAGACGGTTTCGGTGGAAGGTAAACTGGTCGACCTGACGAGCTATGAATACAAGGTGCTGGAATACCTGATGCTGCACGCCGGCGAGCTGGTCTCCAAGGCTGATCTTACCGAGCATATCTACCAGCAGGATTTCGACCGCGATTCGAATGTGCTGGAAGTGTTCATCGGCCGGCTGCGCCGCAAGCTGGACCCGGAAGGTGCCCTGAAACCCATCGAGACGGTACGTGGACGCGGATACCGCTTTGCCATCCCCCGCACCGACGGCGACGACGAGTGAGCTGGTGTCGCCGCATCGACCGCTTTCCTTGGCGGCGCGTGCGGCGATTGCCACCGGGTTCGTGCTGGCGGGCTTTCTCGGTCTGGTCGGCCTGACCCTTTCGCAGGCCAACAAGGAGCGCGCGTTGAGCGGGCTGCATGATCGTCTGCAGAACTTCGCGATTGCCTACATTACCGATTTCGACGTCAACCGCTATGGCCGAGTGTTGCCCCCGGATACGGCGCCGGACCCGAATTTTTCGCGGCCCGGCTCCGGTCTGTACGCAGTGGCGATCGGCGACCATGGCTACCACTGGTCGTCGTCCTCGGCGATTGGCCGTGACTTCCCCTTTCTGAAACCGCTGGCACCGGGCCAAAGTCGGTTTGTCGGGCCGATCGATACGCGCATGGGACGGCTGTACTACTACAGCTATGGCGTGGCGCTGGACACCTTGCAGAAAAAATCGGTGCCACTCACCGTCATGGTGGCGCAAACCGAGGACCAGCTGGAGGGGGAAAGCGCCATCTATCGGCGCACACTGATCATCTGGCTGTCGATTCTCGGCGTCATGCTGATCGTGTTGCAATTGCTGTTGCTGCGCTGGAGCCTGACCCCGTTGCGCAAGGTCGCCAGCGACATGAGCCGGGTCGAGAGCGGGGACAGCGAGCAACTGGACAGCCAATACCCGCTGGAGTTGACCGGCCTGACCGAGCGGATCAACGCATTCATCGACAATGAGCGCGAGCAACGGACCCGGTATCGGCATACGCTGGCCGATCTCGCCCACAGCTTGAAGACGCCGCTGGCGGTGATCCGCTCGCAACTGGAGTCGGCGCCGTCGGCGGACGAATCCGTACGACGCCACAACGTGCTGGACCAGGTGCGACGGATGGACGAACTGGTGGCCTACCAGCTGGCCCGCGCCGCTACGTCGGGGCGGCAGACTTTTGCCAGTGCCGTACCTATTGCCGGTCATGCCGAGGATCTGGTGCAGAGCCTGGAAAAAGTCTATGCCACCAAGAATGTCCTGTGCGAGTTCGACATCGACGAAGAAGCCGTTTTTTTCGGCGAGCAGGGGGATCTGCTGGAGTTGCTGGGCAATCTGCTGGAGAACGCTTTCAAGTGGGCCAGCCACCATGTCTTGCTGGTGGTCAAGGCCCAGGCCCACCCGACTCGTCAACGCCCCGGTTTGCGGTTGAGCGTGGAAGACGATGGCCCCGGCATCGACGACGACAAGATCGAGAAGATATTGCAGCGTGGCGTGCGTGGTGACGAGCGGGTACAGGGCCACGGCATCGGCTTGTCGATTGTGCAGGACATCGTGCACGCGTATCAGGGTGAGCTGACGGTTGATCGGTCGCCGGAGTTTGGGGGTGCCCGTTTCAGCGTGACCCTGACGCCGGGTTGATCCCTGCGGGCGTCCTCGATCTCATCGGGTCGATCGTGCTTCGAGACTCCCCCGGCAAGTAGCCGTACCAGGTCTTCAGCGAATCGGCGATCACGGGGCAGCGGGAAGGGCGCCGGCGACGATAACCGTCGGTGCGCTTGCCGGCTGCCGCGCGCTTACTGGATGGAGCCCGGCAACAGCGACTGCCAGCCGAGACGGGATGGACGAGTCTGCGTATGCGTATGCACGGAAGACGGTAGGTCGGAATGGGCGTTGTCATCACCTGGGGACGGACGCGAGGCGTCTTCGCCGTCTTGCGCCGGCATATCGCGACCCGGCGCCAGTGCATCGCCGCCACTATGGCTGGTGCGAGAACTGGCGCTTTCGCTCCTGCCGCTGTTCGAGCTGCCATCAAGGTTGCCGGTGCGCAGACCTGTCGCCGAAATCGTACCGATGCCCATCAGGCAGAGGATGCAGCCGATTAGCCAGGGTCTGGAATGCATGGTTCGCGCCCCCCCGATCTGAAAGCCAAGTGCTAGATCCTCGCAGAATAGTTGCCAGGTTACCAGTGCGCCGCGATCGTACGATCTCAGCGATCGGCGCAGACTGCCCGCATGCCGGCTCGGCCGGGCTAAAATCCCCGAATGCCAACTCTGCGACCTTCGTCGACTACTTCCGATTATCCCGGCGTTCGCCTGTTCAGGCGGTTGCGCTGATGGATTCGCAACAGCTGCTGGCGATGCTGGCTCCAGGTCAGGCACTTTCGGGAACCGCCATGGCCACTAGAGCCGGGGTGACCCGTGCTGCGGTCTGGAAGCAAATTGAGGTGCTGCGCGCGCGTGGTGTGCCCATCGAAGCCAGCACAGCGGCGGGCTATAAGTTGCCGTGGCCGTTGCAGATGCTGGACGAGGCGAGCATTCGCGCCAGTCTACCTGCATCGTTGAGCGCTGCGCTGGGAGCGCTTGAGGTGCATTGGGAACTGGATTCCACCTCCAGCGAGTTGCAGCGGCGTGTATCGCAAGCCGCCGACTTCAGCATGCTGCTGGCCGAGACGCAGACCGCTGGCCGAGGACGTCGGGGGCGGCCATGGTTGTCCCCACCGGGTCTCAATCTCTATCTGTCCTGCCTGAAACGTTTCGAAAACGGTTTTGTCTCCCTGGCGGGGCTATCGCTGGCCATCGGGGTGATGGTGCTGCGCGCGATGGGCAATCTGGCAATCACCGGCGCGGGTCTGAAATGGCCCAATGACCTGTTGGCGGTGAACGGCTCGTCGGCGGGCGGCAAGCTCGGCGGGATATTGGTCGAGCTCACGGGTGAATATCAGGGGCCTTGTGTGGCAATCATCGGGATCGGACTCAACCTACGGTTGACCGACCTTCTGCGCGAACAGGCGGGTCAGCCAATCAGTGATCTGGCCACGCTCGCCGGGGGCACTCCAGCGGACCGGAACCATGTTGCCGCCAGCCTGATAGGGGCGTTGATCGAAGGACTGCGGCAGTTTGAGCAAGAAGGCTTTGCCGGCTTCGCTGCGGATTTTGCGCGGCATGATCTGTTGTATGGCGAGCGCCTCCATCTTGCGGGAGCATGCGGGGAATTTGACGGTACCGGCGCCGGTGTGGATTCCCGAGGCGCCTTGTTGGTGCACGCCGACGATGGCGAACTGCATCGGATCGATAGTGCGGATGTTACGGTGCGGCCGGCATGAGGCTGCTGCTGGATCTTGGCAATACCCGATTGAAATGGGCGCTTTGGCGGCCTTCTGCAGACGAGTGGCTGGCGCGGGGTGCGCTGGAGTGGCATCAGGACATGGACGCCATGCTTCAGGAGGCTTGGGGCGCCCTGCCGGCGCCGACGAGCATCGCCGCCGCTTCGGTGGTCAGCGCTGAGCGCGAGGCCGAGGTGACCGCTGCCGTGGCACGACAGTTTGGCGGTGAACCTTGCTGGTTTCGCACCCCGGCCAGTGCCTGCGGCATTCACAATGCGTATGCCGAGCCGCACCGACTCGGCGCGGACCGATTTTTGGCAATGGTGGCGGCTTTTGCCGAAGGCCATGCTCCGTGTGTGCTTGCCAGCGTCGGGACAGCGCTTACCCTGGATGCCTTGGCAGGGGATGGGCGCCACCTCGGTGGCTTGATCGCTCCGGGGCCTCGGTTGATGCAGGCGTCCTTGCGGGAAGGGACGGCCCGGGTGCGTCCCGACGGGCCAGGGGTAATCCTGGATATGGCGGACAACACTACCGATGCGGTCAGCTCGGGATGCTGGCAGGCAGCGGTGGCATTGACCGAACGCTTCCATGCGCGGATGAGTCCGCGGCTGGGGGGCTCGCCCTTGCTGATCCTGAACGGAGGCGATGGTCCGACGCTGGCGCCCTTGCTGGCGTTGCCTTCCCGCCTGGGTCGCGACGGGGTGATGCGGGGACTGGCCGTATGGTCGCATCGACAGTCGCTGGCGGCCCGGCCTGGCTAGAATGGGGCACGAGGCAATCGATGGAGGTGGGATGTTTCTGCGCTTGCTGTTTGTTCTGCTGATGGCGCTCAATCTGGTGGTCGGCGTCTGGCTGTGGCTGGGTCAACCCTATGCGCATCGCCTCAGTCCTACCGACCCTGGCGTGCCGGAACTGCGCTTGCTCTCCGAATTGCCGGGCGAGGCGGCGCCGTATTCTGCCGCATCGGCGACGACTCCGCCCGTTACGCCAAGCGACCCCGCCAAGCAACGCTGTCTCACCCTTGGCCCCTTCGCCACCCCTCAGGACTTGCGCAATGCGCGGCATGCGTTGGCAGGGCAGGCCGTACGCATGCGTTCACGTCAGGAACAAACCCACCAGACAACGGGTTGGTGGGTCTACCTGCCGGCGGCAGCCAGTCGGGCGAAGGCGCTGGAGCAGGCGCAGAGACTGGATCGGAAACAGATCGGCGACTATTTCGTCGTCGCTACGGGAGATCAGTTGAATACCATTTCGCTAGGCTTGTTCAGGGACTCCGCCAACGCCCGCAAGCGCCGTGACGACGTGATAGCTGCCGGCTTTCCCGCCCAGATAAGCGAGCGTACCGAAAATGTTCCGGAGTATTGGCTGGATCTGGTGGCGGTCGGCACCGAGCGCCTCGATTGGCGTCAGTACATCCACGAGGCGGGAGTTGGCGCGCGGAGCAGCCGCTGTTTTTGAGAAGGATGCCGATTTGGAGCAAGTGCCCCGCAGCCTGCTAGAATCCCGGGCCTTGGCCGGCATAGCTCAGTTGGTAGAGCAACTGATTTGTAATCAGTAGGTCGCGGGTTCGACTCCTGCTGCCGGCACCAATTTCCCTGGCCCGGGGCGGCCAGAGTACGCCGCGAGGCATATTGGAAACGCCGCAGTTTTCGTGCGACGTTCGCCGTTGCACGTTGACTTGCCGCACACGTGACTGCGCCTATTGTCGTTTCTGCCTGACGCGAATCTGCCCCGCGTTGATGGCGGGTGCCGCGTCTGTGGGCCGTGTATGGATGGCTTTTCTGGAGTGCCGATATGCTGATTGTTCTGACGATCGGGGAGAGTCCACACGGGTTGTGGCGTGTCTGTCGCGGCTCTGCGTTGATCGTTGATCGGCTGCAGTTGGGGCAGGCTATCCGAGAGGCGCGCAACTTGGCGCGCGAGCAAAACCTTCGCCATGGTCATACGGTTCGGGTCGACATGACCAACGCGCAACTTACGATCACCTTGGCGCAATACGCAAGCAATGAGCACTTGTCGGGCGTTGAAGCGGCGTAACTTGCCGTGGCCATACCTGCTGCATGATGCAATGCCGTATGCGAGGCGAGTCATTGCTTGCTAGGATCGCTTCACAGCTGCACAGGGGCAGTTGGGAGTGACGTTCGGTCATGCAAACATTGCTAGGGCATTCCGCCGTATGGCGGGGAGTGCTGTTGTTTGCAGGGATGCTTTGGGGGAAAACAGGACGCGACAAAACCCGCTCCGATCAAGCGCCGGCGTCAGCTGGTGGCGCGCTGGTTTCCTGGTGCTCGGATGCGCGCTCGCGCCGTGAGGACGAAATGGCCCGAAGTTCCGGTGCGGAGCGGGCGCCCACCTCAGCCCCCAAGTGCTGAAGACACGTCGCCTGAGCAGCGTTGAAGTGAGTGCTCGGGCGCGAATTACCCGCGCTGGCGGGCGCAGATTCGCAACGCCACGGCTTCGGCAATCTTGATGCCGTCGACGGCTGCTGACAGGATGCCTCCTGCATAGCCGGCGCCTTCGCCGGCCGGATAGAGCCCGCGCGTGTTGAGGCTTTGCAGGTAAGTGTCTCGGGTGATGCGTACGGGCGACGAGGTGCGCGTCTCGACCCCGGTGAGGATCGCATCGGGCATGGCGTATCCCCTGATCTGGCGATCGAAGGCGGGCAGGGCTTCGCGGATCGCGGCGATGGCATAATCAGGCAGTGCCTGAATGAGACTGCCGGGCGTGACGCCGGGTTTGTACGAGGGCAGCACCTCACCGAAGGTGTCTGACGGCCTGCCGGCGATGAAATCGCCGACGCGTTGGCCGGGCGCGTTGTAGTTGCTACCGCCCAGTTCGTAGGCACGCGTTTCGAGCGCACGCTGCAGCGAGATACCGGCCAGGGGACTGCCACTGCCATCGTAGGCGACGAAGTCGGAAGGCTCAATGCCGACCACGACGGCGGCGTTCGCATTGCGCTCGTTGCGCGAATACTGGCTCATGCCATTGGTGACTACGCGACCGGGCTCCGAGGTGGCCGCCACTACGGTGCCACCCGGGCACATGCAGAAGCTGTACACCGAACGCCCCTGGCCCGGGTGGCGCTGCTTGCAGTGATGCACCAGCTTGTAGTCGGCCGCGCCCAGCAACGGATGACCTGCCTGCGGACCGAAGCGGGCGCGATCGATGACCGATTGCGGATGCTCGATGCGAAAACCGATCGAGAACGGCTTTGCCTCCAGATAGACGCCCCGCGCATGCAACATGGCAAAGGTATCGCGTGCGCTGTGTCCAATCGCCAATACCACCTCATCGGTGCGAATCTGCTCACCGTCGGCCAGCCTCACACCGCGGACGTGACGCGTCCCACGGCTGTCGGTTTCGATCTGCAGGTCGTCGACACGCTGGTTGAAGTGGATCTCGCCACCGAGCGATTCGATGGTGGCGCGCATGTTTTCAACCATCGTCACCAACCGGAAGGTGCCAATGTGCGGTTTGCTGACGTAGAGAATTTCCTCGGGTGCGCCGGCCTTGACGAACTCGGTAAGCACTTTGCGGCCGTGATGCTGCGGGTCGCGGATCTGGCTGTACAGTTTGCCGTCGGAGAAGGTACCAGCGCCGCCCTCGCCGAATTGCACGTTGGATTCCGGATGCAGGCTACGTTTGCGCCACAGGTCCCAGGTGTCTCGGGTGCGTTCGCGCACCGCCTTGCCGCGATCCAGGATGATCGGTCGGAAGCCCATTTGCGCGAGGATCAACCCGGCGAACAGCCCGCACGGACCGGTACCGATCACCACCGGGCGCTGGGGCAACCCGGGAGGCGCCCGGGTCACGAACCGATAGCGGGTGTCCGGACTGGGCTTGAGATGGGGATCGTCGGCGAAACGCTGCAGCAGTTCGGTCTCTTGCGGCGTGTCGATATCCAGCGCGTAGATCAAGGCGATCGCGCCGCGTTTGCGTGCGTCGTGGCTGCGCTTGGCGACGCTGTAGCCGCGCAGGGCGGAAGCATCGATCTGCAGCCGGCTGAGGATCGCGGCGGCCAGCGCCGGCTCGGTGTGATCCAGGGGCAGCTTGAGGTCGGTAAGTCGCAACATGAAAATCGCAGGGTTCGGCGGAAGCTAATGGCCGAGTTTCGCAGAAATCGGCCTGCCGAAACGCCGTCAGCCGCCGGGCTGGCATGACACGGCCGGCACCGCGGTGGATGCCGTGACCGCGTTTGAGGGTCGCGCGCTTACAGCGGACCTATGAAATCGTTCTTGCCGAGGTCGGTACCTGCCTCACGCAAAATATTGTAGGTGGTGGTGCAGTGGAAAAACAGATTCGGCAGGGTGAACTGCAGGAGATAGGCCTGACCTTCCAGATTTAGCTCGCCGCTGCGCCTTTTCACATGGATCGCGCGGGTTTCGCTGCCATCGATCTGTTCGGGCGTGAAGCTCCGGATATAGGCGACCGCCTGCTCGATCCGCGCATGCAACTGCTCCAACGTGGTTTCGTTGTCATCCACCTGTTTCGGCTCGACGCCAGCCAGTCGGGCGGCGCCGCGGGTCGCCATGTCGGTGGCGATCTGTATTTGCTTGACCAGCGGCAGCATGTCGGGGATCAGGCGCGTCTGCAGCAACACCTCGTCACTGACGCCCTTGGCTTTGGCGTGTGCACCGCCTTTCTTGAGTACTTCGGCGAGGTTGCCCAGGGCGCGGACAAAAACGGGAATCGCGGCCTGGTACATGGACAATGTCATGGGGAATGCTCCGGTGGCGGGGATGGAACGGGTTCGGGCGAAAACGTGACAGGCGCAATGATGGGGCCGATATCCGCCGCTGCCAAGCCTGGGGTTGCGGATGGGGCGACGGTTACTCGCGCCGCAATGAAGACGGCCACCAGCAACAACAGAGCTGCCAGCATGAAAGCTATCCCCGGAAGGGGGGCGGGCGTGTGGTCACTGATGAATAGCGCGAACAGGTTGGCGAACAGTGCGGGCCCAAAGATACCGGCGAGACTGGCGAGGCTGGTCAGCGCACCCTGCAGACGCCCTTGCTCATGAGGGTCGACCTGATGGGACATCATCGACTGCGCCGGAGGGCCTGCCAGCCCACCCAGCGCCATGAAGGGAATGCCGAGCAGGAACAGCCATGCGAGGGGGGCAAGCCCAAACAGCAGGTAGCCGACAATTGACATTCCCAGACCCGCCAGGATCAGTCGCCGTTCACCCAGCCTGGGCATCAGGCGCCGCACCAGCACAGCCTGCACCAGTCCGCTGCAAAGCCCGACCAGCGCCAGCGTATAACCCACTGCCTGCGGGCCCCAGCCATAGCGGTAGTCGGTATACAGCACATAGGTCGCGTTGAGGGAAAACTGCGCAAGATTGATCAGGAAAAACGTCCACGCTAGTCCAAAAACCTGGGGGTAGCGCCGCAGCAACAGCAAGGATCCCAGCGGATTGGCGTGGCGCCAGTCGACACGGGGGCTGCGGCGAGTCTTGGGCAGCGACTCGGGGAGCACAAAGAAGCCATAGCCGAAGTTGATCAGTGACAGCCCCGCCGCCACCCAGAACGGCAGTCGGATGTCGAGGTGGCCGAGAAGGCCTCCCAGTGCAGGCCCGACGATGAAACCGACGCCGAAGGCCGCACCGAGCGTGCCGAAGGCTGCGGCCCGTTTTTCCGACGGAATGATGTCGGCGATATAGGCATTGGCGGTGGAAAAGCTCGCCGCACAAATGCCGGAAACTGCGCGGCCGACAAACAGCAACCATAACGCGGGGGCCAATGCCATCAAGACGAAATCGATGCCCAGTCCGAAGCTGGATATCAGGATCACGGTACGTCGGCCGAAGCGATCGGACAACGCGCCCTGCACCGGCGAAAAGATGAACTGCATCAGCATGAACATCGCACCGAAGGCGCCAGCCCACACGGCGGCTTTCGCAATGCTGCCGCCCATCAACTGCACGATCAGGTGCGGCAGCACGGGAATGACGATGCCGAACGCCAGCATGTCGATCATCACCGTGACGAAGATGAAGCCGAGCGCGGCGCGGTGGCTAGTAGATGGATCCATGGCGGACCAGAAAGAAAAGTGCACGATAGCCGAATGCTCTGCAGGCCACATCTATAGCTTGTCACGGCCAAATTTTAGTCATGCACGCGTTGCGTGGGGAATTCGCAAGAACATGCGTTTTGTGCTGACCCGCGATAGCATGAGCCCACCACTCCTGCCCGGACCCGTCATGAACCGCCACTTTCTTGCCGGCTGCCTCGCGTTTGCCATTGCCGGCTGCGACGCCAGTTCCGATACCGCGACGCCGTTGCCTTCGGCGGCAGAGAAGGTCCCCACCAGCGTCGGTGCGACCGCCGCCGGCCCGACGGGGCACGCTGACAACGCCAACAGCCTCGAGAGCGCGGCGCAGGTGCGACGGCGTTTGGCGGACTACGTGCCGGTGAGACTTACCGCGGATCTGTCCGCCTTCAGCGCCCGGCAAAAGGCGATGATCGCACTGCTGGTGAAGGCGGCCGATGGCATCAACGCGATCTACTGGCAGCAGGCCTGGGGTGACAAGGCGGACTTGCTCGACCGCATCGACGATCCGGCAACGCGTGAATTTGCCATGATCAACTACGGCCCTTGGGATCGGCTCAATGGTGACCGCCCGTTTGTGGCGGATGTCGGTACGCGGCCGCCAGGCGCGCAGTTCTACCCGGCGGACATGACCAAGACCGAGTTTGAGCAGTCCAAACTCAAGGACAAGACCTCGCTGTACACCTTGCTACGGCGTGACGGGCAGGGCAGCCTGACCACCGTGCCTTACCACGTGGCTTACAAGAAGCCGCTGGAGGAAATCGCGGACCTCCTGCGCAAGGCGGCCCGGCTTGCCGAGGATGACGGTTTTCGCCACTACCTGAAGCTGCGCGCTGCTGCCTTGCTGGATGACGACTACCGGCGCAGCGATATGGCCTGGATGGACATGAAGAACAATTCGATCGACATCGTGATCGGCCCCATCGAGACTTACGAGGATCAGTTGTTTGGTTACAAGGCCAGCTACGAGTCCTACGTGCTGATCAAGGACCGGGTCTGGAGCGAAGGACTGACGCGTTTCGCCAAGTATCTCCCGGAACTGCAACGCGAGTTGCCGGTGGCCGACAAGTTCAAGGCGGAAACGCCCGGCTCGGATGCCGATCTCAATGCTTATTTCGCGATCTACTATGGTGGCGATGCCAACGTCGGCGCCAAGACGATTGCCATCAACCTGCCCAATGACGAACAGGTGCAGTTGCGGAAGGGCACGCGCCGGCTGCAGCTGGAGAATGTCATGCAGGCGAAGTTCGACCGGATCCTGTTGCCGATCGGTCTGGCTCTGATCGCCGACGACCAGGTACGACACCTGAACTTCGATGCGTTCTTTCAGAACACCATGTTCCATGAGGTCGCCCATGGCCTGGGTATCAAGCAGACCATCAATGGCAAGGGCAGCGTGCGCAAGGCGCTGAAAGATCAGGCGTCGAGTTTCGAGGAAGGCAAGGCGGACATCCTGGGCCTTTACATGGTGCGCCGGTTGGCCGAGAAGGGAGAGCTGGACAAGCGTCGACTGATGGACAACTACGTGACCTTCCTCGCCGGCATCCTGCGTTCGATCCGCTTCGGAACGAGCGATGCCCATGCTGTGGCGAACACGGTGCGCTTCAATATCTTCAAGCAGCAGGGTGCCTTCAGGCGCGATCCGGAGAGCGGCCGTTACCGCGTCGATTTCGACAAGATGACGACGGCGATAAATACGCTTGCGGCACGGCTTCTGACCATCCAGGGCAACGGCGACTATGCCGCGGCGAAAGCGCTCAACGCGCAGATGGGCGCGGTCGACGCCCAACTGGCGGGTGACTTGCAGCGGCTCGAGCAGGCTCACATACCGGTCGATATCCGTTTTGAGCAGGGTCTCGAGGTGCTGGGACTGGACAAGCCGTAAAGCCGGTCAGCCCACCCAGTCGGCCACGGCTTGCGGATGTTGCAGATGCAAATGGTGGCCGCCGGCAAGGTGATTGACGGCAATCCCGGCGACACAATCGGCACGCGCCTGCATTAGCGAGCCGGGAAGGTAGGCGGTTTCCGGCTCGGCCAACAATAGTGCGGTCGGCGCACTGATACCGCGGAGCAGGGCATGAACTTGGGTTTCGGCCAGGCGCACGGGACTGGCCCGGGTCAGCCGCGGATCGCTGCGCCAGCACCAGCCGTCGTCGTGGGCGATCAGGCCGCGCTCGACGATCGGTCGCGCCTGCGCCGCCGGCAGGCCGCTGGCGATCGAACGTGCGCTGATCGCTTGTCCGACGTCGTTGAAGTGGCGCAGCGGCCGACGCCCTTCTTCGCTTGCTATGCCCTGGCGAAAACGTTGCAGGGTGCGGGTGCCATCGTCACCGAGCGGGCCAAGCCCCTCGATCAAGAACAGCTGCGCGACGCTGTCGGGCGAGGCGGCGGCAACCAGGGAAGCGATGCCTGCGCCCAGTGAGTGGCCGAGCAGGGTATAGGGTCGCAGTTTCAGTGCCACGGCTGCCGCGATGACCGTTTTAACGTACTCGAGATAGTGGTAGCTGGCGCCCACGGGCAGGTGATCGGAATGACCATGTCCCGGCAGATCCAGCGCGATTACCCGAAAATGCGTGGCCAACAGCGGTGCCAGGCGAGCAAAGCTGCCCGCGTTGTCGAGCCAGCCGTGCAAGGCCAGCAGCGGCGATGCGGAGGCGGAACCCCATACTTGAGCCCGCAACGTCAGATGCGGCAGCTTGATGGCGAGCTCGGTCGCACTATGCATCGAGCGCTTTCGCCCGGCGAGATGATGCAACGCGGTGCTGTCTGGCCGCTGCGGCATCATAGTCGACGGCAAATTCCGGCCAGCCCTGGGTGTGCTTCAGTACCAGTTCGGCCAGGCTGTCGATATGTTCGCGGCTGGCGTTGAGTGCGGGGATATAGCGCAGGCTCTCGCCACCGGCGGCGGTAAAGAACTCACCGTTCTGCATGGCGATCTCCTCCAGTGTCTCCAGACAGTCCACGGCGAATCCGGGGCAAGCGACGTCCAGTGTCTTCACGCCTTTGGCGGCCAATCGACGCACCGTGGCGTCGGTGTAAGGTTGCAACCAGCGTTCGCGCCCGACCCGCGATTGAAAGCTGATCACCAGCTGATCCTCGCTCAGTCCAAGCCGTTCGCGCAGCAATCGGGCGGTGGCGTGACACTGGCAGAAATACGGGTCGCCAGCATGCAGATACCGTTCGGGAATGCCGTGGAAGGACAGCAGCAGGGCGTCGCCGCGCCCGTTTTCTGTCCACCAGCTTTCGATACTTCTGGCCAGCGCCTCGATGTGCCCGGGATCGTCGTGGTAGTCATTGATGAGACGTAGTTCCGGTGGCCAGCGCAGCGTCTTCAAGGTGTCGGCGACCGCATCGATGACCGAGCCGGTGGAGGTGGCCGAATACTGCGGGTAAAGCGGCAGCACCAGCAATCGGCGTGCGCCGTCGCGTTGCAGCTGCACCACGGTTTCCGTTATCGAGGGTCCGCCATAACGCATCGCCAGTGCCACCCGGATCGGGGCATCCGGCCGTTGCCTGGCCAAGGTGGCTTGCAGCCCGGCGGTCAAAGCTTCGCTGCCGGTGCGTAACGGCGAGCCCTCGCGGGTCCAGATCCGCCGATAGGCTTGGGCGGAGCGGGCGGGTCGGGTCCGCAGGATGACCCCGTGCAGGATCAGCCACCACAACCAACGTGGATATTCGATAACCCGCGGGTCGCCGAGAAACTCCGCCAGCCACGGCCGTAGTGCCCCAGCGGTAGGCGCTGTCGGTGTGCCCAGGTTGACCAACAGCACTGCTGCCTGAACAGGCGGGACAGTTGGCTCGTGGGAATAACCGGCCAGACCGGTATAGTTGTTGCGTAGCATTGTGATTACCGTGGTTTACCGTTCGTTGAGTCTGCCATAGCCGTCTTGTGGCGGTACCTCCGTTACCCCGAGTTCGATGGAGCTATCCATGTTCAAGTCGTCATTGTCCCGCCTGTTGGTGCTTGGCCTTGCCTTGCTGCCGGCGATGTCCGCCCAGGCCGAGGATCCACCGTTAGTGCGTGCCAGCAATGCAGTACGGGTGCTCAATGAGGTGATGCAGGCGCCGGACAAGGCGATACCAACCGACCTGCTGCGCGACGCCAAGGCGATTGCGGTGATCCCGGACATGATCAAGGTGGGCTTCATCTTCGGCGGTCGGCGCGGCGAGGGTCTGATTTCGGTGAAGCGTCCGGATGGTACCTGGTCGGACCCCAGCTTCATCACGATGACGGGCGGCAGCGTGGGTTTCCAGGCCGGGGTGTCGTCAACCGACGTGATCCTGGTTTTCCGCACCGAACGAGGCGTCGATTCGATCGTACATGGCAAATTTACCCTGGGTGCCGATGCCTCGGCTGCCGCCGGCCCGGTCGGACGCACCGCCACGGCCGCTACCGATGGCAACTTCAAGGCCGAGATTTACTCTTATTCACGTAGCCGCGGGCTGTTTGCCGGGGTAGCGCTGGATGGCTCGGCCTTGCGTATCGACTATGATGCCAATGCGGCGGTCTACGGACCCGGTATCACACCACGTCGCATCTTCGAGGGTGGAGTCACTCGCGTCCCCGGTCCGGTAATCGATTTTCGCGACCGGCTGGAGGAGTACACTGTGCGCTGATAAGGTGTGGAAGAGCGCCACAAGGTGCGTAACTGCCGTGGCGCTGGGCGCAACACACGGCTTGGCTAGAGTTATTGGGGTTGATTATGGGTTTTGACAGTTTGTGGCATTGGATCGTCCTGCTGGTGATCGTGCTGCTGGTCTTCGGCACCAAGAAGATTCGCAATCTTGGACCGGATCTCGGTTCCGCCATCCGTGACTTCAAGAAGAGTCTCAGTGGTGAGGACGAGGCCAAGCAAAAGGCGGAGGAGGAGGCCAAGCGCAAGGAAGGCGAGCAGTTGCGTGCCGATCCGCCAGCATCCGCAGGCCATGCCGAAACGCAGAGTCAACGCGACTCCAGCGAAACCAAGTAAGTACACGACAGGCGTGACGCGGCGATGATCGAGATCAGCCTCGGCAAACTGGTATTGCTTGCCTTGATCGCGCTGATCGTGCTGGGACCGGAGAAGCTTCCCGGCGCCGCGCGAACGGCCGGTGCCTTGTTGCGACGGGTCCGCAGTGGCTGGGACAATGTGCGCGCAGAAGTCGAGCGTGAGCTCGAGGTGGAGGAGATCAAGCGTGCCGCGCGTGAGGCAGCTGCCAGTGCGGAGGCCGTCCAGGGCGAGTTGAAAAGCAATCTCGAAAAGATCAACAAGCCTCTTGCTGCGGCCGCCGCGATGGTCAAGTCAGAAGCTGCTGCACCCGCAATGACCAAGCTGGCGGCTGCCAGCGAGAAGCCGGCGCCCGAGACTCAGCAGGAGTTGCCCCTCGAAAAACCTGCGGTCGAATCATCGTCCGCCACGAAAGAGCCTCCGCATGGCGACGCCTGAGTTGGAAGCACCCGAGTCCGAAGAGGCGCAGCAAGGCCTGTTCGCCCATCTGCTGGAACTGCGTAGTCGCCTGTTGAGAGCGGTGGCCACGGTGTTGGTCGTGCTGGTGGCGCTGGTGCCTTTCGCCAACCGGCTCTACAGCGAACTTGCCGAACCGCTGGTGGCGCGGATGCCCCAGGGGGCTCACATGATCGCCACCGAGGTAACCAGCCCGTTCCTTACGCCGTTGAAACTGGCCTTCTACGTGGCGCTGTTCATCAGCATGCCGATGATTCTCTACCAGCTGTGGGCTTTCGTCAGCCCCGGCCTGTACCGGCACGAAAAGCGCCTGGCCCGTCCGTTGCTGGCTGCCTCGCTGGTGCTGTTTTATCTCGGCGGTGCATTCGCCTATTTTCTGGTGCTCCCGGCAGCCTTCCACTTCCTGATTGCGGTGACGCCGCAAGGTGTGGAGATGATGACCGACATCACGCACTATCTCGATTTCGTGATGTTGATGTTCTTTGCGTTCGGCTTGTGCTTCGAGGTGCCGGTGGCGGTGGTGATCCTTGCTGCCGTGGGCGTGGTCGATCTGGCCAAGCTGCGCAGTGGTCGGCGCTATGCCATCGTCGGTGCGTTTGCGATTGCCGCGATGATCACGCCGCCGGATATCACCTCGATGATGATGCTGGGCATTCCGATGTGCCTGCTTTACGAATTGGGGATTCTCGCCGTGAGCTGGCTGATCAAGCCCGCGGTGGCGAATACCGACGCAGACTGAGTCGTCGCAGTGGCGTGAGGTGAATGCCTGCCCCAGTCCGCTCTCAATACAGATCGACCGGATCGACATCGAGTGACCAGCGCACGCGGCGCGCTTGCGGCAATGCCCGCAATGCCAGTTGCCACCGGCGCAACATGCCATGCAGCTGCTGGCGACTGCCCGCTTCCAACAGCAGTTGGCCGCGGTGGCGCCCGGCCCGCAAGGGCATCGGCGCCGGCATCGGGCCGGCGACCTGCAGCGAGGCCTGCTCGGGCAGGGCGGCCTTTGCTGCAGCGAGAAAAGCTTCGACTGACGGCCGCTGGGCGGCATCGACCCGCAACAACACCTGATAGCTGTAAGGCGGCAGCTGAATCTGACGCCGCTCGGCCAGCAACTCGCGCGCCGTGGCGGCGTAGCCTCGGGCCAGCAGGCCGCGCAGCAAGGGATGTTCGGGTTGGTGGGTCTGCAGCAGCACACGGCCGGGCCGCCGGGCCCGACCGGCGCGCCCGGCGACTTGCACTACCAGCTGCGCCATTCTTTCGCCGGCGCGGAAGTCGATACTGTGCAGTCCTTCATCGACACTGACGATGGCGACCAGGGTGAGGTTGGGCAGGTCATGGCCCTTGGCCAGCATCTGCGTGCCGACGAGGATGGTGGGTTGGTCGTCGCGCAGCCGGTCCAGCAACTGTTCGAGAGCATCCCGGCGACGGGTGGTTTCGCGGTCGACCCGTAGCACAGGCACATCCGGGAACTGCGCGATCAGTGCTTCTTCCAATCTCTCGGTGCCGTAGCCCTGGGGTTTCAGATCGCCGGCTGCGCAGCTTGGGCAGGTGGTCGGCAGCCGCTGCTTGTGGTCGCAGTGATGACAGATCAGCTGCCGGCGGCCGGCGTGCAGGGTCAGCGGGCGTTCGCAGCGCGGGCACTCGGCATGCCAGCCGCAACCATGGCATAGCAGCACCGGGGCGTAGCCGCGTCGATTGCGGAAAACCAGCGCCTGTTCCCCCCGAGCCAGCGTGTCTCCCAGCGCGCCCAGCAGTGCGGGCGACAGGCCGTGATCCAGTCGTTGCGCGCGCATGTCGATGATCTGTATCTGCGGCGGATTGAGCGCACCGGGGCGAGCCCGCAAATGCAGGGTGCGATAACGGCCGGCTTCGGCATTCGCCAGCGATTCCAGTGACGGGGTGCCTGAGCCCAGAACGACCGGAATGCCCAGCGCGCGAGCGCGCACCAGCGCCAAGTCGCGGGCATGGTAGCGAAAGCCTTCCTGCTGCTTGTAGGAGCTGTCGTGCTCCTCATCGACAATCACGATGCCGGCCTGCGGTAGTGGTGTGAATACCGCCGAACGTGTGCCGAGGATGACCTTGGCACTGCCATCGCGCGCGCGCAGCCAGGCGCGTGCGCGATCTCTTTCGGAGAGGTTGGAATGCAGCACTTCCACACTGACGCCGAGCCGCTCACACAGCCGCCGTACAGTTTGCGGGGCGAGTCCGATCTCCGGTACCAGCAGCAAGGCCTGCTTGCCGCAGGCCAGGGTTTGCTCAATCAGCGCAAGATAAACCTCGGTCTTGCCGCTGCCGGTCACACCATCGAGCAGGAAGGGCTGATAGCGCCCCAGACTGGCGGTGACTGCTCCCACGGCCTGTTGTTGCTCTTCGCTTAGTTGCGGTGCTTTCGATGCCAGCGGCGGTCGGTGACGTGGTGCGCGTTCGCTGCGCTCGATCAGGGCAGCACCCGCCAATCGTCGCGCTACCGGGCGCCAGCCGGGCATGCGTTCGGTAAGTTCTGCTGCGCTCATGGCGGCCTGGGCCAGCAGCGCCAGCAGGGCCTTGCTGCCGCCGCGCCGGTTGCCGGTGTCGAGAGCGCTGCGACCGGCATCCGTAAGGGACCAGTGCTCTTCGCCCAAGGGCGGTAGCGGTCGAGCCTCGCGCAGGGCCAGCGGCAGGGCCGTGGCGTATACCTCGCCGGGGGCGCCGAGCCAGTACTCGGTGGCCCAAGCCAGCGTCTGCATCAGTTCGGCGTCCAGTAGCGGGGCCTCGTCGAGCAGACGGATCACCGGTTTCAGACGATGCGTATCGATCGTCGTGTCGGTGGCCACTTCCACCACCACGCCCACCTGTTTGCCAGCTCCGAACGGCACCAGAACACGACTGCCCACGGCTGCACGACCCGCCGCTGGCAGGTAGTCAAACAGGTTCGGCAGGGGCACCGGCAGGGCAACGCGTAAAACTGTGGACATGACGACTCTCGTGGCAGCCCAGTGTAACGGCCCCTAGGCCAGCGCCGTAATGCACGGCTGAGCCCTCAAGCTCGGCAAATCCCCGAGCTAGCTTGCAGACACTTGCTGCCCGAAAGTCGAGGAACCCTGGGTAAGTGGCTAAGCTCGGGGGCTTTTCTTGCTTATCCACAAATCCTGTGGATAAGTCTGTGGATGTCGCGTGGAGGGCGGCTTGCAAAGCCCGTGGCTGCGCCTTTCACGACGACTTGATGATCTTTTGGTCACGTAAAAAATCATTTTATATTCAATATGTTATAAATTTCACTAAGGCTGCATTCACACAAGTGACATAGGCTTTCTTTGGCGCTTGACAGGCACATGACGCTGTGCAAAACCTCGTGGTGCCGGCTTGCAGTTGCGGTTGTCTGGGCACCCAAACCCCTGTTTGATGAGGTGCCAGCCGAGGCGCGGCAAGGCGGTTGCTGCGGCTTGACCGCGGGTTCGAAACGACCGGTGGATTCAGCGCCTGACTCACCTTGCATGCGCTTGCGCCGCGAGATGCCTCGCCGCGCAAGCTAGAATGGCTGGCCCTGGAGCTTGTGTGTGTCGATGAAACCCCTCCGTCCCGAACGTGCCCGGTTGGCCTACGAGATGCGTGCCACCGTGCGCCTCGCAGTGCCGCTTATCCTGGCGCAGCTGGCCGCGATCGGCAGCAGCGTGATCGATGCCGTGCTGGCCGGCCACGTCAGCGCACACGTGCTCGGTGCGGTAGCGGTGGGCAGTAGCCTGTGGTCGTTGGCGATCGTCAGCGGCATAGGCATGATGATGGCGGTGCCGCCATCCGTGGCACAGCTTGATGGTGCCGGGCAGCGTCATCGGGTCGGTACGATGTTCCGGCAAGCACTGTGGTTGGGAATTGGCATGGGCGCCGTACTGTGGTTCGCGCTGCGGCATACGGCTCCGTTGATCGACGCGATCGGGGTAACGCCGGATCTGCGCCACGACGTGCAGCGCTTCCTGCTGGCAATCAGCTGGGGCGCCCCGGCGCTCACCTGTTATTTCGCGTTGCGCGGCCTTTCCGAAGGTTTGTCGCTGACCCGACCGTCGATGTATTTCAGCTTCGGTGGGCTGTTGGTGCTTATCCCGCTTGGTTATGTGCTGATGTTCGGCAAGTTGGGCATTCCGCCGCAAGGTGCGCACGGTTGCGGGGTGGCTACGGCAATCGTGATGTGGCTGGAGATGCTGGGCTTCGGCACCTATGTGCTGCGTCATCCGGCCTATCGCGGTCTTGGCCTTGTGGACCGGTTCGACGGACCGGATTGGCGCCATATCGGCGAGCTACTGCATATCGGCCTGCCGATGGCGATCACCCTGCTGGCAGAGGCCGGCTTGTTTGTGGCAACTGCACTGATCATCAGTACCCTCGGCGAGGATGTGATCGCCAGTCATCAGGTAGCGATCAATATTGCTTCGTTGTTCTTCATGATTCCGCTGGGTTTGGCGATGGCGATTACCGTGCGGGTCGGCAATGCGGTAGGCCGTGGCGACGAGCGCGGCGTGCGCTATGCCGGGTTCTGCGGTATCGGGCTGACATTGGCGACGCAGTTGTTCTCGGCGGCCTTGATGCTGAGTTTGCCGCATGTCATCGCGCGTCTGTACACGCATGATCCGCGAGTGATCACATTGGCGACACAGCTGATCATGCTGGCTGGCCTGTTCCAGTTTTCCGATGGCATCCAGGTCGCTTCCAACGGTGCATTGCGCGGCCTCAAGGACACTCGCGTGCCGATGTTGATTACCTTGTTCGCCTACTGGGTCATCGGCATGCCGGTCGGCTGGTGGCTGACTTTCCGCCAGGGCATGGGGGCGAGCGGGATGTGGCTGGGCTTGACGGCTGGCTTGTCGGTGGCGGCGATCATGCTGTTCGTCCGATTCTGGCGCAGTGCGTGGAAACGGCGCTGGCACCGTGTCACTCGTCACATGACCGACGCGGCCCAAGCGGCTACGCTTGGTCGACCAACATGGGAAGAGCGCGCATGACGCCACCGCCACCACCCCGTCCGCGACCCCCTTCGGGCTTCCGCGCTTTTCTGCGTACGCTCGGACGTGGCATCAACGTGACACGCCTGGTGATCATCAATCTGCTGTTTTTCGGCCTTCTGTCGATCGTTTTGCTGCTGATCGTGGGCGGCATCGCCGGCAGCCGGATGCAGCGCGAGGTCAAGAACCACAGCGTGCTGGTGCTCAAGCCAGAGGGAAGGCTGGTCGAGCAGTACAGCATCGATCCGTTGCAGCGGGTGATGGAGGGCTTGTCCGGCAACGAGCCGAAACAGGTGCAACTACGCGACCTGGTCGGTGCCATCGATGCTGCCGCGAACGACCCACGGATCAGCCGCATTCTGCTGCTGCCCGGGGAGTTGCAGGGCGGTGGTTTCGCTGCCTTGCGTGAGGTGGGTGCTGCGCTGGACCGCTTCCGCGCCAGCGGCAAGCCGGTCATCGCGTGGGCGGTAAACATGGATCAGGGCCAGTATTACCTGGCGGCTCACGCCGATCGTGTGCTGGTCGACCCGCAGGGCGGCGTGATGATCACCGGCTTGGCCAACTACCGCCTGTTCTACAAGGATCTGCTCGACAAGGTAGGCGTGGAGGTGCATCTGTTCCGCGTCGGTCAGTTCAAGAGCGCGGCCGAGCCCTACATCCTCGATCACGCCTCGCCACAGGCCAAGCAGGCAGACCGTTACTGGATGGACGGCCTGTGGAACAACTATATCGATCAGGTGGCCGCGCTGCGCAAGATCGATCCGGCCGCCTTGCGTGCCGACATCGACGATCTGCCGCAGAACATCGGCAGTACCCAGGGCGACCTGGCCCAGCTGGCGTTGAACGAACATCTGGTCGACGGTCTGGCTACTCGCGCCCAGCTAATTGCGATGCTGCGCAAGGAAGGGGTGCCGGCCGACAAGAAAGGGCACGGTTTCCGGCAGGTGGGGCTAGGCCATTACGTCGCCAGTATCCACCATCGCGTCTCCGGCTCCACGCCCGGTGTGGCGATTGTGGTGGCGGAAGGCGAGATTACCGGCGGCATGCAGCCGCCCGGCACGATCGGGGGCGAGTCCACCGCGGCGCTGATCCGCGCGGCACGCCACGACCGCAAGACCAAGGCACTGGTATTGCGCGTCGACTCGCCCGGCGGCGAAGTATTTGCGGCCGAACAAATCCGTCGGGAAGTCGCGCTGACACGCGCGGCGGGTATCCCGGTAGTGGTGTCGATGGGCAATGTGGCGGCCAGCGGCGGCTACTGGATCTCCATGGACGCCAATCGCATCGTTGCCGAGCCGAACACGATTACCGGCTCGATCGGCATCTT
>JASBTI010000047.1 GCA_030148505.1 Rhodanobacter sp.
CACGGGTGTGCCGGCCTCGCCTTGCTTGAGTACGGCCAGGATCTGGCTGTCGGTGAATCGGGATTTCTTCATGGAACCTCCTCGGGAAAGATTACGAGAAAATTCCACTTCTGGCGTCAGCTAACTGGCGGGGGGATTACCACGACGATTCTCAAATTCCGCCGCTTCCTGGAACAGCACGGCTTGGCGGCGAAGATTCTGGAAACGGTCAATGCTTACTTGGGCAAGCAGGGCCTGCTATTGCGCCAAGGCACTATCGTGGACGCCACGATCATCCAAGCCCCATCGTCAACGAAGAACCGTGGCAAGCAGCGCGATCCGGAGATGCATCAGACGAAGAAGGGCCAGCAGTGGTACTTCGGCATGAAAGCGCACATCGGTGTGGACGTGGAATCGGGGCTGGTGCACACGGTGACCAGCACGCCGGCGAACGTAGGTGACGTCACGGAAGTGGACAAGCTCCTGCACGGTAAGGAGAAGAGCGTGCATGCCGATGCCGGCTATCAAGGCGCCGATAAACGAGCGCCCAAGCGCGGCCGTACGTGGTACATCGCCGCCAAGCGGGGCGGCGTCAAGGCGATGCCTGAGGGCGAGTTGAAGGAAGCGGTCAAGCACACCGAACAGATGAAGGCGGCGGTCCGGGCCAAGGTGGAGCATCCGTTCCGGGTCGTGAAGCGACAGTTCGGCTATCAGAAGGTGCGTTTCAAGGGACTGCTCAAAAACACAGCCCAGGTGCTGACGTTGTTCGCACTCTCCAATCTGTGGATGGCGCGACGAACATTGCTGGCTGCCGTAGGGGAGGTGCGCCGGTGAAGGCGGAAATGGCGTTGATTAGAGGAAAATACGCAACCTGCCTATGATATTTCGCTCGGGAAAGTGCCATTGGGTGAAAGTAAAGCCAGCGTTCTCATCCGGCCGTCTGGACGGCCGTTTCGGATTCAATAAATCAGAGCATCCTTAGCGTCATTCTCCGTTCAGACTTGCCGGTTCTGGAGCGTGAGTTATTTCGTATTATTGCTCTCGAATCACTTGAATACATACGGAGATCTGTTGCAGTTCTCTTGCACAAGGATCGACACATCGCACCACTTCTATCTTCTCATGGACACTTTCAAGACTGGTGACACCGAAACGCAGGTCGTACAGAGCCCACGCCACTTTGTACTCCTGATCTCTGGCGAAAGACTTCCAGCGTCTGTCGGTTTTACAAATTAGGTCTCGCATGAGGACTGTTAAGTCATTAATACTATAGAATAGTGTTGTTAACAACAGGGTCTATACCAGGGGTGCAAACCGTTTTTAATCTAACTTTGCGGAGAAATCCTATGTCTTTAGATCGTCGGCAGCTTCTCAAGTTCATGGCGGGAGGTGTGGCTGCGAGTTTTCTACCCGCTTCTGTGCTGGCTCGGGCAGCGAGCAAGTCTGATATCAAGGCCATTGCTTTCGATGCTTTTCCTGTATTCGATCCGAGGCCGATTTTTGGATTGGTTAAAACATTATATCCGGAGCAAGGTGGCGCGCTTGCCAAGTTCTGGTTTACCAAAATATTCGGCTATACATGGCTGCGCACTACGGGTAATCATTACAAGGGTTTTTATAGTGTTATTGAGGATGCGCTAGTATTTTCGGCGGAAAGTTTAAAGCTTGACCTGACGTCGAAAAATCAGAAGCAATTGATGGATGTCTGGTTGAACTTGAAGCCATGGCCGGACGTGAAGCCGGCGCTGGAATTGTTCAAGAGAAACAATATTCGGCTTGCTTTTCTTTCAAACTTTACCGAAGAAATGTTGCGAGCCAACGCAAGAAATTCAAATATAGAAAATGCGTTTGATTTTTATCTCAGCACCGACAGGGTCAAAGCCTATAAGCCAAGTCCTCTGGCATACCAGATGGGTGTCGATGCGTTTGATCTTCCCAAGGAGAAGATTGCCTTCGCAGCATTTGCGGGCTGGGATGCAGCAGGAGCCAAATGGTTTGGTTACCCCACGGTTTGGGTTGACCGACTAGGAAGCCCTGCCGAAAAATTGGGCGTCAAGCCAGACCGCACAGGAAAGGGCATAGATCAATTGGTTGATTTTGTATCAACCTGAAGCCTGACCGGCGGTCCAAGACCAACCATCAGCTTCAGCGGACAATTCAAGGCAGCACGTATTTTGCATTCGCCGCAATAACCCGGGCGCATCGATCGCCAACGAGTGAAATCTTCCGGGACGCGGGCGCAAGCCCACCAGGTGTCCGCAGCTCAGCTCAGCAGCGCCTGGAGCCGCTACTTTTACGGCCGGTAGATGGCCGGAAAAAGCTGCTTGAGATGGCCAACCTTGGGGGCGTCGTTGTAGACGATGTAGGGGTCGTTCGGATGTAGGCGGGCGTAGTCCTGATGGTAGGCCTCGGCCGGGTAGAACGCCTTTAGCGGTTTTACCTGGGTGACGATGGGTGCCGAAAAGGCTTTGGCTGCCGTCAGTTGGGCAATATAGGCGCTGGCGACTTTTTCCTGCTCGGGGTTGGCGTAGAAAATCACCGAGCGATACTGGGTGCCGGTATCGGGGCCTTGCCGGTTCCATTCGGTCGGGTTCAGGGCTACCGAAAAGAACACTTGCAACAGCTGGCCGTAGCTGATCTGCGCTGGGTCGAACTGCACCCGTACCGACTCGGCATGGCCGGTGTTGCCGTAGCTGACCTCATCGTAGTGCGCGGTGCCGGCCCGCCCGCCCGCGTAGCCGGGGACGACGCGGCGCACGCCCTTGACGTGCTCAAAGACATCTTCGACACCCCAGAAACAGCCGCCGGCCAGCACGGCGACCTGGTCATGGGCTGTGGTGGCCCTGGGCGCGTCGAGGGCGGGTGCGGGGAGTTTCACGACATCGCTGGTCGCCGAAACCTGACGGCAGGCAGTCAGGCCAGCGATCAGCAAGACAGCGGTCAGCGGAAGGGTCTTGAAGGCGGAACGGAGAATCATGTGTGTGCCTCGCTGATGGGGATGCGCAGGGCGGTATTAGATACATGCAGTTACGCGCCATCGGTGATGGCGGATGCAACCGGCTTCTGTCCATCCGGGCCGGGTGTCATCGAATGCGGCCTGGAGGGCTTTCACTCGGTATTCGCCGCTCGACCGCCCGGCGTTACATGCAACGCCGCTGCTGGCACCCTCGTTCAGCGAGCCTCGGGCAGCACGTGGATTTCCGCGTCGTCGATGGTAACGACCTGGCCTGCGTGGATCTTGCAGGTCTTGCGCAGCTCGATCTTTCCGTCCACGGCCACGGCGCCGGTCGCCACGATGGCCTTGCCGGCGCCGCCGCTGTCGCACAGGCCGGTCAGCTTCAACAGCATGTTGAGCTCGACGTAGGTGCCTTCCAGTTCAAAATCGATGGTTTGCATGGTTTTCCGGGAAATCGATAGGTCGAGAGGGTGACACGCTTTCAGCAGGAAGTGGGGGCGGTATCGAAGGCGTCGTCGGGAAGGGCAAGAAAGGCGAACCAGGGCCGCTCATTGTCCTGCGCGAAGGTGGCGGCATCGTCGAGGATGCCGAGCAGGATGTCGAAGTCGGCTTCGGCCGCCTGGCGCAAACCGTCGGCATGCTCGAACAGGAGCACGTGACCCCAGGCCGGCATCCAGCCGAGGTCGCGCAGGCAATCGGCCAGCGCGTCCCAGTTGTGGCCGAAGGTGGGGGGAAGGTGCAGCGCGAAGGCGAGCCGGTGCAACAGCGCATCCTTGTCGTGGCAACCGGCAAGGTCGATGCGGCAAACCCCAAGCTCTTCGCGCACGGCGGTCCGGCCCAGTCGATCGAGGTCGTTGGCGCCGACAAAGTAGACCCCGTCATGGGCGGGTCGGGTGAGGTCCAGATCGAAGCGGTCGATGCTCATCGATCCAGCTCGAAACGCCGGAAGCTGCGGTAGTGATCGTCGGTGTAATACCAGACCACGGGTGGCGTGCCGCCGGTGACGATGCGCCGTGCACCGCGGCTGCGCGCACCGGGGGCTTGCACGGTGTACTCGTGATAATAGCCACGCGGCTGCGCGGGCAGCCGGCCTTCGTAGTTGCCGAATACGGCGCCGTCCTGGCGATGTTCATACGGGCCACCGCTGGCGATCCTGCGCACCATGGCGCGTGCTTCGTGTGGCAGGAACCCCCGCGCCGAGGCTGCTGTTCCCTGATCGTGAAAAACCCGGCTCTGGCCGGAGGTGGTCTCCTTGGCGTCGGCACCCGCCGGCGTCGGCGCCGGTGTATGCCGTTGCCACAGCACGGCGGCGAAGGCCAGCGCGGCGATCAGGATGACGGGATGCAGTCGGCGCATGGGGTTTCACGGGACGGGGGCGAGAGGGCGGAGCGTGTCGGGCTACAGTCTGCCGATAAAACGGGAGGCACGCGACCTTTGGTGCTGGCGCCCGCCATTTTTTTGTGCGCCGCCGATTTTCCGCTCATGGCTTGCGCGCGGTGAATACGGCCGTTCAGCGGGGCGCGTCCACCCGTGACTGCAGCGCTATCGCCGCCGCCGGATTGCGATGCTTGGCGCCGCTGATGAAGAACACAAACACCTCGCGCGCCCCGGCCTGCGGTTGCAGCGGGGCGACATGAGGCAGTGTTTCGATGTCTTTGCCAGCGGCCCAATCGCGCGCCTGTGCGGCCCATCTATCCAGCGCGTCGGCGGCGTAGCCGGTGGGGATCTCATCGGCGGTGCGCATCAGTCGCGCATAGCTGAAGTCGCCGCTGAGATCGGCCAGCGAGGGGTAGGCAGGCGAGTCGGTGAACACCGTCGGCACCCCCTGCGCGCGCACCAGCGCCACATACGGCGCGCACTGGAAGCTGGGGTGGCGCACTTCCAGCACGTGGCGCAGCGGCTGACCGGCCAACTCGCGCGGCAGCGCGTCCAGAAACGCGGCAAGATCGCTGGCGTCGAACGGTCGCGATGGCGGCAGTTGCCACAGGATCGGCCCCAGCCGGTCGCCGAATTCGGCCAGTCCGCCATGCACGAAGCCCTCGATGCCCCGGTTGCTTTCGGCCAGCCGTCGGCCTTCGGTGATGTAGCGCGGTGCCTTCAGCGAGAACACGAATCCGTCCGGCGTCTGGGCCGCCCACTTTGCATAGGTGGCCGGTTTCTGCGCGCCGTAGAACGTGCCGTTGATCTCGATCGCCCGCAACTGGCGGCTGGCGTATTCCAGTTCGCGGCGCTGCACCAGGCCGGCAGGGTAGAAGTTGTTGCGCCACGGCGCATACGTCCAGCCGCCGATGCCGATGCGGATCGAAGCATCACCGTTGGCGGTATCGGGTGAGGCAAACAGGTCGGTCATCGTCGGCGTCATCACAGGTGGGATTGGCAGGGGCGGCCCCATGGTAGTGGCAGGAAAGGCCTGCCGGCTGGCCTGGGCCGTGGACGTGCCCTCAACCGTGACTTTCAGCGCTGGTCATGCCAGCGGATTGCCATGATAGTGGGGCGCTGGAACCCCGCTGGAGTCGACCATGTCAGTGCAAAATCCGACCGTCCGCAAACTGTCAGTCCGGCTGGCCGGCTGCTGTGCCTTGCTCGCCTTCGCCACCGGCGTCTGGGCCCAGGCACCGGTGGCGCCGATTTCGCACCTGCCGATCAACACCAACGACAGCGTGCAGCCGCTACTGCCGGCCCAGCTCCAGGACTTCGACGCCTACGTCAATACGGTGCGCAAGACCTTCGACGTGCCGGGCATCGCGGTAGCCATCGTCAAGGACGGCAGGGTGGTGATGGAGCGCGGCTTCGGCGTGCGTGAGGTCGGTGCGCCGGCGAAGGTGGATGCCCACACGCTGTTTGCGATCGCCTCCAACACCAAGGCGTTCACCGCTGCCTCGCTGCAGATGCTGGCCGAGCAGGGCAAGCTGAAAATGGACGACCGGGTGATCGATCATCTGCCGTGGTTTCGCATGTCCGATCCGTACGTCACCCACGAGATGCGTATCCGCGATCTGCTGGCGCACCGCAGCGGGCTTAGCCTGGGCGCCGGCGACCTGCTGTATTGGCCACCCACTTCGTACACCACCCGGGACGTGGTCGAACGGCTTGCCCATGTGCCGCTCAAGCACGGCTTCCGCAGCCATTACGCCTACGACAACATCCTATTCGCGGTAGCGACGCTGGTGATCGAGAAGGCCTCCGGCGAGAGCTACGCGGATTTCGTCCGCCAGCATATTTTCAAGCCGGTCGGGATGACCGAATCGCTGATCGACAAGACCTATCTCAAGCCCGGCATGGACGTGGCCACCGGCTACGCACCGTACAATTTCGGGCCGATCAAGCCGGTGCCGCCGATGGCGTGGCTGAACGATCCCGGCGCCGGCGGCATTTACGCCAGCGTGCATGATCTGGCGAAATGGATGAACGTGCAGCTGGCCGGTGGCGCGTTGCCACCGGGGCCGGACGGCAAGGCTCGTCGCTTGTTCTCCGAAGCCAGCCATCGGCAGATGTGGTCGATGCTTACGCCGATCACCATCCGCAAGCCAGCGATTCCGGAGTTGCAGCCGCTGATGCCGGACTTCTACGGCTATGGCGAAGGCTGGTTCCTCAGCGACTACCGTGGCCGGAAACTGGTCTGGCATACCGGCGGATGGCCCGGCTTCGTCTCGCGGGTGACCATGGTGCCGTCCTTGCATCTGGGTGTGGTGGTGCTGACCAATCAGCAGTCTGGCGCTGCCTTCAACGCGGTAACCTGGCGGGTGCTCGATGCCTACCTCAATCCAGCCCACAAAACCGACTGGGCGGCGATCTACGCCAAGGCGGTGAAGCAGTCCGAGGCCGGAGCCGACGAGAGTTTCGCCAAACATCAGGCCGCCCGCGACAAGCACAGCAAGCCCTCGCTGCCGCTGGCGAAATACGCCGGCACCTACCGTGACCCGTGGTATGGCGATGTCGTTGTCAGCGACCAGCGCGGCAAGCTGCGGCTACGTTTCTCGAAGACGGCCCAGCTGATCGGCAGCATGACGCCGTGGCAGCACGACAGCTTCATCGTGCACTGGGACGACCGTACCTTGAACGCCGACGCGTTCGTCACCTTTGCCTTGAATGCCGATGGCGCGATCCGCGAGATGCGCATGAAGCCAGTATCGCCGTTGACCGATTTCAGCTTCGATTTTCAGGATTTGCGCCTGAAGCCGGTATCCGCCGATGCAGGCGCGGCGCCGAAAAAATGAGCGTGGGGCTTGCGCCGCGACGTCGCCGTGCAAGCTGCCGCTATCCGATTTGCCGAGTGTCGATCAGGTCCATTGATTGAGAGGGGATATCCACCATGCGTTTTCGCTGTCATGTGGTTGCCGCGCTGCTGTGTGTCGGCTTGTTGGGCAGTCCGGCACAAGCGCGTTCGGACAGCCTTCCTGCCCATCGCTTCTTTCATGTCAGCCTGGGTGCGGCATCGACCAAGCCGACGTCCGGCCGGCTGCTGTTGTTCGCGATCCCTGCCAGCACCGCCGAGGCGCAGGCGCGCAAGGCGTCCGATGGCAAGAGCGACAAGGTCGAGGCGGTGGATGCGAACCCGTTCCGGGCTACCGAGACCGCGGTGGCTGCCCGCGAGGTGAGCTACTGGGCGCCAGGTCAGACCATCGATATTGACGCCGACCGCCGGGCATTTCCCACCGGCTATTCGCAGCTGCCGCCGGGTGATTACCTGATGCAGGCGGTGCTCGATGTCAATCACAACTACAACTACACTGGTCGCAGCGCCGGCGATCTGATCAGTGCGGTGGTTCGGGTTCATCTGCCCGCGGCGAGTATCCCGACGCTGACCCTGAGCAAGGCGATACCCGTGCACGATCCCTGGGCGGCTTCCGCCTCGGCGCCGGACGCATGGCGCAATGCGATGCAGCGGGCGCGCAAGCATGCGTCGCTGCTGCACTTCGTCAGTCCCTCGCTGAGTGCGTTCTGGGGCCGTCCGATCACCATGCGCGGACGCGTGCTGACGCCGCCCGGTTATGACGCCAAGGCGACCACGCGTTATCCCACGGTCTATTACACCCAAGGTTTCGGCGGCAACAACGATCGGGTCATCACTACCCTGGTCAAGGTCTACACCGCGATGGCGAACGGCCAGATGCCGCCGATGATCTGGGTATTCCTGGACGAATCCAGTCCCACCGGGACCCACGAATTCGCCGACTCGGTCAACAACGGCCCCTGGGGCCACGCGCTGACCGCCGAGCTGATTCCCCACCTGGAGTCCCGTTACCGTATGGACGGCCGCAGCACGGGCCGCTTCCTCAATGGCCATTCCTCCGGTGGCTGGGCCACGCTGTGGCTGCAGACGCGCTACCCGAAGATCTTCGGCGGCACCTGGTCGACCTCGCCCGATCCCAGCGATTTTCACGATTTCACCGGGATCGACCTCTATGCACCCGATGCCAACGTCTATCACCGGCCCGATGGCACGGCTTATCCGCTAGTGCGCGATCACGCCAAGGTGCTGGGCACGTTCGCGCAATTCGCCAGGCTCGAGCGCGTACTCGGTTCCTACGGCGGCCAGCTGGCGTCGTTCGACTGGGTGTTCTCGCCACGGGGCAAGGACGGCCGGCCCGAGCCGATGTTCAATCGCGATACCGGTGCGGTCGATCCGGCGGTGATCCACTACTGGCGCGACCACTACGACATTGCCTGGCGACTGCAGCACCACTGGTCACAGCTGAAGCCCGACCTCAACGGCAAGATCCACCTTTACGTCGGCACCGCCGATACGTTTTACCTGAATGGCTCGGCGCGCAGGCTCAAGGCGGTGTTGGATGGTCTGCATGCCAGGGCGAGCTTCCACTTTCTGCCCAACCGCACGCATTTCGACATGTACCGCATCGGCAAGGATCGGGACGGCCTGTTGAAGCAGATCAGCTGGCAGATGTATGCGATCGCACGACCTGATTCACCACTCAAGCCGGTGCGGCCTTCTCCCGGCAAAGCGGGTGTGAAATAACCCCAGCCCGCTTCGTGGCGGGCGTGCGGGTGGGCAATCTCCGCTGCCCGATGACAGGGTCATCCGTGGGCGGCCGGATTCAGCCGGCTTCATGGCGTACTTCAGCGTCGGCTGGCAGCGTCTGCACGCGCATGTCCTGCGGCCGGATCAAGCGTATTTTTTCTGCGCGCAGGCGTTCGAGCAGGGCAAACAGCAGGTCGCTCTTGACCGTGTTCGCTTCGCGTGGACTGTTGGTATACGCATAGGCACTGAAGGTCATGCAGCTGGCCTCGACGCTGTCCATAAGCACGAAAGGCGGGGTCGAGTCGAGCGTCGCTTCATGCGCCTGCAACACCTCGAGAATGATTTCGCGCGCGCGGCCCGCATCGGTGTCCAGCGGCATCGGTAGCTTGAAATGGACCCGCCCCTGGGCGCGTCCCAATGTCACATTACGCACGTTCTGGGTGATCAGCTGCGAGTTCGGCACGATCATGGTGGAGCGATCCCACAGCTGGATCTCGGTCGCCCGCACGTTGATCCGGCGGATATCGCCTTCCACCCCCGCGAGACTGATCCAGTCGCCCACCTTCACCGGCCGCTCGGCCAGCAGGATCAGGCCGGAGATGAAGTTCTGCACGATCGCCTGCAGACCGAAACCGATACCGACCGAGAGTGCGCTGACAATCCAGGCGATACTTTTCAGGTCGACATGCAGTGCCGCCAGCGTCAGCACGAATACCAGCATGCCACCGAGGTAGCCGAGCAGGGTGACCAGGGAATCCTGCATGCCCCGTTCCATCGAGGTTTTTGGCAACAGCTGTTCGCGCAACCAGCGTTTCAGGGTCCGCAGCGCGATCCAGCCGATGGCGAACACCAGCAAGCCGGTAAAAATGCTGCCCGGATCGATCGGCAGCTGCCCCAGCTTCAGGCTGCTGAAAGTTCGTGTGGCGCTGGCGATGAGATCTTTCGGGCCGGCGCCGGACGGTGCCAGGACCATCGCCATGGCCAGCAGGATCAGGCCTATCCGGCTGATGCCGGTGAGGACGATGGCTGCCTGATCCAGGGTGCTGGGGGCGAGGTCGAAGGCATCCTGCAGGCGCTTGCCACTGCGCCCCTGCGGCGAAAGCAGGGTGTCGATCAGATCGTGCAGCAGTTGGATCAGCAGATACAAGGTGGCGATGATCACGCTCACCCACAACATCTGTACGGCGACGAAGTATCCGAAGGCGATATAGCCGATGGCGACGCTCAACCAGCTGGCAATGACACCGAGCGTGGCGCCGGCGGTCAGCAGGCCGATCCATAGGGCGCGCCGGGCTGGTTCGACACCTGAGGCCGCCATGGCATAGCGGGCACGGCGCAGCCGCAGCAAGGCGATACCGATCACCCCGCTGATGACCAAGGCGATAAGCCCGCGAATGGTGACCGTCACTGGCAGGCTGGCGCCTATCGTGCGGCCGACGCGCTCGATCAGACCAAGCAGCAGCGTGGTGGCGCCAAGCAGCCAGGGGAACCAGCGCAGCTGTCGCGCGGCGATGTCCGAAAGTGCCGGCAAGCGCCAGGATGGCCGCTGTACCGAAAGCAGCGCGCGCACCAGTCCGGCGACAAAGGCGGCAAAGTACACCCGTCGCACGATCGAGGCCGCCAGGGCATCGAGGTCGGCATCCAGCACACCGTGCCAGTTCAAGCCGATATAGACCAGTTGCGCGGCCAGCCCGGTGGTCAGTACGGCGGTCAACGCCACCACCGAGGCCATCGCGCTGCGGCGCAAGTGGCCATCGGGCATGTGCCGTATGGCCATCTTCAGCATGCCGTGCTCAAGGAGCCAGCGTCCCGCCACCAGCAAAAGCACTGCCACCATCAGGCACCACAGCAGCGGTTGCCGATTGGCTGGCTGCCAGGCCTCGCTCCAGGCGTCCATCAAGGGATCGCCAAGTCGTTTGAGCCGGGCCAGATCATCGGGCAGGGCATGCAGGGTATCGGTCCAGAACGTACTGCTGAGCGGGGTTGCGGTGCGCGAGGCCAGCCGTGCCTGGAACTGGTCGTTGCGCAGCCCAATGACTTGCGTGGAGAACTGCAGTGCGTCCTGACTCAACAGCTGCGCCTGCTTGATCTGGGCATCGAGATCGGCGCTCCGCTTGTTGAGCTTGCGACGTTGCGCGCTGACTTCCGGGGCTTCAGGTGGGGCGCCCTTGGCAGGCGGTGGCCCCAATACATTCAACTGCGCTTGCAGCGCCTTCATTTCGGGTTCCAGACTGGCAGCGAGCTGGCTGGCCCGGGTCTGTATGTCCGTGGCAGTGTTGCGCAGGTCGGGCAGCGAGACATTGCCGTTCTTGCTGTTCAGGTTGGCTTTGACGGCATCGAGCTGGCTGCCCAGCTGATCGAGCATCTGCGCCGTGCTGGGAGTCGGGGTATGTGCCTTCCCGGGTGAGGTGGTGTTCTGGGCTTGCAGCGGGGCGCTGCCGAGCGCCAGCAGCAGGATCAGCAGGAAACGGGAAAGGGTAGGCATGCGGCCATGATCGGAGTGATGTCGCAGCCGGTCAATCACCGTGTGAAAACGGCTCAGGCGATTTGCCGGTTGACGTTCAGATTGAAGCGGTCGGCGGGGTCGCCCAGGCGTGCGACACGGTGGGCAAGGGGCACGTCGATCCCACCAAAGCCTACCAAAGCGTCGAATCGGTGCAGGTGATGAGGCGTATCTTGGCGAGCTGCTTCTTGGCTATTCTTGGTTATAGTGTTGGCGTGATTCTATATCTCGCGAGATTTCCATGAAGACACGTCGCAAACGCCCGTTGGCGCCCGGCGATCGGCAATTGCACGGGCCCCAGGGGACGCAGCTTTTTTCCACTGAGGCTTTGCGTCGTTACGCCTATGAGGCGGAGTATGCCTCCGACGGTGTGGCCAGTGCCCATGAGCCGGTACTCGAAGGGATCAGCAAGGGGCTCGAGAATTTGCGCTTCTCGCTACGTTCGGGGCGGCAGACCATCGGTCGCGCCAGCAACAACGACATCGTCGTCGACGAATCCAGTGTCTCCTCCTCCCATGGCTGGATCATCAATCAGCCAGGGCATTGCGTCATCATGAATACGCTGTCCACCAATGGCACCTTTGTGAACGACAAGCGGATCCATGAGGCTACCTTGAAGCACGGCGATCACATCCGGCTTGGTCAGGCCGAATTCGTGTTTCTGACCCGCGAAAGTCGACAACCCCGCCAGCACCGCAGGGCCTGGATGATGGCGGGCTTGCTGTTGCTTGCCGGACTGGCGGCGCTGGCATGGCGATTCTTCTGATCGCGCCGCGATGAAGGACGCAGCGATTCCGCGTCGGCTGGGCCGATACCGTATCGACGGTGTGTTGGGCGAGGGCTCCATGGCCATTGTCTATGCCGGTTTCGACCCGGACATCCAGCGGCAGGTTGCGGTCAAGTGCCTGCACCAGGCGGCGGCGGCCGATCCCGCCTACCGTCGCCGCTTCGTGATCGAGGCACGCGCGGCTGGCCATCTCAGTCACCCGCACATCGTCACCATTTTCGACGCCGGGGAGACCGCCGACGGTCGCTCCTACATCGCCATGGAACGACTCTCCGGTGAGACTCTGGCAAGCCGCGTCGCCCGGGAGGGTTTTCCCCCGTTGCCGGTGATCATGGCCTTGATCGGGCAGGTTGCCGATGCACTCGATTACGCGCACGCACAAGGCGTTGTCCATCATGACATCAAGCCCGAAAACATCATGGTCAGCGAGGACTGGCATCACGCCAAGATCAATGATTTTGGCATCGCCGAGCGCCGAAATACGCGAGACGACGGCGGTAATCTGCGGACTGAGGTCGGTGGCACCCCCGCTTACATGGCACCCGAGCATTTGCGGGGAGAAAGCACCGATGCGCGCAGCGATCTGTTTTCCCTGGGTGTAATGCTTTACTGGTTGCTTGCCGGTCGGCTTCCCTGGCCGGAAACCAGCGACGTGAAAGCGCTGGTTCGCCAACGTCAGCGCACGCCGATGCCTTCCTTGCAGCCGCGCGACCCGGCGACGCCGTCGATCCTGCTGGAGATGGTTCGCACCTTGCTTGCCCCCAAGGCAGACGATCGCTACCAACATGGTGCCGAGGTTGTCGATGACCTGCGACTGGCCAGCCGGGAGTACGAGCGTCTTGACGAGAGCTTACTGGCGAGCGGGATCATCTCGTTGCGGCTGCGCTGGGCCGGCATCCTCGGAGCGGTACTCAGTCTCACGCTGTTGCTGGGGCTGGCTGTCATCTATGCCAAGCAGAACACGGCCGTGACGGGTCTGGCGCTGGATTTTGGCAGCTCGCTCGGGCGCATGGTGGCCAGTGAATCAGCCGAAGATCTCTTGCTGGGTGACCATGCGGCGACCCGCGCCCTGGTCGAGGACATGGCGCGCAATCAGCAGATTCACTACCTCGCCATCGCCGACCGTCATGGCGATATCATTGCCAGCACCCGGGCGGCGCAGGTCGGCCATCCCTTTCAGGCGTTGGCCGCAAGTCCAAGGCCGCTTTCGCACACGGGCGACGTTCGAAGTTACCGCAGCCGGATGGACGACGGCACCGGTCGCGGCGAGATGTTGCTGTTCGACGTGCCGATTCGCTATCAGACGAAAGCGGTCGGGGAATTGCGCCTGGGCATCAGCGACGCGCCGCTGCGGGCGGCTCAGCAGACCACGCTGTCGGTGATCGTCGCGGTGCTGCTGGTAACCCTGGTGGCGGTGGTGGGTGCCGCCTACTGGCTGTCCCGGCGATTGCTGACGCTGCTCGATCTGTTTGGCAAGGCCTTGCTACGGGTAGCGCGTGGCGACTTTCTCTATCGGATACGCCTGGTTCGCCGGGACGAGCTTGGACGTTTGTTTGCGGCCTTCAACCTGATGAACAGCGCCCTGCATGAGCGGGAGCGTCGGCCCGGCAAGGCCAGCCGGTCGGGCACCTCCGAACGGATCGATCAGCCGACGCGGATCATGGCGGCGGTCAGGGCTGAGGATGACACCTCAAGCCCTGATTGATGGGCGCTCCATCCCTGCCAGTTTCGGCAGGAACGATTAGAGCTGCTTGAGTCGACGTTTGAGTTCGAGTGCGCGGGCACGGTAGATCACGGCGGGCTCGAACTTCGGCTCGATCGCCAATACGCGATCCCACAGGGCAATCGCCTGATTCAAGTGCTGATCGCGATAGAGCACGATGGCCCGCTGGTGGTACGAGGCCACCAGCTGTTTGCGCAAGGATGCCACCGCTGCGACAGGTTTCAGCTGCGGGTCGAGGGTCAATGCCTGGTCGAGTTTTGCCAGCGCCTGCTGCTTGTGAGCATGCTGGAGCAGGGCGATACTTTCGCCCTGCAGGCGTTGGGCCTTGATCGTGGCCGCTTCACCGACCGGCTTGGCGTCGGCGGAGGGCGCAGCGGCATCATGGCGGCTTGGAGTGGTCGCTGCGGTGGCGGCGGAACCGGTAGTGCTTGAGCTTTCGGTGCGTGCTGCCGCGGCGTGCCGTTGTCCGGACGCCGGCAGGTGCAGGATTTCACCTGCGCGCAGGATCGAAGGGTTGGTCGATCCGTTGTAGCGGGCAAGAATCAAAAACAGCCCCGAATCGCCAAGATAGCGGGCCGCCAGACTGCTGTAGGAATCGCCAGGTCGGACCTGATGTGGAAACCAGCGACTGCCGAGCTGCTGCTGCGGATCGGCTACCAGCTGCTCCAGCATGGACTTTGCGGCCCGGTCCTGAGGGTGCTGTGAGAGGTACCGCCGCAAGGCTTTCTCGCCCTCGGCGTAGTGGCCGCGCTGGAGTTGATGGTTGACGATGTCGGCGAGCGAGGTGCTCGACGGGACGGGGATTTTCGCGGGCTGGGGAGCGGGGGTGAAGGTCACATTCCGCTGGGGTTCCAGCGACCCGCTGACACGTGACTTGAGCTTCGCGATCTGCGCGCAGCCGGTGATAGCCAGGATCAGCAGCCATGGCGCCACGTGCACCAGCGGTCTCAATCCGTGGTCAGCACGTCTTTCTTGGGGTTTTGATGTCATGCGATGTATCGATTCAATGGGTTCGTCGTTATCGGGTTTTATGCGGCGAGTGCAGCGGTCAGTTGCCGGACATTATCGCGCCAAGTCGGGCAGCGATCTGCTGGAGCCACCGTGACCAACTGACGCGAACCACGATAAGCGCCATGTTGTCGACATTTTTGCCACCCCGTTCGAGGGCCAGGGAAAGCGCCTTGCGCAGAGCCTGCGGCCGGTTGCGCTGACGACTGAAGCGACCGAGTTCGGCCGGGCTTAGGTGCTCCCAGATTCCGTCGCTGCAAAGCGCGAAGCTTTGCCCGGGCCGTAACGAGGCGCAGCCGTGATCGACTATCGGCGAAGCGGGTCCGCCCAACCCCCGCAATAGTTGATGCTGGTCTGGAGCACTGGCAAGTTGGCTCATGGAGATTTCGCCCCTGCGGACCCGCTGTTGCGCCATGCTGTGATCCTCGGTGCATCCCAGCAAGCGTCGCCCCCGGAATCGATACAGCCTGCTGTCGCCGACATGGACCCAATTGGCGCGGTCCCTGCGCATCAGTAGTGCCACCACGGTCGAGTGCGGTTCGCCGTGCTTCAGGGTTTGGCCAATGCGGCGCAGCTCATCGTGTGCGGCCTGACAAAATGCTTCCAGAAACAACGCGCCGGGCTGGTGACGCCAGTCGCCCTGTTTCCAGAGTTTTCTGGCCGTCCGCACCACCCCGCGCGCCGCCAGCTCGCCGGCACCGTCGCCACCCATGCCGTCGGCCAGTACCAGCAACCGGGTATCTTCACGCGCGTCGTACAGGCACACCAATTCATCCTGCTGGACCGGCCGGCCGCCCAGGGCGCGAGCCCCGGCCGCCATCGGTACGGTGACAATGTCGAACTGCGGCTCAGTCACTCGGTGCCCCCTGGCATCGGTGTCGCAGGTGGGATCAGCTGCGATAGTCGGTTTCCGTGGTGGCCTTGTGCTGCACGCCCGATCGGTCCGAGGCGTTCAGCATGGCCGTGGTGGCACCGGACCCGAACCCGGTGCCGGCAGTCTTGCGTGGTCGCGCCCTGGCCTCGGGTACACCTGAGATTGCTCCCTTGGCAATGACCGGGCCGGTGGGCTGGCCCGTGGGCGACCCGCCGATCGGCTCCACCGAAACGGCCAGTGCCGCCTTGGGCCCAAGCTGTGCAACCAGGGCCGGATCAAGCGTCAACGTGGTCGGTTTGTCGGGCGTGATCATGCCGACCGAGATCGGTTTGGCGCCGGGTGGAATCAGCCACAACTCCGGTGCGCGACCGCGGGCGAATGCTGTCGGCGATGCCGGCACCACGACCATGCGGGCATTTTTCGGGTCCATCGTGGCCGTCCAGCCGATGACGCCGTTGTCCTGCTGGATGGTGGCAACCATATAGCCCGGGCTGGCCGTGCTGGTCGGTGCGGGCGGCGCGGTACGCGGTATCGTGACAACGACCAGCAAGGCGACGGCCACCGCGCTGGCGCCGATACCAAGCCAGTGCCACAGCGGCAGGTTGTTCCACAGTCCCTGGCGAGGACGGCCCCTGGCGGGTGCGTTCAAGTGCAGCGCGTGGTGGATCCGGGCCCAGACATAAGCTGGCGGCTCGACCTGGGCAACCTCTTCGGTCAACGGCATGAGTCGCTGTTGCCATAACGCCACGGCGCTCGCGGCAGCCTCCGTAGTCTGCACTTCATGGGCTACAGCCGCTCGTGCATCGGCATCCAGCACACCGAGGACGTATTCGGCGTAGCGGAGATGATTGTCGTCGTCGGCAGGGGTCTTCATTGGTCCAGGCACGTCCTCAATTGCATAAGGCTGCGGCGGATCCAGCTTTTCATGGTTCCGAGCGGCACCTTGCAGCGTGTCGCCAATTCGTTATACGTGGCGCCAGTGAAAAAGGCTTCACGTATCGAGCTTCGCTGCTGCGGTTCCAGTTCATCGAGGCATCCCTGCAGTCGCCGATGTGCTTGGCTGGTTTCGGCTTCGCCGGCAGGCGTCGGTTGATCGTCAGGCGCTTCATCGAGCTTGAGAGGATCGTCGAGCTGCTCTTCGCGATGCTGGCGCAGTCGGTCGATCGACTTGTTGCGTGCGAGCGTCATCAACCAGGTAATCGCGCTGGCCTTCGCCGCATTGAAGCTGCTCGCGCGCCGCCATACCGTGGTGTAGGTCTCCTGCAAGACCTCTTCGGCCTCGCTGCGGTCACGCAACATGCGCAGACACACGCCGAACAGCTTCGAGGAGGTGCGCTTGTACAGTTCGGCGAAGGCTTTTTGATCCTCGCTGCCGGTTTCAATCAGCAGCTGGTTGAGCTCTTCCTGCTCGACTGTACGGGTGACACTCATGGGCGAACGTTCCTGCTGCGGTCATTCAACGAGGGTGTCATGCAGTTTCGGCGTGCATGGAGGTGGAGAGTAGCTTGAATGAGGCATGGTGCACTGGCAAGTGCGCACGTCGCGGGCCGACAAAGGTCGTAAGCGGGTGGTACGGCTCCAAACCTGAGGACCACACAGCAACGCGATGGTGGCCGCTGAGATAGGATGCGCAGGTCGCGTATGAAACGGGATGTTCAATGTTGTCTGCCGCCACACCAAGATTGACACACCGTTTCAGACAGGGATTCACCGGTACACGCAAGGACATCGGCAGATGAGCAAGACGGTCAATAAACAGGAAAGCCCCTCCACGTCGCGACGTCGCATGCAGATGACCGACATTGCTCGCCTGGCCGGAGTGTCGGTGTCGACGGTGTCTCGCGCGCTGAGCGGTAGCGAGCTGATAAGTGCCGATACCCGCGAGCGCATACAGACCTTGGCGCGGCAGTTCAACTACACCGTGAACAGCGTAGCGACCAATCTGCGTTCGGGCGTCAAGCGGACGATCGCCGTGGTGGTTCCGTTCGAGCCCGGTAGCCGGCAGAGTTTTGCCGACCCGTTCCTGCACGGCATGATCGGCAGCCTGGCCGACGCGCTCACCGAGCGCGGGTACGAAATGCTGCTTTCACGTACCGATGCCGATCGACTCGACGCGGTCGCCGCGTTGATCGACAGTGGACGTTCGGCCGGGGTGATCCTGATCGGGCAATGGCGACACCACGATCAGCTCAACGCGATGGCGGCGCGAGGGTTGCCGCTGGTGGTGTGGGGTGCCCATTTGCCGCATCAGGATTACTGCACCGTCGGCGGCGACAATGTCCGCGGCGGGCAACTTGTCGCTGAACATCTGCTGGAGCAGGGTCGTCGGCGTATGGTTTTTCTCGGCGACTGGGGGCTGCCCGAGGTGGCGCAACGCTATCGTGGCTTTGTCGCGGGCTTGCGTGCCGGAGGCATCCACCTGTCAGCACAGCAGCGTATGGCGGTGCCGTTCCTGGCCGAAAGCGGGCGGCAGGCGATGTTCACGCTAATCGACAGCTTTCCGGAACTGGATGCGGTATTCGCCTGCAGCGATCTGCTGGCGATGGCAGCCGTGGGAGCCTTGCGTGAACGGAAGAAACAGATTCCGACCGATGTGGCCGTGGTCGGCTACGACGATGTCGAGCTGTCGGCGCACTTCAATCCGCCGCTCAGTACGGTGCGACAACCGATTCATGAAGCAGGTGCTGTCCTGGTCGATGAGTTGCTGATGTTGCTTGACGGCAAGACGCCACCGCCGTTTGCCTTGCTCGAGACCCGTTTGATCGTCCGCGAAAGCAGCCGGGTGCCGTGATTGGGTGATGCGTTGCAACAAATCGTCCTGAACGTGGTCGCCGGGTAGCTTCGCCGTGGCTTTGCGTAGTTGGGTGCAAACGTTGCCATAAGCCTCTTTTCGACTTTCTTTCCGTGGTGGCAATTACCATGATTTATAGTAAGAAAGTCATGTTGCAACGCGAATTGCAATCGATTGCATAGCGTTTGAAAATGAGCCGTGGTCAGACGACCTCGGTCGGTCGCGCGCCAGGCAACACGAGAACTGCCACGTGCGTCTGCTCATCCATTCAAACGGGGAGACAAACATGAACGTCAACGCTGTACGCAAGCACGCCCTTGCTGCCGCCGTGATGTTGGCACTGCTGCCGGCAGCCGCGATGGCTCAGAACAGTTCCACGGCTCAGCCGGTGGCGGCTGCCAACCCGGCCGCGGCGAAGACCGCCGATGGACAGGTGCCCGCCAAGCCGGATGCCGCCAAGGCTGTCAATCTCAATCAGATGGTGGTAACGGCTTCACCCGCGGCATTGACCAAAATGGGCTCGAGCATTTCGGTGAGTACCCTGGACACCAGTCAGATCCGCAACAGTGGTGCGCAGGGAGCGGCTGACATCTTGCGTGATATCCCGGGTATTCGCGCCGAGTCGTCGGGTGGGCAGGGCAACGCGAATATTTCCGTGCGCGGTCTGCCGGTAGCATCCGGTGGCGGCAAGTTCGTGCAGTTTCAGGTTGACGGTATGCCGGTGCTGGAATTCGGCGATATCGCATTCGCGACTCCCGATACTTTCCTTCGGCCGGACTACAACATCGACCACGTCGAGGTGGTTCGCGGTGGCTCGGCTTCGGTATTCGCCAGCAATGCCCCGGGCGCGGTGTTCAACTTCATCACCAAGACCGGGGCGGAAAAAGGCGGCGACATCGGCCTTACCACCGGCCTCAACTACGACAGCAAGCGGCTCGATTTCGATTACGGCCAGCCGATTTCGGCGACCACGCGGTTTCACGTCGGCGGCTTTGTGCATGGCGGTGAAGGTCCCAAGACGATCAATTACACCGCCCAGTCCGGCGGTCAGCTGATGGGCAACATTACCCACGATATCGACGGCGGCTTCCTGCGTGCCAGCTTCCAGTATCTGGACGACCACGAGCCGGTATTCCTGCCCGTACCCGTGCGGATCAGCGGCAGCAACGGTTCGCCCAGCGTCAGCTCGCTGCCGGGTTTCAACATCCAGAGCGGGGCGATGCAGTCGCCGTATTTCCGCCGTGATCTGGCGGTCAATGCCAGCGGCAACCCGGTGGTTACCGACATCGCCAGTGGCTACCATTCGAAGGTGCGGGCATTCGGCGGCGAAGGCCAGTTCGACCTCGGCAACAGCTGGACCCTGCACGAACAGTTCCGTATCGCTTCCAACAGCGGTTCGTTCGTCGGCCCGTATCCGGCCGAGGTCAACACGGCTTCCGCGCTGGCGCAGGAGATCGGCGGCCCGGGTGCGACGCTGGGCTATGCCACCGGTCCGAATGCGGGGCAGATGATTGCCAACCCCGCCGCGCTGTCCGGCAACGGACTGGCCACGCGGGTGCATCTTTTCAATGTGACGTTGCCGAACATGGACAACGCGACCAACAATCTCACGCTCAAGCGCACGTTCGAGTTGCAGGACGGCCCGTTGAATTTTCTGGCGGGCTACTACCACTCACGCCAGCGCATCGTGCAGGACTGGCACTGGAACACCTACCTGGAAACCGTGCAGGGCCAGAATGCGTCGCTGCTCGATGTCTACAACGCGGCCGGCCAGAAGCAGACCGATCATGGCCTGGTCGCCTACGGCACGCCGTACTGGGGTAATTGCTGCGTTCGTTCCTACGATGCCAGCTACACCATGGATGCCCCTTACGTCTCGCTCAACTGGCAGCCCGGCAACTGGAGCATCGACGCCGGCCTGCGCTACGACCACATGCGCGCGGACGGTACCTATGCCGGCTCTAACGGCGTCAGCCCGATGGACGTCAATCGCAACGGCGTGATCTCGGTGCCGGAGCAGACCGTGCCGGTGGTCGACAACAACAACCCGATGCCGATCAACTACAGCAAGCACCATCTTGAGTACTCGTTCGGTGCCAACTACCTGGTCAATACCAACGTGGGCTTGTTCGCCCGCGCCAGTCGCGGCGCGCGTTTCAATTCCGATCGCCTGCTGTTCGGTGGCGGACTCAATGCCGGGGGTAATGCGCCGCAGGGCGTGGCCGTGAACGTGGTGAAACAGTATGAGGGCGGGGTGAAGTGGAGCACGCGCCATACCAGCCTGTTCGTTACCGCGTTCTATGCCACAACCCAGGAACAGAACCAGGATGTCACCTCGCAGACGCAGTTCCTGATCAGCCGGGACTACAAGTCGCGTGGTGTTGAGTTGGAGGGGTCGGTCAACTACGGTGACCTGAGCGTGCGCGCAGGGGCCACCTATACCCACTCGCGGATCACTCACGATGCGATCACGCCGAGCAATGTCGGTGGTGTGCCACAACGCCAGGCGAACTGGATCTGGCAGCTCAGCCCGACCTATCGCGTCAGCGCTTTCACCGTGGGCGCCACCGTGATCGGGACCACCCAATCCTATGCCAGCAATCCCAATGGCCTGATCATGCCGGGATACACGCAGGTCAACGCATTTGCCAGCTATGACATCAACGACCGCATGTCGATCTCGCTGCATGCCGACAACCTGTTCAACGCGGTCGGCTTGACGGAAATCGATCAGAGTCCCGGTGCCGTGACCGGCAGCGGTCTCAACACAGCTCGCTCCATTCTCGGTCGCACCGTTTACGCCAGCTGGCGCTATCGTTTGTGATTGAGGTTGAAGATACCGGTGTCACACCGGCTATGGATTCACCGGTGATGCATGGGACCTTCCTGGCGAGATTGCCGGTGAATCAACATGCCGCTGCCGACCGGCGCTTTGCGTCGGTCGGCAGCACGCTGATCGAGCAGTTGTCCGCGTTGTACGGGAAGACACCGGGATTTTCGCGCTGGCTGCAGGCGCTGTTCGCGGACCTGGGGCAGCTGGCCGCGGCGCGACCGGCGCCGCTGGTGGCGCTCGATGACGCTCGCGAGGCGCAGCCTGACTGGTTCATCCGTCAGCGCATGGTGGGCTATTCGGCGTATGTGGATCGTTTCGGCGGCAGCTTGAGCGGGGTGGGTGAGCGCATCGACCACCTGCGCGAACTTGGCGTCGACTATCTGCATCTACTGCCGTTCCTGCGGGCCAGACAAGGTGACAGCGATGGGGGTTTTGCGGTCGCCAGCTTCGACGAGATCGAGCCGAAGCTGGGGACCATGGACGATCTGGAAGCGCTGACAACCGAGCTACGTGCAGCAGGCATCAGCCTGTGTGCGGATCTGGTGCTGAACCACGTGGCCGATGAGCACGCGTGGGCGCAGGCGGCCGCTGCGGGCGATCCGCTCAAGCGCCATTTCTTTCACGTATTCCCCGACCGTGAGCTGCCCGACGCGTACGAGGGCACTGTCGGCGAGGTTTTTCCCCAGGCCGCACCGGGCAACTTCACCCACGTGCCGGCGATGGGGGGCTGGGTCTGGACCACGTTCTATCCGTTCCAGTGGGACCTCAACTACGCGCATCCGCCGGTATTTGCGGCGATGGTCCGGGTCCTGCTGCAACTGGCCAATCGGGGCATTGAGGTATTCCGCCTCGATTCGGCACCGTTCCTATGGAAGCGGCTGGGTACGCCGTGCATGAATGAACCGGAAGTTCACCAGATTCTCGCGGCGCTGCGCGCCTGTGTGCAACTGGTGGCACCGGCCGTGCTGCTGAAGGCCGAGGCGATTGTCCCGACCGAGCAGGTGTCAGCATATTTCGGCCGGGGCGGCTTGCGCGGACGCGAGTGTCAGCTGGCTTATCACAGCGGTCTGATGGCATCGGCATGGGCGGCGTTGGCTGAAGGCAGCGCGGACTTGCCGCGGCAACTTCTGGCGCATACCCCAGCACTGCCCGCGGCGACTGGGTGGGTCACCTACGTACGCTGTCACGACGACATCGTATGGGGGGTGCTGCGGCCGCAGGTCGAGGCAGAAGGCGGCGACTATATCGCTCGCATCGGCAAGGCAGCGGCTTATCTGGAGGGGCGGGTTCCGGGCAGTTTCGCGCGCGGTGCGGCCTTCCAGGCGCAGGACGAGCACGCCTTGCACGGCAGCAACGGGATGACGGCTGCCCTGGTTGGCCTGCCGCAGCATCCGCACACCGCTGTCGAGCCCGCAGCCCTGAGACGGTATGTGCTGCTGTATGCCTTGGCGTTCTGGGTAGGTGCGGTCCCGCTGATCTACATGGGCGACGAACTGGGCCAATACAACAACAGCGACCCCGGGGATGTGGAACGCGTCGCCCGGGATGGCCGTTGGCTGCAGCGTCCGGCATTGTCGGCGGTGGCGTTGGAGGTGCTGACTTCGGGACACGGCGTCGCTGCCACCACGTTTGCTGCGTTGCAGGCCCTGGTTGCGGCACGTCGGCATCCACAGTGGCCTGCTACCCGCGACATCGCGGTGACTGAACACGCCGATGCCGGTGTGTTGGTGTTGCGTCGCGGGGACGATGCCCTGGGGGTTTTCAATTTCGGTACGCATGCAGTGCAGCTGGATCTGGCGGCGATGATGGCGGGCGAGGGCTGGTTCGACCTCTTCGCCAACGGGGTGACCGGGATGTCCGATACGCTGGACACGGCATCGCACCGCTTGCTGCCGTGGGCGACCTTGTGGCGGGTCCGTGGGCATGTCTGACGTTACGCCAGTGGCCACACCTATCGTGTTCGGCGAAGCACTTGTCGATGCCTTCGGTGACGGATTGAAACCGGGTGGTGCGCCGTTCAACGTGGCTTGCCATCTCGCTGCGCTGGGGTTGCGGCCCTTGATGATCACCCGCGTGGGCAACGACGAAGCAGGGCGATTGCTGCGCGATACAGCGGCGCGTTTCGGGCTATCGTTGCAGACTGCCCAGCTTGCACCACGCACTGCGCGTGTGGAGGTGAGCGAAGGCGATGGTGGCCATGTGTTCGCGATTCCGGCCAACCAGGCTTTTGACGACATCGATGCGCGTGCGGCGGTACAGGCCGCTGCCGCCACGCGTGATCCGTGCTGGCTCTATTTCGGTTCGCTGGCATTGCGTCAGCCGACTTCGCGTTCCGCCCTGGCGGCCCTTCGAGCCAGTCGGTCATGTTGCACCTTTGTCGACCTGAACTGGCGAGAAGCCGGGCCGACACCGGAGGTGATACTGGAGGTACTGCACGATATCGAGGTGCTGAAGGTGAGCGACACCGAACTCGGCCAGCTGCTCGGTTGGCTAGGCCTGCCAAGCGCGTCGGCGGCACCCGTGGCCGGCGAGCGCAGGACTGCCCTGGCTGCGCTCTGTCAGCATGTCGGTGCACGCTATGTCCTGGTCAGTCACGGTGCGGCGGGTGCGGCAGCGTGGGATGCCGGTGGCTGCTGTATCGCCCGAGCGCTGTCCCCGCCGGTAACGTGGTTGCGCGATACGGTGGGTGCAGGGGATGCGTTCAGCGCATGGATGTTCGCCGGGCTGTTGATGGGTCTTCCGGTCCCGGGCACGCTCGACCAGGCGGTGGCCTTTGCCAGTCTCAGCTGCGGGTGGCGCGGTGCCTTGCCCGAGGCAAGCGACTTTTACCATCCGTGGCGTCTTCGTCTGGGTATCGACGTACCCACTACGCCGCCAAATTCGCTTGCGAGATAGACCGATGTCGACGCCCAAACCCCGCCTCAGCTTCTGGCAGATCCTGAACATGAATGTTGGGTTCTTCGGCATCCAGTTCAGCTTCGGCCTGCAGCAGAGCAACATGAGCCCGATCTACAAGTATCTGGGCGCGCACGACAGCACCTTGCCGTATCTGTGGCTGGCCGGTCCGATTACCGGCTTGCTGGTGCAGCCCCTGATCGGTGCCATGAGCGACCGCACCGACAGCCGCTGGGGACGTCGAACTCCCTACTTTCTTATCGGAGCCCTGATCTGCAGTGTGTGTCTGCTGGCGATGCCGTTCAGTCCGACCTTGTGGGTAGCAGCCAGCCTGCTGTGGATTCTCGATGCGGGCAACAATGTCACGATGGAGCCCTACCGAGCCTTTGTCAGCGACCGCCTGGACAGCTCGCAACATGCCGCGGGATTCCTCACCCAGAGCGCATTCACCGGCTTGTCGCAGACGCTGGCTTATCTGACGCCCTCCTTGTTGGTCATCTTCGGCCTGAGCATGACATCGACCAATACGGACGGGATTCCCTACGCCGTGGTCACCGCCTTCGTGATCGGCGCGGTATTTTCGATAACCTCGATCGGCTGGTCGGTGTGGACTACCCCGGAATTGCCGCTGAGCGAGTCCGAGCGGCTGCGGATGCGGGCGATCCCGCGCTCAGCGGCGGCGACCTTGCGCGAGATCGTCGCCGCGGTTCGCGACATGCCCACCACCATGCGCCAGCTCGCGGTGATGATGCTGTTCCAGTGGTACGCGATGTTCTGTTATTGGCAGTACATCACGCTGTCGTTGGCTCACACGCTTTACGGCAGCACCGTGGCGACCACCGCCGGGTTTGGCGAAGCGGTGCTGATCACCGGGCGCATCGGCGGCTTCTACAACGCCATCGCCTTTGTCGCGGCGATCGCGATGATGCCATTGGCACGTCGCATTTCGCCGCAGCGGCTGCACGCGTTCTGCCTGGTGCTCGGCGGCATCGGCCTGTTGGGTCTGCCGCTGATCCACAATCCGTGGCTGCTGCTGTTGCCGATGCTGGGCCTGGGGCTGAGCTGGGCCAGCATGATGGGTAACCCGTACGCCATGCTCGCCGGCAGCATTCCGCCGGAGCGCGCCGGCGTCTACATGGGCATCTTCAATGGTTTCATCGTATTGCCGATGCTGCTGGAGAGCCTCACCATTCCCTGGCTTTATCACCCGGTTCTCGGTGGCAACCCGGAAAATGTGATCCGTCTCGGCGGCCTGTGCCTGCTGCTTGCAGCAGGCCTGGTGCTGCGGGTGCGTCAGGCAAAACCCGCGGCGTCCGCCGTCGACGTCTGAGGTAACGGTTCCCTCGTTGCAGCCAGGGGTGAATTGACGGACGGTCAGTGGTTGCGACGAGAGCCTGGGCAGCACTCCTGAATCCCCGCTGCGGGCATGGCGATTGGTCGGGTACGGCTCAGGCTTGCGCATCCGCAAGGTGGCCAACGGCGTATACACCGGGGCAGGCAAGCAGTCTGCGTCACCCGGATGACGACACCATGGCCATTTCTCGAAAACGTTGCGCGCTGTTGGCTCTTTCCTTGTTTGCGAGTGCTACCGCCATGGCGCACCCGCTGCCGAAACTCGGCGCGCAGGGCCTGCTCACGGGCTCAGCCGGGCATACGCTCTATACCTATGACGCGGATGGCGGCTCCGGCAGCAGCCATTGCACAGGTCCGTGTGCGGCGTTGTGGCCGCCGTATGTCGCCGACAACGCTGCCCAACCTGTGGGGCAGTACCGCATTACGGTTCGGGCCGACGGGGTGCACCAGTGGGTCTACAAGAGCCATCCGCTTTATCTCTACGCTGGCGACAACAAGCCGGGCGACGCCCATGGTGACGGCATGAACGGTCATTGGCACGTGGTGCATTGAATCTTGTTTCAGCCAATGCATCCGCATCCCCTGCGCCCTCGTATATCCCGGCACCAGCGCATTTCGCGTTGTTCTCACCAGAGGGAGGCTTCCATGCAAACGCATCGAAAGAGCCGGACAGCGTTGCTGATCGGATTGGCCATGGCCGGCGGACTGTCGTCCGCTATGGCTTCGGCGGCGGATACCGGCGGTTCGCAGTTCAGCAACAAACTGCTGCTTACCGGCGGTGTCAGTCAGATCGAGGGCTCCGCCGGTGGCGGCTTGACACCATGGGCGGTAATCGGCGGCTACGGCACGCAGGACGAAATTGGCGGCAACGCGTTCTATACCCGGCTCAATCTGCCGGATTACCACCTGGATGATGTCGGTGCGCTGGTGGGTTTCTACAACCGGGTGGAGGTGTCGTTCGCACAGCAGCGCTTCAATACCGAGCAGGTGGGCGGCGCACTGGGCCTGGGCAACGGTTTTACTTTCACGCAGAACGTCATCGGGGTGAAGGTGCGCCTGTTCGGCGACGTGGTGCTCGATCAGAACAGCTGGATGCCTCAGGTATCGATCGGTATCCAGCACAAGAAGAACGATCAGGCGGCGGTGCTGCGCTTCATCGGCGCCAAGTCCGATCAGGGCAACGACTACTACATCAGCGCCACCAAGCTATTTCTCAGTCAGAGCCTGCTGGTCAATGCCACGCTTCGTTACACCAAGGCCAACCAGATCGGCATTCTCGGTTTCGGTGGCGACAAGAACAACGCCTACAAGCCGGAGTTTGAAGGCTCGGTGGCGTACCTGCTGAGCCGCAACTGGGCGATCGGCGCGGAGTATCGGCAGAAGCCGAACAATCTCGGCATCGCCAAAGAAGACAACTGGTACGACGCGTTCGTGGCCTGGGCACCGACCAAGCATGTCTCGCTGACGCTGGCCTACGCTGACCTGGGCAATATCGTGATCAAGCAGAAGCAGCGCGGTATGTACGCGTCGGTTCAAGTCGCTTTCTGATCATCATCCAGTCTATCCGGAGCAAACCCATGTTCAAGTATTCCCTCCCTGCGGCCGTGCTCGCCACGGCTGTCCTGTTTGCCCAATCGACAGTGGCCCAGGAAGCGGCGTCGATGCCGCAGCAATCCGCCGCAATGGCGGCTAGTGCACCCCGCGATCCGGCACTGAAGCCGGTGTTCACCGAGTTCGGTGGCAAGCAGGGCCTGATGTCGCTGATGGACGATTTCATGGACAACCTGGTCGCCGATCCGCGCACCCGCCCGTACTTTGAAAATGCCGACCGCGAACACATCAAGGCCGAGCTGGTCGATCAGTTCTGCGTGATTCTCGATGGCCCTTGCACCTATACCGGCAAGAGCATGGCTTCGGCTCATCGCAACCTGGGTATCAACCGGGCTGGGTTCAATGCCCTGGTCGAGGACTTGCAGAAAGCCATGAGCAAGCACGACATCCCGTTCCGTGCGCAGAACAAACTGCTGGCGAAACTGGCGCCGATGCACTCGGCAGTGATCACCAAGAAGTAGGCACATGGCGAGGTGAGCCGCAGGTTCAGCGGCTCATCTTCGTCGAGAATTCTCGAGTTTGTGATGCCGTCCGGTACTCAGGTGGTTGCGGCAGGCTGCTCGAACTCGAGAAACGCCAGTGCCTGATCGCAGCGTGCGTCGACCTTCAGGGTCAGCAGCGCGTCGGCGCGGGTGTGTCCGAGATTGACTGCAGCCACCGGCTTGCCCGCTTGAGCGGCAGCGTTGATGAAACGAAAGCCGGAATACACCATCAGTGACGAACCCAGTACCAACACGGCGTCTGCCTGCTGCCAGGCGAGGGTTGCTGCGTCGACCCGTTGGCGCGGCACGTTTTCGCCGAAAAACACCACGTCAGGTTTCATGATGCCGCCGCATCGGGGGCACGGCGGTACCTCGAAACGGGTGAAGTCCTGGTGGTCCAGGTCGGCGTCGCCGTCCGGCGCGTCCGCGGCATCGAGCGTCGCCCAGTCGGCGTTGCGCTGGCGCAGCGCCTGCTGGTAGGCCTCGCGCGGCTCACGCCGTTCGCACGCCATGCAGCGGACCTGATCCAGGCGGCCATGCAGGTCGACCACGTTCCGGCTGCCCGCACGTTGATGCAGACGGTCCACATTCTGGGTTACCAGCAGGCGGATCTGGCCGCGTCGCTCCAGTTCAGCCAACGCATAGTGCACCGGGTTGGGCAGCGCGCTGCCAAAACGCCGCCAGCCGATCATGCTGCGCGCCCAATAACGTTGGCGGGTGGCTTCCTCGCCCATGAAGGCCTGCCAGCTCACCGGTGGCGTGCGTTTCCATTGTCCCTCGCGATCGCGGTAGTCGGGAATGCCGGAATCGGTGCTGACACCCGCACCGGTCAGTACGAACAGGGTACGGTGGCCGGCGATGAAATCCTGCAGGCGGGGGGCGGCCGCCGCGGCTGGCGGGTGGGTGATCATGCCGGCTCCTTCGGGTAACGGGGAACATGGGATTGTGACCGCATGGGCGTGCGTTCTACGCCTCACTAACCGCTCACGAACACCTTGGCAGCCTGTCGTCATCGAAGGTCGGCCGCTGGATTCGACCAACGCCGCGGTTGTCAAAACCCTCGGTCAGCCCCATGATTTCATCTTTGACGGGGAGTTTGCCACCGTTGCAGACTGCAGGTTTTTCCTTAAGATGAGTGAGCTTCTCAGTGTGGTAGATGCCGAACAGCTGATTCGGCGGCAGATGCCGTCGTTCGGCAGTGAACGCGTCGCCATCGACAAGGCCATGGGTCGGGTGCTGCGGCAGACGGTCCGCGCCGAGCGCGACCAGCCACCGTTCGATCGGGTGATGATGGATGGCATCGCGCTGGCCGAGGCTGGCGTGGCCTCGCGCCGCGCCGCACTGGTCGGACGGCAAATGGCCGGTATGGCGGAACAATCGCTGGATCTGCCGTCCGGCTGCCTTGAAGTCACCACCGGCGCCATGCTGCCGCGCGGCTGCGACCGGGTGATCCCGGTGGAACAAACGCGGCGCGAAGGCGATATCTACGTGCTGGCGGAGGATTGCCAGTCCGCGCCGGGCCAGTTCGTCCACCGACGTGGTTCCGACTGCCGTGAGCAGGATGTGCTGCTGGAACCCGGGGCGCGCCTGCGTGCGCCGGAGCTGGCCGTACTCGCTGCCAACGGCATCGCCGACGTCGAGGTGGCGTCGATTCCGTCGGTGGCAATCATCGCGACCGGCGACGAGCTTGCCGACGTGGAGCAGCCGTTGGCCGAGGGCCAGATCCGTCGTTCCAACGACCGTGCGCTGGCCGCGGCACTGGCCAGTCGTGGTTTCGACGATCTGTTGCTGACCCGCGTCGCCGACGATCTGGCTGCAACCACGCGTACCCTCGACGAATTGTTGGCCAGCCGCCAGGTATTGGTGTTGTCCGGCGGAGTCTCGGTCGGCCAGCGCGACTACGTACCCGAGGCATTGCGTGCACTGGGCGTACGCCAGGTGCTGCACCGGATCGCCCAGCGTCCCGGCAAGCCGATGTGGTTCGGCATCGGCCCGCAGGGGCAGGTGGTGTTTGGCCTGCCGGGCAATCCGGTGTCTGCGCTGGTTTGCGCTTTTCGCTACCTGCTGCCGGCGTTGCAACAGGCGATCGGCATGCAAACCGCCGAAGCCGTCACTGTGTGTCTGCAAAACGACGCGCCTACCCATCCGAAGCTGACCTGCTTCGTGCCGGTGCAGGTGCATCACGATGCGACGGGCCGCATGATGGCGCAGCCGCTGCCCTTGCGTACCTCGGGTGATTTCTCCTCCTTGCCGCGCACGGCCGGTTTCGTGCAGCTGGCACCGGCAAGCTGCGCTGCGGCGGCCGGCAGTGTGGCCTCTTTCCATGCGTGGTGAAGTGTCCACGCGGCCGGCTTCCGCCGCACCGCTATTGCCGCGGGATCGACACGGCCGCCCCCTGCACGATTTGCGGATTTCCGTGATGGATCGCTGCAACTTCCGCTGCCCATACTGCATGCCGGAGTCGACCTATGGCGAGCACTTCACCTTTTTGCGCAACGACCAGCGGCTGAGTTTCGACGAGATCGAACGTCTGTGCCGGATCGCTGCGGAGCTGGGCGTGAGCAAGTTGCGCCTGACCGGCGGCGAACCGCTGCTGCGACCGAAACTGGCCGAGCTGGTGGCAAGGCTGCGCCGAATCGATGGCATCACCGACCTGGCGATGACGACCAATGGCGTACTGCTGGCACGCCAGGCGGCGGCGTTGCGGGACGCCGGGCTCGATCGGGTCACGGTCAGCCTGGACACGCTGGACCCGGCGCTGTTTCATCGCATGAGCGGCGGTCGCGGCGCCCTGAACGACGTCCTGGCTGGCATCGACGCGGCGCAGGCGGTGGGCTTTCCGCAAGGCGTCAAGCTCAACACCGTGGTGCAGCGTGGCGTCAACGAACACAGCGTGATCGATCTGATCGAACGTTTCCGCGGCACTGGCATCATTCCCCGCCTGATCGAGTACATGGACGTGGGCAATCGCAACGACTGGAACGCCGCCGCGGTGGTGCCGTCAAGCGAGCTGATCGCCGCCATCGACGCGCGCTGGCCGCTGCAGGCGCTGCCGCCGAAGTATCCCGGTGAGGTCGCCACCCGGTTCCGCTTCCGCGACGGGGCCGGCGAGATCGGCGTGATCTCGTCGATCAGTGAACCTTTTTGCGGTGCCTGCTCACGCGCTAGGCTTTCGTCCGAGGGAGCGCTGTATACCTGTCTGTTCGCTACCCAGGGCACCGACTTTCGCACGCCCTTGCGTGACGGCTCCACGGACGAGGCACTGCGCGACCGATTGCGCCAGGTGTGGTTGCGCCGCGCCGACCGTTACAGTGAGGAGCGTGCCGAACGCCGTGCCGGCGAGCGCCGCAAGATCGAAATGCATTACATCGGAGGCTAATCCGGCTGCCGCGTCCCAGCGGCTTGCCGAGACAACACCATGAACGACACACCCCGAGAACTCTCCCATGTCGACGCGGCGAACCGGCCGCAGATGGTCGATGTCGGTGCCAAGGCCATCACCCGACGAACCGCGCAGGCGCGGGCTACCGTACGTTTTCCTGCCGACGTGGCCGCCCAGTTGCATGCCGCCGGCCACGTCACCCCCAAGGGTGCGGTGTTGACGGTGGCCAACATCGCCGGGGTGATGGGTGCCAAGGCCACTGCCCAGCTGATTCCGCTTTGCCATCCGTTGAGCCTGGACCGCTGCGACGTCGTGATCCGCATGGAAGGCGAGCTGGCGCTGGTCGACTGCACGGTGGCGTGCCGTGGCAGCACCGGTGTGGAAATGGAAGCGCTGACCGGTGCCAGCATCGCCGCGCTGACCATCTACGACATGTGCAAGGCCTTGTCGCACGACATCGTGATCGGCGAGATCCGTCTGCTCAGGAAATCCGGCGGCAAGCATGAGGTCGATCATCTGAGAGCTGCCGAGGCTCCAGCGCATCCAGCGGATCAGGCATCGCGCGTGGAGATGGTCCCGGTCGATGCCGCCACAGTCGACGCCATTCCCGGGCGGGCGGGATCGTGAGCGCCGCCCCTGTCTACGGATTGCTGCTCTCCGGCGGTGCCAGCCGGCGCATGCAGCGTGACAAGGCGCAGTTGTCCTACGCCGGCGAGCCCCAGTTGCTGCGTGCCTGGCGCCTGCTCAGTGCGGTGACGCAGCGGGCCTTCGTTTCGGTACGTCAGGATCAGCGCGATGATCCCTTGCGCGGCGGTTTGCCGCAGATCGTCGACCGCTATGACGCGATCGGCCCTGCTGCCGGTATTCTTTCCGCCCAGCAGGCTCATCCCGAGGCCGCCTGGCTGGTGCTTGCGCTGGATCTGCCGCTGCTGGATGCAGATACCTTGCAGCAGCTGCTCGCCGAACGCGATCCGGGCGGTGAAGCGACGGCTTTCAGCAGTCGCTTCGACGGTTTGCCCGAACCGCTGTGCGCGCTGTGGGAGCCGTCCAGCCATGGTTTGCTCAAGCAGCGCGTGGAGGCAGGTAACTACTGCCCGCGCAAGGCGCTGATCCAGTTGCGCACCCGTTTGCTGCCTGCGCCCGGTAACGCGCTGGACAACATCAATACCCCTGAGGAATTCGCCCTGATGCAACGCCAGATCGAGCCGCAGTCATGACGACCGTCAACCTGCAGTACTACGCCCAGATGCGCGAACAGGCCGGCGCCAGTGGCGAAAAGCTGACTACCCAGGCCGGCTCCTTGCGCGAACTGTATGACGAGTTGCGCGTACGCCACGGCTTTTCGCTGCCGGCCGACGCGCTGAAGGTCGCCGTGAACACCCAGTTCAGCGACTGGAGTCGCACGCTGGACGAGGGTGACACCGTGGTATTCATCCCCCCGGTGGCCGGCGGATGAGCGGCTTCCGGATTGCCACCACAGAGGTCGATCTCGCGCAGCTGCGCGAAACCCTGCAGCACCCGGGCAGCGGTGGCTTCTGCAGCTTCGAGGGGTGGGTGCGCAACAACAACGAGGGCCGCGAGGTCAGCGGTCTGGAATACGAGGCCTACGACGAACTCGCGCTGATCGAGGGCGGCAAGATCGTCGACGAGGCGATGGCGCGCTACGGCGTACTGGCCGCGCAATGCGTGCATCGCACCGGCGACCTGAAACTCGGTGACCTGGCGGTGTGGATCGGCGTCTCGTCGGCACATCGCGACGAGGCGTTCCGCGCCTGTCGCTACATCATCGATGAGATCAAGCATCGCCTGCCGATCTGGAAGAAAGAGCATTACCTTACCGGTGACACCGCCTGGGTTGCCTGTTCGCATACCGAGCGTGCGCACGAGCATGAGGCGCCGCACGCGCATCACCACGCGCATCCCGAGCCGGCAGATGATACCGGTGCAGTCGCCACGCCGCCTTTCCGACCCGACTACTCCCGCCAGACGCGCTTGCGCGAGGTCGGCGAGGCGGGGCAGGCAAAGCTGGCGGCGGCCCGCGTCCTGGTGATCGGTGCCGGCGGGTTGGGTTGCCCGGTGTTGACCTACCTGGCCGGTGCCGGGGTCGGCACCCTGGGCATCGTCGACGCCGATCGCCTCGACGCCAGCAACCTGCATCGTCAGACTATGTACGACGCGCGCGATATCGGCGACCGCAAGGTGGATCTGGCGGCCCGCCGCATCACCGCGCTCAACCCTGCGGTGACCGTCGAGACTCGCGCCGAGCCGCTGCATCCGGGCAACGCAGCCGAGGTGTTCGCCCAATACGACCTGGTGGTGGAGTGTACCGACGACCTGGGCAGTCGTTACCTCAGCAACGACGCAGCGATGCTCACCGGCACGCCGTTGATCCTCGCCAGTGTGTACCAGTACGAAGGCCAGCTGCAGGTAGTCAGCGGCAAGCCGGGTGGTCCGTGCCTGCGCTGCCTGTGGCCCGAGCAACCGGCGCCCGGGATCGCGGGGAGCTGCGTCGAATCCGGCGTGCTCGGGCCCGTACCCGGGGTCCTCGGTGCGATGCAGGCGACCGAGGCGCTGAAGCTTCTGCTCGATTTGCCGGGGGCAGCTAGCACGGATTTGTTGCTGATCAACCTGCTCGATCACGCGACCCAGCGCCTGCCGATCGATCCGGTGCAGGGATGCCGGCAGCACGGTGGTTGCCGCGAAGTGGCACGGCGCGCGCTGGAGCAGGCGCAGGGCGACACCGATGTGGACGTCCATTTCGAGCATCTCGATGAGGCCATCACCGCCGGCTTTCGGTTGATCGACGTGCGCGAGCCGGCCGAGATCGCGGCGCGGCCGATCGATCTGCCGTCGCAAGCGGTGCCGTCCGGGCAAGTCACCGAACACGCCAGTGTGTTTGCCGGAGGACGGGTATTGCTGCTGTGTGCCAGCGGCATGCGTAGCAGTCATGCCGCCCGCTTGTTGCGCGGCCAGGGCGAGCGCAACGTGTATTCGCTGGCGGGCGGATTGGCCGCATTGCGGCAGGCATCCGATCGCGTTGCCGGTTGAGGCCGCCATGACCGCGGCTTTCCCCGACTTGATCGACTATGCCTCGGCGTGCGGGCGACTGCTTGCCCACAGCGTGCGTTGCGTTTCCGAGCCGTGCCCAGTGGCGCAGGCCACGGCGAGGATTCTGGCGGCAGACATCCGCAGCCCGATGGCACTGCCGTCGTTTGACCATGCCGCGATGGACGGTTACGCGCTGCGTGCGCGCGACACGCTGGCGGCGGGCTCGGAACATCCGGTGCAAGGCTCGCAGGCGGCTGGCGATGTTGCCGTCGCATCGACGGGAGCGGCATGGGAGATCATGACCGGGGCGCAACTGCCCGATGGCCTGGACGCCGTGGTGGCGGTGGAGCGCACCGAACTGCTGGAGGCACTTGCCGACGGCAGTCCGGCGCGCATTCGTCTGAGCGATCCCCTCATAGCGGGACAAAACGTGCGTTATGCCGGCACCGATGTCGAGCAAGGGGCGGTCGTGCTGCGTGCCGGCACCTGTATCGGTCCGGCCCAGGTGATGTTGCTGGCGGCGTTGGGCATAGCCAGCGTGGACGTGGTGCGGCGCCCGCGCGCGGCGATCATCTGCACCGGCAAGGAGTTACAGGCCGACGCGTCGCTGGCGCTGCAGTCAGGTCATATCCATGGCTCCAACGGCCCCTATCTGGCGGCGGCCCTCGAGGCCGCGGGCGTTCAAGTCCTGTCTTGCGAGACCGTCGACGACACTGCGGTGACCTATGCCAGCGCGCTGCGACAGGCCGTCGATGCAGGAGCCGAGCTGATCATCAGCACCGGTGCGGTATCGATGGGTCGCTATGATTTCGTCCCTGACACCCTGCGCCAGCTCGGCGCCGAGATCCTGTTCCACCGTGTGGCGATGCGCCCTGGCAAGCCCTTGCTGGCGGCGTCCCTGCCCAGTGGCCCCTTGGTGCTCGCGCTGCCGGGCACGCCGATGGCGGTCGCAGCGGGTCTGCGCTTTTTCGTCACCCCGGTGGTGCGCGCGATGAGCGGTCAAGAGCCAGAGCCGCTGTCGCATGCCGTACTCGACACGCCCCAACGCCCCACGCCTGGTCTGCGCCATTTTCTGCGCGCGACCTTTCACCAGGATGAATCCGGCTCTCTGCATGCGAGCGTGCTGAAGTTGCAGCAGCCGTTTCGTATTTTGCCGTTCGCTCATGCGGATGGCTGGGTGGTGCTGCCTGAAAATGCCGGTGATTGTGCCGCCGGCAGCATCGTCCGCATCGCCAGCTTGCATGCACACGCGTCCTCCGCTTTGTTGTCGGCGCGACCGACTGATACGCATGAAGAGGGGTCACCATGAAACTGCAGATCGAAGGCCAGAAGCTGCGCCTGCGCCTGGATGAGACCGAGCTGGCTACGTTGCTGGCAGGCGACGTATTGGCGATCTGTATCCGTTTCGTCGGCGTATTTTCCATCGAGTGCAGGGTGCAATTGGTCGAGGGTGCGGATGCGACATTTTCAGGGTCGGCCGAGAGATGGCAGATCGGCTTGCCCGGCGCCTCCGTTCGCGAGCACGCTGCGCGCCTGCCCACGCGCGAAGGGTTGCGTTTCACGCTGACGGGGCCGGGCGGCGCGGACGCGCTGGAGCTGCTGTTCGATGTCGACGTACGCGACAGCGTGAGGCGGCGACGCTCGTCGTGAGCGCGACTCCCGGCTACCATGTCCGCTGGCCCTCGACCGATGCGGATACGCCATGCTGGGAAAACTGATCGCGCTGCTCGCCAGCGCGGTGATTGCGGTGATTTCGCGCATGGGCTACCTCGGCATCGTGCTGTTGATGGGCATCGAGAGCGCCTGCATTCCGCTGCCGTCGGAAATCATCATGCCGTTCGCCGGCTACCTGGTGTTCAAGGGCACCCTGGTGCTGTGGATGGTCGCGCTGGCCGGCGCCATCGGCTGCGTGCTGGGCTCGTGGCTTGCGTATGCAGTGGGCGCGTGGGGCGGCCGGCCGCTGGCGGAACGTTACGGCAAATACGTATTGATCTCGCCTGACGATCTGGACCTGGCCGATCGCTGGTTCCAGCGTTACGGCGGCATCATCATTTTCGTCGGCCGGCTGCTGCCGGTGATCCGCACCTTCATCGCCTTTCCGGCCGGAGTGGCGCGGATGCCGCTATGGCGTTTCAGCCTGTATACCTTCCTCGGCTCGTTCATCTGGTGCTGGGCGCTGGCCTGGATGGGCCTGAAACTGGGCGAGCACTGGGATACGCTGGGGGTCTACTTCCACCGCTTTGACGCCGCGATTGGCGCCGTCATCCTGGTGGCCCTCGGCCTGTATGTCTGGCGTCATATCCGGCATTTGCGCAGGGGCTGACAGCGACTACCTGGTTCGATAGCTTCGGGTCAGCCTGACAGGTACGGCCTCAGCATTTCACCCGGCCCCCGGCAAGCTGCTGGCAGGGATGGAAGACCGGCTTGTCGATCGGTTTGACGTGGTGGTCATCGCGGTCATGGGGGTGCCGGCCGTCTCCATCGCGTTCACCCCGACGTTGCCGCCCGGCGCCCCAGTAGTTGGGAACGTAGTTGTAGCTCGGACGGTTCAGGGCGTCGCGATAGTGTGTGTTCTGCTCGCGCAGCGCGTTGTTTTCGGCGAGCAATTGGGCCTGGCGCGCCTGTTGATCGGCAAGGGTCTGCTGTTTGGCATCGCGTACGGCTTGTGCGCTCTGTGCCTGCTCGGCTTTGGCGTCGGCCAGCTGGCGCTGCTGACGTACTTGCTGGCGGCGTTGATAGACCGCGAGGCGACTCTTGTACAGGCCCATCAGGTTGCGCGCTGCCGCGTAGCGTTCGGCGGTATCGATTTTTCCCAGGTCAAGGTATTGGTCGATGATTTCGGTATCGTCGGCCTTGTGGATCAGCTTGCCGGTATGCCCGGGGCAGGGCCGATCGGTATATTCGACCCCTTTGCCGAACGGGCACTTGTAGATGTTTTGCGCCGGGGCGGTGCCAACCATCCCGAACAGGATGATGGCGAGGGGAACGAGCCACCTGGATGGATACGAGGTATTCATGGCGATGTCCAATATGCTACCGCTGTCGCGTCATCGCAACGTCAAGAGACTGCCGCGACGCGGCAAACGGACGGCAACCCCTGTGCAATGGCCGAAATCCGCCGGCGCAGCGGTCCCTGGAACGAACATCAGATGACAGGAGCCGGGTAGATGCGGAAATTCGCTGCACTGATCCGGCTGGTGCCGGTGGCCCTCGCCGGCCTGCTGATGGGGATCTCCGGGCTTTGGGGCGCACTGGCGCTGTGGTACCGGTTGCCGGGTGGGCGAACCGTGCGGGTGATCGTTGCCGGCCTGTGGCTGCTGTGGATGATCGGGCTGCTCGCCCTGGCATGGCAGCAAGGCCGTGGCTGGCCGCTGCTGCTCTATGTGCTGGCATGGCTGATGCTGCTGCGCTGGTGGCGCGCGATCCGCCCGAGCAATGACCGTCCCTGGATCGACGATGTCGCCTGCCTGTTGCGCGGCACGCTGACCGGTCACACGGTGACCCTGCACAACGTGCGCAATTTCCACTGGCGTCGCGACGACGATTACGACGTTCGCTGGGAAACCCGGCACTACGATCTGGACCGCCTGTGCTCGGCGGACGCCATCATCTCCTACTGGAGCGGCAAGGCAATTGCGCACGCGATGATGTCGTTCGGCTTCGACGACGGCCGGCACCTGGTGTTCTCGGTGGAAATCCGCCGGCAACGGGGGCGGCCGTATTCGTCGATCGGCGGCTTCTTCAAGCAGTTTGAGACGATCCTGGTGGCCGCCGATGAGCGCGACATCGTGCAGGTGCGCACCAATGTCCGCGGCGAGGATGACTACCTGTATCCGCTGACCATGAGCCAGGAGGCGATGCGCGCATTGTTCGTGTCGTATGTGGAGGCGGCCAATGCGCTGGCCGAGACGCCGCGGTTCTATCACACTCTCAGCTCGAACTGCACGAGCCTGGTCTATCGCATGGCCAAACGCGTGGCGCCGGGATTGCCACTGGACGCCCGGCTGCTGCTGACCGGCTATCTGCCGGGCTACCTGTACGACAACGGCGTGCTGGATCGCCGCTACACGCTGGCCCAGTGGCAGCAAAGAGCCCGCATCACCGAGCAAGCCCGCCGCAGTGGACCGGAGGAGGACTTTTCGCGGGTGATCCGAGAGGGCCATCCGCCAGCGCGTTGATCATCGCTATATCAGCACCATCGCTTATCCGTCAGTTCCCATGCGCACACTCTCCTTCAATCAGGGCGTGACCTACGGGTTGGATGGGAGCAGCCCATTTGATATGGATAAAAACCGAGGGTAGCTGTTGGGTCGCACGTTGACACGTAGGGGGTCGATAGGTGATGGCGGTGGCGCCGTTGAGCACGGTGCCGCCGACGGTGAGCGAGACCCCTGAGACCACCCCATCGGTGAGCGTGTAGTTGGCCTGATTGCCGTCCGGGTAGTTCACGGTGCTGATATGGCCCATCGCGTCATGACTGTAGCCGATGGCGTAGGTCGTGCCGCCCATCGAGAAGCCGCGCCCGGCCATCCAGCCCTCCGGTGTATAGCTATAGGACGTGGCGCCGGTGGCGTCGCTGTCATAGGTGAAGCAATGACCGGCGGATAGCGCTATGTGGAAATACAAGACTTGACCCTGAGGCTCCCTTGGGGGCAAGGTCGCTCTTTACATTAACTTGGAAACAAGATAAGCACAGACCAAGGCACAAATTAGAGCGCTGGCCGCAAACATGTAGACGGGCCAAATTTGATGGTAGCCGTCGAGTGCATCCTGATACAGATAGATAAAAGAAACCCCAGTCGCAACCACTGATGCTGCACCCATGGCCCATACCAAACGTCCTGGGCGACTAGGTGTCATAAGATTTAAGCTTTTGTTATGCGTACTACGAAGCCCCTTCAGGCTGCGGATATTAGAAATTTTAACTAGGTATGCGCCTATAATGCACATTAGGACGCCTGAGGATCTAATCATAAAGTCATTGAAGTCAATGACCATAACCAGGCCTCCTAATAAAAGCAAAATGATAGCCGGAAAAAATAGGCGATATCTCATATGTGGTTCTCTTTGAGTCATTGTGACTGACAAGCCTCCGGTGCTTTTGCGGCTAGGTCAACCGCTTGCCCTGCTAGGTTTCCGACAGTGTCCGCAAATCCAGAGGCGCCAGGAATGCGACTTGCTGCCGCCTTGGCCGCTATTTCATACAGCTGACTGAAATTAAAATTTCCAAGAGCAGTTAAGTCACCGCTTGCAAAGGAGCTTAAGGATGAACCTGCTGCCCCAGTAATAAAGCTCGCCGTTCCAAAAAATGATGTTGTGGATGCGAGTGATAATGTGATAGGGGTATCAAAGCCCGCGCTAGGCCCTTCTCCCACGCCGGCTAAGACAGCTCCTAGGCCGCTCCCCAGAGAAATCAGTCCGGAGAGTTTCGAGGCCCTGTCGAAGTATTGTGCTAATCGAGCAGCCTCTTTTTGGGCTTCGGTGCATTTAGGGCACAATCCGAGCAAATCGGCATTGCTGATCGGATTATCCCCCACATAGGCATACGTATTCATCCCCCCCATCAGTCCGATCGGATCACTCTCGATATACCTTCCCAATGCCGAGCTATAGTCCCGAAATCCGTTGTTCCAGTCGCCGGTTTCCGCATCGTAGTATTGCCCCGGGAAGCCGAGGTTGAGGGTGACGCTGGCGACGGTGACGTTTTGCGTGAACGGGAAGTTCTGGGCGCGCCACACCACAGCCTGGGAGGCATTGGTCATGGCCTCGGGCCGGCCGACCTGATCGTCGTGGATCGCATCGACCTGGCCACCGGCGACGCGCCCGATCAGCCGGCCGTTGAGCCATACGTAGTCGATCCAGCCACTACCCGGATCTTCCGCCAGCAAGGCACCGCCCTGGTCGGGGGCGAAATAGGTGGTTCCTGCGGTGCCGGTCTTGCGCAGCCGTTGGCCTTCGGGGTTGACGTAGTAGCTCATGCCGCCCGCGCTGTTCAGTCGGTTGAACGCATCGTAGCTGTATGTCGGCGTCGATGACACGGTGGTGGTATTGCCTTGGGCATCGTAACCAAACTGCGTTGCGGTGGCGCCCGTCCGACTGACGAGCTGGTTGCTGGTGGCACTGACGGTCGTCGTCCACGACGCACCATTGGTGGTCTGGGTGATGCGGTTGCCGTTGGCGTCGTACTGGAAGCTCTCATTATCCAGCCCCGAATACACCGACACCAGACGCGACTGGTCGTCGTAGCCGAAGTTCTGTGTCAGACCGCTGTCGATGCCGTTGGCCACCTGGGTGATCCGGTTTGCGCTGTCGTAGGTGAAGCCGAGATTCTGTACGCCCGGGACGAAGATCGCGGTGAGCCGCCCGTCGTCATCGTAACCCATCGTATTGGACAAGCCATTGCTGGAGGTCCAGGTCGCCATGGCGCTGTCGGCCGGCCGATAGGTGATGGCGGTGGCGCCGTTGAGCACGGTGCCGCCGACAGTGAGCGAGACCCCTGAGACCACCCCATCGGTGAACGTGTAGTTGGCCTGGTTACCGTCCGGGTAGTTGACGGTGGTGAGATGACCCATCGCGTCGCGACTGTAGCCGATGGCGTAGGTCGTGCCGCCCATCGAGAAGCCGCGCCCGGCCATCCAGCCCTCTGGCGTATAGCTGTAGGACGTGGCGCCGGTGGCGTCGCTGTCCCCACACAGACGGCCGACACCGTTGGTGCAGGTGTCATACGTGAAGCTTTGTGTCTGCCCGCCAGCGCTTATCGTTGTGAGGCGGTTGATGCCATCATAGCCATAGCTGGTCTGTACACCATCGGCACGGGTCATGCTGGAGCGTCGACCATAACTGTCGTACCCGTAACTTGTTGTGCCGGTGTCGGGGCTGGTCCGCTGCCAGAGTTGACCCAGCCCGTCATGAGCGTAAGTCGTGACCAGTCCGCGCGGATCGGTAACGGTCGCTACTTGATCGCCTGCGTCGTAGGTGATCTGGGTAATAGTGGTCGTGCCGGCCGCATGGGTGAATGGGCCATATAGCAGCACAGCGATCAATGCCACCAGCGGGCGCCGGTTGATGCGAGGGTGCAGGTTCACGTGGCGCTCCATGGTCACGTCCTTCTGGGGAGAATTCAGCACTCGATGGCGATGCAGTCGTGCGGAGGAGCCAGCACTCTGGCGATTGGTGGTGTCTGGGCGAGTCCTTGGAGTGGCCATCAGTTGGACCCGTCCGTTTCCGCCGTCATGGTGCAGGTCGAGCTAGAAATGTTGGCACCGGCGGCATTGAGGAAATCCACCTGCACCTGGTATGTGCGACCGCGCGTTCCGGAGGTGGGACCGGCGGTGTTGGTGGTGTAGTGGCTTGATGGATTGCTGCTGACGGCTACCCACGATGGCGCGTAGTTGGTAAGAGTCCCGCCAGAATCCATGTCACCGGCAGGTACGCCTACGTAGGTCCAGGTGTACTGGACCGACACGGCAGTCGAGGGCACCGCTCCGGAGGCCCTGACCACATTGCCGGCGGGCGTGGCACCGTACACCTCCCACGTGTTTCCCCCGAGGATGGCGAAGCCGATCGTCGCGTATCCTTGTGCGCGGGGCGGAACGGCGTAGGCCACATCGTAGGCGTTACCATTGATGCCGATAGGTACTGGATTGGTCACCGCAACCGACCCGACTGCACTCCAGGGACCGCAGCCGCTGGTGTTGCAGGCCTGCGCATGATAGCCGTAGGTTCCATTGGTTTTGCCGCTCGCCCCCCAGCTGGTGGTTGCGCCGTTAAGTACGGTGGTCCAGCCCCCGCCATTCAACTGTTCCTGGAGGATATAGCTGGTAGCGGTGCTGACCCCGGTCCAGCTTACGGTGTAGCTGCCGGTACTGGCGCCGGGCACACTCAAGGCGGGGGCACTACCTGGTGGCAAGGCTACGGTTACCGTAGCGGTCCCGCTCCACGGGCCGCAGCCGCTGGCATTGCACGCTTGCACTTGATAGCCATAGGTGGCATTGCCCCGGCCGCTGGTTCCCCAGCTGAGTGCCGCACCATTCAACACGGTAGCCCAGGCACCACCGTTCACCTGCTCCTGCAGGATGTAGCTGGTGGCTGTGCTGACCCCGCTCCAGCTCACGGTATAGCTGCCCGTGGTGCTGGTGCCTGGCATACTCAAGGCTGGCGCACTACCTGGCGGTAGCGCCACGGTGGTCGTGCTGGGGGCACTCCATGGTCCGCAGCCGCCAACATTGCACGCCTGCACCTGATAGCCATAGGTACCGTTCGCTTTGCCACTCGCACCCCAGCTGGTCGCCGCGCCATTGGCAACCGTAGTCCAGGCCCCACCACCCAACTGCTCCTGCAGGGTATAGCTGGTGGCACCGCTCACGCCGGTCCAGCTCACGGTATAGCTACCCGTGGTACTGCTGCCCGGTACGCTCAAGGTCGGGGAACTGCCCGGCGGAACGGTGACGGTGACGGTACCGGTGATACTCCACGGCCCACAGCCACCGGCATTGCATGCCTGAACCCGATAACCGTAGTTACCATCCGTTTTGCCACTCGTTCCCCAGCTCGTTGCCCCGCTGCTCAGCACGGTGGTCCAGGCGCTGCCGTTCACCTGCTCTTGCAAGGTGTAGCTGGTGGCGGTACTGACGCCGGTCCAGCTCACCGAATAGCTGCCTGTACTGCTGCCGGGCACACTCAGCGTGGGCGCACTGGCTGGCGGCAAGGTCACGGCGACCGCGCTGACTCCGCTCCACGGACCACAGCCATTGGCGTTGCACGCTTGCACTTGGTAGCCATAGGTGCCGCTGGCCTTGCCACTTGCAGCCCAACTGTTTGCGGCCCCATTGACGACGGTGGTCCAGCTCCCGCCGTTGGTCTGTTCCTGCAAGGTATAACTGGTGGCGGTACTTACCGCGGTCCAGCTCACTGTGTAGCTTCCGGTGTTATTGGTGGCTGGCGCACTCAAGGCGGGCGCGCTACCTGGCGGGAGCGCCACGGTGGTGGTGGCGCTGGCGCTCCAAGGTCCGCAGCCCGTGGCGTTGCATGCTTGTACCCGGTAGCCATAGCTGCCGTTGGCTTGCCCGGTGGCGGACCAGCTGGTTGCTGATCCGCTGCTGGCCAAGGTCCAGCTACCACTGTTCACTTGCTCTTGCAGGGTATAACTGGTCGCCCCGCTTACCGCCGTCCAGCTGACGGTATAACTGCCGGTGTTGCTGGTGGCCGGCGTGCTGAGGGTAGCGGCGCTGCTTGGCATTGGGGGGCTGGCACCGCCACTCTCTACCGTCTTGGTCACGCGATTGAGTGCATCGTATTGATAGCTGCTGGTATGGCCCGTCGCGTCGGCGACCGAGATCACATTGCCGTTGCCGTCATAGCCATAGGTCAGCGTCTGACCGTGATTACCTTGCTTTTGATAGAGACGCCCCAAGGCATCGTAGAGGAAGGTTTCCGACTTGCCGATATCGCTACCTCTCGCCACCACGTCATGGGTGACATCGCCATTGGCGTCGTAGCTCAGGGTCTCCGTTGAGGTGCCGTCCTTGTCGTTATGCGTGATGGACGTGACCTGCATCTCTGCATTGCGGTTCCAGGTCGTCACCTCGTTGTCAGGTGCAGTAACACTGGCCAGCAAGCCGAAGCCATCGTAAGCGTAGTTCCAGACAGCGGCAGTGCCGTTCGGATAGGTTGTCTTGGTGGCTACCCGTCCACGGGCATCGTAGGTGTAGTCGATAATATCCCCATTGGGGCCGACGACATGCCCAACCTCACCCAGGCCGTTGTAGTTGCTGTACGTTGTCGTCTGCCCCTGGCCGTTGGCGAACGACACGAGATTGCCCATTGCGTCATAGGTAGAGACGTCGGTGTCGCTGTTGTTGGGGGACGGGTGGGCGACAGCAAGAGTGTGGACCATGCCGTCGGGATAGAGCGTGTATGTGTAGGTTGTTGTCAGCGTCTGGCCTGCGACGCCATTGCTCGATAGGTTGGTGACCGCCTTCGAGGCTAGGCGGTTCTGCGCATTGTAGGTATACGTCGTCTTCGACCAGCCCTCGACCGTAACGCTCAGCAGACGATTGAGCTGGGCGTCGGGATCCCAAACGTAGTCGGTAGTCCGCGCTTCGGCGGTGCCGTAGCCTTCGGTTTCGGTCTGTAGCTGACCATTTGCCGCATAAGTGTAGGTGTGAACGACGCCGTTGTTGTCGACGGTCCGTGAGGGGTTGCCGTTGGCGTCATACTCCATGGTCTTGATCGTGGCGCCACAATCGGCGACGGCGTCGTCGCTGACACTGCTGAGTTCGCCGGTGGCGCTGCCATAAACCTTGGTCGTTACATGGCCCAGTGGGTTGGTAATGGTGGCGGTTGGATGGCCGCTGGCATCGACACCATAGACGATATAAGTGGATTGACTCCCGTCGGCCAAATGGGTGCCATTCGCCAAGCCCGCGGTTTGGTCGGTATTTACGTTGGTGTACGTGGTGTAAGCATAGGGCGTTCCATTATAATCAATCTCGGATAGGAGATAACCGCTGCCTCCCAGGTATTTGTAGGAGACAGTGGTGTTTGGTGTGCCGGGATTTGTTACACTCCAGTAAAAGCCACCCCCGGAGGTATAAGTATATACATTTCCAGCTGGGTCAGTTATCGAAGTTGTTGTTCCAAGAGAAGCTCCCGTCGAAGAGTACTGATTTTGGGATACAACCTTAATGGATGCGCCATTGGTATGCGTTATGACCGAAGTTGATGTATTGGTCTGTGTATCGTAGGGATAGTATGTAAAAGTCCATCCAATGCCGGAAGCATCTACAATAGACTGAATCGTTCCACTTGAATCGTACGTTTCCGTCAGGGAGTTTTCATCGTGCACGGTGTAGGTGTTGTCAGTGTTATGAGTCAACGTAGCTACACCGTTTCCACCGTTCTCAGTAAAGGTTGCTGGAGTACCTTGGCCACCATAGAAAATCATGGTCGAACCATCGGGTTGGTAAGCTGTAAACTGACGACACGCTCCCGTATTCGGGTTGCCCCCGGTAAGTTGACAGGAAGTATCCAGCCAATAGCTGAGGTTGCTGGTCCATTGTCTTCCTCCCAAGGCAGATGATTTATAGTATCGCGCGTATTGAAGGCCCATCTCCCAAGGCGTGGAGAAGTCGACATAACTCTCTATTTTTGTACCCGTTTTTGGAAGAATGGGATCGCCGTTCTTATCGCAGGAGTTTTTGTTCTTTGCGGGAATGGCCGAGGGCGTAGGGCTTGCCGTGATGAAGCTATTGCCAAGGTAGGCATTCGAGTTGCCGGTGGCTGCCAGCAATGAGCCGTGGCCCATGTGGTTTTCCCACGTAAAAGCCTGTACAAAGTTCGTGCCGAGATTCGTTGCCTGGCTTGGGTCCGGGCCATTTTCCTGTTTAATGGGTGTGCCGCTCTGGGCATGACAAAGGCCAGAAATTATGGTGAGCAGACAAATGAAGGAAAATGTAAAGTAATTTGGCTTTAAGCGTGTATGAAACAAAATCCATCTCCTTGGCAAGTTATATGCTTGACTGCCTAAAGCAAAACCACTGATTAAACTCCAAATCCATATCGTCAATGTTTAAAATGAACGGAATGGCTATTCTTCATGAACTCAAAAATTCATTTCGTCACAGGAACCCATTGACCGGACGGCAACCAGTACGACCTGAATAGCGATTCACGGATTCCTGCTGGCCCAAAATGGATCCGGTATACGGAATGAGAGTGACGCGCACCGACGCTGACCACACGGTGCGATCTTGAGCTTGACCATTCTGAATGCCTGTGCGGCATGGTTTCCTCCCTGACATCGGCAACCCCCGTTGCTATAACCGCTTTCATCCATTCAGCTTCGAGTCATTGTAAGAGCGCTGAATCACTCTTTGTCAAGTCGTATGTTATTGCGAATTATGAAGGTAAGACCGACTGTCTTAAACTAACCGCAGGGAAATTTCGAAGCGATTACCTGGTGCTTTGCCGTTCCGGCCAGAGTAGGCTGTCGGTCACCAATTAGAACGTTGATATTATTGAAAGAACATCCTGGCGTGATCAGCAATTCGGCACTGCACCACGAGCCTTGAATCGCCTAAATCACATCGAACGTCAACCGGGGTTTTATAAGAGCGCCAATGGATGGCGCAAGAAAAAGCGACTGATTGTCAGGTGTTCGGCAGGCTACCGGAATCAGCGGAGGGGGTGATGATCGTCAGCACTTTCATCTGGAAGAGCATATGCGCGGAACGTACAAAACCTGCTCTCTGCCATTGAGTCCGGGTTTTGTCGCAGGAAACAAGCCAGCTTGAGTCAAGGAGTTCGACATGAGGAACATCTGGGTCTTGCAGTTGGGCACGGTTGTGGCATTGGCGTTGTTGGCCTGGGCTGGCATGGCCAGTCCCAATGCACAGGGTGACGCGATTGCCGCGAAGTGTCCCCGAGCGGCGGCATGGGTCAAACAGCAGAAATTGTTGCATCCAGGTGAGTCTCAGCAGGCACGGGCACGCCGTGATGCGGGACGGACTTTCACCAGACCGGCGTTAAGGAAGGATCTGTTGCGGCGCGCGGCTGACGATGGCCGTCTCAGAGAGGCATGGATCGCCTCGGGAAGGGACCCCCACAGCAAGCAAGGCAAGGCCGTGTACACCCTGGATGGCCGAAACCTGGCCTGGCTGAAGCCGAAAGTTGTCGAATCCGGTTTCCCCACCGTAGCCGAGGTCGGTGAGCAGGGCGTCGCCGCGGCGTGGCTGCTGGTGCAGCATGCGGATCGGGATCCTGCATTCCAGCTACGCGTGCTGCGGGCACTCGAACCCCATGTGGCGCAACGTGGCGTACCGCTTTCTGACTACGCCATGCTGATGGATCGGGCCCTGCGCCACGAAGGCAAGCCCCAACGTTACGGATCGCAGTGGACGGTCGATCCGGCGAAACCGGGTCAGCTTGTGCTGGAGCCTACTGAAGACCCCACTCACCTGAACGAGCGGCGTGCCCGGGCCGGACTGATGCCGATCAAGGATTACCAGTGCGTCCTCGACACCGTTTATGCGCCGGCCGTTGGTCGTGGAAAGGCATTGCACAAGCCCTGAGTGGCGAGATCGCGCACCCGCCCGATCCTGTGCTTCGCAGCGACCTACCAGATCAGATCGTCGGGCACTTGGAACTGGCGGTAATACGCATCGTCCTCGTTACTGGTGCCGTCGGTTTCGCTGTGCTGGTGATCGAGCACGATCAGCGTGGCGTCGCGCTCCTTGATCTTGTCGGCGGCGACCCGCGGCAGTAGCTCGTAACCTTGCTCGTGACGCACGATCACCAGGCTGCCATGGGCGAGTTGGGCGCGCAGCGCCTCGTTGACCAGCACACTCTTGATGCTGTTGCCGTCGCTGAAGCGATAGGCAATCTCGCCCTCGCGCTTGATCTTGTGCGCCTCGACGATCTGGTGGGCTTGTGCGCGTAGCTCGTTGGCGCGCGCCTGGGCATTGCGTTCGGCGGACAGTTTGCGGTCGGGTTCGGCGCGTTCGGCCTGCAAACGCTGGATATCGACCTGATCCGCGCCGGGGGCGGCCGGCGCCTTGCCCTCGCGTTGTCGGGTTTGTTCGCGCACGACCTGGTTGACCTTGGCTTTTTTGACCAGACCGGCCTTGAGCAATTGATCTTGCAGCGGGTTTCGCATGGGTCGACGGAATAGTGGCGGGGCGGGATTGCGAACAGCGATTGTAACGCGGCGCCGTGCCGGCCATGGCCGGCGGCGGTCCCGCCACGCGGGCAGGCAGCTAAGCGGCGGCCTTTGCCGCGTCCGATGCCGCGATGCGCACCGGTACCGACTTGTAGGCCGGCGTGCCCGAGCGCGCGTCCTGGCTTTCCAGCGCGACCAGCACATTGCCTTCGGGGTAGTACATCGCGACCGAGCCGCGGGCGATCTCGAAGGCCACCGCGGTGTAGCCACGCACGGCGCGTGGCTGATTGCGTCCAGCCTGATCGCCGGTTGCCTCGATGTCGATGCGATCACCGTGGTTCAGGCCGCGCGCCGCGAGGTCGTCCGGGTGCATGAAGACCACGTCGCGGCGCCCGGTGATACCGCGGTAGCGGTCATTCATGCCGTAAATGGTGGTGTTGTACTGGTCATGCGAACGGATGGTGGTGAGGGTCAGTGCATGGGCGGCCTCGGGGCCGTCCTCGTCCAGTCCGCGTGCGAGCAGGAACTGTGCGTGCCGATCGGGGGTGGCCCATTCGCGTTCGGTGGCGGGAACCGGCAGACGGAAGCCGCCGGGTTCGCGCACCCGCTCGTTGAAACGCGCGAAGATCGGAAACACCGCCTCGATCGAGTCGCGAATCAGGTCGTAGTCGTCCACCATCGACTGCCAGTCGACCTTGCTGTGGGGCAGGGTGGCCTGGGCCATCTCGGCAACGATCGCCGGTTCGGATTTCAGCATGACGCCGGCCGGCTTGAGACGTCCGGCGGAGGCATGCACCATCGACATGGAGTCCTCCACCGTCACCGATTGCGGGCCGCTGGCCTGCATGTCGAGCTCGGTGCGGCCTAGGCACGGCAGGATGATCGATTCCCGCGCCAGGATCAGGTGCGAACGATTGAGCTTGGTGGCGATGTGCACCGCCAGGTCGAGCTTGGCCATGCCGGCGAAGGTGGGGTCGTCTCAGAAAACGGAAAATAAAGCACGCTAAGGGTGTCTGACTTGTTTTCCCAATGCGACACCCGCTGCTACAGCGGACAGCTTCAGATAGGTATACAGACCTTCCCCCACTTCCTGCCCGCTGAGTTCTTCGCGGCTAGGGAAAGCGCCAGTGGCAAGCGCGGCGAGCGTGGCCAATCCAGCAAACAGGAAACCGGCCGTCATGCCATGTTTCCAGGTCACCAACCCGACTGCGAAGGCATACGGAAAGATGCTCCGAATCGGGGTATTCACCAGCCAACTGACAAAGATCACCAACAACAGCACGGCACTAGCCGCCAATAGATGCCGACTGATCCAAAGCAGCCGGTGTTCCGCACCCTCATGTGGCGGTTTCATGGGTGTCCACCCTGCTGTTTACCGATATTTTCGGTAATCCACTGGTTGAGTTCATCGCGCCGGAATCGCCAGGTTCCACCGAGCTTGAACGCGGGCAATGCACCTTCCTGGGCGAGCCGGTACAGCGTCCGTTTCGTCACCCGCAAATAATTGGCGACTTCCTCCAGTGTCAGGATGTCCAACCCAGCTTCGATCATGGTCATACCGAAACCAGTACGTCGCCCTGGGATTCGGCCAGGACCTGTTTGGTGACACTGCCGATCAACAACGCTTCCAACAGGTTTTCCCCGTGCTTGCCCATGACGATCAAATCGCAATCCCGTTCTTGCTCTTGCTCGGTGATGCGCAAAGTCGGGTTGCCGTGAAGGACCACTAAACTTGAGTCGTAGGGCGTCAACCCCGCTTCGTCGCGCAGGGCATGGAGCTTTTGTGTCGCCTCCTGCTTGGCGACGATCCGATAGTGATTGATGGTGTCATCGTCCACGCTGGCATAGCGCAAGTGCCCCTCGAAGGGCACGTCAAAAGCGTGCAGCAACACGATGTCAGCGTGAGGCGCGATGCTGCGGGCGTGGCGGATGGCCCCCAGCGTCGAGGGCGAGAAATCGACCGGCACCAGAATCCGGCGATAGGGTTCACGGGGTGGCTGTTTGACCACCAGGACGGGGCAGGTCGTTGTACTCAGTACGCGCAAGGCCGTTGTTCCCAGCGCAAAGTGGCGAATGACACTTTCCCCTTTAGCACCGCAAACCAGCAGGCCAGCCGACAAGCCACCGGCTTTCTTGGCCAATTCGGCCAGCAGGGAGCCAGCGACCGCTTGAGTGCCAGCCACGACGCCAAAGCGTTGCTGGAGCGCTGCCGCGAGGTCGTGGAGCTTGTGCCGTGCGGTATCCAGTACCCGCTGTTCCATGTCGGCCGACGTTGCGCCTATTAGTTGCCGCAGTCGCTCCAGCGGCGCGAGGTTGGCGACGTGAAGTAAATCGAGCGTGGCCCCCGTCTCCTTGCTGACAATAGCCGCGCGTTCAACAGCATGGCGGGCCGGAGCGGACAGATCGGTTGCCGCCAGGATGCGATTTAGCTGGTTCATGGGTGCATACCTCGGATTGACGACATGGGCTAATTGGACGGCCGCGCCGTCGCTAGGTAAAATTTTCAAGTATTTTCGCTAAATCTGCAATAAACGCCTCCTGGCGCAACAAACAAGAAGAGGCCACATCAATGACGAATTGCTCGACTGCAGCCCCTTTGGAAAGCTCACCGTCGGGCGATTGGCATACCTTGCCCCAGGAGCTGGTCGAACAAATGCTGCAAACCGGTACGAGCGGTCTGACCGAAACCGAAGCCCGTCTGCGTCTGACTCAATATGGGTCGAATCAACTGGCCCCGCCGAAGCGGCGTGGGCCGCTGCTACGCCTCTTGATGCAGTTTCACAACATCCTGCTCTACGTGATGATGGGGGCCGCCGTCATTACAGCCTTACTCGGGCATTGGGTTGATACGGGCGTTCTGCTGATGGCGGTGGTAATCAACGCGCTCATCGGTTTCATCCAGGAAGGCAAGGCGGAATCGGCGCTCGACGCCATCCGCGCCATGCTCTCACCGCATGCCACGGTGATACGCGACGGGCAGCGCCGCGAAATCGACGCCGCCGACCTGGTGCCCGGCGACCGGGTTGTGCTCGCCTCGGGCGACCGGGTGCCGGCCGATTTGCGCTTGGCCGATGTTCGGGACTTGCGTATTGAAGAGGCCGCACTGACCGGCGAATCCCTTCCGGTCGAAAAAACCGCCGAAGCCGTGGCCGCCGATGCCCCGTTGGGCGACCGCTACGGCATGGCCTACTCGGGCACCCTGGTGGTCTACGGGCAGGCCAGCGGCATCGTAGTGACCACCGGCACCGCAACCGAGTTGGGCAAGATCAACCAGATGCTGTCGGGCATTCGTAACCTGACCACACCGCTGCTGCGCCAGGTGGATCGTTTCGGTCGTGTGCTGGCCCTGGCCATCCTGGGTGTGTCGGCGGCAACCTTCGTATTGGGTACCCTGTGGAGGGATCACAGTCCGGCAGAAATGTTCATGATGGTTGTGGCTTTGGCTGCCTCGGCGATCCCCGAGGGCCTGCCGGCGATCATGACCGTCACCCTGGCGCTGGGCGTGCAGCGCATGGCCCGGCGCAATGCAATCATTCGCCGTCTGCCGGCAGTGGAAGCGCTGGGATCGGTGACAGTCATCTGCTCTGACAAGACCGGGACACTGACCCGCAACGAAATGACCGTGCAGCGCGTCGTGTGCATAGGCCACGTGTTTGACGTTGGCGGCGTGGGTTATGCCCCGGTGGGCGATATGAGCATCGACGGCCGGATCATTGACCCTAAACATTACTCCGCCCTGGCGATGGCAATTCGGGCTGGCGTACTGTGCAACGATGCCCGTCTGAACGAAGACGATGGCCTGTGGCGAATCGAGGGAGACCCCACGGAAGGCGCCCTGCTCGTTCTCGGCGGCAAAACCGGCTTCACTCAGCACCTCGGCGATGAGGCTTGGCCCCGGCTCGACGTCATTCCCTTCGAGTCCCAGCACTGCTTCATGGCCACCTATCACCGCGACAGCGATGGTGAGCCGTGGATCTTCGTCAAGGGTGCCCCGGAGCGCATCCTCGATATGTGCGGCGCGCAGTTGGGCCACGATGGAGAACAGGCGCTGGATGTCGATTACTGGCGGCGCATGGCCACAGACACGGCTGCACAGGGTCTGCGCTTGCTGGCCCTGGCTTGCAAGCGAGCCGAGCCGCAAAGCGAGCGCCTATGCTTTACCGACATGAAATCGGGTTATGTCCTGCTGGCCTTGGTCGGCATCATCGACCCACCGCGAGAAGAAGCAATGCGGGCCGTGGGCGAATGCCACCATGCCGGCATTCGGGTCAAGATGATCACGGGCGACCATGCAGAAACAGCGCGAGCCATTGGGGCACAACTGGCCATTGGCGTGGGCAAGCCAGCCATCACGGGCGCGGAAGTGTCCGTGATGGACGATGCCACTTTGCGCCGGGTGGCGATGGAAGTCGATGTCTTCGCCCGTGCCGCGCCGGAACACAAGTTGCGCCTGGTGCAGGCGCTCCAGGACGATGGCCAGGTGGTGGCGATGACCGGTGACGGGGTGAACGACGCCCCGGCATTGAAACGCGCCGACGTGGGTGTGGCGATGGGCATGAAAGGCACCGAGGCGGCCAAAGAGGCCGCCGACATGGTGCTGGCCGATGACAACTTCGCCACCATCGCCATCGCCGTGCGCGAAGGCCGCGCCGTCTACGACAACCTGAAGAAGTTCATCCTGTTCATGCTTCCCACCAATGGCGGCGAGGCGCTGGTGGTCATCGCGGCCATCCTGTTCGAGCTGACCTTGCCGCTCACACCGGCCCAGGTGCTTTGGATCAACATGGTCACATCGAGCACCCTGGGCTTGGCGTTGGCTTTCGAGCCGGCCGAGCACGGCATCATGAACCGGCGGCCACGTCCGCCAAGTGAAGCACTGTTGTCGGGCTTCTTTGTCTGGCGGGTGCTGATGGTGTCGGTGCTCATGATGACCGGTGCGCTGGGCCTCTTCCTGTGGGAACTGAACGCCGGCACCAGCATCGAGACGGCACGCACGATGGCTGTCAATGCGGTGGTGGTGGCGGAAATGTTCTACCTGGTCAACAGCCGTTTCATCCTGCAACCCGTCATGAGCCGAGCCGGTCTGACCGGCAATCGCTACATTCTGCTGGCCATTGCCGCCTGCATTCCCTTGCAGATTGCCTACACCCACATGCCAGCCATGCAGGCCATCTTTGATTCCACCGGCCTGACGCTGCTCGAATGGGGCAAGGTGTTGGCCGCCGGTCTGCTGGTGTTCAGCGTGGCCGAACTGGAAAAATTCGTCGTCCGACGCACCCGCCTGGCGGCACGCTTGCGTCTGGCATGACAGAGCAACCATTCAAGGAGAACCCTATGACCGCAAAAACCGACCAGGGCAGCACGCCGCGTCACCTTCTGCTGGCCACCGACCTGAGTGCGCGATGCGACCGGGCGCTGGATCGTGCCGCACAGTTGGCCCATGAGTGGCAGGCCGACTTGGTGGCGTTGAACGTACTTGATCCCGCCGCATCCCCCGATCAGGCGCTGGCTTGGGCGAGCGGAGCGAGCGACGAACAACTCTTGCATGTGGCAAGACAACAACTTGCCCATGACCTCGCGGCGGCGAATGTCCCCGCAACCCTGTGCCTGGTGCGCAGTGAGGACGCCACGGCCACCATTCGGAAAACAGCGGCCAGCACGCAATCCGGCCTCGTCGTCACCGGAGTGTCCTGTAACGAGACTTTGGGGCGGCTCTTGCTGGGTTCGACAGTCGAAAATCTGGCACGCTCGCTATCCCAGCCTTTGTTGGTGGTTCGCCAGCGAACGCACGGGCCGTACCGACGGATCGCCGTGGCCACCGATTTTTCTGCGTCTTCCCGTCATGCCCTGCTGACTGCTGCCCGGCTTTTCCCTGGCCGGGAACTGATCCTGTATCACGCCCATACCTTGGCGATGTCAGGGTTGGCCGATGCTGCGCCGCATCCCGGTGTCTGCGTCGGCATCGAGGAAACCGAATGCGCCGCCTTTCTGGCGGCGACCGCGTTTCCCGAAGGTGTGAAGGTCCGCCCTGTCGTTGAGTGCGGCGCAATCGAGAGCACGTTGACCCGCTACGTGCGCGAGCACGGCATTGACCTGGTGGTGATGGGCAGTCATGGCCGCAGCGGCCTCATGAGCTTGCTACTGGGCAGCACGGCCGCCAAACTGTTGGATTGGCTGCCGTGCGACACGCTACTGGTGCGCGAGCCGAACGCCACGGCGTGACGGTTGCATGGTTCAGGCTTGGGTTGACGCTGTGGCTTGGCTGTTGGTTTGCGGGTCAAAACGCTTCAGCACGTGCCCGGTCATACCCTTGGCAAGCTCTTCCTCACCAAAGAAGACCGTGCCAATGCCATCCTTGCGCAGCATCATCGACTCATCTTCGCTGTGTGTGCGCAAGACGATTTCGATTCCGGGATTGAGGGTGCGCGCCGTGTCCGCCATCTGGCGCACGTTGAGCGGGTCGGGTGTTGCCACCACCAACATGGCGGCATCGGCGATGTGGGCCTGAATCAGCACGGCCGGATCGGAGGCATTGCCTGATACGGCTACCAAGCCCTTCTTGCGCAGGTCTTCGACCAGTTCGCGGTTCTGTTCGGCCACCACATAAGGAATGCCACGCACCTCCAGCGCGTCGGCGATCCGCTTGCCGACCCGGCCATAGCCCACCAGCACGACTTGTCCTTGCAGATACTTACGCTCGGTGGTCATCGGCAGTTCGGCATACGGATCGGTCCTTTGCTCCAGGCGGCGGGCCAGGTCCGAGCGTTGCAGAATCCAGCGACGCAACGGCTCGATGGCTGCGAACAACACCGGATTCAGCGCAATGGAAATAAGTGCGCCGGCCAGTACCAAACTCATGCCTTCGGCGGGCAGCAGGCCAAGCGACAGGCCCAGACCGGCCAGGATGAACGAGAACTCGCCGATCTGCGCCAGGCTGGCCGAAACGGTCAGCGCCGTGTTCAGCGGATAGCGGAAAGCCAGCACCAAGCCGAAGGCCGCAATCGATTTGCCCAAGATGATGATGGCCACCACGCCCAGGACGTGTACCGGTTGCTCCATCAAGATGCTCGGCTCGAACAGCATGCCCACCGACACGAAGAAGAGCACTGAAAAAGCGTCACGCAGCGGCAGTGACTCTTCGGCGGCGCGGTGGCTGAATTCCGACTCGCGCATGACCATGCCGGCGAAGAACGCGCCAAGGGCGAACGAGACGCTGAACAGTTGGGCCGCGCCATAGGCAATGCCGATAGCCGCGACAACCACCGAGAGTGTGAACAGCTCACGCGATCCGGTACGCGAAATCTGCCACAACAGCCAGGGCAGTACGCGGCGACCAGCCACCAGCATGATGGCGATGAAGGCCCCCACCTGAAGCAAGGTTTTCCCAATCGTGATCCACAAGGGTTGGGTGCTCGCCACTTCGACGACTGATCCGCCCAGGACGCCCGCGAGCGGCGGTAACAGGACCAGCACCAAAACGGTAGCCAGGTCTTCGACAACCAGCCAGCCGACCGCAATGCGGCCGTTCATGCTTTCGAGCACGCCACGGGCTTCCAGCGCCTTGAGCAGCACAACGGTGCTCGCGCACGAAAGCGACAGCCCGAAAATCAACCCCGCTCCCCAACTCCATCCCCACCACCACGCCACGGCCATGCCAAGAACGGTGGCCAAGCTCATTTGTACAACGGCGCCAGGCACCGCGATGCGTTTGACCGCCAGTAAGTCGTTGAGCGAGAAATGCAGGCCGACGCCGAACATCAACAGCATGACCCCGATTTCGGAGAGCTGGGAGGCAAGATGCACATCGGCCACGAATCCCGGCGTGCCCGGTCCGATGATGATGCCCGCCACAAGGTAGCCCACCAGGGCCGGCACTTTGATGCGCTCAGCGAGAAAACCAAGGACGAGCGCAACGCTGAAGCCGGCCGCGAGCGTGGTGATCAGGGATATGTTGTGTTCCATTCAGTCGCTATTTCACTTCGAATCAAAAATAAGGTTAGGTGTGCGCCGAAGCGGGCACCCAGCGGTACAGGGTCGGAACGGAGACGCCGAGGTTCCTGGCCACGTCTTTGGGCGGCACGCCGCTTGCCAATAGCTTCTTGGCCGACTCAATCTTGCTATCCGTCATCTTGGGCTTACGCCCCCCCTTGCGTCCGAGTCGGCGAGCCATCTCGAGTCCCGCGCGGGTGCGCTCGACGATCAACTCTCGTTCCATTTCGGAGAGGCTGGCCATGACGTGGAAGAAGAACCGGCCAGATGGCGTTCCGGTGTCGATGGCGTCAGTCAGGCTCTTGAACTGGACGCCTTGTTTGTGCAGTTCTCCGACCAGATCAACCAGTTGCTTGACGCTGCGCCCGAGGCGATCCAGTTTCCAGACTACCAAGGTGTCGCCTTCGCGCAGTATTTCTAGCGCCTTGGCCAAGCCGGGACGGTCTGCCCGCGTACCGCTCACCTTGTCTTCAAAGACCTTCTGACATCCGGCCTTGGTCAAGGCGTCGCTCTGCAACTCCAGGTTCTGATCCTGCGTGGAAACGCGGGCATAGCCAATCAGCATGGCTTGCCGGCATCCTTACATACGGCGGGCAGTTGCTTGAGCAGTTCAGGCAACGCCGTCTGCACGGTGTCCCACACCACATCGAGGTTGATGTCGAAATAGCCATGGGCAATGCGATTGCGCATCCCGCGCATGCTACGCCACGGTACTTCGACGTGCGCCAGAGTGAATTCGGCGAAGCCGTCCATCACCTTGGTCGCGGCCTCGCCGATGATGATGAGGCTCATGATGACGGCCTGCTGGGTGCGCTTGTCTTCCAGGAAGTCAGCTTTGCTCAGGCCATCCACGAAGCTGCATGCATCGGTTGCAGCCAGTTGCATGTGCTCAAGGTAGTCGGGCAGGCGGTTCTCACTCATACCGGCTGTGCCTCCGCGAGCACCTTGGCCCGAAACTTCGAGGGCAGGTCGGCGGGTGTCAGCAGATCGACATGGACGCCGAGCAGCGATTCCAGTTCGTCCTGCAAGCCACCCAGATCGAAGAGCGTTGCGCCGGGTAGCGCATCGACCAGCAAGTCCAAGTCGCTGCCATCCCGATCGGTCCCGTGCAGCACCGAACCAAACACGCGCGGGTTCGCCGTGCGAAAGCGACTTGCCGCTTCGCGGACAGCGCTTCGCTTGAGATCAAGCACGTGTGAGGGTCGCATAAGGCACCTTTCATTATCGAAACTCGTTGAAATGGTAAGGGATTGAGAATACCATTTCAAGAACTATTTTCGAGAATTGAAGTGCCTTGATTTGTCGTGTCCCTTGGTTTGGCTTGACTGGCGTATCAAATACCTACGTTTTCAAGAAGAAGGAAACCGCATGCCCCGCCGTTCGATCCTGTCCGCCGCCGAGCGCGAAAGCCTGCTGGCGTTGCCGGACACCAAGGATGAGTTGATCCGTCACTACACGTTCAGCGAAAGCGACCTGTCCATCATCCGGCAGCGGCGCGGCCCGGCCAACCGGCTGGGCTTCGCCGTGCAGCTCTGCTACCTGCGTTTTCCCGGCGTCATCCTTGGCGTCGATGAGCCGCCGTTCCCGCCCTTGTTGAAGCTGGTCGCCGACCAGCTCAAGGTCAGCATTGAGAGCTGGGGCGAGTACGGACAGCGGGAACAGACTCGGCGCGAGCACCTGGTCGAACTGCAAACGGTGTTCGGCTTTCAGTCGTTCACCATGAGCCACTACCGGCAGGCCGTCCACACGCTGACCGAACTGGCCATGCAAACCGACAAGGGCATTGTGCTGGCCAGCGCCTTGATCGAGCATCTGCGGCGGCAGTCGATCATTCTGCCTGCTCTCAACGCCGTCGAGCGGGCGAGCGCAGAAGCGATCACCCGCGCCAACCGGCGCATCTACGATGCCTTGGTCGAACCACTGTCGGACGCGCATCGCCGCCGCCTCGACGATCTGCTCAAGCGCCGTGACAACGGCAAAACGACCTGGCTGGCCTGGCTGCGCCAGTCGCCCGTCAAACCGAACTCGCGGCACATGCTGGAACACATCGAACGCCTCAAGGCTTGGCAGGCGCTCGATCTGCCTTCCGGTATCGAGCGGTCGGTGCACCAGAACCGCCTGCTCAAGATCGCCCGCGAGGGAGGCCAGATGACGCCTGCCGACCTGGCCAAGTTCGAGGCCCAGCGACGCTATGCCTCCCTAGTGGCGCTGGCCATCGAGGGCATGGCCACCGTCACCGACGAAATCATCGACTTGCACGACCGCATCCTGGGCAAGCTGTTCAACGCCGCCAAAAACAAGCATCGGCAGCAGTTCCAGGCTTCCGGCAAGGCGATCAACGCCAAGGTGCGGCTGTTCGGGCGCATCGGCCAGGCGCTGATCGAGGCCAAGCAATTGGGGCACGATCCGTTTGCCGCCATCGAGGCCGTCATGTCCTGGGACGCCTTCGCCGAGAGCGTCACCGAGGCGCAGAAGCTCGCGCAGCCCGAGGACTTCGATTTCCTGCACCGCATCGGCGAGAGCTACGCCACGCTGCGCCGCTACGCGCCGGAATTTCTCGCCGTGCTCAAGCTGCGGGCCGCGCCCGCCGCCAAGGATGTGCTCGACGCCATCGAAGTGCTGCGCGGCATGAACAGCGAGAACGCCCGCAAGGTGCCTGCGGACGCGCCGACTGACTTCATCAAGCCGCGCTGGCAGAAACTGGTCATGACCGACACCGGCATCGACCGGCGTTACTACGAACTGTGTGCCCTGTCAGAGATGAAGAATGCGCTGCGTTCAGGCGACATCTGGGTGCAAGGCTCACGCCAGTTCAAGGACTTCGAGGACTACCTTGTGCCGCCCGCGAAATTCGCCAGCCTCAAGCAGGACCACGAATTGCCGCTGGCTGTGGCCACCGATTGCGACCAGTACCTGCATGAGCGGCTGACGCTGCTGGAAACGCAGCTCGCCACCGTCAACCGCATGGCGACAGCCAACGAACTGCCCGACGCCATCATCACCGAGTCGGGCCTGAAGATCACGCCGCTCGATGCGGCGGTGCCCGACACCGCACAGGCTCTGATCGACCAGACCGCGATGATTCTGCCGCACGTCAAGATCACCGAATTGCTGCTGGAGGTAGACGAATGGACGGGCTTCACCCGGCACTTTGCGCATCTGAAATCGGGCGACCTGTCCAAGGACAAGAACCTGCTGCTGACCACGATCCTCGCCGACGCCATCAACTTGGGTCTGACCAAGATGGCGGAGTCCTGCCCCGGCACAACCTACGCCAAACTGGCTTGGCTTCAAGCCTGGCATGTCCGCGACGAAACCTATGGGGCGGCCCTGGCCGAACTGGTTAACGCGCAGTTCCGGCATCCATTCGCCGAGCACTGGGGTGACGGCACCACATCCTCATCGGATGGTCAGAACTTTCGCACCGGAAGTAAGGCCGAAAGCACTGGTCATATCAACCCGAAATACGGCAGCAGCCCAGGCCGGACGTTCTATACCCACATCTCCGACCAGTACGCGCCGTTCCACACCAAGGTCGTAAACGTCGGCGTGCGCGACTCGACCTACGTGCTCGACGGCCTGCTGTACCACGAATCCGACCTGCGCATCGAAGAACACTACACCGACACGGCGGGCTTCACCGATCACGTCTTCGCGCTGATGCACCTCTTGGGCTTCCGCTTCGCCCCGCGCATCCGCGACCTGGGCGACACCAAGCTCTACATCCCGAAGGGCGAGGCCGCCTATGACGCGCTCAAGCCGATGATCGGCGGCACGCTCAACATCCAACACGTCCGCACCCATTGGGACGAAATCCTGCGGCTGGCCACCTCGATCAAGCAAGGCGCGGTGACGGCCTCGCTGATGCTCAGGAAGCTCGGCAGCTACCCACGCCAGAACGGCCTGGCCGTGGCGCTGCGCGAGCTGGGCCGCATCGAGCGCACGCTGTTCATCCTGGACTGGCTGCAAAGCGTCGAACTGCGCCGCCGCGTGCATGCCGGGCTGAACAAGGGCGAAGCACGCAACGCACTGGCCCGTGCCGTGTTCTTCAACCGCCTGGGCGAAATCCGCGACCGCAGTTTCGAGCAGCAGCGCTACCGGGCCAGCGGTCTCAATCTGGTGACGGCAGCCATCGTGTTGTGGAACACGGTCTATCTGGAACGGGCCGCGAACGCCTTGCGTGGGCACGGGCAAGCCGTCGATGATGCCCTGTTGCAGCACCTGTCGCCGCTGGGCTGGGAGCACATCAACCTGACCGGCGACTACCTCTGGCGCGGCAGCGCCAAGATCGGCGCGGGCAAGTTCAGGCCACTACGGCCGCTGCAACCGGCTTAACGTGCTTTATTTTCCGTTTTCTGAGACGACCCCAAGGTGACCTCGGGATCGGACATTGCCACGGCCAGGTTGCCGCCGAGGCAGATCAGCGCCTTGGAGCGACCGTCGCAGATCGCCTTGACCGCGGCCACGGCGTCGTGGCCATGCTGTCGCGGTGGCGCAAAGCCAAAGCGCTTCTGAAGCCCGTCCAGCAATGCATCGTCGGGCTTCTCGGTGATACCGACGGTGCGGTCGCCCTGCACGTTGGAATGGCCGCGCAGTGGACAGATGCCGGCACCCTGGCGACCGATGTTGCCGCGAAGCAGCAGCAGGTTGGCGATTTGCTGCACGTTCTCGGTACCGTGCCGATGCTGGGTGATGCCCATGCCGTAGCAGACAATGACCCGTTCGGCTTTGGCATAGACCGCCGCGGCAGCCTCGATGTCGGCGCGCGACAAACCTGATTTCTGTTCGATCAAGGACCACGAGGTGCGCCGCAGATCGTCGGCCAGCGCATCGAATCCGCGGGTATGCGCGGCGATGAAGTCGTGGTCCAGCACGCCGGTTCCCCCGGCAGCACGCTCGGCGACGTCGGTATCGAGGAGATATTTCATCATCCCCTTGAGCACCGCCAGGTCGCCACCGACCTTGAGCTTGTAATAGGTCGAGGCGATCGGCGTGGAGCCACCGGTAAGCATCTGGGTGGGGCTTTGCGGGTTGGTGAACCGTTCCAGTCCGCGTTCGGGCAGCGGGTTGAACACGATGATCGGGGCGCCACGCCGCGACACCTCGCTCAGCGTGCCGAGCATCCGCGGATGGTTGGTGCCGGGATTGTGCCCGATGCAGAGCAACGCGTCGGCGTGGTCGAAATCCTCCAGCGTGACGGTGCCCGTGCCGACGCCGATCGACTGCGGCAGGCCGACGCTGGTGGCCTCGTGACACATGTTGGAGCAATCCGGGAAATTGTTGGTGCCGTACTCGCGCGCGAACAGCTGATACAGGAATGCGGCCTCGTTGGAGGCGCGGCCGGAGGTATAAAATTCGGCCATGTCGGGGTGGGGCAGGGCGCGCAGGCCGGCACCGATGCGCTGCATCGCATCGTCCCAACTCACCTCGACAAAGGTGTCGGTGGTCTTGTCATAAGCCAGCGGGTGGGTCAGCCGGCCCTCGTTTTCCAAGGCGTGGTCATGCCACGTCCACAACTCGCTGACCGTATGGCTGGCGAAAAACTCAGGTGTGGCCCGTTTCGAGGTGGCTTCCCAGGTCACCGCCTTGGCGCCGTTTTCACAGAACTCGAACGACGAGGTGTGATGGGGGTCGGGCCACGCGCAGCCGGGGCAGTCGAAGCCGCTTTGCTGGTTGACCCGCTTCAGCGCGCTGGTTTCGCGGGTGACCCCCATCTGCTCG
>JASBTI010000003.1 GCA_030148505.1 Rhodanobacter sp.
GACCGGACCATCTCAAGCGGCATGCCCTTGGCTTCCTGCGTTCGTTGCAGAGAAGACCTGCCGTGGTTCGCGCCTTCTTCCAACACCCCACCGTCCTTTACGCTGCTTGATATGTTCGGATACTTTATTTCGGCTTAGTAATACCGCGGTCATGACTTGCAGGCAAGTCTCCGTCGGAGCCCTGTGAGCATCGATGGACAATACGCGTGCGGATGTCGCCGGTGTCGTCGCTTCAGCCATCGGACATCGTATCCGGCAGCCTCAGCTCGGCGACCATCGTCTTTCGCATCAGGAATTTTTGCACTTTGCCGGTCACGGTCATCGGGAAGTTTTCGGTGAAGCGTACGTAGTGAGGGACCTTGTAGTAGGCCAGCTTTTCACGACAGTACGCCTGGATCTCCGCCTCAGTGGCGCTGCACCCGTCCCGCAACCGCACCCAGGCGCAAACCTGTTCGCCGAATTTCGCATCCGGCACCCCGAAGACTTGCACATCCTGGACCTTGGCGTGACGGTAGAGGAATTCCTCGATCTCACGCGGATACACGTTTTCGCCACCGCGGATGATCATGTCCTTGAGACGCCCGACGATGCGGCAATAGCCCTGGTTGTCGATAATCGCCAGGTCGCCGGTATGCATCCATCCGGCGGGATCGATCGCTTCACGGGTGCGCTCGGTGTCTTCCCAGTAGCCGAGCATCACGGAATAGCCGCGGGTACACAGTTCGCCGGTGCTGCCCAGTGGCACGATATGACCGTCCCGGTCGACCAGCTTTACTTCCAGGTGCGGATGTATACGGCCAACGCTGTCGACGCGACGTTCCAGCGGATCCCCGGGTACGGTCTGGAAGCTGACCGGACTGGTCTCGGTCATGCCGTAGGCAATCGTCACTTCGCTCATGTGCATTTCACTGACGACCCGGCGCATTACCTCGACCGGACACGGTGATCCCGCCATGATACCGGTGCGCAGCGTGCTCAAGTCGAACTCTGCGAAGCGCGGATGTTCCAGTTCGGCGATGAACATGGTCGGTACGCCGTGCAGACCGGTGCAGGCCTCCTCGGTTACGGTTTGCAGGGTCGTCAGTGCGTCGAACCCCTCGCCGGGGATCACCATGCAGGCAGCATGCGAGACGCACGCCAGATTGCCCAGCACCATCCCGAAGCAATGGTAGAACGGCACTGGAATGCATAGCCTGTCGTGCGCGGTGAGGCACATCGATTCGCCAACGAAATAGCCATTGTTGACCAGGTTGTGGTGGGTCAGCGTGGCACCCTTCGGTGTCCCGGTCGTGCCGGAGGTGAACTGGACATTCACCGCGTCGTCGAACGAGATCGCGGCCTCGGCGCTACGCAGCCTGGCAAATGCCCTGGTATCGGCATGCCGGGCGATTTCCCGCCAGGGACGGCTACCGGTAAGGCTACCGTCCACAAGGGCCTGCTCAGCGGGTGTGGAGTTATCGCCGCCGCTTGCCTCGAGCAAGATGACTTCGCGCAACGTGGGCACGCGGGGAGCATATAGCCTGCCGGGTGCTGACTGGCGCAGTTCCGGTGCCAGTTCGGTGAGGATCTGCAGGTAGTCGGAGTGCTTGAATCGAGGTGACATCACCAGCGCCCTGCAGCCCACCTTGTTCAGCGCGTACTCCAGTTCATGCGAACGATAGGCCGGGTTGATATTGACCAGGATCAACCCCGCCTTGGCAGTGGCGAATTGCATCAATACCCATTCGGCGCAGTTGGGCGCCCAGATGCCGATGCGATCACCGGTTTCGAGCCCAAGTCCCAGCAAGCCGGCCGCGGTGCGCTCGACCTCGACATGTAGCTCGGTGTAGTTCCAGCGAATGCACTGGCTGCGCACCACCAATGCGGGCTGTTGCGGATAATTCTCGGCTATCCGATCGAGTAGCTGACCCACGGTGTCGCCAAGCAAACCTGTAGTGCTGGCGCCATGCACGTAACTGAGGCCTTCCTTCATCAACGCGCGGCGCCTGTTGTCGTGGAACAGGTACCTATCATGGCGCAAGTCGCGCATGGGTTGCCATCAGGTATGGCGGGATCGCGGCGTTCGGTGAGGGTCGCGTAACAGTTATGGCGTCTGCGCGTCGAGGCGTTCCACAAACACCAGTTCGCAGGCGCCCGCGCCGGTGTCGTCGCGGGTCAGTGAGGTTTTCCAGCGCCAGCCGTCGGGACGGCTGGCGTCGACCAGGAAGCCTTCGAGGTGCACCCGCTGCCCTGGGCGCAGTTGTTGCAACTGGCGACGCACGTCGTCGTCGGCAGGGATCATGTGCATGTTGGCACTCGAGGTTTCGATCTCGCGCCGGGGTATCGGGTAACGGGCAGCATGCCAGTAGTAGAAGCGACCGGATTGGCTGATCTGGATGTGCGCGAGCACGGCGCTGTCGGACATGCGGCCCCAGCCCAGGGCAAGATCCTCCGGTGCCAGATGAGCGCCGTCATCATGTGCATAGTGTTTGCGGGCCAATACGCGGGCGGTGATGTCGAAATGTGCGCGGGCGACGAGGGTGACATTGCCGCGTCGAAGCCGGGCGCCATGGGCGATATCGACCTGCTGTGGTACACCGGGGGCGACCACCCCGGCCGGCACCTGCAGTGGCCTGGTTCGCCACCACGACCAGCCGCCCCACAGCACCAGCAGCAGGGCGGCAGCGACGCTGAGCCGTCGGAAGGTCAGCGGAAGTCTTGCGCCAGTGCCGCGCGCTGTTCGGCGGAGAGCTTGGCCGAGACCCGGCTGGCAGGATGGATACTGCGCACGATCACCTCTGCATCGCTTTGCCATTCCGCGCGCATGCCCTGGCTCAGCTCGAAGCGCAGGAAGTGCACGGCGGAGGTCTTCTCCTCATTGCTGCGTTCCATGTCCTCATCCGCAATGGCGAGCACGCATCCGCTACCGACCTGCAGTTCGATATGGTCTTCCAGCCCGCGCAGGCGCTGCAGTTCGAGCCGACGTTGCGCTTCGTCCTCATACTCGACCAACAACGTTGCCTTGAGATTGTGGCCATCGGGGATCAGTGGGTTGTAGGCGTCGAGTTCGCCCTGGATACCGGGCACTTCGAAGATGCGCTCGATCCGCAGCATCTCCTGGATCTGATACTGCACGGTCAGGCGGTCCTCGAACAGCAAGGTCAGGTGATCGCCCAAGTGCAGGGTGCGCTGCTTCTTGTGCGCCAGTACCTTGTGGCGGAATGCCGGGCGCTCGCGAGCGTAGGTTTCCAGCGTGAACAGGTCGTCGTGAGTCAGTGGTTTCATGGGATCAGGTCAGAGTGAGTGGGGCGACGAGCGGGATGGCACGCGTGAAGCTCATGCCGGTTTACCTCAAATGCCGTAGGCGAGCCGCAGCAGGCTTAGGGGATGTTGCGCGGCGGGTTTGTCGCCAAGGCCGTGCGCGATGTGGCCACCGGCCATTGGGCAGTCGCTGGTGAAATAGTCGGCCTCGCTTTGCTGTACGCGCTTTTCCACCGGCTTGGCCAGCTTGCGCGAGATTGCGTACGTCTTGTGCTTGACGCCATAGGTACCGTCGTGGCCCGAGCATCGTTCGATCGTCACCACCTCGGTTCCTGGTACCAGCTTGAGGATGTCGCGAGTCTTCGGACCGATGTTCTGCACGCGCTGGTGGCAGGGTACCTGCCAGGTGACCTTGCCCAGCGACTGCTTGAAGTCGGTGACCAGCAGGCCGGCGCGATGGCGTTCCATCAGATATTCGAACGGATCGAAAAAGTGCTTGCGTACCAGGGCGACATCCGCATCGTGGGGAAACATCAGCGGCAACTCCTGCTTGAACATCAGCACGCAGGAGGGAATGGCGGCAGTGAAGTCCCAGCCCTCGCGGGCCATCGCCGCCAGCATCGGAATATTCTTCTCCTTGAGCTTGCGCACGGACTCCAGATCGCCGAGCTCGAGCTTGGGCATGCCGCAACAGACCTCGCGCTCGACCAGCTTCACCGGGATTGCATTGTGCTGCAGTACGGCGGCCAGATCCTCGACCATGGCCGGTGCCGAGTGGTCGCAATAGCAGGTGGCGAACAGGGCCAGCTTGCCGCTGGTGCGCCCGGCCGGCACCACAGCGCCGCTGCCATCGAGGTCGCTCAGGCGCTTGCGCGCACTCGGTGTATGGTAGTCCGGTACGCGGGCGTCAGCGTCGACGCCGAGGGTTTTCTGCAGCAGTTTGCGCGCACCTTGGTTGCGGTTGGCGGCGTTGACCACCTGCACCACCACCGGAATCGAGGCGAGCTTGCCGACCGTGGTCGTGTTGGACAGGATCTTTGCCGACAGCGGTGCACCGCCACGGCGAAAATCCACGGCCTTGGCGCGCAGCATCAGATGCGGGAAGTCGACGTTCCACTCGTGCGGCGGCACATAAGGACACTTGGTCTGGTAGCACAGGTCACACAGGTAGCAATGTTCGGTGACTTTGGAAAAATCGGCCTTGTCGACGCCGTCGATTTCCATCGTGCTCGACTCGTCGATCAGGTCGAACAAGGTGGGAAAGGCATGGCACAGGCTGACGCAGCGACGGCAACCGTGGCAGATGTCGAAGACGCGTTTGAGTTCCGCGTCCAATGCCGCCTGCTCCCAGAAATCGGGTTCGGTCCAGCCCAGCGGATGCCGCGTCGGTGCATCGAGGTTGCCCTCGCGCGGAGCGGACGAGATGGCGTCGGGTGCAACAGGCGGTTGCTCAGCCATGCGGTGTTCTCCGGGAGGTCGGCAAAGGGGGACAAGCCCGTCGGTGGCGCTCTGGTCCGGACTGGCACCGCCCAGGCCACCACGGTGGTGCTGCCTGATGACGCGTCAACCATCGCGCAAATCGAGCATGGCGAACCTTGACGGCTCGCCATGCGGATTGGCTACTTCAGTTCGTCCAATGCTTTCTGGAAGCGATTGGCATGCGAGCGTTCGGCCTTGGCCAGGGTCTCGAACCAATCGGCAATTTCGTCGAAGTGCTCCGAACGCGCTGCCTTGGCCATGCCGGGATACATGTCAGTGTATTCATGGGTCTCGCCAGCGACAGCGGACTTCAGATTCAGCGAGGTCTCGCCGAATGGCAGGCCGGTCGCCGGATCACCGACTTCCTCGAGGTATTCGAGGTGACCGTGAGCATGGCCGGTTTCACCCTCTGCCGTCGAGCGGAACACTGCCGAGACATCGTTGTAGCCTTCGACGTCAGCCTTGCCAGCGAAGTACAGGTAGCGTCGATTGGCCATCGATTCGCCAGCAAACGCATCCTTCAGATTTTGCTCGGTCTTGGAACCTTTCAGATTGCTCATCTACATCACCTCATGGCATGTGGCTGGGAGGGAAATTCGACAAATATCTTGCGGCGGTTGCGATGTCTGAGCCTAGCCCCCGCCAGCATGGCAAATGAAATTGATTGTTTCGATGGAGGCCATAGATTTCACCTATCAGTGAGCGGTACGACCCCGGTGCTCGCCCGGTATCCGCGTGGCTGCCGTACTGGCTGCTGTATGTGGGTCAAGCAGACCGGCGGGCAGTTGCCGGAAGGTCGCCGCCAGCCGCGTGAGGAAACCACCCATCGCCGAACTCTTGCGCCAGACCATCGCTACGCGTCGACTGGGCGGGTGTCCCTTGAATTCGATCAGGTGCAGGTTCTCGACTGCGGCCACCGGGGGTTTTACCGCCATGGCTGGTAGCAAGGTGATGCCGACATTCGCAGCTACCATTTGTCGCAGCGTTTCCAGGCTGGTGGCGCGGAATCCGCTGCGTTCGCTGGCTCCGGCCAGATGACAGACTTCCAGCGCCTGGTCACGCAGACAGTGACCGTCTTCCAGCAGCAGCAAGTTTTGCCGCGACAGGTCGCCCAGCTTCAGCAGGCCTTTGTGACAGGCCAGCGGGTGCGCGGAGGATACTGCCAGCAGAAACGGTTCCTCGAACAGAAACTCACTGTGCAGGCTATCCTCATGCAGTGGCAGGGCAACGATGCCGGCGTCCAGTTTGCCTTCGCGCAACTGGTTCAGCACGACCTCGGTCTTCTCTTCGACCAATAGCAGCTCCAGTCGCGGGAATGCCGCGCGTACCAGCGGCAACGCGTGTGGCAACAGATACGGTCCGAGGGTGGGGAAGATGCCGAGCCGTACCGTACCGGATTCGGGGTCCAGCGTGCGCCGAGCCACCGCGCGAATTTGCTCGATCTCGTTGTGCACGTCGCGGGCGCGCTCGGCGATTTCGCGGCCCACCTCGGTCAGCAGCACTTTGCGCGGCGTCCGCTCCACCAGCGGCACTCCGAGTTCGTCTTCCAGTTTGCGAATCTGCGTTGAAAGGGTAGGTTGGCTGACGAAGCAGGCTTCCGCGGCGCGGCCGAAGTGCCGATGCTCAGCGAGTGCGACGAGGTACTGGAGATCGCGCAGGTTCATCGTTGCCCTCGATCGCTAGTCATAGTCCTTCTCTATGAATGCGATGGTAACAATCAATTTGAACAATGCAAGTTCTGGCTTTATGGTTACCGCCATAGCGCTGCCGATGGCGGCGTTTGAACTCTGTAATCCCTCAACCCATAGGAACATCCATGCTGACCATTGGCGATAAATTTCCCTCCTTCAACGTTCCGGCCACCGTCTCGATCGAGAGCCTGGACAAGGCCTTCAGCAACATCGACAACGCCACCTACAAGGGCAAGTGGTTGTGCGTTTTCTTCTATCCGAAAGATTTCACCTTCGTCTGTCCGACTGAGATCAAGGGCTTCAGCGATGTCAATGCGCAGTTTGCCGACCGCGACTGTCAGGTGTTGGCCGCCAGCACCGACAGTGAGTTCGTGCATCTGGCCTGGCGCAAGGACCACAAGGACCTGCGCGATCTCGCGTTCCCGATGCTGGCCGACATCAAGAAGGAGTTGACCACCGCCCTGGGCATTCTGGGCGACGACGGTGTGGCGCAGCGTGCCACCTTCCTGGTCGATCCGGAGGGTGTGATTCGCTTCGTCTACGTCACCGACGGTTCGGTGGGGCGCAATCCCGCCGAAGTTCTGCGGGTGCTTGATGCGCTGCAGACCGACGAGCTGTGCCCGTGCAACTGGAGCAAGGGCGAAGAGACGCTCAAGGTCGCCTGACCGACATCGCACCGGGCCCGTCAGCATTTACGGCTGACGGGCCATTTTCCCCGCCGGCAACGAGCTGGGGAGCATGCCGGATGTGCGGTGACCAGGCTTTTATCCGATCACTGAAATCCGTCAGGCTCCGGCTCTGTCGCCGGCATTTTTTTGCCTGCCAACAATTAATGAGGGTTCCGATGAATCTTGCCGAACTGAAAGCCCAGTTGCCCGATTATGCCAAGGACCTGCGGCTGAACCTGGAGTCGGTCTTGAGCGAAGGGGGCGCCCCCGGACTCAGCCAGAAACAGATCATGCTGGTTGCGCTGGCCTGTGCCATTGCCTCGCGGTACAAGCCTTTGACGGCTGCCGTGGCCGCGGAAGCGGCCCTGCATACAAGCGATGATGAGCGAAAGGGCGCGCGGGTGGCGGCCACGATCATGGCCATGAACAATATCTACTACCGTTTCGTGCACCTGGTCGACGAGCCGGAGTACGGCAGCTTGCGTGCCGGCTTGCGGATGAACGCCATGGCCAACCCGGGCTGCGGGAAGGTTGACTTCGAGCTGGCCTGCCTGGCGGTTTCGGCCATCAACGGTTGCGGCTCCTGCGTGGCCTCGCACGAGAAGACGCTGCGCAAGCATGGGCTTTCGGCGCAGCCGATCCAGAGCGCGGCACGCATCGCTACGGTGATTCATGCGGTGGCAGTGACCCTGGAACAGGCCGACGTAGCGGCATGAGTCGTTAACACGGGTAGGCGCAGCAGACCGGGGCGTTGCCCGGGCTGGTGGAACAACCTCATGCCTTCTGGCACTGGGACGATCCTGGCGGCGGCCCTAGCGTGGGCTTAGTTACCAGTCCATCGTTGGGGAAAGCCGCCATGCGCCGTCTCGTTCGTCCTCTCTTGCTTACCGCGCTTGCCGCCTGTTGTGGTGTTGCGCTGGCTGCCGGCCCTGCTGCCCATCAGGCACCCAAGGGCAAGTTGCCACACTGGGTGGTGCCGCAGTCGTATCAGCTCGCCTTCAAGGTCGATCCTGCGCAGCAGGATTTCTCCGGCGTCACCACGATCAAGGTCAAGCTGACCAAAGCCTCCGATCACCTGTGGCTGGACGGCAAGGAGCTCATGGTATCCAAGGTGACGGTGACCGACGCCGACGGCAAAAGCCATCCGGCGGTCTATACCGAAGTGGATTCCAAGGCCGGCGTGGCACGGCTCGACTTCGGCCATATTCTGCCGCCGCAGGCCTTGACCCTGACCTTCCTCTACAGCGCGCCGCTCAATGCGCAGCTGCAGGGCCTCTACAAGGTCACCGCCAAGGGCAAGCCGTATGCGATGACGCAGATGGAGCCGATTAGTGCGCGGTTTGCGTTCCCCGGTTTCGACGAGCCGGATTTCAAGACGCCGTTCGACATAAGTCTTACCGTACCGGATGCCGATACCGCGGTAGCCAACACACAGCAGGTTAAACAGACGCCCGCGGGCAAAGGATGGAAGACCGTCACCTTTGCCCGCACCCTGCCGCTGCCGACGTATCTGGTGGCGTTTGCGGTAGGTCCCTGGGACATCACCAAGGCATTCGAGATCGCTCCCGATACCTACCGCAGCAAGCCGCTGCAACTGCGCGGCATCGCCGCCAACGGCGAGGCGCACCGGATGTCGCATGTGCTGGGCGAGACGCCGAGCATCATCCACGCGCTGGAGAATTACTACGGCTTCGGCTATCCGTTCGACAAGCTCGACCTGCTGGCAGCGCCGGATTTTGCTGCCGGCGCGATGGAAAATCCGGGCTTGGTCACCTTTCGCGACTGGCTGCTGCTGCTTGACAAGGACTCCCCGGCGCGCAACGTGCGTGGCTCATTCAATGTCACCGCACATGAACTTGCGCACCAATGGACCGGCGATACCGTGACCATGACGTGGTGGAACGACATCTGGCTGAACGAGGCGTTCGCCACCTGGATGCAGCAGAAGGTCACCGAGGAGGTGCATCCGGAATACCGCGCCGATCTCGATCGGGTGCGCGGTGCACAAGGCGCCATGCGCAACGACAGCCTGGTCAGCGCGCGCAAGATCCGCCAGCCGATCACCGGCAACGGCGACATCATGACGGCGTTCGACGGCATCACCTATCAGAAGGGTGCCAGCGTCCTCGGCATGTTCGAGAACTATGTTGGGCCGAAAATCTTCCAGAAGGGCATGCGTGCCTATATCCAGAAGCACAAATTCGGCAATGCCGATGCCAATGATCTGGTCGACGCGATCGCCGAAGCCGCGGGCAAAGGTGCCGCGTTCAAGCGCGCGTTCAACAGTTTCCTCAACCAGTCCGGTGTGCCCTACGTGCAGACCCGGCTGGAGCACAAGGACGGCAAGACGGTGCTGGATCTGCGTCAGAGCCGCTATCTGCCGGTGGGCAGCAGCGGCAGTGCCGATCGCATCTGGGGGGTGCCGGTGTGCGTGCGCTACGGCACGGCCAGCGGCAGCAAGGTCAGTTGCGAGATGCTCGACAAGGCAACCGGCTCGATGGTCTTGTCCGACGCCAGCCAGCCAACCTGGGTGATGCCCAATGCGAATGCCAGTGGCTATTACCGCTTCAGTCTCGGTAAGGCCGGGCTGGCCGGATTGATCAAGCATGTGGCCAATCTCACCGACGCCGAAAAGCTGGCGTATGCCGACGCCATCTACGCCGGATTCCATCACGGCGATCTGAATGCGGGAGATGTGCTGATGGCCTTGCAGCCGTTGACCGGTTCCAAGGTACGCGAGGTGGCCACGGCACCGATCGGTCAAGTCGGCTGGATCTACCGCCATGAGGCCAAGACCGAAGCCCAACGGGCCCGATTGGTAGCGTGGATGAAGGCGGCCTACCTCCCGCGTCTGCAGGCGCTCGGTTATCAGCGCAAGCCCGGTGAATCGGAGGATGCATCGTTGCTGCGCAGCACCCTGGCTGAAACGCTGGCGTTCGACTTCAAGTTGCCGTCGGTGCGAGCCGCGCTATTGGCCCAAGGTGAGGCAGCGCTGAGGCGCAAGCCCGATGGTCGGTTGAATCTGGCTGCCGCCGACCCCGATTTGCTCGGTGATGCGCTGGGTATCGCCGTGCAGAAACAGGGCAAAACCGCTGTCGATGCGCTGATGGCCGAGCTGCCGGAAACCAGTGATCCGGCCTTGCGCAACGGTATCCTGCGTGGCCTTTCGCATGCGGACACACCGATGCTGGCCGAGCGGGTGCGCGATTTCTCGTTGAGCCAACAGGTCAAGGTGGGCGAGATGGCGTCGCTGTTGCTGGGCGGTCGCGACACGCTGGCCGAACGCAACGCCATGTGGACGTGGTTTACCGCGCACTATTCGCAAGTGCTCAAGCGCACCGGCAGCTTTGCCGGTGGTCGTCTGCCCAGGCTGGCGGCGGCGGGGGGATGCTCGGGCGGCGAGGCGAGCAGGCTGCAAGCATTCTTCAAGCCCCGCGTGAGCGACGCGGCCGGCATCGATCGCGGCTTGGCGCAGACGGCCGAGTCGATCCAGTTGTGCAGTGCGCTGAAGGCTCGCCAGAACCCGAACACGATCCTGTCACGGTAAGCGTCGCACCCGGCAGGCCCGGGGCCGGCATGCGTCGGCGCCCTCGCATTCAGGATCCTGCCTTGCCCGTCGGGTGACACCGGGGATCGGTACGTCTGCGACGGCCGGTATGCTCGCGCCTGCCCGCGGATACACGCGTCCGCTATCGCAGAATGCATTCGCCCGCTGTAAGGCTGCCCTGGAACACCTACACTGTGCTTGCCGCGCAGGCACACAGGGAGAAAAGCATGCTTCGTCGATTGCCGGAAATGCTGGTGTTGTTGGGTGCCTGTCTGTTGTTGACGGTGTCCTCGTTGTCGGCGCAACAGATTCCGCCGCCCTTGCGTGACTGGCAGGACTGGGTGCTGCACCAGGTACCACAGCACGCCTGCCCGTTTCTCGCCAACCGGATGCCGGACAGCAACAGTTACCAGTGCGCATGGCCCGGCCGGCTGAGTCTTACCGCCGGTCCCGACGGTGGCCACTTTGTTTTTGCCGTGCATGTCGACGCGCCGAGCTGGGTAGCCTTGCCGGGTGGTATCCGACATTGGCCACAACAAGTCAGCGCCGACAACCGCCCGGCCCCGGTGCTGCAGCGGGGCAATCAGCCGATGCTGTGGCTGACGCAAGGTGACTATCAGTTGAAGGGTGTGTTGCCGTGGACATCGCGGCCTGCACGCGTGCAGGTGCCGGCGGCCATTGGACTGGTGACGTTGTCCGTCGACGGCAAGCGAGTTGCCCATCTCGAACGCAATGGTGACCAACTCACCCTCGGTGAAGCGATGGCGGCACAGCGTACTGCCGATTCGCTTTCGTTGCGGGTTTACCGGCGCCTTGACGATGGCTTGCCGGCAATTTTGCAGACGCAATTGCAGCTCAATGTGACCGGCACTGCACGTGAGCAAGTGCTCGGCCCAGTGTTGCCCGCGGGTTTCGTCGCTACCGCCTTGTCCGGTGGTCTGCCCGCCCGGCTCGGGAGCGACGGCCGTTTGCGCTTGCAATTGCGCCCGGGCCGTTGGGTAGTCACGCTGGAGGCGCGGGCCAGTCAGCCGTTGGCCGCGGTGACCCTGAAACTGCCCGCTGAGCCCTGGCCGCGAAGGGAGATCTGGAGCTATGCCGACGATCCCGGTCTGCGCAGTACGCGCGTCCAGGGGCAGCCCGTGGACCCGGCGCAGGCGGGCGTGCCGCAGGGCTGGCGCGAGCTGCCGGCGTATGCGCTGGATGACAGCGCGGGGCTCGCCATCGTCACCGGCACCCGGGGAGACGAAGGTGGGCGTGGCGATCAGGTGCGCCTGCAGCGCCAGCTGTGGCTGGACTTCGATGGTCGCGGCCTCGGCGTGGCCGATCATCTGGTCGGGACCTTGCGTCATCAACAGCGGCTGGAGGTGGTGGCGCCATGGCAACTGCAGCGGGCATCACAGAACGATCAGCCGTTGTTGATCAGCAAGGTCAAGGACGGTCGCGCCGGTGTCGAGCTGCGTCAGCAACAGCTCAATCTGCACGCGGGATTGCGCCTGGCAGGGCATGCGGGTGCGTTGCCGGCGAGCGGTTGGCAAATACCGCTAGAAGGCATCGATGCGACGTTGCACCTGCCTTACGGTTATCGCCTGCTTGGGGCGATCGGGGCGGATCGCTCGCCCGATTCGTGGGTGGCGCGATGGAGTCTTCTGGACTTGTTTGTGGTGGCGGTGATCGCGCTGCTGGCGGGTCGCCTGCTGGGGTGGCCGTGGGGCTTGTTGCTGGCGGCGTTTCTCGCACTCGCCCAGCAGGAGGCCGGCGCGCCGCGCTGGACGCTGGCCTTGGTGCTGGTGCTCACCCTGTTGATGCGTGGCTTGCCGCAGGGGCGGCTGCAACTCGCTGCGCGCATCGGCGCGGTGGCAATGTTTGCCTTGACCGTGCTGTGGACGCTGCCGTTTGCGGCGACGCAGTTGCAATACGCCTTGCATCCGCAGCTGGAAGGTATGGCTCGGGGCCGCGTCGTCCAGGCCGACTACCGGCGACAGGAGGTGTCGAACGACAATTATGCAAACGCCCCCGCGAAACAACCATCGCCCAAGATCATGCGGCAAGGGACTCTGTCGCCGGTACAGGAGGCGTCGCTGAACGCCGTGCAAGCACCTCCACCTCCGGCACCGATGGCATCGGCTGCTCGGGTCCTGGACTCGATCGGGGTGACGGCGGCACGCTCGCCGGCGTCACTTCGGGTGGCTTACGAGCAAGGCAATCCGGATCTGATCCAGGCCGGCGGCGGAATGCCGCAGTGGGATCTCGGCAACGACTACCGGCTCGGCTGGTCGGGCCCGGTGAGTACGCACCAGACCAGCCGACTGGTGATCGCGCCGGCATGGCTGGTGCGGCTGTTGCGGGTGCTGATGGTCGCCTTGCTTGCCAGCCTGCTGGGACGCCTGTTGCCTTTGCTGCTGACGGCACGCCGTCTGCACTGGCGCGGATGGCATGGTGGCGCCGCCAGCACTGCCTTGCTGGTGCTGGCATTGTTGCCATGGGGCGTGCATGCGCAAAGCCTGCCTAGCCCGCAGCTGCTTGAGCAGTTGCGTAGTCGCCTCACCGAGGCGCCAAAGTGTGCGCCGACATGCGCCGCGATACCGCAGGCCATGTTGCAAGTCAGTGGCGATATCCTGAGCGTCAACCTGGAGGCACATGCCGGTGCGGTAGTGGCGTTCCCGCTGCCGCAACCCGACTCGGCGCTGCAACTGCTTGATGTCAGCGTGGACGGTCATGTCAGCGAGCCGCTGGTTCGTCTTGGCGGCCAGCTGTTGTTGCGGCTGGAACGTGGGGTGCACAAGGTCGACCTGCGCTACCGCGTCGGTGCGACCGACAGTGCGAACCTGCACTTCATGCTGCACCCCGATCGTGTTGCCTTCAGCGGAACGGGTTGGTCGGCCGGTGGCCTCGATGCCGGTCGCTTGCTGGGAGACAGCGTCGCACTCAACCGCATACAGACCCGCGCCAGTGGCGCGGCGTTGCCGACCGCACAGAGCTTTCCGCCGTATGTGCGGCTGACCCGAAACCTGGTGCTCGGCGTCGACTGGACGGTGGAGAACGTGGTTCGCCGAGTTGCCCCGCGCGACGGTGGTTTCAGTCTCACCCTGCCGCTGCTGCCCGGTGAGCATCCGCTGGGCGAGGATGCGTTGGTGAGGGACGGGCGCATCAGCATCACCTTCAACGCCAACAGCAGTGTGGTGCGCTGGACCAGTCGACTCGATCACGCTGCCGCCCTGGCGCTCAAGGCGCCGGCGCTGGGCAAGCGGGCGGAAGTATGGGAGGTCCATGCGGCACCGATGTGGCACGTGCAGGCGCAAGGGGTACCGATCAGTGCCAGCGACAATGGGCTGCTGTACCAGCCGTTGCCCGGCGAAACCTTGCATCTGGCCTTCAGCGAGCCGATCGCCGTGGCGGGCGACAGCCTGGCGTTCGATGGCGTACAGATGATCAGCCAGGTCGGCAAGCGGGCAGTCGAGACCGCGTTGAACCTCCAGGCGCGCAGCACACGTGGTGGCGAACACCTGATTACCTTGCCAGCCGGTGCCGAGCTGCTGCAGGCGAGTCGCGATGGCGAGTCGATCAACCTCGCCGTACGGCATGGCAAGCTCGGCCTGCCGTTGCTGCCGGGTGCCCACACCTACGCACTGAGCCTGCGCGAGTCGGGCGGCGTCAGCACGCGCACGCATACGCCAAGTCTGGCGCTGGATGCGCCAGCAGCCAATATCCAGATGGGTCTGCAGCTGCCGCACGATCGCTGGGTGCTGTGGACGTGGGGCCCGGGTGTCGGCCCGGCGGTGCTGTACTGGTCGCAGCTGGTCGTGTTGTTGCTGGTCGCCTGGTTGCTGGGACGCTACGCGCCAACGCCATTGCGCTTTCGCCACTGGTTGCTGCTGGGCCTGGGATTCTCCGCCTTTGCCTGGAGTGCCTACGCGCTGGTGGTGCTGTGGTTGATCCTGCTCGGACTGCGCGCGCGCAGCGATGTGTCGGCCACGCTCAGTCCGGCGAAGTTCAATAGCCTGCAGATGGGGTTGGCGGCGTTGACCTTGCTGGCGCTGACCGTGCTGATTGCCGCCGTGCCCAAGGGCTTGCTTGGTCTGCCCGACATGCATGTGGCGGGCAACGGCTCAGGCGCCTGGAACCTGCGCTGGTTTGTCGACCAGAGCGCCGGCGTGCTCCCGCACGGCGGCGTACTCAGTGTCTCGCTGTGGGTCTACAAGCTGGCCATGCTGGCGTGGGCGCTGTGGCTGGCAAATGCCTTGATCGGTTGGCTGCGCTGGGGGTTTGCCGCGTGGACGCACGGTGGCTACTGGCACCCGCGCGAAAAGAAGCCTGGCATCAGCCCCTCGCCGTTGCCGCCCTCATCGGACGGGTCGCCTGGCGATGCCTGAGCTCGGCAACGTACTGGCCGCGGCGACGGCACGCCTGGGCGAGCGTGTCGATGCCGAAGTGCTGTTGCTGCATGTGCTGGGCAAGCCGCGCAGCTGGCTGTTCTCCCATGCCGACGATGTGCTGGACAGCGACGTCACGCGGGCTTTCGACAGCCTGGTCGAACGCCGTGCCCGCGGCGAGCCGGTGGCGTACATCACCGGCTCGTGTGGTTTCTGGTCGCTGCTACTGGAGGTAACGCCAGCCACGCTGATTCCGCGCCCGGAAACCGAGCTGCTGGTCGAGCTGGCACTGGCGCGTCTGCCGCGTGATGGTGCATATCGCGTGGTTGACCTCGGCACCGGTAGTGGTGCGGTCGCACTGGCGATCGCCAGCGAGCGACCACAGGCACAGGTGATCGCCATCGATGCCAGTGCCGACGCACTGGCGGTGGCCCGCGGCAATGCGCGCAAAAACGGCATCGGCAACGTGAGCTTCCGGTGCGGCGACTGGTTGTCTCCGCTGGGCGATGAGCGTGTCGAGCTGATCGTCTCCAACCCGCCCTACATCGAGTCCGACGATCCCCACCTGGATCGCGGCGATCTGCGTTTCGAACCGTTGGCGGCATTGGTCTCGGGTGGCGACGGTCTCGACGACATCCGCCGCATCATCGATGGCGCTTGCCGCCATCTGCGGCCGCAAGGCTGGCTGCTGTTGGAACACGGCTGGCAGCAGGGCGATGCCGTGCGCGCGCTGTTGCGAAATGCGGGCTATGCCGAGGTATTCACCGCCGAGGATCTGGAGCGTCGTGACCGGATCAGCGGCGGGTGTCGTTGAAACCCGGTCGATGCACGATCTATCGGTGTCCCTGGAATTTCATCGCGACAACCGTCCGTTTGAACCGGTGGCCCGAAGTGCGGTGTACGACACACCGAGGCGCCTTGCGTCCATTTCGTCCCCTTTCCGTCCTCAGAATGAAGGATCGTTTCGCTGCGTTTGCTGCTTGAGCCATTCGACAATGACCGCGGCCCCGGGCCGGATGGGTCCCTGCCGGGGAAGCACGATCCAGTAGGCCGGTGTAAGCGTCACGCCGAGTCCTTTGAACGGTCGAACGAGTGCACCCGATACCACCTCATCGAGGGCAAGTCGGTGACGGGCGAGAGCGACCCCCTGACTCTGTGCCGCTGCCCGCAGCACCAGATCAGAGGACGCGAAGCGTGGTCCGGCTCTTACGTCGAGCGATTCAGGGCCTTGCGCACGCCGCCATGTCTCCCAGGATGCATGGGGGTCGCGGTCATGCAGCAAACGCATGCCAAGCAGATCCGCCGGTTGATCGGGGCGACCGGAATCCTCAAACAGTCCAGGGCTCATGACGGGGTATAGCGTGTCGTCCATCAGTGGTACGCAACGCACGTCAGGCCAGGGCCCACGACCCATGCGGATTGCCAGGTCGACGCCAGCGTTCGCCAGGTCATCCAATTTTTGATCGACAAGCAGGGACACTTCGAGCTGCGGATGCGATTGTTCCAGTCGCGGCAGCCGCGGAAGTAGCCAGCGCGCCGCGAAAGATGGCGTGGTCGCTATTGTCACCGAGCGCCTTGATTTCGATTCGCGCAGCATCGCCACCGCATGCTCAATATCTCGAAAGCCAGCCAATGCCGCTTTGCCAAGCACCTCACCTTGTGACGTGAAGGTAATTCCACGTCGGCCAACGGAGGGATTGATCAAGGCAATCCCCAGCCAGGCATCGAGCTCCATCAAGTGGCGGCTGACCGAGGAGTGTGCGATGCCGAGTTCACGCGCGGCCGCGCGAACGCCACCCTGGGCGTAGACGGTGGCGAAGGCGCGCAAGGCATTGAGCGGCAGTTTCATGATGGACTTAATAATAGACCATTATTGGCGCTCAACCGACCATGTTTTCGATCCAGCATATATCTAATGACCGGATTTGAAAGGAGGTTGAGCGCCATGGTAATACCGATCCACGGGCGCTGGACGAACTCTGATGGGAGCATCGTCGATGGTCACTTGGGGAGGCCGGACAGCGTGCCGTCAGGAAGGCTCGACGAAGTCGCCGAACGGCTGCGCTCGACGCCCGGGCGCTACCACCTGATCGCCTCGATGAGCTGTCCCTGGTCGCAACGGACCCTGCTCATGCGTGCCCTGAAAGGACTGGACGCCTACGTGCCGGTGCAGATTGCCGGTGGCGCCCGCGCAGAGGGCTATGCGCCTAACCTTGGGGCACCCTGGACGGTTCCTGGCTTGAACCTGTGCATTCATCATCTGCACGAGCTCGATACCCTGTCGGACGCCGGTTACTCCGGTCGTGCCACGGTACCTGTGCTGTGGGACCGCGACGAGGGCAGGATCGTGAGCAACGAATCCGCACGGATCATCCGCGCGTTCGATGCCGCAGACGCCGATCAGGCTGGTGCTTTCACATTTTTTCCGTCATCCCTGCGCAAACAGACTGACGCGCTCAACACCCGTGTGCAGGCGGACCTGTCCAATGGTGTCTATCGCGCTGGATTCGCACCGTGCCAGGAGGCTTATGAGCGGGCGTTGGAAAGCGTGTTTGCCATGCTCGACCAGCTTGAGCAACGTCTTGCGCAGGGTCGCTATCTGTTTGGTCAGACCATCACCGAAACCGACTGGCGGTTGTTCCCGACGCTGGTTCGATTCGACGTGGTGTATCACAGCCATTTCAAGTGTGGGCGACGACGTTTGGTCGACATGCCCAACCTGTGGGCATATGCGCGTGACCTGATGAGCTGGCGCGGCGTAGCCGCCACCGTCGACTTTGCTGCGATCCGCGAGGGCTACTACCTCCACGATCGCAGTATCAATCCATTCGGCATCGTTGCAGTAGATGCGGGCGCCGACTGGTCCGCAGCACACGGGCGTGAGCGGCTCGGTCCTGCGCGAATTGCGCTCGTTGCCGGTGGAGAAGTCGAGATGGATATCGCCTCGATGCTGCCCGTGGCCTGCGTGTGAACCGATGGACGCACTGATTGCCGTAGCCGGTGTTGTCACGGTTACCGCCATGACGCCCGGGCCCAACAACTTCGTGGTGATGCGCGCAGCTGTGCACTCGGGATTCGCCGGGGCTCTTCCGGCGATCGTCGGCATCGTGGCTGGCGGACTGACCATGCTTCTCGTGGTGGCGTTGGGCGTCGGCGTGTTGTTCGCTGCGCATCCGACCCTGTACCCCCTGATTACCACCGTGGGTGGTGGTTACCTTTGCTGGCTGGGCGTCAATCTGGTCAGAGGCAGCTACAGCCGGGAAGTGACCTCGGCAGAGGCGTTGCCGCTTGGCATGGCGGGCTTGTTCGGCTTCCAGTTTCTCAACCCCAAGAGCTGGGTGATGGTACTGACGGCGTCGGCCGCCGCACGCGGTGGCGCAGAAACCGCAGACAGCCTGGTGCTACTGGTGGCGTTGTTCACGGTCATCCCCACGCTCTGTCTTGCGCTCTGGTGTGTCCTCGGCGTCCTGATGGCGACGTCCATGGAACGGCAACCTGTGCGCAGCCGGCTGGACAGGGTGATGGGCATGCTGCTGATCGCATCGGCGGTCCTACTTGTTCTTCCTCTCATCGAAGCGTTGCGCGTTTAGCGTCGACGCTACCACCACCACTCATATCCACTACCCATCCTCGGAGCCTTTCCTCGTGAACCTCGACATGCCACAAGTACCTGCAAGCTCCATCCGATCCGGGAGACATGTTCTGGCCATCGCAGGTAGCCTGCGAAGTGGTTCCTGGAACCGTCGCCTGCTTCATGCCGCTGTCGACACTGCACCCGCCGGAATGGCTATTTCCGTTTACCACGATCTGGCATCGATACCTCTCTTCGACGAAGATCTTGAGCATGTTGCCGAGGGAGGTCCCGATCCGGTTCGGCGGCTTCGCCAGGAGATGGATGCCGCCGACGCAGTGCTGATTTCGACACCCGAATACAACCAGTCGATGCCGGGAGTGCTGAAGAACATGATCGACTGGATGTCGCGGGCTGCACCGAACGAAGTACTTCAAGGCAAGCCTGTCGCTCTTATCGGCGCATCCAGCGGTCGTTGGGGTACCCGTCTGGCCCAGCAAGCCACGCGGCACACCCTGATCGCCACCGAAGCCTTGGTGATGCCGTCGCCCATGCTGTTTGTCGCAAACGCCCCCGATCTGTTTGATGAGACCGGACGACTCCGTGACGGGCCAACGAAAGTTTCGCTACAGGCTGTCCTGGATTCACTTGCAAACTGGATCGATCTGGTCACGCCCCTGCGCCCCGGATCTGGAGCGTCGTGACCGGATCAGTGGCGGGTGCTGGCCGCCCGGCTGCATGCCGCCGGACGATCTTTGTTGAGACGCCGATAAATCGTGCTGCGACTGACCCCTAGTTTGCGGGCGGCGGCGGCTACGTTGCCCTGGCTGTCGGCGATGGCCTCGTCGATCGCGCGGCGCTCCAGCGCGTGAAGATTTGCCGGCATCGGCATGCTGGAGGATTGCGGCGCCGGCGACTGTGTTTTCAGCGGTGCGGGGAGATCGTCCAGGGTCAGCGTCGCCCCGACCTGCCCCAGTGCCATCAGGCTGCGCAGCAGGCCGACCAGCTGGCGCAAGTTGCCGGGCCAGGGCAGCGTGGCCAGATGCTCGACCAGGGTCACATCCAGCCGCACCGGTACCTGCGCCGCACCCAACGCCAGCCATAGCTGGCGAATGAGCGTGGCCGGTTCGGCATGCTCACGCAGCGCTGGCAGTTGCAGCGTCGACTGCGCGACGCGGTAGTAAAGATCGGCACGGAATTCACCCTGTTCGACCAGCGTCTCGAGCTGACGATGGGTGGCGGCAATCACCGCGATATCGATCGCCTGGGTGCGGCTGCCGCCAAGCGGGGTGACCTCGCGCTCCTGCAGTACCAGCAACAGGCGGCTTTGCGTCGCCAAGGGCATGTCGCCCAGCTCGTCCAGAAACACCGTGCCGCCGTCGGCCTGGCGCAACAGACCCGGTGCGCCGTCGTGGCGGGCGCCGGTGAAGGCCCCGGGCAGATAGCCGAACAGCTCCGACTCGATCAGGCTCTCGGGAAGGGCGGCGCAGTTGACTGCGATGAAGGGCGCCGCGGCACGTACGCTGCGCCTGTGCAATTCGCGCGCCACGATTTCCTTGCCGGTGCCGGTTTCACCCTGCAGCAACAGCGGGATGTCAGCGTCAAGCAGACGCACGTTGCGATCGATCGCAGCATCGAGCTCTGTACTGAAAACCGCCGCTGGCGAACGCATCGGCTTGACTCGCGTGCTTGATGATTGCCTCGCCGCCACCCGCAACTGACGCGGTGCATCGCGCCGGGCATGCACCATCTCGCCCGTCTGGCAGCGCATGCCGGCGATGCTCCCCGGTCGCGGTAACGCGGAGGTAAACAGTTCGTCGTAACGCCGCTTGCCCAGCTCGTCCCAATCGACGCCGAGCAGGCGAAGCGCATGCCGATTCGCCGCCACCAGCCGGTGCGCCTTGAATACCAGCATGCCTTCGCGCACAGTGCCGAGCAATGCCGGGTCGGGCTGGATACGCACGATGTCGGCGCCGGCGAAGTGGCTTTCGAACAGGCGATGCTCGATCTGCTCGACCGCCAGTTGCACCATGCCCAGTGCATGCACATGATGCACCGAGGCCTCGCCGGAGAGGTCGAGTACACCGACCACCTGCCCTTGCGGATCGAAGATCGGCGAGGCCGAACAGCTGAGCACGCGGTGGGGCGCGTAGTAGTGTTCTCCGCCGCGGACCTCCACCGCGCGTCGCTCCACCAGGGCGGTGCCGATCGCATTGGTGCCGGTCGAGGCTTCGCTCCACGGCGCGCCCGGACGCAGTGACACCCGCGCAGCCTTGTCGAGGAAGTCAGCATCGCCAAACGCATCGAGGATGAAGCCGTCCGGCGCGGTCAGTACCACGATGCTGCCGGCCTGGCTGGCGCTGGCATAGAGCATTTCGAGTTCGGGTCGGCACAATCGGCGCAGGGTCTCGTGATGTTCCTGCAGTTCGTTCAGCGCATGTCGTTCGATCAGCTCGACGTGCGGTTTTGTGTCGGCGATCAGCCCTTGCTGAAGGCAGCGGCGCCATGACGCCAGGATCGTATCCGAGACCAGTCCACGCGGTTCGTCGCCGCTGTCGAAGAATCGATGACGCGCGACCTTGATGGACGTAGCGAGAGAGGGATGTCGCATCTGCCGTCTCCGAAGTGTCGCAATCTGCGACAGCTGTTGCAGTGAGTGTTCCGATAAAAAGCACGGCAGGTTCGGTAGTGCAACTGTGCTTGACGATCACCGCTTGCTGCATGACAGCAATATGGGCTTTTATCGCCTTGGCAGGCTGATTTATGGCTTGTTACGGTGCAGCAATTGCACGTGTCGGTTACTACTGGCACGGCTTCTGCAGCTGTCGGTCATCGCCTTTTACGACACGGAGCACAGTGATGACCAAACTCGAACAGCAGCATCTTGCGGTGCAAGTTCCCTTCAAGCAGCGCTATGGCAACTTCATCGGCGGAAAGTGGGTGGCGCCGGCCCACGGCAAGTATTTCGACAACGTCACGCCGATCACCGGCCATGCATTTTGCGAAATTCCCCGCTCGGACAGGGACGATGTGGAGCTGGCGTTGGATGCCGCGCATGCCGCCAGGGACGCGTGGGGCAAGACCGCCGTGGCCGAGCGCGCACTGATCCTCAATCGTATTGCCGACCGCATGGAGCAGAACATCGACCTGCTGGCGCATGCCGAGACCTGGGACAACGGCAAGCCGATCCGCGAGACCACCAACGCCGACGTGCCGTTGGCGATCGACCATTTTCGCTACTTCGCCGGCTGCATTCGCGCGCAGGAGGGCTCGATCGGTGAGATCGACCACGATACCGTGGCCTACCAGTTCCACGAGCCGCTGGGCGTGGTCGGGCAGATCATTCCATGGAACTTCCCGCTGCTGATGGCATGCTGGAAGCTCGCCCCGGCGCTGGCTGCGGGCAATTGCGTGGTGCTCAAGCCGGCCGAGCAGACGCCGGTCAGCATCCTGGTGTGGGCCGAGCTGGTCGGTGACCTGCTGCCGCCGGGTGTGCTCAATATCGTCAACGGCTTCGGCCTTGAGGCGGGCAAGCCGCTGGCATCGAGTCCGCGGATCGCCAAGATCGCCTTCACCGGCGAGACCACCACCGGCCGGCTGATCAGTCAGTACGCCAGCCAAAACCTGATTCCGGCGACGCTGGAGCTGGGTGGCAAGTCGCCCAACATCTTCTTCGCCGATGTGGCCGACGAAGACGACGATTTCTTCGACAAGGCGATCGAGGGCTTCGTGTTGTTCGCCTTCAACCAGGGTGAAGTCTGCACCTGCCCCAGCCGAGCGTTGATCCAGGAGTCGATCTACGACAAGTTCATCGAACGCGCGCTCAAGCGCGTGGCCGCGATTGTCCAGGGCAATCCGCTGGACCCATCCACCATGCTCGGCGCGCAGGCGTCGAGCGAGCAGATGGAAAAGATCCTGTCCTACTTCGATATCGGCAATCAGGAAGGCGCCAAGGTGCTGATCGGTGGCGAGCGCAACACCTTGAGCGGCGAATTCAAGGACGGCTACTACATCAAGCCGACGGTGCTGTTCGGTCACAACAAGATGCGCGTATTTCAGGAGGAAATCTTCGGGCCGGTGGTGTCGGTGACCACTTTCAAGGACGAAGCCGAGGCACTGGCGATCGCCAACGACACCTTGTACGGCCTGGGAGCCGGCGTCTGGACCCGCAACGGCACCCGCGCCTACCGCTTCGGCCGCGGCATCCAGGCAGGCCGCGTGTGGACCAATTGCTACCACGCCTACCCTGCGCACGCGGCCTTCGGCGGCTACAAGCAGTCCGGCATCGGCCGCGAGAACCACAAGATGATGCTCGATCACTATCAGCAGACCAAGAACCTGCTGGTCAGCTACTCGCCGAAGAAGCTCGGCTTCTTCTGAGGGGGCGCGCAAGTACCGGTGGCGGCCCCTTTCGGCGGGTCGTCGCCGTCATCGTTGGAAACGATCCATGTCGGAGCTTCCGGTCATCGAGAAAGTCATCGCCACCCCCACCGCCGGGGCACTGATCGAGCGCCTGCGTCAAAGGCACGGTGCCTTGTTGTTCCATCAATCAGGGGGTTGCTGTGATGGCTCGTCGCCGATGTGTTATCCGCAGGACGACTTCATCGTGGGCGATCGCGACGTGTGCCTGGGACAGATTGCCGGCGCACCGTTCTACATGAGCCCCGCGCAGTACGCCTACTGGAAACACACCCAGCTGATCATTGACGTGGTCGAAGGGCGTGGCGGCATGTTTTCGCTGGAAAACGGCGAAGGCGTGCGTTTTCTCACCCGCTCGCGACTTTTTACCGACGACGAGATCGCGCAGCTGCACAGTGAAGGGCGGTTTCCGGCCAGCGTTTGAGCGGCGCGGCGCCGCTCAGGCGGTGCTGGCGGATCTGGTGGTACCGGTGGCGAGCGAAGCCCGGCGCTGAGGCGTTCTGTCGGTTAGGTCGATTCCCTGCGCGCTATCGAATCAGCTGCACCGGTATCTCCACGCGCGCCGGTGCCAGGCAGAGCTGATCGTTGCAGGCTTGCACGCGCACGGTGACATGAGGGAGCGCTGGAGCGCTCGGCGCCAGTTGCGCGTGCAGCACGACGCGTCCGGTGTAGACGGCGAGCCCCTGCGGTGCAAACGCGGCCTTGAAAATTTCCGCCCCGGGATAGTTCACCTGGAGGCGAACAGGCGGGTCAGCGGAAAGTTGCGTTGGAATCAGATAGCGACCGGATGCCGGGTTGGCGTTGATGTGGTAGCCCTTGTCGATATCGAGCGTCACGCGCAAGGCGCCGGCTGGCGTCCGTTGCGCGATGCCGTGGACGTGGTCGGCCGAGCCGGGCAGGGAGCGGGTCGTTCTGATCGAGGCACTGGCGTGGTCCAGCGCGGTGCGCAACGACGGCCGGCTCAACGAGGCCAGCAGCGAACCCCAGGCGTAGGGCCGTGCGTCGATCTGTGTGGAGATTCGCGACAGCGCGCGGTAAGCAGCTTCGCCATAGCTCGGATCGCCGCCATCGCTACGCAGGCCAAGCAGCAATGCCACCGCCGCGGACTGGCCCGAGGGTCGCATCTGATCCCCGGCGATGGGCGGCGCCACCAGCAAGTCGGTGTCGTCGCTGGTGGAGGCCAGCGAACCATCCGGCCGCGCGAAGCGCCGCAGCATGGCGTCGGCGACCTGCCGCGCGCGCGTGCGCCAGACGACGTCGCCGGTGGCGGTATGCAGTGCCAGAAACGCCTGCCCAAGCAAGGCGTAGTCGTCGAGAAAACCGCCATCGCCGGCATGGCCATGAAAAAACTGATGCCGCAGCAGGCCGGTTTTCGCCGCGAAGGCGTGCGTCCAGAACCCTTGCGCGGTGTCGATGGCGGTGCGTGTCAGGGTGGGTTCTTTCAGCATCTGGCCAGCCTGAAGAAAACCGAGAATCGCCAGCGCATTGCCGGCGGTGACGATCTTCTCGTCGCGGCCCGGTTGCGGGCGTCGCTGGCGGGCGGCCAACAGCTTGTCGCGCAGCGGCGCCAGTGCATCGATGCGCGCGGCCAGATGATGCCGGTCGGCGAGAGGCATGGCCTGGTTGCGGTCCAGTCGCAGTACGCCGCCGTGGGGTTGCGGTGATCCGGCATGGCTTTCTGGCATCGCCGTGAGCATGTACAAGGCGAGGAATCGCTCGGCATCAGGCTTGCCCAGCACCGCCTCGATCTGTGCGCGGGTCCACACATAGCTGACACCTTCGACGTTGCCGACTTGCGAATCCTGCGCGTTGTAGAAGCCGCCGTCCGGCGCCTGCATCGCGGCGACGAGATAGTGTGCGGTGCGCAGCGCCACCTGCTTGAACAGCGGCTGTTGGGTCAGTGCATAGGCGTGTGCGTACAGGCCGAGCAGCTGCGCGTTGTCGTCGAGCATTTTCTCGAAGTGTGGGATCGACCAGCCCGGCTCGACGCTGTAGCGATGAAAGCCGCCAGCGAGCTGGTCCATCACGCCGCCCTCGGCCATCGCCTGCAAGGTGGTCGTGGCCATCGCCAAGGCCTTGGCGTCGTGCGTGTGCTGATAGTCAGCCAGCAGCATGGCCAGCACCGGCTCCTGGGGAAACTGCGTGGCGTCGTTGCCCGGAAACCCGCCATCCATGTCGTCGAAGCGCGCCGCCGCCTGTTGTACGGCGTGCTGCAACCATGTCGCCGGTGCGGGCTTGCCGCCGCCTGACGTCATCGTCTGTTCGACCTGCCGCATCGCGCGATAGACCTGGGCGCTGACGTCGATCAGCTGGGCGTGGTCGTTTATCCAGCCACGATGCAGTGAGGCGAGAATCTTCGGAAAGCCCGGTCGCCCGGCCTGGTCCTTTGGGGGGAAATAGCTGCCGGCGAAGAACGGTTTCAGCTCGGGCGTCAGGAAGACATTGTTGGGCCAGCCGCCACCGCCGGTGAGGATCTGGGTCGCCAGCATGTAGATGCGATCGACGTCCGGTCGCTGCTCGCGATCGACCTTGATGTTGACGAACCACCGGTTCATCAACTTCGCGATGGCCGGGTCGGCGTAGATCTCGCGTTCGGCCACATGGCACCAGTAGCAGGTGGAATATCCCACCGACAGGAAGATCGGCTTGTTCTCGCGCCGGGCCTTGGCAAAGGCTTGCGGTCCCCAGGGGTACCAGTCCACCGGGTTGTGCGCGTGCATCAACAGGTAGGGATCGTGGCTGTGGATCAGCCGGTTGGTATAGGTCTTGCCATCGAAGCTCACGCCGGAGCTTGTCGCGGGGGCGGAAGATGTCGATGCCGGGGCAGCTATTGCGGCTGTCGTGGCGCACGCCGACAGTCCCGCCAGCATCACGGCAGCCGCCAGCCATGCGCCGGGCACACGCCGCCGATGTGCCACGCGGTTCACGGCGAGGCTCCGGTGTCCGCAAGCTCGCTTTCGCCATGCAGGAACGCCAGCTTCCGCTGGCGCGGCAGCTGCTTGATCGCCCATTCGGCACGCGCGGCACTGGAGCGGTCGGGATAGCCGCGATAGCCCAGCAGGCGCAGCGGCGGATTGGCGCGGGTATAGCGCGCACCGCGGCCGGCGACATGGGCGGCGTAACGTGCCTGCAGATCGTTGGTGATGCCGGCATACCAGCTGCCGTTGCGACACTCGATCAGGTACAGGCACCAGCCGTCTTCGACAGGTCGTGATGGGGTGGGCATGCGGTCGAGCAGGCGCTGCGTCATCGGATCAACCAGGACAGTCGGGCGACCGCGGGCTTCCGGCGCGCGGAAAACCCATTGAGCTTCACCCATCCCCATCCGTTCGTGCCGTACCGCACCGAACCGGGTGGCGCGGTAGTCGGCAGCGGCGGCTTCCCAGTGCCCATGGCGCTCTCCGGTGTTTTCGTGAGCCTAACCGCATCCGTTGCCTTTTGCTGTCACGAGGCCGGCACCACACCAGGTGGCGGGTTTTTTTGCGGCCGCCGGTGACGGCGGGCACGGTTCGCCCAACGCCTCGAATCTGCTCGCAGAAACGTGGCGCAGAGCCGCCATCGGTCATGTGTTCGGGGGAATGGCCGCATGCTACTTTGGCGCGAACGGGCCGCTGTGTCCGACGTGCCAAGAGGGCTCCATGTCAGCAGCGTGCGTTAGCGTCGAAGCGGTCACCAAGCGGTTTTCCGGGCATACCGCGGTCAACCATCTTTCGATGGAAGTCGCCAGCGGCGGCATCTTCGGCCTGCTCGGCCCCAACGGCGCCGGCAAGTCGACCACCATCCGCCTGATCATGGGCATCCTCGAGCCGGATCAGGGCAAGGTGGTGTTGTTTGGCTCTGGCCATGGCAGCCGCAAGCTGTCGCAGCGCATCGGCTATCTGCCGGAAGAGCGTGGGTTGTACAAGAAGATGAAGGTGCTCGATCACCTGATCTTCCTCGGCGAAACCAAGGGCATCGGCCGCGCGGATGCGCGCCGTCGCGCGCAGGACTGGCTGGAGCGGCTGGGGCTCGGCGAGTGGACCTTGAAGAAGGTCGAGGATTTGTCCAAGGGCATGCAGCAGAAGGTGCAGTTTGCCGGCGCGCTGCTGCACGAGCCGGAGCTGGTGATTCTCGACGAGCCGTTCTCCGGGCTCGACCCGGTCAACGCCCAGGTGATGAAGGACGTGGTAGTGGCGATCGCCGCCGAAGGGCGCACGGTGCTGTTTTCGACCCATGTGATGGAGCAGGCCGAACGCATGTGTGACCGCATTGCGATCATCGCGCGCGGCGAAACCGTGGTCAGCGGCACGCTGGCCCAGGTCAAGGAGGATTTCGGCGGGCGCCATGTGGCCTTGGGCTTCACCCACGACAAGCAGCGTGCGGAGCGGATTCTTGCCGATCGCTCGGTGGTCGCGCGGGTGGACGATTACGGTGTGGCGGCCGAACTGCAGATGGCCGACGGCGCCGATCCCGAACAGCTATTGGCCGCCTTGGTGCGCGAAGGGGTCGGCCTGCGCCGGTTTGAGGTGGTCGAGCCCTCGTTGCATGCGATCTTCATCGCCAAGGTCGGCGCCGATGCCGCTACCGCAAACGCGGGAGAAGCCGCATGAAGAAAATCATTGCCGTCATCCGCCGCGAGTTTGTTGAACGGGTACGTACCAAGGCCTTCGTGATTTCCACGGTGATGCTGCCGGTGTTTATCGTGCTGATGGCGGTGCTGCCCGGCCTGATGATGAGTGGTAGCGATCACATCGCCCGGATAGCCGTGGTGGACGCTTCTTCGACGGGTCTCGCTCAGCCGGTCAGCCAGGCGTTGCAGGCGGAAAAACTGGGTGACACACCCGATGCTCCGGCGCGCTATGACGTACAGGTATTTCCGGCCACCGGGCAGGATCTGGTTACGGTGCGCAACGGCCTGATTGCGAAGACCGGCTATTCGCGGCAGCACGACGCCGCCGGCTTTGACGGCGTGCTGGTGCTCACCGACCACACCCTGAGCAGCGGCAAGCTGGCGTATTACGGTGGCAACGTCGGCGCGGTGCAGTCGATGAAAACCTTGCAGCACGCGGTGTCGCAGGCGCTGGTCGGCGTAAGACTGGGCAAGTCCGGGGTGGATGCGGCGCTGGTGCGCCGCGCGATGGTGCCGGCGCAGATGCGGACCACCAAGGTATCGGACGGCAAGCTGACCGGACAGAGCGGTGCGCAGTCGTTCCTGATCGCCTATTTCATGGGCTTCATCCTGTACATCTCAATCCTGGTGTACGGCCAGCAGACGATGACCTCGGTGATCGAGGAAAAGACCTCGCGCATCATGGAGGTGCTGACCTCATCGCTGACGCCGTTCCAGATGTTGCTGGGTAAGGTACTGGGCGTGGGCCTGGCCGGCTTGACCCAGATGGCGATCTGGGGTAGCTCGGTGTTTCTGGTCAGCAGTCAGCGCCTGCATCTGGCCGGCATGCTGGGGATGAGCGCCGAGGCGATCCAGCGCTTTCCGATACCGAGCATGGCACCGGGGCTGCTGGTGGTGTTTCTGCTCTATTTCGTCCTCGGTTTTCTGCTGTATGGCGCGCTGTACGCGGCGATCGGCGCGATGTGCAACACGATCCAGGAAACCCAGCAGTACGCCATCTTCGTCACCGTGTTCATCATGGTCGGTTTCTTCGCCGTGTTCAGCCTGATCAAGGACCCTTCCGGCAGCCTCGGCACGACGATGTCGTTCATCCCGTTCTTCGCGCCGTTCACCATGCCGGTGCGCTGGTCGCTGAGTTCGGTACCGCCGTCGCAACTGGCGTTGTCGCTGGGATTGATGGTGGTCGGTCTGCTCGCCTGCGTCTGGCTGGCCGCGCGAATCTACCGCACCGGTATCCTGATGTACGGCAAGAAACCGTCGTGGCGCGAACTGTGGCGCTGGATCAGGGCCTGACCAGTGACCGGTAGGAGCGCACCCTGTCCACAAAAGGGGACTTCCGTTGGTCGTGCGCGATGCTTTTTCCCGCGACGTGACAAAGGGCAATCGCGCACAGGGTGCGCTCCTACAGAATAATCAGCCCAGCGGTTTATCGAACAAATCGGCTTGCGCCTGATAGCTGTCGCGATCGACGAAGCCGGACAAGCCGACCCCGACCAGCCGGTAGCGCTCGTCGGTATCGCGCTCCACCCGTTCGCGCAGGGCGCAGGCAAGGTCCGCCAGCTCGCTTGCCGAGCGGGGTTGTTGCGGTGGGGTGAGACTGCGGGTCAGCGTGCGGAAATCCGCAGTCTTGAGCTTCAGCACCACGGTGCGCGCCAGTCGTTCGTGCTCGCGCAGATAGCCGGCCCAGGCCTTGTCGGCGAGGCGGCGGATATGCGGTTCAAGTTCGTCGAGCAACAGGTCGTGCGCGAAGGTGTCCTCGGCGGAGATCTGCACCGTCGGCCGTTCCGGCTGCACCGCATGGGTGTCGATGCCTTGTGCCAGCTCATGCAGGCGCACCCCCCAGCGGCCAAAGCGCATCTCCAGCTCGGCCAGCGCGTGTGAGCGCAGCTCGCCGACCTTACGGATACCCAGTTCGGCGAGCTTGGCCTCCATCACCTTGCCCACGCCGGGCAAGCGCCCCACCGGTAGTGGTGTGAGGAAGGCCTCGACTTGGTGCGGCCGAATCACCCACAGCCCATCGGGCTTGTTCCAGTCCGAGGCGATCTTGGCCAGAAACTTGTTCGGCGCCACGCCGGCCGAGGCGGTCAGCCCGGTCTCCTCGCGGATCGCCGTGCGGATCGCCTCGGCGGTGGCGGTGGCCGAGGGCAGGCCGGTGCGGGTCACGGTGACATCGAGGTAGGCTTCGTCCAGCGACAGCGGTTCGATCAGCTCGGTGTGCCGCGCGAAGATCTCGTGGATCTGCCGCGATACCGCCTTGTAACGCACGAAATCCGGTGGCACGAACACCAGCTGGGGGCATAGCCGTTCGGCACGCAGCGCCGGCATCGCCGAGCGCACGCCGAACACGCGCGCCTCGTAACTCGCCGCGCAGACCACCGAGCGCGCACCGCGCCAGGCCACCGCTACCGGCTTGCCGCGCAGCGCGGGGTCGTCGCGTTGCTCCACCGACGCGTAGAACGCGTCCATGTCGACATGCAGAATTTTGCGTTGGGGGATGGGCACGGTGACGCGGATCGGGCAGCGGCTATGCGTCGATTCTATGGACGCCGCCTGAATCTGGATAGCTTCGCCATCCCGATGAGATGGTGCCGATCCCTCAAGGAGGCTCAGGTCTGCAACGCCTGCAGACGGCGCAGCCGCCCGGCCACCTGCGTTGCAAAGCGTTCGGCCGCTTGCGGGTGGGCATCGAGATGCAGGAACGGTTCGATCATTTCCAGCTCCATGATCAGGAAGCGGCCGCCGCGCAACACGCCATCGACCCGCACATAGGCGTGATCGCGATGCCCGATCCCGGTGACCGCGGCCAGCGCAAGTTCGGCGGCCGCAAGGATCGTGGTACTCGGCTGCAACGGCTCGGCGCGGCCGCCAAATTCGCCTTGCACGCGGTAGTCGCCGCTGGCCGGGCGCTTGATCACCGCATGGCTGAAGTCGCCGCCGAAATACAGCAGCGACCACTCACCGTCGCTGACGATTTCCGCTACGAACGGCTGTACCAGGAAGTCGTGGCCGACCGGCAACTGCGCGACGGCCTCATCGAACACCGCATCACCGACGGTACCTTGCAGCGTAAGCCATGCGCCGCCGCTGATGGTCGGCTTCACCACCACCTGTTGCGCCGTCATCGTGGCGAGCAGGGCAGGCAGCGCGCGCGTGCTGGCGACCTGGGTGGGAATGATCTCGACGCCGTGTTGCGCCAGTTCGAGCAGATAGTGCTTGTCGCTGTTCCAGCGCAGCAGGGCGCTGTCGTTGATCGTGGCCACGCCCAGCTGATCGAGACGATCCAGCCAGTGCCGGAACGCCGTGTAGTGTTTGAAATAGTCCCAGATGGTGCGGATCAGTACCGCATCGAACTGTGTCCAGTCGACTTGCGGGTCGTTCCACACGCAAATTGTTGACGGAACCCCGAGGCGTTCGAGCGCGACCACGGCTGCCGCATCGTCTGCGCCGAGCGCGGGGTAGTGCGTCGCAGTGGCGATCGCCAGGCGAGGTGCGGTGACAGGTTGCAGCATGGCGATACCTTCAAGGGCGGAAAAGGGCGCCCTTGTCGGAAAGCAGCGTGACCGGACTGGGGGAGTGGCCGTTAGTGTTTCGGGCAGGCCGGGGCTTGTCAATTTGCGCGGTGCGATGGCGTGGTTGCGGGGCGGCTGCAGGCACAGATCACGGTGTGCTGGCTGAAACCCCACGCACAATGGCATGGTAGCGGCCATGCCGAACGAAACCGTCCCTGCCAGCAGCTATATCCGTCGCCTGGGGATGTGGGACGCGGCGATGATCGTGATCGGCGGCGTGATCGGCGCGGGTATTTTCCGCACCCCGGCGACGGTTGCCGAGCGCACCGGTTCGGGTACGCAGGTGTTGATCCTGTGGACGATCGGCGGCCTGCTGACATTGGCCGGGGTGCTCTGCTACGCCGAGCTGGGCGCGCGGCGGCCGCAGGCCGGCGGCACGTATGTGTACCTGCGTGAGGCATTCGGCAAGCTGCCCGCCTTCCTGTTCGGCTGGACCATGGCGCTGATCAACTACCCCGGCAGCGTGGCGGCGGTGGCCACCACGTTCGCCGATTATTTCTGTGCGGCAATCGGCCTGCCGCTGTTTCTGGTGAAACCGGTGGCGGTCGGCGCGATTGCCTTCATCGTCGGCATCAACCTGTTCGGCATCCGCGCCGGCGCGATGGTGCAGAACATCTTCACCGTGCTGAAGCTGGCGGCGATCGCCTTGCTGGTGGTGGTCGGGCTGGTGCTGGCGCGCGGTCATCTGGGCATTGTGCTGGCAACGGATACCGCGCACCCGGTGCCCTCAGGTGCATTTCTCGGCGCCTTGCTGCCGGTGCTGTTCGCCTACGGTGGCTTCCATTACCTCAACGATCTGGCCGGTGAGGTGCGCAACCCGCAGCGCACCTTGCCGCGTGCACTGGGCATGGGCATGGCCGGCGTGGTGGCCTGCTATGTGCTGGTCAATGTCGCCTACATGGCCGGGCTCGGCCATGCCGGTCTCGCTGCCAGCCAGGCGCCGGCGGCAGACCTGATGCGCCGGCTGTTCGGCGAGCACGGCGCCACCGTGATCGCGGTCGGCATTGCCTGTTCCACCTTCGGCTATTGCAACATCGCGATCGCCGGTGGCGCGCGGGTGCTGCAGACGATGGGCGCGGACGGCATGTTCTTCAGCGCGGCGGGCCGGATCGAACCATGCACCCGTGCGCCGCAGATCGCGCTGGCCGCGCTCGGTCTGTGGGCGATCGTGCTGACCCTGTCCGGCAGTTTTGGCCAGTTGCTCGACTACACCACGGTCGGCGAATGGCTGGCGCATGTGTTCGGCATCGCCACGCTGTTCTGGTATCGCCGGCGCTTCTTCGATCAGCCTTCGCCGTATCAGGTGCCGTTCTACCCGTTGCTGCCACTGCTGTTCGTGGTCACCGTGCTCGGGGTCATCGTGGCCACCGCCATCCACACCCCGCGCGACGCCGGCATGAGCCTGCTGATCATCGCGCTCGGTGTGCCGGTGTACTACGGCTGGCAGTACTGGTCGCGCCGGCCTTCGGTTTGAGCATGGATGAGGAGGGTGCTGGCGGCGACGAGGTAGCGGGTCTGCCGACCAAAATAACGTTGCTGAGGATTCTCCTGCAGCCAGGCGGCATGGACCCGTAGAGAAAGCCACCCGCTAGCTTGGGCGCAATTAAATGCGAATGCTAACCGGTTGGGAGAGCGATCAAGCCACGCTGGAAGCCTACACCGGTACCTCGAAGGTCCCGCCACTAGGCAACTGTGATGCAACCCGATACGCGGCCCGACTTGCGTAATAACATGCGACGCATAAAGCGTAATTAATTGCTCGTTGACATCGTCCTTTCGACACGGTTAACAATCATTGCATGCCGTGAGAGTCATGCCGGCAAATAGTCAGCAAAGGGGTGCTGATGTCAGGGAGGGCGCTATTCGAGTTCAATTGCGACGGCGGCGCGATGCAGCCGTACGGCAGGTGCTGGCGTTGTGTGCGTTGGCCAATCCCACTCTGTGGATGGTGCGACGAATTTTGGTCGCTGCCGCGGATGACGTGCGCCTGTGAGCGGAAAAATGGGGTTGATCAGAGGGAAGTTAGCGAAACTTCGGCGAAAAATACCAGAAACATCGCCCTTTCCTGTGACTATGCTTGCGGTGACATTCGTCTGGACGGCCGTTTCCGAGTCAACTGATCAGAGCAGAGCATCTTAAGGAAGAGCGTATGAGAATTTTTATTCTTTCACTATTTTTAGTGGCAAATATTTTCTGTGCCGTAGCCTATGCACAAAATAACAACACCGTAAAGCGTGGGACACAAATTCAGAATGGTAATGTGCGATTGTGGGATGAGGCAGCGGCAAGGACCTATATTTCCCCCGCCTCCAATTCGTATTGGCCATATGGGGCAGCAAACTGCAGTCACTTAGGGTGGTCGCTTAACGCCAGCGGAACGTATCTTGGTGCGGATGGCCATACTTTTACGCGCGAAATGTATGCAAAAAATCACTGCATACTCAATAACCAAGGCCCTGGTGAAGACTTCGTAACGGGCGACTACACAATTCAAACATGCCTCAATGGGACTCGTTGGGCGTATAATAGCCACTGGGACGCCTATTTATGCGAGAGCGGCTATTATTTAAATGTCCCTGTTGACAAAGTCGCCAATGGCAAGTGCTCTTGCGATCAGGGCCGTTTTGGAACGGACAAGCCGATCGAGATAGGTACCGGAAACATGTATGAGTCGGCCACGGATTTCATTAGTGGCGATGGGCGATTACGGTTCGACCGACACTACAACAGCAACCCATACAATCCTATGGTCTCCGCCCGGGGCTGGAGGAATGGGTTCGAGGCCAGGCACTTGTTCGGCCTGGAGGATGTGGCGCCGACGATTCCACCGGGTTTTACCTTTGCGTCAACCAGTTCTGCCACCTACACTTCGGCGGCTAGTGCTTGCACGGAGGGGTTCCAGGGCATCGCCGCCAACAACCCGCTATATTCCGGCTTGATCGCCACCTATATTGGCAATGGTCAGTGCAAGCTTTCAAATGGACGGGTCATTCCCGTGTTCAATACTAATGAGAGTGTAGTGCTGACGTCGGCAATTTCGGATGCATCTTTTCCACTGGTCGCCGTACGCCCGGATGGCAATAGCTATACTTTTTCCTGTTTCAACGGCATCTGTACAACCTCCGGGCAGAGCGAAGTGACTCTCGCCCCCGGCGCCAACAGCTATACCTTGACGGTCGCAAACGGCGATACCGAGTCGTACGACATCAACGGAAATTTGCTGCAAATTGTCAGTCGCGATGGCTATACGCAGACGATCAGTCGCAACAGTGACGAAACCATCAGCAAGGTCACGGACAATCATGGCCGGCAATTGGCTTTTACTTACAATGTCAATTCCAACCTGAGCACGTTGACGCTGCCTGATAAGACAACTATCCAATATGCCTATGACGCGGATGGCAACTTAACCTCGGTTACCTACGGCGACAACAGCGTTATCGGCTATCAGTATAACAACACCACATTTCTTGCCGCCCTCACCACCATGGTCGATGAGAGTAATACCGACTATGCCAGTTGGACCTACGATCCCACCAGTGGCAAGGCCACTGGTAGCGCTCTGGCAGGCAATGTGGATACCGACGCACTGACTTACGATAGCAACAGCACGACTGTCACTGACAACCTCGGCACTCAGCGGACTTACAGGTTCCAGGATGTCGCCGGCGGCCTTCGGCTTACATCGATTAGTGGCCCGGCATGCCACGACTGCATCGGTCAGAGCATGACGTATGATGGTAATGGCTATATGCAGTCAGCACTGGACTGGAACAACCATCAAACCAACTACACCTTCGATTCAAATGGACTGCTGCTGCAGAGCGTCGAAGCTGTTGGTACAACGGTCCAACGAACCACGTCCACTCAGTGGGACCAGGTATTGCGAGTGCCGCTGTCGCGAACGGTCAGTGATGCCGGCGGTACGACATTAGCTACCACTGACTGGGTCTACAACACTCGCGGCCAACCGCTGGCCCGCTGCGAGATCGATCCGGCCCAGGCCGGCAGCTACGCTTGCGCCGCAAGCGGCTCGGTACCGTCTGGTGTACGCCGCTGGACGTACACCTATTGCGATGCAGTGGGTAATGGTTGTCCGCTGGTGGGGCTGCGGCTTTCCGTCACCGGCCCGCGCACCGACTTGGTGCAGACCACCACTTACAGCTATTACCCGGACAGCGTTGCGACCGGCTGCGGCACACCGGGCGGTGCCTGTCATCAACCGGGGGATCTGTATCAGATCACCGACCCGCTCGGCCACGTCACCACCATCGCTTCGTACGACGCCGATGGACGCATTACCCGAACCACCGACGCCAACGGCATCAACACCGACCTGACCTACACGCCGCGCGGCTGGCTGGCCTCGCGCAGTGTCGGTGGCGCCACCACCACCTTCGCCTACACCCCGTACGGGGCCGTGGCATCGGTTACCGACCCGGACAATGTCACCACGACCTTTACCTACGACGCCGCCCACCGCCTTACCGACATCACCGACGCGCAGGGCAACCGCGTCCATTACACGCTGGATGCGGCGGGCAACAAGACCAAGGAACAAGTCCTCACCGCCAGCGGCACGGTCGTGCGGAGTCTGTCGCGCGCCTACAACACGCTGGGTCAGCTGACGGCGGTGATCGACGGTCTCAACCAGACCGTGTTCAACGCGAACTATAGCGACAGCTACGACGGCAATGGCAACCTGGTGCACAGCGCCGATGCCCTCGGCGTCCAGCGCCAACAGGGCTTCGATGCCCTCAACCGGTTGCAGAGCACAATCGCCAACTACAACGGCAGCGATCCGGCGACCAGCAACACCCAGACGGCGTTTGATCACGATGCATTGGGCCGGCTGGACGGCGTGGCGGATCCCAATGGGTTGAATACGTTGTACACCTACGACGGCCTGGGCAATCGCACCGAACTGAGCAGTCCGGATACCGGCACCAGCACCGACACTTACGATGCGGCCGGCAATCGCCTCACGCATACCGATGCGAAAGGAGTCGTCAGTACGTCGACTTATGACACCCTCAATCGGGTGGCCGCAGCGAGCTACGCGGGCACCACGCTCTTCACCTACCGTTATGACGAAACGGACACGGAAACCGGTTGCAGCGGCAGTCATTCGATAGGCCGCTTGACCCGTGTGCTAGGAAACGGGGGCGCCACGGTATTCTGCTACGACGCGCGTGGCAACGTGGTCATGAAGCGTCAGGGGTTTTCCGGCCACAACGACATCACCACGTACAGCTACACCATGGGCGACCGCTTGGCGAGCATCGACTACCCCGATAACACGCTGGTCAGTTATCAGCACGATAGCGCGGGACGCATTAATCGCGTCACCGTCACGCCGCCGGGCGTCGCAGCCGTCGCGGCCGTCACGAACATCAGCTATCTGCCGTTCGGGCCGATCAGCAGCTACACGCTGGGGAACGGTCAGGTCATCACGCGCACGTACGATGCCAACGAGCGGCTCACCGACCTGACCAGCCCGGCGCTGAATCTGCATCTGGCGCGTGACGCGATGGGCGATATCCTCGCCCTGGGCAATCCGGCGACGGAGACCTACAGCTACGACCCGCTGTACCGGCTTACCGGCATCACCGACGCCGGCGCCGCGCTGGAGAGCTACAGCTACAACCGGACCGGTGATCGGCTGAGCAAGACCGCGACAGACGTAGTCACCGGAGGCGGTGCCTATACCTACACCACCGGTACGCACCAATTGGCCAGCATTGGCAATGCCGCGCGCACCAATGACGCCAACGGCAACACCACCGGCAGCGTGATGGGTGGCAACACCTACGGCTTCGGTTACAACAGCCGCAACCGCTTGACCACGGTAAGCGTCCGGTGACGACACCTTCCGCGAGATAGGTGTGATGGACTGCACTTAGCCCTTTTCCTGGAGGAGAAGGGCCATGGGTTTACTGGGCAGGTCGCCGGGTTCAGGGGATCGGGTGCATGCGTGGTGGTTGGTGAGCGCACCGGTGGATTTCCGCTGTGGCGCGGATCGTCTGCTGGTGCATGTGCGGGAGGTGCTGAAGCGGGACCCTCTGGACGGCAGCGCCTTTGTGTTTCGCAATCGATCGGGCAGCCGTTTGAAGGTTTTGGTGGTGGACAGCCAAGGCGTATGGCTGAGCACCCGCCGGCTGCACCGCGGCCGGTTTGTGTTGTCTGCCGGCAAGGAGTCCCTGTGGTCGCTAACGCGCGCGCAGTTCAGGTGGTTGTGTGCCGGAGTCGATTGGCAGCGCCTGTCATGTGACACAAGCTCACTAGGCAGGATCGTCTAGACGTCTAAACTTGCGGCATGGAAGCCCGATCCCTTGAAGCCATCCATGACGTCGATACGCTGCGCCGCATGGTGCAGGAGCGTGATGCTGAGTTGAGCGGGCGCGATAAGGTGATAGCCGCGCGCGATGCGCTGGTGGCCCGTCACGAGCACACTTTGCGCGAACGTGACGCGCTGATCGGGAAGCTGACCCATGAGCTGGCGCGGCTGCGCCGGATTCAGTTCGCTGCCCGCTCCGAGCGGATGGATGCGGTCCAGCGGGGACTGTTCGAAGAGGCCATGGCCGAGGACATCGCCACCGTGGAGGCACAGGTGGAGGCCGCACAGGCCAGCGCACCCGCGGTCCGGCCTGCCGACCAGCGTCCGCGGCGGCAGCCCCTGCCACCGGAGCTGGAGCGGATCACCACCGTTCACGAACCGGCTTCGTGCCAATGCGCCGCCTGTGGCGGGGCGCTGGTGAAGATAGGCGAGCAGGTCAGCGAGAAGCTGGACGTCAAGCCGATCGAGCTGTTCGTGCGTCGTGAGGTGTATCCGCAATACGCCTGCCGGGCCTGCGAGCAGGTGATCGCCGAGCCGGTGGCCCCGGCGATCATCGACCGCGGGATGGCGGCGCCCGGCCTGCTCGCCCAGATCGTGGTCCAGAAGTACGTGGATCACTTGCCGCTGTACCGGCAGGAGGCGATCTATGCGCGCCATGGCATCAGCCTGCCGCGCAGCACCCTGGCCGAGTGGGTGGGCCGGATCGGCCTGGCGCTGGAGCCGTTGGTGCAGGCCTTGAAGGAGCGATTGCGGCGCTCCTTGGTGCTGCATGCCGACGAGACACCGGTATCCCAGCTCGATCCAGGAGCCGGTAAAACCAAGCGGGCGTACCTGTTCGTGTACCGAACCGCCGGTGCCTCACCGGTGGTGCTGTTCGACTACGGATCCAGCCGCTCGGGCAAGCACGCGGCCGCGTTTCTGGGCGACTGGAAGGGCGCGCTGATGGTGGATGACTATGCCGGCTACAAGGCGCTGTTTGCCACCGGGATCACCGAGCTGGGCTGCTGGGCGCATGCCCGGCGGAAGTTCTTCGACGTGCATGCCGCCAGCAGCAGTCCGATGGCGAAGGAGGCGCTGCAGCGCTTCGCCCGGCTCTATGCGATTGAAGCGGAGCTGGCCGACTTGGAGGCAGTCGATCGGCATCGCGAACGCCAAGCCCGGCTGGCGCCGTGCCTGGCCGAACTGCGGACCTGGCTGGAGGGTCTGCAGCCCAAGGTGCTGGGCAACAGCGGTCTAGCCGGAGCGATCAGTTACACGCTCAAGCGGTGGGATGCGCTGGCGCGGGTGCTGGACGATGGCCGATATCCACTGGACAACAACGCGGCCGAAAACGCCATCCGCCCGATCGCCCTGGGCCGTAAAAACTGGTTGTTTGCCGGCTCCGAATCGGCCGGCAAGCGGGCCGCGGCGATCATGGGCCTGCTGGCTACGGCCAAGGCCAACGGACGCGATCCGCAGGCCTGGCTGACCGACGTCCTGACCCGGCTGCCCACGACCAAAATGCGCGACGTCGATACCCT
>JASBTI010000012.1 GCA_030148505.1 Rhodanobacter sp.
TTTGTTTTATTAAAACGCAACCCGTCGGAGCGCACCGTGTGCGCGATCCAAACAAGACCATCGCGCACTGGGTGCGCTCCTACAGGGGTATCTGGTTTTTGTTGTTGACGGGGGCGCGTGATGTTCGGCTATTACCTTGAACTGGCGTTGCGCAGCCTCAGGTGCAACAAGGTGTTGACCGCGCTGATGGTGCTGGCGATCGGACTGGGCATCGGTGCCAGCATGACGATGATCACGGTGTTGCACGTGATGACGGCCGATCCGTTGCCGGGGCGGAGCGTACAACTGTTTTATCCGCAAATCGATCCGCATGACATGGTGGGCTACGCTAAAAACAAGGCGCCGCCGGATCAGTTGACCTGGATCGATGCGATGAATCTGCTGCATGCCCGTCGTGCGGTGCGTCAGGTGGCGATGACCGCGGGCCAGGTGGTGGTGCAGCCGACGCAGGGAAGTAGCCGTGCGTTCTTTGCCAGTGCGCGCTATACCTCGGCCGATTTCTTCACGATGTTCGAGGTGCCTTTCGCCTACGGCAGCGGTTGGACGGCAGCGGATGACGCGCGGCAGGCACGTGTAGTGGTCATTGCGCGTGATCTTGCCGACAAGCTTTACGGCGCGGATCACGCGGTCGGCAAGTCGCTGCGGCTTGGCAAGGATGTCTTCCGTGTGGTCGGGGTGATCGATCCGTGGCAGCCGGTGCCGCGTTTCTACGACCTGACCCAGGGCAGCTATGCCAAGGTCGAGCAGGTATTCATGCCGCTGGAAACCGCGATGGCGCTGAAGCAGCCGACCGAAGGAAACTTCATGTGCTGGGGCGATCAGGCCCTCAACAACAAGGACATGGAGCGGGCCTCCTGCACCTGGATTCAGTTCTGGGCACAGCTGGATACGCCCGCCCAGGTGGCGAGCTATCGCGATTATCTGGTGCATTACTCGCAGGAACAAAAAGCGCTGGGTCGTTTCCAGCGGCCGCCGAATGTCCGCTTGCACGATTTGATGGCTTGGCTTGACGTCAACCATGTGGTGCCGAGCAGCGTGCAGTTGCAGACACTGCTGGCGCTTGGCTTCATGCTGGTATGCCTGGTCAATACCGTGGCCTTGTTGCTGGTGAAGTTCTTGCGACGCGGCGCTGAACTGGGTATCCGCAGGGCAATGGGCGCTTCGAAGCGGTCGGTCTTCGCCCAGTTGCTGTTCGAGGCTTTTCTGGTGGGCTTGGCGGGTGGTGTTGTGGGCTTGCTGCTGACCCTCTCGGGGCTGTGGATTGTGCGTCAACAGCCCGTGCCATACGCGGGTTACGCCCATCTGGATAGCGTGATGCTGGGGGCCACGGTAGTGCTTTCACTGTGCGCGACCTTGCTGGCCGCGCTGTTTCCCGCGTGGCGCGCCTGCCGCTTGCAGCCTGCCACCGTCTTGAAGATTCAGTGAGGCAGGGACGTCATGCATCCGATCATCTCAGCGCTGAAACACCACAAGACCGCCGTCATTCTGATGGTGCTGGAAATCGCCTTGACCTGCGCCATCGTCAGCAATGCGATCTTCATCATTGGTGACCGCCTTGCCGCCATGCACGTGCAGACCGGCGTGGCGGACAACGAGCTGGTGTGGGCCAGAAGCAGCGGGCTGGATCAGGGGGCTAGCGCCGCCAGTGCCACCAGCCGTGCGCAAGCCGATCTGGCGGCACTGCGAACCATGCCGGGGGTGACTTCGGCAGTCATGGTGAACTCGCTGCCGCTCAGCAATATGAACTCATGGGGTGCCTGTGTACAGCATCGTCCGGGGCATACCAAGGACCAGGTTTGCAACGTGATCTTCTACGCAGGGACCCAGGGAACGGTCAAGACCCTCGGTATCAAGCTGGTGCAGGGGCGTGACTTTCTTCCACAGGAGTACGTCAACTACTTCCCGTTCGACAATATGCAGGCACCACCGGCGGTGATGGTTACGCGCTCGCTGGCAAATCGCCTGTGGCCAGGCAAGGATCCGCTGGGCCAGCCGCTTTTTCTCGGGGACAAGGCGGGCGACGTCACCCACGTAGTGGGCGTTGTGGGGCACCTGGTGAATCCCAGTATCAACAAATACAACGGCGTCGAACGCAACCTGTTGCTGCCGGTAACCGCCGCCGCCGTTAGGGGCGGCATGTATGCGCTGCGCACGGCGCCGGGCGCGCGCGACGCCACGTTGCGCGACCTGCCCAAGGTGCTCGACGGCGTCGATAGTCGTCGCATCATCACCGAACGCCACAGCTATGCGCAGACGGTGAAGGACTATTTTCACGATGACCGCGCCTTGATCTGGTTGCTGCTGCTGGTGATCGGCTGCCTGCTGGCCTTGTCCGCGTTGGGCGTGGTCGGATTGTCCAGCTTCTGGGTGCAGCAGCGCACGCATCAGATCGGCATTCGCCGCGCCATTGGTGCCACCCGGCGCGACATCATGTTGTATTTCCAGACCGAGAACTTCCTGATCGTCAGCGGCGGCATCGCACTGGGTTCGCTGTGTGCAGTGGTATTGAACCTGTTCCTGATGAAGCACTATGAACTGCCACGCCTGCCGTTGTCCTACCTGCCGATCGGCGCGCTGGTGCTGTGGGCCTTGGGCCAGCTGGCCGTACTCGGCCCCGCGCTGCGCGCCGCTGCCGTGCCACCGGTGGTGGCGACGCGGAGTGTGTGATGGGAGAGATCGGATGAGGAGCCATCACGACATGTTTCGCTACAACCTTGAACTGGCTTTGCGCGGCTTGCGCGGCTTTCCGAAAAGTACCGTGTTGGTGGTACTGACGGTGGCGCTGGGCCTGTCGGCCTGCATGACCACGTTGGCGTTGTTGCACGTGCTGTCGGCCGATCCGCTGCCCGGGCGCAGTGAGCATTTGTATCTGGCGTGGGTGGATACGGTGTTGGCCAAGCCGTTCAATTATCAATCACTGAATGGTGTCACCCAGGCCAACTACAGGCGCATCAAGCTGGCCGATGCGCAGGCCTTGCTCGCGGCACATCGGGCGGTGCGGCAGGCGGTGGTGGCGGACATGGCCGCCGACGAGATATCGGCTGATGGCAAGCATGCACAGCGCTCGCAGCTGATTCTGGCGACCAGTGCCGATTTCGTACCGATGTTCGGCGTGGCCTTGCGCTACGGGCGCAACTGGACCGCCGCCGAGGATGCTGCTCATGCGCCGGTGGTGTTGATCGACACCGAGCTGGCGCAGAAGCTGTTCGGCACCGTCAATGCCGTGGGGCGTCGGGTGCGCCTCCGAAACACCTTGTTTCAGGTGGTCGGCGTGATCGCTCCATATGCGCCGCAACCGCATTTCTATGGCCTTGATTCCGGCGTATTCAGCAGCGACGGCGGGGAGAATCTCTACCTGCCTTATACCGCTGCGCTGGATGCCGGCCTGTCGCCGCGACGCGCCGATGGATGCGATGCGTCGTACAAGACGGCATCCCGGCTGGGCTTGTCCGACCCAACGCATTGCGCGTCGCTGGGCTTCTGGGTGCAACTGGATACACCACAGCAGGTTGCCGCCTATCGCAGCTACCTGACGCACTACGTCGAGCAGCAGAAGGCGCTTTCCGGCTTCGGCAAACCGGCGACATCGCAGCTTTTCAGCGTGGCGCAATGGCTGAAGTTGCAGCATGTGGTTCCCGACAGTGTGCGCTTGAATGTGGGACTGGCGGGCGCGTTCCTGCTGTTGTGCATGTTGAATGTGGCCGGCCTGCTGGCGGCGCGCTTTCTGCATCGCAGCGGTGAAACGGGCATCCGTCGTGCGCTGGGTGCGCCACGCCGCGCGGTGTTTCAGCAATACCTGCTGGAGGCGGCGGCCGTCAGCATGCTTGGTGGCGTGCTGGCCTTGCCGCTGACCCTGCTGGGTCTGTGGATTTTGCGCCGGCAGGGCAGCGACTTTTCCGGTCTTGCTCGTCTCGACCCGCTGATGTTCGGTGGCCTGTTTGCCATGGCCTTGCTGGTCGGTGTGCTGGTCGGCCTGTTGCCGGCGTGGCGCGCCTCGGCTGTGGAGCCGGCATTGCAGGTCAAGAGCGCCTAGGGAGGTCGAGCATGTCCATTCGCATTCTGTTTTCCACCCTGCGCCGTCACAGCATGATGCCGGCGCTGGTCTTGCTGCAGGTGGCCGTGGCCTGCGCGATCCTGTGCAATGTGCTGTTCCTGGTATGGCAGCAGTTGCAGCCGATGCTCGCGCCCAGCGGCGTCGCCGGAAACCAGTTGATTCTGGTCGATCAGTTGGCGTCGCCGCAGCGAGCCTTCACCACTGCCGAGGTTCGCGGCGGTGAGGTAGCGCTACATGAGGTGCCTGGGGTGCGTGCTGCGACCGCGGCATTCGGTTTGCCGATGGTGGGGAGCAACCTCATGGATATCGCCTTGCAGGGACCGAATGGGGTGAAGGTGGGCGTGAACGGCTATCTGGGCGCGGGACTGATCGATGTCCTGGGCTTGCAGCTGGTGGCCGGACGCGACTTTCTGCCGAGTGAATATCGTGATTTCGGGATCGGTGGCACCCACGAGAAATGGAGTGCCGGCGGGCCACAGCCGATCATCATCACGCAGACCTTGGCAAAGCGACTATTCGCAAACGGTCGGGTGCTGGGCCAGCTGTTGACCGACCCCAGCGACAAGAATGATCTCGGTTACCAGGTGGTGGGGGTTGTGCGTCACCTGCTGCGCAACCAGTTGGGGCTGGCCACCAACGGTCGCGCAGACGACACGGTGCTGCTGGCAAGACGCATCGCCAGCACATCGACCCTGAGTTACGCGGTGCGCGTGGACCCGGCGCTGCGCAAGGCGGCGATTCGCGGTGTACGCAAGGTCATCCAGCAGCACTTCGGCGCCTTGCTGCCAACAGGTATCACCGCACGGGTGAGCAGCTACAGCAGCCGTCGCGAGGCGGCGTTCAAGAGCCAGCGTGCGGCCCTGGGGCTATTCGCCGGGATCACCCTGGCGGTGGTGGTGGTCACCGCGATCGGCATCATGGGGTTGACCGGATTCTGGGTGCAGAAGCGTACCCGGCAGATTGGCATCCGCCGCGCCCTCGGTGCGCGACGGGCGGATATCCTGCGTTACTTCCTCGCCGAGAACGCCCTGATTGTCAGCATCGGCGTCGCCATCGGCATGGCGTTGGCGTTGCTGGGCAACGCGCTGCTGATGCACTACTACGAGCTGTCCCGGTTGCCGTGGAGCTGGTTGCCAGTCGGCGCAGTGGTGATGCTGCTGCTTGGCCAGCTCGCCGTACTCGGCCCCGCACTGCGCGCAGCTGCCGTGCCACCGGTGGTGGCGACGCGGAGTGTGTGATGAACAAGGAACCTGTAGGAGCGCACCCTGTGCGCGATTGCCCTTCGCGCGATGCAATCAAGAGCATCGCGCACAGGGTGCGCTCCTACAGGGGTATCTGGTTTTGTTGTTGACGGGGGCACGTAATGTTTGGTTACTACTTCGAACTGGCCGTGCGCAGCCTCAGGCGCAATCCGGTGCTGACGATCTTGATCGTCGCGCTGATCGGCGCGGGGGTGGCGTCGTCGATGGTCACGTTCGCCGCGCTGCGCGCGATGTCGGCGGATCCGATGCCGGGAAAATCGGCACAGCTGTATGAACCGCAGATTGACAACTGGGGGCCGGCGAATCCTGATGTGCATGGCGAGCCGCCGTTGACGCTCAGCTATATCGATGCCGAGGCGTTGCTGCACGCCCACGCCGCACCACGCCAGACTGCGCTCTATCAGGTGGCCTTCTCGCTGGTACCGGCGGATGCGACGCGCGCGCCGTTTGCGGTGAAAGGGTATGCGGTGACGACTGATTTCTTTGCGATGTTCAACGTACCGATGGCGTACGGCGCAGGCTGGAGCGCGTTGGATGACGACAAGGGAACGGATGCCCTTGTGATCAGCCGGCGACTCAACGACCGCTTGTTCGGCGGTACCGACAGCGTCGGTCGCGAAATTCGCCTGGATAATCACGACTACCGCGTGGTCGGTGTAGCCGGGGACTGGAATCCGCAGCCGCGCTTCTACGCGACCGGCAGTATCCATGTCACCACCGATCATGGCGATGCGCCGGATGTGTTCCTGCCTTTCACCCATGCAGTGGAACAGCAGATTGCAACGGCGTGGGGCAATTACTGCCGCCCGGATTACAAGGGCATGGGCTGGGATGCCCTTCTGCACTCGGAATGTGTCTGGGTCGCTTTCTGGGTCGACCTGCCAACGCCGGCCGATGCGTGGCACTACGCGAGCTTTCTGCACAACTATGCGGCCGCGCAACAGCGTATGGGGCGCTTCTCGTGGCCGCCGAACGTGCGTTTGCGCAACGTCCCGCAGTTGCTGGCTTACGTGCACGCCGTACCAGAACAGGTGCGGGTTTCGTTCCTGCTGGCGCTGGGTCTGCAACTGGTCTGCCTGGTCAACATCATCGGTTTGCTGTTGGCGAAATTCATGCGCCGTAGCGTAGAGATCGGCGTGCGTCGCGCCCTGGGTGCCTCGCGCGGAGCGATCGGCCTGCAATTTTTGACCGAGGCCGCGATGGTGGGTGCCGTCGGGGGATTGCTCGGTTTGCTGCTGACGGGCATTGGCGTATACGGCATGGGTGCGCTGTTCACGCCGAAGATCGCGCGACTCGTCCACGTCGACGCAGACCTGCTTGGCCTCACCTTGCTGGTGTCCATCGTGGCGACCGTGCTCGCCGCGCTCTATCCCACCTGGCGGGCGGCGCAGGTGCAGCCCGCCTGGCAACTGAAGTCGAACTGAGGAGGCGAGCATGCAGATCCGACTCATACTCGCCGCACTCAGGCATCACCGCGCTGCCACCGTGCTGATCGTGTTGCAGATCGCGTTGACGCTGGCAATCGTGTGCAACGCGCTGTTTATCATCCAGCTGCGGCTGGCGCACATCGCGCGTCCCACCGGCATCGACGAAGCGCACATCGTAGTGATCCAGAACCAGTGGATAGGCAAGCACGAGACGGCGCAGTTGAGTGCGCGACTGGCCACAGACCTCGCCGCGTTGCGCCAGTTGCCGGGCGTGGCCGATGCCTACGCCGACTACACCTACCCGGCGGGCGGGCCGTGGGCCGCGGTGTTACGCATTGGGCTCAAGCCGAATCAGCGAGCGCCGACATCGTTGGCGGAGGGTTATCAGGCCGATGACCACACGCTGTCGACGCTGGGTTTGCAACTGGTCGCCGGGCGCAACTTCCGGCCGGACGAAATCGTTGCGGGAAGCGTCGATGACGCATTGGCGCCGCCGGTCATTATCGTCACCCGTGACCTCGCCGAACGGATGTTTCCGCATCAATCGGCGGTGGGCAAGCGGGTCTACATCAGCGACAAGCCCAGCACCATCATCGGCGTCGTCCGCCACCTGGAGGTGCCGGCCGTGGGCACGCACAGCTTTGCCTACTGCTCGGTACTGCTACCGTCCTGGCCGGTGTGGCCGTATGGGAGCTTTTATGTGCTGCGCGCCAAACCGGGCCAGCTTGATGCGGTGATGCGTGCCGCCCCGAAGGCGCTGCTGGCCATCAATCGCATGCGGGTGATGGATGGTGGTGCGAAACGCTACGGCGACCTGCGCGCCGCAGTCTATGCGGATGATCGTGGCGTGACCTTGCTCATGAGTATGATCTGCGTGGTGCTGCTGCTCGCCACGGTGGGCGGTATCGGTGGCCTGACCAGCTTCTGGGTCGGTCAGCGGCGCAGGCAGATCGGCATACGTCGTGCGCTGGGCGCCACCCGCGGCGAGATTCTGCGTTACTTCCAGACCGAGAACTTCCTGATCGTCAGCGGCGGCATCGCACTGGGTTCGCTGTGTGCCGTGGTATTGAACCTGTTCCTGATGAAGCACTACGAACTGCCACGATTGCCATTGTCCTACCTGCCGATCGGCGCGCTGGTGCTATGGGCCTTGGGTCAACTGGCGGTGCTCGGCCCCGCGCTGCGCGCCGCTGCCGTGCCACCGGTGGTGGCGACGCGGAGCGTGTGATGCGACGATGTCAGGTAGGCGCATGGCGGTAGTCATGGCGGCCCGTACGGGCCGGGTTGCCCCTGTGGCGGCGTTATCACTCGGTGGTGTATCGACATACACTCCTTCACTCTTCCTTGCCCTGCGGTCAACCCGATCCCGGCGCGAGGTGCTCGGGATATGAAAACAGGCTCTGAAATGACCCGTACCGTCCTGATCATCGATGACAACCCGGCCGTGGGCGACGCGTTGTCGCTGGCGTTGTCATTGCACGATATCCATCCGCTTACGGCGCTGACGCCGGAGCAGGGGCTGGCGCTGCTGGCGCGCGAGCCGGTCGACGTGGTGATCCAGGACATGAACTTCACCACCGATACCACCTCGGGCGAGGAAGGCGTGGCCTTGTTCCGTGCGATCCGCGAGCTGCATCCGGACTTGCCGGTGATCCTGCTGACCGCATGGACGCATCTGGAAACCGCGGTGGAACTGGTCAAGGCGGGGGCCGCCGACTATCTGGCCAAGCCCTGGGACGACAGCAAATTGCTGGCCACGGTAGAAAACCTGCTGGAGCTTTCCGAGTCCACCCGCGAGGTGACGCGAACCCGGCGCGAGCGTCGGCGTTCGCGTGAGATGTTGCACGAGAAGTACGAGCTGGACGGGCTAGTATTCACCTCCGATGCGATGGTGCGCACGCTGGAGCTGGCCTGCCAGGTAGCTCGCTCGGACGTGCCGGTGCTGATCAGCGGTCCGAACGGCAGCGGCAAGGAGCGCATCGCGGCGATTGTGCACGCCAATTCGGCGGTCAGACGCGGCGCCTTTGTCGCGGTGAATTGCGGTGCGTTGCCGGGGGAGTTGATCGAGGCCGAACTCTTCGGTGCCGAGGCCGGTGCCTACACCGGCGCCAACAAGGCTCGGGAAGGGCGGTTCGAACTGGCCGACGGCGGCACGCTGTTTCTAGACGAGATCGGCAACCTGCCGCTACCGGGCCAGATGAAGTTGCTGCGAGTGCTGGAGACCGGTCAGTTCGAGCGGCTTGGCTCCGGCCGCACGCGCCTGGCCAAGGTGCGCGTGCTGAGCGCCACCAATGCCGACCTCAAGGCGATGATTCGTGCCGGCACCTTCCGCGAGGATCTCTACTACCGGCTCAACGTCATCGAGGTCAACCTGCCGGGACTGGCCGAGCGCGGCGATGACATCCTGCCGCTGGCGGAGTTTTTCCTGGCTGGCCGCGGTGAGCTGGGCGATGCGGCACGCGAGGCGCTGCAGGCGCACGCGTGGCCAGGCAATGTGCGGGAGCTGAAAAATGCGATCGAGCGCGCGGCGCTGCTCGCCGGTGATGCGCCGATCACCCCCGAGTTGCTGAATTTGCCGACCACGGCAGCGACCAGTCGAAATCTTGACGAGCCCAGCCGCGAAGCGGTCGAGGCGGCCCTGCAGCAGGCCGGCGGCGTGGTCAGTCGTGCCGCCCAGCAGTTGGGCTTGTCGCGGCAGGCGCTGTATCGGCGGATGGAGCGTTATGGGCTGGCGTCGCCAACATGATGGGCTTGCGAGCAACGGCACCGACCCCCTCGTCAGCACCACGGATCGACGAGAGCAGTACCATAGCAAAGGACGCAAGCCGAGTTCTGTCAGAAGCCATCAGGAAGGGTTTGAGCCAATGCCCGCAAAATCAGTTTGCCTGCATCGGTGCGGCTATCTGGCCCGGGACGCTGCGCGAGACAGGGCGCTTGGTCCGGCGTGCGAGCATGTTTCGGCGATGTGCGGTGGCCAGTGAGCACCCCTTTCTGGAGGACGGTTGCGATGCGATATCGACTTTTTGTACTGCTTCCCGCGTTGTGGCTGGCGGCAGTCGCCACAGCGCAAACGGTGCCTGCGCCTTCGGCAGGAGATAGGCTGCGTCTGACGCTGCCGCCGGGCATGGCGCCGTTGCCGACTGACAAGACTACGGTGGGGGCCGGGAACAGGCGGGCCATCCACTTCAGGTTCAATGCCGGCAAACGTAGCAATCTGCTGCAGCGGCCACCACCACGACCGATGGACCAGGCCGTGGTGATGGGCAAGCAGCGCCCGTGGTTGGCTGGAAAACCGCCGGTAAACTGTGCGTTCACGCCGATGGATCCCTTGTGCCGTTGAGACCCTGCTGTTTGCGAACGGGGGATGCGCCATGTGGCGTCGACTGAATTCGCTGCATCTGCGCCTGACCTTGCTGCTGCTGCTGGCGGGCGTGGCGGGTGCGTTGATTTACGCCGGGGTCAGCCAATGGCCGTTGCCGCAGCTGTTGCGCTGGCTGCATACGGATCTGGCGCTGACCGTCCGTGCACCGATGCAGGTAGGCATCTACGGTGGCCTGCTGGCCAGTTTGATCGTCTTGCTGCCGCTGGCGTTCTGGCTTGCCGGTCGCGCGATGGCGCCGGTCAGCCGACTGTTGCGGGCGCTGGAAGGCGCTGTGGCCAGCTACCGCGACGGCGATTTCAGTTTCTCGATTGCCATCGATCGGGGTGACGAGCTGGGTCGCCTGATTCGCATGCACAACGCACTGGGACACACCTTGCGCGAACAGCGTCAGCATCTCGTGCAGCGCGAATTGCTGCTGGACACGGTGGTGCAGAATACGCCGGTGGCGCTGGTGCTTACCGATGCAGCAGGTCGGGTGGCCTACGCCAATATCGCCTCCAGGCACCTGTTCAACGAGGGGCGCAGTCTGCACGGCCTGGATTTTTCCGCGCTGCTGGCGGTGGCACCGGAGGCCTTGCGCAAGGCGGTGGAAAGTGGCGAGGATGCGTTGCTGAGTGTGGAGATGGATGGCAGCGAGGAAACCTTCCACCTGTCGCAGCGGGCGTTTCGTCTACAGGGCCGGCCACACCGCCTGCAGCTGTTTCGGCGCATGACCCGCGAATTGTCGCGACAAGAGGTGGCGATCTGGAAGCGGGTGATCCGGGTGATCAGCCATGAGCTCAACAACTCACTGGCACCGATTTCCTCGCTGGCACATTCCGGTGCCGAACTGGCGCGCCGTGGCGAAATCGAACGGCTGCCCGGCGTCTTCGCCACCATCGGCGAGCGGGCGCGGCATCTGCACGATTTCATCGCCGGCTATGCCAGTTTCGCCAAGCTGCCGGCGCCACAATCGAAGATGATCGCTTGGGCACCGTTTCTCGAGGGGCTGGCCCTGCATTGCCGCTACCGTCTGGCCACCACGTTGCCGGAGCGACCTGGCCGCTTCGATGCGGCGCAGATCGAGCAGGTGTTGATCAACCTGATCAAGAATGCGCACGAGTCCGGCAGCGCCGATGACGATGTCACCTTGTCGATTGTGCAGGATGGCCGCGAACTGCGTATCGAGGTAGTCGATCGTGGCCCCGGCATGAGCGACGCCGTGCTGGCGCAGGCGTTGCTGCCCTTCTATTCGACCAAGCGCTCCGGCACCGGGCTGGGGCTGGCGCTGGCGCGTGAGATCGTCGAGGCGCACGGTGGACGGGTGCTGTTGGCCAACCGTGAGGGTGGCGGCTTGCGGGTGAGCCTGGTGCTGCCGCAAACCACGGCTCGCTGAGCATGGGGGCCCTTCCCCTATACTCGGGCCTTCATCAGGAGAGGGGAAATTTATGGGACAGATTCTCGCACTGGTCATCGTGTTTCTGGTTGTCGTCGGTATCGTCAAGCTGGTACGCATCGTGCCGCAGGGCTACGAATGGACGGTGGAAACGTTCGGGAAATACACCCGCACACTTACGCCGGGGTTGCATTTTCTGATTCCGATCTACCAGGCGGTCGGGCGCAAGATCAACATGATGGAGCAGGTGCTGGACGTTCCCTCGCAGGACGTCATCACCAAGGACAACGCCGTGGTGCGGGTCGATGGCGTGGTGTTCTATGAAGTGCTCGACGCTTCCAAGGCGGCCTACGAGGTGGCCAACCTGGAGCAGGCCTCGCTGGCCCTGGTGATGACCAATATCCGTACCGTGCTCGGCTCGATGGATCTGGACGAATCGCTGAGCCAGCGCGACGCGATCAATGCGAAGCTGCTCAAGGTGGTCGACGAGGCTACGCATCCGTGGGGCGTCAAGGTCAGCCGCATCGAGATCAAGGACATCGCGCCGCCGCGCGACCTGATCGATGCGATGGCGCGGCAGATGAAGGCAGAACGCGAAAAGCGCGCGAACATTCTTGATGCCGAAGGTTTCCGTCAGGCCGCGATCCTCAAGGCCGAAGGCGAGAAGCAGTCGGTGATTCTGGCCGCCGAGGGCGAAAAAGAAGCGGCCTACCGTGCCGCCGAGGCGCGCGAGCGGTCGGCCGAGGCGGAGGCCAAGGCCACCACCATGGTCTCCGAGGCGATCGCCGGCGGCAACGTCAACGCGCTGAACTACTTCGTCGCCAACAATTATGTGGAAGCCTTGAAAGAGATCGCCAAGTCGCCGAACCAGAAGATGCTGCTGTTGCCGATGGAGGCTACCGGCATCCTCGGCTCACTGGCCGGTATTGCCGAACTGGCGAAGGATTCGCTCGGTCAGCAGAAGCCGCCAACGATCTCGCCGCAGCCGTTGCGCTGAGAACAGGGGTAATCGACGATGTGGGAGCTTTCCGTACATTACCTTTGGTGGATTCTTGCCCTGCTGTTGATTGCCGGCGAGATTCTGGTGCCAGGTTATTTCATGCTGTGGATCGGTTTGGCTGCTGCCGCGATGGGCGTGCTGTTGTGGGTGATCCCTTCGCTGGGGCTGCTGGCGCAGGCGTTGCTGTTCGCCGCGCTGGCGATTGTCGCTTGCATGATCTACGCGAAGTGGCTGCGTCCGGGTCTGGAGCGGGGCGAACCCGGAAGCGAGCGACTCAATCGCCGCGGCGAGCAGATGATCGGCCAGCGCTACGAACTGATTGAGCCCATCGTCAACGGTCGTGGCAAGGCGCGCGTGGGCGATGGGCAATGGTTGGTCAGCGGGCCGGACATGCCGCTGGGCAGCACGGTCGAGGTGGTGGGGGTCGAGGGTTCGCTGCTGAAGGTACGCCTGCCCCAATGAGCGAGAGCGTTCCCGCCGGGCAGTTGTTTGCCACCACGGCGCTGACTACCCGCATCGCGTTTTTGCTGGAGCTGGCGCGGCGTCTGCATCAGTACGGCACCACCGCGCCACGGCTGGAAATGGCGATCGCCAGTGCGGCGCAACGGATGGGGCTGGCCGCCGATGTGTGGTCCAGCCCGACGGCGATCATCATTTCGTTCGCCGACCTGGCCCAGGGCGAGGAAGGTGTGGCGCAAAGCACGCAGGTGATGCGGCTGGCACCCGGCGACGTGAATCTGGCGCGGTTGTGCGAGGCCGATGAAATCGCCGACCAGGTCATCGACGGTGTGCTGGACATGCGCGAAGGCTTCCGCCGGCTGCGCGCCCTGGGGCGCCCGGTAAGCCGACGTTCGCAGGCCGCCGTGGTGGCCAGTTACGGGCTGTCGGCGGCAAGCATCGTGGCGTTGTTCCTGCACAGCTCCTGGGTGGATTTGCTGGCCGCGGCCTTCATCGGGCTGGTGATCGGCTCGATCACCGTGCTGTCGGCCAGCAGGCCGCGACTGGCGGTCGCCAGTGAGGCCATCAGCGCGATGGTGGCCACCACGATTGCCATCGTGGTCAGTGCTTTCGTGACACCGCTGGCGATCAAGGCGGTGGTGCTGGCCAGTTTGATCGTGCTGATTCCCGGCATGTCGCTGACCACGGCGGTGCGCGAGCTTTCCAGCCAGCATCTGGTCGCCGGCGTGGCGCGCATGGGCGGTGCAGTCACCACCCTGCTCAAGCTCACCTTCGGAACGGTGGCGGCCACGCAGCTTTGCGCGGCTGTAGGCATCCATGCGCGCGACTATGCGCTGCAGCCGTTGCCGGGTTGGGTAGACTACCCGACCCTGCTGTTCGGTTCGTTCGGCTTCGCGATTCTGTTTCGCGCCGCACGGCGGGACTGGCTGGTGGTGATGGGTGCCGTGGCGGTAGGTTATCTGTCTACGCGTTGGGGCGGCCAGATCTCCGGTTCGCTGCCGTCCGCACCGTTTGGCGTGTTTCTCGGCGGCTTTCTGCTGAGTGCGCTGGCCAATCTCTACGCGCGCTACGCCAAACGGCCCGGTGCGGTTATTCGCGAGCCTGGCATCATCCTGCTGGTGCCTGGGAGTGTCGGTTTCAGCAGCATGTCGTTTCTGCTGGAGCGGGACACCGCGCTGGGCATGGATGCCGGGCTCTTGCTGCTTACCCTGCTGGTTTCGCTGGTGGCCGGACTGATGTTCGGCGAACTGCTGGTGTCACCGCGCCGCTCGCTTTAAAACGGCGGCTACCGAAGTCATCACCATTCAAGCCGTATGACGTGTGAAAACGGCGAACCTGCAGGGCACACCTGGCCGGCCTCCCTGCGGAATCGGAATGCGGAACTGACCGAAAACGCTTCGTTGGAAACCACAAAAAAGCCGGCTGGAAAGCCGGCGTTCTTGATCAGTCTGGATCGGTCTGGAAGCGAGGCTTCAGATCGCCAGATCTTTTTCCTTCTTGCCAGCCTTCAACGCGTCGTTGAACCAATGCGGACGCTTGCCACGACCAGACCAGGTCTGTGCCGGATTGGCCGGATTGCGGTATTTCGGCGCGACCGGGTTGCTGCTGCGCTTGGCCTTGCCACGTGTGCTGCCGAAGATGTCCTCGAAGGTATAACCCTCGGCCTTGATCATGGCGTGAATTTTTTCGCGCAACTTGACCACTTTTTCCTTGCGCAGTTCGTTCTGGCGAACCTGCGCCTTGGTGATCAGATCGTTGAGCTGATTGTGATTGAGATTTTTGATATCGACGGCCATGTAGGGACTCCGGGAATGCGTGTTATGACTTGATCGGTCAGTCCCTATGGTATGGGGTGGGTCTGACCCAAAGGTGCTTTTGCATATTATATTCTCGCTGATATGCAGAAGACTTGTAAAGCAACACGTATTTAGCAACAAATGGCGTGATTGTCGAGTCCCGGCCGCTTCCCGACAACCGGCCTGAATCGGACGTGATTAATCGAGTATTGCCAGCAACTCATTCTGCGTAATGACCCGACTTTCGCTGTCTTGGCGTGCGCGATATTCAAGCGTGCCGGCACTCAGGCCGCGCTCACTGACCACCACGCGGTGAGGAATGCCAATAAGTTCCATGTCGGCAAACATGCCGCCAGGGCGCAGGCCACGGTCGTCCAATACTGTTTCGATACCGCGCTGTTGCAATAGTTGATATAGCGCTTCAGCGGCCTCATGGATTGCAGGGTCCTGCTTCGGGTTGATGATGCATACGGCGACTCGCCATGGCGCCATGGCCTCGGGCCAGATAATCCCGGCATCGTCGTGACGTTGCTCAATTGCGGCGGCCACGATGCGGCTTACGCCAATGCCGTAGCAACCCATGCTCATGACTTGTGGCTTGCCCTGATCGTCCACTACGGTGGCATTAAGTGCCTTGGCATAGGCCTGACCCAGCTGGAACACATGGCCGACCTCGATGCCGCGGGCAATATGCAGCAGGCCCTTGCCATCCGGTGAGGGGTCACCTTCGACGACGTTTCGCAAATCGGCGATACGGGTAATCCGGGCATCGCGTTCCCAGTTGCAGCCGGTGTAATGGATGCCGTCCAGATTGCCGCCGCAGACAAAGTCCGCGATGACAGCGGCATCGCGGTCGACAATGACAGGCAGCGAATCAGGCAGATTCACCGGGCCGATAAAGCCGGGGCGGGCACCGGTGATGGCGACAATTTCCTCCTCGCTGGCCAGCACCGACTCCCCGGGCAGCTCGGCCAGTTTGGCGGCCTTGACCTGATTGATCTCATGGTCGCCGCGCAGGCATAGCGCAACCAGGCCCTCACGGCCGCGTACCAGCAGGGTTTTTATGCATTGCTGCGGCAAAACCTGCAGGAAACCGGCGATTTCGGCAATGCTCTTTTGCGTTGGCGTGTCCACTCGCTGGAGTGGCGCGGTAGCTGCGGGGCGTTCGGCAGTGGGAGCCAGGGTTTCGGCTTTCTCGATATTTGCGGCGTAATCGGAGCCGTCGGAAAACGCGATGGCATCTTCGCCGGCATCGGCCAATACCTGGAATTCATGGCTGGTATTGCCGCCGATGGCGCCGGTATCGGCTTGCACGGCGCGGAAAGCCAGTCCGAGTCGGGTAAAGATACGGACGTAGGCCTGGTACATCACAGCGTAGGTATCGGCTAGCGATTCGGCACCGAGGTGAAAGGAATAGGCATCCTTCATCAGGAACTCGCGGGCGCGCATAACCCCGAAGCGTGGCCGGATCTCGTCACGGAACTTGGTCTGGATCTGGTAAAAATTGACCGGGAGCTGGCGGTAGCTTTTCAGTTCATTGCGCGCGAAGTCGGTAATCACTTCCTCGTGGGTCGGCCCGTAGCAAAATTCCTGCTGCTTGCGATCCTTGATTTTCAACAATTGACCACCGAATTTCTGCCAGCGGCCCGTTTCTTCCCAGAGTTCCTTGGGTTGAACCGACGGCATCAACATCTCGATCGCCCCGGCACGGTTCATTTCCTCGCGCACGATGGTTTCGACTTTACGCAGCACGCGCAAGCCCAGTGGCGACCAGGTGTACAGGCCGGACGCGAGTTTGCGGATCATGCCGGCTCGCAACATCAGCCGATGACTGGCGATTTCGGCGTCGGCGGGTACTTGCTTGACGGTGGCCAGATGAAATTGGCTGAGGCGCATGCGGGTCGTTCCGGCAGGGTAAAGGCGGCAATTGTAGCGGGCCGCCGTGGTTGACCGCTAAGCCGCGATGGGCCCATGGGCAGGGCGAGGCGGTACCGGCTGCGCCGATTGGCCAGCATCGACCATAATGCTAGTGCTGGCCCTCGCAAAACTGCTGGTAGCGAACCTCGGTTACGGCGGTCTGCTGCTTGCGCTGACTGGCGTCGAGCGCCACGGACTTGCCGCCCTGCTGCATGACTACCGGCCCGCTGGTCTTCAGCGCCGCGAGGTTGGCTTTAAGTTTTTCACAGAACTTGTTGCTGGATGATGTATTCGAAACAGGAGCAGAGGCCATGTCAGGAGTGTTGCGGTCGCTGCTTCTGGGGGGCGTGGCGGCGACCTCAGCTGTAGGCGGATTGCTGCTGGCGATCTTGACCTTGACAAAATGGGTACCCGGTGGGGGCGGCGATTGCTGATAATGTACGGTGCCCTTGGCGTCCGTCCATTTGTACGCCTCGTTGTCGCTCTGGGCTATGGCAAGCGGTGCAAGCATGAGCAGCGCCACGGCGATCAGTGAACGGTGCATGGGGGTTCTCCGTGAAAAGCCATTGATGTGGTTACCTTGTTAACACTCTCGCGTCCCGGACTCAAGCAGCCTATGGTTTACACTGCGCGCACCCCGTCACGGTCTTGATACATGAGTGAGTCCATGCCCGTCCGCCCCCCCCGCCATCGGGGTATCTACTTGTTGCCGAACCTGGTCACTACGGGGGCTATGTTCGCCGGTTTTTACGCGATCGTGGCCAGTATCAGCGGGCATTATTCCGATGCGGCCATCGCCGTGTTCATTGCCGCGATCCTCGATGGCCTGGATGGCAGGGTGGCTCGGCTGACCGGAACCCAAAGCGAATTCGGCGTGCAATACGATTCGCTGTCCGACTTGATCAGCTTCGGACTGGCGCCGGCACTGGTGATGTACACCTGGTCGCTGTCGGCGCTGCGCGACTTCGGCCCGTTGTGGGGCAAGCTTGGCTGGTCTGTGGCATTCATTTATGTGGCCTGTGCCGCGTTGCGGTTGGCGCGGTTCAATACCCAGGTCGGCATAGCGGACAAGCGCTACTTTCAAGGTCTGGCAAGTCCGGCGGCGGCGGCGGTCTGCATGTCGTTCGTGTGGAGCGTGGACAAGTTCGGCCTGCCCGGCAGCGAGTTTCGCTTCATCAGCCCGGTGATCATGGCCAGCGCCGGTCTGCTGATGGTGAGCCGGTTCCGCTACTTCAGTTTCAAGTCGCTGCCGCTGGACGATCGCCAGCGGGTACCTTTTGGCTGGATGGTCGGCGCAGTCCTGCTGCTGGCCCTGCTGGTACTGGATACGGCGCGGGTGCTGTTTGCCGGATTTACCGTATACCTGCTCTCGGGCCCGGTCTGGACGATCTGGGGCCTGGCTTCGCACCGCCGCCGCGCACGGCGCAAGACCGCGTGAGCGTGGCCAGGCTCCCCATGCTTGGCAAGAACCGCCGTGCCCGGGTGATGCGGGCGCTGGGGATACAGCCATGGGTGCGCCGGCTACCCTCTCCTGAAGCCCCGGTGCCGGGCGATGTCGCGTTTAGCGATGCGGTGAGTGCGTCCGCATATTCCTGTGTTGTGGTTCTTCCCGAGGGCTGCAGCGTACGCGAGCTGGATTTGCTGGGTCGTGCATTGAACGGGTGTGGTGCGGGACTGGCTCGTGCGGCGCGGCTTACTGTAACGGGGGGCCAGATTGTCGGCACGATTCCAGAGGCCCGGGCCTATCTGGTGTTCGGCGAGGCTCAGGCCCATGCGCTGGGCCGCAGCCTGCCCGCTGCGGTCATGCATCAGGCGCAGATTGTGCTGGTCGACGAACCCGCGCAGGTGTTACGCCGTGGCGATGCCAAACGGCGATTGTGGAGCGCTTTACGCAGTGTGCGTCGGGTGCTCTCCAGCACGGGGACTTGAGCGGGATGGCTACGGTGGTTCGGCCGGCGATACAAGTTCGTGCCATGCACGCGGATGATCTGCCAACGATCAGCGCGATGGAAGCACGCTGCTACGAGTTTCCCTGGTCGGCGGGCGTTTTCGGCGATTGCTTGCGTGCCGGTCATTCCTGTTGGATCTTGAGTGTCGATGCCGTTACCGTCGGCTACGGCATCCTCTCGATGGGTGCCGGTGAAGCGCATGTGCTGAATTTGTGTGTCGATCCGGTTTATCGAGGCAGGGGCCTGGGCCGGCATCTATTGGGTCGTTTACTGGACGTGGCGCGTTGGAACGGCGCATCCCAGGTATTCTTGGAAGTCCGGCCGTCCAACGCACTTGCCATCGCGTTATATGAATCGGTGGGATTCCGGGAAATCGGCCGACGGCCACGTTATTACCCCGCACGCGAAGGTCGTGAGGAGGCGGTAGTGATGACGCTGTCTGCGTCGGCGAAGCATGCAACAGAGACAAACGACTAGGGGGTCTCTTGGCCGGCCCGGTCACTGTATGACATAGAGGGTTCATGCCAGCATTCAGCGAGGGGGGCGCAGTGGTCGAAAGCATGCAATTTTCCACGGACTGGTTTGGTCACAATATTCCGCATTGGGAAAGGTGGCTCGGGTCCCTGCGTGGAAAACCCGGATTGCGGGTGCTGGAAATTGGCTGTTTCGAAGGCCGTTCGACCCAGTGGCTTTGTCACAACATGCTGACGGCGCCGGACAGTTCGATCGATTGCCTCGATTTCTTTGCGGTCGATCCGGTTTACGGCAACTACCACGAACGCTTCAGGGCGAATACCAAGCCGTGGCGGAATCAGATCAGGGAGTTCCCGGGATCGAGTTTCGATTCGCTGAAGCGCCTGAGCGGGCTTTATGACCTGGTGTATATCGACGGCTGGCATTCCGCGTTCGGGGTGCTTGCGGACGGTGTCATGACATGGCCGCTGCTCAAGGTGGGGGGCGTGATGATCTTTGACGACTATCTGTGGGTTCCGCCGCGGCTTGGCTCTCCTCCGCGACCGGGCTTTCTCAAACGGGAATGGATTCGCCTGACCGGACGCGATTGGCGGAGCGAGGGCCTGAAAAAGCAGATCGAGAGCGTCAAGACCGAAACGGTCAAACTGGGTGTGGACGGTTTGCTGGCCACGCTGGAGGGTTACTACGACTTGCTCGGTGTCAGCAACCAGTTGGCCGTACGCAAAACCCGCGACTTTTCCCGGGGTCAGGTCGGGCACGATACCTGAGCAGGCGCTACTGTTGCCGGATTGTCCATAAAGACGCGGCTGGGGCAGCGTTTTGTCGGCAGGACACTTCAGGGATGAGGCGCCTCGCGCATCACAGTTTCTGCGCCTGCTCGCGCAACGCATTCAGCGTGGTGTTCCAGTCGGCGATGCGCTGGCGCTCCTGGGCAACCACTTCGGCGGGAGCATTGGCGACGAAGCTGGCATTGCCGAGCTTGCCCTCGCACTTCTTGATTTCGATTTCGATACGCGAAATCTCCTTGCCGATGCGGGCCTTCTCGGCATCGACATCGATCAGTCCGGCGAGCGGAATCATCACCCGCAGGCTGCCGACCACAGCGGCCGCTGAGGCCGGTTCCGGCGCCCCGGTGTCGATCCACTGCGGCGCCTCGACGCGGGCGAGCACGCTGATCTGCGTGGCAAACTTGGCGCAGCGCGCGCGATCGCTGGTGTCGCCGTCGGCGAGCAGCAGCGGGATCGTCTTGGCGGGCGAGATGTTCATCTCCGAACGAATCCGGCGGATGCCGCTGAGCACCAGCTTGAACCACTCGATTTCGGCGCTGGCCGCGGGGTCGGCGGTGATCTCGTCGGCGCGAGGGTAGGAGCAGTCGAGGATGTGCTTTATGGAAGAGTCCGGCTTGCATGCCGGTGTGCTCTCGGCGCTCAGAGAGGAGTGGGCAGGCAGCTCTTGCCAGATTTCCTCGGTGATGAACGGAATCACCGGATGCATCGCGCGCAGCACACTTTCCAGCACTACCAGCAAGGTGTGGCGGGTCGACGCCGCGGCCGCCGCATCGTCGCCGTTCAACGCCGGCTTGGACAGCTCCAGGAACCAGTCGCAAAACTCGTTCCAGACGAACTCGTACAGCGCCTGCGCCAGATGGTCGAAGCGGTAGCGGGCGAAATGCTGCTCGACTTCCACCAGGGTCTGCTTCAGGCGGGTGAGAATCCAGCGTTCGGCCTCGGTGACCGGGGCGCCGATGGGCGCCGATACCTCGCCGTCGGCAATATTCATCAGCACAAACCGCGAGGCATTCCACAGCTTGTTGCAGAACGCCTTGTAGCCTTCGGCGCGCTTGAGATCGAAGTTGATGGTACGGCTGTAGCTGGCCAGCGCGGCAAAGGTGAAGCGCAGCGCATCGGTGCCGATGGCGGGAATGCCGTCGGGGTAATCCTTGCGGATGCGCTTTTCCACTTTCGCGCGCACCTGCGGGATCAGCAGCGAGCGGGTGGATTTTTCCACCAGCGGCTCCAGCGCAATGCCGTCGATCAGGTCCAGCGGGTCCAGCGTGTTGCCCTTGGACTTGGACATCTTTTGGCCTTCGGCGTCTCGCACGATGGCGTTGATGTAGACCTCGCGAAACGGTATCTGTCCGGTGAAGTACTTGGTCGCCATCACCATCCGCGCGACCCAGAAAAAGATGATGTCGAAGCCGGTGACCAGCACCGCGCTGGGCAGGAAGATCTTGTCCTGCTGCCAGTTGGCGACAGTCTCGCCGTGCGCGTTCTTCACCGGCCCGTCGCCGGGCCAGCCCAGGGTGGAGAATGGCCATAGCGCCGAGGAAAACCAGGTGTCGAGCACGTCGTCGTCCTGGCGCAGGGTACCGACCGGCGAGGTGGTGGCGTGGGCGCGTGCGTCGGCCTCGTCCTCGCCGACGAAGATGTTGCCGGCCTCGTCGTACCAGGCCGGGATGCGATGCCCCCACCACAGCTGACGACTGATGCACCAGTCCTGGATGTTATCCAGCCACTGCGTATAGGTGTTGCCCCAGTTTTCCGGCACGAAGGTGATCTCGCCCGAACGCACCGCGTCCAGCGCCGGCTGGGTGATCTTGGTGCGACCTCCCGGCGAACCGGGAGGCTGTGCGCGGCCTTCCGGTAATTCAGTCGAGGTCAGGTCGACAAACCACTGGTCGGTGAGCATCGGTTCGATCACCGCGTCCGAGCGTTGGCTCACCGGCACCTGCAGCTTGTGCGGCTTGGTCTCGACCAGCAGGCCGGCGGCTTCCAGGTCGGCGAGCACCAGCTTGCGCGCGTCGTAGCGGTCGAGGCCGCGGTATTTTTCCGGGATGCCGATATCCTCAGCCATGTCGACGACACCCGACACCTCAAACGCCGGCGTCGGGGTTGCCGAGCGCTCCTGCGAGGGCAAATCGGGATTGCCGACCACTTTCGCGTCCAGCGTAAAAATCTTGAAGACGGCCAGCTTGTGGCGCGCGCCCATCGCATGATCGTTGAAGTCGTGGGCCGGGGTGATCTTCACCGCGCCGGTGCCGAAATCCTTGTCGACATAATCGTCGGCGATGATGGGAATCGACCGCCCGGTGATGGGGAGGGTTACGGTCTTGCCGACGAGATGGGCGTAGCGCGCGTCCTCGGGATGCACGGCGACCGCCGCATCGCCAAGCATGGTCTCCGGTCGGGTGGTGGCGACGACGAGGCTCTCGTCGGTACCTGCGACCGGGTAGCGGATCGACCACATGTGGCCGTCGCGCTCGACATTGTTCACTTCCAGGTCGGACACGGCGGTACCCAGCACCGGGTCCCAGTTCACCAGCCGGTTGCCGCGGTAGATCAGGCCTGCGCGGTACCAGTCGATGAACACCTTGCGCACCGACGCGGACAGCCCCTCGTCCATGGTAAAGCGCTCGCGCGACCAGTCGGCGGCGTCGCCGATGCGGCGCATCTGGTGGGTGATGGTGGAGCCGGACTCCTCCTTCCACTGCCATACCCGCTCGATGAAGGCGTCGCGGCCGAGATCGTGGCGCGTCTTGCCCTCCGCAGCCAGCTGATTTTCCACGATCTTCTGCGTGGCGATGCCGGCGTGGTCGTTGCCCACCTGCCACAGCGTGTTCATGCCGCGCATCCCCTGATAGCGGATCAGCATGTCCATCACCGTCTGCTGGAACGCATGTCCCATGTGCAGCGTGCCCGTAACGTTCGGCGGCGGCAGCAGGATGCAATACGGCTCGCCCTGGCCCGATGGCTTGAACGCGCCGCTGGCCTCCCAGCGTGCATACCACTTGGACTCGATCTGGGCGGGTTCGAAACTCTTTTCCATCAGGGCTGGGCTCGGTGGCGCGCGGCGCGCGCTTGGGTCGTGGGAGTGAGCGGCTGATTGTACGGGGCGCGCCCCGGGCTGCCAAAACGGGGCGGCAGGAGCTTCACGCCAAATAGCATGTCGCGCTCTAGCGGGTTTTCCGAAAAGAGCAGGCGTGTTGCGGCATTGAGGTGTCGTCGAGGCGTGTGGTACCACGCTGCGGGCGCCATGGCCTGCGGATTGCCGCTTGCCCAGGGTCAGCCCACGCTGGCGATGTTCGCTCCGGCTAGTTGCGGAAAGCGCGCATGAATCGAGCGGCGAATGCCCGTCAGGTCGAGCTTGGCCATGCTCAGCACTTCTTCGCGGCTGCCATGCTCCAGATAGACGTCCGGCAGGCCTAGATGCAGGATCGGCAGAGTGATGCCATGCGCCGCCAGACACTCGGCCACTGCCGAGCCGGCGCCGCCCGCGATCGCATTGTCTTCCAGAGTGACAAAGGCATCGTGGCTGTTTGCCAATTCGACGATCAGGGTTTCGTCCAGCGGCTTCACGAAGCGCATGTTGACCAGGGTGGCGTCGATTTCGGCGGCGACCGTGGCGGCGCTTGCCAGCATCGTGCCGAAGCTGAGCAGGGCAAGACCGCGACCGCGTCGGCGCAGTTCGGCTTTGCCGATCGGCAAGGTATCGAGCGCTTCGCAAACCACCGCACCGGGGCCGCTACCGCGCGGATAGCGGATAGCGGCTGGCCCGTTGAAGTGAAACCCGGTGCTCAGCATCATGCGGCACTCGTTCTCGTCGGCCGGCGCCATGATTACCATGTTGGGCAGGCAGCGCAGGAAGGTGAGATCGAAACTGCCCGAATGTGTGGCACCATCCGGTCCCACCACGCCGGCACGATCGATCGCGAAGGTGACGTCAAGATTCTGCAATGCTACGTCGTGGATTGCCTGGTCGTAGGCGCGTTGCAGGAAGGTCGAGTAGATTGCCACCACCGGCTTGGCGCCCTCACAAGCCATGCCGGCGGCCAGCGTTACCGCGTGCTGCTCGGCGATCGCCACGTCAAAGTAGCGCTGCGGGTATTCCCTGGAGAACCGTACCAGGCCGGAACCTTCGCGCATCGCCGGGGTAATCGCCAGCAGGCGTTCATCGGCGGCGGCCATGTCGCACAGCCAGTTGCCGAAGATATCGGTATAGCTGAGTTTGGCCGGCGAGGCCTTTTTCAGCAGTCCGGCCTCGGGGTCGAACGGGCCGACCGCGTGGTATTCGATCTGCGCCTGTTCGGCGGGGGCATAGCCCTTGCCCTTGGTGGTGATCACATGGAGCAATTGCGGGCCAGGCAGATCCTTCACCGTGCGCAAGGCATGCAGCAGTTGCGGGATATTGTGGCCATCGATCGGTCCGGTGTAGTGGAAACCCAGCTCCTCGAACAGCGTGCTGGGCACGAACATGCCCTTGGCATGCTCTTCCCAGCGCTTGAACCAGCGACCGAAGAACGATTGTTTGGGAATCGCCCGCTTGGCCCGCTCGCGCCAGGCATTGAGCCGGTAACTGGCCATCGCGCGGGCCATCACCTTGGTCAAGGCGCCGACGTTCTCGCTGATCGACATGCCGTTGTCGTTGAACACCACCACCATGTCCGGCTCGACGTCGCCGCCATGATTGAGCGCTTCGAACGCCATGCCGGCGGTCATCGCGCCGTCGCCGATCACCGCCACCACCTTGCGTCGGTCGCCCTGGCGTTGCGCCGCGATCGCCATGCCCAGCGCCGCCGAGATCGAGGTGGAAGAATGGCCGACACCGAAGGTGTCGTATTCGCTTTCCTCGCGACGAGGAAACGGTGCCAGACCATCCTTCTTCTTGATCGTGGTGATACGGTCGCGACGACCGGTGAGAATCTTGTGCGGGTAGCACTGGTGGCCGACATCCCATACCAGCCGGTCATGCGGCGTGTCATAGACGTGGTGCAGTGCGACAGTCAGCTCGACCACGCCCAGCCCGGCGCCGAAATTCCCGCCCGAACTTGCGACAGCTTCGATCAGGTACTGGCGCAACTCGTCCGCCACCGCCGGCAGCTGATCGTCGGGAACGCGGCGCAGGTCGGCCGGTGTCTCGATCGGCGCGAGATGGGGATAGTGGGAAAGCTCGTTCATTTGCCTATTGTTGGCTTACCGGCGCGGTGTGGCAAGGGTGAAAGAGTGAAAAGCGCGTGGCCGTTGGCGGGCAATCGGCCTACACATACCGCTTACATACACCATTACAAGCTGTCGCCAAAATCCGCTGGAACCTCCGTCATGATCAAGCTAGCGCAATCGTTCCGTCGTCTTGCCGAATCCACCGCAAGCCATTCCGGCAAGCCGATGGCGTTCCTGATCGCGGCGTCCATCGTGGTGATATGGGGGGCTACCGGGCCCTTGTTCCATTATGGGGACTCGTGGCAGCTGGTGATCAATACGGGCACCACGATCGTGACGTTTCTGATGGTATTCCTGATCCAGAACAGCCAGAACCGGCACACGGCGGCGCTGCAGATCAAACTTGACGAGTTGATCCGGGTAACCGAGGCCAGCAACGGCCTGCTGGACCTGGAGGATATGGATGAGGAGGTTCTTGAGCGGGTGCGCGAGAACTACCGCAAATTGGCGCGCCAGCGGCAGGAAAAAGCCCGCCGCGCGATACGCGGTGGCGGGACGGCGGCGACGGCCGCGGAAGCCGAGGAGGCTCGCAGGCACGTCGAGGAAATCGATCGCGAGCTGGATAAATGTCGCGCTGCGCATGATGCTGAATCTGCAGGAAAAGACGCAGCGCCGCCCTCAGTCACCCTCAGCTGTGCGCTGCCCGCCGGTCGCGGGGCAGGTGATTGACCAGAAACTCCATCTGGTCGGCGAGGATATTGCGATTGGACAGGATCAGGTGTTCGACCCAGCTGGGACGGTATGGCACTGCCAACAGCGGCATGTTGGCTTGCTGCGGGGTGCGGTTGCTCTTTTTCAGGTTGCAGGCGAGGCAGGCGCTGACCACATTTTCCCATACATCTTTGCCATGCTTGGAAATCGGCAGCACATGATCGCGGGTCAACTCGCTGCGAGTGTGCTGACGGCCGCAATACAGGCATAGATGGCGGTCGCGCGCGAACAGTGCGGTGTTGGTCAGCGCCGGTGCGGGATCAATCGCGTGATCGCGGCAATGGCCGGTGCTGGCGATGATCGGGTGCAGCTCGATCCGGCTCTGCTCACCGAGCTCCCGGTTATGTCCGCCGTGCACGGTCAGGCATGGGTCACCGAGGGTCCAGGCGACGGCTTCGCGCACGTACAGGCAAACGGCATCCTGCCAGCTGATCCAGTCGAGGATGCGGCCGGCGGCGTCCAGCGATAACACCCGGGTGGCGTTGAGGTCAGTCCGGTGTGGCACTTCCATCAGCATGTAGATCGTCCTTCAGCCAGGGCCGTGAGAGCGTTTCAGCGATGCGAAAAGAGTGTTCCGCGTCAGCATAGAACACTTTGATTGCAAATCGCATGCGGATGGTCACGGCAGGGCACCTGATCGGCTGGCCAATCGGTCGCGCGCCACGCGCCTGCACTGATATAGTTGAAAATCAACACAGACCCTACGCCGGGTTTGGTAGGGGCACCTCGGTGGCGACCCCGGCACGGCGGGGCAGAGGTAACTAACGTGGCTGAAGTCATTTTTTACGAGCGTCCGGTACCGCTCAATCGTGAGCAACACAAGGATCTTCACCTCAAGGCCGTGCCGCATGTGAAGTTCGCGATGAATGCGCATTCGGTGCCGCTGACCGGCGCCGAGTTCTCCATCGCCGCCCGGGATCTGCTGATCGTGTTCGCCGGCGTCAATGCCGAAGATTCCGGCCCGGTGGCGCTGCTTGGCTTGCGCGAGAACGAGAATCTCTATGTCGACGCCGAAGGACACTGGGCACCGAACAGCTATATACCGGCCTTCGTACGCCGTTATCCCTTTATCCTCGCCGAAAAGCCAGCGGGGCAGGAGGGCGAGGACATGACGGTGTTTCTCGACGAGCAGTATGAGGGCTTCGACCAGAGTGAAGGCGAGCGTCTTTTCAAGGAAGACGGCACCGACACCGAGATGCTGGCCAGGGCGGTGAACTTTCTTGGCGAGTTCCAGCAAAATGTGGCGCGGACCCGCTGGTTCATGCAGCAACTGAACAAACACGACCTGCTGGAGCCACGCAATGTGCAGCTGAAGAAGGAGCCGAAGGACGGCTCCGAGGGCAAGTCGATCAACCTCAACGGTCTCTTTGTGGTCAATGAGGACAAGTTGCGGGCGCTTGATGAGAAGACGGCCTACGAGTTTGCCCGCGAAGGCATGTATGGCTGGATCTACGCCCATCTACTTTCGCTGTCCAATATCGACCGTCTGGCCCAGCGGCTGGATGAACGCGAGCAGGCTGAAGCAGCCGGCAGCGCAACCCGCAACTGAGATCCTCGAAGGTCGCAGCGGTGATGTGCGCCACCGCTGCGACCTCGCTATTTCATGACGTCGCACCGTGGATCGCCGGTGCGTACAAAAAAGTGCGGCGGCTTCTGGGGCGGCCAAAGCATGGGTCGCTTGCTATCCCCAGCCTGAACGATTCATGGCACGCTTAAGAGACTCCTAAGCTGCGGACGCCAAGCTAATGGCCATGGATCATTCCCGGCATCTTCCCCTCGTTTCTCCGCAATCTCCGTTTCGACCACGTCATCCCATGCGGCGCCATGTCGTCTGGAAGGCCGCGGCCCTGATGGCGGCATTGACCTTGTCCGGTTGTGCCACTTACTCGCCGCTGCCGCTGGGTAGCGGCAAGGGCGCGAACAGCGTGGCCAAGCTCAGCGCCTCGACCGCTGAGATGCCAACGCCCGCGCTGGCAAGCCACCGTTTCGATCCGTCCAACGGGCTGGACGCTACTGAGGTGGCGATATTGGCGGTGGCCAATAGTCCCGAGCTGAAGGTTCGGCGTGATGCGCTGGGTATCGCGCAGGCCCAGGCGTTTGCCGCCGGACTGCTGCCCGATCCGCAACTGAGCATTACCGGTGACATCCCGCGCAGCTACAACGGCGGCCTGACCAAGGCATACAGCCTTGGACTGAGTCAGGACCTGAGCACTTTGCTGACCCGCTCCTCCCGTCAGGCCGCCGCACGCAATCAGGTGAAACAGGTCAATCTGGATCTGTTGTGGGCGGAGTGGCAGACCGTAGCCCAGGCAAGGTTGCTGTTCGATCAGGTGCTCACCCTGCGCCAGGAGCAGACCCGACTCAAGACCGAGCGGGCCGCGCTGGGCAGGGTCGAAAAGTATGTGCGCACGGCGTTGCGTGCTGGCAATCTCACCTACGAGATGGCCAGTGCCGGGCTCAATGCGGGCGCCGATGTGCGCAAGCGCCTTGCCAGCAATGCTCTCGCGCTGCATCAGGCGCAGGCCAGTCTGCGCAACCTGTTGGGGTTGGCGGCAACCGTTCCGCTGCAGCTGGCCGGTGCGCCATACCGGCCTCAGCCTACCCGCGCCCAGGTGCAGGAAGCTCTCGCCGATCTGCCGAAGCGGCGCCCCGATCTGCTGGCTTTGCAGGCGGGTTACCGTTCGCAGGAAGCGAAGGTGCGAGCTGCCATCCTGGCCCAGTTCCCCGCCCTCAACATCGGCTTCAACACCGCCCGCGATACCGGTGGTGTGATCACCAACGGTTTCAGCCTCGGCATCACCTTGCCGCTATTCGATCGCAATCGCGGCAATATCGCCATCGAACGGGCAACCCGCCAGCAGCTAAGAGACATCTATCAGGCGCGCGTACTCACCACGCGCAGCGATATGCAGCGCATCGTCAGTGACCTGGCCACGCTGGATCGTCAGGCCACGGCGCTGGGCGCTCATGTGCGCGAGCTCAATGCCGCACGCGGTGCCGCCGAGCATGCATGGCATGCGCGACTGCTGGATTGGCCGACCTATCTGGCAATTCGCAGCAATGCGCTAGCCGCCGATCTCGACCTGTTGACGATACGCCAGGAGCAGGCCACGCAGTCGATCGCGCTACAGGCTCTGCTCGGCAATACCGACCTGGCGACCTCCCGCTCCTCCTCTGCCAAAGCGTCCACGCCATGAACCGACAACTGATTCTGCCGAGCCTTTGCGCGTTGCTGTTGACCGCCGCGCTGACGGGTTGCCACGGCGCGCCTTCCGGTAAAAATGCGGCCGCTGCACAGGCCAAGGTGCTGGTGACTACGGTCAAGCCGGTGCAGCGGACCTTTCACAACACGGTCCGCGCCTGGGGCAGTGTGGTGGGCGACCCACAGCATGCTCGCGCCGTCAGTCTCGCCCATGGGGGCCAAGTGGTGGCCTTGCGGGTCACCGCCGGACAAACCGTCAAACGCGGACAGCCACTGCTGACACTCACCCCCGATCCCGCTGCACACAACGCGTTTCTGCAGGCGCAGAACGCGCTGGCCCTCGCTCGCGGGGAACTCAAGCGGACCGAGCAACTGGCAGCCCAACGGCTGGCCACACAGTCCCAGCTGGCCGCAGCGCGTAAAGCGCTGGCCGATGCTCAGGCGGCGCTGGCCGCCCAGCGTGCGATGGGCGGCGGTGCTGTGGAGCAGGTGGTCAGGGCCCCCGCCGACGGCGTGGTCACCGCACTCGATGTCTCGCTGGGTCAGCGGGTTGCTGCCAACGCGCCGCTGCTGAGTTTCACGCCGGCCCATGCCTTGATTGCCCAACTCGGTATTCAGCCGCAGGATGGCCCGGCTCTGCACCCAGGCATGACGGTGGCGCTGCGGCCGGTCTACGGCTCGACGGCGACATTTACCGGCACCTTGCGCGTCGTCGGCCAATCAGTCGATCCGCAGACCCGCTTGGTGCCCACACAGGTGGATCTACCCGCGCGCGCCAGTGCCCGGCTGGTGGCAGGTGCTGCGCTGGATGCGCAGATTCGCACCGATGCGTTTACCGCATGGGCGGTACCACGGGAGGCGGTGCTGCATGACGACAAGGGCTATTACCTGTTCCAGGTCGAGAACGGTCGCGCCAAGCGTATCGAGGTGACGATGCGCAATCCGCATGGCAAGACAGTGGGCGTGGAGGGCTCGCTGGATGCCAAGGCACCGGTCATCGTGCTTGGGGTGTACGAACTGAACGATGGCGACGCGGTGAAGGAGTCCGCCAAGTGAGTGTAACCGAGTGGATGCAGCGGCACCGCCGCTCGTTGCTGTTTCTTGCATTGATGCTGACCATTGGCGGTATCGCCAGTGCGTTCCTGATGCCGGTGGCATTGTTTCCGAACGTGGCGTTTCCGCGGGTGCAGGTAACCCTGGACGCGGGCGACCGTCCGGCCGATCAGATGGCGATCGAGGTGACCACACCGGTGGAGGTGGCGATTCGCCGCGTGCGTGGCGTGCGCGACGTACGCTCCACCACCAGTCGCGGCAGTGCCGAGATCGACGTCAAGTTCGATTGGGGTACCGACATGGCGTCGGCGCTGCAGATGATCAATGCCGCCGCCGGGCAGGTCTTGCCGCAGCTGCCGGCGGGAACCCGGCTGAGCACCCGCCGCATGGATCCCACCACGTTTCCGGTACTGGCGTACAGCCTGCGTTCGCATACGCTGTCACCCAGCGCACTGCACGACCTGGCGATGTACCAGCTGCGCCCGTTGCTAAGTGGCATCAGCGGGGTAGCGCATGTCGACGTGCAAGGTGGTGAGGTGGCGGAGTTCCATGCCGATGTCGATCCGGGCAAGTTGCGTGCCTTGAACCTGAGTCTGGCCGAGGTCTCGACGGCAGTCAGCCAGGCGGCGACGATCCAGGCGATGGGGCGGGTCTCCGATCACTACAAGCTGTTTCTGCTGTTGGCCGACAATCAGCCCAGGACCGTTGCCGCATTGCGTGACATCGTGGTCAGGGCAGGGCCCGGTGGCGTGGTGCGCCTTGGTGATGTCGCTCGGGTCAGCTTGAGCCATGTGCCGCAGTGGATTCGCGTCAATGCCGACGGCCAGAACGCGGTGCTGATGCAGGTATATCAGCAGCCGGCCGGCAATAGCGTGCAGATCGCCAAGGAGGTAAAACAGCGTCTTGCCGACTACGCGCCGCAGATGCCTGCCGGGGTAAAGGTGGCGAACTGGTACGACCAGACCCAGCTGGTGACCGGCGCTGCCGGCAGCGTGCGCGATGCGATCCTGATCGGCATCGTTCTGGCCGGCCTGGTGCTGTTTGTGTTCCTGCGCAACACGCGAGTGATTCTGATCGCGCTGATCGTGGTGCCATCGGTACTGGCTATCACTGTATTGCTGCTGCACGTGCTCGGCATGAGCTTCAATATGATGACGTTGGGCGGCATGGCGGCTGCGGTGGGTCTGATCATCGACGACGTGATCGTAATGCTCGAGCACATCATGCGCCGGCTCAACCAGGGCGAAGGCAAAGTGCATGAACGAATCGCCGGGGCGGCGTGGGAGTTCACCCGTCCGCTGACCGGTTCCAGCGCGGCCACGGTAGTGATTTTTCTGCCGCTGGCCTTTCTGTCCGGGGTGACCGGCGCCTTTTTCAAGGCACTGTCGTTGACGATGGCCAGCGCACTGATCATTTCCTACTTGCTGACGTGGGTGGCGGTGCCATTGCTGGCCGAGCGCTTCATGGATCGGCGGCATCTGGTGGAGCACCCGCCGAGCCGCTTCACCACACGAATGATGGAGGCCTACCACCGTGTGCTCGGGCGCTGGTTGAAGCGCCCGCTGCTAGTCCTGCTGCTGGTGGTGCCGCTGGTCGTGATTGGTGGGTTTGCGTACACCCGCGTCGGCACCGGCTTCATGCCGAAGATCGACGAGGGCGGTTTCATCCTCGACTACCTGTCCAAGCCGGGTACGTCGCTGACCGAAACCAACCGTCTGCTGAATCAGGTCGAGACCATCATTCGCGCCAATCCGTACGTCGATACCTACTCGCGTCGTACCGGCCTGCAACTCGGGGGCGGGCTGACCGAGGCCAACCAGGGCGATTTTTTCATACGCCTGAAAAACAGCTCGAGGCCATCGACTGAGGAGGTCATGGCGCAGATCCGTACCAAGGTGGAGCACAACGTGCCGGGTCTGGATATCGAGCTGTCACAGCTGATGGAGGATTTGATCGGCGACCTGGTGGCAGTGCCGCAGCCGATCGAGATCCAGCTCTACAGCGACAACGTCAAGCAGCTCGATGCTACGGCCACCCGGGTAGCCGGTGCAATCGGCAAGATCAAGGGTGTGGTCGGCGTGCGCAACGGCATCAACCCGGCCGGTGACGCCCTGACCGTACAAGTCGACTCGGTCAAGGCGGCGCTGCAGGGTCTCGACCCGGTGAGCGTCACTCGCCAGGTGGCGGCGGCGGTCGATGGCACCGTGGTGGCGCAACTGCCCGAAGTGAGCAAGGTGGTGGGCGTGCGGGTACGTTTTCCGGAAAATTCGCATCGACGGCTGGAACAGGTCGCCGACATGCCGATCCGGGCCGCCGACGGCCATCTTTTGCCGTTGTCGCAGGTGGCTACCCTGCATGAAGTACAGGGCCAGCCGGAAATCACCCGCGACAACCTGAAGCGGATGGTGGCGGTCACCGGGCGCATCAGCGGGCGCAGTCTCGGGTCCACCATCGCTGACGTGAAGCAGGTATTGGCGAAGCAGGGCATGCTGCCGAAAGGCATGTTCTATCAGCTCGGCGGCCTGTACCACCAGCAGCAGAAGGCTTTTCGCGGCTTGACCATCGTGATGCTGGCGGCGATCGCCCTGGTGTTTACCCTGCTGCTGTTCCTGTACGAGAGCTTCCGCGTGGCGATGACCATCATGGCGATGCCCTTGTTGGCGTTGCCGGCAGTGTTTGCCGGGCTTTGGATCACCGGAATCGAGTTGAACATTTCCTCGATGATGGGCATGACCATGATTGTCGGCATTGTCACCGAGGTAGCGATCTTCTACTTTTCCGAACTGCAGGAGGCCGAGGCCGAAATGGCCTTGCACGGTGCGCTACACGAGGCCGGCAAGCACCGCACGCGGCCGATCTTGATGTCCACGCTGGCCGCGATTCTGACCCTGTTGCCGCTGGCGCTGGCGATCGGTCAGGGCTCGCAGATGCAGCAGCCGCTGGCGATCGCAATCATCTCAGGCATGTTGCTGCAGTTGCCCTTGGTACTGCTGGTGATGCCGGTGCTGTATTCGCTGCTGCGTCGCCGGGACGCGAAGCAGGTGACGTGATTGCTGCGTTGATCGAGGCAGGCATGGTGGGCACTGCCCGCCATGCCCCCACCTTCGGGGTACGGCGCCAGCCCAGTCCATGGTGGTGGCGGTTTAGCGGACCGGTTTGGCCAGGCGCAGCAGATCCGGCGCAAAGCCGGTTGCCTCGTACAGCGCACGGGCACGCTGATTGCCGGGAAACACGGCCAGCGTCACCAGTTGGCAGCTGTGTTCGCGGGCCCATGTTTCGGCGTGAGCCAGCAATGCCTTGGCGATACCCTTGCCTTCGTGTTCCGGCACCACGGCAAGATCGGAAATATGGCAATTGCTGCGGCCGGTGAAGAAATCCTCCGCCCGCTGCAGATGAATGAAGCCGACCCGTTCGCCCTGCGCATTCTCGGCCACGAACAGGTAGCTGTTTGCGGGCTGATCCTCGAGGTGCCGCAGCAGGTCGTCGCGGATGCCTTCGATACATTCGTGGCGGCGGCGCCACGGCGGCAGCGTGAAATCCACGAAGCGTGGTACCAGTGCGAGGATGAAATCGTCGTCGTCGTCGGCAAGACGAATCAGCAAGGTCGTGTCAGTCATCGGGAGAATGTAAAAGCAGCAGGGTGATGATGGTTTCTACACCTTGTAGCCGATTGACGAAAGTCCTGGACAGTATGTCGCCGTGGTGGCACCAGCCTCGAGATCCGGCACGGCAAACCCACAGCGGAGGTTTGGGCCTCTACTATCGCAAGTCAGCCGCACCGGACAAGCGAACTGCCCGGTTGTCGGCAATCACCGGTTTTTGCCGTGACGTACGCCGGGCCGGCGATCTTGGCGTGTGGCTTCAGCCCTGCCGGTACAGTTTCATCAGCCCGACCACGCCCAGGCCCCACACGCCGTTGAGCAGCAGGGCGCCGAGGATCAGTTTCGGATCGAAGCCGCCAGCGACGGGCATGCCCTTGAGCGGAAACACCACGAACAGTGCGACGCTGCTGGGCAGCAGTGCGCCCCAGATCATCCCCCAGAGCCAGCGTTTGCCGCCGTGATGCTTGCGGATCAAGGCCCACAGCAGGATGCCCCACAAGCCACCCCAAAATGCCAGGGAAAGCACCGAGGGTACGCCAAGCGGCGGGACCGGGGTCATGTTCCAGGCCCGATGCGGAAAGACACCGATCAGATGCAGTATTTGCAACAGGCCTTGGTGAAACACCAGGGTGGAGACGAATCCTGCAATGAACGAAAGCAGCCACTTCATGGGAATCTCCTGGACAACGGGGTGCCGGGTTCGTGGCCCAGCTGCACCGTCCGGCATCGGCGCAGCGTGCTGCCGCTGAGAGTGCCGTTGCCGGCATTCCTCAGAGCGAGAGGCGGGGTGATCGACTCAGGCAACTGATTTCATGTGCCGACCACCGGTAGGGCGATGAAACTGGCGTGGCCTGGTGCATGGTAGATCCGCTGGGTCGCTTTCTTGTAGTCGGCTGGCTTGGCCCAGAAGATGTTCGGCACGAAGGTCTGCGGGTTGCGGTCGTAGAGCGGGAACCAGCTCGATTGCACCTGCACCATGATGCGATGGCCGGGCAGGAACACATGGTTGGCGGTCGGCAGGGCGAAACGGTAGCTCAACGGCTGGTTCGCGGCCAGCGGCTGCGGATTGTCGAGCCCGGTACGATAGCGGCCGCGGAAGATGTCCATCGCCACGGCGAGCTGGTAGCCGCCCATTTCCGGCTGTGCCGCCACCTGGTCGGGATACACGTCGATCAGCTTGACCACCCAGTCGCTGTCGGTGCCGCTGGTGGAGGCCACCAGGTGCACCTCGGGCGAACCGCTGATGGTCAGTGGCTTGGTGAGCACGTCGGAGGTGTAGGTGACCACGTCGGTGCGCCCGGAGGCTTCGCGTTGGTCGTCCACCAGCCACTGTGGCCAGGTCAGGCCGTGGTCGTAGCCGATCGGCTGGATCGGGCGGGTGCGAAAGGGTACCGGGTGCGCAGGGTCGGACACGTAGGCGTCGAAGGCGGCACCGCTGGTCGGCGCGTTGAAGCCGAGTTTGTGATCCGGTTCCAGGTACAGTGGCCGGCTCTTGGCGGGGCAGCCGCTCTCACAAGCCAGAGGCCAGTGGCTCAGCCGCTGCCAACGGTTGGCGCCGGTCTCAAACGCGGTGACCGGGGCGATGTCGGCCTTCGGCGCACCGTCCTTGAGGTATTGCGCCAGGAACGGCCGCAGGATGTGTTCGCGGAAATACCTCCCGGTGTCGCTGCCGAAGCGGATGTCACCGAGCGCGCTGCCGTCGCCGATTTCCTGGCCGTGGTGCCATGGTCCCATCACCAGCTTGACCATGGTGCCGCTCGTGTCCTTGGGTTTGATGGCCCGGTAGACTGCCAGTGCGCCGTAGATGTCTTCCTGATCCCACAGGCTGTGCACCAGCATCACCGGAACTTTCAGCGGCTGGGTCGCTAGCAGCCGGTCCACTGCCTGATCGCGCCAGAAGGCGTCGTAGGCGGGGTGCGCCACCAGCTTGTTCCAGAAACCCAGCTGTTGCATGCCGTATTGCTTGCCCAGTTCGCCGGCCGAGCCGGCCTGCATGAACAGGTCGTATTCGTCGTGATAGCTGGTCCACCACTTGATGCTGTTGTCGCGGCTGGCGGTCTGCTCGTAGATATACGCCATGTTCTGCTCACGGAAGGCGCCGTTGTGAAACCAGTCGTCGCCGCGCCAGCCGTCTACCATCGGGTTCATCGGTACCGCGACCTTGAGCGCGGGATGCGGGTGCACCAGCGACATCAAGGGCTCGAAGCCGTCGTAGGAAATGCCGATGGTGCCGACCTTGCCGTTCGATTCGGGCAGGTGCTTCACCAGCCAGTCGATGGTGTCATACGTGTCGGTGGCATCGTCGACCGGGGTGGGATTGAGCGGGCCGTGCACCGGCCGGTTCATCACGTAGTCGCCCTGCGAGCCATATTTGCCGCGCACGTCCTGCACCACGCGGATGTAGCCGTCCTCAAGGATCACATCGGTGACGTTGTCGTAGCCCTCGAGCATCGGGCCGAGATGGCCGCTGGGACTGTGGCTGGTCAACGCCTTGGCGTCGTAGGGCGTGCGGGTGAGCAGGATACCGGCGTGTTTGGCTCCTTTCGGGATCAGGATGATCGTGCGCAGCTTCACGCCGTCGCGCATCGGAATCATCACTTCCTTTCGCACGTAGTCGTAGCTGGTGCTGACCGGGGTGAAGTGGGCGGGGGTCTCGCTGGGGTAGTTCGGGTACCTGGCGGGGGCCGGGTCAGTGGCCAGTGCGACGCTGCAAATGGCAAGCAGCAGACTCAACAAAATGGGTAGCAGCGCAAACCGGACGGCCGCGATACGAGACGACTTCATGACAACTCCCCCTGGATGGACACCCCGCCATCCTACCTGCAGAACAGGGGCGCCGAAACGGGCGCAGCGCCGAGGACGCTGTGGGTGGCCCTTGATCGCGAAGTCGTATCTGCCGGGCGGGTCGGGTTCACGCCGAGCCGGTACCTGCGTCGCGCGGGAACACCCGCGTCCGGCATGCCGGACGTGGGTGAAATCACGTGCTAGTCGATCGATGGCAAGCTGGCCACACCGGCCTCGATGGCTGCCTGATGCATCAGGCAGCGCGGCAGGATGCGGGCAAAGTAAAACCCCGCGGTGTCGCGCTTGGCCTGCTTGAACGCGTCCGACTGGGAGCTGGTCTCTGCAGCGGCCACGCTGCGTGCCCACAGATAGGCGAGGGTGACGTAACCGGAGTAGTACAGATAATCGGTAGCGGCGGCGCCCAGCTCTTCAGGGTTGCCCTGCACCCGCTGTGCCAGCGACAGGGTCATGTCGCCCCACTGCTTGGCGTATACCGCCAGCGGTCCGATCAGTTTGCGCAAGGCTTGCTCGGCGCTGTGTTGCTGGCAGAAACCGCTGATCTCTTCGAGGAAGTGCTTGAAGCCGACACCCTGCAGCTGGAGGATCTTGCGCCCGAGCAGGTCGGCTGCCTGGATGCCGGTGGTGCCTTCGTACAAAGTGATGATGCGGGCATCGCGCACGAACTGCTCGACCCCGTTCTCGGCGATATAGCCGTGACCGCCGTAGATCTGCAGTGCCTCTTTGGTACATTCCTGGGCCAGTTCGGTAACCATGCCCTTGGCGATAGGGATCAGGAAGGCGACCAGCTCACCGGCCTTCTTGCGTGCCGCCTCATCGGTGCTGCGCGACGCCACATCGGTCTGCAATGCGGTATACAACACCAGCGCGCGTGAACCTTCGACGAAGGCTCGCTGGGTCAGCAGCATACGGCGTACATCAGGTTGCACCAGCAGGTTGTCCGCAGGCTTGTCGGGGAACGCGGGGCCCGACAACGCACGTGACTGCAGTCGTTCGCGAGCGTAATTGAGACTGTTTTGCAGCGCCCTCTCGGCCAGTGCCAGTCCCTGCACGCCGACCGCCAGGCGTGCTGCATTCATCATGGTGAACATCGCCGCCAGGCCTTTGTGCGGCTTGCCGATCAGATATCCCTCGGCGTCGTCGAAGTTCATCACACAGGTGGCCGATCCCCTGATGCCCATCTTGTGCTCGATGGCGCCGGCGGTAACGCCGTTGCGCTCGCCCAGCGAACCATCCTCGTTGAGCTTGAACTTGGGCACGATGAACATCGAGATGCCGCGGCTGCCGGTCGGTGCTTCAGGCAGCCGTGCCAGCACCAGGTGCACGATGTTTTCGGTCAGGTCGTGTTCGCCGGCGCTGATGAAGATCTTGGTGCCGGTGATCCGGTAGCTGTCCTTGCCAGCCGGTTCGGCGCGGGTCTTCAGCAGGCCAAGGTCCGACCCGGCCTGCGGTTCGGTCAGACACATGGTGCCGGTCCAGCGACCCTCGACGATCGGCCTCAGGAAGTGCTCTTTCTGTTGTTCGGTACCGTGCATTTCCATCGCGTGGCAGGCGCCTTCGGACAACAGCGGATACAGGCTCCAGGACAGGTTGCCGCTCTGGAACAGCTCGGTGGTGGCCGTACCCAGCACGCCCGGCAGCGCCTGACCGCCGAACGCCTCCGGCATGGTCAGGCCGGACCAGCCACCCTCGGCAAACTGACGGTAGGCTTCCTTGAAGCCCTTGGGTGTGGTCACGGTCTGGCTGGCCTTGTCGTAGTGGCAACCCTCCTCATCACCCGGTCCGTTGGTCGGTGCCAGTATCTGCTCCGCAAGTTTGCTTGCCTCCTCGAGCACGGCATCGACCAGCTCCCGCGAGTGTTCCGCGCCACCCTCGAGCTGGGTAAGCACGGCCTCGGCACCGAGCACATCGAAAAGTACGAAACGCTGGTCGTCCAGCGGGGCCTTGTACATGGTCATGACGGAGTCCTTCGGTAGATGGGTGTGGATCAGCGATACGTGTGGGGGATGCCAGGCACGGGCGAGAGCCAGTCGTTGCCGTTGAAGCTGAAGTTGCGCGATTGCTTTTCCTGTTCGGGCCGGGCGCTGATGCTGCCACTGAGGCGATAGGCAAGCGAACCGGCGCTGCCCTTGTCGGCTACGGCCTGTAGGGCTTCCGCCATGGCCGGCGTGGGCAGCACGTCAAGGTGGATCACGTCGCCGGCGAGCGCGGGGATATCCCGTTCGAAACGTGCGTGCAACAGGATCGGCATCAACGAGGTCACCTGCAGCTGGCCTTCGAGCGACATGAAATCCATCTCGGCGTAACTGTTGTTCTGTATGCGTATCGTCAGCCGCCACTGGCCGCCAGGCAGGACCGACAGCTGCTGGACGCTCACGCTTGGCGGAAACACACTCTTGCGTGGCGGTCCACAGGCGATCAGGCCAACCGTCAACAGGACAAGCAGCAGGACTTGCAGCAGTCGTTTCATGAGCTCACCTCAAACGATTGTTTGAATACTAACAGGGGCCGACCCATCGGTAACAGGTGCTCATGTTCCCGCGTGGCCGGCGCAATGGTTTCCATTGCGTCGCGGTGAAGGCATCATCGCGGCTCACTCTTCCGCCAGCAGACTGTCCATGACCCGTCGCATCATCGCCCGCCGCTCACCGATCCACGGCAATGGGGTTTTCGCCAGCCAGGCCCTGGCCAAGGGCGATCACGTGATCGAATACAAGGGTCGATTGCTGACCCATGCCGAGGCTGACGCGCTTTACGGCGACGGTGGCGAGACGGGTCATACCTTTCTGTTCACGCTCAATGAGCAGTACATCATCGATGCCAACCAGCAAGGCAACAGCGCACGCTGGATCAATCACAGCTGTGCACCGAACTGCCGTGCGCTGGTCGAGGAAAGCCCCAGCGGCGATCCCCGCAAGGACAAGGTGGTGATCGAGACGCTGCGCAAGGTCCAGGCCGGGGAGGAACTCACTTATGACTACGGCATCGTGCTCGAGGTGCCGCATACCGCACGGATGAAGAAGCTGTGGCGCTGCCTGTGCGGCTCGCCGCATTGCAGCGGGAGCTTGCTCAAGCCCAGACGCTGACGCAGGGGCGCGGCGTAGCGAGGTTCAACGCCCGGATGCCGGTTTGCATTCCGTTCCGGGCAGCGTGTTTGCACCTCAAAAAGTCAACGCGACACGCAGGCCCAGCACGGTGGCATCCGCCTTGCTACGGGCACCGCCAGGGTGGTGGATATACTGGATATCGGGCATCAGATAGGCACCCGGGATGATCTGTGCCTTGTAGTTGAGTTCGGTGACGTATTCATAGCCCGGCGTAGCCACCGGCGGCCCCAGCGCAAAGCCGCTGAGTTGGTTGGCGTAGTTGAACTGGCGTGCGGCTACGTCGATCAGCTCGCTTACGTGATCGCGGCCGATCGCAAAACCGATGCGGTCATGCGGGCGCGAGGCGAAGGGTGCCTCATATAACAGGCCCAGTGAGATCTTCTCGTCGACCAGATCGGTCTTCGGGTCACCCTTCATGAAGTTGCCGAAAATCGACAGTCCGCCGCCAGCTGCATTGTCGAGCACTTTTTGTTGGCCCATTGCGTAAGTACCGGACACGCTGTTTTCGAGCTTGGCGGCGCCACCCGACAAGGCGATCGGCTGCTCATTGCTGTCAAATGCCACGTTCGGATAGTTGCCACTGTTGTGCCACCCGCCGACAGCCCAACTGCCGGGCAGGTCGTTATTGCCAGCGAGGCTGGTCTTCCAGCCCAATTCGAACAGGCTCAGAACGCCCTGGTTTTTCCCTGTTGGCGTAAAGGCAAGGCCACGTGCCTGCAGCAGATTGTTCTTGTTGGCCTGGAAGATACCTATTTTGATGTACCAGCTGCGACCTGGATTTATCCGCAGTACGCCCCCCGTCTGTGCAACGGGCCAGTTGTACCAACCCTGGGTGTTGTAGCCGGGTAGGGAGCCGCAGAAGTTGAGGTTCTGAAAATTGCACGAGAAAGGAAAGAAGCTGTCGCTGATGTCCATGCGGCCCAATTTGACGTCGATGAGGTCGCTCCAAAGCTGCTGCTCGTAGTAGAAGCGCGTCAATCGCGTGCCGTGTCCGGCACCGTATATTTCCTGGGTTTCCAGCAAGGTTCCCAGCCCGGCTTTCTGATCGAGCTGGGGGCCGTTGCGGTCGTTGAGGTCGATATGGAGCGAGGCGCCGCCCCATCCCAGAAGTTTTGCGAAATCGAACGCTGCGCCGATATGGATCTGGTCTGCGTAGGCGCTGGCTTTTCGGTTGCCGCCGCTGAGGTTGTGGGCAAACTCACCGACGTAGTCGGCGCTGAGATCGACGCCGTTATCATGCAGCCGCTGACGCGCGCCGCCCCAGTTGCCGCTCAGTGTGGTGGCGGTGTAATTCATGTCTTGCGCCATGGCAGGTGCACCGATGCTGGCCGAAACCCAGGTGATGGCGGCGATGGCGATAATTTTGATACGCATAGGTCAACTCTCCCTTGGAAAGACAGTCATCTCGCCGTGCCGCAGAACCATGCCGTGGTTATTTGCTGAGGCGCGCGGCTTGCCCGACTGTGGAAACATCTATGCGATGAGTTGAAGTGCGACCCAGCGGCAACTCATCGTTACCGCATGGACGGCATGGTCATGGCCAATGAACATTCCGTCGTTTTCCTCGCGATGGCATAACGACGAGATCTCAGACCCGGTAACCCATCGTTGCCTGTACCGCCTGCTTCCAGCCGGCGTACAAGGCATCGCGCCTGTTCTCGGGCATCGAGGGGGTGAAGCGCCGGTCAACCGCCCATTGGTGGGCGATCTCCTCGCGGCTGGTCCAGAAGCCGGTTGCCAGGCCGGCGAGGTAGGCGGCACCCAGAGCCGTAGTTTCGGCAACCTGCGGGCGCAGGAGCGGCACGTTCAGGATATCGCTCTGGAATTGCGCCAGAAAATTGTTGGCGATCGCCCCGCCGTCGGCGCGCAGTTCCTTCAGCTCAATGTCAGCGTCGGCCTGCATGGCTGAGAGCACGTCGCGTGTCTGGTACGCCATCGACTCGACTGCCGCGCGTATGAAGTGTTCCTTGCTGGTGCCACGCGACAGCCCGAAAATCGCACCCCGTACGTCGCTGCGCCAATAAGGCGCGCCAAGGCCGACAAAGGCAGGAACGATATAGACGCCGTCATTGCTTCCGGCACGTTCGGCGTAGGCTTCCGAATCGCTGGCTTTACCAAGCATGCGCAAACCATCACGCAGCCATTGAACGACGGATCCAGCGACGAAGGTGGCTCCTTCCAGCGCGTACTCGACCTTGTCATCCAGGCCCCAGGCGATGGTTGTCAGCAGTCCATTCTTCGACGCCACTGCCTTGTCGCCGGTATTCATCAGCATGAAGCATCCGGTACCGTAGGTATTCTTGGCCATGCCGGGCTCGAAGCAGGCCTGGCCGAACAACGCAGCTTGCTGGTCGCCGGCCACACCGGCAATGGGCACTTGTTGGCCGAAGAAATTTTGTCGTGTCGTATGGCCATAGATTTCGCTGGACGAACGCACTTCCGGCAACATCGTCCTGGGCACATTCAGCATGGCCAGCAATTCATCGTCCCAGCGCAGTTCGTGGATGTTGTACATCAGCGTGCGCGAGGCGTTGGTGTAGTCGGTGACGTGGGCCTTGCCGCCGGTGAGGTTCCAGATCAGCCAGCTATCGATCGTGCCGAACAGAAGTTCGCCGCGGGTGGCGCGCTCACGAGCACCTTCGACGTGATCAAGAATCCACGACACCTTGGTGCCGGAGAAGTAGGCGTCGATCAGCAGGCCGGTTTTGGACCGCACCATGTCTTCATGGTCGTCGGCCTTGAGACGGTCGCAGATTCCCCGGGTTTGACGCGACTGCCACACGATTGCGTTGTAGATCGGCTGACCGCTGGCCTTGTCCCAGACCACGGTGGTTTCGCGCTGGTTGGTGATGCCGATGCCGACTATTTCACTGGCGTCGACCTGTGTATTGTTCATAACCTCGGTGATGGTGGTCAGTACGCCGGTCATGATTTCGCGGGGGTTGTGTTCGACCCAGCCGGGATGGGGAAATATCTGACCAAACTCACGCTGTGCCGTCCCGGCGACCTGTCCCTTGTGAGTGAACAGCATGGCGCGCGAGCTGGTCGTTCCCTGGTCGATCGCCAGAATGTATTTCTTGTTCATGGGTCTACTCCTGTCAAAGTAAGCTGTCGCCAAAGAACAGCTAGCGCCAGTCGATATCCATCAGAGCCGAACAGCGCATATCGAGGCTGCTCGCGTGAGGCGCGAAGGGCATGACCGAGTCATGCCGTCCGCCGATTTAAGAAAGGATGCCTGTGCCGACATTTAGCGGGTTGGCGTGGCGGCAAGTTGCTCGCCCGCGTCCATGCGCAGCTCATCCCTGGCGCGTTGTCGTGCCGGCAGGAACGGATAGATCAACCATTGGTAGGCGGCACCACCGAAAACGCCGCCGATCAATGGGCCCACGATCGGGATCCACCAGTAGTCGTGCGGCGATGGTAGGGCAGAGGACCCCCAACCGGCGAAGAAGGCAAACAGGCGCGGACCGAAGTCACGAGCGGGGTTGATGGCCCATGCTTCCAGATATCCCATCGACGCACCGATGGTTGCCACCAGCAGCCCAATGATCAAGGCGCCGGAATTGGCGGAAGGGGCCGCTTCGTTGTATTGCTCGGTGATGGCAAAGATGCCGAATATCAGGAACGCTGTCAGCACGATTTGATCCACCAATGCGTGCATGGGAGTGATCGCCAGGCCGGGGTGGGTAAAGAACACGCCCGCGGCGCCGCCGGCCTCGCGTGTCAGCTGGTGGGTTTGGTTGAAGTGATCGATAACCGGTGAGAACAACAGATAGACGATCGATGCGCCGACGAAGGCACCGACCACCTGAGCGACCCAGTAGGGAATGACCTTCTTCCATGAAAACCTGCGAAACATCGCCAGCGCCAGGGTTACGGCCGGATTGGCGTGAGTGCCCGACACCGATCCGGTGACGTAGATGGCGAGAGTGACACTGAGGCCCCAGGCCATGCAGACACCCCAATAGGAATTGAGGTAGGGACTGGGATCATAGAGGACGTACATGCAAGCGACCGAATCGCCAAAGGCGATGATGATGAAGATGGCGACGGCTTCCGAGATCAGTTCGCCAAGCAATTGCTTGTTCATGCCATGTGCTCCGTTGTCTGCGTGCTCTCGACGTATCCGATAAGGAATTGTCCAAAGACTTTCGAAGTCTCTGCGACGGATGGAAAGAATGTCTGGCTCTGCATTTCCGCTTCCTCCAAATGTGATGTTCACCTGATCGATTTGGCCGTCCGGCCTTCTTTTATTCAGCTTGCCTGTCGGAGCTCTTCTGGCGCCGTTGGTATTGCAGACCGGGTGTTTCAGCACCCCCCCTCCCTCCGTACACACGTACGGGGGCCTGCGGGAAGAAACGAACCCGCAAAGTAGAGTTTTCAGCGCGCGCGCCGCCATTTCAGGTTGGGGCGGGCGGCTCTGGAGGGGCTTCAGCGAGATAGGCCGACAGGCGTCGGGAGGCTGCTTCGCCGATGTGGAGCCCGAGTTTGCTTCGCCGCCACAGCACATCCTGGACGTCGACCGCCCATTCGTTGTCGCGCAGATAAGTGACTTCGGCCTCGTACAAGTCAGCGCCGAAATGCTCGCCCAGCTCCTCCAGCGACCCGGCTTTGCCAAGGATCCATTCGCTTCGGGTGCCATAGCTGCGAACCAGACGAGCGGCCAGCGATTCGGGAAGCCACGGGCGCTGTGACTGCAGTTCACGCTGCACGGCTTCAAGGTCGGCACGCTCACCGCCGGGCAGCGGGTGTCCCTTGGCGGTCCACGCTCGCGAATTTGTCGACAGCAGCGGCGCCAATTGCTCCATGGCCTGCTCAGCCAGTTTGCGGTAAGTAGTCAACTTTCCGCCAAAGACATTGAGCAGCGGCGCGCCGCGCTGATCCAGCTCCAGTTGATAGTCGCGGGTTACCTCGGCGGCATTGTCCTGTTCGTCATCGAACAAGGGACGCACGCCGCTGTAGCTCCAGATCACGTCAGCCGGAGAGATGGCCCTGTTGAAGTACCGGTTGATCGCTTCACAGAGGTATGCGGTTTCATTGGCGCTTATCCTGGGTGCTCCGGGATCGTCGTGATAGTCGACGTCGGTGGTGCCGACCAGAGTGAACCCGTTCTCGTAGGGGATGGCAAAAACGATCCGACGGTCCGGCTGCTGAAAGATGTAGGCATAGTCGTGCTCGAACAGACGGGGGACCACGATATGGCTGCCCTTGACCAAACGCAGCACATGTTTGTGAGGTATGCCCGCCACGTCGTCGAGGAACTGCACAGCCCATGGCCCGGTGGCGTTCACCAGAGCCTTGGCGCTGACTGTCCGGTGCTCCCCGGCAGCCGACGCCAACTCGACCGTCCAGTTTGCTGCACCCCGTCTGGTGGCGACGCAACGCGTGCGGGGAAGAATCGTTGCGCCTTTTTCGTGCGCGTCCATGGCATTGAGAACCACCAGTCGGGCATCCTGCACCCAGGCATCCGAATACACAAAGCCCCGGCGAAATTCCTTTCGCAGTGGGCGTCCCACGACGTGTTGGTCCAATGCTATGCGGCGAGACCCCGGTAGCGTGCGCCGGCCTCGATCCAAATGGTCATAGAGAAACAGACCAAGGCGGATCATCCACGCGGGGCGCAGATGCGGCTGGTGGGGCAGTATGAAACGCAATGGCCAGATGATGTGCGGTGCGATCTTGAGCAGTATTTCGCGTTCGGCGAGCGCCTTGCCCACCAAGGCGAATTCGAATTGCTCCAGATAACGCAAGCCTCCGTGAATCAGCTTGGTGCTGGCACTCGAGGTATGCGCTGCAAGATCGTCCCGTTCGCAAAGGCACACCGAAAGGCCGCGTCCTGCGGCATCACGGGCGATGCCTGCCCCATTGATGCCGCCGCCGACAACCAGTAGATCGAACTGGTCCACAAGTCTCTCCTTCAGGGTGCCTTTGACGCCCCGGGGTCGCGGCTTACCTTGACCCAATAGTTAATCGTTATTGATCACTAAAAGACATTTGCCAGCAATTTTAAGGTTGTGAGAAGGGATTATGCGGGTTTATGCCTATAAACGATCATAAACGAACATTTTCGAGTAAAGCACGCTGTGCTGCAGCGAACATCAATCCCCGCTGGCGATATGCACCTGGGTGCCGGCCTCGGCGAGTACGGCGGCAAGCTCCGCCGGCGGAGGACGGTCGGTGAACCACGCCTGGACTCGCGAGATCGACCCGAGTCGAACCAGGGCGTTGCGCCCCAGCTTGGTGTGGTCGGCAGCCAGATAGACCTGCCGGGAATGCTCGATGATGGCCTGGGCCACCCTGACTTCATGGAAGTCGAAGTCGAGCAGGGTGCCGTCCATATCAATGCCTGAAATGCCGATGACGCCAAAATCCACCTTGAATTGGCGAATCAGCTCAATCGTCGGCTGGCCGGTGATGCCATGATCGCGCCCCCGGACCACACCACCTGCCACCATTACTTCGAAGCTGGGGTTGTCGCTGAGCATGATCGCGACGTTCAGATTGTTGGTGATGACACGCAGACCGTTGTGGCTCATTAACGCGCGTGCGACATCTTCATTGGTGGTGCCAAGGTTGATGAACAGGGACGCGCCGTCCGGAATATGCCTGGCAAGAAGCGATGCGATACGCCGCTTTTCCTGCTGCTGCAGGCCTTGACGGGCCGAATACGCGAGGTTTTCGACACTCGATGGCATGCTGACGCCACCGTGGTAACGACGCAGCAGGCTGCGGTCGGCAAGTACCACCACATCGCGTCGTATGGTCTGGGTAGTGACGCCGAAGTGGGCCGCGAGGGCTTCCACCGTGACAAATCCTTCTTGCCGCACCAGTGCAATCATTTGCTCCTGCCTGCGGTTGAGCAACGCGTCGCTCGTCATCCAGCTCTCCAGCAATGAAGGGTTGGCGGCCACTGGCACGGCCGCTCCCTGGGTCGCTCAAGGCTCAACCTTGATCTCCTGGCGCACAAAGATAACGTAATCAGTGGGTCGCCTGTCGCGCGTTGCCGGGCGCGACGGGTTTGCCGATCCAGCGTGCGGTGTCGAGCTCCTTGTCGATGGTCTTGGCGAGCTGGTCGATGCGCGGGCGGACCTTGTTGGCGATCGCGCCGCGGCAGCCGTAGTAGAAATCCACCGTCTTGCTGCCCTGGGATCCCGGAACGGTGATTTTCACTCCATTCATGTCCATCATCAGCGGACCACAGCCGTCCTTGCGTGTGGCGTAGCTGCTGCGCAGGCTGGGCAGGTCGGCCGCTTTGAGGGCGCGGCGGATCGCGGCAATCTGTGTCGGCGTGGCGTGACCGCTGGCCTTGCCCTTGGTCTGCACCTGGGCCAGGCCGTCGAAGCTGATGCGCCCGTCGCTGCTGAGGGTGACGCGATAGGACGGGCAGGGACCGAAGCAGGTGGTGCGCAACATGCTTACTACCGTGTGGGTTTGCGAGCGAGCGGCTTTGCCGGGGGTGGCGTGGATGCCGCAGGCGGTAAGCAGCAACACGCCAGCGGTGAGCAGGGGGTGAGATGAGCGCATCGGGCAGCGTCCTTGGGTCGGGTATGAAACAACAGTGTGGCGGAATAACCTGAAACAGGTGAGCGACGTTCAGTCGTCCTCGCGTCGAGGCTTCCAAGCTTCGCACAACTGTTTCTGCACGCTCGACGGCACCGCCTCGTAGTGGCTGAGATCGAGACTGTAGCGTCCCCGCCCGCCTGTCATAGAGCGCAGTTCGGTAGGGTAATCGACCAGTTCGGCCAACGGCGCCTGGGCCTTGATGACCAGTTCGCCGCCACGCTGAGCATCGGTGCCCAGGATACGTGCCCGCTTGGCGGCCAGGGCGCCGGTGACATCGCCCACGCTGTGTTCGGGAATCGCCACATCGATATTGACGATCGGCTCCAGAACCACCGGTCGGGCCTTGCCGACGGCATCGATGAAGGCCTTCTTGCCGGCGCTGACGAAAGCGACCTCCTTGGAGTCGACCGAGTGGTGTTTGCCGTCGGTGATGGTTACACGCAGATCCTGCAGCGGGAACCCGGCGATGGCGCCCTGTGCCATCGCCTGCCGAACCCCCTTCTCGATGGCCGGCAGGAATTGACCAGGAATCACGCCACCTTTCACCGCGTCGACGAACTCGAATCCGCTGCCGCGTTCCAGCGGCTCCACCTGCAGAAAGACTTCGCCGAACTGGCCTGCCCCCCCGGTCTGCTTCTTGTGCCGGTGATGCCCCTCGGCGTGTCCGGTGATGGTTTCACGGTAGGCGATGCGTGGCGGATGGGTCACCACGTCCACGCCGTAGCGTTCGCGCATGCGTTCCAGCATTACCTTGAGGTGCAACTCGGAGATACCACGTGCTACCGTTTCGTTGAGTTCCTTGTGGTGCTCGACGCGAAAACAGGGGTCTTCTTCGGACAGGCGCTGCAACGCGAGAGAAAGTTTCTGTTCCTGCCCCTTGTGCCTGGTTTCCAGCGCCAGGCTGAACATGGGTGTGGGAAACGACGGTGGCGCCAGGGTGATCAGATCCTCGTCGTGGGAGTCATGCAGCACCGCGTCGAAGTGGAGTTCATCGACCTTGGCCACCGCCGCGAGATCGCCAGGCACCGCCTGCTCGATTTCCACGTGCGTCCTGCCTTGCAGACGGAACAGGTGGCCGACCTTGAACGGCTTGCGGCCATCGTCGATCAGTAGCTGGCTGTCACGCTTGATCGTGCCCTGCCACACCCGGAACACCCCGAGCTTGCCCACGAACGGGTCATTGACGATCTTGAAGATGTCGGCGATCACATGCTTGTCGGGGGCGGGTCTTACCTCCAGCGGCTTGCCATTGCCACCGACAAACGGCGGCGGATTGCCTTCGGCCGGGTTGGGCAACAGTCGTGCAGCGAGCTCCAGCAGTTCGTTGACGCCGGCACCGCTGCGCGCACTGACGAAACAGATCGGCACCAGGTGCCCCTCGCGCAGGCACTGTTCAAAGGCGTCGTGCAGCTCCTGGGGGTTGAGCGCGCCTTCGCCCTTGTCCAGATATCGGCCCATCACCGCTTCATTGATCTCCACCACTTGGTCCAGGATGCGTTGATGCGCCTCGGCCAGCGAGGAAAAATCGGTATTGCCCTCTTTGTGGAAAAAGCAGTCGAGCACCCGCTTGCCATGACCGGCGGGAAGATTCACCGGCAGGCATTCGCTGCCGAACTCGACGCGCAGCTCATCGACCAGGGTGCCGAGGTCGGCGCCATCGAAGTCGATCTTGTTGACCACCAGCAAGCATGCCAGCTTGCGCGAGCGTGCGTGGGCCATCATCCGGCGCGTGCTGTGCTCGATACCGTTGATCGCGTTGACTACCACTGCCACGGTTTCCACGGCGGCCAGCGCGGACAGCGTGCCGCCGCGAAAATCGTCGTAACCGGCGGTGTCGATGAGGTTGATGCGGCAGCCATCATGGTCGATCTGGGCGATGCAGCTGTCGATCGAGTGGGCGCGCGCTTTCTCCTGGGTGTCGGTGTCGGAGACGGTGGTGCCACGCTCGATCGAGCCGGGCACCTGGATCGCCCCGCCGGCCAGCAGCAGGGCTTCGAATAGCGTCGTCTTGCCGGCGCTGGCATGACCGACAAGGGCGATATTTCGGATGTTTTCCGTGACAGGCTCGAACACGATGCGACCCTCCTCAAGGCAAGGCAGTGGCCTCGTGACACGCTTAGCGCGACATCAGGCCGCGAAATGGCCGTCTGGCCTACGGACGTCAGGCGATCCCGACAAGCCTTGTGCCAACGGCGGGTGTGGTCAAGCTGCAGTGCGGGGGAACCGCCTGCGCATCCGGGTGGTCTGTCTACCGCATCGCCGGTCCCTGGGCAGCCGATTTTCCGGTAGCTGCCGGTTCAAGCGCCATCCGTCATGCTGGAGCTGCGTCGGATTGCCGCACACAACGAGAGCGAGACCAGGTTATCGAGCATCCGTTACCACAGCATCCCACTCACCAGCCATCGTCGAGCCAGTATCCCGCCCGCGGCGGGCTGTCGCCACTGGATGCGTCAACCTGTGCCACATTGCGGCACCGGGGCTGGCAGCACGCGCGTCGCCGCACTGCGCCTTGGCTGCTGTCCCTGCTGCTGGTGGCGGCGCTGCATGTCTTTTTCGCCGCCGTCATCTGGCACGAAATGCAGCCGCCGGAAAAGATTGTACGGACATCGTTGCGAGCGGATCGGGTGATGGAGGTGCGCTTCTTTCACATCGCATCCACGGCGGCGCCGAAGCCGCCACCCCCTCCGCCGCCCCCGACGAGGCGGGCGGTGCCGCCCCGCTCGCCTGCAAAACCGGTGGTGCCGGCGGCCAGCGATGCGATGACGGTCCAGCCGAAGCCGACGCATGCCCTCAGCACGCCAAAGCTGTACAGCAAGGATGGCCGTGTGCTGTTGCCGGCGACGGCAGCAAGTGTTTCAACGGTGCCCGGTTACGTACAGCGGATGCCGCAAGGCGACATGACAGTGATGAAGCATGACAGCCCGATCCGCTATCGCCCGACCCGTTTCAACAAGGACTGGACCCAGGGCGGCAACCTGATGGAGCGTGCTTTCGAAAAAGCGGACCGCGTGCTGTTCAAGGCGGTGCAGAAGACCACCTACAAGACCACTATCCGCTTGCCGCGCGGTGTGCGCATTCATTGTGGTATCTCGCTGGCGATGCTGGCCGGCGGCTGTGGTGGCGATCCGCCGCCGCCGCCCTCGAAAAAGGATGGCGACGAGCGTCTCAGCATGGCGCCGGCGCCGCTGGCGAAAGGGATGGAGCCTGCCAATCCACCTACGGTAGCCCAATGCATCGCGATTTATCGCGCCGACAAGCCACTGCCTTGGGGATGCCCGGTCGATACACCGAATCGTGCCGTCGACGCCGAGCAACGGGAGCGCGCGGCCAAGACAGCCCGGCAGCGCTGAGGTGCCCCGACGTGGCCGCTCGTCGTGCCATCCGCCGGCCACTACACTGGTGGCATGCCCTTGCCGCCATCGGACCCACGCGCCACCGCCCGACCCGCGAGCGTCCCGTCGCGGGTGATCATGGATTCACCACGCGCTGCCGCGGCGAGGGCTGCGGTTTACCATCGGCGCGACCGGGACAGACCACCCGAGCGTGGCTTGCGCCTGGTCGCGGCCGTGACCGCGTTGTTGGTGCACGTGCTGTTTCTTTTCAGCTTTGTGTTGGGGCCGGCCTACGAGGTGGTGCCGCCGCCACCCGCGAGGCAGCAGTTCGTGCAGGTACGTCTGATCGTGAGCAAGCCGCCGGTGCCGCAGGGCACGCCACCGAAACAGTTGGGGCCTCGTCACCAGGGGCACACCCCGGCGGTGGTGACGCCTCGCCAACGTCCGCCGGCGCGTATGGTGTCGCCGCCCGAAAGCACGGCGGTGAGTGCGCCGTCTGTAGTGCCGTCCGCGCCGCCCGTCCGCCACAAGGTGGTTGGCCCTGCGCCGGTGCCCGCCCCGCAGGCGAAGCGGCCTGCGCCTCCCGCTCCGAACGCGAAGCCGCTGCCGAAGGCGTTGCCCAGGCCGAAATCGGCACGCCCGAAACCGGCCCCAGCTGCACCGACGCCGTTGCCGGCGATACGGCCAGTGCTGCAGGCGCCCGAGCCGCCGCGCTTGAGCATGCCGGCAGCGCCGCAACCCCTACCGTTGCCACCGCCACTGCAGCCGCAAAGCGTGAGAAGGCCGCAGCTGGAGGGCAATCGGTCGGTACGGCCACCGACGTCGCTGGCGTTGTCGACACGTCCGCCTCGCGCTGCCGTCACGCTGGCGGTGCCAGCTGTCGTGGTGCCGCTCGGCGACGCGACGCCGGCCGAGCTGGCACGCGCAGCGCCGATTCACGCGCCGGTAGCGGCGCCGCCTCCGCCAGCCATTCTGCCCACGTTGGCGCCGGTACCGAGCGTGCAGATGCCGTTGTCGACCCGGTGGCGGCCTGGTCCGATGGCGCCCCCCAAGGTGCCATCGGCGGTGATCAAGGCGGTCGCCGTATCAGCGATAGCCCCGGCAGCCAGTGCGGACGCGGACTTGCCGACAACCGCGCAGACCCCGGCGCCAAAGATCGAGGTCGCGGCAAAGCTGTCACGGCCAAGCCTTCAGCCCCCCGAAATGCCCTTGTCGCTGCCGCTGGCCGCGATCGCGCCGATCGCCGTGACGACCCTACCGGTCTCCCCGGCGCGTGCGGCCAGCGTGCCGCCGCTGCCTGCGCCGGTGAGCTTGCCGGCCAACACTCCCTCGACCGCTGCGGCAAGGAGGGGGCGGCAGGATCTCAGTACCGCGCCCGACGCCACAGCTGCAGGCAGCGATTACGCTGCGCCCGGCACCCCCGATGCCGCCCGGGAGCCGCCGCGAGCCGTCCCCTCGTCCGTCCAGGCCAGCAAGACCGGCACGTCCGCGGCCGACTCGTCAGGCTCGCGCGGTACCTCGACCGCGGCGCTGCAGACTGGTGCGGAATCGCCCGGCAGCTACGTGCAACTGAAGCCTCACGGCGACACCGAGATCATGCGCCATACTGCACCCGACATCGGCTACCGCCCCAGCCGCTTTGCAAAGGACTGGGCGCCTTATGGCGAAAGTTCGGTAGACACCGCCTTGCGTCACGCGGTGGAGAAAACGACGATCGGCCATACCTTCCATTTGCCGCGCGGCGTGCGTATCCGTTGCACCCTGACGCCCTTGCGGCTGGTCTCGTTGTTCGGCTGCGCCAATCCCGACCCACCGCCGCAGCCGGTGCCCGAAAAGGTCTACGATCGCCTGCATCTGCCATCGGCCGATCCCTTGGTGCCGCCGGCGCCGGCCAGCGTGGCCGCACCCGCTCCCGCGGCACCGATCCGTCTGGACAACAGTGCTGAGTGCGCCACGGCGCGGGTCACGGGCGGGCCGATGCCGCCGGGCTGTGCGAAACCCGCGACCTACCAGCCGATCGACCGGCCGGCATCCGCATCCAGCGCATGGGTACCGGCCAGCGACCAGTTTCATTGAACACGCAAGCTGCGGTGGGCGAATACCGCAAGCTTGCGGTGCTCGCTCAGGTCGACTGCAGCGGTGCGGCGCTGACATCCTTGCGGGTGACAGCCAGGTAGGTCACCAGCCCGAGGATGCTGGTCAAAAACAGCGCACTGGTGGCGACCGTGCCCAGCCCCAGCGCGCCCTGATTCTGCGGCTGCGACATGTAGTCGCCAATCGAGGCACCAAGCGGGCGCGTCAGTACGTAGGCAAACCAGAACGCAAAAATCGCGTTCAAGCGGAACCGCCAGTGGGCGAGTGCCGCCAGCGCGATCAGGCCGGCGAAGATGGAGGCGGATAGCAAGTAACCCAGTTGCAACTTCTCCGCCACCAGGTCGCCGGCCGCCGTCCCGAGCGCGAAGGTGAACAGGATCGCCAGCCAGTAGAAGCCTTCGCGTCGGGTGGTCGCGATGGTGTGCACGGAAAGCGTTTTCTCCTTCACATACCAGGCGATGAATGTCGCAGCGAGGAGGAGGCTGAACACCGCCGTGGTGGTTACTAGCGATACGCCGAAGTGATCCGTTAGGTTGTCGGTGATCAAGGTGCCGACGATGCTCAGCAAGACCACAGCAAGCCAGTAGATGCCGGCGATATAGCGCATGGCCCGAAACTGCAGGATCAAGGTGACTGCCAGCAGGCTGCCCATCAGGTAGGTGGCGTTGGTCAGCCCCAAATGCAGGTTCACGTTCAGGAAATCGGCGAAGGTTTCGCCCACCGTGGTGCAGAGGACCTTGATGATCCAGAAATACAGGGTGATTTCCGGCACCTTGTTCAACAGCTTTTCCGGGGTATTGCTGCATTGCGTACTCGTCGGGTTGCCGCTCATGAAAAGCTCCATCGGGATTATGTTCGGCGGACGCGCAGGGAGTGAGCATGTAATCCACCAGGCACGGAGCCAAGTCTGAAGGGCAATACTTAGTTTTCTCCGAGTCGCGGATGCGCCTATCGTTATCGATGGCCAGCGAATGAATGAAATGCACGGGTATGAAAAGTTAATTTTTTGCACGAGTCTTGCGTATTGCATTAGCCGCGCCTGAACATGGGTTGCGGAAATGAGGACACATAAGAATGAGCTAAGCGTCGGCTGTCATAAAGGTGGCGCGACGACCCCTCGTCGCTCCATCAACGAGAGGATTCACGATGAAAAAGTTTGTATCCGTCATGGCGGCCGGTGCGCTGGCTTTTGCAGCATTCGGCGCCAGCGCCACGTCTTCGCACGCACTGGCCGCACAGGCCAAGATCCAGATGACACAGGCCCGTCAGATCGCGCTCAAGGCCTATCCCGGCAAGATCGTCAAGGAAGAGCTGGAAAAGGAAAGCGGCGGCAGCGGCCTGCGTTATTCCTTCGACATCAAGAACGCCAGCGGTACCCATGAGGTCGGTGTCGACGCCAAGACCGGTAAGCTACTGGAAAATTCCGTCGAAGGCGCTGATAACGACTGATTGTCTGGGGATATCTTTCCCCTACCGTAAATAACCATGCGGTATTTGATCTCTAAAATCATCATCGGCATGCTGTGCCGATGATGATTATTGGTTAATTTTACGGGCTGACGGCACCGCTGCGGGGTTCAGCGTATCGCCCGATTAAAGGGTAATGTCGGGTTCGACGAGGTTTACCTGCTGTGCGGGCGATTCCTGCCACCTGAGGTACCAAATCTCGACGGGAATGCTCTGGGGAATGCCTTGTTGCGTCGCTCAACTCGGTCCCGCAGGAGACCTCCGCAGAATCACGGTCGTCTCCATCTCACCCAGCAGGTTTGGATCGTCGAACGTGTCCGTGTAACGAATTCGTTCATGGGGCGCAAGTTGGCGATACGTTCCACCAAATGCATGGCCGGTACCGGTAGCGAAGCGGGTGAACGACATCCTGAATGTGCCGCCCTCCTGGGCGTCCATGTGGTGCGCCTTGCAGGTGAATCCGTAAGGCGTCGGCCACTTCGCCATAGCGTCAGCGTTCAGAAAGGCATGATAGATTCGCGCCGCGTCGGTCCGAATTACACGGTGAAGTTGTACGTTAATCCGCAGGCATTTTCAGCTGCGGCGGTAAGGGAACGCATCCCTAGGTGACGAACGAGTACGGCGAGTTTTGACGCGACGACAGGCGATGAAGCTGGGTCAGAGAGGGACCGAGAGGTTGGGGGTGGTCAACAGCAGGTCTCGTGATCGCCCCTTCGGCCCGTACCCGTTTTCGGCGGGGAAGGAGCGGCAACTCCGGCGAGGCTGACTTTCGACTGCGTGAAAAGTGAGGCGCGGACGCTATCCACCCGGTATGGGGACTTGCCGACGAGCGGCAGGCGAGGCCTGCTCATGCGCGGTAGGGCGAGGTCACCAGGCGCTGAGAGATCCACCAGATATTGCCATGGGGATCCCTGATGCCGCCCTGCCTGTCGCCATAGGGCATGTCCGCAATCTCCATTTCCAGGCTGCCTCCAGCGGCGAGGGCTTGCTGCACCGATCGCTCCGCGTTGTCGACGTACAGATAGCAGGCCGTGGGCATCGGCGGATAAGCACCACCCGCCTCACTCGCCATCAGCGTCGAGGTGCCAATTCGTACTTGGGCATTGGCAATGAGGCCATCGGGTCGAAGCGAGCGAAGTATTTCCGTGCCACCGAGTCCCTTGACCAGAAATTCTACGAATCGATTCGCATCTCTGACGAAGAAATAGGGGGTGACGGTGTTGAACCCGGGAGGAAGGTACATGGACACCTCGGCTTGTGAGGCGGATGGCCGCCCAACGAAACAGCTCACCTGAACCGTACCAAGTATGCCTCCCCGGTTTGCAGGGTGGCAACGATTGGAAGCGTGCACGTGAGCGTGCGCCCGACGGTCCAATCGGCGACTCACAACAACCGCAGCAGCTCCTTCATCAGCGGCAGTCGGCGCACACGTACGGCGCTGGCGCGAAACACGGCATTGGCCAGGGCTGGGGCGGCCGTAGGCATGGCGAGGAAGCTGGCGCCGGTAGGGTCGCGATTGCCGGGGACAGTGATCACTTCTACCGCCGCGGGCAGCTGCGCCATGCTGGCCAGTGGGTAGTCCTTGTAACTGTGCTGTTGGATCTGGCCATTCTTGAAGGTGATCGCCAGGTTGAGTGCGGTGGACAGCGCGTCGAGGGTGGCGCCGGCGACCTGATCTTCCAGGCCCAATGGGTTGATCACGCGGCCCACATCGACGGCGCAAACCACCCGCAGGATGAGCAGTTTATTGCCTTGCATCGCGGCTTCCACCGCATGCGCCACGTAGGCGCCGTTGACGTACCAGCACGCGATGCCAAGGCCGTTGACGCTGCGCAGCCAGTTTTTCCACTCGATACGCTCGGCGACCAGGTTGAGCACGTTCAAAAGGCGGCCGATGTCCATCGTGCCGCCCGCGCTCAGCGGCAGCTGACGCGGTTTGCCAAGCAGGCGCAGGCGAGTATGCAGCGGATCTTCCCGCAGCAGATGGGCAATCTCGTCGACGAAACTCTCCACCGCGAACGCGTTGCTGAGAAACGGCATGCCGCGTGCGGGGCCGCGCGGGATCGCCGATTGCTGACCGTACCAGTCGCTGCGGAAATTGGGGATCAGTCCAGCCGGCAACTGATCGGCCTCGAGTTCGGAGGTCCACAGCAGGTTGTCCGGCACGCCGCGATGGGCGAGGGCGGAGGCGCTGGCCATGCGCTGGTTCCAGCCGATCACCTGACGTTTGCGGTTGATGATCACGCTGAGCTGATGCACGCAGCCGGAGCGGTAGTAGTCGTGGGTGAAATCCTGTTCACGGGTCCACAGCAGGCGCACCGGCTTGTCGACGGCCTTGGCGAGTATCACCGCTTCGGCGACGAAGTCGTGATCGAGCCGGCGACCGTAGCCACCACCGACGCGCGGCACGCGAATCTCGATCTGCGCCGGTCCGAGGCCGGTCAGCCGTTGCACCACGGCCCAGGCCTTTTGCGGTGCCTGCGTCGGTACCACGAGGCGGGCACGGTCCTTGTCCAGCCGGACCAGGCAGTTCATCGGCTCGGCCGTGGCGTGGGCCAGCCAGGGCTGTACATAGCTGGCGCTGAGGCGACGCGCGGCCTTCTTGCCGGCGGCCTCGATGTCGCCGTCGTTGCGCACGCGGGTGGTCGGCGGGGCGTCACCTGCGAGCAGGGCGCTCGCCTGCTTTTCCATGGCTGCGCTGCTTTCGCCGACACTGGCACCGGGCGTCCATTCAAGCTTGAGCTTGCGGCGCCCTTGCAGGGCCGACCACGTGTCTTCGGCCAGCACCGCCACGGCCGGGGCGATCACCGTACTGCCCCAGGGCTGGTCGGGCTCGGGGGTCAGTTGCATCACGTTGACCACGCCCTTGACCGCGAGCGTGTCCGTCGTGTCGATCCGCTTAAGCTTGCCATCCGGCCATGGGCAGTGCGCCAGCACCGCGACCAGCGCGGTGTCAGCCTGATGGTCGATGGCAAACGCCGCCTGCCCGGTGACGATGTCGTGGGCGTCGACGTCGCCGGCGGGGCTGCCGATCAGGCTGAAGCGGGCCGGATCTTTCAGCGGTGGTGCGGTTTTGGGCAGGCTGATCTTGCTGGCGTCGTCGACCAGGCTGCCGAAAGTGAAGCGGCGGCCGTCCGGCGCAATTACCGTGCCGGATTCGCTGCCCAGCCGGTCCGCCGGAACGCCCAGACGGCGCGCCGCCGCCTGCAGCAGCAGCCAGCGCGCCAGTGCACCGACCTGACGCAGGTCGCTCCAGGCGGCGGGAATCGAACTGCCGGTACCACCGACTTGGCGACCGTAGGTCCAACGCGGCTTGCCGTGGTTGTCGGCGACCCCCAGGCCCAGCGCAATCACGCTGACACGGTTCCAGTCGGCATCGAGCTCCTCGGCGATGATCCGCGGCAACGCGGTGGCGACACCGGTGCCGGTATCCGGATCACGGGCGCCGATCAGCACGTTGCCATCGCGGTCGATGCGAACGTAGGCGCCCAGGTCGTGGAAGGTGTCGCCGAGCAGGGCGGGCGGCAACGGCGCGTCGGCCGCATCGGCCACCCGGATACCGACCATCAGCACGCCGGCTCCCCCGGCCAGCACTTGCAGGAAGCGACGGCGCGACAGTCGGATCGAGTCATTCATGCGGTGACGGCTCATGGCTGCGACACCTTGGCGGCCACCGCGCGCTTGATCGCCCGGCGCACCCGGGTCTGGCAACCGCAGCGGCACAGGTTGGGCAACTGGTCGATGTCGGCATCGCTGGGTTGTGGCTTCCGGTTGAGCAGGTCCATCGAGGCCATCAGCCAGCCCGGCGTGCAGTAGCCGCAGCCGATGGCATCCTCGGCGATGAAGGCCTGCTGCAGCGGATGCAAGCTGCCGTCATTGGCGGTCAATCCCTCTACCGTGGTGATCTTGCGGCCGGCCACCTTGGCCACCGGCACGGTGATTGCGGACACCGCCTTGCCATCGAGCAGTACCAGATCGCTGCCGTTTTCGCCGTGGTTGTCGCCGTACTTGGTGCCAGTCAACCGCAACACGTCGCGCAGATACCACAGCAGCGGCATCTGCGGATCGCCGGTATGGCGGAAGTGCTCGCCGTTGATCATCAGGTCGACGCCATCGCGCGCCTTGACCGGCGTGATGCGGTTGTCCGGGCTGAGCGGTATGGCCTGGGCTGGCACGGGCACCATCACTGACGTCTCCAGAAAATTCTCGGGCCATTGTGGCATTGCCGCGGCAGGCTTAGGTGGCCTTCTGGCTGAACAGGCGACGCCAGAATCCGTACACCGGTATCCCGGCCAGCATGATCAGCACGCCGATGCCGGCGTTGCGCGGGTTGTCCAGCATGGTGCTCACCACCACCCATGCCACGATGCCGATGAACAGCAGCGGCAACCAGGGATAGCCTGGCACCCCGAAACCCGTGGCGGCCTGATCGTGACGCCGATACCAGAACAGCGTGCCCACCCCGACCGCGCAGGCCAGCCAGTCGCCGAAGGTGGCGTAGTCGAGCAGCTGGCCGTAGCTGCCCGACAGCGCCAGCACGATCGACCAGCCACTCAGCAGCAACAGCGCCACGTTCGGCGTGCGGTGGCGTGGGTGCAGCCGCGCCACCGCACCAAAGAACAGGCCGTCCTCGCCCATCACTTGCAGCACGCGCGCCCCGGCGACCAGGGTGATGTTGCAGAAACCCAAGGTGGAAATCGCGATGCCGAGCGCGATCAACCGCGCCCCGACCGGGCCGAACACGCGGTGCATGACGTCGGCCGCCGGCGCCGTGCTGAGCGCCAGGCCGGCATGACCGAGCACCGCCAGGTAGGCGACGTTGACCAACAGATAGGCGCCGATCACCAGCAACATGCCGATCAGCAGCGCGCGCGGCAGGGTGCGTTGCGGGCGATCGATTTCGCCGGCGAGATTGTTGAGGTAGGTAAAGCCCGAATAGGCAAACAGCACCGGCAGCGCCGCGCCCATGAAACCCGCGCCATGGTGCGCCGGATCACGCGCCAGGATCGGCGCATGGCCGGCACCGGCCAGAAACAGTCCGCATACCACCAGCACCGCGACCGCCAGCAGTTTGAGCAGCGAAAACACGTTCTGGATCTGCGCGCCCAGACGGATGCCGAACAGGTTGATGCCGCTGACGAAAACCAGCGCACCCACCGTCAACGGCAAGCCCATCGACGGCGGCAAGCCGAACAATGCCGAGGCGTAGCTGGCGAAGATCGTTGCCACCGCCGCGGTGGAGCCGGAGTAGATCACCAGCAGCATGGTCCAGCCGAACAGGAAACCGGCCAGCGGTCCGAACGCCTCGCGCAGGTACACATAGGTACCGCCGGCTTGCGGGCGGCGCGCGCCGAGTTCGGCGTAGCACAGCGCACCGATCAGGGTCAGCACACCGGCGCCGACCCACATCAGCAGCAAGGCCAGCCCCGACTCGGTGCGTTGCGCGGCGACACCGGGGTTGAGGAAGATGCCGCCGCCGATGATGCCGCCGACCACGATCAGGGCGGCGTCCCACGGTCGCAGGCGGCGCAGGTAGCCGGGGGCAGGTGCCGTCATGTGCAGGCTCAGGGGTTGATCAGGCGCGCAGCATGGCGTCCACGCCAGCGCTAGGCAAGCGCTTAGGCGAGCTGCAACTCACCGCGCAGGCCCGGCGCGCAGCGGCCACCGATGGTGATCGCGCCGCTGGCGGCGTCGCGGGTTACCTCCACCACGCCGTCCCGGCCGACTTCGCGGCCCTGGCTGGCGCAGTAGTGCAGGCCGTAGCCGGCCGGATCGCCGCGCTCGGCGAGCAACGCCATGATCGCGGCATTCGCGCTGCCGGTGACCGGATCTTCCGGAATCCCGTCGGCCGGACAGAACGCACGCACCGCCATCGCCGTGGTGTCCGAGGCTTCGGCGCCGAACACGCTGACGCCGACGGCGTCGTGCTGCTCGCACAGTGCGGCCACCGCCGTCATGTCCGGTTGCAAGCTGCGTACCACGTCGCCATCACGCAGCTCGCCGACGATCCAGTGCGGGCCATTGTCGACATGCGCACAGCGGCCGGTATCCAGCGTGGCCCCAAGCGCTGCGCGCAAAGCGTCAGCCAGCGCGTCGTCCACCGCGGTCAGCGTGGCCGGCGGCGCCTGCACGTGAATCACCCGCCCGGGTCCACTGCCGATCACCCGCACCGGCAGCAACCCCGCCGCGCATTCCTGCACCAGCGCGGTCTTTCCCGCAGGGACCTGGCCGGCCTCGATCGCCACCCAGGCGCTGCCCACACTCGGGTGACCGGCAAACGGCAACTCCTGGCGCGGGGTGAAGATGCGCACACGGTAGTCGGCACCTTGCTGCGTCGGCGGCAGCAGAAAGGCGGTTTCGGACAGGTTGGTCCAGCGCGCGATGCGTTGCATGGTCGCGCCGTCGAGACCTTCGGCGTCGATCACCACGGCCAGCGGGTTGCCGTCGAACAGCTGGCTGGAAAAGACGTCGATCTGCAGGAAGCGGCGCGAGCTGGGCATGGTTTTTGGCGGCGTTATGGGGCATGAAACCATGCCACTGTCGCCTCGTCGTCGGCAAGCATGCCTTCACCTTCCTCGGCGCCGCCCTATCCACACCGCCAGCTTGCGGCACAATAGGCAGTTGGCGCCGTGGCATCGATTCGCGGCGTTCGATCCCCCAACCACGCAAAGTCCGCCCATGACCCTCATCAAGCAAGAAGACCTGATCCAGTCGGTTGCCGACGCGTTGCAATACATCAGCTACTACCACCCGGTCGACTACATCAAGGGCCTGGCCGCCGCCTACGAACGCGAGGAAAGCGCGGCAGCGAAGGAGGCGATGGCGCAGATCCTGATCAACTCGCGGATGGCTGCCGAAGGCCATCGGCCGCTGTGCCAGGACACCGGCATCGTCACCGTCTTTCTCAAGGTCGGCATGAACGTGCATTGGGACGCGACGCTGTCGCTGGACGAGATGATCAACGAGGGTGTGCGCCGCGCCTACAACGACCCCGACAACAAGCTGCGCGCCAGCATCCTCGCCGATCCGGCCGGCAAGCGTGTCAACACCAAGGACAACACCCCGGCGATCATCAACGTATCGATCGTGCCGGGCGACACGCTGGACGTGATCGTGGCGGCCAAGGGCGGCGGCTCCGAGGCGAAGTCGAAGTTCGCGATGCTCAACCCGTCCGACTCGATCGTCGACTGGGTGCTGAAGACCGTGCCCACGATGGGCGCCGGCTGGTGCCCGCCGGGCATGCTCGGCATCGGCATTGGCGGCACCGCCGAGAAGGCGATGCTGCTGGCCAAGGAAGCGCTGATGGAGCCGATCGACATCCAGGAGCTGATCGCGCGCGGGCCTTCCAATCGTGCCGAGGAGCTGCGCATCGAGCTGTACGACAAGGTCAACGCCTTGGGCATCGGGGCACAGGGGCTGGGCGGTCTCACTACGGTGCTCGATATCAAGATCAAGGATTACCCGACTCATGCGGCGAACCTGCCGGTGGCGCTGATCCCGAATTGCGCCGCCACCCGGCATGCGCATTTCACCCTCGACGGGTCCGGCCCGGTGATGCTTGATCCGCCGTCACTGAAGGATTGGCCGCAGCTCACCTACGACAGCTCCAAGGGGCGTCGGGTAAATCTCGACACGGTGACGCGCGAGGATGTGGCCAGCTGGAAACCGGGCGAAACCTTGCTGCTCAATGGCAAGTTGCTGACTGGGCGCGACGCCGCGCACAAGCGCATGGTCGAGATGCTGAACAGGGGCGAGCCGCTACCGGTCGATTTCAAGGGACGCTTCATCTATTACGTCGGCCCGGTCGATCCGGTGCGCGACGAAGTCGTCGGCCCGGCTGGCCCCACCACGGCCACACGGATGGACAAATTTACCGAGCAGGTACTGGCGCAAACCGGCCTGCTCGGCATGGTCGGCAAGGCCGAGCGTGGCCCGGCCGCGATCGAGGCGATCAAGAAGCACCAGTCGGTGTATCTGATGGCGGTCGGCGGTGCGGCGTATCTCGTCTCCAAGGCGATCAAGGCTTCGCGCGTGGTCGGTTTCGCCGACCTCGGCATGGAGGCGATCTACGAATTCACCGTCGAGGACATGCCGGTGACGGTGGCGGTCGATTCGGCGGGCACGTCGGTGCACCAGACCGGGCCGAAGGAGTGGCAGGCGCGGATTGGGAAGATTCCGGTGGTGGTGGTTTGATTGTTGGCCACGTGAGGCATTTCAAGATCAAGAGCGTTTCGTCCTCCTGCGGAGGGCGAGTGGCTTTTCTCTGCGTGGCCAGAGAAAAGCCACCAAAAGAGAGGCCACCCCGCTTCCGCGCTTTCCGGGCGTTGCCCGGAAAGTCCGCGCCGGGGGTTACGGGGTTTGTCGTCAGTCCATCCATGGACTGACGCCAAACTGGTTCGCATCCATGCGAACCACCCTGCGGGCTATTCCTCCACCCCGTCGCCGCTGCAGAGGGGAGGAAACGTCAAAAGCAGCGTGCCGCTGCGCGCCACAGCTTGAGCCCATCGCGTCAGCCGTCGCCGTTGCCGTAGATCTTGATCTTCACCCCCTTGTAAGGTGGTGAGTCGTGGACCACAGGCCCGCAGGGGCGTCGGCATGGATGCCGGCGCCTTTTCGCCAGGACAGGAGTCCTGTCGAAAAGCCCGGCCGCGGCTCACGGACTTGTCGGGCGTAGCCCGGCAAGCGCCGAGGAGGGTGCCCCTCTCTCTGGTTACTCTCTCTCGGGCAAGCGAGAGAGAGTGACTCGCCCTCCGCAGGAGGGTGAAACGCCTTTGATTTCAAGATCCGGTAGCCACGGCATTCGAAGGCCAGGGCGAATCAGCTGCGACAGATTGGGTTGCAGCACTACATCAAGGCTTGGAAGTCTAAACGTCCAAATACAAAATTTCACGAAACCATTGCATTTGCATTGCCGCAGCGCAACACTGTCGGGCCCCTTTTTTCCTTCTAACCATCGGATAGCCGTGAGCCTGCCAACCCCTGAGCCGCTGCCCGCCACCGCCCCTTGGGTGGTGATGAAGTTCGGCGGCACCAGCGTCGCTACTCTGCCACGCTGGCAGAACATCCTTGAACTGGTCGCCAGCCGTCGTGCCGAGGGCGCGCGCGTGGTAGTGGTGGTTTCCGCGCTTTCCGGTATCACTGATGCACTCAAACAACTGTGCAAGCTCGGCGAACGCGGCCAGCGTATCGAGGCGGCCCGGGAAATCAGCCAGCGCCATTACGCCTTGCTGGAGCACATGCAATTGGCGATGCCGGAGACGCTCGGCGCGCGCCTGAGTGACTTGGCGAAGCTCGCTGACGAGGGTACGGCGACGCTGGGTGAACTGGCGTGGCAGGCGCAGGTGCAGGCCCACGGCGAGCTGATGTCCAGCGCGCTGGGCGCGGCCTTTCTCAGCCACAGCGGCTTGCCCACACAGTGGCTGGATGCGCGCGATTGCCTGGCCGCGGTCGCGCTGCCGAACCAGAACGAGCGTACCAAGCTGCTCTCGGCGATGGTCGAAACCACCCCCGACCCGGCACTCAAAGCCCGGTTGGCGGCGCTGGGCGAGGTATTCATCACCCAAGGTTTCATCGCCCGCGAGACGGCTGGTCGCACCGTGCTGCTCGGTCGCGGTGGTTCGGATACCTCGGCCTCGTATTTCGGCGCGCTGCTGAAGGCGCAGCGGGTGGAAATCTGGACCGACGTGGCCGGCATGTTCACCGCCAATCCGCGCCAGGTGCCGACCGCGCGGCTGCTGCAGAAGCTGGACTACGAAGAGGCGCAGGAGATTGCCTCGACCGGGGCGAAGGTGTTGCACCCGCGCTGCCTGTCGCCGTTGCGCGAGCCGCGCGTGCCGCTGCTGATCAAGGACACCAACCGGCCCGAGCTGGAGGGCACGGTGATCGGCCCGGAGGTGCGTGAGCACGCGCCCAGCGTCAAGGCGATCAGCGCACGCAAGGGCATCACCCTGGTGTCGATGGAATCGGTTGGCATGTGGCAGCAGGTCGGCTTCCTCGCCGACGTGTTCGATCAGTTCAAGCAACACGGGCTATCGGTGGACCTGATCGGTTCGGCTGAGACCAATGTCACGGTGTCGCTCGACCCCACCCAGAACCTGCTCGATTCCGACGCGGTGGCGGCGCTGGCCAGCGACCTTGCCAAGGTCTGCCGGGTCAAGGTGATCGCACCATGCGCCGCCATCACCCTGGTCGGCCGCGGCATGCGCTCGATGCTGCATACGTTGTCTGCTGTGCTGGCGGAATTCGGCCAGTTGCGCGTGCACATGATTTCGCAGTCGTCCAACAACCTGAATCTCACCTTCGTGGTGGACGAGAGCGTGGTCGACGATTTGCTGCCGCATCTGCACGAGTTGCTGATCAGCGCCGGCGCGTTGCGCACCGACGACAGCGAGCTGTTCGGACCCAGCTGGCAGGCCTTGTATGGCGGTGGCGACATGCCGTTGCCGGCTGCCGCCTGGTGGCGCAACACATGTCGTCAGCAGCTGCTGGACATCGGCGCCGAGGCCACGCCGCGCTATGTCTACCACCTGCCGACCGTGCGCCGGCAGGCGCGTGCGCTGAAGACCCTGGCCGCGGTGGACCGGCTGCACTATGCGGTGAAGGCAAACACCCACCCGGCGATCCTCGGCGCGCTGGCTGACGAGGGCTTTGGCTTCGAGTGCGTGTCGCCCGGTGAGCTGAAGGCGGTGATGGCCGCAGTGCCCGAGAGCGCGCCGCTGCTGTTCACGCCGAACTTCGCGCCGCGCGAGGATTACGCCTGGGCACTGACCACCCGCGCCACCGTGTCGCTCGACTCGCTGTATCCGCTGGAACACTGGGGTGAACTGTTTCGTGCCCGCGAAATCGTGCTGCGCGTGGATCTTGGTCGCGGTCTTGGACATCACGAAAAGGTGCGCACCGGGGGCAGCGGCAGCAAGTTCGGCCTGCCGGTCGACCAGCTCGATGCTTTTCTGCGCTTGGCCGACGCCCACGGCGTGATCGTGCGCGGCCTGCATGCGCACCTGGGCTCGGGCATCCTCGATGGCGCGCACTGGGGCGAGGTCTATGCCCAGCTGGCCAGTCTGGCCGAGCGCATCGGCAGCGTCAGCTTCATCGACATCGGCGGCGGTCTCGGCGTGCCGTCGCATCCCGGCGAGGCGGCGCTGGATGTGGCCGAGCTGGATCGGGTCCTGCGCGAGGTGAAGGCGGCGTATCCGCACTACCAGCTATGGATGGAACCGGGCCGCTACCTGGTCGCCGACGCCGGTGTGCTGCTGGCGCGGGTCACCCAGCAGAAAGGCAAGGGCGCATTGCGCTACCTGGGCATCGATACCGGCATGAACAGCCTGATCCGCCCCGCGCTGTACGACGCCTGGCACGAGATCGTCAACCTGACCCGACTGGATGAGCCGGCCTCCGGCCTGTTCCAGATCGTCGGCCCGATCTGCGAGAGCGGCGACGTGCTTGGCACCGATCGCCGCCTGCCCGAGGCGCTCGAAGGCGACGTAATGCTGGTGGCCCAGGCCGGCGCCTACGGCAAAGTGATGTCCAGCCCGTACAACCTGCGCGACGAAGCCGAGGAAATCGTCCTCGACGACTGACCGACCCCCTCTCCCCCGCGGGCGGCAGTCCCCTTTTTGGGAGCGAGGGTCGGGGTGAGGGCGATTCAATGGAGCGGATCGCGCGGGGCGTCTCTCTTGCCTCCTCTCCCCTTTGGGGAGACGACTGCATGGATGCAGGAGGTAGAGCAATGCAGGGAGCGATTGCCGAGGATTGAGGTGAGGGCGATTCAATGGAGCAGGTCGCGCGGAGCGTCTCTCTTGCCTCCTCTCCCCTCTGGGGAGAGGATTGAGGTGAGGGGCCACGCCGCCACAAACCAGCAACAAAGGAGCTTTTCAAGGATGAAACGCCAAAACGTGGACCGAGCGCGCGGACTGCGCCAAACCATGACCGATGCCGAACGGCATCTCTGGTATCGACTGCGCAACCGGCAACTGTGCGGTCACAAATTCCGCCGCCAGCACGAAATCGACCACTACATCGTCGATTTCGTCTGTATCGACAGCATGCTGATCGTCGAGCTCGATGGCGGCCAGCACGCCGATCAGCTGGATTACGACGAGCGCCGCACGCAACATTTGCAAGCTGGGGGATACCGCGTGCTGCGTTTCTGGAACAATGACGTATTGATGAACATCGAGAGCGTGCTTGAGGTGATCCTGGTGGCTGTGGCCAGCACGGCCCCTCACCCCAACCCTCTCCCCGCAGGGGAGAGGGGGCAGTTCGCGCCGGAGAGTGAAGAGTGACTACAACGATGCAACCGCGCCTGACCCAGGTGTTCCGCTTCACCCACTGCCGCTATGCCGATGGCCTGGCCGAGCTCGGCTATGCGTTCGACGATGGCGAGGAGCTGATCGAGAAGATCCGCTTTCCGCAGGCGCCGGCGATTCCTGCCGCGCGGCGTGCGGCGTTCGATGCGGCGCTGAAGCTGTTGCACCTGGTCGCGGGTGTCAGCTACTACAAGGCCGGGGTGCCGCCGAAGATTGCGTTGGACGATGGTCCACTGGGCGACGCCACTGCCGACCTGCTCGATGCGTTGTATCTGCACGGGCTGGCCGAATTTGCCTACCGCAACAAGCTCGACCTGCGCAGCCGCATTGCCTTCCCGCGCTTGTCTCCTTCTCCCCTGCGGGGAGACGACTGCATGGATGCAGGAGGTAGAGCAATGCCGGGAGCTATTGCCGAAGGTCGGGATCAGGGGGTGGCCTCGCCACAAGCCAGCGGTCGAAGCGCCGCACCCAAGCTCAACCTGCCCAAACGCACCTTGGTCCCAATCGGTGGCGGCAAGGACTCGCTGGTGGCGGTCGAGGCGATCAAGTCGATCGGCGGCGAAGCGACTGCGGTATGGGTCGGCAACTCCCCGCTGATCGCCGCTTGCGCCGAGCAGACCGGCCTGCCGAGGCTGAACATCCAGCGCGACCTGGCGCCGGGGCTGTTCGAGTTGAACCGGCAAGGGGCCTGGAATGGCCATATCCCGGTCACCGCGGTGAACTCGGCGATTCTCGCCGTGGCCGCGATCCTGTATGGCTACGACTCGATTGCGTTTGCCAACGAGCGCTCGGCCTCGGTGGCGACATTGGAATACGAGGGGCAGCAGATCAATCATCAGTGGAGCAAGGGCTTTGCGTTCGAGACGATGCTGGGGGACTGGCTGCACCGCAATGTTGCCGCCGATCTCGACTATTGCTCGCTGCTGCGGCCGTATTCAGAACTGGCGATTACTCGCGCCTTCGCCCGGCTGACGCCTTACTTCGACAGCTTTTCCAGCTGCAACCGTAACTTCCGCTTGCTCGGGCCGAAGCCGGCCGACCGCTGGTGCGGGCAGTGCCCGAAATGCCACTTCGTGTTTCTGGCGCTGGCGCCCTTCCTGCCCAAGCCACGGCTGCTGGCGATCTTCGGCCGCAACCTGCTCGACGATGAAACCCAGACCGCCGGCTTCGACGCGCTGCTGGAATATCAGGACCACAAGCCGTTCGAATGCGTGGGCGAGGGCGCCGAGGCGCGCGCAGCCATGTATGCGCTGAGCCAGCGGCCGGAGTGGGCCGAGGATGCGCTGGTGGCGCGCTTCCGCAGCGAGATCCTGCCCCTGCTCAAGGTCGGCGAGCTGGCGTTGGAGCCGTGGTTGGAGCCGTCGCTGGAACACCGCGTGCCGTCGCGTCTGCAGTCCGCGCTGGCAATGATCGGCTGATGCACCTCGCGCACTCCCACCTGTGGCAGCGATGTAGGAGCGCACCCTATGCGCGATGCTGTTTGCGCACGGGGGCATCAAGGCATCGGGCACAGGGTGCGCTCCTACGGTGTGCCCTCGAAGAGTGCTTTTTGCCGCCCTTGGCATGGACACGCTGGTCGGGCAACGTATGCGCATAGCCGAACTCGGCGGCAAGCGTGTCGCGATCTGGGGCTTCGGTCGCGAGGGGCGCGCCGCGCTTGCCGCTCTGCGCGAGCATTATCCGGCGCAGCTGTTCACCCTGTTTTGCGCCGCCGCCGAGATCGACGCCGCTCGCGCGTTCGATCCCTCGCTGGCGGTGATCGGTAGCGAACCGGATGCCGCCACGCTGGCTGGTTTCGATGTGGTGGTGAAATCACCCGGCATTTCCGCCTACAAACCGGAGCTGCTGGCTGCCCAGGCGCGAGGTACCACGGTCTGCTCCGGCACTGCGTTGTGGTTTGCGGAAAACCCCGACGCCCAGGTGATCGCGGTCACCGGCACCAAGGGCAAGAGCACTACCAGCGCCATGCTCGCCCATCTGGCGCGCAGTCTCGGTGTGCGTACCGCGCTGGCGGGCAATATCGGCCTGCCGCTGCTGGAATTGCGCAATCAGCACGCCGACCTGTGGGTGATCGAGCTGTCCAGTTTCCAGACCGCCGAAGCCGGTGCGCTGGTGTTGGGCGTGGTCACCAGCCTGTACGAGGAACACCTCGACTGGCACGGTTCGCGCGAGCGGTACGTAGCCGACAAGTTGCGTCTGGCCGAGGTGTCGCGGCAAGTTCTGGTCAATGCGTTGCAGCCGCACTTGCTCGAGCGTACGCAGGCGCATCCGCACCGGCTGCTGTTCGGCCAGCCGCAGGGCTGGCACGTCGCCGACGGTTTCATTCGGCGCGGCAGCCAAAACGTATTTCCGCTCGGCCAATTGGCGGCGCCGGGCTTGCACAACGCCCTCAACGCCTGCGCTGCACTGGCTGCGTTGGCCGCCGTAGACGTGGATGCGCTGGCGGCGGCCCCGGCACTGGGCAGCTTTCGCCCGCTGCCGCATCGGCTGCAACCGCTGGGCGAGCGCGCCGGTTTCCACTGGGTCAACGATTCCATCAGTACGACGCCGCAAGCCACACTGGCGGCGTTGCAAAGCCTGCCGGGTCGCGTAGTCACCGTACTGGTCGGCGGCCATGACCGCGGGCTGGACTGGACGCCGTTCGTCGAGGCGATGCGGGCAGCACCGCCGCACGCGATCATCTGCATGGGCAGCAACGGCGGGCGCATTGAAGCCGCGCTGCGTGCTGGCGATGTGTCCCGTGCGGTGATGCGGGTCGACGATCTCGCCAGCGCCGTGAGCGAGGCCAGGGCGTCCACGCCGCAGGGCGGGGTGATCCTGCTGTCGCCCGGTGCGCCGAGCTTCGATCAGTTCAAGGATTATGCGCAGCGCGGGCGGCGGTTTGCGGAGTTGGCGGGGTTTGATGGCGCGGCCATCGCCGGTATCGATGGGCTGGGGGTCGGTTGATCGCCTGCGGTCTACGTTCCTGCCGGACGCGCTGGTCGTATAGGGACTGGAGCAAGTAGCACCCCTTGCCGCCGCAACAGCAGGAGACCGGGTCAACGTTGAGGGGGCAAGCTTTGGTTCGAAAGGTTGATGAAACCTCCGGGTTGTTAGGTGCGTACTTCACAGGTTTGATTTTGGCTGGCGATTCGAGGTCGGGGGACTGATTCGCCGCTTGCCAAATCCGTTCATCAAGAAAAACTTCGTTTGAGGGGAGGGGAGACTATGTTGCGTATCGCAGCGTTGCGCACGGCGTTGGTCAGTTCGGTTTTTTCATGGGTCCTTCTGGCAGGTGTGGCTTACGCCGCCACCGCGCCCAGCGGAACGATCAGCAGCAACGCGGGCGCCTTGTCGTGGGACTTCGCGGCCGTTGGTGGTGGCACGGTCGTCAATGAGGGAGTGCAAGACATTTGCCCCCCGGGGATCTGCGACAACTACGATCTGACAGTCGTGCTTCCCGCGCCGGCGACGACGTTCTATCAGACGATGACCGCCAAGCTGACGATTACGTATACCTGGACCAGCACGGTGCCGACCGATCTGGATCTCTTCGCCATCAGCCCCAAGGGCGCCGATCACGGACCGGGTGCGCCCGACGTCACCTCGACCGGCCCGGGCGAGGAGGTGTTGACGGTCACCGACCCCGTCGATGGTGTATGGCATATCCGCTCGGTCGCTTCACTGGCACCGGTTCCCACGGCGGCGCATGCCGTGGTGACATTGACCGTCGCTCCACGACCGACCGTGCCGCCACCACCGCCGCCGTCTCCGGGCGTGCCCGCCTTCGTCAACTACCCGGCACCACCGGACTGCTCCGGTACCCAGCAGCCACCTAGCTGCATTCAGCCGTTGGCGGGTTCCACGACGGCCGGGGAGCATGGCGCGGGTGAGCCATCCATCGGGGTGAACTGGACCACCGGCAAAACCTTCATCCAGGCCGGAAACCACACGTTGCGTGTGACCTTCAATGATGCGGTCAAGCCCGCCACCGCATTCTGGGAGGACAAACGCTCGCCGTTTGCGATTGCCAGCCTCGACCCGATCCTGTTCACCGACAACGGTCAGTTCGGCGGACCCAACCGTACGTTTTCATCGCAACTCAATGGCGTCACCAGCGAGTTGTCCTTTACCGATGACGACGGCAATACATGGTCTCCGACCCAGGGTTCCGGGCAGCCGGCAGGCGTCGACCATCAGACTGTCGGCGGCGGTCCTTTCGCGGCTCCCGCTCCGCTGACCCAGTTGTCGTATCCTCACGCCATCTACTATTGCTCGCAGGATATCGCGACGGCTTTCTGCTCCCGCAGCGACGATGGCGGTTCCACCTTCGGGCCCGGCATCCCGCTTTACACGTTTACCACGTACAACGGCGTCGACCTGCCGGTGGCGCCGGGTACCTGTGGCGGCCTCCACGGCCATATCCGCGTCGCCCCCGACGGCACCGCCTACGTTCCCAACGAGAATTGTTCCGACCCCAGTGGCGTCAGCCGACCCGGTGTGGCTGTCTCCACTGACAACGGCATGAGCTGGGTAGTGCGCACCGTGCCGGATGGCACGACGCTGGCCCCGGGCGGCAGCGATCCATCTGTCGCCGCCGGAGCGGACAACACCATCTACCTGGGCTACGTGAACGGGGATGGCCATCCGAAGATCGCGGTCTCCCACGACCGTGGACTGCACTGGTCGAAATCGCAGGATGCGGGCACCGCATTCGGCATCCAGAATGCGGAATTCACCGAGGTAATCGCCGGTGACGGCAACCGTGCTGCGTTCGCGTTCCTCGGGACCCCGACAATGGGCGACACCCAGTCGGCCGACTTCACGGGGGTCTGGCACCTCTATGTGTCGTACACCTATGACGGCGGTACCACCTGGACTACCGCCGACGCGACGCCGGCTGATCCGGTCCAGCGTGGCTGCATCTGGAACGGTGGCGGCAGCAACCCGTGTCGCAATCTGCTCGACTTCAACGACATCACAGTCGACAAGTACGGTCGCGTGCTGGTGGGCTATGCCGACGGCTGTACCGGGAGCTGTGTAAGCGACCCCACGCAGAACGCCAGCAGCGGTCCGGCCAGTGCGCAGGACGCGCTGGCCACGATCGCTCGACAGGTCGGCGGTCGCGGCTTGTTTGCCGCATTCGACGGCACCCAGTTCAGCACCAAGAGCGGTGACGATGAAGGCGGCGGCGAAGTGTGCGAGGGTGACGCCGCCACCGGCGTGCATGGTGGCCCGGATTGCAACAAGCACGGCGATTGAGCTCGATGCCGGCAATACCCTGGTGAGGAAAAAGGTATTGCCGGCGCGCGGGTACGCCGACGAGGCGATACGCGCGATACCGCCGCAAGCGGTCGTCTGCATGGGCAGCAACGGTGGCTGCATCGCCGCCGTTGCTGAAGCGAAGGCACGGGCACCTGCCGCGAGCGGGATCCCGCTGTCGCCCGGTGCCCCGAGCTCTGATTAGTTCAAGGATTATGCGGAGCGGGGGCGGCGGTTTGCGGGGTTGGTGGAGTTTGATGGCGCGGCCATCGCCGGTATCGATGGGCTGGGGTCGGTTGATCGCCTGATGCCTATTCCTGTCGGATGCGCTAGTCAGTCTGAGGTCAAGCAAGCCATGCCCCGTGCGGTTCCCACTCGACCGCAACTGTAGGAGCGCACCCTGTGCGCGATGCCCTTGCTGCATTCAGAGCGAAGAGTTTTCGATCGCCTGCGGCGACCGAGTGACTTCTCTTTTGCTTGTCCAAAAGAGAAGTCACCAAGAGAAAACGACACCCCGCTTGGCGCTTGCCGCCCATCCCTGGGCGGCAAGTTCGTGAGCTGGGGCCGGGCTTTTCGACAGCACATCCCTGTGCTGACGAAAAGGAGTCGACCTCCTGCCGACTCCCGCTGCGCGGGCTGTCGTCCCCAACTCACCGCCGCACAGGGGCCCGGTAGGGCAGCGGGCCATCGTGGCCCGCACTTCGTGGAAGGGCCAGGGGATGGGCTGACTGCTTGCGATGCAGCCCTGTGGTCAGATCCGGCGCGTTGAGTCAGGCGGCAGCTTGCTACGCGGAGTTGCCGGTCGCTGCTACCTGGCCGAAGCAGCATCCGCGCGTTGCTTCGCCAGTTGGGCCTCGAAGCTTTCGCGGGCATCTTTCGCATAAGCGCGGCACCCCATGGGATCGATCAGTGCATTGACGTCGCCTTGCTTGCGCTTGGCCACGCGGGCCCAGAAATTCACCATGCCCGGATGGGGCGCAAGCGGGATATCGCAAGGCAGCGCCGCGACCACCGCAAAGCTGTACTCAAAATCCCTGACCACACCTGGGTATTTCAGGTTGCCGATCAAGGTGAAGCCGGGCGCTGACAGGCTGCCAACATCCACCATATGCAAGCAGCGCGCGCCAACGCATGAGATCCACGTCCACGTCGTGTTGCCTTGGGTATGGCCAGGGGTTGCGTGTGCGGTCAGCACCAGATCACCCAGGTGCAAACGCTCGCCATCAGTCACCGTGCGTGCCACATGCACCGGCGGGAACGGAAATCTATCGCCGTATTCCGGGTCGTCGAGACCGCCGCGTTCCAATAACGGGGTATCCGCGATATTCGCGATCACCTGCGCGCCCGTGTCGTGCGCGAGTTGCGCTATGCCGCCTGCATGGTCGGCGTGCGCGTGCGAATTGAGAATCCATTTGATATCGCGCAGATGGACGCCGAGCTCCCGGATGTTCGCTTCGATCAGTCGAGCCTCTCCTGGCAAGCCGCCGTCAATCAGAACATGGCCCGTAGGCGCAGTGACAAGAAAGACGCCGAGGCCGCGCGGCCCGATAGACCAGGTATTGCCATAGATGCGAAACGGCTTCTGTGGCGCCGTCCATGAGGGATTGTCTGCAATGTTCTTTCGCTCGGATGCAGGCATGCGAAACGACTTTTGGTGACCCGTCCACGAGAGGGTGGTCACGGTCTTCGTTTGTGCCGATGCGGGTACCTGCGCATGCGCGCCGGGCACGATCAAACCGCAAAGGAGCATCGCAGCTAGCCACAAGCGCATACGTCCATCCGATCTGGGGAAAGGTGAAGGGTGAGCGATCCACATGACCCGAAGCGGGCATAACCGTGAAAATTTGCGGGCCGAGGCAACGGGTCGTCACAATAACAACGGATACCGCGGCGTGCGCAGCGCGGACGCTTGATCGGAGCTGCGGGACGTTCAAGGAAACCTACGGGTCAGAGTGCACCTTCGCAAACCTGATCACCCCTCTGCTGCATCCTTGTCTGGAGTATGGCCTTAGATGGCCATCCATCGATCGATGGGGTCCAGCAGAACTCGGCAGGCCGCAATTGAGGATGCACGATGCGGGGAATCAGGAAACCCGCTCTCCTCCGCCGCGTAAAGCGGGGACGGTCCGCTGGAGCTGGCCCGATCGTCATGACGAAGCGCGACGGACGGTATCTACCCTACGCCGATACACGGGTTGCGCTCTACCCAATACCCTTGAAGTCACTGGATTCCCGCTTGACCCGCCATTCGGCGGTTGAGAGCCGCGGAATGACGAAAAGTGAGGTTTTTCGCTTGGTAGCCTGCCAGGAAGGTGCCATTCGACTCAGCGCGCGTAGCGTGTACGCGGCTCATTCACTCGCTTGTTGCCATCGAGGCTGATGTGCTGGCGCAGCCAGTCGGCGAGCTCGGCTTCGGGCAGGCTGCCTTCGGCGAGGGCGACATAGCGTGGATACAGGTCGAGATCATCAGCATTCAGGACGGCGCCGTTGAGCATGATGAAGGCTTCGCAAGCCACGGCTGCCGTACGCTTGTTGCCGTCGACAAACGGATGGTTGCGCGCGAGACCGAAGGCGAGGCTGGCGGCGAGATCGGCGAGCTCCGGCGGCGGGTCGCCATAGGTATGCAATTGCTGAGGTCTGGCGAGCGCGGAATCCAGCAGACCCTCGTCGCGCACGCCGCTGCCGCCGCCATGTTCGGCCAGCTGGCGTTCGTGGATGGCGATGGCGAGCGATCTTTCGATCCAGATGATCATGGTGGTGACCTACTGCGCCAGTTTGCGCAACAGGGTACGGCGCTTGCGCATCACCTCCTCGGCCACTTCCATTTGCTGGGCGAGGGTGGGGTCGTAGGTGGTGAGGCGGAGGCCGTCGGGGGTCTCCAGCGCAAACAGCTCGTCGCCTTTTTCCAGTCGCAGGCGGGCCAGCAGTTCGCGCGGCAGAATGACGCCGGCGGAGTTGCCGATGGTGGTGATCTTGAGTTTCATGGCGGCCTCCCGAAGACGTTATAACGCACGTTATACGTCGATGAACGTCGGAACGCAACGGGCTGAAGGGCACGGTGAGGCCTTGCCAGCGACTGTGTTCGTCTGCTGCCTCAAGTGTGCCGGCACGGCGCCACGGGGTTGGGTTACGGTGAAAAACGGACTCGCGTGGTGCTTTCGAGCACGTCTTTCCCTGTCGATGACGGCCGATCGGCCGCCCTTTCACGCTAGCCGGAGGGCCGCACTGGTGTGCGGCTCTCCGGCGTTGGCATGCCTGGTCGGGTTACCAGATCTTCACGCGATCCTTCGGTGCGAGGTACAGCTTCGCGTCGGGCTTCACACCGAAGGCGGTGTACCAGGCATCGAGGTTGCGCACGGTTTCGGCGCGGAAGGGGGCCGGCGAGTGCACATCGGTATTGAGCCGTTGGCGGATCGCAGCGTCGCGCATCTTCGAGCGCCAGGTCTGGCCGAAGGCGATGAAGAAGCGCTGGTCTCCGCTGAGGCCGTCGATGACCGGTGCCGGCTTGCCGTCGAGCGACTTCTGGTAGGCGGCATAGGCGACGGTGAGGCCGGAAATGTCGGCGATGTTTTCGCCCAGGGTCTGCTCGCCGTTGACGTGCAGGCCGGGCAGTGGCTGGTACTGGTCGTATTGCTTGACCAGTTGCTCGGTAGCGGCCTTGAAGTGCGCGGCGTCGGCGGGCGTCCACCAGTTGGCGAGGCGTCCCTCCGCATCGAATTCGGCGCCGGTGTTGTCGAAACTGTGGCTGATTTCGTGACCGATCACCGCGCCGATCGAACCGTAGTTTGCGGCCGGGTCGGCCTTGGGGTCGAAGAACGGCGCCTCGAGGATTGCGGCCGGGAAATTCAGCGCATTCTGCAGCGGCAGGTTGACCGCGTTGACGGTTTGCGGGGTCATCCACCACTCGCCCTTGTCCACCGGCTGATGCAGTTTGGCTTTCTGGTACTCGTACTCGAACTTTTCGGCGCGCAGATGATTGCCGAGTGCTTCGGTCGGGCTGATCTTCAGCGAAGCATAGTCGCGCCAGGTGTCGGGATAGCCGACGCTGACGCGCAGCGTGGTGAGCTTGGCGCGGGCCTTTTCCTTGGTGGCGGGTGCCATCCAGCTGAGGGTGTCGATACGCTGGCCGAAGGCGGCGATGATGTTTTTCACCATCTGCTCGACCTCGGCGCGCGAGGAGGCCGGGAAGTACTGCTTCACATACAGCTGGCCGACCGCATCGCCGAGGTCGGTGCTGACCGCGTCGACCGCGCGCTTGCTGCGCTCGCGCTGCTGCGGCACGCCTTGCAGCGTACGGTTGTGGAAGTCGAAGGCGAGCTCGGCATAGGCCTTGGGCAGCAGCGCCGCATTGCGGTCCAGGGTGTGAAAGCGCAGCAGCAGTTTCCATGCCGACAACGGCGCCTGCGCCACCAGCTTCGACAGGCCGGTGACGGCTTGCGGTTGCCACACGTCGATCTGCTTCTGGTCGGCCAGGCCGGCTGCCTTGAAATACGCTTTCCAGTCCAGACCCGGTGCCTTTTTCGCGAAGTCGGCCATGCGCCACAGGTTGTTGGCCTTGTGCACGTTCTGGCTGTCGATCAGGCTTTCCTGCGCCTTGGCGATGCGGGTTTCCAGCACGATCACGGTCTTTGCGGCGGCCTGCGCATGCGGCGTGCCGGCCTGCTTGAGCAAGGCGGCGACATAGGCACGGTACTTGGCGCGAAAACCCTTCATCGCCGGGTCGTTCGACAGGTAATACTCGCGGCTGGGCATGCTCAGGCCACCTTGCAGCAGATAGGCCACGTGGTGGGAGGGATCTTCCAGCCCCTGGGTGACGAACAGCCCGAACAAGTGGTCGGTGTGGAAGTGGGTGGCGTTGATGGGGTCGACGTCAGCCCGCAGGCGACTACCCAGCACGCTGGCGAGCTCTGCTCGCGAGCGGATATGCACAATGGCGGAAAGCTCGGGTTGAAGCGGCTTCAGCCCCAGCGTCTCGATCGCCTCCACGTCCATGTAGGCGGCGTAGTCATCGGCGATCTTGCGCGCATTGCTGCCGGCGGCGGGATGGCTCTTGCCGGCATTGCTGATCAACTCGGCGGTGCGTTTCTGGGCCTTTTCGTAGAGCTGCAGAAACGCGCCGGTGCCGGAGCGGTCGGCGGGAATGGTGGCGGTCTTCAGCCAGTCGCCGTTGGCGTAGTCGAAGAAGTTGTCGCCCGGCTTCACGGTCTTGTCCATGTAGGCCAGGTCAATGCCGATCGGCTTGTGCGCCGGCGCCGCGATGGCTGCCGTCGCGCTGCTGCCGGCATGGGCGACCGGGGGAGTGGTGGCGGTGCTGGGCGCGTGGTCGGACGCGTTGCCACAGGCGGCGAGGGCGGTGCAGATGGCGGCAGCGAGCATCCAGCGTACAGGTTGCATGGTAGTGATTCCGGTGGTGGGCATCGGCCAACAATAAACCCGATTCGGCACGGGCGCATCCTGCCGGCGTGGGCGCGGCGCCCCGCGGACTCACTTCTCGTAGCGGTAGTTGAGACTGGCCCGGTTGAAGTCGCTGGCGTTCTGGGTTTCCAGGTCCCAGCGCTTGCTGAGCCGGTAGCGCAAGGTGATGACCTGGCCGGGCTGGAACAGGCCGACGCCATAGCTCAGGTACAACCGCGGCGAAAGGTACTTGCCGACGGTGAATGCCGCGCTGCCGCCAAGTGCCGCATTGCTGGATACGCCGATCTCCTCGATCCCGAGGCGGGAACCGATCTGCCTGGCCAGGAGGTTGCCTCCGGCCGAGCCCAGCGCTTGCGCCGCCGAGCTGACCATGCTGCCCTGGCCGCCTTTCAGCTGCGACAACGGCTTGCCGGTGATCAGGTAGGACAACGCGTCGGACTGCTCCATCACCGGGTTGGAAAACACCGTAAGGATTGGCCGCTGTGCGGTACCGGCGATATACAGCCCTACCTTTTGCCCCTGGTCGATGGTGGCGTTGGGATTGAGCTTGCGCACCGCGCGGATGTTCAAGCCGGGGTTGTCCAGAGGCGTGCTGGCGAATAGCAGCTGCCCGCGTTCGATGTTGAGCTCCTGCCCGTACGCCTTGTAGGTGCCGTCGATCGCCACCTGACCCTGACCGATCGGCGCCTGACCGGGTTGCTGGATCACTTTCAGTTGTCCATGCAGGTTGCCGTTGAGGCCCATGCCGACGATGTGCGTCTTGTTGCCGAGGTCGATGTTCACCGCCGCGCTTATGGGCATCTTCTTCTGCTTGAGCTGTTGCTGCTTCTGGTCGACCACTACCACATCGGGCGATACCGAGGCGGCACCGGCACCCGGCAGTTTCGCCAGATCCACATTGGCGCTATCCAGGGCAAGTTTGCCGGTAATGCCGATGCCCTCCGCGCTTTGGGTGATCGCCAGATCCGGCGAGATCACTACCTTGGCGGAAGGAATGTCCGCGGCGGTGAACTGCTTGCCCTTGAGGGTGATCGCCGCTTGCATGGCCGTGCCCAGCGTGGCGGTACCGTTGAGTGCCAGTGCGCCCTGGCCGGACGTCACCGTGCCATCCACGCGGAACGTTTTCGCATCGCCGGTGCTGAGCACAAGGCGGCCCTCGCGCAGCTTCAGTCCGGCGGCTGGCACCTCGGCGGCAAAGCGGTCCACGGTGGCCTGACCGGTCACGGCGGGTTGGGCTAGCGTGCCCCCCAGGCTGAAGTTGCCGTCGATCTCGCCGCGGACCTTGGCCAGACTGCTGGTGAGCAGCTCCACGAAGCCCAGGTTGTGCAGCTTCAAGGCGAGCTGTCCATGCAGCGTCTGCTGCTTGCCGCGGATGTCGAGTTGACCATCCAGGCGACCGTTCTGGTCGAGTCCGGCGGCCACGGTGAATTGCTGGCCGTTGGCGCCGAGCTTTGCCTGGAGTGTGAGCTGGCGATAGCTCAGCAGCGGTTGCTCGGGCTGGTCGGTGTAGTTGATGGTGCCCTGTGCGGACTCGATCGAGGCATTGCCGCTCAGCACCCCGCGGGCGCTGCGCTGAAGCGTGCCGTCGCCTTGCAAGCTGCCGTCGGCGCGGATCGGCAGGTCGGCAAAGCCGCCGGCGTTGAGCAACAGCCCCAGCGGCAGCGCCCGCAGCCGATAGCTGGCGTCGAGGTTGCCGGCCTTGTCCTGCGTGGCGGCAACGCACAGCAGCGGGTCGCCCGCGCTGAGGCACAGCGGGGACAGGCTCATGGCGCCGTCACGCCAGGCCAGCTTCGCCGGCTGCCGCAGGCGCCAGCCCGGTAGTCCTTGCGGCTCGATGTTCAGCGTCGACAGGGTGCCGATCCAGGTCGATCCGCGGCGTGAGCCGTCCAGCCGCAGCGCGCCGGACAGCTGGCGTCCGCGAACATCGAGGGTCAGGCGGTGGCTGCCCTCACTGCCTTCGGCATGCAGCGTGAGTTGCTGGAACACCAAGCTTTGCACCTGTATGCCCTGGCCTTTCACGTCGAGCATGCCGCCGGGGTGGCTGATGTCCGGTACCCCGATGATCACGTCGAGCTGCTTGACGCGCTGTTTCCGATACGCCAGCGATGTACCTCGCATAGTGCCGTTGATGCTGAGCTTGGGTGGCTTTCCGGCAATCACGAAACGGCCGTCCAGACGTCCGCCAGCATCCGGCAGCCAGTCGCCGAGCGAGGCGATCGCCAGGGTCAGCGTGGCGTGGTTGCTGTTGCCCGGGGCGGCGCGCAGGTGGATCGCGCTGGCGCCCGAGGCGAGGTCGAGATGGCCGTCGATCACCCGGTCCGGCGTCAGGTGCACTTTGCCACTACCGCTTACCGGGCGTTGTCGCAGGCGACCGCGAAGCTGGCGGATCTCGGCATGGGCATCGAGCCCCTGCTGCGTCGATGTGCCGTGGCTGGCGAGGTCGAAGTCCACCGCGCCAGGCCAGCCAGCCAACAATTGTCCGGGGTCGAAGCGTTTGCCCTGCGCCTCGGTCTGCCAGCTGATCACGGGCTTGAGCTTAAGCACGCCGCTGACTTGCAGTCGGCCTTGCGGCTGCGTCAGGGTCGCTGTTTTCAGCGCTATCCGCTGCGGCGTGCCGTCCAGCGCGAGCTTCAGCGCGGCCGGCTTGCCGGGTGGCCCCAGCACACCATCGACTGTGGCGTGGAAGCGAGCGAGGTTGCCGTTGGCACGCAGGCTGCCGTCGCTGGCCAGCTTCTGGCCGGTCAGATCGGCCGGCAGTTGCAGGCCACGCCAATCCAGTTGCAGCGTGCCGGCAAGGGGTTTGGCATCGAGCTGCAGCAAGCCGCTGGCGCTGAGGCTGCCGGGAATCTGCGGCGAGGTGAGCGCCAGCTGCTGCAGCCGCAGGGTATCGAAATGCTTGCTGAAAACAGCCCGCAGCGGTGCCAGCCGCAGCTGGTAGCGATTGAGCTTGACCAGTCCGCTGATGCTGCCACTGCGCTGGTCGCCACTACCCCGCAGCGACAGCGCAACGGTGGTGAGCTGGCCGGGGCCGAGCAGGGGCCGCGGATCGAAGGCTGGTGCGTCCAGCGTAGCCGTCCACGCGTGGGTGCCCGATTGAGTTAGTTGCAGCTGCAGGCGGGCGATGACGGGACGGGTCAGCTGGGCCTCCAGCTGCGCATGACGCCCATTGCTATGCGTCTGCAATACGCCGACGTAGTCGATTCCGTCGAGCTTCCAGCTGAAGCTGGCACGGCCGTCGCCGCGGTAGTCGTTGGCAGGCGTGCTGCCGAGCTGGAGTCTGCCGGCGAGCGCGGCGTGACCATCGGTAGCCTGCAGCTTCAGCTGGCGCACCACGATGCCGTTCGTGGTCCACGCGCCGGCCAGCAGCAGCTGGCGGGAGGCGAACAGTCTCTGTCCATCCCGCGCGATGGCAATTTGGCCAATCTGCACGTGGTCGAGCAGCAGATCCAGCGGTGGCGTCAGACTGAGGCCAGCGGAGTTGCCGGAGGTAGTCGGTGCGGTCGGGGGCAGGGTGACGTCGACGCCGTCCAGTTGCAGGTCGAGAACGTGCAGGCGCTGGCGCAGCAGCGGCCAGAACGCCAGGTTCAAGCGCAGCTCGGCGATCCGCAGATCGAGGCCGCTGCTGTTGCGATAGCGCACGCCGCGCAAGTGCAGCGGGCCGATCAGGCGACCCTGGGAATGCTGCACGGTGAGTGCGCCAGCCGTGGCGCTGCGCGCCTGTGACAGCGCGAAACGCAAACCTGAGCCAGTCCCCAGCAGCCAGCCGACGGCGCTACCCAGCAGCATCAAGACGAACAGCAGGGCAAGACCGAGGCGGCGCGGCCAGCGACGGCGCTTCGGGGCGGCGGGTGCTTTTGGAGCCTCAGTCATCGTCGGCACCTACAAGTCCGGTCCGATGACGATGTGCAGCTCCACGCCATGCCGGTTCGCGTCGTGGATCGGGGTGCCGAGATCGACGCGGATCATGCCGACCGGCGAGAGCCAGCGCACGCCCAGGCCGGTACCGATCCGGGGTCGGTAATCGGTGCCGCTGAAGGCATTGCCGGCATCGACGAAGGCGGCGATACCCCAGTGCGGCGTGAAGTAGTGTTCCACGGTGCTGCTGCCGACCAGCAGGTTGTGCCCGCCGATTACCCGACCGTAACTGTTTTGCGGGCCGATCGACTGGAACGGGTAGCCGCGTACCGAGCGGTCGCCGCCGGCGAAGAAGCGCAACTGGGGCGGCAGCGCCGTGAACTGGCCGCTCCAGGTCATCCCGGCGCTGCCGCGCAGGATCAGCCGGTTGTTGCCGGCAAAGGCGTCGATCCACTTGGCATCGGCGGTGATCTGGCTGAAGCGCGTGGTCGACAGCACCGTGCCGGCAGTGCTGCGCGCCGCTACGCTGAGCGACCAGCCATGATGGACGAAGTTGTCGTTGTCGGCACGTTTGCGTGACAGCGACGCTTCGGCAAACAGCAACGTGCTGGTGCCGCGCTCGATCCCCGGCGTGCTGTACGGCTCGTTGCCGTGGCGGCCCACGGTGAAGGTGCCGGAAAGCGCGTGCGCACCCAGGGTGCGGGTCCAGCCATGCCACAAGCGGGTCTCGTTGCCGACCAGTTCCAGCGTGCGCGATTGCGAGGTGGTGGTGTTGGCGTCGCGGTAGTTGGCACCGATGTTCAGGCTGCGCTGGTATGGTCCCGACAGCGGAATCGCGTACTGCGTGGAAAGCGTCTTCAGTCGCTGGGCCAGCACCAGCTCGTTCTTCCATTTGTGCCCGCGGCGGTTGACCCAGCGCCGCTCGATGCCAGCGCGCAACCCGAACCCGGTGTCGGTACCGATGAATGGGCCGCCGGTGTAAATGGTGCGTTTGGCCGGTACCAACTGCACGGTGACGTCGACGCTGCCATGGTTGGCGTCCTTGACATCGGGGATCACGTTGACCACCGAAAAATAGTCGGCGCCGTTGAGCGCCTGCTGCAGGTCGAGCAGGTCGTGCTGGGCGAAGTACTCGCCGGACTCGAACGGCACGTAACGATCGAGAAAGCCGGGGCGGAACTGCGAGCCCTCGAAGATCAGCTTGCCGAAACGGTAGCGTGGCCCGGCATGCCAGGCCAGTTTGATCACCGCGCTGTGCTGGCCGCGATTGATTTCCACCCGGTGGGTGACCATTTTGGCACCGAGGAAGCCGTTGGCGGTCAGCTGGGCACTCAGCGCGTCGCGCGCCGCCTCGTAGTTGCCATCGTTGAAGACCTGGCCCTTCATCTGTTCAATGTCACGGCGGGCCTTGCCGATCGGCCGGATCGCCAGCGCATCGCGATCGAGCTGCAGTTCGACCGCCGTCACCTTGATCGGCTCCCCCGGCTTCACATGCAGCGTCACATGCCAGTCCTTGCCGACCTGTTTCAACGTGCCGTCCACGCTGGCGTCGTAATAGCCGTAAGGCTGCAAGGCGGCCTCCACTTGCGCCGGGGCGCGCGCGTACAGGCGGCGGAGCTGGGCATCGCTGACCTCGCGCTGGCCGTATTGCGACAGTTCGACACCGGCCACTACCGCGTTCCTCAGCGGCTCCGAAACGCCATCCACGGTCAGCGTCACCGCGGCATGGGCCATCGGAGTCAACAGCGGCAGGGCGAACACAACCAGGCGTCGGAGAGCTCGGCGCATGTGGGAGAAGGGCGTCCAGGGGCATTCGATGGTTGAGCGAGCTTACCCAAACAGGTGTTGGTTTCCCATCAAGGCCTGCAAGCTGCACCCGCTGAGGTGCGGCGTTTCATGCGTGGCACCTCAGCCTGCCTTGTCGCCCGCCTTGTGCGCGATCCATGCGCCGATCACCGCCGAGAAGTACGGGATCGACTGCGCCGCAAGGATGAACATCCACAGTGTGCCCTCGACATAGCGGTTGCCGTAGCTCAGCGCCATGCCGACCACGCACAAGGTCAGCGCCACCGCCATCAGCAGTTCCTCGCGTACCGGTGCGAACGCGGCGAAGCCGGACTCGCCCAGGCGCCGGCTCTTGGCAGTGACCACGAACGAGGTCTTTTCGCGGGTCAGCCCATGCAGGATTCCGCGCGCGATGGCGTGGCTGAGGCTCATGCTGGCCAGCGACGCCATCAAGGTATCGCGCCAGCTACAGGGTACGCGGGCACGGTACAGCACGATGCCGAAGATCGCCTTGGCGACGAAGAAGCCGATCACCGGGATCATGAACAGCTGCATCGGCAGGCTGAAATATTGCGGCAGCGCCACCATGCCGGCGGTCCAGAACAACGCCATCAAGGTGAAGATCAAATGCAGCGCGTCGGCAAACCAGCTGAACCAGCCGGTGAGGAAGTGGAAGCGCTGGCCGGCGCTGAGCGGCCCGCGACCGGTCATCCAACGCCAGCGGCCCTTGAGGATCTGCATCGCGCCGAACGCCCAGCGGTAACGCTGGCTCTTGTAGGCCTTGAAGTCGGCCGGGGTCAGCCCCTTGCCCATCAGCTCGTCGACGTAGACCAGGTCGTAGCCGGCGTGCATCAGGCGCAGGCCGAGCTCGGCGTCCTCGCAGATCGTCCACTCCGACCAGCCACCGGTGCCTTCCAGCGCCGAGCGGCGCACCATCGTCATGGTGCCGTGCTGGATGATCGCGTTGCGCTCGTTGCGGTGGTGCATGCCGATGCGGAAAAAGCCATCGTATTCCCACGCAGTCATCCGCCGGAAGGTGTTGTGTTCGAACTCGCGGTGGGCCTGCGGACACTGCACCACCGCCACCTTGGGGTCGTGGAAATGCCCGGTCAGGGTGGACAGCCAGTCGTGGCGCACCTCGTAGTCGGCATCGATCACGGCCACCACCTCGGCCGCGGGATCGGTTTCCTTCAAGCCGAAGTTCAGCGCGCCGGCCTTGAAGCCCGGCCACGGTTCCAGATGGAAGAAGCGGAAGCGCTTGCCGAGCTTTTCGCAGTAATCCTTTACCGGCTTCCACACCGCCGGGTCCTTGGTGTTGTTGTCGATCACCAGCACTTCGTAGTTTTCGTAATCGAGCCCGGCCAGCGAGTCGAGGGTCACGATCACCATTTCCGGTGGCTCGTTGTAACAGGCCAGATGGATCGACACGAACGGCTGCTTCTCCGGCCGATCCGGACGCAGCATGCCCGCATGGCGCAGCCAGCTCGGCCGCCACAGCACCTCGGTGAACTCGAAGCCGTTGATCAGCAGGATCGCCAGGATCGCGATCTGCGCCGGGAACAGCAGCACCAGCATGGTCCAGTCGATCCAGCTCAAGTAGAACTGGAATGGTAACGTCGCCGACCACACCACCAGTCCGCAGGCGAGCTGGATCAGGGCAGCGAAGAAGAGCCGCCCCATCAGCTTGAAGCGATTGAACTTGCGGCCGAACCAGATCATCGGGATCAGTGCCAGCAGGCTCGCCGCCAGCGCCTTCCACGGCCAGCTGGTGTCCTCGACCACCGGGCCGGTGAACGGAAACTTCAGCTGACGGTCGGCGTTGAACATGCCCCAGTAGGCGCCGGTGCGGCCCTCGCCGAGATTTTCCTTCCACGGCTGGTCGAACGCCTCCATCACGTAGTAATCGATGTGCAGCTTCTTTGCCGCGTTGAACCACTGGCGCAGGAAGATCGCCTCATTGGACACCGACGGGTAAGCGTATTCGTGGCGATCGCCGTTGGATGGCCAGCCGATCTCGCCGACCACGATCGGCTTGTTCGGGTACTTCCGGCGCAGCGCCTCGTAACTGCCCACGGCGTCGTCGATGGCACGGTTGCGCGGCACCCCGTTCCAGTACGGAAACAGATGTACGGTGATGAAGTCCACGTGCTGCACCAGCTCCGGGTACTTCAGCCAGATGTAGTCCGGCTCGGCGATCGATACCGGCTGGTGCAGCGCCGCGCGCACGCGGTCGGCATAGGCCATCAACTGATCGGGGCTGAGGTCGTGGCGGAACAGCACCTCGTTGCCGACGATCACCCGGGTGATCGTACCCGGGTAGCGCCGTGCCTGGGCAATCAGCGCGGTGATCTCCTTTTCGTTGTTGTCGAGCCGGCGATCGATCCACGCGCCCGCCATCACCTTCAGGCCTTCCTTCTCGGCCAGCCGCGGCAGCTGCGGGTTCTGCAGCATCGAATAGGTACGCACATGCGAGGTATAGCGGCTGACCAGGCGCAGGTCGCTGTCGATCTGCTGGTCGCTGGGAAAGTCGCTTTTCAGCGGACTCTGATAACGCTGGAACACCGACAGCGCCATGCCGCTGATCTTGCCATGCCAATCCTCCGGACCATGCGGCAGGTTGCCCCACCACCACAGCCCGATATTCATCGAGGCCACCAGCAGCGCCACGATCACGGCGATCAGCAGGGGATGTCGGCTGTTGTGCAGGGTTGTGGTGACGCTCAAGGAAATTCCCGGGGAGCCTGTGCTACAGGCGACAAAGCTCGGCGAGCTTAACCAATGCGTGGTGAAAGGCTCAATAAAGATCGTCGACCATGGTCAGCGTGAGGTCAGGTGGGCTGCGGCGGATAGGGAAAAACCCCCGGGCCAGATTCTTCACCCGTCACCTATTGCGGTACGCAATGCCATCAAAAGTTCCGATTTTCGGAACGGTTTGGACAGCAGCGTGAGGCCTGGCGCCAGTGTTTCAGCCTCCATGTATCCGGAAACCACCACGACCGCAATGCCGGGCCACCGCTCGGCTACGACCTGTGCCAAATGGGAGCCATTCATCCCCGGCATCAGGTAGTCGGTCAGCAAGGCATGAACCTGCAGACCGCCACTAAGCAACCTCAGGGCCTCCTCGCCGCCGCCGGCCTCGACTACATCAAAACCGGCTTCGGCAAGTATGGTGGCGGTGTTGTAGCGAACCAGTTGCTCATCGTCGACGAGCAGGATCGTGCCATGCTGGCCCGACTCGACCTCGCGAGCCGGAAGGTTGGGTAGCAGGAGTGCTCTTTCGCTGCAGGCTGGCAGGCGGATTTTCACCACGGTGCCGGTACCGAGCTCGCTGGTAATCGTCAGCTCACCCCCGAGCTGGGCCGCCAGTCCGTGTGCCATCGAAAGGCCGAGCCCAGTGCCCTTGCCGACGCCCTTGGTGGAATAGAAGGGCTCAACGGCACGCGCGAGTGTCGGTTTATCCATGCCGGTGCCGGAATCGGCAAGGGACAGCACCAGAAAGCAGTGCGGTTGCGGATCGCGATGATTCTGCGGCTCGGCAATTTCCCGTGTGACGGAAATCTGCAAGGTGCCACCGTCTGGCATCGCATCACGGGCATTGACCGCGAGGTTGAGCACGGCGACTTCGAGTTGATGAGGGTCTGCGGCGACGGGCGGGAGGTCCGGATCGGCGCTTACGACGATTTTGATCTGTGGCCCCAGCGTGCTGGAGAGCAGATAACGCATGCCGGCGATCAATTGAGCCAGGTTTACCGGGAGCAGCTTCAGGGGCTGGCGGCGCGCGAAAGCCAGTAGCCTTTGAACGAGTGCCTTCGCACGATCCGCCGACTGCAGGGCGCCACAAATCAATTTTTGTTCGCGCGCATTGGCCGAATGGCGCCCCTTCAGCAGGTCGAGCGTACCAATGATCGGCGTCAGCAAGTTGTTGAAATCGTGGGCGACGCCGCCGGTAAGCTGGCCCATCGCCTCGAGTTTTTGTGATTGCCGCAAGGCTTCCTCGGCCTTGCGGCGTTGGGTCGTCTCCACGGCTTCGGGTACCAAGGCGAATATTTCGCCGTGGCTGTCGCGAATCGGTCGCATGGCAAAGTCAAACCAACGCCAGCCCCCCTCGGGAAGGTTGACACGGACTTCATGGCGAATTATTTCGCCGCCTGCCACCTTAGGGATGGCATCGCGGATGGCGTCTGGCATGCCCGGCGTGCCGGTAAACCAGGGTGTCTCCCAGAACGGCCTGCCAACGACGTCGGCGCGCTCTCCCTTGATCCCGCTCAGGGACGCGGTATTGGCGTCCAACACTATGCCGTCAGCGGTCAACAGGCCCTGATATTGATAGTTCGTTTCGAAGATCGCCCGCAGCGTTGCCTCGCTGGCCTGCAATTTGGCCGTTCGTTCGGCGACCTGGCTTTCCAAGGTGTCGTTCAGCCGTTGCAAGTCCTCCTCCAGGCGCTTGCGTTGCTCGATGTCGCGCACCATGCCCTTGATCCGCAGCGGGCGTTGGCCAGCATCCACCTCCACTTTGCCATGTCCCCATATCCAGCGAACGACACCATCGGCTCTCAGGATACGACACTCAAAATCCCAGGTGCCTTGTGTCTCGATGGCTTCCCTGAGCTGCCGATCGACCGCGCTGCGGTCCTCAGGAAAGACATGGTCGAGGAAGGTCTGATAAGACCACTCGGGAAGCATTCTGTCGTAGCCAAAGATCCGGTCGTGCTGGGCGGAGCGCCAGGCTTTTTGGGTCGCGATATCCAGCTCCCACACGCCCATCTCCGCGGCATCCAGCGAGCGGGCAAGCCTTTCCTCGCTGTCGCGCAGCGCTCTCTCGATGCGCTTCGTTTCGGTGATGTCGACGATGACACCCGGAAAGCGCAAGGGGAGACCCTCGGCGTCGTAAAATACGCGTCCGCGGGCCAGCAGCCAGCGGACGTTGTCGTCAACACATATCCGGTATTCGCATTGATATTCCTGATGTGTGTCGATGGCTTCCTGGATCGCCTGTTCGACCCGGTCCCGATCGTCGGGATAGATACCATCGGTAAAGGCGGGAAGTGGTACGCCTTTTTCAGCCTCCTTCCGGTCGATGTCAAAGAGCCGCGCAAGATGGGCGTCGGTGTAGACAAGGTTGGTGGCGATGTCCCAGTCCCAGGTGCCCACCGCGGAGGCAGCTTCGAAGGCCAGTTGAATGCGTTCCTCTCCTTCGCGCAGGGCGGCTTGCGCGCGTGCGCGCTCCACGTCTGACCAAGTGCGGTCGGCCACCTCGAGGGCCAACCTCTTTTCCTCATCCAGCCAGACGCGAGGGGTCGACTGGTGAACATACAAGACTGCAACGAGATGTCCGTTCTTGACCAACGGCGCCGCAATGGCCGCTCGGACGTGAATTTTTTTAAAGGCTTCGGCGACGCCTTCATCGGGGTGGTCATCGGCGCATATATCGTTGATCGTCACGACCCGGCCGGCGCGGAGCTCGGCGACCAAGGCAACGCCGAACGCCTCCAGCCGGTGTCGTCCGGCAAGGCTGGGCATGAAATCCACTGACCAATCCTGTTCGACGGTAAACACCTCGCCCTCAGGCTTCACCTCGGCGTAACCGGCTCGATCCGCGGCGAGCTCGCGGCCAAGCAGCTCGGCGGCGCTGCGCATGACTTCCCGCGGATCAGCCAAGCCCCTCAGGCGTTCCTCCAGCGCCAACCTGAACACCTGCCGTCGCGCACCAAGCACTTGCTCGGTGGTTTCGGTACAGGCGCAGAACAAGCCCTCAACCGCGCCGCTCTCGTTCCGAACCGGAGAATACGAGAACGTGAACCAGGTGGGCTCCTCAAAGCCCTTGCGCTTCATCAGCAAAGGCAGATTTTCGTGATAGCTTGCCTCGCCTTGCATCGCCGCATCGATAAGCGGACTGACATCCAGCCATATTTCGGGCCATACGTCGCAAAACGGCATGCCAAGTGCGGCAGGATGTCGGGTGCCGAGAATCGGCGCATAGGCGTCGTTGTAGATGAAGCCTAGGTCTTCGCCCCAGGCGACGAACATGGGGAACTTGGAGTTGAGCAGCAGCTCGACCACGGAACGCAGGGACTGTGGCCAGGCGGAGGGTGGTCCCAGCACCGCAGACCTCCATCCCTGCGCCCTCATCATCTCGCCGACGGCCCCCCCTCCTGCGGGAAATCGCTGCGAAACTCCCAGTGCCTCTTCCCCGCTGCGTGCGTTCACTCGAATAAGCCCCTGGTCCCGGTAGAGTTGGATGAGTTGACGGTGCTGCATTGGGTGGGCTGTCGGGTCGCAAACCAGCCAACGGGGGGGACGAGAGCTCTTCTCGCGTCAACGCAGGGTGAAGTGGCTTGCAGCGTGAGAGAACACCACAGAGTTGGGGCGAAATTTCTGTTCCTGGCATGGATTCGGAGGGCTCGTGCTCTGCAGGCGTCTAACGCCGTGCTTGACTTCGTCCTATCTGTATTGTTGTATTAATACACATGGATGCTTCGCTATTCACGGTTCAACCCGCTGGGCCCGAGCCGATCTATCGCCAGATCGTCGAACAGTTGCGCCGATTGATTGCCGGCGGCCAGCTTGGCGCGGGTGACGCGCTGCCGTCGGTGCGCGAGGTGGCCGGCTTTCACGTCATCAACCCGATGACGGTGTCGCGCGCCTACAGCCTGGCCGAAGCCGAAGGCTTGCTGGAGCGTCTGCGCGGCAAAGGCATGGTGGTGGCCAGCACCAGCCGTTCCAGTCAGAGCGAGGCAAGCCGGCTGGCGATGCTGGAGCCGTCGCTGCAGGCGCTGGTGCGCCAGAGCCGCGAACTTGAATTGCCCGCCGAGCGGGTGCTGCGGCGGTTGACCACACTGCTGGAGGACGAGCCATGAACGCCGTACGACAGGAAAGAGACGAAGCCGCCATTGCGCCGCTGGCCGTGCGCGGCCTGGTGCATTGCTACGAAGGAAGCGAGGTGCTGACCGGGCTCGATCTCGCGGTGCAGCCGGGTAGTGTGCTCGGCCTGATCGGCCGCAACGGCGCCGGCAAGTCCACCCTGATCCGGGCCATGCTGGGGTTGCTGCAGCCGCTGTCCGGCACGGCTTTCGTTTTTGGCGAGCCAGCGCTGAAACTCAGCGACCGCAGCAAGCAGCGCCTGGCCTACGTACCGCAGCAACCCGAGGCACTGGCCTGGCTGACCGCGCAGCAAATGCTCGACTACGTCGGCCGTTTCTATCCGCGCTGGGATCGATCCTTCGCTACCAGGACGCTGGAGCGCTGGCAGATCCCGCCGAACAAGCTGCTGGCCAAGCTGTCGCCGGGCGAGCGCCAGCGGGTCGATCTGATCCGCGCGCTGGCCTCGCAGCCGGAGTTGCTGGTGCTGGACGAGCCCGCCGCCGCGCTCGACCCGGTCGCCCGCCGCGAACTACTGCGCGAAATCGCCCTGCGCGCCGGCGAGTCCGGCACTACCGTGCTGTTTTCCACTCATATCGTGTCCGACCTGGAACGGGTCGCATCGGACGTGGCCTTCCTGCATCAGGGCAAGCTGCTGATGCAATGCACAGTCGATGAGACCAAGGAGCGTTACGGTCGACTGTGGCTGCCGGCTCGCATCAGCGCTGCCGCACCCGCGCAGTCGTTGAGCAAGCGCCGTCACGATGATGGCAGCCTCAGCCTGGTGGTCGAGCGCGACGCACAGGGACAGTGGCCGCAAGCGGCGAACCAGCCCGGCGCGCGCGTCGATGCATTGGGGCTGGAGGATCTGTTCGTGGAGGTTGCCGCATGAACCTGCAGGCAGCATGGCTGGCGCCTTGGCAGGCCACGCAAAAATCGTTGCGCTGGTTGACGCTGGGGATCTTCGCGGCTTGCTGCCTGGGCGCCATCGGGGTAGGCGTGCTGGTGCAAGGAACGCATTGGTGGCTGGTCAGTGCAGGGGTCTACTGCTTAGGTATCGGCTATCTGTGGGCTTTCCTGCTCTCCAGCTTGTTGCTGGTTTCGATCGACGCACGGCAGCTGCGTATACCCGGCATGGTTCAGACGGCGGTCTGGAGCTTGATCTTTTACGGCGCGCCAAGTGTGGCTGTGCCGGCGGTAGTACTGGGGGTGTGCGGCGCGCCGGCGTTGACGGTCGCCTTGCTTGCGGCGTTGGCGGTAACGGCTGGTTTGGCCGTAGTGTTGTTGCCGGGGTACCTCGTCATGATGATGAGTTTGCTGCCAGCCATGAGCATTGGCTTGAGTCGTCTTGTCCATATTTCGTCGCTGGCTGACCCACGTTTCGTGCCATGGGCAGTCGTCGCTCTGTTTTTGTTGCTGCTGGTGGACATATTGCGTTGGCGACAGTTGCTGCACACCCAGCCCGGTGGTGTGCTCGGTATGAGCAGCGCGATGGTATTGCGCTTGCGCACGAATGGAGGACTGGGCAAGTGGAGTCGCCTTGCCCAGCAGCAAAATGCCAGTCGGAGGCTACGTCAGCGCCCTGACTGGATGCAGGGGCGGGCCGATTTGCGCCGGGTTGGCCCACGCCGGCCGGTAGCCACGTTGCGTGTTGCCCTAGGCGGATGGTATGTCCCACAGACCTGGTCCAGCTATGTACGCCAGGCTACGCCGGTGCTGCTGCCGATCCTGCTGTTCGTGCCGATGATGGCGATCATGCAGGGCGGTGAGGTGGTGCATGGCGACGTATGGCGCAAGGTATGGCTGGACGTGGGCATCAACGTGATTGTCTGGATCGGGATCTTCGGTGGCCCGCTGCTGGCGATACTCACTGCGTTTACGGTGCGCCAGCGGTGGACCAGACTAAACGCTGAGTTACCTTTGCTCGCGCTGCTGCCGGGCCTAGGGGATGTCGCAGCAATGCGACGCAATCTGCTACGCGCCGCCCTGGTAGGGCCGTTCCTGGCACAGACGGTGGCACTCATGCTGCTGCTCGGTACCGCAATGGCGGTGCACATGGGAAGCGTTGTGATGCTTTTCGTGGCGCTATCCCAGGTCGGCTGTGCTGGTGTCGTGGCAGCCTTGGTGCTCGATACATTCGGCGGCGATCGACTACCGGCCTGGGGCACTGCCGTGCTGTCGGCTGCCGCCTTCGTGCTGGTCAGCCTCAGCAGCTTCATCCCGTTGACTGGTGTGGGCAGAAAACCCTGGCATTTCGCTGCCGCAGGGGAATGGCTGCTTGCCCTCGGCTGGGTTGCAATGGCCGGAATGTTGCTGTGGCTTGGCCGGCGTGGCTTGCGTGGCTTGCAGGCGCGGCCGCATCCGTTTTTGCCAAATTGAGGAGCGAGGCCTGACATGAACCTCTGCCGTGTATTGCTGGCGTCGTGGATTGCCACGCCGCGTTCCTTGCGCTGGATCGCGATGCTTGGTCTGGGCGTTTGCGTCGTGTCTGACGGACTTGGCCGGATCTTCGGACACGCAGACCGTGAGTGGCTGTGGAGTGCGGCAATGCTTGGGATCGGCAACGGCATCTGCTGGGGCTTGCTGATGCCGAACGCGGTTTTGCTGGTGCGGGATGCGCAGCAGCTTCGCTTGCCGGGAATCTGCCGCGACGTGGCCTGGAGTCTGCCGTTGTATGCCGTGTTGAGCCTCGGTGTGCAGGTGCTGCTGCAGCTACCTGATGGTCATGTGGCGAGCTTTGCCATCGCTCTGGTGCTGGCGGCTGCAAGCGGTGGGTTGTACATGCTGCTGCCCGGCCGACTGGCTCTCCTCGCGTACGTATTGTTGGTGGTGAACGGTACGGTGCTCCACGTTTTTCGCCTGCCCGGACTGACCGATCCGCGCTTTGTGGAGTGGGGCGCCGCCGCGGCTCCTCTGTTAGTGCTGGCGGTAGTCTGGCGCTGGCGTCAGTTGCTGCGGGCAGGCGATATTCCCCTGCGGGGGTTGCGTGCCCCGAATGTGATCAATATGCGCCGCGCATTCGGCATGTCGCGGGCCGACCCGCTGACGGACGCCGCGTTGTTGAGGGCGCGCCTGGACTGGCTTGCGATCCGGCCCGACCTGCGCGATACCGGTCCGCAAGCCCCGATCACCTCCCTGCGCATGGCGCTGGGCGGGCAGTATGTGCCGCAAACGCTGAGCGGTCGGCTGTATCAATTGGTGCCCCTTGCGCTGATCATGTTGGTGGGTTTGATCTTCGTCGCTACCTCCTTCGGCGACCATCGCGTTTGGCCGGCGATGCGCTACCTGTTCGGCCGCGAAGGATTCGTCTATGTCGGTTGGCTTTTCGCGGTCGTGAGCATGATGAGCGTCATGACAGCCGTCGAAGTGGTGACGCTACGCTGGGGGCGATTGAATGCCGAGCTGCCGTTGCTGGCGTTGCTGCCGGGCCTGGGGCACGCGGGTAACATAAAGCGTGTGCTGCTGCGCGCGGTGCTCCAGCGGCCGGCCCGCTTCCTTGGCGCGTCATTGCTGATTATCGGCCTGGACGCCGCAAGCCTGGGCGTTGGCTGGCCGGTCGTGCTGACCATGCTGTTGATCGCCGCCGGATGCCTGGGTTATCTGGTGGCGATGGTGCTGGGTATATTGGGCGGCCATGCGTTATCCGGTGTGGGCAAGCTTTTCGTGGTGATCGGCATGTTGGTGTTGCTCAGTGTCACCGCCCTGCTGCCGATGCTATGGCATGGTGGGAGCGGGTTGACCGTTATCGTGGCCGCTGCGCTTGCTGCCGCTTGGCTTGTGCTGGCGCTGCTGCTGCTTTGGCTGGGTCACCGCGGCTGGCGCGGTTTGCAGCAGCGGCCGCATCCATTTCTTGCCAATGACTAGGGCCCGATGGCCATTTGCCGCGGTTGGCCGTGATCGGTGCGCCTGCGGGAACGCACACGCGTTATCCGTGGTCAAACTCGGCAAGTTTGCTGCTTTTCAGAGACCCCGGTGGCGCCGCGTTGCGCCGGGGTACTTACACCATCTGCGCGGCACCTCCCCATTGATCCATGTTACTCACAAGGACAGATCGAATGAAGCATCGAGTCATGCAACTGGCCGCCGCGATTGCGCTGACCCTGGCCGTGGGTACGGCCGCTGCCAGCGGGGCGAGCGACGTCACCCGCGCCACCCTGAACAACGGACTGCGCGTGGTGATCGTGCGCGACGCGCTGGCGCCGGTGGTGACTACGGAGATCAATTACCTGGCCGGTTCGGACGAGGTGCCGGCAGGGTTTCCGGGTACCGCGCATGCGGTGGAGCACATGATGTTTCGCGGTAGTCCGGGCCTGAGCAAGGACCAGTTGGCGGCGATCGCGGCAAACATGGGGGGCGCGTTCAATGCGGACACCACCCAGGGCGTGACCCAGTACTACTTCACCGCGCCGGCGCAGGATCTGGATGTGGCACTGCACATGCAGAGCCTGCGCATGCGTGGGGTGGACATGGCGCCGGCGGCGTGGGCGAAGGAGCGTGGTGCGATCGAGCAGGAAGTCTCGCGGGATCTGTCCAATCCGTCGTACAAGTTCTACGAGCAGTTGCAGGCGCAGCTGTTCGAAGGCACGCCGTATGCGCATACCCCGCTGGGCACGCGCGACTCGTTCAACAAGACCACAGCGGCAATGCTGAAGCAGTTCCACGACAGCTGGTATGCGCCGAACAACGCGATCCTGGTGATCGCCGGCGATGTCGATCCGCTGGCGACGCTGGCCAAGGTCAAGCGTGAATTCGGCACGATCCCAAGCAAGACCATTCCCGCACGGCCGAGCTTCCACTTCAGGCCCGTGACGGCCAAAACGGTGCGCCTGCCCACCGACAGTCCGTACGGGTCGGTATACCTGGGCTGGCGCATGCCGGGCCTGAAGTCCGCCGACTACGCCACCGCGATGGTGCTCAGCCAGGCGCTGGGCTCGCAGCGCGCGGCGCTGTACGGCATGGGCATGGACGGCACGGCCTTGTTCGGCGGTTTCTTCGATCAGGCGATGCCCGCGGCCGGCTTCGGCATGGCGGTGGGCATCTTCCCCCGTGGAGGCAATCCGCAACCGGTGCTGAAGCGGATGCAGGCGATCCTCGCCAAAGCGGCAGCCAAGGGCATCGACCCGGCACTGGTCGAGGCCGCCAAGCGCCAGGCGATCGCGGGGTTGGAGTTCAAGAAGAACTCGGTGGACGGCCTGGCCAACGCCTGGTCGCAGGCATTGGCATTTCAGGGACTGCAGTCGCCCGATGCGATCAAGCAGGCGGTCGAGGCGGTGACGCCGCAGGCCGTCGATGCGCTGGCCCGTGCCACCTTTGATCCGGCCCATGCGGTGACCGCGATCCTGACCCCGCAAAGCTCGGGCAAGCCGGTCGCCGGCAAGGGCTTCGGCGGGGCCGAGAGTTTCTCCTCCAGCCCGGACAAGCCGGTGCAGCTGCCGACGTGGGCGGCCAAGGCGTTCGCCCAGCTGGCGGTGCCACACTCTACCCTCAAGCCCACGTCGTACACCTTGCCCAACGGTCTGCGGCTGATCGTGCAGCCCGAATCGATCAGCGATACGGTCGAGGTCTATGGCCAGATCAAGACCAACCAGGATCTGCAGTCGGCCAAGGGCGAGGAAGGCGTGGCCGAGGTGCTGGGGGGGCTATTCCCGTTCGGCACCACCACCCTGAACCGCTTGCAGTACCAGCGGGCGCTGGATGCGATCAGTGCACGGGCCAGTGCGGGCTCCAGCTTTTCGCTGGCGGTGCCATCGGCACATTTTGCGCAAGGCATGAAGCTGCTGGCCGACAACGAGTTGCATCCGGCGCTGCCGCCGCACGCGTTCGCCGTGGTGCAGCACCAGATGGCCGGTGCCGTGGCTGGGCAGATCCAGTCGCCGGCCTTTCTCGCCGCGATGGGCCTGCAGAAGGCCTTGTTGCCAGCCGGTGATCCGCAACTGCGCTACGCCACACCCAAGGACGTGATGGGCCTCGATCTGGCCAAGGTGAAAGCGTATTACGCGAAGACCTTCCGTCCCGACATGACGACCATCGTGATTGTCGGCAAGGTCGACCCGGCCACCGCCAAGCAGGTGGTGGAAACGACCTTTGGCGGCTGGAAGCGCGCGGGTGCCAAACCGGATGTCGACTACGCCGCGGTGCCGTTGAACAAGCCGGGCCAGTTGCATGTGCCGGACAGCAGTGCGTCGCAGGACAGCGTGCAGATGGCGGAGACGATCCAGGTAACCCGCGACAATCCGGCGCGCTTTGCCCTGAATCTCGGCAACCAGGTACTGGGCGGCGGTTTCTACGCCTCGCGGCTATACCACGACTTGCGCGACACCTCCGGGCTGGTCTACACCGTGGGCACCCGCTTCGACCTTGGCAAGCATCGCAGCACCTATACGGTGTCGTTCGGCGCCGATCCGGACAAGGTAGCCGCGGCCAGCGCGATCGTGGTGCGTGACCTGAAGCAGATGCAGAACGAGCCGGTATCGGCCAGTGATCTCAAGCGCGCCAAGGGCATCCTGCTGCGGCAGATCCCGCTGGGTGAATCCAGCTTCGGTGCCATCGGTGGCCAGTTGCTGGAGCTGTCGATCGAAGGCAAGCCGTTGAATGCGATGACCGTAGCCGGTGAGCACTACCTCAAACTCACCGCCAAACAGGTGCAGCAGGCATATGCAACGTACATCCGTCCGGACGATTTCGTCACCGCGGTAAAGGGGCCCGCACCGAAGGGCTGATCGCAGACAGGATTGCGCGGTATCCCCGCGCAGCCCTGTATCGTCTGAATTGCGATCGGATTGATGCCCTGGTCTGCCATGAGACGGTGACGATCAAAGCCCCGGCTTTGCCGGGGAATGCTTGCGCGACATTTGTACTCACTCCCGAATGACGCGATCGCCACCTGACATGGTCTGCCAAGGACCGCCAATACACGGTTTTGCTGGATATCAACAAGCGCCTTTGCCGCCTCGGGATCTGCGTCAGGCTGCATCTGCTTCAGTAACGGCGTAGGGCGGAGACTGTCCGCCGCTCGACTCCGGAACGTCGCACACGAACCCCGGCGGACGGTGCCCCTCCGACGAGGCGTATTCGCCTTCATGGACGGGTAATCACTTCAGCAGCGAGCGCAGCATCCAGGCGGTCTTCTCGTGCTCCTTCAGCCGACCGGTGACCAGGTCGGCGGTGCCTTCGTCGCCAGCGCTGTCGGCGGCCTTGATGGTGGCGCGGGCGGTGTGTGCGGCGATTTCGTGGCCTTCGACCAGTTGCTTCACCATCTCCTTCCACTCGGGTACGCCGGACTCTTCCTTGACCGAGGTGAGCTTGCCGAACTGGCTGTACGAGCCGGGCGCGGCCACATCGAGCGTGCGGATGCGCTCGGCCACTTCGTCGGCGGCCAGCCATAGCTCGTTGTACTGGGTTTCGAACATCAGGTGCAGGCTGTTGAACTGCGGGCCGGTCACATTCCAGTGAAAGCTGTGGGTCTTCAGGTACAACGAATAGGTGTCGGCCAGCAGCTTGGAGAGCTGCCTGGCAACCTGCTCGCGATCCTTCTTGGCGATGCCGATAGAAATGGCCATGTGTCGCTCCTCAAGCCAGGGAAAAAGATATGCCGTGTGGAAACAATAGTCCTCCAGGGAGTCGGTTGGAAATGCATCTTGCCGATATGTTCGATAGTCACCGCCTATCACACGGGCGAATCGGTGGTACGCAGATGCATGCCGGGGCAGCAGTTATCATGCGCGGCTGATGAACGACAAGAATGCCCCCCCACCTCCCTCGGTCGATGCGCAGCTGCGTGCGTTGCGGCGGGAGCTCGATGCGGTGTCCAGTCGCGACTTCGGTCGCCTGCTGGGCCGGTGGCGTGGGCTGTCGCGGCGGCCCGATGAAGGCAGGCTGGCGGCGCTGCTGGCCGACATCGAGCGGTCGGCGGCGAAGCGCGCGGCACGCAAGGCGGCGAAACCGCCGATCCGGCTGGACGAGTCGCTGCCGATCAGCGCGCGGGGCGAGGAGATCGTCAATCTGATCCAGCAGCACCAGGTGGTGGTGATTGCCGGCGAGACCGGCTCGGGCAAGACCACGCAATTGCCGAAATTGTGTCTCGCCGCAGGCCGTGGCGAAGCAGGCATGATCGGTTGTACCCAGCCGCGTCGCTTGGCGGCGCGCTCGGTGGCCCGACGGGTGGCCGAGGAGCTGGGCAGCCCGGTGGGCGAGATCGTCGGCTTCCAGGTGCGTTTCACCGACCAGGTCTCCGAGCGCAGCCTGATCAAGTTCATGACCGACGGTATCCTGCTGGCCGAGACCCAGGGCGATCCATGGCTCAGCGCGTACGACACGATCATCATCGACGAGGCGCACGAACGCAGCCTCAATATCGATTTTCTGCTCGGCTACTTGAAGACGCTGGCGCTGAAGCGGCCGCAGCTGAAGATCATCGTCACCTCGGCCACGATCGATACCGCGCGCTTTGCCGAGCATTTCGACGGCGCACCGGTGGTTTCGGTGGAAGGCCGTGCGCATCCGGTGGAATTGCGCTGGCGGCCAGTGGATGCCGTAGGAGCGCACCCTGTGCGCGATGCTCTTTCTGGTAGGACGGCGAAGAGCGATCGCGCACAGGGTGCGCTCCTACCGGGCCGGCGCTCGAATCTGCAGCAGGGCAGTGCCGAGCACATTGCCGCGGTGCTGGATGAAATCAGCCACGATGATCCGCGTGGTGATGTGCTGATCTTCCTGCCCGGCGAGCGGGAGATTCGCGATGCGCACCTGCTGTTGTCACGCCGGCAATACCGCGAAACCGAGATCATGCCGTTGTATGCGCGGCTTTCGGCGGGCGATCAGGACCGCGTGTTCAAGCCGGGCATCAGGCGCCGCGTGGTGCTGGCCACCAATGTCGCCGAAACCTCGCTCACCGTGCCGCGCATCCGCTATGTGATCGACACCGGCACGGCGCGGGTGAAGCGCTACAGCCAGCGCAGCCAGCTTGAGCGACTGCATGTCGAGCCGATCTCGCAGGCGGCGGCGGACCAACGCAAGGGGCGTTGCGGGCGCGTCGGCCCCGGTGTCTGCTATCGCCTGTACGACGAAACCGATTTCGCCGGACGGGCCGCCTTCACCGATCCCGAGCTGCTACGTTCGTCGCTGGCCAATGTAATCCTGCGCATGCTGGCGTTGCAGTTGGGCGAGGTGGAGGCGTTTCCGTTTCTGGATGCACCCGATCCGCGCGTGGTGGCGGATGGCTATCGTCGCCTTGCCGAGATTTCAGCGATCGACGAAGCGCGCAAGCTCACCGCCATCGGACGTACCGTGGCGCGCCTGCCGATCGACGTGCAACTGGCACGGATGCTGGTCGAGGCCGAGCAGCGACAAAGTCTGCGCGAGGTGTTGACCATCGTCAGTTTTCTCAGCGTGCAGGACCCGCGCGAGCGTCCGCCCGATGCGCGTCAGCAGGCCGACGCGGCGCACGCGCAGTTTGCCGACCCGACCTCCGACTTTGTCGGCGTGCTGAAGCTGTGGCGCGCCTACCACGAGGCCCATGAGGAGTTGACCCAGTCGAGGCTGCGTGACTGGTGCTCACGGCATTTTCTCAGTTTCATGCGCCTGCGCGAATGGCGCGAATTGCATCGGCAGTTGCTGCTGGTGGTACATGAGCTAGGCTGGAAGCTGGAGGCCACCGACTCCGCCCGAAAACCCATGCGGGGAGAAGGGGCGGTCGTGCCCAAAAACCCACGCGCCGGCTCTGCCGCGGTTCGGAAGAACAAGAGCGGGAAGGTTTCCCGCGAGCACCCGCCCCTCACCCCAACCCTCGGCAATCGCTCCCTGCATTGCTCTACCTCCCGCATCCATGCGGTCGTCTCCCCGCAGGGGAGAGGGGGCGAACGCGAAGAGCGTGGTGTGGATCAACAGGGAGCGATGGACCGCCTTTTCGAGGCGGTCCATCGCTCCCTGTTGGCCGGTCTGCCGACCCAGGTAGGGCGCAAGGACGATAAGGGTGTCTACCAGAGCACGCGCGAGCGAAAATTTCAGGTGTTTCCGGGCTCGGCGTTGTCGAAGCTGCCGCCGAAGTGGGTCTTCTCGGCGCAGATTCTCGATATCGGCGGGCGCGTGTGGGGGATGATGAACGCGCGGGTGGAGCCGCTGTGGATCGAGCAGCAGGCGGCGCATCTGTTGCGCGCAAGTTGCCGCGATGCGCATTGGTCGAGCAAACGCGGTGCGGTGGTGGCCTACGAGCAGGTTAGTCTGTTCGGGCTGGTGCTGGTGGAGAAACGCGCGGTGACGTTCCAGGTGCAGGACCCACCGCTGGCTCACGCGATTTTCCTGCGCGAAGCGCTGATCCGTGGCGACATCGATACCCGTGCCGATTTCGTGCGCGCCAACCAGCGCGTGCTGGAGGAGGCACGTGGCATCGAGGCGAAACAGCGGCGCGAAGGCCTGATTCGCCATGAGGACGAGTTGGTGGATTTCCTCGCCGGCAAGTTGCCGGAGGAGATCGCCGGTACCCGTGCGCTGGATGCCTGGTATCGCAAGGCACGTCCCGCCGAGCGGGCGGCGCTGCACTGGTCGCTGGATGACGTGATGGGAGGCGGCGTGGGCCTGGACGCCAAGGCTTTTCCGGCCATGTTGGAACTCGGTGGTCAGCGCTATCGGCTGGAATACCGTTTCCTGCCGGGAGACGAGGCCGATGGCGTGACCGTGCATCTTCCGCTGGCGATGTTGAACGCCTTGCCCCCAGCGCGGTGTGAATGGCTGGTGCCCGGTCTGCTGGGGGAGAAGGTCGCCGAGCTGATCCGGGGTCTGCCCAAGTCGTTGCGCCGGAATTTCGTGCCGGCACCGGACTTTGCGCATGCCTTCGTCGAAGCCGAAGCGCCACGTGACGAGCCTCTTGCGAAAGCTCTGGCGGAGTTTCTCAAGCGTGCAACGGGCGTGGATATCGGTCTCGCTGAATTCGCCGCAGTCGAACTGCCTGCGCATTTCCGGATGCGCTATCGCCTGCACGAAGGCGACGATGCGCAAGGCAAGACCCTGGCCAGTGGCCGCGACTTGCCGGCGTTGCGGGCACAGTGGGAGGGCAAGGCGCGGGAAGCCTTCTCGCGCAAGACCGATGTGGAGCTGAACCGTGAGAATGTCACCGGTTGGGATTTCGAGGAAATTCCGTCGCAGGTGGGCGCCGACGGCGGCATGGTGGCGTTTCCGGCACTGGTTGATCTGGGCGAGACGGTGGCCCTGCGGGTGTTCGAGCGCCATGACGAAGCGCTCGATGCGCATCGCCAGGGGGTGTTGCGATTGTTGCGCAATGCCCTCGCCAGTGATGCCAAGCAGGCACGTCGTCGATTGCCGGTCAGCAATCCGCTGGCGCTGAAATATGCGCCGCTCGGTGGCGTAGAGGGCTTGCGCGACGACTTGCTCGAAGGCGGTTTCGGCGATCTGCTCGAACGGCATGAGCTGGACGTGCGCACGGCTGGAACCTTCGAGGCACTGCGTGCGCAATGTGCGCGCGAACTGTTTGCCGCTGGCATCGAGCGCCTGAAATTGGCCGAGCCGATCATCGACGCGCAGGCGGAGTTGAAACCCTGGTTGCAACCGCCGCTGCTGGGTTTTGCCAAGGCCAGCTACGACGATCTGCACGAGCAGCTGGAGGCCTTGCTGGTGCCGGGATTCCTGCGCGACCTGCCGGCGTCGCGGCTGGCACACTACCCCCGCTACCTGAAAGCGATGCGGCTGCGCGCCGAGCGCCTGCGCCAGGATCCGTCCAAGGATCAGCAACGCATGCTGCAGGTGCTGCCGTACTGGCGGGCGTATCTGCAGCGCCGCGCCGCGGGCGCCGACGCGGAAGCGCTCGCCGAGCTGCGCTGGCTGATCGAGGAGTGGCGCGTCTCGCTGTTCGCGCAGGAGCTGAAGACCGCCGAGCCGGTGTCGGCTAAGCGGCTGGCACGGGCGCGGTCGGCGCTGTCATGAGCGGTCCACGTCCTGGTCAGCGGATGCGCTTGACGTGCACGTTGTCGTTGCAGCCGTGCACATACATCAGCCAGTTGCCGAACAGGCTCGGTTTGACCTTGACCACCGGGTTGTCGGCGTTCATGCACATCGGTTGATCCGTCCCGACCTGTTGCCACTCCTGGCCGTTGGCCAAGGTAAACCGGTCGGTGCCGTGCCAGCCGCTGAAATGACCGACGATGCGACTCTCGAACGCCTGGCGTTTCTTGTCGCTGGCATAAAATACCGGCTTGCCGCTGCTGTCGACCACGCGCGTGGTGACCTTGCCATAGGGGTGCTGCTGCAGCCAGCGGTCGAGATGCGCCAGTTCCCGGGGTGAAAGCTTGTCCAGACCGGCTTCCTTGAAGTCGGTGCGGCTCATGCGTTGCTGCAGCCCTGCCGTTTGTGGGGTATCGGCATGCAGTGCGGTGAAGCACAGTGGCATTGTCAGCAACAGCGGCAGGATCAGATGACGGGAGCGCATCGGCATGGGCAACCTTCTTGAATGCAGCAGTGGGCGTACAAGGATTTTGCGCGTCAATCGACCTCCACGCCAAGTCCCGGTAGGGCCACACTATGGCCTTCGCCGCGGCGACCACACAGGCTGCGGCTAAGATGGTGATCTGTTCAGGACCTTCGGATCATGGTTGACGCCGCCAAATCCACCCGATTGAGCCAGTGGCGTGAGCGTGCTGCTGACGTACCTCCCTTGCTGGATGAGGCGTTACAGGCGTGTGCGCCGCTGTCCATCCCCGAAGCCGAATGCTGCGATGTCCTGGATCTGCTGGCGATGCTCGGCTGCGATGCCCAGACCCAGGCAGCGGCCTTGTGGTTTGAACTGGCGCATGCCGATCCCGCATTGTGGGCGGCCAGAAGCGCAAGCCTGCCGCCCCAGGTGCAACGCCTGGTTGCGGGTCAACAGGCTGCCGAGCAGGTGTGGGCCTTACATGCGCGGCATGCGCCGCCGGAGGGTGCGGCCGAGGGACTGCGGCGGCTGTTGCTGGCAATCGTCCGCGACTTGCGGGTGGTGTTTGTCCTGCTGACCCGGCAGCTGGCGCGAATGCGCGCCGCCGTCACGTGGCCGGCGCCGCAGGGCGCCGAGTTAGCGCGTCTGACGCGCGATATCCACGCACCGCTGGCGAATCGCCTGGGCATCTGGCAGCTCAAATGGGAACTGGAAGATCTGGCTTTCCGCTACCTGCAGCCGGAAACCTACCAGCGTATTGCAAAACTGCTCGACGAACGGCGCGCGGATCGTGAGGCATTCATCCGCGATTCGCTGGCGGAACTGAGCCAGCTTCTGCAGGCCGAGGGTGTCCGCGCCGACTTGGCCGGGCGTCCCAAACATATCTATTCGATCTGGAAGAAAATGCAGCGCAAAGCGCTGGAATTTTCCGACCTGTACGACATCCGTGCCGTGCGCGTGCTGGTCGACAACGTGACCGATTGCTATGCGGCACTGGGTGTAGTGCATGCGCGCTGGCCGCATCTGCCGGGCGAATTCGACGACTACATCGCCCGTCCCAAGCCGAACGGCTATCGCTCGCTGCACACCGCGGTACTGGGGCCTGCCGGCAAGACCCTCGAAGTGCAGATTCGCACCCGCGAGATGCATCGCGACAACGAGCTCGGCGTGGCGGCGCACTGGCGCTACAAGGAGGGCGGCAGCGGCGACGCCGAGTTCGAGGCGAAAATCGCCTGGATGCGCAAGCTGCTGGAGCCGCGCGACGACGATAGCGCGCTGGCCGCCGATCTGCAGACCGAGCTGCTGGAGGATCGGGTCTACCTGCTGACACCCAAGGGTGAGGTGTTCGATCTGGCACGGGGGGCCACCGTGCTGGATTTCGCCTACCTGGTGCACACCGAGGTCGGCCATCGTTGTCGCGGTGCCAAGGTCAATGGCCGCATCGTGCCGCTGACCTTCCAGCCGCGCAGTGGCGATCGGGTCGAAATTCTCACCAGCAAGTTGGGCGAACCCAGTCGCGACTGGCTTTCGCCACACCACGGTTACCTGCACACGGCGCGGGCGAAAGACAAGGTGCGAGCATGGTTTCGCCGGATCGCGCACGATGCCAATCTCGCTGCCGGCCGTAGCATGCTGGAGCGTGAATTGAGGCGGCTCGCGCTGCCGGCGGCGGATCTGGCAAAACTGCCCGCGCACTTCAATTTGCAGACCCACGACGAGTTGTTGGTGGCGCTGGCACTCGGTGAGGTGAGTGCGGGACAGATTGCCCGGGTGCTGCAGGAGGCTGTGCACCCGCCGACGGCCAGGCCCTCGCCACCGCCTGCAGTCGGCCCGCGCTCCACGACCGTGGATCACGGCGCGCTGAGCATCGAGGGGATCGGCAACCTGTTGACCACCCTGGCGCGCTGCTGCCAGCCGTTGCCCGGTGATCCGGTGAGGGGATTTGTGACTCGCGGCCGCGGGGTCTCGGTGCATCGCGCCGATTGCGCCAGTCTGGCGCGGCTGGCACGCCGCGATCCGGAGCGGGTAATCGAGGTGAGCTGGGGATCCGCCCCCGCACAGACCTACGAGGTGGAGATCGAGTTGCGCAGTTATGACCGCAAGGGGCTGCAGAAGGACGTGACCGCCGTCATCAGCAATGCGGCGACCCCTATCCTGGCATCGACCAGCCGGATGTTCGCGGCCACCGGTGAGGTGGAAATGCGCTTCACCCTGCGGGTGCACGATTTCGAGCAATTGTCGGGTCTGCTGGACAAATTGCAGGTGCTGCCCAACGTTACCCAGGTACGTCGCATTGGCGCGGGTTAAAGCTAGGGTTCTTCCTGAACGGGGCGATGGGCGAGCTGAAGCGGGTGCGCCGGCCGATGCTAAGCTTGATTGGCTATCGCCCTGGCAGCTACGGAATCATGAGCGGACATCGAGATCAGACCCACGGCGGCCCACGCCACCGTACCGAGCCGACACTCGGCGATATCGGCCCTCTGGATGCGCCAACGCCAGCAACTCCTGGCGATCTGCCATCGATGGCCACCGAGTCACGGCTACGCCACCCCGAGCGCGTTGCCGGCAAGTCAGCGGCTGGCCGTCGAGGTTGGTGGATTCCGTTGCTGATGTTGTTGGTGATCGGGCTGGCGACGACCGCGTGGATCAATCAGGGGTCGCTGCGTGCGTTGCTCCCGCGCACGGAATTCAACAGTGTCCTGGTTCGCGCGCAGGCTGCCTTGCAGGCAGGTCACCTGGATGGCCAGGATGGCACCAGCGCGCGTGAATTGTTTCAGGCGGCGGTCGCCCTGGAACCGGATAACGACCGCGCCCGCAATGGCCTGCAGCAGGTGGGTCAGGCCGAACTGGCGCAGGCCGATGCCGCTCTGCAGTCCGGGCACATCGATCAGGCGGCACAGCAGGCAGCGGTCGCCCGCGAGCTGCTTGGCGGTGGCAGCGATATCGATCGACTCGATCGGGCGATCGACAAGGCGCGTGTCTCCAAGGCAAAAACCAGCGATCTGATCGAGCAGGCACAGCAGGCGTTCGCTGCCGGCAACCTGACCGGCGACCAGGGTGCTGGCGGTTTGTATCAACAAGTGTTGCGGGCCGATCCCGACAACGCCGTGGCGGCTCACGGCCTGGACCAGGTCGGTGACGCGCTGGCGGCCCAGGCGCGCAAGGCCTTCGATGCCCAGGACACGACGACGGCGAATACGCGGATTGAGCAGCTGGCCGCGCTGCAACCCAATAACGGCGCGCTGCCCTCACTGCGTGCCATGCAGGCACAAATTCGCCAGCAAAAGAGTGCCGCGCTGGATGCCGCATTAACGCAGGGCACTCAGGCCTTGCGCGACGGTCGTATCAGCGGCGTCGGCGATGACACGGCGCTGGCCTATTTCAAGGCTGCGTTGGCGCTGGACCCTGACAATCCACAGGCCAAGGCGGGTCTGGGCAAGGTAGCTCAGGCACTTACCGTGCAGGCGAATGCCGCGATCGATGCAGGCGACCGCGCACAAGCCAGACAACTGCTGCAGCAGGCCGCTGCGCTGGCGCCGAAATCGGCTGATCTAGCGGCCGCCCAGGCGCGTCTGGGCAGTACGGTCCCGACAGCGTCATCGCCGGTCGCTGCACCGGCAGGGTCTGCCTCATCCGGTGGCGCCACCGGCCTTGTCACGCCGATATTGTCGGCGCAGCAGCAAGCTGCGGTGGCGCACCTGATCGAACGTGCGCGGGAGGCTACGCAGCAAGGTCAGATCATGTTGCCTCCGGGTGCCAGCGCCTACGATCTGTATCGCAATGCCTTGTCGATCGATGGCAACAACGTGGCTGCACGGAAGGGATTACGGGGGTTGCCCGGCCAGGTCGAGAAGCAGTTCAGGCGCGCGCTGTCCCGCGGCCAGCTGGGTCAGGCTGGCGAGATGCTGGACAATCTGGCCGAACTGTCACCCGGTGACCCGTCACTGGCTGACCTCAGCAACCAGTTGGCCACGGCTTGGCTGGACCAGGCCGAGCAACAGTTGGCCAGCGGCGACCGCAATGGCGCAAGGCAATCGCTGGAACAGGCGCGCAAACTGGCACCCAATCACCCGCGCGTACAGGATTTGACTGCACGACTGCAGGCGGGCGCCTGAGCTCGACATGACGATTCTGATTTTCGGCGGCAGCAGCCAAATTGGCCATTTTTTGTTGCCTCGTCTGCTTCAGCGTGGTGATTCGGTACTGGCATTGAGCAGAAACCCACCTGCAAGCGCGCAAGGGGGCCTGATTTGGATGCGCGGTGAGCTGCCCACCCATATCCCCGCATTGCCTCCGTTGTCGGCAATCCTCTGTTTCGGACCGCTGCCGGCGTTTGCCGAGTGGCTTGCCCATGTGTCGCTGATCGGCACGCCGCAAGTGATTGCGACCAGCTCCATGAGCGCCGAAAGCAAGCGGGATTCGCAGGTGCCGGCGGAGCGGGCGCTTTCCCGTCAGCTGCGCGAAGGCGAGCTCGCCCTGGCAAACGCTTGTGCGCAGCATGGCCTTGCCTGGACGGTGCTGCGACCCACCCTGGTTTACGGTGCCGGGCTCGACAGGAGCCTTACTCCGATCGCGCGTCGTGCATCACGCGCTCGCTGCTTTCCCTTGCCGGCCGGTAGCGGCCTGCGCCAGCCGGTGCACGCCGACGATATCGCCCAGGCCGTGCTATCAGCCCTGGGTAACGGAGCAGTGGCCGGCCGCGTCTTGCCGATAGGTGGTGGCGAGCGTTTCACCGCGGGGGAAATGTTCATTCGCGTGCGTGGCAGCTTGTCCGTGGCCACCTTGCCATTGCCATTGCCATCGTGGCTGCTGCGGCTCGCACGTCATACGCTGCCGCAGTTGCGGGGGCCGTTGCATCGGCTAGATGCTGACCTGATTGCCGACAATAGCGAACTGCAGCGCCTGCTGGGAGTCCAGCCCCGGCCTTTCAGGCCGGATGCTTCCATGTGGACGCCACCTGGTTAAAACGCGCCTCCTTGGCGAGCGTGCGCGCATCCGGGTTCGCATTGCCCGCGTTTTGCCCGCAATCGGCCGCTCGTGTTCATGGTGGTGCCGGGGTCCAGGCCCTATGATCGAAACATCTGATTGCCGGATTTCTTCACGTTGGCTTTTTTGACACGTACTCGCTCCTTCGCGCGCGCCAGCTGGCACTGGTTGCGCATTCCGTTCTGGGTCAGCATGGGGCTGTTGCTCGGTTTTGTGCTGCCTTACATCCTGGTGCTGAACCAGCGGGTACAGGACCGTTTCAGCGACCTGGTGTTTGCCGTGCCCACCCGCGTCTACGCGCGGCCCCTGCCGCTGGCCGCTGGCGAGCCGATGACCCCTGCCGCGCTGAAGCTGGAGCTGACGTTTGCCGGCTACAGCGATGACGGCAAGGGACGGGTACCGGGTAGCTGGGTGGAGCAGGGCAATCGTTTCACCATTTCCTCGCGGGGTTATGCCGGCCCGGACGGCGGTGAGCTTCCCGATCGCATCAGGATCACGCTTGGCAACGGCATCGTGCGCTCGGTGGAGGATGCGGCCAGCGGCAAGCGTATCGCCAAAACCCATCTCGATCCGGCGCGCATCGCGACGCTTTATGGCGCCAAGCAGGAGGATCGTCGCATCGTGCGGCTGAGCAACGTGCCACCGCTGTTGTTGAGTGGCCTGCAGGCGGTCGAGGACCGCGATTTCAAACACCATATTGGCATCGACTTCGCCGCCATCGCGCGGGCTGCGCTAGCCAACCTGAGGGCTGGCCACACGGTACAGGGTGGCTCGACGCTGACCCAGCAGCTGGTGCGCAACCTGTTTCTGAATCGCGACCAGACCTTTACCCGCAAGATCAACGAAGCACTGATGTCGATGTTGCTTGAGGCGCATTACAGCAAGGGTCGCATTCTCGAGGCCTACGTCAACGATGTGTTTCTCGGCCAGCAGGGCAGCCAGGCGGTACACGGTTTCGCTGCCGCCTCGGAGTTCTATTTTGCGCGTCGGCTGGAGGATCTACGGCCGCAGGAGATCGCGCTGCTAGTCGGCATGGTGAAAGGGCCTAGCTACTACGATCCGCGGCGTTATCCGTCGCGCGCACTGGCGCGGCGAAATCTGGTATTGCAGGAGTTCGCCACGACCGGTCTGCTGACCGCAGCGCAGACCAATGCCGCCCAGGCCGCGCCGCTGGACATCGTCAGCAACGGTCAGCTGCCGCACAACCGCTTTCCCGCGTTCATGCAGCTGGTGCGCAAACAGATCATTGCCGACTTCGACGAGCAGTCTCTGCGCCAGGGCAACCTGTCGATTTTCACCACCCTCGATCCAGCGGCGCAACTGTATACCGAGCAGGCGATTGACAGCACCTTGAAAGGTCTCGGCAAGCGCGGTCACGGCATCCAGGCCGCCGGGGTGGTGACCAATGCGCGTACCGGCAACGTACTGGCCGTGGTCGGCAGCCGAATTCCCGGTGACACCGGCTTCAATCGCGCGCTGGATGCGCGTCGACCGATCGGTTCGCTGGTGAAACCGTTTGTCTACCTGGTGGCCTTGACGCAGCCGGATCGCTGGAATCTGGCCAGCTTGCTGGATGATAGCCCGCTCAGCATGCGAGAACCGGATGGCAGTACCTGGACCCCGCACAATGACGACAACCAGAGTCACGGTCGGGTACCGATGATCGACGCACTTGCCCACTCCTGGAATATCGCCAGCATCCGCCTGGGGCTGGCCGTGGGCCTGCCTCGGGTTCGCGCGTTTCTCGAGTCATTCGGTCTCGGTGACGTCAATCCGGGACCCTCGCTGCTGATCGGCGCACTGGATCTGGCACCCCTGCAGGTGGCTCAGATGTATCAATATCTCGCTGCGGACGGGCATGCGTTGCCACTGGTGGCGGTGCGTGGCGTGCTCGATGGCAAAGGGCGCACGATCAAGCGTTATCAGGTGCAGGGCGGCAAGGGTGAATACCGTCAGGCCGTGGCGCAGATTACCTGGGCGATGCAACAGGTGGCGCTGTACGGTACCGCCCACTCCATCGGCGATTCGGGACTGGCCTGGCTGCATGCCGCGGGCAAGACCGGCACCAGTAACGACATGCGCGACAGCTGGTTCGCCGGGTTTACCGGCGAACATCTGGCGGTGTTCTGGATGGGCCGTGACGACAACAAGCCGACAACCCTGTTCGGTGCCAGTGGTGCCTTGCGAGCATGGCGCGATCTCTTCGCTAAGCTGCCGACCCGACCGCTGTCCGCGGTGCCGGGCGATGGCCTGGAAATGGCCTGGATCAATCCGGCTAACGGCAAGCGTACCGACCCGCAATGCCAGGGTGCGTTGCAAGTGCCGGTGGTGGCTGGCAGCCTGCCTGCGGATACCGAAGGTTGTTTCTGGCAAGGTGTGCGGAGTCTCTTCGGTGGGGGTGCTGCCCCTGCGCACGTCCAAACGGTAGCCCATCCCGCCAGCAATCCGGTTCGGAACTGATCATGCGACACATCGTGAAACGTTTTCTGTTGTTGGTCTGCGTGCTGGCGCTGGGTTGGTTGGCCGCCTGCAGCATTTTTTCACCTGAACCTTCAGTACAGGTGGCGCGGCCGGTGGGGCCAACACCTGCCGAGATGGTGGCCGCGATCCGTGCCGCCGGTGCGCGTGAAAATTCCATCATCGCGGTCACTCCCTTGGGTGACCCTGGCGTCACAACCCTGCGTGACGAGGCGCAGCGGGACGAGGTAGCCGGGCATTATGCCGAGGCTGCCGGCAAGCTGGACGAGGCCCTCAAACTGAGCCCCGATTCACCGGACCTGTTGCAGGACCGCGCCGAGATGGCGGTGCGCTTGAAGGATTTCACCACAGCCGAGCGGCTGGCGCGTCGGTCCTGGTCGCTGGGGCCAAAGCTGGGACCACTGTGTGCGCGCAACTGGCAGACCGTCGTCGAGGTGCGCTTGCAGGCTGGCGATCAAGCTGCTGCCGCCGACGCCCGCAAGCGCGTCGGGCAATGCCACAAGGCCGGTATTCCGCGCTATTGACCATCTGTCGTGCGGAGCTTGCGCGCCCTTGCTCCGGTTGGGGCAGGGCGCGCGAGGTATTTCAGAACAAGGCTGCCAGCAACATCACGATACCGGTCAGGCTGATCGCCCAGATCAGCGAGCGCAAGTAGGGAATGCCGACAAGATACGCCGGCAAGTACGCCAGGCGGGCCCAGAAGTAGAGCTGGGCGCCAAGCACGGTCATCCCGGTGTGGCGATTGAGGGCAAACGCGGCCAGTACGGCCACCGCGAACAGCGGGAAAGTCTCCAGGAAATTGCCGCGCGCGCGATCGAGTCGCGCGGCAATGCCGGTCAGTGGCTTGGCCTCACCATCGCGGGAACCCGCAGCCCAATCCAATCCGCGCTGGGCGAGCGAGCCGGTCGCGGCCAGCGCTATATGTGCCAGCCCCAGCAACACGCTCCACGCTAGTATGCACAGTTCAGTCGTCATCCTGTTCTTCCCCTGAGGCTACGGAGAGGCCATGGTGGAGCATTCCTTTGTCGACTGCCAGTCGCCACAACGTCGCTCGGGTATGCCGACGACGGCCACTGGGCGATACTGCGACAATGATGGATATCGAGCCCTGTGACATCGACGACACCGACGCCTTGCTCGGCCCGGAGGGGCCCTTTGCCCGCGAACTGCCGAATTTCGCGCCGCGCGCCGCGCAACAGGCGATGGCACGGGCGGTCGCCCAGGCCATCGCCCAGCGCGAGACCCTGGTCGCCGAGGCGGGCACCGGGACTGGCAAGACCTATGCCTACCTCGTGCCGGCCTTGCTGTCCGGCGAGCGGGTAATCATCTCCACCGGCACCAAGGCGTTGCAGGATCAGTTGTACTTCCGCGATCTGCCGAAGGTTCGCTCGGTACTGGGTGCGCGTCTGAAGACGGCCTTGCTGAAGGGGCGGGCGAACTATCTGTGCCTGTACCGACTCGATCAGACGGTACGCGAAGGTGTCAGCTTCGAGCCTGCACTGGCGGGACAGCTGGCGACGATCCGCGCCTGGTCGGTGCGTACGCGTCGTGGCGACCGGATGGAGCTCGCTGAAGTGCCCGAGGAGTCGCCATTGTGGCCACGGGTTACTTCCACACCGGAGAATTGCCTCGGTGTGGAGTGCCCGTTCTTCGACGACTGTCACGTGGTGAAGGCGCGCCGCGAAGCGCTCGAGGCGGATATCGTGGTAGTCAATCACCACTTGCTGTTTGCCGACCTGGCACTGAAGCAGGAGGGGTTCGGCGAGATCCTGCCGGGGGCGTCGGCCTTCATTCTGGATGAGGCGCACCAAATCCCCGAGCTGGCAGGCCAGTTTTTTTCGCAAAGCATCAGCGCGCGCCAGCTGACCGAGCTGGCACAGGACGCGCTGACCGAATGCAGCGGCATTACCGGTGCGATCGGCCTGTTGCTGGAGCCGGTCGAGGCGCTGCAGGAGGCGATACGGCGTTTGCATCTGGCGATCGATGGCCTGCCGCAACGCGGTGCGTTTCAGCTGCTCCAGCAGCGCTCCGCGACCAGCGACGGGCTGCATCGGCTGGGCGAGTTGCTGGCCGTGCTCGCCGACTTGCTGGAGTCCCAGGCGGAGCGCTCGCGCGGTTTCGCCAACCTGCATGAGCGGGCGCAGTTGTTCGTCGCACGGCTGGATCGTATCCTCGATCAGGACGGCGACGCCGCGCCGGGCGCGCATGACGTGCGCTGGTACGAGCATTACCCGCGCGGATTTGTGCTCTACGCCACTCCGCTGGATCTGGCGGCGCCGATGCGGGACCTGCGCGAACGCACGCAGGCCGCATGGATCCACACCTCGGCAACGTTGTCGGTGGCCGGGGACTTTGGCCATTTTTCCCGTCAGCTTGGGCTTGATAATCCGCGCACACTGAGCCTGGAAAGTCCGTTCGACTATGCGCGACAGGCGCTGTGCTTCCTGCCGCCGAGGTTGCCCGATCCGGGTTCGCGCGAACATACCGAGCGGGTGATTGAAGCAGTGCTACCGGTGCTGCATGCGTCGCGCGGTCGCGCATTTTTGCTGTTTACCTCACATCGCGCGTTGCGTCGCGCAGCCGAGTTGTTGCAGGGCAAGGTGCCGTGGCCACTGTTCGTGCAGGGCACGGCGCCGCGTCCACGCCTGCTGGAAGAATTCCGCGCCAGCGGTCATGGCGTGTTGCTGGGCGCGGCCAGTTTTTGGGAAGGCGTCGACGTGGTCGGTGAGGCGCTGAGTGTCGTGGTGGTCGACAAGTTGCCGTTTGCCGCACCCGACGACCCGGTACTGATGGCGCGTTTCGACGCGCTGCAGCAGGTCGGAGTCAATCCCTTCATGGGTTGGCAGGTGCCCAGCGCAGTGATAGCACTGAAGCAAGGTGCCGGTCGTCTGATCCGCGATGTCCACGATCGCGGTGTGCTGGTGCTGTGCGATCCTCGGATTACCGGCAAAGGTTACGGCAAACTGTTTCTAGCCAGTTTGCCGCCGATGCCGCGTACCCGGGAGCTGGCAGAGGTGCAGGCGTTCTTCGAGGCGGCATCCGAGAGCGCGGCGGCAACTATGATGCCACTCGTGGAGTAACCCAAGGAGCGGTTCCGTAAAAGACCACGATGCGATGCGGGGGGCACATGGGCAAGGTTATCGGACTGGGCGGTATTTTCTTCAAGTCGCACGACCCGGCCGCGCTGGCGGCGTGGTACCAGAAGCATCTAGGGCTTCAAGTCGATGACTGGGGCGGCGTGCGTTTCAACGAGGACGAGGGTCGTCCCGGTTATACGCTGTGGTCGGCGTTTGCCGACGACACGGACTACTTTGCGCCGAGCGCACAGCCGTTTATGGTCAACTTTCGCGTCGACGATCTCGATGCACTGCTGGCGCAGCTGCGCGCGGCAGGTGTCGAGGTTGACGAACGTATCGAGGACAGCGAATTCGGTCGCTTCGGCTGGATCATGGACCCTGAGGGTCGGCGTGTCGAACTATGGCAGCCAGCGGGTTGAGGCAGTCAAAGCTAATAGGCAAGTTCCGTCGCGTAGTCATCGATCCCGGGAACGTCATCCGGGCGTCAGCTGACTGCCCGTGCTTGCCTGCGTTTTCACCGCGGGGCCGGCCATGGTGAGGGCTGCCATCCGGATGCAGTGGAGCCGCTGCATCGATCGACCTTAGTCCGGGTTGAGTGCTGCGTCGCGAGAGATACCGCGGTCGTGGTCGCCAGCCGCTATCATGGAATACTCATGAATCTGCTTGCCATCGAAACCGCTACCGAAGCTTGTTCTGTCGCCTTGATCCACGGCGAGCAGTTGATCGCGCGCAGCGAGATCGCGCCGCGCCGCCATACTGAGTTGGTATTGCCGATGGCGGACGCCCTGCTGGCCGAGGCTGGCATTGGCCGGCATGCGCTGGACGCGATTGCGGTCGGGCGCGGTCCAGGGGCGTTCACCGGCGTGCGACTTGGCGTATCGTTGGCACAAGGCATGGCACTGGCGCTGGATCTTCCGGTGATCACCATCTCTTCGCTGGCGGCACTAGCGCTGGAGGCGCCGGAAGAGCAAGGCACCGCGATCCTTGCGGTGATCGACGCACGCATGGGCGAGATCTATGCCGCCTGCTTTCGCCGTGACGGCGACGGTGGGTTGATCGCGCTGGATGAGGAGCAGGTCTGTACGGCTGAGGCGCTGCAGTTGCCCAGCGCCGCCACCTGGCAGGTGGTGGGTACCGGTTGGGCCGGTTATGCCACCGTGTTATGCGAGCGTCTTACCGGCACATTGCACTCCGCTGACGGCATGCGCTATCCGCAGGCGGCGCATGTTGCCGAGCTGGCCGTGCGCGAGTTCGGGGCGGGCCATGCCCAGGCGCCCGAACGGGCTCTGCCGGTATACCTGCGTGACAAGGTGGCGATGACGCTGGTGGAACGAGGCAAGGCCTGAGCGCAAGCATGGCGGTCGTGTAGCCGCGCCACGCCCGTGACGGCGATCCGGTGCGGAGGGAATTACAGGTCAGGCGGATTCACTCTACCTCGGGGGTCGAGCGGCGGCGGCGGGTGACGCGCTCGATCAGCAGCGGCAGCAATGCGAGCAAGGCCAGCGCACCCAGCGGCAGCAGTATTTCGCTGTGCATGAGCATGGCGGTGCTGAAGCTGTTGCTCGCACCTCTGCCTAGCACGTCGCCGATGCCGGCCCCAACCGAGCTTTCGAAAAACAAGGTGATCGTGCCACCCAGCCAGCTGGCACCTATGAACAGCCACAGTGGGCAACGCAGCCAGGCAAGCGCCACGGTGACCCCGCCAAAGGGGACGACCGGCAGAAAGCGCAGGAAAAGCGTGTAGCTTACCGGGTGGCGTTCGAACCCGTGATGCAGTCGGGCAATCAATGGCGGCGGCTGTCGCCTGCCGCTGCCGAACGCGTAGCGGCTGGCCAGATATAGGATCAGCGATCCGAGGGTCAGTCCGATCGATGAGCTGACGGTGCCGTCGACCACGCCGAACGCAAACCCCCCGGCCAGGGTTACCACGATGGTGCCGGGGATCCCGGTCGAGACGGTGAGGGTCAGCAAGCCGATATAGGCCAGTCGGCTCAACCAGGGGTTAGCGGCAATTTGCGCATGCAGTTCGTGTTGATGACGAACCAGCTGGTGTGGTGTCAGCTGATCCAGCGAGCCGGAGGCGAACAATACGATGCCCGCCAGCAGCAGCAGAATCAACGGCAGGGCGGCGCGCAGGCGATTCAATATGCCGCGCCGCTGGTGCCGTAAGCGCTCAGTACCGCGCGGGCTTGATCGCGCAGGATGTCACGACGCACGCGGATGCCCCGACGTTCCAATTCACCGACCCAGTCCGCGGGAAGCGGGCCTTCATCGAACTCGGTGAGTTCCTCGACATCGTCGGACCTTGCGCCCATCAGCAGCTCGTCGATACCGGCCCAGAAGGTGCCGCCGTAACACTGGCAGCAGGGCTGTGCGCTGCTGGCCAGTACATAGCGCCGGCCGCCGTCGTTCAGCCGGGGTCGGCCGAGGCGCTGCTGGGCAATCATGATGGCCATCATTTCCGCATGGGCAGCCGAGCAGTTTTGTGGCAATACCCGGTTGACGGCGGCGGCGACCAGGCGGCCGTCGTCGGCATCGAAGATCGCTGCGCCAAACGGCCCGCCGCTGCCGCGTTCGACATTTTGCCGCGACAACGCAATCGCCAGGCCGACACGTTCCTCGTCGCCCTGATAGCAGCGATCGATGTCACTGACCTCGTTGACCCACGGTGGCAGCGCAAGATGGATCTGCAACGGCAACATCATGATCTCCCGCGAGATTCTGGTCGTTTACGGAGTAGCTTGCCTGCTCCAGGTATCACGGAGGGTAACTGTGCGATTGAATACCGGGGCATCAGCGGTGTGGTCGATACGGTCGGCTACAAAATACCCCAATCGCTCGAACTGGAACCGTTGTTCCGGCAAGACGGCAGCAGCGGCCGGCTCGAGCCACGCCCGGGCGATGCGTTTGGCCAGGGGGTTGAGATGCTCGAGCCAGCTTTTGCCATTCTCCTCACTGTCCGGTGCGGCGACATTGAACAACCGGTCGTACAAACGCACCTCGGTGGCGACGGCATGTTTCGCACTGACCCAGTGAATCGTGCCTTTCACCTTGCGATCGGCGCCCGGCATGCCCTGGCGGGTTTCCATATCCAAGGTGCCGTGCAGCTCGATCAGCGCACCGGCAGCGTCCTTGATCAGCTTGGTGCAGCGGACGATGCCGACGCCTCGCAGCCGGACCTCGCCATCAGGCTTCAGCCGATGGAAGCCCTTGGGCGGGATCTCGGCAAAATCGTCGCGTTCGATCCACAGCTCGCGCGCAAACGGCACTTCGCGGATACCGAAGTCCGGGCTTTTCGGGTGGTTGGGGAATGGCAGTGTTTCTTCATGCCCCTCGGGCAGATTGGTGAGTACCAGCTTCAACGGGTCGAGCACGGCCATACGACGTGCCGAGGTGGCATCCAGATCTTCGCGAACACAACCTTCGAGTACCGCATAGTCGATCACGCTATTCTGTTTGCTGACGCCAATTCGCTCGATCAGCAGGCGCAGGGCCGCGGGGGTGAAGCCTCGTCGACGCAGCCCCCGCAAAGTATTCATGCGCGGGTCGTCCCAGCCGTCTACGTGATTTTCGTTGACCAGTTGCGCGAGCTTGCGCTTGCTGGTGATGCTGTAGGAAAGGTTGAACCGCGAAAATTCAATCTGCCGAGGTTTGGCAGGCTTGGCCTCGAGCCCTGCTGCAACCACTGATTGCCACAGCTGCGGGTGATTGACCAGGTCGACATGGTCGACAAACCAATCGTACAACGGACGATGGTCCTCGAATTCCAGCGTACACAGCGAGTGAGTGATTCCTTCCATCGCATCGGACAGGCAGTGTGCATAGTCGTACATCGGATAGATCGGCCATGCCTCGCCGGTATTCTGGTGGGCAACCTTGCGGATACGGTAGATCGCCGGATCGCGCAGGTTGATATTGCCCGAGGCCATGTCGATTTTCGCGCGCAGTGTCTTGCTGCCATCGGCGAATTCACCGGCCCGCATGCGACGAAACAGGTCGAGGTTTTCCTCCACGCTACGTTCGCGATACGGCGAGTTTCGGCCTGGCTCGGTCAGGGTACCGCGATACTCGCGCATCTGCTCGGCGTTCAGGTCATCGACATACGCTACGCCATCCTCGATCAGCTTGAGCGCCGAGTGGTAGAACACGTCGAAGTAATCCGAGGCATGGCGCAGGCCGTGCCATTCGAAGCCGAGCCAGCGCACGTCCTCCTTGATGCCTTCGACGAATTCAGGGTCTTCACGACCCGGATTGGTATCGTCCAGGCGCAGGTTGCACCAGCCGCCGAACTCGGCGGCAATGCCGAAGTTGAGACAGATCGCCTTGGCATGGCCAATGTGCAGGTAGCCGTTCGGTTCTGGCGGAAAGCGCGTGTGCACAGCGGCATGCTTGCCCGAAGCGAGGTCGTCGCGGACGATTTGCCGGATGAAATCGTTCTTGACGGGCAAAGCCGCATCCACGGATTCAGCGGCAGGATGATCGATCGGCATGGGGCGGGAACTCGCTTGGATGGGCGGAACCGCCAAGTTTACCTTGTCACCTGCATCGGGCGCAGGGTAGCTCGCCGCCGCTTGCCTGTTTGCCACAGGGGCGCTAGCGTGCCTTCATGCATACTGTCTACCGTGCCGAGAACCTGTTCGATGCGCACCTGATCAAGGATGCGCTGGAAGCCGAAGGCATACCCGCATTCATCGCCGGTGAATACCTTACCGGTGGCGTGGGCCAGTTGCCGGCGATGGACTACATTGCGGTGATGGTGCCGGAGTCGAGCATGATGGTTGCCGGCGGCATCGTGCATGAGGTAGAAGCGCGGCTGAGCGAGGCGCGTCAAGCCATCGACGAACATGATGCGGTGCCCGAGGGCCCATTGCCGGCGCCTGGCTAGGTGCATCGGGCGAACCGAGACCGGTCATGGACAGTCATGGAGAGCCTCGTCAGGCTGGTTCGTCGCGTCGCCGACTTTCCCCGTTCCCGGCCTGCTGTTTGGCGACCTCACGGTGTGGGTGGCGACCGCTGCCGCGTTTTCCGGTTGCATGGCGACGCTGGCCGAGCCGTGAAGGGACGCCAATGTGCAAACGGTAAGCGGTATCGATCCCTGGTCGGTACGCCTGACGATGAACTTGTCGGCGCCAGCGTCGTCATAGAATAGACGGCGTTGCATGGACGCGATCGCCGGTCCGGCAGCAGTCCATTGCCTGGCGTGCCGGAATACTGAAAACATGTAGCATCCCGACGCGTGGCGGAGAGAGCATCATGCTGGGAATCGGAGCCTGGAAGCAACGTATGCCGCGAGCCGGCGAAGCCTTGCCGGGACGTGCGCAAGCGATTCGGGTCGACTGGCCACACCACGTCAGCGGCCGCGCATTGGTGCCACAGGCGTTCCCCAAGAGTGCGACCGTGTGGTTCGCGATGGGTTGTTTCTGGGGTGCTGAACGCCTGTTCTGGGGATTGCCGGGAGTGCTTACCACGGCCGTCGGCTACGCGGGGGGCTTTACGCCCAACCCCACCTACCGCGAAGTTTGTTCCGGCCAGACCGGACATGCCGAGGCAGTGCAAGTGGTCTACGACCCGGCACAGATCAGTCTGCAGGATTTGTTGAAGACCTTCTGGGAAGGCCACGACCCAACCCAGGGCATGCGCCAGGGTAATGACCGCGGCACGCAGTATCGCTCGGCGATCTACACGTCCAATGCGACACAGCTGGCGATCGCCGAGGCGTCGGCACGGGAGTATCAGGGCGCACTGGATAACGCCGGACTGCCGCCAATTACCACCGAAATCGCCCTGGCGGGGCCGTTTTACTACGCCGAAGCGGAGCACCAACAGTATCTGTCGAAGAACCCGCTGGGCTACTGCGGGCTCGGTGGCACCGGAGTGAGCTGTCCGGTGGGTATCCCCTTGGGCTGACGGCGGATCTTCCGGGCGACGCCGAAGCGCGGTTTACTGCTCGCGAAGCCGGCGTCCGTAGGCGTGGACTTCGTCGACCAGCACTTTCACATGCTCGGGGTCGACTTCCGGGGTGATGCCGTGGCCGAGGTTGAACACATGCCCCGGATGGTTGCCGTAGCTGTCCATCACCGCGCGTACTTCACGGCGGATCACTTCCGGGGAGGCGCGCAGGATCGCCGGATCGAGATTACCTTGCAGCGCAACCTTGCCGTTGACGGCAACGCGTGCATCCGCGAGGTCGACGGTCCAGTCCACGCCGAGTCCGCCGCAGCCGGTGTCGGCCAGCGCGGCGAGATGCGTGGCAGCCCCCTTGGAGAACAGGATGACGGGCATTTCGCGCGAGGCCGAGTCGGCCTGCAGGTGGGCAACGATCTGGGCCATGTAGCGCAGCGAAAACTCCCGGAACGGCGCCGGTCCGAGCAGACCGCCCCAGGTATCGAAGACCATCAGCACCTGGGCGCCGGCGGCGGCTTGGGCGATCAGGTAGGTGGCGACGGCGCGGGCCAGCGTGTCGAGCAACCGATGGGCGAGTTTCGGCTGATTCCAGCACATCGCCTTGAGCGTGGCGAAATCCTTCGAACCCTGGCCTTCCACCATGTAGCAGGCCAGCGTCCATGGGCTGCCGGAAAAGCCGATCAACGGCACCCGGTTGCGCAGCTCGCGGCGGATCAGCCGTAGCGCATCCATCACGTAGCGCAGTTCGCCATCCATGTCGGGCACGGCGAGCCGGGCGATGTCGGCGGCGTTACGCACCGGACGGTCAAACTGCGGCCCCTCGCCCGCGGCAAAGGACAGGCCCAGACCCATCGCATCGGGGATGGTGAGGATGTCGGAAAACAGGATCGCCGCGTCCAGATCGAAGCGTTGCAGCGGCTGCAAGGTGACTTCGCAAGCGTACTCGGGATTCTGTGCCAGTGCCATGAAGCTGCCGGCCCGCTCGCGGGTAGCGCGATACTCGGGCAGGTAGCGGCCTGCCTGGCGCATCACCCATATCGGCGTGGTATCGGCTGGCTCGCGGCGCAGTGCGCGCAGGAAGCGGTCATTCGTCGGCAGGTCAGGCATGGTCATCAACGTGTAAGGGGCATCAGCGGCCGTGGGGGTTTTCCTGGCCCTGGGCAAACATCACCCGATAGCCGCGCTTGAGCTGGGTATCGCGGGCCCTCTCGAAGGCGGCAATAGCCTGGTCGCGTTCCAGAAACTGTTCGCGTTTCAAGGTGGCGCGGCCACCCTGGGCACCGGATTCGCGATACAACGTCCAGCCACCGAGAAGGTCCTGTTCCAGCACAATCTGGACGTAGCGCGGCGCCTCGGTCGAGGCTGGGGTGGTTTGCAGATAGAGGCGCATGGCGACCAGTGAAGTGAGCGAGGACCGGCGATGACCAGACCGAACAGTTTATACGAGCGGCGTGCGATGTGCGGGAAGTGGATACCGCACAGACCCTACGACGCCTGAAGCGTGGCCAGGATATCCGCTTCAGCCACACCGCTGACGATCTCGGCACGACCGACGCCCCGCCAGAGGATCAAGCGCAGTTGACCGCCGCTGTTTTTCTTGTCCAGCCGCATCAGTGCCAGCAGTTGCTGTGGGTCCATGCCGGCTGGAATCGTCACCGGCAGGCCAAGCCGTTTGAGCAGGCGTTGCAGGCGCGCGGTGTCGGCAGCCTGGCTCATGTGCAGGCGCTCGGACAGGCGCGCGGCCAGCCCCATGCCGATAGCCACGCCTTCGCCATGCAGCAAGGTGGTGTAGTGACCGGCGGTTTCCAGGGCGTGGCCGAAGGTGTGGCCGAAGTTGAGCAGGGCACGCTCGCCCTGTTCGGTTTCATCACGGGCGACCACGCCGGCCTTGTACTGCACTTTGCGTGCGATCGCTTCGATCAGCGCCGCCTGGTCGCGGGCGAGAAGCGCGTCCGCCTGGTGCTCCAGCCAGGCAAAAAAGGGTTCGTCGCCGATCGCTGCGCCCTTGACTACCTCGGCCAGGCCGGCACGATACTCGCGCGCTGGGAGGGTTTCCAGCGTATCGATGTCGGCAAGCACGGCGCGGGGTTGATGGAAGGCGCCTACCAGATTCTTGCCGACTGGCAGGTTGACGCCGGTCTTGCCGCCCACCGATGAGTCGACCATCGCCAACAAGGTGGTGGGGACCTGGATGAAATCGATGCCGCGCATCCAGCAGGATGCGGTAAACCCGGCCAGGTCACCAACCACGCCCCCGCCGAGCGCGACAATGCAGGCATCGCGGGTGGCGCCGAGCCCCCCAAGTGCCTCCAGCGCCTTGCCGACGTTGGCGAAGGTCTTGTGCGCTTCACCGTCGTCGAGCAGGAACGAAGACCAGGTCAACCCCTGCAGTCCCTCACTCAGGCGGTCGAGATACAGCGGCGCGACCGTGGTATTGCTCAGCACCAGGACGTGGCGGCCGCGCAGCATGCTGCGCCAACGGGCTGCATCCTCGAGCAGACCGGCACCGATCCACACCGGATAGCTGCGTTGACCGAGGGCGACGTCGATGATTCGGGGTGCCGTCATATTCATGCGTTCTGCGATACCGAAGGAAGGGGGTGACGTAGCCAGTGGCTGTCGATCAGGGCGATGCAGCGTTCACTGGCGGTACTGACGGTGCCGTGCTCGCCAGGTACGGCGATGTCGGCGATATCGCGATAAAGAGGTGCGCGGACCTGGGCCATCAGTTGCAGTCGCGCAAGCCGGTCAGCACCCGCCAGGAGGGGGCGCCGGGTGTCGCGTTCCAGCCGCTCCAGTTGCTGGTCGATGCTGGTCTGCAGCCACACCACGAACCCCCGTTCGACCAGGTGCCGGCGATTTTGTGGGTCGAGTACCGCGCCGGCACCGGTTGCCAGGACCACGTGGCTGCAGCGGGTACATTCGTCGAGCAGGGCACTTTCGCGCTGGCGGAAACCGACTTCCCCTTCAATATCGAAGACGGTATTCACATCGACACCGGTGTGCCGCTCGATCTCCTGATCGAGATCGATGAAGGGTAGGCCATAATGCACAGCAAGACGGCGTCCGACGGAAGTTTTGCCGGCACCAGTCGGTCCGACGATGAACAGGCTGGACGAGGGATTCATGCGCAAATGCTAACAGGGCCGCTACGGAGAAGGTGATGGGCGAACGGGTATTGCTGGCCGGCTGCGGCGATCTGGGCGGGCGGGTGGCACAACGTCTGCTGGCGCGTGGCGACGAAGTCTTCGCGCTGCGTCGGCGGCCGCCAGCGTACGATTCCAGTGGTATCCGCTGGTGGCGCGGCGACCTGACCCGGGCTGAAAGCCTGCATGAACTGCCAAGAGGCATCACGCGCCTGGTCTATCTGCCGACGCCGGATCGTCGCGAAGTGAGTGCGTATCGGGCGATTTTCCTCGATGGCTTGCGTCACTTGCTTGATGTACTGGAGCTGGACGTCTTGCAGCGGGTGCTGCTGGTTTCATCGAGTGCAGTCTATGGTGAACACGCCGGTGCCTGGGTGGACGAGAGGACGCAGCCGGCCCCTCTGGGCTTCAACGGCGAAGTCCTGCTAGAAGCGGAGCAGGCGCTGGCTGCGCGAAAGCTGTCGACGGTGGTGCTGCGCCTGGCCGGTCTTTACGGCCCAGGACGGCTGCAGCTGCTGATGCGGCTGCGGACGGGCCGAATAAGGGTACCTCGGGCACAACCGCATTGGGCGAACCGCCTGCATGTCGATGATGCTGCGGCGGCTATCGCGCATCTGCTGGATCTGCACGAGCCGTTGCCACTCTACCTCGGAGTGGACGACACGCCGCTGCCGCTGGATCAACTGTACGACCATCTGGCGTCGTTGCTCGGTATGCCACCTGCCGTGGAGGGCCCGGCACCGACGGCGGTGGGCAGCAAGCGACTCAGCAACGCTCGCCTGCGGGCCAGCGGCTTCGTCCCGCGGTGGCCTGACTCGCGCGACGGCTATGCGGCATTGCTTAAATGTTGAGACCCTGCATGTGTCCGATCCAACCGGAGAACTCTCATGGCTAATGGCATTCCCGCTCATCACGTCACCACGGCTGATCAGTTGCACGGTTTCCGGATCGTGCGCCCTCTCGGTATCGTGCGGGGCATCACGGTGAGGTCACGCAGTGTTATCGGCAATCTCGGCGCGGCGCTGCAAACGCTGGTGGGGGGCAATATATCGATATATACCGAGTTGTGTGAAAAGGCGCGCCAGGAAGCGTTTGAACTGATGCTGCAGCATGCCGCCGCCATGGGCGCCAACGCGGTGGTGGCGATGCGCTATGACGCCAACGACGTAGCGGAGGGAGTCACCGAAGTACTCGCTTATGGCACAGCGGTACAGGTGGAGGCGGCCTGAGCGAACACGGCAAGCCGGCGTTCAGCCGGACATAACGGAAATACGGCGCGTTCCCAGGACTGGTTTGCGACAGGCTTCGCCCACACGCTGCCCGATGCACACCGCTCCATGCTTAATCGTGACGAATGCCGATAACGCGACGTGCATTATCGTATTCCACACAGGTATCGGCCAGTGCTGGCAGGGTGGCGAGTGCGTGGCGACTGAGTCGCTCAAAATGGGCCAGGAACCGTTTCATGGCGGCGCCGTCCATCGCCAACGGGGCACGGCGCGCCAGCAATGCCTTTTCCTGTTCGCCACGCCAGCGACGTACCACCTCCCAGCTGGGTGCCTGTAGCACGATCAGGGCGTCGAACTTGCGCCACAGCGGTTGGTAGCTGCGCAATTGTTGATTGACCCAGCGGCGCCATCTGCCGTCAGGGTCTTCGGTGCGCTCAAGTGCATTGGTCGGTGTTGCCAGTGCGCTCTGCAACTGGGGGCGGATGCCAAGCGCCCAGCCTTCGACGATCACCAGCTTGGGCCGCTGGCTGATGCGCGACCAGCGCGATGGCGGGATGCGCGTGTCGCGTCCCTTGTCGAAGCGCGGGTGACGTACCGGCAGCCTCTCCGAGGCGTGCGGCAGTGCCGCCAGTACCGAAAGCAGCAGTTCAATCTCGTGCGTGCCGGGCACGCCGCGGCTTCGCAGCAAGGGGTGGAGCTGTTGCGCCAGTGCCTCCCGGTCGCTGCGGGCGTAATAAAAGTCATCCAGGGAAAGCACCACTGTGGACCAGCCACGACGCTCGGCCTGGGCCTTCATCACCCGGGCCAGGGTACTTTTGCCGCTGCCCTGCAGACCGGAAAGGCCCAGGATATAGGGACGCCGCGCGCGCGCGATACGCTCGCCATAGTGGTCGAGCAGATGGCCGGCAAGGGCCTCGTTCTGGGGGCTTGAGATCGGCATCATCGGCCCCGTACCGCGGTCGAACGAGCGCACGCGCCCCCCGGACAATATTCACGCCCGATCCAGTCGGGCTCGGCTCCGAAGCCACAGCGGCGGAGCAAGGACGTCAGCATATTGGCCGAGGGTGCGGCGTTTGCGCTGCTGGATCGGGAGGGCATTGCATTATCATCACGTCGTTTCATCCATAACATGATGGCGCGTGTCGGCCACGATGCCAAAGGGAAGATTTCAGTTCATGCTCAATCACGACCTCCTTGAGACCTTTCGAAAACTCCTGGACGAGGCCAGGGCAGGGGACGATGACGCTCCGATACCGATGAATCTGGCTACCGTCGACGGCGCGGGCCACGTGGCTTCGCGTATCGTATTGCTGAAGGGCGTGGACGAGCGGGGATTTCGTTTTTTTACCAACTACCACAGCGACAAGGGAAGCCAGATAGACGCGCATCCGCAAGTCGCGTTGTGTTTCTTCTGGGAAAAAGTTCGTCACGGCGTGCAAGTCCGGGTGGAAGGCACGACCCGCAAACTCCAGGACGACGAGTCCGATGCCTACTTCGCCGGTCGTCCGCGGCAGAGCCAGCTGGGCGCATGGGCCTCGCTGCAATCGCAGACATTGCCGGATCGTGACACCTTCGAGCAGCGGATGGCGCGTTACGAAAAGGCATATGCGGATCGCGACGTGCCGCGACCGCCGCATTGGGGCGGTTATATGGTTGAGCCGGATGTCGTGGAGTTCTGGTATGGGGCCGAATTTCGCTTGCATGAGCGGCTGCGGTGGAGCCGTCACGGCCAGACCTGGACCAGCCGGTTACTGTATCCGTGAGCCGCGACGGTTACCCTCGCCGTATCGTCTGCCTTACCGAGGAACCCACCGAGGTGCTGTATGCACTTGGTGAGGAGCACCGCATCGTCGGTATCTCGGGCTTCACCGTGCGTCCGCCTCGAGCACGCAAGGAAAAGCCCAAGGTGTCGGCTTTCACCAGCGCAAAGATCGGTGAAATCCTGAAATTGCAGCCGGATCTGGCGATCGGTTTTTCCGACATCCAGGCCGATATTGCGCGCGAGCTGATCAAGGCAGGGGTAGAAGTGTGGATCAGCAACCATCGCAGCGTCGACGGGATTCTTGCCTATATCCGTCGGCTCGGCGCGATGGTCGGTGCGCACGAAAAGGCTGAGGCATACGCGCAAACAGCCGAGCAGCACATCGCGGAAATCCGTACCGCCGCCGCTCTGCAATCGCGTCGTCCAAAGGTGTATTTCGAGGAGTGGGACGATCCCATCATTACCGGCATTGGCTGGGTCGCCGAGCTTGTCGGAATCGCCGGCGGCGACGATTGCTTCCCCGAGCTGGCCCGCGAGCCGCTGGCGAGACAGCGCATCCTGGCCAACGGTGACGAGGTGGTGCGACGCGCGCCCGACATCATTCTAGGCTCATGGTGCGGCAAGCGGTTCCGGCCCGAACGGGTCGCCGCCAGGCCGGGCTGGGAGACCATTCCGGCCGTACGCCAGGGTGATCTGCACGAGATCAAGTCGCCGATCATCCTGCAGCCCGGGCCGGCGGCACTGTTTGACGGGCTGGATGCGATGCATCGGATTATTAGCGCGTGGGCGCAGCGCTGACGATTGCCAAGCTGTGTACAGCCTCATCGTTTCCACCCGCGCGCCGTCGATGCCAAGCAGGGGCCTGTCGCGCTGCTGGTCAGGGTCAGCTGCCCAGTGCCAGGCGGGCACCGAAATCCATCAACGGGGCGGCGACCAGCATGCGCGCGAGCAGTAAGGCAAGCATCACCGCCATCGGCGCGAAGTCGATGTTGCCGAGCACCAGTCGTCCCTGCAGAGGCCGCAGCAGCGGTTCCACCAGACTGCCCGCCAGACGCAACAGCGGCTGGCGCTGATCGGGTGCAAACATACTCAGCAGCGACCAGCCGAAAATCACGATCAGGTAGAAGACCAGGACGAAATCGAGCAACTTGGCCAGGCCCAGCAGCAGCAGTCCGAGCGGATGCGGCATCACGCCGAGCAGGCCAAACAGCAGCAGTTGCTTCAACACGACCGCCAGCCACGCCAGCAGCAGCGCGGCAACGTTGATTCGCCGCCAGTTCGGCACCATACGCCGGATCGGCGCCAGTGCCGGATTGGTGGTGCGGTAGACAAGCTGGCTCAGCGGATTGTTGAAATCGACGCGGCACGCTTCGGCCAACAGTCGCAGCACCAGCAGCGCGACCACGGCATCGAAAGCCAGGCCGATCAACATCGAGATAGCGTTCAGCAGATAGCTCACTTGGACTGAGCTCCCTTGTCCAGCTCCGCTGCCAGTTCGATGCCACGCTGGGTGGCGGCTGCCACCGCGCGAGCGGTGATTTCCGCCAGACCGTCGGCCTGGAAGCTTTCGAGCGCGGCCTGGGTAGTGCCGTTCGGCGACGTCACGCGCTGGCGCAGGACTCCCGGTGCCTCGCCACTTTCCATCAGCATGCGGCCGGCACCGAGGCAGGTTTGACCAGCCAGAGCCCGTGCGGTTTCACGTGGTAGGCCCTGCGCTGCCGCGGCATCTTCAAGTGCCTCGACCAGGGCGAAGAAGTACGCCGGAGCGGAGCCGGAAATGGCGGTGACCGTGTCCATCAGTGCCTCGTCGTCGACCCAGCGGGTAATCCCGGCAGCATCGAGGATGTGCTGCGTCTGATCCTTTTGTGCCGCGCTGACCCGGCGGTTGGCGCACAGCCCGGTGGCACCCGCGCCGATCAGGGAAGGCGTGTTCGGCATGCAGCGGACGATCGGCAGCTCACTGCCAAACCAACGTTCAAGCTGATCCAGCCGCACGCCGGCGGCGATCGAAATCAGCAGTGGCCGATTGCGCTGCAAGATGTCATGCAGTTCGGCGCGGATCGCTGGCATGATCTGCGGTTTGACCGCCAGCAGGATAACGTCGGCATGGGCCACCGCGTGCGCGTTGTCCGCGTGACAGGTCACGCCGAATTCCCGGTTCAGCGATTGACGGGATTCGGCATTGGGTTCGGCCACGGTGATGTCGCCAGCCGCGACGCCGGTTTTCAGCAGGCCGCCGATCAGGCTGCGTGCCATGTTGCCGCCGCCGACAAAGGCAATATGTGTCATGCAAAGGTCCTCACCATACAGAATTCAGATCGTAACCTTACCGGACTGCGTGCCCGGATGGCGGCAAAACGATGGAAGTCAGTGTGGGACCACGCAGATCCGCGGCAGGAGGTGGCGACCGAGTCGACGGTATTGCGCATGGATCGTCGGAAACACTGGCCGCACGGCCTGCCGCCCGAGTAGTATCGGGCTGGCTGCAGGGGACGGTTTTGGTTTGCAGCAAGGGTTCGCATCAGCGTCAGAGATGAAACCCTTGTTCGCTGACTGCCTCGGTGCGGCGCCACGTGAGTCACCCGATGATCGGTTGAGGGGAACCTATAGATGGACATTGCCGAACTGCTTGCCTTCTCGGTGAAGAACAAGGCCTCGGATCTGCACCTTTCGGCAGGCCTGCCACCGATGATCCGCGTTGACGGTGACGTGCGCCGTATCAATATCCCCGCCCTCGAGCACAAGCAGGTGCACGCGCTGATTTACGACATCATGTCGGACAAGCAGCGGCGCGACTACGAGGAATTCTACGAGACCGATTTCTCCTTCGAGATTCCGGGTTTGGCGCGCTTCCGCGTCAACGCCTTCAACCAGAACCGCGGTGCCGGTGCGGTTTTCCGCACCATTCCCTCCGAAGTGCTGACGCTGGAGGATCTGGGCTGCCCGCGCATCTTCAAGGAGCTGATCGAGCAACCGCAGGGTCTGATCCTGGTCACCGGTCCGACCGGTTCGGGCAAGTCGACCACGCTGGCGGCGATGGTCGATCACATCAACAAGACCGAATACGGCCACATGCTGACGATCGAGGACCCGATCGAGTTCGTGCATACCTCGCAAAAATGCCTGGTCAATCAGCGCGAGATCCATCGTGACACGCTGGGCTTCAACGAGGCCCTACGCTCGGCGCTGCGCGAGGATCCGGATTTTATCCTGGTCGGCGAGTTGCGCGACCTGGAAACCATCAGGCTGGCGTTGACTGCGGCGGAAACCGGACATCTGGTGTTCGCCACCGTGCATACCAGTTCGGCGGCAAAGACCATCGATCGCATCATTGACGTGTTTCCCGCCGGTGAAAAGCCGATGGTGCGCTCGAGGTTGTCCGAGTCGCTGCGTGCGGTGATTTCGCAATCGTTGCTGAAGAAAGTCGGTGGTGGTCGCATCGCGGCGCACGAAATCATGGTTGGCATCCCTGCGATCCGCAATCTGATCCGCGAAGACAAGGTGGCGCAGATGTATTCGTCGATCCAGACCGGTCAGCAGTTCGGCATGCAGACGCTGGACCAGTGTCTGCAGGATCTGGTCAAGCGTGGCGCAGTGACGCGTCAGCAGGCCTATGCCTATGCCAAGAACAAGGACAGCTTCAAGTGATGCGGGGGACGGCGAGCGTAAAGCGGGAAATACCTTGGCGATGGATTGACGTTCACCACTTCGGCGTGAGGCTTGAGCCCGGCGTGCGTGTCGATTTCGCGCCGCCCGGGGCGCTGCCTGTCCCCTGTGCCCCCTTCCCTGCTTCGGGAGTAGCTACCCCATGAGCGATTTCGATTTCACCTCCTTTCTGAAATTGATGGTCCACAAGAAAGCTTCGGACCTGTTCATCACCGCCGGTGTGGCACCATCGATGAAGGTGCAAGGGCGCATCGTGCCGATTACCCAGAGTCCGCTCAGTGTGCAGCAGTCACGCGACATGGTGCTCAACGTGATGACGCCAGGGCAGCGCGAGGAGTTCGAAAAGACCCATGAGTGCCAGTTTGCGATTTCCGCGCAAGGTGTCGGGCGCTTCCGCGTGTCGTGTTTCTATCAGCGCAATTGCGTCGGTATGGTGTTGCGTCGCATCGAATCGAAAATTCCGACGCCGGAGGAGCTGAATCTGCCCCCGGTCATCAAGCAGTTGGCGATGACCAAGCGCGGCATCATCATCTTTGTCGGTGGTACCGGTACCGGCAAATCGACTTCGCTGGCATCGATGGTGGGTTACCGCAACCAGAACTCGACTGGCCACATCATCACCATCGAGGACCCCATCGAGTACGTGCACAAGCATGAGGGTTGCATTATCACGCAGCGGGAGCTCGGCATTGACACCGACAGCTGGGAAAATGCCTTGAAAAACACCCTGCGTCAGGCACCCGACGTGATCATGATCGGTGAAGTACGCACCCGGGAGACGATGGAGCACGCGATCAATTTCTCGGAAACCGGCCATTTGTGCCTGTGCACGCTGCATGCGAACAATGCCAACCAGGCGATGGATCGCATCTTGCATTTCTTCAGCGAAGATCGGCGTGAACAGCTGTTGATGGATCTCTCGCTGAACCTCAAGGGGATCGTCGCACAGATGTTGATCCCCACCCCCGACGGCAAGGCCCGCCGTGTTGCAGTGGAGATTCTGCTGGGGACGCCGCTGGTGCAGGACTATATCCGTCAGGGCGAGATCCACAAGCTGAAGGAAGTGATGCGCGATTCGACCTTGCTGGGCATGAAGACTTTCGACCAGAGTCTGGTCGAGCTGTATCACGCTGGCGAGATTTCGTACGAAGATGCGTTGCGCTACGCGGACAGCGCCAACGAAGTACGGCTGCGGATCAAGCTGGCACAAGGCGGCGATGCACACACCTTGTCGCAGGGTCTGGATGGCGTGGAGTTGGAGGAGGCCCGTGACGGGCAGAATCAGGGCGGCAGCAATTTGCTGAATCGGTAGCGACCCAGCCATCCATCTTCAACAGAAAAGGAGTCTTGCGACTCCTTTTCTGTTGAAGATGCCGAGCAGACTATTTCTCCGGCATATCACTGACCCGAAGTCCGATCGCGTCGACAGCTTTGACACCCTTGACGTGACGGGCCACCCGTTCAGCCTTGAGCTTTTCCTTGGCGCTGGCGACGGTCCCGGTCAGCGTTACCCGGCCATTGACGGTGGTCACGGATATATCCGTTGCTTCGATACCCTTGGTGGTGGCGAACTCGGACTTCACCTTGGTGGTAATCCAGGCATCTGCCGCCTTGCCGGGTAGGGTTCGGTTTTCCGACGCGTGATGCATGTTGGCGCCGGCCTCCTGCGCGAGGACGCCCGTCGCGGGCAGGGCAGCCAGAGCAAGGACCAGGCCGCTGGCGATCATGGTGTTGCGGATCAGGATAGGGGTGCGCATGGCGTTCTCCTTGTAAGGAAAGGGAAGTTTTGTCGCGGAGGAGAGCCGATCGCCGTGATCTCGGCTTCCGCGAAGCCATGGCACCAGTAACACCGTGAAATTTCCGTCGTAGTCCTCGCGGCCGATTCAGCATGGTCTGGTAAACGCGAAGGGCTTGTCAGAAAGGTGTTGGATAGAGTGTCGAAGCGGCATCCACAGGAGTGATCCCGGGACGATGGGCGTCCCGGGATGTCATACGGAGGTTACTTGAGGACGGTCTGACCGGTGGCCACGATACCGTCGTGATCGATATGGACTTCGACATTGACGCTCTGTATGCGTGCTGCTTGCGCCTTCATGGTGGCGAACTGCATCTTTGAGCGTGCAAATGTGGCATCCGCTCCCGGTTGTCCGGCTTTATTGGCAGCGAAAGTATCGATCTTTTTTTCCATCAGCTGCAGCCAATCGAGATACATCGACCCGCTCAGATGCGTGCGCATCATCTGGCCCGGCGTACCCCCGGGATTTTTCAGTGATTCGCTGAGTTTGCCTTCTTCACCGGCACCTACGCCCAGTGCGATGGCCGTGGCATCCATGGCAACCCAAGAGGGTTGTCCGATGATCTTGGCCATATCGGCGGGTACCGGAACTGGTTTGCCGTCACGGTCAGGTTTCATGTGGGACAGGGCAGGCACCATCATTTGACCCATCGCCAGCAAGCCCGCGGGGTTCTTGGTCGCGAGTACCAATCGGCCAGTGAAGGTCGGCAGACTGGACATCGTGCTGGGGCTCACGGTGTCCAACGCGATCCGCAGTCCACGCATGTCCCCGAAGGGTGGAATGGCGGCTTTTTGCATGGCGGCCCCGATCTTCGCAAAGCCGTCGTTGAGGTCGCTTAATGCCGGACAGGTGAACGGCTTGGCGGCGACCGCGTCGGATTGATCGGACCAGAAGGCGCGAAGTTCGGCTATCGGCAATGCCAGGCTGAGATCAAACGGCGCATTGCCTTGTTCACCGAGCCCCGGCAGAGCGACCTTGAGCCCTGCGAAAGCTTGGCTGATGTCCGCGGCCAGCGCTACATCGAACCGGGTGTCTTGATGCTTCGCATCGAGGCGCGTGTAGCCAAAGCTAATGTCCGGTACCCGTGCGGCAATCCGGCTGGCCTCGGTTTCGCACACGGGCGGAATCTTCAGCTGATTGGCCAGTGGTTCGCCGGTCTTGGTCGATTCGGCTTCGGCGCGGGCCTTGAGGATCGAGGTGAGTAAGGGATCCTTGCCGCCGAGCGTCAGGGGCAGCAGCCGGGTCAGATCGATATGGCCCACCAGCCATTTCTGATAGCCCTTGGCCTTGGCCAGCGAAGTCAGCTGACCCGCGTCCTGCAGGCTTTTCTGCGGTCGATCCAGACCCAACGCCTCCCGCAGCATGGCGGGTGAAATATCGGACGGTAACAGTGCCACCACGGCCTGCTTGTCGACGACGGCGAGGATAACCTCGGTTCCCGAGGCCCCGAATGCATGTACGCGGTAACTCTGCTTGCCGACCTTGGCGACATCCAGTTTCTTGCCGTAGGCGGCTTCCAGTCGGCCGACAAAGGCTTCGAAAGCGTTGGGATCAGCCAGTTCAAAACGTAGCACCGGAGCCATGCCCAAGCCATAAAAAGCCAAGCGACCCTGAAGATTCAGCCCCGCTTTATGGGCGAATGTCTCGATCGTCGCTCCCTTTAGTTCAGCGGCGAGTGCACGCACCAGGCGCGCGGCATCGGGATCTTTTGCATCCAGCCGGGTAGCCAGGGCATCGAGCTGCGCCAGCTGGGAGGGAAGTTGTAGATTCGCCTGGGCCAGGAGCGCCTGCCGCGTAGCCTTGTCGAGCACGTCGAGGTTGGCCACTACGTACGGGGTATCCGCTGGCACGAACGCCAATGGTGCGTTGTGGTCCTTGTGCGCGCATGCTGCCAGTACGACACTGGCAAAACCCAGCGCGATGAGACGCGTTGCTGTTCGCATGATGATCCCCTACCGGTGATGGATATGCGCGACCATTATGCCAGCTGCAGTCGGCCGCCACTGCTGCGACCCAGCCACCTCAGCGTGCGAGCACCTCATTCAATACCGCCATCCGCACGAAGACTCCATTGGCCACCTGCTCCAGAATGCGCGACTGGACACCGTCCGCTACGTCCGAGGCGATTTCAATGCCGCGGTTGATCGGCCCCGGATGCATCACCAGACAACCCTTGGCGGCCAGCGCCAGGCGCCGCTTGTCGAGGCCGTAAAGGGAGAAGTAGGCCGCCTCATCGGGCAACTCGATGGTGTCCATACGCTCCTTTTGCAGGCGCAGCATGATCACCGCGTCAGCACCGGCGATGGCCCGGTCGAAATCTTCGACCCGGTGGCAATGTGCCAGTTCGTCCTCTGCCGGCATCAGCGATGCAGGTCCGCAGAGGCGAATTTCCTTCACCCCCAGCGCGGTCAAGGCATGTACATCCGACCGCGCCACGCGCGAATGCCTGATGTCGCCACAGATCGTCACGATGAGATTTTCGAGATCCGGTCGGTGCTGGCGGATGGTTAGCGCGTCCAGCAGACCTTGAGTGGGGTGGGCGCGGTTGCCATCGCCGGCGTTGATCACTGAAACGCCGCTCATCGCATGACGGACCAGCTGATCAGGTGTGCCCGTCTGCTTGTGCCGCACGATAATCGCATCCAGATGCATCGCTTCGAGCGTGTGCAGGGTATCGAACAGTTCCTCCCCCTTGCTGGTGGAGGAGAAGCCGATCTCGAAATTGACCACGTCGGCGCCCAATCGCCGTGCGGCAAGCTCAAACGATGTGCGAGTGCGGGTGGATGGCTCGAAGAACAGGTTGAGTACGGTCCGCCCGGATAGTACATCGAGCTTTCGGGTGCCGTGGGCGCAGGCGTCACGCAAGTTCTCGGCGCGATCGAGCAGGCGCTCGACAGTCGACCGTGGAAGGTTTTCGAGAGTGGTGAGATGGCGCAGTCGAGGGCTCATGGCGATGGTTTCGGATAATGGGGGGTGATTAGCGCGCGCCCGAATCGACAGCCGGCGCGACGTTGGCGTGCAACCAGCGTTCGACGATGACGGCCGCGGCAATGGCATCGATGCTGGTTGCGTCGCGGCGACGCTTGAGTCCGACGGCGCGGGCGGCGGCGAATCGCTCGGCGGCTTCGCGGGAACTGTGGCGCTCATCGATCAGTTCCACCGGCAGGCTGTAGCGCGCGTGCAGCTGCGCGGCGAACCGCCGAGCGGCCCGGCTGGCGGCTTGTTCGCTGCCATCAAGGTGCAATGGCAAGCCCACGATCAAGGTATCCGGCAACCACTCCTGGCGAAGCGGGTCCAGTCGCAGCCAATCCGGTTCGCCGTTACGCATGGGGATCGTGGTCAACGCCCGCGCGCTGGCAGTGATTGCATTGCCAACGGCGACACCGGTGAGGCGGCTGCCGACGTCGAAGCCGAGCACGCAGCTCATGCGTGGCCCGCATAACCGGACAATTGCCGGGGGTCGACACCGACCAGTCCGGCGGCGGCACTCCAGCGCTCCTCCAGTGGTGTATCAAAGACCACCCGCCCACTGGCTTCGACCGTAAGCCAAGCATTGGCCATCAGCTCCTGTTCCAGTTGGCCGGCCTCCCAGCCTGCGTAGCCGAGAGCCATGATGGCCTGACGCGGACCTTCACCGGCCGCCATGGCGACCAGGATGTCGCGTGAGGTGGTGACGGACCATTCGTCGTTGATGCGGTAGCTGGACTCCCAGTTTCCCGCTTCACGATGCAGCACAAAGCCGCGTTCCTGCTGTACCGGCCCACCGATCAGCACCGGGGCATCGGCTAGCTCGGCGTCAACGCATTCCAGTCGCATTTGCGTCAACACATCGCCCAGACGGTACTCGGAAAGGCGATTCACCAGCAGCCCTACCGCGCCATTTTCGTCGTGCTGGCACAGCAAGGTCACGCCACGCGAAAAAGGCGGGGCCGCCAGGTTTGGCATGGCGATCAGGAAATGCCCGGTGAGGGTGGGAGGCTGCACGGCAATCATGGCGCCATTGTATGCGCAGTTGCCTGCATGCGCGGGGTGTTAACGCGTATGCAACACGTTGTTGGGCTGAAATTGCCAAGTACGGGTGATATTGAGTTCATCCAGGTGTTCGCCGGTTCGGGGCGCAGGCGGAAACGGCGCTGCCAGTCTGACGATACGTCTGGCCGCTTCGTCCAGCACTTTCTTGCCCGAACTCCGGATCACCTCGATTCGCTTGATGCTGCCGTCGAGATTGAGGACGACCGTAACCAACACGTCGCCGTGCAGGCCCAAGCGGCGGGCCTCCTCCGGGTAGTTGAGATTGCCTACGCGCTCAATCCGGTCGGTCCAGTGACGCATGTAGGCAGCAAAAGCGTATTCACGGGTGCTGGCAGTAAGGTATTTGACCTTCGGTCGTTTCGCGTAGGCCACCTTCTTCTTGCGCAGTTCGGCGGCCAGTTGCGCGATTTCCTGCCGTCGCCGCAGTTCGGCTGCGGTCGCTGGTACGTCCTGCGGGTCGACCCGGGTTTGAGAGGTGTCGCTAGGTACGCTGAAGTCACTGGCTCCGGTCGTCGTGACCATCCGTGCCGGCGTCGCCGGGCGCGGCAATGGGGTGGTGTCGCTGACACGATGCGTGGCAATGCCCGGGTCCGGCCTTGGCAGTGGGCCGGAAAACAATTGCGAAGGCCTGGCAGCGCGATCGTTCTGGCCGCCGCCGCGATTATTGGCTTGGGCCAGGAAATCGGCCTTGGTGGGAACCTCCCGATTGGCCACGTTGACCAGGGCTACGTCCAGGGTCGGCAGGCTGGGCGTGGGTTTGGCAAAGTGGAAGGTAATCCCCAGCAACAGCACGCCGTGCAGCAACAGCGAAAAAAGCAGGGTGGCGCCGATCGGATCGGCGGTACGGTTGTCGGTAACGGCGGCACTCACGCAGTATGGATTCCGGTGACTTGTCGTTCGACCACATCGAACAGCTGGCCTGCAATGTTAAGCCCGAACTGGGCATCAAGCTCACGCACGCACGTCGGAGATGTGATGTTGATCTCGGTCAGGTAGTCACCGATCACGTCGAGGCCGACGAAAAGCAGGCCTCGGCGGCGAAGCTCCGGCGCTACCTGGGCCACGATCCAGCGGTCACGTTCGGACAGCGTCACGCCTTCGCCGCGACCGCCGGCTGCGAGGTTGCCACGAAATTCGCCACCTTGGGGGATGCGGGCCAGTGCATAGGGCACGGGCTCACCATCGATGACCAGGATGCGCTTGTCGCCGGCGGCAATTTCAGGAATGTATTTCTGGGCAATCGCGAATTGCCGACCTTCCCCGTGGGCATTGCCACCGAGCAGGGTTTCCAGCATCGAGTTGAGATTGCTGTCGCCGGCCTTGACCCGAAAGATTCCGCGTCCGCCCATGCCATCGAGCGGCTTCAGTACGATTTCACCGTGTTCGGTGGCAAATTGCCGCAACTCGTCGGCGTCCCGTGCCACCAGGGTCGGTGCGGTGCATTGCGGAAAGGCCAGGGCGAACAACTTTTCATTGCAGTCGCGCAATGAACGGGGGTCATTGACGACGGTGACGCCGCCGCGCTGGGCCATCTCCAGCACCATGCTGTCGTAGATAAACTGCGTATCGACCGGTGGGTCCTTCCGCATCAATACGACGTCCATTTCCCGCAGGTCGCGCCACTGCGGCTGTCCCAGGGTGTACCAGCGCTGCGGGTCGTCGCGCACTTCCAGTGGGGCGGTACGTACCCAGGGTGCACCATCGCGCAGGGCCAGATCGCCCTGCTCGAAGTAGTGAAGCGTGTGCTTGCGCCGCTGCGCTTCGAGCAGCATGGCCAGGCTGGTGTCTTTGGCAACCTTGATCGCGCCAATAGGATCCATCAGCACAGCGACCGAAAGGGACATCGTAGTTCTCCAGAGGTGGATGCGGTATCGAGAAGGTTGAACCGGCCTGCTGCCGGTTTAAGGCTGACATGGTAAGACCGATGGCTACCGGAAAGTGCTCGGGGCTGACGCGCCGGGTCGGATGGTGTCAATATGCGGCAGCTTGGTGGTGTGGTGCGCATTGTCGATGATTATTGCTTGACAGTTTCAGCAGGCTGGCAGTAAACAACAAAGTCATCTGACCGGTGGCCGGGTGTGAGTTCGGGCTGCGGGTCGAGGTGGAATTTTCACATGCACAGTAAAGCGGCGCGGTTGTTGCATGTCTTGCATGTCTATCCTGAGCTCGGGCGGGCCGCAGGGGGAGTAAGTGAATTTGAACGTGAGTGCAAATGACTTGGCCGGTCTCAAGGTCATGGTAATTGATGATTCCAAGACCATTCGCCGCACCGCAGAGACCCTGCTGAAGAAGGAGGGCTGCGATGTGCTTACTGCGGTTGATGGTTTCGAGGCGTTGGCCAAGATTTCCGATCAGAAACCGGCGATCATCTTCGTCGACATCATGATGCCGCGACTCGATGGGTACCAGACTTGTGCCCTGATCAAGAACAATCCGCTATTCCGGGCGACGCCGGTGATCATGCTGAGTTCAAAGGACGGCTTGTTCGACAAGGCGCGCGGACGGATCGTAGGAGCCGAGCAATACCTGACCAAGCCATTCACGCGGGATGAACTGCTCGGTGCCATCCATCGCCATGTTGGCGCAGTATCAAGCCACTGACTGCAGATTTTGAGGGGGGCCTGTGGCCAATATTCTTATCATTGACGACTCACCGACCGACGTGCGCGTCTTTACCACGCTGCTTGAACGTGCCGGCCACAAAGTGGACGCTGTTCACAGCGCCGAGGAAGGTATCGAGCGCGCGCGAAGCGACCTGCCTGACCTGATCATCATGGATGTCATCATGCCTGGCATGAATGGCTTTCAGGCGACACGCACCTTGACACGCGACCCCGCGACCTCGGCGGTGCCGATCGTGATGATCACGACGAAATCGATGGAAACCGACCGGGTTTGGGGTATGCGCCAAGGTGCTCGGGCGTTCATTACCAAGCCGGTGAACGAGAAGGATCTGTTGGCCTGTATCAACGATCTTTCGTCAGGTGCCACATGAGTGTGGTCGCCAATCAGACTCCTTACGAGATTCTTGCTCACTACGAGCGACTTTCGCTGGCACATGCGGCAGACACCCAGGACAAGCTGGAGGCGCCCGGTCTCTGGCGTGGCATCGGCTTTCGTGTCGGTTCCCGACTCTTGCTCAGTGGGATCGATGAAATCAATGAGTTGCTCGCGGTACCGGTACTGACTCCGGTGCCGGGAACCCAGGCGTGGCTCCTCGGTGTAGCGAATGTGCGAGGCAATCTGGTGCCGGTGATTGATTTTGCCCGTTTCCTGTTCGGCGAGCGAACCCAGCATACCGAGCGCACACGACTGCTGGTGGTGCGGCAAGGCAATGGCAGTGTAGCGTTGCTGGTGGACGAGGTGTTCGGTCAGCGAACGGTCGACGAGGAGCAGCGTCGGTTGGCAGAGCCTGAGGACGATCCCCGCTTGACCCGCTTCGTCGAGAGTCGGGTCGGTGAGCAACAGTTGGCAATTCTAAGCATGAACCGGTTGGTACGCGCGCCTGATTTTCGTCAGGCCGCTGCCTGATGCCGGGTTAGCGCTCCAGCGATCGAAGGGCCGGCCCGCGAGTGGCCGGAAATTTGGGATAGCAAATCCCTGGTCGATACTCGCTGATGCGGCGGTGGCGGCAAGGTAGAGACGGACGAGGTGAACATGAGCACTACAGGGGGCGTCAGCAGGGAACGGGGTTACACCGTACTCATTGTCCTGCTGCTGATCGCGATCGGCTTTGCGGCACTGGATTTCTTTCTACTCAACCAGAAGAACGGTGAGGATCGACAAGCGATTGCGCTGACCACGCAAATCCAGGTGCTATCGCAGCAGACGGCGAAGTTCGCGCTGGAATCGGCGGATGGTAATGCCGGGTCCTTCAAGGAGCTCGAGAGCACCCGCAACTCGATCGACTCAGCCGTGCAGCGGCTGAACAAGGGTGATCCTGAAAGTGGCATGCAGGCTTACAGCAACAATAACGCTACGCCGGCAGGACGCGCGGTGAGTGCACTGGACGCCTCGTGGAAACAGCTTGACGCCGACATTGGCAAAATTCTTTCCAACAAGGCCGTGGTGCTCGACTCGAAGTTGCGCGCCAACACCCTTGCGCAACAAATGCCCCTGCTTAATTCGAGCATGGAGCAAGTGGTCAATATTTTGCAGCAGCGCAACGGCAGCTCCGAGCAGATGCTCGGAACGTCTCGTCAGATGCTGTCCGCTGACCGCATCATCCGTCGCGTGCAGGAGGTCCTGCAAGGGGGCGACACGGCACAGTCCGCCGCCGACGGGCTGTCGCGCGACGCCTTGCTGTACGGCAGTGTGCTGAAGGGCTTACTCGAAAATAGCCCTGACAGCGGCGTGAAGCCCGTCAAGGATGCAAACGCGCACAAGATTCTCGCCGACATGGATGCAAGCTGGAGCAAGCTTACCGATCCCCTTGCCAAGCTGGTTGCGGCGGCGGGCAATATCGCAGACGTCAAGCGGGCCGGAAACCAGGCTTCCTTGGACTCGCAGACCGTGCTGCTGCGTGCTAACGACGTCTCCGAGCAAATCGGCAAGCTGCCGCTGCGACGCCTGTTTCCGAACATCTGGTGGGGCCTGCTGGGTGCAGCCGGTGCAGTGGCATTTGCATTGCTGCTGGTCATTACGCTGGTGCGCGATCAGCGGCAACGTTTTGCCAGCAGTGCCGAGCTCAACCAGCGTAATCAGGAGGCGATCATGCGTCTGCTGGATGAGATGGGCTCGCTGGCCGAAGGTGACCTCACGGTCAAGACCACGGTCTCCGAGGACATTACCGGTGCGATCGCCGATTCAGTGAATTACGCTATTGACGAGCTTCGTTCCCTGGTTACGACGATCAATGAGACCTCCGAGCAGGTGTCCTCGTCGGCGCAGGAGACCCAGACCACAGCGAGGCATCTGGCGGACGCGGCCGAGCAGCAAGCGCAGCAGATCAGCTCCGCCACGTCCGCGATCAACCAGATTGTGAACTCGATGGATGTGGTGTCCAAGGACTCCGCCGAGTCCGCCAGCGTGGCCGAACGCTCGGTAAAAATTGCCTCGCGTGGCGCCGAAGTCGTACGCGAGACTATTTCAGGAATGGATTCGATCCGTGACCAGATCCAGGAAACCTCAAAGCGCATCAAGCGTCTTGGCGAGTCGTCGCAGGAGATCGGGTCGATCGTCGAACTGATCAACGATATTGCCGAGCAGACCAATATCCTGGCCCTCAATGCCGCCATCCAGGCCGCTTCGGCGGGTGAAGCCGGTCGCGGTTTTGCCGTGGTTGCAGATGAAGTGCAGCGGCTGGCAGAGCGCTCGACCAGCGCCACCAAGCGTATCGAGACCCTGGTACAGACCATTCAGTCCGATACCAATGAAGCGGTCAATTCGATGGAGCAGACTACCGCCGAGGTGGTTGCTGGTGCACGCCTGGCTGAGGATGCCGGCAGTGCGCTGGGCGACATCGAGCGGGTTTCGCATGACTTGTCGGCGCTGATTCAGAATATTTCCGCCGCCGCTCGCGAACAATCATCGGCAGCCACGGATATTTCGGTTTCGATGAATGCCATTCAGGAAATCACCTCTCAGACCTCGCAGGGTGCAAGTCAGACCGCCGACTCGATCGGTACGTTGGCGCAGCTGGCGAGCGATTTGCGACGTTCGGTGGCCCACTTCAAGTTGCCGGGTTGACACCGGCGTGGTTGGTATCAGCATTTGGACGGGGGGTAGTCTCGACGGTTGCGTGACAGGCGGATACGCGACTGCTGAGAGAGGCGCATGAGACTTCAAGATCACATCGATTTCACCACCCTGCAGTGGGTAAAACTGGAGCTCGACGAATCGTTGTCGACGGCCCGGGACGCCCTTGAAAGTTACGTCGACAATCCGGGCGATGCAGGGGCCATGCGTTCCTGCGCGAGTCATCTCCATCAGGTGCATGGCACCTTGCAAATGGTCGAGCTGTACGGCGCGGCGACGGTTACCGCCGAGATGGAGACGCTGTGCTCCGAACTGCTGGATGATCGGGTGGTTCATCGCGAAGAGGCTTATGCCGCGTTGATGCGCGGGCTGATGCAGCTTCCCGATTATCTCGAGCGACTGTCCGGTGGCCATCGGGACGTACCGGTGGTGTTGTTGCCGCTGCTAAACGATTTGCGCGCGAGCCGTGAACAGCCTCCGCTCAGCGAATCGGCGATGTTCCATCCCAATCTCGATGCATTTCTGCCCGAGCAGGCTCCGGCTGCGATGAGCGAGGCTTACGCGCAGGACCATCGCAGTGAGCTGGGTGACTTGCGGCTGCGTTTTCAGCAGCAGCTGCTTGGATGGTTCCGTGGCCAGAATGCCGCGGAGCAGCTCGTCGGTATGCGCAAAACCCTGCTCGCTATCACCGCCCGTTGTTACCACGTGCATGGTCGGCGGTTATGGTGGATTACTGCCGGCGTGCTGGAGGGTGTGGAGCAGGGCATGCTCAAAAGCCAGGCCGGTGAAATACGTCAGTTGATCGGCAAGGTCGACCGCAACATCCGACAACTGATCGAGCACGGCGAAAATGCGCTGCGCGATGGTGATGCGGATGACGTCGCCCGCAAGCTCCTTTACATCGTAGCCCAGGCCAAGCAGCGCAGTCCGCATATGGAGCTGCTGCGCGCTACCTACGAGCTGGACAGCCTGCTTCCCGATGAGGGAGAGCTAGAGCACGCCCGTGGGTCAATGTCCGGACACAACCGTGCCTTGCTCGATTCGGTATCGAGGGCCTTGAAGGACGATTTGTTGCGCGTCAAGGAAGCCCTCGACCTGTTTCTGCGTCAGCCCGACGGCGACCCGGAGCAACTCGGGGTGCAGGGGGAGGTTCTTGAACGTGTGGGAGACACGCTGGGGATGCTCGCGTTGGCGGTACCCCGCCGGTTGGTCAACGAGCAGCGGCACATCATCGACGAAATCGCCAACAAGATACGCGCTCCGGACGAAGAGATATTGTTGGATGTGGCGGGGGCGCTGCTCTATGTCGAGGCCTCGCTGGACGATCATATCGAGAGCCTGGGTTCGCAACACGATACCGAAGAGCAGGAGATGACCCAAGGGCTGCCACGCAGCGAAGCGCTCGGTGTTGTCGCCACCTTGATGCAGGAGGCCATCAAGAATACGGTCAGTGTCAAGGACGCCATTGTCTCGTTCGTGGAATCGGGCTGGGAACACGAGCGCCTGATCGGCACGCCCATGCTGATGGACGAAGTTGCGGGTGCGATGCGCATGATGTCCGCACCGCGCCCGGCGGAGTTGGCGCAAGGTGTGGGGCGTTTCATCGCTTATGAGTTGCTCGCCGACCAGCAGGTTCCCAGCGGGACACACATGGATCATCTCGCCGATGCGATTGCCGCCCTGGAATACTATCTGGAAGCGGCCCGGGAACATCGCGGAGGTCTCGATCACATCCTCGATGTGGCCGAGCACAGTCTTGGACTTCTCGGCTACTGGCCGGTGCCCGCTGTACGTGATGTGCCAGAGCCTCCCGGCGCTGCCGCGACCCTCGAGGTGACGGCAAGCGAAGAAGGACTGCGGGGGGAGCATCCCGAACTTACCGAATCGGTCAGCGTGCTTCCGGGTGACGACGCGTCCGATCTATTTGTCCAGCACGAGACGCAAGAGGGAAGACAGGTAGAGGATCTCGCCGGCTTGCGCTTTGCGCAAACGGAGGCGATCGCACCGTCCGCTCCGCTTGATGGACATAGCGATGAAGAAGGTGAGTGGATCGAAATCGAAGAAGAAGTCTTCGAAAAGGTGCCGATGCGCGATCCTCTTGCTTCCCACACCCGTTTTCATGCTGGTGCGGAGGGTATCGATGACGACATTCGTGAAATCTTTCTGGAGGAGATGCAGGAGGAGATCGACAGCCTCGAGCAGGCCGAGGCAGCCTGGTTGGCCGACCCATCCCAGTCGGCACCGCTGACCGGAATTCGCCGCTCGTTCCACACGCTCAAGGGTTCTGGGCGGCTGGTTGGCGCGGGTGTTCTCGGGGAGTTTGCGTGGAAGGTCGAGGACATGCTCAATCATGTGCTGGACCATTCAGTCGAGCCTGACGAGGGCGTCCAGGCGTTGGTCAGGCACGCCATCGCTGCGCTGCCCGAACTGCTGGCGGCGCTCAAGGGCGAAGGCGACCCACGGGCTCCGCTCAGCGCCATCATGCAGGCGGCCGAGCAGCTGGCGGCCGGCCGGCCGGCTCGCGTTGAAGACTATGTTGCCACCGGCACTGAAATCGTCAGTAAACAGGTTCGCCGCCGCGTACCATCTGGGCAAGTGGAGGCGAACACGGTACCCGAGGCCAGCATCACAGAACGCAAGGTTGCTGATGCGGTTGTTGCAGAGGATGCTTTCAATGCAGGTGAGGACACGGCGACGTTTGGTCTGTCGGCGTTGCCGCCGGTCGATCCCGTCTTGCTGGAAATCCTGCGTAGCGAGGTCAGCCAATATCAGCAGACCATTCGGCGGGCCATAGCACAGGGTGGCAACGAACTACCTATCGGTGAAACTTTGCTACGTGCGGTGCATACCTTGCATGGCGCCATCGCGATGGTCGACATTCCGTTGCTGACACAGCTGCTGTCGCCGCTGGAGGGATTGGTCAAGCGTCTGCGCGCAGCGGGGCTGCCCTTGCCGGAGGAAGGCGTGCGCCTGCTGGGCGAGTCGATTGAGTTGGTCAGCAAGGTGATGGATCAGTTTGATGTGGTGGAGCCGGTTCTCCCCGACACCAGCGTCTTGACGGCGGAAGTTATCGCGCTGCGAGATCGCTATCCGGAATCGCGAACGCCGCAGATCGTAGGTGATCCGGATGCCGATGAGCTGACATCACTGGACCTTGCCGCCGAAAACGAGCAGGAGACCGACGAAGGAGCCTCGCCGGACGTCAGCACGGGTGTGGCCGCCGAAGGGCTTGAGACACGGGGTCTGGGCGATGATCATCATGATCAGGTCGCTGCCGAGCTGTTTGCTGCGCTTGGCGCTTTTGAGACTGGTGAGCGCGCGGAGGATGCCGCGGCAGGCGGAGTCGAGGGTCCGACGGCTACCCGGAAGGTCGTGGATGAACAGTTGGCTGCTGGGCAGGACGCTGCCGGCGAAAGACAGCTGGCGGCCGAGCATGCCGATGAAGCAGAACGTGTTGACGCCGAGCATGCAGCAGAAGAACAGGCTGCCGCGGAGCAGGTGGAAGCGGAAAGCGATGCGACCGAGCGAGCGGCAGAGGAGCCGGCGCAGGAACCGGCCTCCGTTGAGACGGCACCGAATGGGGCTGACGCGGAGATTATCGAGGCTCCCCTGAATACGACCGCGCCATCAACCAGCAGTCCGGTCGATGCCGATCTGCTCGAGGTATTCATTGACGAGGCTCGCGAGATTCTCGATCACGTCGATGGCGTATTGGCGCAATGGCATCTTGACCCCACCGGCTCCACGTATGTGCCCGAACTTCAGCGCGACCTCCATACCCTGAAGGGGGGCGCCAGAATCGCCGGGTTGGCGCCGTTAGGCGATCTGGCGCATGCGATCGAGACCTTGCTCGAGAAACCGGTGGCGGATGAGGCTGCAGCGAAATCACTGATCTCCGCGCTGGAAGCTAGCTTCGATCAGTTGCATGCGATGGTGCAGAGCGCCTCCCAAGATGAGGCTATCGAGTATCCAAAGGCGACGATTGATCGACTGCTGAAGCTTGCAGGAACAAAGTCGCTCGCCGACGAGGCAGTTTGGGGTCTGGATACCGCGCCAGCATCCGTACCCAAGCCAGCAAAGGCAAAGGCCGCGGCAAAGATGCCCCAGGCTTCCTCTGAGTTTCCCGAGTTGCTGCCTGAAACGGAGGAAGAGGTCCACTCGTCGCAGGAGCAGATTCGGGTTCGCGCCGACCTGCTCGATAGCCTTGTCAGTCACGCCGGGGAAGTGGCGATCTATCGCTCACGCCTGGAACAGCAGGTCGCTGGCTACCGCTTCAATCTGGTTGAGTTGGAACAAACGGTTGCGCGTCTGCGCAGCCAGCTGCGGATGCTGGAAATCGAAACTGAGGCACAGATCATCGCGCGCTTCCAGCGCGAGCATCGCGAAGCCGGGCTGACGGCATTCGACCCGCTGGAGCTGGATCGCTACTCCCAGCTGCAGCAATATTCCCGTGCCCTGGCCGAGTCGGTTTCCGATCTGGTGTCGATCCAGAATATGCTCGATGAGTTGACGCGACAGGCGGAAACGCTGCTTATCCAGCAGTCGCGGGTCAGCACGGAACTGCAGGACGGGCTCCTGCGTACACGCATGTTGCCGTTCGACACGATGGTGCCGAATCTGCGTCGAACCCTGCGCCAGGCCGCCCAAGAGCAGGGCAAGAACGCCCAGTTGTATGTCGATGGCGCGCATGGCGAAATGGACCGCAACCTGCTCGACCGCATCAAGGCGCCGTTCGAGCACATGCTGCGCAACGCGATTGCGCACGGTATCGAAACACCTGCTCAGCGGCGCAAGGCTGGCAAGCCAGCCGAGGGTTCCGTCCATATCCGCGTTGCCCGCGAAGCCACCGAAGTGGTGATCAGGGTCAGCGACGACGGGCGCGGTTTGAACCGCGAGGCGATACGCAAGCGGGCTATCGAACGCGGCTTGTTGCGCCCTAACGTCACGCCTACTGACAACCAGCTTTTGTCGCTAATCACCCAGACCGGCTTTTCCACCGCCAGTCAGGTGACCCAGCTGGCAGGTCGTGGCGTCGGTATGGATGTCGTCGCCAACGAAATCAAGCAGCTCGGTGGCTCGCTGTCGATCGAGTCGGAGGAAGGCAAGGGTACGGTATTCGTGCTCAGGCTGCCGTTCACCCTGGCGGTAACCCAGGCGATTTTGGTGCGTATCGGCGAGGCGACCTTCGCGATCCCGATGACCTCGGTACAGGGTGTGGCACGGGTCAATCCGGACGATCTGGCGGCGCGCATGGCCGAGGACGAACCCTCGTTCCAATATGGTAACGAGGAGTACGGTATCCATGATCTTGCAGAACTGTTGGGTCTTCCGCCCGGCCTGCCCACGGAAGATGAGCAGCAGCCACTCTTGCTTACCCGTGCGGGGGATCTTCGGGCGGCGATTCGCATCGATGCGGTGCTCGGTTCGCGCGAGATCGTGGTTAAGTCGGTTGGACCGCAGATCAGCTCGGTACCCGGATTGCTCGGCGCGACCATCATGGGCGATGGCTCAGTCTTGATCATTCTTGATCTGGCACCACTGGTTCGCTATGGCATTGCACGCCAGCAACAGCGGCTGGCAGACGGCCTCAGCGCCATACAGGCACCGGTGATCGAAGAGGCGCGGGTGCGACCCTTGGTGATGGTGGTCGACGACTCCATCACCATGCGCAAGGTCACCAGCCGCGTGCTGGAGCGTCACGAGTACGAGGTCGGTACCGCCAAGGACGGTGTGGATGCGCTGGAGAAACTGCACGAACGCGTGCCGGATCTGATGTTGCTGGATATCGAAATGCCGCGAATGGACGGCTACGAATTGGCCACCCAAATGAAGGCCGACCCGCGACTTCGCAATGTGCCGATTATCATGATTACTTCCCGCAGTGGCGACAAGCACCGACAACGAGCATTCGATATCGGCGTCGAGCGCTATCTCGGCAAACCCTATCAGGAAGCCGATTTGCTGACGCAGATCAATGAGGTGCTGGACCAGCGTGCGATGGAGTTGAGTGATGACTGAGTCGTCGCCGGCAATCGCCTTGCTGTTCGATGACACCGAATTGGGAGGTCAGCTACGTGAGGCCTTGAGTGAACGTGGTGCGCGAATCGTTCACGAGGGGGCGGTATCCAGTCTCGATAGCACGTCGTTGCAGCAGCTCTGCGCGGACGTTTTGGTAGTCAACCTGGACGATGCGGCTGAGGATGCGCTCGACTCGCTTTACGAGATAATCGACAACGATAACCTGAGAGTCGTTTTCAACGATGCGCAGGCGAGCCGCGCCCTGACCGGATGGGATCGTGCCCGTTGGGCCCGTCATCTGGCAGTCAAGGTAATGGCCATGGGGGACGTTGATCCGCCGCGTCCTGGGCACGCTGGCGATGTCGAGAAGGGAAACTTTGCTGGCAGGGGTGCCGAGTCCGCCGTGGCGCCACCGGCGGCGGACGACATGGCGGTGTCCGGAACGGCTGCGCAGTTACCGTCGCCTGCTGCACCGACGGCGGATGGCGAAACCGCTTCACATGCAGAGCGTGACCGGGGTGTCAGTGCCGCGTCGGAAAATCTGGAGGCCGAGCTGGAGGCGTTGCTGGCGTCCGACGAAATCCAGGATCCGGAAGACGTTCCCCCAGGGCCGGGCCTGCAACAAAGCGACAAGCCGCAGCCTCAGTGGCTCAGTGATGGCGATTTTGACGACGTGGTCCAGTCCGCGGCTGGCTCGAAGCTGGCCGCTGACCTGGCGGATGAGCCGGTCGCGGGCGCATCGGTCGACAAGCCGATGTTGGAGCACCCCTCCCTGAGTTTGGCGCCGCTAGAGCCTGAGCCTGTCGAAGCCTGCTCAGAGGGAAATGGCGCAGCGCCGATTCCGCCGCCTGGCGGAGAGCATCATGGCTGGTCGTTATTGGGTGACGACGAGGAGCCCGCCGCGGGAACGTCGGTGAAGGCACCTTCCGGTAGCAAGCCGGATGCTGCAGAATTCGGCGTTGAAAAAATCAGCGCTTCGGAGTTCCTCGCGCCACGCGCCAATTCGACAAGTGCCGATGATGATTCGGTAGAAATGAGTCTCCAGCTGATCTCGATGGAGGAGGCAGTAGCGCCCCAGCCATTTGAAACTGCCAACGAGATGTTGCAGGAGAACGCCGGCTCCCCATTGAAGCGTGTGGTAATGCTCGGCGGCGCGGCTTCTGCGACCGTATCGGTTTGCGCATTTCTTGCGGCCTTGCCTGCCACCTCGCGGTGGGCTTTCGTGTACACCCAGCACCAAGGCGAGCAGTCCACCGCTGAGCTGGTGGCGCGAATGGCAACCGATTCGGTGCTGCCAGTGTGTCAGGCCGAACACGGTCAGATTGCACGTCCGGGATGCGTGTGGGTGATTCCGGCAGGGCAAAAGCTGAGCTTGCTCCGCGACGGCAAGATCGCGCTTCAGGCTGCCGGCGGTGACACCGTAAAGGCCCCATCCATCGACGCAAGCTTTACCACGGCAGCCCACGCATTTGGACCTGATGCACTGGCTATCGTATTCGCTGGCAGGGGTATCGATGGCGTGGCCGGTGCGCAAGCAATCCACGATCGCGGTGGACAGGTTTGGGTAGAAACGTCGTCCGGTGAGCATTTTTCCGACATCGTCAGTGGCATTGTCGCAGAACGATTGATGAGTTTTTCCGGTACGCCACGCGAGCTGGCGGCGCACTTGGTCGAGGTGTTCTCATGAGTAGTGAAGTATTGCCCCGTGAAATCCGCTGCGTCCTGATTCCTGCCGGCGAGCTGCGTCTGTTACTACCCAATGCCACCATTGCCGAGGTCATAACCCAGAGCACACCTGAGCCGGTGGCGCGTGCGCCGGAATGGCTGCTGGGACGTATTGCATGGCGTGGCTGGCGGGTACCGCTGGTGTCTTTCACGCGCTTGACCGGTGCTGAAGAGGGCGATGCCGGGTTGAGTGTGCGGGTGGCGGTACTCAAGGCACTGGGTGACAATCCCAAGCTGCCGTTCATCGCGGTTTTGACGCAGGGATTTCCGCGTCTGACCAGTCTCAATGCAGAGCTGATCATTCCGACGCACGATGGTAGCGAGCTACCCACGGGCATCCGTGACCGGGTGCTGGTTCGCGACGATGTAGCGGTCATACCGGATCTGGAGTGGCTCGAGGCGGAGCTTCTGGGGCTGCTTGAGGTTACGGACGCCGATCCTGCGCCCGACAAGACGCTATCTGAGGAGTCCGCCGAGCAGAGTGGTCGCGCCTGAACAGTGTCCCGGGCGGCACGCGTCGCCCGTCATTGCCCTCGTCGGGGTCTCGCGTGCCGTCAGCGGGTACACCCCTTAGAGATCGCCATACAGCGTTTGCAACGCTGCTAACGCGACCAGGCCTGCGGTTTCCGTACGCAGAATGCGCGGTCCCAGGCACAGCCCTTGGAAGTCGGCAGCCTGCAGCGCGGCGACATCGCGTGCACCGAGCCCGCCTTCGGGTCCCACCACCAGGAGGCCTCCCTTCGCATCGAGCCGGATGTCACGCGTGGTGAGCGTCGCAGTCGGAAGCAAGGCCAGTCGCGTGGCGTCGGTCTTGCCAAGATTCGCCAGCCACCCGTGCAACGGCATCGGTGTGCAGATCTCCGGCAGGCGCGCGCGACCACACTGCTCGCAGGCGCTGGCAGCGATCGATTTCCAGTGCAATAGCCGCTTCTCGGCCCGATTGCTGTCGAGCTTCACTTCAGAGCGCTCGGTCAACAATGGCACGATGCACGAGACGCCCAACTCGGTCGCCTTCTGCACAATCAAATCCATTTTGTCACCACGCGCGAGTCCCTGCGCCAGGGTCAGCGACAGTGGCGATTCGTTGTCTAGCCGAAGCCGTGTCGTGACCCGCACAAGCACATCCCGCTTGCTTACCGCGACGAGGGTCGCGGGGTAGTCGAAACCGTCGCCGTTGAACAAGGTAACCGCATCGCCGGTGGTCAGCCGCAGCACTTTGCCGACATGTTCGGCGGCTTGCGCCGGCAAGGAAAACTCGAGGTCGCTTTCGAGGGGCTGATCGACATGTAGACGAATGGTTCGCATGAAATGATCGACGGGCAAAGCACCAAGAATAACCGAGCTTGGGACCGTCACTTGCACCTCGGCCAAGCTAGTCCGCTACGGCCAGCGCGATGCCGGTCAGTGCCGTATCCACCAGCAGATCGATCTCCTGCTCGGTGACGACGTACGGTGGCATGAAATACACCACGTTACCCAGCGGTCTCAACAACACGCCCTGCTGCAACCCATGCAGATAAACGCGCAAGCCGCGCCGCTCAGTGGCCGGGAACGGCCGGCGGCTGGCCTTGTCTGCGACGAGCTCAACGGCGCCAATCATGCCGGTCTGCCGTACATCGGCAACATGGGGGTGATCACGCAGCGGTGCCAGACGTTTGGCCAGATGGGCGGCAAGCGTGCGGTTGCGTTCGAGCACCGGCTCTTCGCGAAAAATCGCCAGTGTCTCCAGCGCCACGCGACAGGCCAGCGGGTTGCCGGTATAGCTGTGCGAATGCAGAAAGGCTTTGCCAGCGTTGTATTCGGCATAAAACGCCTCGTAGATCGCGGCGTGCGTGAGTACTACCGACAGCGCCAGGAAGCCGGCGGTCAAGCCTTTCGACAGGCACATGAAGTCGGGCGTTACGGCGGCTTGCTCACAGGCGAACAGCGTGCCGCTGCGGCCGAAGCCGACCGCGATCTCGTCGGCGATGAAGTGCACCGAGAACTCGTCGCACAGGGCGCGCAGACCGGTCAGGTAATCGGGGTGATACATGCGCATGCCGCCAGCGCACTGTACCAATGGCTCGACAATGACCGCACAGGTTTCATGGGCGTGTTGCTCAAGCAGACTGCGCAACTCCAGCAGGCGACGCGCCGCAATTTGCTGGGCGCTTTCACCGGGTTCGCCTTCATAGTTGTCGGGTGAGGCGGTGAGGAAGGGCGTCAGCAGCAAGGGAGCATAGGTCTTGCGGTACAGCGCCACATCGCTGACTGACAGCGCCCCCAGCGTCTCTCCGTGATAGCTGCCGCTGAGCGCAATAAAGCGGGTCTTTTCACCGTGGCCCTGATTGAGCCAGTAGTGAAAGCTCATCTTCAGCGCCACCTCGATCGCCGACGAGCCGTTGTCGGCATAGAACACCCGGTCGAGTCCGGGCGGAGTGATACGGACGAGTTCCTCGGCCAGTTCAATGGCGGGCTCATGGGTGAAGCCGGCAAAGATCACGTGTTCGAGCGTGCGTGCCTGATCGGCCAGCGCGTTGGCAATGCGCGGATTGGCGTGGCCAAACAAGTTGGTCCACCACGAGCTGACGCCGTCGAGATAGCGGCGGCCGTCGGCGTCGATCAGCCACGCACCCTCGCCACGCACGATCGGCACCATCGGTACGCTCTCGTGATCGTGCATCTGCGTGCATGGGTGCCAAACGTGGCGCAGGTCGCGGGCGGCGAGTGTGCTGTTGCTGCTTTTCGATTCAATCATCCGGTTATCATCGCGGTTGGGCGCCGCATGCTCAAGTCGATCATCACCTCCTGTGGGAACCCACCGTTGAAATACGTGCGGAATTCGCTGCTTCTTCTGGCCGCGTTAGTGCTGTCAGCCGCCTTGCTGTTGTGGTTTCTTCCTGCGCGTTGGGTGTTGCCATGGGTGGAGCCGCAGTTGCATGGCTTCCAACTGCACCAGGTGCACGGCATGCTGTGGGACGGTGCTGTCGGCCGGGTGCAAAGCCCCGACGGGCGGCCTTTGGGGCGGCTTCAGTGGCGGTTGTCACGGTGGGCCTTGTTGGACCAGATCCATCTGCAGTTCGACTTTCAGGGGCCGCAGCTCGCTTTCAACGGCGTCATGCGACGGCTGGAAGATGGACGTATGCAATGGCGCAGGATGCATCTTCGGGCTGATCTCGGCGCCTTGGACATGTTGGCGTCATCGACGTTCGGTCAGCCTTTGGGCGTGCTGCGGGTGACGGTCGATCAGGCACTCCTGCAAGGTGGCTGGCCGCTGCAACTGCAGGCTCAGGCACAGTGGCAGCATGCCGCCATGCGGACCCAGGGCGTCGAGGTGAAGCTCGGCGATTTGCAGCTTGCGGTCGAGGCGCAAGGGGGGGTGGTGTCGATGCAGTTGCATGACGACGGCCACGGTCCGTTGCAGGTCGAAGGCCAGGCACATGTGAGTCCGATCGGCTGGCGATTGGACGCGAAGCTCCGCGCTCGGCAGACTGATCCGGCTTTGCGCCGCTGGCTTGGCAGGTTTGGCCTGCCCGATGCCGACGGCGTCGTGCACCTTCACCGTCGCGGCGGCCTCGCCAGCAACCTGCCATTGCCATCAGGAAACCAGAAACCATGACACCAGACATCACTGCATCCGCTCTTGCCGCCGCACGCGAGGCAGCGGCCGCCGCTGCCGACGTGATCCGGCACTACTGGCGCCGTGGTGTGGAGGTTGAGGTCAAGGCCGATGCGACACCGGTCACCATCGCGGATCGCGAGGCCGAACGAGCAATCCGGCAAATTCTGCAGGCAGCGTTGCCGCAGGCGTCGATCTACGGCGAAGAGTTTGGTCTGGAGGGGGAGCGTGGCGGTTTGCTATGGCTGGTCGATCCACTGGATGGCACCAAGAGTTTCGTGCGTCGCACGCCTTTTTTCTCGACCCAGATTGCGCTGATGGACGGTGACGATCTGCTGCTGGGAGTCTCCAGCGCGCCAATCTACGGCGAAACGATGTGGGCCAGCGTCGGTGCCGGAGCCTGGCTCGAGGGCGAACGCGTGCGTGTGGCGGAAACCTGCGAACTGCTCGATGCTTCGATCTCCCTCGGCAACATCAAGACGCTCACCGGCGACAGTCGCTGGGATGCGCTGGGTGCGTTGATCCGCGAAAGCAACCGGATTCGCGGTTACGGTGATTTCTGTCACTACCACCTGCTGGCGCAAGGTGGGCTGGATCTGGTGATTGAATCGGACGTCAATATTCTCGATGTTGCCGCGTTGGCGGTGATCGTGCGCGAGGCCGGTGGGGCGTTCACCGACATGGATGGCGGCGTGCTGACACTGGACACGCGCAGCGTACTGGCGGGCACCCCGGCGATTCACCGGCAGGCGCTGGGGCGACTGGCTGCGACGCGCTAGACTATGGCGATGCGCCAGCCACCCATCATCCACGCCACACGTGACGTCAACGACAGTCATTTCCTGCGCGTCGAGCAGCTCGATCTGGAATTTTCCAACGGCGAGCGTCGCACCTACGAGCGGTTGAAGGCCAGCGGCTTGGGGGCGGTGATCATCGTGCCCATGCTGGATGATGACACGGTGCTGCTGGTACGCGAATACGGTGCCGGCGTCGGCCGCTACGAGCTCGGTCTGCCGAAAGGGCGTCTGGATCAGGATGAAACAGCCGAGCAAGGTGCCGATCGCGAACTGAAGGAGGAAGCCGGCTATGGGGCTCGTCGCTTGACCATCCTGCATAACCTGTCGCTGTCTCCGGCGTATATGACACACATGGCGCACGTGGTTCTGGCGCAGGATCTCTATCCGCAGCGACTGCTTGGCGATGAGCCGGAAGAGCTCGACGTGGTGCCGTGGAAAATGGCCGAGTTGCATACCTTGCTGGGTCGTGACGACGTCACCGAGGGTCGCTCCATCGCCGCGCTGTTCATGGCTCGCGAGTATCTGGCCGGGCGCTTTCAGCGCGCATGAATACGGTACCGGCATTCGCCTGCCAGATCGGTGAAATCGCCCGCCGTGCCGGCGAGGCAATCATGGCCATCTATCAAGCCGACTTCGCGGTACAGACCAAGGCGGACGCTTCGCCACTGACCGCCGCCGACCTGGCGGCCCAGAAGGTCATCATGGCAGCGCTGTGCGCGCTCGACCCGATGTTGCCGGTATTGTCGGAAGAGGCGCGTGTGCTGCCATGGTCCGAGCGCCGGTCATGGACGCGTTACTGGCTGGTCGATCCGCTTGATGGCACCCGCGAATTCATCAAGCGCAATGGCGAATTCACCGTCAACATCGCGCTTGTCGATGACCATCAAAGCGTGCTTGGCGTGGTGTTGGCGCCGGTTACCGGAGAGTTGTTTGTCGCCGAGCGCGGCAAGGGTGCCTGGCTGCAGACGGTGAGGGGCGGCGACTGGCAACGTCTGCAGGCACGAGCATTGGCGAGCCCGCCGATTCTGGCCGGTAGCCGCTCGCACGGCAGCTTGCAGGATGGCTTGTTGAAGGGCTTGCTTGGCACCGACTATCAGCGTGTGCCATTGGGTTCTTCGCTGAAATTCTGTCTGATCGCACGGGGTGACGCCGACGTCTATCTGCGCTTGGGGCCTACCAGTGAATGGGACACCGCCGCCGCGCAAAGCGTGCTGCAGGAGGCGGGTGGCGCAGTGCTCGACCTGCAAGGACAAATGTTCAGCTATAACCGCGGCGAATCGTTGCTAAACCCCGAGTTCATCGCGGTGGGCGATACCTCGGTCGACTGGGCCCTGCGCTTGCGGGCGGCCAGGCAAAGTTCGCCATGACCTGTGCCTTCGGTGAGCGTCCCTCACCCTGGCTTTCTCCCGCGGGCACGAGCAAGGCAAGTCCGTATTGATGGAATCCGCAGCGCAATGAGCCCGAACCCATCGGACCGATACAGCCTCGACGAGCTGCTGGCAATCATGGCGCGCTTGCGCGATCCCGAGCGCGGGTGCCCGTGGGACGTGCAGCAGGATTTTTCCTCGATCGCGTCGTATACCATCGAGGAGGCCTACGAGGTGGCGGAGGCCATCGATCGTGGCGATTTCGATGATTTGCGTGATGAGCTTGGCGACCTGCTGTTGCAGGTGGTGTTTCACGCACAAATGGCCAGGGAAGCGGGGCGATTTGAATTCGCCGATGTCGTGCATGCGATCAGCGACAAGATGCGCCGCCGCCATCCGCATGTGTTTGAAGGCGTGCGCTACGCCGATGCTACGGCACAAAAGCGGGCATGGGAGGAGATCAAGGCAGCCGAGCGCGCGACCAAGGGCGAGCAGGAGGACAACAGCGCGCTGGCCGGTGTTTCGTCAGGTCTGCCGGAATGGCGGCGGGCGCTGAAGTTGCAGCAGCGCGCCGCCACGGTGGGGTTCGACTGGCCCGACCCACAGCCGGTACTGGACAAGCTGGCCGAGGAGGTCGAAGAGGTACGGGCCGAGTTCGCGGTGGGGGCCGACCCGGCGCGGCTGGAGGACGAGATCGGCGATGTCCTGTTCGTGATGGTGAATCTGGCGCGGCATGCCAAGGTCGACTTTTCACAGGCACTGCGGCACGCCAACGCGAAGTTCGAACGACGCTTTCGGCAAATGGAACAACTGGCCGCTGCCCAGGGTGGCTCCCTCGCGGAACGCACCCTGACAGAGCAGGAGCAACTCTGGCGACAGGCCAAGATGTACGAATCCAAGCCATGATGCTGCACGATAGCTCTCGCCATCGCGAAGCGCGTCACTCAGTGACCGGGTAGAGCGCTGCCGCCGGTTTCGTCCCGTTCATGGCGTTTTGGCCACGCTTCGCGCATCTTCTCCCGTGCCGCCGCCATCTTCGCTTCACGGGCAAGGTTTTCATCCAGGCTTTGCCGCAAGGTAGCGATCGCCTTGTCGAAATTGGCTGGTTGCGTCTGCAAGCGGGCCAGATGCCGGTAGACGTAGTCGCGTACCCGCGGGTTTTGCGACTTGGCCAGTACCTCGCGGTACAGCGTTGCGAGGTCCTTGCTGCGGCCCGCACGGATATACAGGGTTTCCAGTCCGCGCAAATCGCCAATCACGGGGCTGTGCATGCGTTCTAAGTTGCCGTGCCGCATGCGCCGATGGTCCCCCTCACGGTAATGCGTCACGGGCGTGCCCGTGCTGGGTGCTGAAGCCTCACGGGGGGCCGGGGCTGGGCTGGTCTGAGCCATGGACAGAGAGAGCGATCCGGCCAACGCGATGGTCAGGGTGGAAGCTAGGAGGGTTTTGCGATGCATGGTGTGTCTCCTCGATGGGTAGACATGAAAAACGTATTCGCATCGTTGGCGTTGACCGCAGTACGGCCTAGCGTTCAGCAAAAGGGTGTGCGCTCAGCGCAAAACGTGCTCAGGCCAGCCAGCGCCAGGTCAGATACACCAGGGGTGCGCACAGCAGCAGGAACGGAATCGAGACCAGGTGCAGCTGCTTCAGGCTGCTGGGCTGCCGCGCCAGGCGAAGTGCTATCAGATTGGCCAGTGAACCGATCGCCATGCCAAAGCCGCCGACGTTCACCGCCACCGCCAGCGCAATGACATCGGGTGTGCGATCCAGCAGCAAGACGGTAGCGGGCACATTGCTGATCAGTTGCGAGGCGACGATGCCGCTGACATACAACGTCAAGGGCTGGCTGAAATCCAGTTGATCCAGTCCGTGCCGTACCAGGGGCAGGTTGGCCAGATGCCCAAGCCCGAGGAAGATCGCCGCGAAGGTGAGCAGCAACCAGCCGTCGATCCGGCGCAGCGTCGGGCGTGCCAGCAGCGCATAGGAAGCCAGCAACAGACTGGCCCCGGCTATCGCTTGGCCGTATTCCAGCGCCAGCACCATCAATAGCAGCGCTGCTGTCGACCAGCTGCCGAGTCGTCGCGAGATGGGGGGAGGAGCGATCTTTCCCGGCGTCAGTTGTACGCGAGCCTGCGGCAGCCAGAGCGCCGTCAACGTGGCAACCAGACTCAGCATCACCGCAGCGGCAGGCAACATCGCGACCGCAAAGCCTAGAAAGGACAGCTTCGAGTGCTGCCACAACAGCAGGTTCTGCGGGTTGCCAACCGGACTCAGGGTCGAGCCCGCATTTACCGCCAAGGCCTCCAGAATCACCATGCGCAATACCGGCAGATTCGTCATGTCGCTGATCACCAGCGTCAAGGGCACGATCAGGAACAGGCTCACGTCATTGGTCAGTACCATCGACAACAGGGCCGTCCAGGCGACCAGCAGCAATCCGAGACTGCGCAAGCAGTGCGTTCTTGCCACCAGGGCAATCGCCGCGCGCTGCACCAGCCCACTGTCCCGAACACCCTGGATCGCTGTCAGCAGGCCCGCCAAGCCAGCCAGGGTCGGTAGCTGCAGCCAGTGTCGGTACGCCGTCAGCGGTCGTGGATCGGCCAGGGCCAGGCCGATGGCCAGCGCGCCGAACAGCAGCAGCAACCATTCGTTGCCGAGTCGTAAGCGCCAGTCGGGCCTGTCCCGGGGGACGCGCTTCATGCCAGCGAACAGAGCCAGATTGCGCCGCCCGCTACCACTCGCGAAGACCTTCGATTTCGTACAGTTTTTCCCAGCTCGGTCGGGCACGCACCCGCTCAGCAAGCTGCTTCAGCGCAGGCCATTCCATCGCGGGGCGTGGCATGTTGCGCGACCATCGCATCAGCATGGTCAATAGCAAGTCCGCGCCGGAGAACGCTTCGCCGAGTAGATACGGGCCATGGGTAGTCAGCTCGGCATCAAGCTGATGCCACACGCCTTCGATCTTTTTTTGCAACGCGGCGCGGATCGCCGGGGGGTGTACGTCATGGCCCAGTTCATGCGGATAGAACCAGAGGCGGAACGTCGACATCAAGGTGTTGCTGAGGTGGACGACCCACTGCAACCAGGCCTCGTGCTCCGGTGTGCCGGCCGCCGGCGCCAAACCCGACGCGGGGTGACGTTCGGCCAACAGCAGCAGCAACGCGGCCGATTCCGACAAGGGCCGGCCGTCGACGATCAAGGTAGGCACTACACCGCGCGGATTGAGCTTGAGATAGGCCGGATCGCGCTGCCCGTTGGCGTCAAAATCGACGAGCGCCAATTGGTAGGGCACGCCGATCTCAAGCAGGGCCAGATGCACCACCATGCTGGCCGTGCCGGGTGAATAGTACAAGGTGTACATGACAACCTCCGATACCTGATGGTGGGATAGCTGCCGTCAGCGGAACGTGCCCTTGTAGCGGCAGGTGGCTCGGCGGCGCATTATCGCAGTCATCAGGCTGATCAGTCGCGGCCGTCAGTCGAGCGGGTGGCCGCGCTCCTGCATCAACCGGGTCAGCTGGGCGACGAGGTCGGGGCGCGTGGCTTGGCCATTGAGCAAGTAAACCTGAACGTCATGGGGGGCGACCGTGGCCTGCAGGCTGCCACCGCTGGCGACGGCGATGGCTTCACCGCCGAGTGCGGGCCGCCAATGGCCAGGTTGCAGGTTTTCGTCAATGGTGAACCTGGCCGTTCGATCGCCTTTGTTGAGCAGCACCAGGGCGATCTGATGGGTGTCACCCTTCTGGTAGACGCGATAGAACGACGCCTGGTTGCCGACGAAGCGGATCGGCAGCATCAGGCCGCGTTGCAGCGCTGGCGTCACCTGGCGTAATCGCGCGATACGCCTGAGCTGCTGGTAGATGCGGCTTTTCGGCGCTTGGTCGATACGCTGCTGGCCGAAGTAGTTGCGGTTGCCTTCGTGCTCGGCCTTGCCGCGTTCGAAGCCGATTTCCGAACCGTAGTAGATCGCCGGGATGCCGCGCGCGGTGAACAGCCAGTTGTTGGCGTCGATGAAGCCGTTGTCGCTGGCCTTGAGCCGCGCCATGTCGTGGTTGTCGTAGAAGGTCACCAGCTCGTACGGGTTGGCATACGGGCCGTTGGTCAGGTACAAGCGATCGAGCAGGGTGGCGTAGTCGCTGCCGGGGTGCTCGAACACCTCGGCGATGCGGCCGCGCAGCGGGAAGTCGAGCACGCTGATACCGCCGTTCCTCGCCCAGGTGAACTTGCCGATGTTGTCCGGGCTGTAGTCGAACGCCTCGCCGAACATGAAGAAGCCGGGGTGTCTGGCACGGATGCACGCGCTGAACTGCCGCCAAAACGTGGTCGACATGTGGCTGATGGTGTCGATGCGGAATGCATCGGCGCCCTGGTCGATCCACTGTTCGTACGCGCCGACGAAGTAGTCCAGCACCGCTGGGTTCTGGTCGTCATTGTTGGACAGCTGTACCAGGTCGTCGTAGGCGTGATAGAAGCGGTGCAGGGGGTTGCGTACCGGGTCGAGCCGGTATGGCGGCAGATTCTGCTCGTCGGCGATCAGCTTGCCGCTCTTGTCGAAGATCTGTCCGAACTGCGGCTGTCGCACCGGCATGGTGAACGCCGGCGAGCCGTGGTTGAGGACGATGTCCTGCACCACCTTCAGCCCTTGCGCGTGCATCTTCGCGGTGAACTGGGCGAAGTCCAGACCCTTGCTCGGCAGGTGTTCGTCGACCTTGTAGAAGTTGACGCCCCAGTAGCCGTGGAAGCCGGTCTTGCCCTTGTCGGTGAATTTCGAGCCCCAATGCACCGGATCGCCGCCGGTGAAGGCCTGGTCCGGATTGTCCACGATCGGGGTGATCCACACCGCGCCAAAACCCATCTTGCGAATGTAGCCGGCATTCTCCAGCACGCCCTTGAAGTCGCCACCGAGGTAGCCGATGTTGGCGCTCTCGCCCTTCGGCGCACCGCTTACCGGGATGTCGAAGGTGGGGTGGGCGCCGCCCTGGTGACGATGGTCGTTGGATGGATCGCCATCGACGAAGCGGTCGGTCATTACGAAGTAGATGGCGTTGGACGCCATCGGGGCATCGGTGCCGACGAACTCGGGCATCGCCGCGGGCGTGGCCGCGTGAACGAGGCCGCCGGCGAGGGTGGCGACGAGGGCCGGGAGCAGGCGCTGCTTGATCATGGTTTGGTTTCCGTAAAGCGGTCTGTGTAGGAGCGCACCGTGTGCGCGAACGCCTTTGATGTGTGTTGTATCGGGTTGCAAGGGCCATCGCGCACAGGGTGCGCTCCTACAGGGCGGGATCGGGATCGCGCACGCGCAGCGTGAACAGGCCGGCCACAATCAGGCTGGCGCCACCCAGACCCAATGCCCAGATCGGCTGGCCGTGGAAAAACAGCTTCAGCAGCACGCCCAGCACGCTGGCTGCCACCAGTTGCGGAATCACGATGAAGAAATTGAAGATACCCATGTAGACGCCCATCTTGGCGGCGGGCAGGTTGTCCGACAGCATCGCGTAGGGCAGCGATAGGATCGAGGCCCAGGCGAAGCCCACCCCGACCATCGAAACCAGCAGCCAGTCCGGGTCGCGGATCAGCAGGAACGACAGCAGTCCGGCGCCGCCCAGCCACAGATTGATCAGGTGGCCCCAGCGCAGGCCAACGCGGCGCACCACCCAGGGGATGACGAGCGCTGCCAGCGCGGCGAAGCCGTTGTAGGCGCCTGACAGGATGCCTACCCAGTTGGCCCCGGTGTTGTAGGCCAGCGAGGTCGGGTCGCTACTGTGGAACAAGGTCGCCGTCACGGCCGGGGTGGTGTAGATCCACATTGCGAACAGGGCGAACCAGGAGAAGAACTGTACCCAGGCGAGCCGACGCATGGCCGGCGGCATGGCACGCAGATCGCTGAGTATCTGGGCGGCCATGCCGCGGCTCAGGGTCTGCGACAGCCATATCTGCGCGGAGCCATAGACCGCGGCCATCCCCGCCAGCACGTACAGGTCGCGCGCCAGCGACCCGTACCAGATTACCGCGGCGCCGACCGCACCTGCCAGCAACCAGACAAAGCCGACGCCGGGCTTCACCGCCGTCGACGCTGGTGCTTCCGAGGTGGGGTGTGCATCGTCAAAACCCTCCAGTTGCTCGGGCGGATATTCGCGCGTGGTCAGCACGGTCCACAGCATCGCGCCCAGCAGCGTGGCGCCGCCCGCGTAGAAAGCGTACTTCACCGTGTCCGGCACTTCACCCGGCGCGGCCGTGTTGGCCACGCCCGAGTGCGCCAGCAGGTAGGGCAGGAACGAAGCCACCACCGCGCCCACGCCGATGAATACACTTTGCATCGAGAAGCCCAGCGGACGCTGGCTTGGCGGCAGCTGATCGCCGACAAAGGCGCGGAACGGCTCCATCGACACGTTGAACGACGCGTCCATGATCCACAACAGGCCGGCCGCCACCCACAGCGCCGGCGCGTTGGGCATGGCCAGCAGGGACAGTGTGGCCAGTACCGCACCGACGAAAAAGTACGGGCGGCGGCGACCGAAGCGGTTCCAGGTGCGGTCGGAGTAGTGGCCGATGATCGGTTGCACGATCAGTCCGGTAAGCGGTGCAGCGATCCACAGCATGGCGATGTGGTCGACGTTCGCGCCCAGTGTCTGGAAAATCCGGCTGACATTGGCGTTCTGCAATGCGTAGCCGAACTGGATACCGAGAAAGCCGAAGCACATGTTCCAGATCTGCCAGAACGACAGCTCGGGTTTTCTACTCATGGTGTGGAGTTTCCTGCAGCCAGCGGGGCGATCAGCAGATCGCCGATTTCGGCCTTGTTGAGTGGGCCGGAACTGCCGCCCTGGCCGCCGGTGAAATGGGCAAAGTGGCGCAGGTAGCTCATGTTGAAGCCGTCATCAAGGGTGAAACGGCAGTGGGCGCCGGCCGTGGCGCTGAATACGCCGTAGGTCGATGCCTGTCGACCCGTGCTGTGCGGCATCACGATCGGTAGGCGTTGCAAGGGGCTGCCGTCGCAACGGATCGCCAGCATCTTCACCGCCGCGGTGATGCCGGTGTTGATCGGGCCGTGATCGTTGTCGTAGTTCAGCGCCACCCGGTAGTGGCCGGCAGTGGCCGCTGTCCAGTGACGCGGCCAGTCACCGCCGACCTTGTTGAGCGTGCCTGCGCAGGTGTCGGGGCTATGCAGCGACTCCAGCCCGTAGGCATCCACGCGGGTCGCGCTGACGCAGGTCAGCCCGGCGTGTCGGGCGAGCTGGCCATGGCCGTCGATCACGGCAGCACGCTTGCCATTGACGTAAAGCTGCACCTTGCCAAGGGTCTGGACATGCCAGCCATCGGCATCCGCCTGCACTACCGGTGCGGGGGGCGCTGCGGGTGCGTACAGCGGTGCGTCGGTGCGCAACGGCACCTCCTTCACGCGCACGGCCTTCAAGGTCACCACGGTGTCCGTGCTCTGATGGCGGATGTGGTCGGCGATCAGCAGGTTGCCATCGAATGTTCCCTGCTGTTTTGTGGCGGGCAGTTTGAGGGTAATCCTGCGATCAGGCAGGTTCAGCGTGATCGCCTTGCGCTGGCCGAACAGCATCGGTACCAGCGATGTCGGCAGCTTCGGTGCGACCTGGCCGCTCTCGGTGAGTCCGAACACGCCCTCGGTGACGATGTCCAGATACGCCGCCACCGACCACAGCTGGCGCGGGGAATTCACCACCGGGCCACTGAGTTTGCCTTCATCCAGATGCTGGCCCTGGGTCAGCAGCTCATAGTTTTCCAGGTTGGAGCCGTACAGCGCCGCCCCGCGCATCACCGAGCGGATTTCATGGGCGATCCGCGCCGGGTCGTCGACCGTGCGTGCGGCACGTATCGCGTAGGCGCTCACAAATGGCCATATCGCGCGGTTGTGGTAGATCGGTTGATCGGCCCGTTCGGGCCACATCACCGGACTGCCGGCGGGCCAGGTCGGGTAGTTGGCCAGGGTCTGCCTGGCGCGGGAGCCATCGGCCACGCCGCTGGTGATCGCCAGCGAGATGCCGAGCAAGTCGTAGGTGTCGTAGGGCGTGCCGTCACCGCCGATGTAGCTCATGTACATGCCACGGTCGGCGCGCCAGAAATGCACGTTGATCGCCTTTTTCAGCGCGGCGGCCTCGGACCGGTATGTCGCGGCGAATTTCGGTTGCTGATGCGCAGTGGCCAGGGTGGCCGCCAGCTGCAATGCCCGGTAATGCAGCACGTTGGTGGACAGCGCATACGATTGACCGATGAAGGTGACCTTGTTTGCGGTCCATGCGGGATAGCTCTGTTCGCGCCAGTCCATGAACGAGGTCTCGCCGCGATACAGGCCGAAGCGGTGGTCGAACGCATACCGGCGATCCTGCGCCAGGGTGTCCTGCAATGCCTGCCAGACCTTGCTGGCAAAAGCCTTGTCGCCAAGCAGATGTTGCGCGCCCAGGAACCACACCACGCGGTCGGTGCTGATCGGCCAGCTTCCGCCCGAACCGGTGTCCTGCATGACATACAGGCCTTGCGGTGCAGATGGTACGCGCACGCCCGAGAGCTTGAACGTCAAGCCGTTACGCGCGCGCGCCGGATCAAACCGCCACAGGCCAAGGTCGGTCGAATACGACAGGTCACGTGTCCATACGTACGGCCATTTCAGACCGGTCTCGAAACAGTGGCAGGGAATCGGCTTGCCATGATCAAACGCGCCGTCGCGGATTGCCGTGACCGAGTCCAGCTTCAGGTCGTCCTGGGCCATCGCGTACAGGCCATTGAACAGGGTGCTGGCGGTATCCACCTGAAACGGCTGCGGGGGGACCACCCGCTGCCCGAACGGCCATGCCACGGTGTAACGGTGCTCGGCGTCTTCCGTGATGCTTGCATGTACGCCGTGCCAGTCCAGTCCGTCGTGCCAGGCGGGGGCAGCGGTGCTTGCTGCCATCGCAGCTGCCATCAGCAGGGTCAACATGCGGTCACCACAAATGAGTCGGGCAAGGTGAAGTTTTTCATCGGCGGGAGTCCTCCGGCTACGTTTATGTCACGGCAAGCCTCCTCCCGCATGTTGCAGTTGCAACATCGGGCCGCACGGTTCCTTGCGTGTACCCTGCATGGTAGGCAGCGTCGCGGTGCAGCAACTAGCGGCTGCATACGTATTCATGCGTTCGACGGGCATCGATTGGCGTGGCGCGGGGAGGGCGGCTCTCGCCGAGGCGGTCCCGGTCGATCGTCCGCAGTGTCTCAGAGTTGTCCAATCACCAGTTGCACCAGCAGGCTGCTGATGGCTACCGAGATCCATACGCCGAGACCGAGCAGGATCGGGCGAAGCCCGGTAGTGGCCATCTTGCGCAGGTTGGAGGACAGCCCGATCGCGGTCAGCGCCACGATGATCAGGAACTCGGCAGCAACGTGGATCGCCGGTTGCACGGCAACCGGAACCAAGCCCACCGTGCGGGCGGCAGAGGCGACCAGAAACCACAGGATGAACCAGGGAAAGATCCTGGCCAGACTGAAGTTGCCGCTGCCGCCATTCTGCTTCAGCTTGCGCTTTTCGCGAGCCGCCACGGTGAAAGCCAGGATCAAACTGACCGGAATGATCAGGGTCGCACGCGTCAGCTTGACGATGGTGGCGTAGTCACCGGCCGCCTTGCTGTAGCTGAAGCCGGCCGCAACGACGGACGAGGTGTCATTGATCGCCGTGCCGGCCCAGAGACCGAAGCCGGCATCGGACAAGTGCATCAGGTGGCCCAGCAGCGGAAACAGCAGCACTGCCACCAGGTTGAACAAAAAGATGGTGGAGATCGCGAATGCGGTGTCATGGTCATCGGGCCGGATGATCGGTGTGATCGCAGCGATCGCCGAGCCACCGCAGATCGCTGTGCCCACGCCGATCAGCACCTTGAGCTTGTCGTGCACCCCGAGCCAGCGGCCCAGCGCCCATGCCGACAAGAATGCCATGCTCATCGTGACCATGGTCACCGCCAGCGACTGTAGCCCGGTATGGGCTACTTGGCTCAGGCTGAGTCCGAAGCCCAGCGCGATGATCGACCACTGCAGCACATACTTGCCGGTAAAGGCGATGCCCGGGTTGTAGTGTGCTCCGGGCGACAGCAGATTGCGCACGACAATACCCAGTACGATACCGATTACGGGCCCGCCGATCAGTGGTGCGTAGCGGCCCAAAAGCATGGCCAGCAAGCCGAGCAGAACCGCCAGCACCAGACCGGGCAGGTAGGCCGTCAGGCGCGCAGGCGTGGTGGCGATCGAGACGGCGTTCATGGTGGCTCCTTTGGGGTGGCGCCATTCTCGTCGTTCTCAATAATCAAAAAAACTTTGAATATCTAATCAGATGTATAAAATAGACTGATGATAAACATCAGCCCGCGTCAACTTGACGTCTTTGTACACATCGCCTTGCTGGGCAGCGTGCGCGCGGCGGCCGAGCAACTGCACCTGACGCAGCCGGCCGCGAGCATGGCGCTGGCGGAAATGGAGCGTCAGCTGGATGCCCCGGTATTTGCCCGCGAACGTGGTCGCTTGCGTCTCAATGCCCGCGGTCGTGAACTGTTGCCGCTGGCCCAAGAGCTGCTGGAGCGGCATGCCGAATTCGCCCGACATGGCAGCGAAGGCGAGGCCGCACTCGCTGGTGAGCTGCGTATTGGCGCCAGCAATACGGTCGGCAATTACCGGGTCGGCGAGTTGCTGGGCAACTTTGTGCACACGCATCCGCAAGTGGCGATCCGTCTGCGCGTCGCCAATACCGAAACCATTGTTGCGGGCATGCTCGATCACAGTCTGGACATCGGCTGTGTCGAAGGGCCTGTTGCGCACCCGCTGCTGGAAGCACGGCCATGGCGCGACGACTGGCTGGTGGTATGCGTGCCCCCCGATCATCCGCTGGCACGCAAGCGCAGTCTCAAACCGGCGGACTTTGCCGATGCCCGTTGGGTATTGCGTGAACCCGGTTCGGCGACACGGGTGATCAGTGAGCGCGCGCTAGCGAGGCTGCCACCGGGCAAGACGGTCTTGGAACTCGACCAGATCGAGGCGATCAAGCAGGCGGTGGCGGCGGGCATGGGCATTGCCTGTCTGCCGGCTGTGGCATTGACGGATGCGCTCGCCGCCGGCCGCCTGAAAGCCTTGAAGACCCCGTTCCTCGACCTGAGCCGCAAACTCTCGTTGTTGTTGCATAAGCAGAAGTACCGGGGCGCCTTGCTGGAGGCTTTTCTCGCCAGTAGCGACCTCGATGGCCCCGGGGCCAGGCACTGAGCTGCGCCGAGACTACCGCGTGCGAACGAGACCAGCGCGGACGACGCTGCCGTGGCAGCTTGCCCTACTACGCCGGCTCGCTTAGTTCATTGAGTAGCGCTTCAGCCTGTTCGTGGGTATAGGCGCGTAGCAGTTTGGTGGCCTGGCGGCGCAGGTGGGCATGGTTGAGCGTGGCGATGCGGTCGCGCACCTGCAGAATCTGGGTGGGGTGCATGCTGAACTCATTCAATCCAAGCATCAGCAGAAGGGCAGTGAAGTTTGCGTCCCCGGCGATCTCGCCACACAGGCTCACGGGTTTTCTTGCCCGCCGTCCGGCACTGATGACATGCGACAGCAGCCTGAGCAGCGCCGGTTGCAGCGGGTGGTAGATGTTTTCCAATGCATCGTTGCCGCGATCGGCGGCGAGCACGTACTGGGCCAGATCATTGGTGCCAATGGCCAGGAAGTCTGAATGTTCCAGCAGTGCGCGCACGTTGATGGCCGCGGCGGGAACCTCGATCATCGCCCCGAGTGGAAGTTTTTCCGGCAGGTCGATACCCTCGTGTTTCAGCTCCTGCCGTGCCAGCTTGAACAGGGTACGCACGGCGATCAGCTCATCCGGTTGGGTCACCATCGGCACCAACACCCGGACCGGACCGTAGCACGCCGCCCGCAGGATGGCCCGGATTTGCGTGGTGAATACCGATGGATGACGCAGCGACAGGCGTACGCCACGCACGCCGAGCGCCGGATTTTCCTCGCCGCGTGTTGCCAGGCCGGCGGCATCCGCCTTGTCGGCCCCCAGATCCATGGTGCGGATGGTGACCGGCAGGCCTCCCATGCCCATGACCAGATCCCGGTAGGCAATGAACTGCTCCTCCTCCGAAGGCAGCACCTTTTTGCGAAGGAACAGGAATTCGGTGCGGTACAGGCCGACACCATCGGCCCCGCGGGCCCTCGCCATGGCGACGTCGGCGCCGGTCTCGGCGTTCGCCAGCAGACCGATTTCGATGCCGTCGCGGGTTCGCGTCGGGGCGTTGGCGAGTTTGGCCAGGCGCCGCCCCTCAATGGCGGCCTCGCGTTGCCAAGCACGGTAGTGGGAAAGATCCTGGGCGGTGGGGTGCACCACCGCCTCGCCGCGCTCGGCATCGAGCAGGATCAGGTCGTCATCGTGAATGTTCGACAGTGCGTCGCGGGTACCGACCAGCATCGGCAGGCCCAGGCTGCGGGCGAGAATCGCACTGTGCGAGTACACGCTGCCGGAACTGCCGACCACGCCAAGCAGACCGTTACCCGCGAGCTGGGCCATTTCAGCGGGCGCAATGCTGTCGGCGATCAGGATTTCGCCCACCCGCGCGGCCAGTTTGCGCTCCTCGGGGCTGGTTTGGCGTTGCAGCACCGAGATTACCCGGTTGATGACCTGTTCGAGATCCTCTTTGCGGCTACGCAAATACGGATCATCCATGGCCTCGAACACGGCCGAAAGGCGGTCACGCTGCTTTTTCAGGGCAGCGCCAGGTCGGTAGTGGCCAATCCGCACCAGGTCGTCGAGCCCGCGCAGCAGCTCCGGATCATCCAGCAGCAAGCTGTGCGCGTCGATGAATTCGTTGACCTCGCGGGCGAGCGCGCCGTGAAGCTTGCCACGAAGTTCACGCAGTTCGAGCCGCGCTGTATCCAGCGCATGGTGGAGATGATGCAGGGCACTGTCGATTTCATCTTCCGCCAGCGGCCGGGTATCGACCACGTAACGGCTCGGCTGGACCAGCCGAGCTCTGCCCAGCGCCATGCCATGGGCTGCAATGGTGCCGGGGAGCACCTCCCTCATTGTGCTTGCTCCTGCCAGGGCGTGGGACTTGTGGGAACAAATTGCGCGCACATGCACGGGCCGCCCACTCCCAGCATCACGCTGCCGCAGGCGTTACCACAGACTAGGCGTCCCATCGCGTATCCCATGCCGCTCAGCCTCCCTCGTCGAACTTTCGCTCGAACAACTCAACTACCGCTGCCAGCGCAGCTTGCTCGTCCGGACCGTCGGCGCGAAGGGTCAACGTCGCACCGAGACCGGCCGCCAGCATCATGACGCCCATGATGCTTTGTGCATTGACTTCGCGACCTTTGCTTACGAGCCACACTGTGGATTTGAAACCCTGTACCAGTTGTACCAGTTTCGCCGAGGCCCGTGCGTGCAGCCCCAGCCGATTTGAAATCACCACGTCCTGTTCAAGCATGATCGATCAAGATTCCCCCGCGGCCACCACTGGCCGCGATTTCGGCTAGTTCATCGAGTGGTTTGTCCGCGTAGTTGAGTACCCGCAGAAGCATCGGCAGGTTGAGCCCGGAAACGCAGTGAAGATGCACACCGAGTTCGCCCAGTGACAAGCCGATGTTGCAGGGTGTGGCGCCGTAAAGGTCGGCAAGAACCAATACGCCGTCGCCCGTGTCGAGTTGGCGGGCGTGGCGCGCGGTCAGTGTACGCATGACGTCCGGATCGGCCTGGGGCGGTATTTCCACCGCGGTGACCGGCAACGGCAGTTCGGGCATCACATGATGTGCCGCGGAGATCAGTGCCTTGCCGACTGCCTCATGGGTCATCAACAGCACGCCGACGCTCATGGTGTCCTCACCGGCTTGGCTTGGCAATTGGACGACATGGCGATCACTCCAGTTCACGATGGAAGGTAAGTACGCCCTCGCGGCGACCGCGATAGTGATCGGCGAGCTTTTCGACAAGGTAGACCGAACGGTGGCGGCCACCGGTACAGCCGATCGAGACCGTCAGATAGCTGCGATCGTCTTGCTCGAAGCGGGGCAGCCAGGCGTCGAGCCACCGCAAGGTATCGCTGAAATAGTCGTTGACCAGCGGCAGGCTATCGAGAAATTCGCGGACCGGCGCATCCTTGCCCGAAAGGGGCCGCAGGTGATTTTGCCAGTGCGGATTGGGCAGGCAGCGTGCATCGAAGACAAAGTCCGCATCCAGCGGCAGGCCGCGACGGAATGCGAAGGACTCGAACATCAAGGTAAGCCCTTCGGTGGAGCGCGCATAGCCGGTTGCCACCAGTCGGCGCAGCTGGTGCACATTGAGTTCGCTGGAATCGATCACCTTCTCGGCAATCGCCATCAGTGGGCGTAGCAACTTGCGCTCCTCGGCAATCGCGTCGGCCAGCGACAGTCCGAGGATAGCCAGCGGATGGCGGCGACGGGTTTCCGAGTAGCGCTTGATCAGGATCTCGTCGCGACAGTCCAGAAAAATCAGGTTCAGCTGCACGCCGACAGCGGCGAGTCTGGACAGCACATTGGGCATTTGCGCCAGGTCTTCGTCGCTGTTGCGCACGTCTACGCCCACCGCAATACGCCGGTGCTGGCGGTCGTTGCCCTTGATCACGGCGTCGACCAGTTGCGGCAGCAGGGCCGAAGGCAAGTTGTCGACGCAATAGAACTCCAGGTCTTCGAGCGCGCGCAAGGCCACTGTCTTACCACCGCCGGACATCCCGGTCAGCACGAGCAGATGGATGTCCTGCGGGTTTATCCGGGGATCAAGCAAGGGTTCGTCGTTGTCGTTCATGGGGATCACCACGGCGGAAGGCGGCGCAGTTGATGCGCCTGCCGGTCAATAAAGGTCTGTGCGGGATCGATGCCCTTGCTTTTGAGCGCGTGGCTGCGCACGGCCGCCTCCACCAGCACGGCGAGGTTGCGGCCCGAGGCGACAGGAATGGTAATCATCGGTACTTTCAGCTCCAGGATTTCGCGGTGACCGATGTCACCGGTCAGGCGGGTCAGGGCATCGGTTTCCTCGCCGTCGCGCAGCGGTTTGAGGTGAACCACCAGACGGAGGTATTTGGACGGTTTGACCGACATGTGGCCGAACATTTCCCGCACGTTGAGCACGCCAAGTCCACGTACTTCCAACAAGTCCTGCAGTAGCTCCGGGCAGCTGCCGTCGATGACATCCGGAGCAATCAGGGTGAACTCGGTGGCGTCATCGGCAACCAGCCGATGGCCACGGCTGATCAACTCCAGCGCCAGCTCGCTCTTGCCGGAGCCGGCCTCACCGGTAATCAGCACGCCGATCGAAAACACCTCGAGAAACACGCCATGCAGGGTGGTTTTTGCCGCCAGCATGCGTGCCAGGTGGTATTGCAGATACGTCAGCAGTTCGTGGCCGCGCTTGGGACTGGTCCACAGCGGGGTATCGGTTTCCTCGGCCACCTCGCGCAGGTCGGCGGGTATTGCCTGATCCTTGGTGACTATCAGGGCGACTGGCTGATAGGCGGCAATCTTGTGCATCACTTCCCAGCGCTGACGGGAATCCAGACTGTCCAAGTAGTTCAGTTCTTCGGTGCCGATGATCTGGATCTTGTTCGGGTAGATGACATTCAGGTACCCGATCAGCGAGGGGCGGCGCGCCTTGGCGACGGTGGGCTCCAGCGCGCGGGATTCGCCACGCATGCCTGACACCCAGCGCAGCGCCATGCGCTCGTGGACACCGTCGTAAAGTTGTCGGGCACTGATCCGATCCACGGCTGAACATCCTCATCGGCTGCACGCCAGGGACAGACATCGGCAGCATGAGGCCATTGTGCCAGTTCGGATGGTCGTCGTCGTCGACTCAGTGTGCCGGAATCGAATGAGAGCGACCCGCCTGGGTCAGGCGGGTCGTGGTTGATAAGGTCGTCAGCCGTACAGGCGTTCCTGACGGACTTCGCGCTGGTGCTTGTCGCACACTTTCTCGCGGTGCTTGCGCAGTTGATTGACCAGCTTGTCGAACACTACATCGATGGAGGCGTACATGTCGGCTTCGGCGGCTTCGGCATGCAAGGTATTGCCGGGGACGGCCAGTGTGCCTTCGGCGCACTGCTGCAGCTTGTCGATCGACAATACGATAGTGAGGCCTATCAGCTTGTCGTCGAGGCGGGTGAGGCGGTCGAGTCGGGCGGTCGCGTGGTCGCGGAGCGCCTGGGTGATCTCAAGATGCTGACCGCTGAGTTGGAATTGCATGGTGCGCCTCCTTTGGTGGTACAGCCGCCTTGGGCGGCGGGTTCGAATCGCTGCCCCGAGGGCAATAACGATTCGTGGAACAAGACTCCATGAATAATGGACGCTTTTCCGGTGTATCAAGTTCCCTCCGTCAGGGAGTTTCAGGTCAACTGGCACGCTGCCTCTCACTGGAGCTTGGAATGCGCAGGCCCTCACGGTACTTGGCGACGGTGCGCCGCGCCACTTGGATGCCTTTGCGCCGAAGCTCTTCGGCAATTGCCTGGTCGGACAGCGGCTTACGTGAATCCTCGGTATCGACCAACTTGCGCAGCATGGCCTGGATGGCGGTGGCCGATGCACTGCCACCGTCCTCGGTGGACACGCCACTGGAGAAGAAGTACTTCAATTCGAAGGTGCCACGCGGGGTATGCATGTATTTGCGCGTGGTAACACGGGAAATCGTCGACTCGTGCATGCCCACTTCCTCGGCCACTTCACGCAATACCAGCGGATGCATGGCTTCCGGCCCGTAGTCAAGAAACGCGCTCTGCCGGCGCACGATGGCATCGGCGACCTTGAGCAGGGTTTCGGCACGCGACTCCAGGCTCTTGATCAACCAGCGGGCTTCCTGCAGCTGGCCGCGCATCCAGCTGGCATCCTCGCCCCGTGCCTGGGCGATCAGTCCGCAATAGTGCTGGTTCAGGCCAAGCCGGGGCTGGCAATCGGCGTTCAGGCTGACCCGCCAGCGGTTACCGTCGCGTATGGCATAGACATCCGGCGCAACATATTCCACCGGTGTCGTATCCAGCGCGGCACCGGGGCGCGGATCGAGGCTCCGGATCAGTACGGCGGCGGCGGCGACATCGTCCTCGCTGGCACGCAGGCGTCGCGCGATACGGACAATGTCGTTGCGCGCCAGCAACTCCAGTTCGGCATCCACTATGCGCAAAGCCAGTTCGCGCTGTTCCGTATCCGGATCGAACTGCTCCAGCTGCACCCGTAGGCAGTCGCGCAAATCCAGGCTACCCACACCGATCGGGTCGAAACCCTGCAATTGCCGTCGCACCGCCTCGACGTCATCGATGCTGGCCATCAGTTCGGCGGGTAGTGCAGCGAGAATCGCCTCGAGCCCTTCTGTCAGGTAGCCGGCACTGTTCAGCGCGTCGATCAATACCGTGGCGATGAGATGCTGGCGTGGGTCGAACGAGGCCAGATTAAGCTGCCAGACCAGGTGTTGCTGAAGCGTCTCCGGCGCGGCGTTTTGTGGTTCGAAGTCGTCATCACCACGGGAGGGGGCGCTACTGCTGCCACTGCTGCCCTGGTGCGAAAAGTCCATCGGCGATTCGGATACACCGCCGCGATCGGCCCAGTCGGTGCTGTCGCTTTCATCGCCGTCACCACTGCTGCCAGCCGTCGTGCTTTCGACGGAGGGGTAGTCGGCTTTCAGCGCATCGTCGTCAAGCGTTTCGAGCTCTTCGCCTTCCTCCTCGAACTCCAGGAGGGGGTTGCCTTCGGCGATTTGCCGCAGCTCAGCCTCAAGCTCCAGTTGCGACAGTTGCAACAGCTTGATCGCCTGCTGCAGTTGCGGCGTCAGGGTCAGTTGCTGATGGAGGCGAAACTGGAGTGCGGGTTTCATGCCAACCGGACTGAGGGAGCTTGGCCACATCCTAGCGCGTGGCTGCAGTGGCAGCCATAGCCAGAAAGCCCTGCCGGCTTTGGTGGGCGTCCAGTCGTGTTCTCAGAGACGGAATTCGCGGCCCAGATAGACCTCGCGCACCCGTTCATCGGCAAGGATATGAGCTGGCGTGCCGCGGGCGAGCACTTCGCCATCGCTGAGGATATATGCGCGATCGCAGATACCCAGGGTCTCGCGCACGTTGTGATCGGTGATCAGCACGCCGATGCCACGCTCCTTGAGGTGGCGCACAATGCGCTGGATCTCACCGACGGAGATCGGGTCGACGCCGGCAAAGGGCTCATCCAGCAGCATGTAGCGCGGGTGCGCTGCCAATGCGCGGGCAATTTCCACGCGGCGGCGCTCACCACCGGACAGGCTGATGCCCTTCTGCCCGGCGATGTGGGCGATTTTCAGTTCGTCTAGCAGGCTTTCCTGTTCGCTGCGGCGCTGTTGTGTGCTGAGCCCCTCGCGCAATTCCAGTACGGCCATGATGTTGTCGGCCACGCTGAGGCGGCGGAACACCGAGGCTTCCTGGGGCAGATAGCCGATACCCAGTCGCGCCCGCGCGTGCATGGGCAGACCGGTGATGTCCTGCTTGTCGAGCTGGATACGACCCGCATCGGCCTCGACCAGACCCACTACCATGTAGAAGCATGTTGTCTTGCCAGCTCCGTTGGGGCCAAGCAAGCCGACTACCTCGCCCTCGCGGATCGAGAATCCGAAATCGCGTACGACCTGGCGCGACTTGAAACTTTTCTGCAGACCTTCGGCGGAGAGCATGGCTTACGGTTGTCCCTTGGCCGGCGCCGGCGATTTGGGCGCCGCGGACTTCGGTTTAGGCTGGAAAGTCATGTGGACCAGGCCGTCGCCGTTGCTTTCGCCGGTCATCTGGCTGGTCTGGGTGTTGTAGGTGAGCGTGTCGCCGCTCGCCGCACCGCGACCCTTCTGCGTGACCGTCGCATGACCCGAAAGCACGGCGATCTGCTTGATGTTGTTGTAGTCGATACTGTCGGCAGCACCGGTCATCAGGTTGTCGTTGTCGTCCAGTTGCTGGATGTGGGCCGGGTTGCCGGTAATGACGACACGGCTGATCTGGCTGTTGCCGTCGAAATAGACCTTGGCCACGCTTCCGGTGGCCTTCAGCGTGCCTTGGGTGATACTGACCTTGCCGGTCAAGGTGCTGGTGCTGTTGGGCTTCTGGAAGCCGTCGAAATGCTGCGCATTGACCTGCATCGGCTGTTCGCGATCGTTGCTCCGGGCAAAACCCGGGCCGATGGCGAGCAGGCCCAGTGCCAGCAGGACGAACTTAGCGCCCGGGCTGATGCGGCGGAAACGTGGCGTGGACGTCATCGAGCAGCTCCAGATGTTTGTCATTGAGATTGGCACGCATGCCGATGCCGCTGATTGTAGAGGCTCCCCTGATAATCCGTGCCGGAGCCGCGGTGACCAGGCGGTTTTCCCTGGGCCAGAAGGTGACGTCGGCGGTATGCATTTCCGACGCAAGCGTGTGGTCGAAGGCCGGCCGATGCATATAGACCGGTCCTTGCAGCTTGAGCAAGGTGCCGCTTTTGTTGACCCAGCCGTAGCGTGACCGACCTTGCCAGTCGGGTATGCCGGCCTGCTTCGACGGAAGCTGGAAGGTCGGTGAAGTGAGGTATAGCGAGTCGTCGCCTTCACGCCGCTCGATATGTGGCGATTGCAGCGCGAAACTTGGCTGGCCGAGCCGGTTGTACTCGGTCACCCGCGCATCCGTCAGCGTATAGGCCGAGCGCGGCGGCCCGACAAAATCATGTCGGCTAGTTGCCGGTCCGAGCCACCACAGCAGCAGCTGGGCGAGACCCCCGGCAAGCGCCAGCGCGATGATCGCCACCGGCAGGCGTCGATCGCGTAGCCACCTTCCGGGCGAAGGGCCCGCCTGAGCGAGTTGTGCCGTCATGCGCTGACGGCCCGGTCGAGCGGTGCGCGGCTCACGACCAGTGCTTCCGTTCGTCACTGTCCTTGCCTTGCGCCAACAGGATCAGGTCGCAGGCCTCGCGTGCCGCGCCTCTGCCGCCGCGCTGCAGGGTTTGCCAGTGCGCTTGCGCGACCACCCATGGATGGGCATTGGCGACCGCCACGGCGAGTCCGGCGATGCCCATCGGTGCGAGATCGGGCAGGTCGTCGCCGACAAAGGCCGCCTGTTCGGGGGTGAGCTGGAGTGCATCGAGCAATTCCAGCAGGCAGGCGCGCTTGTCATTCTGACCCTGATAGACATGAGCGATGTCCAGTTCTTCGGCGCGCAAGGCGACCGGATGGCTGATCCGTGCGGTAATCAGAGCTACCTGCACACCGTGGGCCTGCAAGCGTTTCAGGCCAAGCCCGTCGTGCACATGGAATACCTTGGTCTCGCGCCCGTCCTCGCCATACCACAATCGTCCGTCGGTCAAGGTACCGTCTACGTCAAATACCGCTAAGCGCACCCTGGCGGCGCGGGCGCGGATGTCGGCAGGGATGTCGGCGAGATAACTTGAGTTCACGGGCCTGGATCAGGTGGGTGAGGGGGATGGCATGGAGCCTGCGAAAGAGCATGGTGACGGCTGAACTGGAATCACGAGCTTCGCCGGTTTCCACCCACTCCGCCCGGTGGTGGTCTTATCAAACCACGCGGGCTCGTAGCAGATCATGAATATTCAGCGCACCGACGACGCGATGGTCGGCGTCGACGACCAATAACGCGTGAATCTGATGCTTTTCCATCAGCTGGGCTGCTTCGGCGGCCAGCTTCTCGGCACTGATCGTTTTCGGGCCACGGGTCATCAGGTCGGCGACGCGGGCGCGGCGCAGGTCCACGTCCTGGTCGTCCAGTGCGCGGCGAAGGTCGCCATCGGTGAACACACCGAGCAGGCGTTGCCCTTCATCGACCACGGCGGTCATGCCCAGGTGCTTGCGGGTCATTTCCACCAGCGCACCGGTCAGGCTCGCCTCCGGCGGTACTTTGGGGATGTTGTCGCCGGTATGCATCAGGTCGCTGATGCGTAACAGCAGACGTCGACCCAGGCTGCCGGCGGGGTGCGAACGGGCGAAGTCGTCCGAGGTGAATCCACGCGCCTCGAGCAAGGCGATCGCCAGCGCATCGCCCAGGACCAGTGCGACCGTGGTGCTGGTGGTGGGCGCCAACCCCAACGGGCAGGCCTCGCTGGAAATACTGCCGTCCAGGTGCACGTCGGCCTGACTGGCCAGCGACGAACCGGGTTTGCCGGTGATCGCGATCAACGGTATGCCTTGACGCTTGATCACCGGCAGAATGAACAGCAGTTCGTCAGTTTCACCGGAATAGGACAGCGCCAACACCACATCGGCGGGCTGGATCATCCCCAGGTCGCCATGGCTGGCTTCGCCCGGGTGCACAAAGAACGCCGGTGTGCCGGTGGAGGCGAGGGTGGCGGCGATCTTGCGCGCGATATGGCCGGATTTGCCCATGCCGCTGACAATCACCCGACCCTTGCAGGCAAGGATCACGCGACAGGCTTCGGCAAAGTCTGTACCGATGCGCGACTCCAGCGCGTCGATTGCCCTGGCTTCGGTCGTGATCACGGCGCGCGCGCTGGCCACGATGGCTTCCGGGTCCAGCGCGGTGGCAGCAAGCGGAAGGGTGTGTGCGTTCATGGGGTCTCGGGCAAAAAGGGGACTCAAGGATCATGGGCGGCAGCCCGACGACAGACCACTCGTCGCGCCTCGCCATCATTTCTGTGCCAGTGAATTTCCATTACCATGGCACATTCGTATTTTAGCGTCATAAGTCGATGCGTTGGATTCGGACCACCCCCCGACTCCGCGACGATGCATCGACCCCGCTCTCGAATGGACTTAATTACCGATGGACTCAAGCCGTATCCAGGCAATGATTGAACAGGGGTTGCCCGGCGCGCGGGCTGAAGTCAGTGGCGCTGACGGCGTGCATTTCGAGGCCACCGTGGTCGCCAGCCAGTTCGCCGGCAAGTTGCCACTGGCGAGGCACCGGCTGGTGTACGCCACGTTGGGTGAGTTGATGGGCGGCGCGATCCACGCCTTGGCCCTGAAGACCCTTACCCCCGAGGAAGCGGCTGCCCGTTCTTGATGGCGACGGCCGCACCCTACTGTTTGATTGAAGGACAACGATGGCTAAGATCCTGATCAGTGGCGGCACGCCGCTCAATGGCGAGGTCGGCATTTCCGGCGCCAAGAACGCGGTGTTGCCGATTCTGGCAGCCTGTCTGCTGGCGGATGAGCCGGTCAGCATCGGCAACGTGCCCCACCTGCACGATGTCACCACGTTCATCGAGCTACTCGGCCAGATGGGCGTGCAACTGGTGCTGGATGATCGCATGAAGATGCATGTCGACCCGCGAACCACCAATACCTGTGTGGCGCCTTATGACCTGGTGCGCACGATGCGCGCCTCGATTCTGGTACTGGGGCCGCTGGTGGCGCGGTTCGGTCAGGCGGAAGTTTCGCTACCTGGCGGTTGCGCGATCGGCTCACGCCCGGTGGATCAGCATATTCGCGGCTTGCAGGCACTGGGCGCGGAGATTACCGTCGAGAACGGCTACATCAAGGCGCGGGCCAAGCGGCTCAAGGGTGCGCGCGTGGTGATGGACATGGTTACCGTCACCGGTACCGAAAACATCATGATGGCCGCCACCCTGGCCCAGGGCACTACGGTCATCGAGAACGCGGCGCAGGAACCGGAGGTAGTCGATCTGGCCAATTGCCTGGTTGCGATGGGCGCGCAGATCGAGGGTGCCGGCAGCTCGACCATGGTGATTCATGGGGTCGAACGGCTGCACGGCGCCGAATACGAGGTATTGCCCGATCGCATCGAAACCGGCACCTTCCTGGTTGGCGCCGCGATGACCGGTGGCAAGGTTCGTATGCGGCATGCCCGCGCCAGCACGCTCGATGCGGTGCTGGCCAAGCTGGAGGAAGCCGGTGCGCATATCTCCACCGGCGACGACTGGATCGAGCTGGACATGGGGGGGCGGCGACCCAGGGCGGTAAACATCAGCACGGCCCCCTACCCGGCATTTCCGACCGACATGCAGGCGCAGTTCACTGCGCTCAACTGTATCGCTGAAGGCACCGGGGTGGTCACCGAGACGGTGTTCGAGAACCGCTTCATGCACGCCCACGAGTTGCAGCGGCTGGGCGCGAACATCCAGCTGGAAGGCAATACTGCGGTGATCCAGGGTGTACCGACCATGAGCGGCGCGCCACTGATGGCGACCGATCTGCGCGCTTCGGCCTGCCTGGTACTGGCCGGCCTGGTGGCCAAGGGTGACACCGTGGTGGATCGGGTTTATCACATCGATCGCGGTTACGAGAACATCGAAGAAAAACTCGGCGTGCTCGGTGCAAAAATCCGTCGGTTGCCGAACTGAGGCCGCATCAACGCAAGGAGGGCGTGCCATGACCTACTGGCGATTGCAGAACATTCCCGAGCTCCAGGCAGTGCTGCCGTCGCGCCAACGGCGCCTGTGGCGCGAGGCGGTGAGCCGCAGCAATACGGTAAAAGGAGCTCTCGCGTCGTTTCTGTTGTTTGGACTGGGCTTCCTGGGTAGCGATCTGACGGCGGGATACCTGGGACATGCGACCGGCTGGATTCAGGTGGCTGCCACGCTGCTCGGCGTGTGGGTGGCTTACGGGGTCAACGCCTATGGGCTTATTCAGCCGCGCGCCCGGCGCTGGCTGCGCGCGCATGCCGACGCGCTGGATCGCTACGTCAGCGACTGAGCATTCACGGCCGGGTAAAGCTGACCAGCTTCATCACCAGGGTGCCGCCGTCGTGTTGTGACAGCTCTACCGGCACCGGGTAGCGATCGGGGACGTACCAGGCACTGAAGCCGCGATCGGCATCGGTGCGGTCGATCCGCTCGGCCTGGAACGTTCCCGCCGGAACCTTGACGGTTTCCTTCGCGGATACCTCGAAGGTCTGGGTTTGTACCTCCTGCTTCACCGCCACGGGCAGGATGATGTGGCATTTGCCTTGGCGCAAGGCCAGCCCCAGCGCCAAGGGCGTGGTATTGCGCTCGACGATGCCGGGGCTGGCGGGGTAGCTGTGATGCTCCTTGCCCTGCACCGTGGTCACCTTATTTTTCGACCAGTCGACCCGCAAGTGGCTCTGCTTGTGCTTGATCGCCGCATTCAGCTGATAGTCGTAGCTGATCGCCTCGGGCAAATCGCCTCGCCAGCGAAATCGCGAGGTCTGCCGGATACTGGCGCCGAGCAGGGCGGCGAGTCCGGCGGTACCCTGGATGTTTGTGTTGAAGATCCACACGCCCTGACCCTCGGCATGCAGGCTCAGGGTCGCCGCACCCATCGGCGCGCCGTTGCGGGTGACTTCGTAGCGGGCGGTGAAGTCGCTGAGCGGTGCGGCGAGTACGCGCTGGCCGGCGAGCAGTAACCCAAGGCCGAACAACGAAGCGAGCAGGGTACGGGTAGTCATGGGCCGAGTCTGCTGGGAGGAGGCTGAACCGGATGTCACTCGGCGTGCTGCAGGCCTTGCTCGCCGAGCACCAGTGGCGCTGTCAGGGCTTGCCCATCGAGCTGGGGTGCCTGGTTCTGCCATTGCAGGCGGCGCGTTGCCAGCAAGGCCAGCACCGCCGGCAGCAAACGGTGTTCATGCGATAGCAGGCGTTGCGCCAGACGGTCTTCGTCGTCTCCCGGCTGGATCGCCATGCGCGCTTGCGCAATCACCGGGCCGCCATCCAGTTCGGCGGTGACGAAATGCACGCTGGCACCGTGTTCCCGGTCACCGGCTTCCAGAGCACGACGATGGGTGTGCAAGCCCCGGTATTTGGGCAGCAGCGAGGGGTGGATGTTGATCATCCGACCGACCCAGGGCGCCAGGGTCTCGCCGTCAAGTATGCGCATGAAGCCGGCCAGTACCAGCAGTTCGGCGCCGCTGTCGGCGGTCCGCGTGAACAGGTCGCGATCAAAGGCGCGACGATCCGGATAGCTGCGGGGGGCAAGTGCCAGTGTGGGGATCCCGGCCGCTTCAGCCAGCCGCAAGGCGCCAGCAGTAGCCTTGTCACTGGCCACCAACACGAACTCTACCGGCAGTTCGCCGCGGCTACGGGCTTCGAGCAGCGCGGCCAGGTTGCTGCCGCGGCCTGACGCAAGCACGGCAACACGCATGGGTTGAGTCATCATGGTCAAGAGCAATCGTTAAGAACGGGAAGCGATGTTCAGCTGATGCGCACGCGTTCGTCGCCCGACGCCGTCACCACCTCGCCGATGATGGCGCTGGCCAGGCCGTGTCTTTCCAGCAAGGCCGATGCCGCCGACACGGCGTGATGCGGCAGGATCACGGTAAAGCCGATGCCACAGTTGAAGGTGCGCCACATTTCTTCGCGGGCCACCTGGCCCTCGCGCATCAACCAGTCGAACACCGGCGGTAGCGCGATGGTGGCCGCATCCAGGGCGATACCCAGGCCGGCCGGCACCACGCGGATGATATTTTCCCGCAGCCCACCACCGGTAATATGGGCCATGCCGTGGACCGAGCCGACTTTGATCAAGTCCAGCATCGACTTGACGTAGATCGTGGTCGGGGCCATCAGCGCATCGGCCAGGGTCACGCCGTCGAGCTCGAGCTCCAGCGGGCTGCCGGCGCGATCGAGGATGCGGCGGATTAGCGAGTAACCATTGGAGTGCGGGCCGCTGGATGCCACCCCGAGGATCGCGTCGCCGGCCACGATCGCCTCGCCGGTGAGCATCTGCGATTTTTCCACCGCGCCGACGGTGAAGCCGGCCAGATCATACTCGCCCGGGGGATACATGTCGGGCATTTCGGCGGTTTCGCCGCCGATCAGCGCGCAACCCGCCAGCTCGCAGCCTTGGGCGATGCCCCCGACCACGGCTGCAGCGGTATCCACGTCGAGCTTGCCGGTGGCAAAATAGTCGAGAAAAAACAACGGTTCGGCGCCTTGCACCAGCACATCGTTGACGCACATGCCGACTAGGTCGATGCCGATCGTGTCGTGGCGACCCAGCATCTGCGCGAGCTTCAGCTTCGTGCCAACGCCGTCGGTGCCGGAGACCAGCACCGGCTCCCGGTAGCTTCCGCTGAGGTCGAACAAGCCGCCGAAGCCACCGAGTCCTCCCATCACCTCGGGACGGAAGGTGCGCTTGACCAAGGGCTTGATGCGTTCGACCAGGGCATTGCCGGCATCGATATCAACGCCAGCGGCGCGGTAGGTTAGGGCGTCAGACATGGCAGGAAACCGGCAAAGAAATAACGGGCAAGTTTAGCAGTTTGCGGGGTGGTTGCAGGCCAGTAGCACCCCTCAACAGGCCATTTGCTACTGCTTTGATGGACGCTGGGGGCGCGATTGGGCAGACTTCGCGTGAGCTTTCCTCTCAAGATACCCATTGCCATGCGCCTGCTTCAGCTGTTCTTCGTCACGTTGTTGCTGGGTTTTGTCGCGCTGCCGTCACTGCACGCGCAAAACCCCCCCTCGCCTTATACGGTCACCGTACCCGTGCCTGATACCAGTGATGCCCAGCGCAATCAGGCCTTTGCCACGGCATTGGGACAGGTGCTTACCCGGGTTGCGGGCGGCCAGGATCTGCGAAGCAACCCCGGCTATGTGGATGCCGTGCAGAACGCCGGTGCGCTGGTGCGTAAATATCAGTACCAGCGTACTGCCACGGGACTCAGCCTGGATGTGGATTTCGAACCCTCAGCAGTACGTCGCATGGTTTCCACGCTGGGCGTGGCCAGTGCCGGCGTGAAGCCACCCGTGCTGTTACTGGTCCAGGGCTCCGATGGTAGCCTCCTTGGGCGAACGGCCTTGGTCAGTCTGGCCTCGTCGGCAAAGGCCCGAGGCACGGAGGTCATTTACCCCGACGCGACGGGCTCGCTGGACCTGGACAAGGTAGCCGCAGCGGACCCGTCGGCACTGGCGGCAATCAACCAGCGCTATCACACCGGCCTGGTCTTGGTGGGTAAATTGCATGGAGGCAGCGCTGACTGGACTCTGCTTTCCGGGGGGCAGTCGCAGCACTGGAAGAGCCAAGGGGTGAGCCAGGATATGTTGCTGAGCCAAGTCGGCGACAGCATGGTTGACCGCATTGGTCGGCAGCTCAATGTCATCGGCGTGGACGTCAACGATGGCAAGCTATGGGTCGGCGGGCTGCATTCGGCGCGCGACTATGTGGGACTGTTGTCAGTTTTGCGCGCGGACCCCTCGGTGCAGAAGGTGACCACGGTGCAGGCGCAGGACGACAGTGTGATGCTGGATGTCAAGGCGACGTTGCCGTTGAACAGCCTGGCAGCGAATCTTGCTGCCGGCGGCCACCTTTTGCTGCAGGACGGTACCCATCCAGGCGCCGATGTGAGTCTGCGTTGGTTGCCCTGACGCCGCGGTCAGGGCCGATGGCGAGACCGTGGCGTGGGTCGTCCTGGTCAGGTCGGTCGATACCACTGTTTTACCGGTATGAGCATTTCGATGACAAATGACACCTCCCGGCGCTGGCAGATGTTCGCCATCGCGATGGTCGTCGGCTATCTCCTCTGGCTATTGGCGCCAGTGCTGATGCCGTTTGCTGCGGCTGCTACGCTGGCTTATCTGGGCGATCCGTTTGCCGATCGACTGGAGCGGCTCGGGTTGAGCCGCCTATGGGCGACCAGTGTGGTTTTCCTATTCATGTTTCTGGCGTTGACAGGCATCCTGCTGCTGTTGATCCCGCTGATTTCGCGACAGATCGAAAATCTGATCGGCAATTTGCCGCATTACATGGAATGGGCTCAGCACACGGCATGGCCCTGGGTGCAGGGGACACTGCACCTCGATCCGCGGATGTTCGACAGTGCACGCCTGATGACGGCGATCAAGGACCATATCAACTCGATCGGAGGTGTGGCCGGCGTCGTGCTTGGCAAGGTCTCGAGCTCCAGCGTAGGTATCGTGTTGTGGATGACCAATCTGGTACTGATTCCGGTGGTTGCGTTCTATCTGTTGCGTGACTGGGATCGTCTGGTGGCGACCATTGACCGTATATTGCCGCGTTCGATCCAGCCGACGATCGCCCATCTGGCCGATGAGTCGGACAAGGTGCTCGGCGCCTTTGTGCGCGGCCAATTGCTGGTGATGCTGGCGCTGGGCGTGTTCTATGGTGCCGGCTTGTCGATGGTCGGACTGTCGGTCGGATTGCTGATCGGCGTCGTCGCCGGGCTGCTCAGTTTCGTACCGTACCTTGGCTTCATCATCGGTTTCGGTGCGGCCCTGGTGGCGGTGCTGGTGCAGTACGGCGACTGGCCGCACCTGCTGCTGGTGTGCGGAGTATTCGTGGTGGGCCAGTTGCTTGAGGGGTATGTGCTAGTACCTAAGCTGGTGGGCGACAAGATCGGCTTGCATCCGGTGGCGGTGATATTCGCCGTGATGGCCGGCGGATATCTGTTTGGCTTCCTCGGCGTCTTGCTGGCGTTGCCTGCTGCTTCGGTCATCATGGTGCTGCTGCGCTACCTTCTCGATCAATACCAGCACAGTGGTCTTTACACCGGCGGGGAGCGGGAGGGTCCGCAGATCCTCGACCGTGACGGCGTCGTCGTTGAGCCCGATCCGGAGATACCCGGCACTGCTTCCAGGGACGATCACGAAACATCATGACTGCGCAGCTGCCGCTTGCCTTGCGCTGGCCACGTCGCCAGCGTTTCCAACACTTTCATCCGGGCGCCAATGCGGCCGCACTGGCCGCAGTCCAGGCCGTGGCCGGCGACGTCCACGCGCCGTGGGTCTATCTTCATGGACCATCAGGCTGCGGTCGAAGCCACTTGCTGATGGCGGCGTGCCAGGCTTCGACATCCCGCGTGCAATACCTGCCCTTGGCAAAACTTGACGACCCCGCGGCTGCCATTCGTGGGGTTGCCGGTGGCGAGCTGCTGGCGCTGGACGATCTTGGTGTCATCGCCGGCAATCACGCTGCGGAACATGCCTTGTTCGACCTTTACAACCGCGCTCGCGCTGAAGGCAGCGCCCTGCTGTTTTCTGCTGACGCGGCGCCCGCGGAGCTCGGACTCGTGCTTCCCGATCTGCGTTCGCGCCTCGCGGCATGCGCGCGATTTGTACTGAGACCACTCGGTGATGACGATCGGCGTGTGGTCCTGAAACTTCGGGCGGCCTCGCGGGGCATCGAGCTGGAGGATGCCGTACTCGACTGGCTGTTCGCCCGTTATGCGCGCGATCTCGGCGCATTGCTCGATTTGCTGGACCGGCTCGATGCCGCATCACTGGCGGCGCAGCGGCGAATTACCGTGCCGTTTCTACGCGGGGTGCTGCGTGAAGCGGGCGAAGCGGGTCCTTGAGCATTGCGGTCGTCAACCATGGCGCTGGCAGCCAGGGTATTGTCGATACCTCTGTCGGAGACGGCGACGCAGTGCGCGAGGCTTTTACATGCTGCCGTCAGTCCATGCACTCTCGAGCCGTGCAGGGCAAAGGCCTTGCTAAGGACCCCGTGCTAAAATTCTGCTCTTTCTTCTATCCTGATTTTCATCGCGGCGCCCTGGGCTAGTCCGGAGGATCCGGAGTCAACCATGCCGCCGGCCCACGTGGTCACGTGTCACATACCCAACACGCCAATAACACGGTTACCACGCCTCGAGTACTCATTAAGATGTCATTGGATAGCACTTTTTTCTGGTTGTTGGTGGGGTTTACCGGGCAGGCACTTTTCGGCGTACGTTTTTTCGTCCAGTGGCTGTACAGCGAGTCGCGGGCAAAGAGCGTGATTCCCCCGATATTCTGGTATTTCAGCATCGCCGGTGGCGTTGTCCTGTTGTCGTATGCGATTCACCGCCGTGACCCGGTATTCATCGTGGGAGAGTCCTTGACCTTGCTGATTTTCCTGAGGAATCTTCATCTCATTCGCCGAAGCTCGGACAGGGGGTGATCGACGATGTTCACGTTTCCAAAAGCGCTGTCGACTCGTGTCGATCAAGTACAGCGATATTGTTTTCGCGCGCCGTCCTGGTCGGACATGACGCTTCCCCAGACGCATGGTAAAAACCGCTATGACAAATGACGCCAGCGCGCGCCTGTCGGGTTCCTTTTGCCGGGGGAAGCTTGCGCCTTACATTTGGCTGACATGCCTGTTGCTGTTGCTCGGTTTCGCCTTTCAGGGGACGCGGGCCGTCTGGAGCACCGATGAAGGGCGCTATACCGAGAACGCCTTGCAGATGATTTACTCCGGTGACTATCTGGTCCCGGCCTACAGTGCCGACCGGATGAATTTCACCAAGCCGCCGATGCACTACTGGGCGATCGCCGCCTCGGTGAATGTGTTTGGGCACAATACCTGGGCGGTAAGGACGCCGAATGCGCTGGCATTCGTGCTGACCGCGCTGATGCTCTGTCTCATGGGCCGGCTGTTCATCCCCGAGAAGCCGTGGCTGCCGGGGCTGATCTATGGCTGCTCGCTGGCCCCGTTCATCGCCGCCAATGTGGTCAGTACCGACACCTTGTTGACGTTTTTCGAGGCGTTGGCGCTGCTCGGTTTCGTGTACGCCGAGTTCGGTGGGCAGGCCGCGTCGCGCCGCAACTATATCCGCCTGATGTGGGCGGGATTCGGCTTCGCATTTCTTACCAAGGGTCCGCCCGGTTTGTTGCCGCTGCTGGCCATCGTTCCCTTCATGGTGAAGCGTGATGGATGGCGCTCGCTCGGTCGCGTTTTTTCTCCCTCGGGATTGGCCGTATTCCTGGTCACCGGTTTCTCCTGGTATCTGGTAGTCATCCTGCATCATCCGTGGTTGCTCCACTACTTTCTCTATTACGAGGTCTACGACCGCATCTTCACGGCAACCCATAACCGCAGTCCGCAGTGGTACGGCTGGATGACGACGTACGGGCCGGCATTTATCGTGGGGACCATGCCATGGTGGCTTTCGCTGTTTCGCGGCATGCGTTCGGTGGCCTCGCTACAGCGGCTGCGACAATGGTGGCACGCGCCGGGGCCGCGGCTTTTCCTGCTGTTGTGGTTCCTGATTCCGCTGATCGTCTTCTGTACCTCCCGCTCGCGCCTGCCGGTGTACGTGCTGCCCTTGTTCATGCCGTTGTCGCTGATGATTGCGATCAAACTGCAGCACCGGGTCAATCTCACCTTGACCCGTCAACGGCTGCTGCTTGGGGTGTGGGTGTTGTGCCTGATCGCCCTGAAGGCTGGTGTCGGTATCTACGTGCACCCCGCGTCGGACAACCGCTTGCGCGCGGAACAACTGGCTGCGGTTACCGGAAATACCAGCTATTCCGCCCTGGTCTTCGTCGAGGACACCGCCGTCGATGTCGGCATCGAGGAGCACACCCCCTGGGGGATGCGGCTGTACATCGACAAGCCGATCTTTGGTATCGCATGGCGCAAGCCCGGCAGTGCGGAGCAGTTGTGCCGCCTGATGCACAGCAACGCGACGTTGCTTTACGCGGTCGAAAATGGCGTTGACAGCGCGGCCTTGGAAACTGCCATGCGCAAGTGTTCGCCGCATGAGGTCAGGCACGTGGGGACATGGCGCGACTATTCCCTTGAAGTTTCCCGTAACTGATGTCGCTCGAAGATTGGCTATTCGAGTGCGCCCGCAGGGACCGGTTTCCGGACTCGAAGGTTGTCGACCAAGGGCGAGAAGGCAACCGTAGGCCGTTATCGCCATCGTCTCCCGGCACCTTGCCGGCCATGCCGGCTGCAGGCATCGTCCGGAGGGAAAGGATTGGACTGATGCAGCATAGGCGACAGTACTGATGTGCGGAATTTGCGGAATTCTTGCGCTGGACGGGCCGGTCGATAGCGGTACGCTTCAATCGGCAGCGCATGCCATGCTGACGGCGATGGATCACCGCGGGCCCGATGGCGGCCAAGTGGTGGCGCGGGAGTCGCTGGCGATGGGAGCCAACCGTTTGGCGATTCGCAGCTCGCGGGACGACAGTCCCCCGCTGCTTGCAGACGACGACGGCCTCATCGTCGTCTGCAATGGCGAGATCGACAACCATCGCGAGCTGCGCTCTTGGCTGGGCGAACGAGGCCACGTGATTGCACGCGAAACGGATGTCGCGGTAATTGCGCCGCTTTATCGGGAGTGTGGTCCTTCTTTTGTCGATCAGCTTGAAGGGGTGTTCGCACTGGCTATCTGGGATCCTGCTCGCAAGCTGTTGTTGCTGGCACGCGACCGGGTCGGCGAGCGCCACCTCTACTATGCCGCCGCGGACGACGGATCAATCCGCTTCGCCAGCGAGCTCGGGGCGCTCAAGTCCGCTCGAACGGCGCCTGTGGAAATAGATACGGCGGCGATCTGCGGGTATCTCGGTAGTGGCTATGTGCGGGTGCCGGACAGTCCGTTCGGAGGCGTTGGCAAGGTTGCACCGGGAGAGCTGATCACCATCGATCAGGCCGGCGTCCATCGCCATACGTATTGGCAATGCCCTATCGGCGACGTGGCCAGGAAAAAGCCGGCGACCGAAGCCTTCGACGCGATCTTCCGCCGGGCGGTATACCGGCAAAGTGACGTTGACGTCGAGTACGGGGTATTGCTAAGCGGAGGCGTGGATTCGGCACTGCTTACCGCGGTGGCGCGCAGTGTCCGTCCCGATGTTCACCCGGTAACGTACGGCATCCGCTTCGCCGAAAACTCCTTCGACGAGAGCGAGCAGGCCGCCGCCGTGGCGCAACTGCTGGATTGCAGATTCGTTCCCGTCACGGTTTCGGCGCAAGATGTTCCGGGGACGCTGCGGGATTTGATCGCAACCACCGGCGAGCTGCTGGCCGATCCCGCCTGGGTGCCGCTTTCCCTGGTGGCCAAACGGGCTGCCCAGGACGTGCGCCTGGTGCTGGGTGGGGAAGGTGCCGATGAACTGTTTGGCGGTTATCCGACCTATCTGGGCGCGCGTTTCGCCGGTTATTACGCTGGCTTGCCTTCGCCACTACGCAGTGCGCTGCGCGGCCTGGTCGAACGACTTCCCGTCAACGACAAGAAAGTCACAGTTTCATTTCTGTTGAAGCGATTTGTCCAGGGTCAGGAGCTGGGCGCGCTGGCGCGTCACCTGCTCTGGACCTCCAATATCCAACCCGGCTTGCTGCATCGTCTGGGGGTGTCACCACCCGCTTATCGGAGCGCCGAGGGTAAGCGTCTGGTGCTGGACGAAGTGCAGCGCTATGACTTTGAGCAGACGCTTCCGGAAGCGTTGATGGCCAAGGCTGACCGTGGTGGCATGCGTCACGCACTGGAGGTCAGGGCACCTTTTCTGGATCAGTCGGTGATCGATTTCGCGGCGACGCTGCCGCCCTCGGCGCGGGTGCGGGGGCTGACCACCAAGGCTTTCCTCAAGCAATACGCCTTGACCTACTTGCCCCGATCCGTGGTTCATCGGCGCAAGCGGGGTCTTTCCGTGCCCCTCGCATCGTGGCTACGCGGCCCCCTGCTCGACTGGACCGAATCCAGCTTGTCCAGTCCATTGCTGGCCAGAGCCGGGGTGGACGGCGCAGCGGCACTGAAGTTGCTTGAAGAGCATCGGGCGCGAACACGCGATCACTCGCGGGCGCTGTGGACCCTGATCGTACTGAGTGAATGGTTGGCGTGGGCGGCCATGCCTGTGCCCGTCGGAATCGCCTCCAAAGCGTCGTGCGAGCTGGGTGCCGTTGTGTCCTGACGAGCTTGGAAGGCTGGGCCTTGCGTCAATTCGGTGCGTTCGCGCGACTGCGCTCGCGCAGCCGTAGCTGCAGGTTGCGCAGATAAATGATCAGGCCGCCGGCCTGTCCCACGATGAACACTGGATCACGCTTGTAGATGGCGTAGACGAGCAGGATCAGGCCGCCAAGAATGCTGGCGTACCAGAATGCCATCGGAAAGGCGCTGCGCCGCTTGTATTCGCTGTAGAGCCATTGCAGCACGAAGCGGGTGACAAACACGGCCTGTCCCACAAAGCCGACGACCAGCCAGATGAAACTCGATGTCATGAATGATTTTCCGGCGGGAAGACCGAGGGATGCCGATGTCGATGCCTTGAAACTGCGGCGGTTCGTATTTCGACTGAAGTGAGGTGCTCAGGCCTTGAGCAGCGCGGGCGTGGCCTGTGGTCCGATGGCATCGACCATCGCCTTCGCCACATGCAGGTTGCCGGCGACGATGTTGCCGCTTTCAGGGATGCCGTCGCGACCGGCGAAATCGCAGCAACGCCCACCCGCTTCGCGTACCAGCAGCACACCGGCGGCCATGTCCCAAGGCTTGAGGCCGATCTCGAAGTAACCATCGTAGCGGCCGGCCGCGACGTAGGCTAGGTCCAGGGCGGCCGAGCCGGAGCGGCGAATATCTTCGGCTTGGCCGAGGATGACGCGGGTCATGTCGAGCTGCGCCGTGAGGTGCTCACGCTGGCGGTACGGGAAGCCGGTGGCGACCATGGCGCCGCCCAGATTTTCACGCTTGCCCACGCGCATGCGACGATCGTTCAGATAGGCTCCGTCGCCCTTGCTGGCGGTATAGAGTTCGTCACGCAGCGGGTCGAACACCACACCGTAAACGGGCTCGCCCTTGTCCAGCAGGGCGATCGAGACGCTGAAATGAGGGATGCCGCGCAGGTAGTTGTGGGTGCCATCGAGCGGGTCGATTACCCACACCAGGGATCCCTTGCCGGTCGCGCCGCTTTCCTCGCCGAGAAAAGCGTGGGAGGGATAGGCACGACGCAGCTCCTTGATGATCTCCGCCTCGGCGAGCTTGTCCACCTCGGAGACGAAGTCCATGCGCTGCTTTTCGACGATATTGAGACCGTCGATACGATTCATGTAGCGCAGGATGATATTGCCTGCGGAGCGCGCGGCGCGCGCCGCAACGGTTACGGCGGGTCTGGACATGGCTTCGACTTTGCAAAAGAGCGGGGTTGCGGTCGGCGATTCTAACAGAGGCGCGTTTGCAGGACATTCGAGCGTCGGACGGTGCTTCAGTTATCCTTGGCGGTTGTTATCCCAGTTCGGCCCTTCGCATGTCCACAGTCCACGAAATCGCCGCGCGTATCCGCCACGTGCTGGTGCGTACATCGCATCCGGGAAATATCGGTAGTGCGGCGCGCGCCATCCGCACCATGGGTTTCGAGCGTCTGGAGCTGGTGGCACCCGCGCGTTTTCCCGATCCGCAGGCGAGTGCGCTGGCGGCCGGTGCCGACGAGGTGCTTGAACGCGCCGGCATTCATGCAGGACTGGTCGGGAGTCTGGCCGGCAGCAGCCTGGTGCTGGGGTTGTCGGCACGTCGCCGCGGGGTGACGCTGGCGGAGCTTTCGCCGCGTCAAGCGGCGCAGCAGGCGCTGGCTGCAGCGGCAAACGGCCAGCAGGTTGCCCTGGTTTTCGGCAATGAACGCAGCGGCCTCGAAAATGAGGAGCTGGCCCGCTGCCATGCGATGGTACGGATACCCAGCGTCGACGATTTCAGCTCGCTGAACCTGTCGCAGGCGGTGCAGGTGATGGCGTATGAATTGCGCATGGCGATACTCGGTGAAATCCCGGAGGCCTCGCTGCCAGAGCATGAGCCTCCGGCCGATGCCGTGCAGATGGAGCGCTTCTACGAACATCTGGCGCAGACCCTGGACGACATCGATTTCCACAAGGGCCGCACCGCGACCACGATCTTGTTGCGCCTGCGCAAGTTGTATCAGCGCGCGCAGCCGAATGAGCGGGAACTTCGGGTGCTGCATGGCATCCTGGCGGATACCCAGCGCATGGCGCAGCTGGCCAGGGACAAGGGCAATAATCTGTAGGAGCGCACCCTGTCCGCAAGAGGGGGCTTCCTTCGGTCGTGTGCGATGCTTTTTGTCGATGATGCGGAAAGGCATTCGCGCGCAGGGTGCGCTCCTACATCGCGCCGTCGGCGGGGGAGCGCGATGGTGCCTGTGTGACCAGCAGCTTGTCGATGCGTGCGCCGTCGAGATCGATCACTTCGAAACGGATACCGCGCCAGGCGAAAACCTCACCGGTTTGCGGAATGTGGCCGAGCGCAGTCATCACCATGCCGGCGACCGTGCGGAAGTCATGTTCCTGCTCTCCGGGGAGTTGATCGAGCTGCAGCAGCTCGCGCAAGTCATCGGTGGACAGGCTGCCATCGATCAACCAGCTGCCGTCGGCGCGTTGCACGATCGGTGCATTCTGGTCGTCACCGTGACCGATCTGGCTTGCTCCGACCACGGCTGCCAGCAAATCGTTGACCGTGACCACGCCTTCGATGTCGCCGTACTCGTCGACCACCAAGGCTAGGGGGGTATCGGCATCGCGAAATTCTTCGAGCAAGTCGAGTGCGCGAGCGGTTGCCGGCACGAACAGTGGCCGAGACAGATGGGCGAACAGTTCCGGGCTGCCCTCGGTAAAGCTGTGCAGCATGCGCTTGACCTCGACAACGCCGACCACTTCACTTTCGTCGCCGCGGTATACCGGGTAGCGGGAATAGGGGGTCTCCCGCAACACCTCGATGTTTTCCTCACGGGGGGCGGCGATGTCCAGCCAGGCGATACGCATGCGGGGTGTCATGACGCTGTCTACCGTGCGGTCGCCCAGCCGCAGTACCCGATTGACCATGTTGTGTTCGTCGGCATCGAGCACACCTTGCTCGGCACTTTCCGCGACCAGCAGCCGGATCTCGTCCTCGGTCACTACACCGCGACCCCGCTGGTTGACCCGCAGCAAGCGCAACAACAGGTTGCTCGATGCGTTCAACAGCCAGACAAAGGGTGCACTGACCTTGGACAGTACCAGCATCGGAATTGCCAGGACGCTCGAGACCTGCTCCGGCGCCGCCAAGGCAAGCCGCTTCGGCACCAGTTCGCCGATCACGATCTGAACGAAGGAAATCAGCACGAAGCCCAGAACAATGCCGATCACCCGGGCGTAGGGCATCAGCCATGCATAGTGCTCGGCGTGCAGGGCATCGGCAATACGGGTGCCCAGTGCATCACCGGCGATCGCGCCGGTCGTCAGCATCACCAAGGTAATGCCGACCTGCACCGTAGAGAGAAAGTATTCCGGCGCTTCGGCATGGTGCAACGCCACGGCGGCGCGCTGGCTGGTCTTCGCCATCTGCTTGAGGCGGCTCTTGCGCGAGGCAATCAAGGCCATTTCAGACAACGCAAAAAAGCCGTTGCATAGCGCCAGTACGAAGACAATCGCGATTTCGGTCAGCATCGCAGTGACGACAAAAGGAATGGCATGGGTGCAGTGTAAACGCAGGCGGGGTTCTACTTCATCCCCGCGGTCCTTTCGTGGGAGCTGTCCGGGGCCTGAGCGCCTAGGTGTCGATGGCTACAGCGTGTCACTGCCGGTGGCAATGAGCAGCTCCAACTGGTCACCCAGAACGCCGAGTTCGCGAATCATGCGTTCGAGCTCCGCGGCATCGAGAAAGCCGTAAGGGCGGTTTTCGCACAAATGCAAGTAGGGTGACCCGTCAAGATCGGCTACGGCGAGAAAGCCGGTGCGCTGCTGCCAGTTGAAGCGCAGGCAGCGGCTGGGATCGGTACCTGCCAGCGGTCCGATCGGCGTGGAAATGCGCAGATAACGCGCGCCCGATTCGCCTTCCAGCTCAGCCAGATAGATACCTTGGTAGCGGCTATTCGCCAGCTCAAGGTCGAAACTGATCAAGTAGGGGTCGTTCTGGCGTAGTTCGTGCTGGCTTCCGACATGGGAACGCACAGCTTCGAAATGTTGCATGGGGCGAGATCCGTGGCAGAGTGGAAACGGTACTACTCTGCCACGTCTTGCTGCTTGCGTCGCCTTGTCGTGGTCAGGCAATCAGCACCCTACTGGGTAAATCCATTGATTAGTCCCGACCGCCATGCTCGCGTTTATGCCGCCATCGCCGCTATTCCACGCGGTCGCGTGGCCAGTTACGGTGCGATTGCCGCTTGCGCCGGATTGCCGGGACGAGCCCGCCTGGTCGGCAAGCTTTTGCGCGAGACGCCTGAAGGCATGTTGTTGCCATGGCATCGCGTATTGCGTGCCAACGGCCAGCTCGCCTTGCCGCCTGACAGCGTGGGCTTTCGTCAGCAGTGTCGACTGCTGCGGGCGGAGGGCGTGGAAGTCAGGAAGGGTCGTGTGGCGCTGTCGCGATTTGGTCTGGACGGCTCTCTCGATCGGGTCTTGTGGGGCAAGCCGGATAGCTGAGCGCTGCCTGGGCTGACGCTTCGCTGCGCAACTTTGCGCCAGTTTCCGTAGTCGACTTTGCTAGCATGCAGCGGATGGATCCTCAGGCTCTCAGTCTTCTTCAAAGCGTTTTTGGTTACGCCAGTTTCCGCGGTCAGCAACAAGACATCGTCGAGCATCTCGGCGAAGGTGGCGATGCGCTGGTCCTGATGCCGACGGGGGGTGGCAAGTCGTTGTGCTACCAGATTCCCGCCTTGTTGCGACAGGGCACCGGCATCGTGGTATCGCCGCTGATCGCGTTGATGCAGGATCAGGTGGATGCCTTGCGCGAAGCGGGCGTATCGGCGGCTTATCTCAATTCCAGCCTCAGCGGAGACGCGCAACGGGAAGTTGAAAGGCAGTTGCTGGCTGGCGAGCTCAACCTGCTTTATGTAGCGCCGGAACGCTTGCTGACCGGGCGTTTCCTGGCCCAGCTCGAACGTACCGAAGTGGCCTTGTTTGCCATCGACGAAGCGCACTGTGTGTCGCAATGGGGTCACGATTTTCGCCCCGAATACCGCGAACTGGCGATCCTGCACCAGCGTTTTCCCGAGGTGCCGCGCATCGCGCTGACCGCGACCGCCGATCCGCGTACCCGCGAAGAAATCGTCGAGCGGCTGGCGTTGCAGCGGGCGCGCCAGTTTGTCGCCAGTTTCGATCGGCCGAACATCGGCTACCGGGTCGGGCTGCGCCATAACGCGAAGCGCCAGCTGGGTGAGTTCCTACTCGGACATCAAGACGAGTCCGGCATTGTCTACTGTCTCAGCCGACGCAAGGTTGATGACACCGCTGCTTGGCTGGCCGAGTCGGGCATCGAGGCGCTGCCGTACCACGCCGGCCTGGACGCGGCGACGCGGGCGCGGAACCAGCAACGTTTTCTTCGCGAGGACGGTGTAGTGATGGTGGCTACGGTAGCCTTCGGCATGGGCATCGACAAGCCGGATGTGCGCTTCGTTGTGCACCTGGACTTGCCGCGAAGTATCGAGGGCTATTACCAGGAAACCGGTCGTGCCGGTCGCGACGGACTGCCGGCCGAGGCGTGGATGATTTACGGCCTTTCCGATGTGGTCACCATGAGCCAGATGATCGCGCAGTCCGAGTCGGCCGATGAGCGCAAGCGGGTCGAACGGCAGAAGCTGGAGTCGCTGCTGGCCTATGCCGAGACCACCGGGTGCCGACGCGAGCGTCTGCTGGGCGCCTTCGGCGAGCGTTATGCAGCTCCTTGCGGCTACTGCGACAACTGCATTGCACCACCGAAGACCTGGGATGCCACGGTGCCGGCCCAAAAGGCGCTGTCAGCAGTGTATCGAACCGGTCAGCGCTTCGGTTCCGGTCATGTGATCGACGTGCTGCGGGGGCAGGAAACCGACCGCGTGCTCAGCTTGGATCACCATCGGGTCAGCACATTCGGCATTGGTGCCGAGATGGACGAAAAACAGTGGCGCTCGGTGTTTCGGCAGTTGCTTGCAGCCGGCCTTCTCGAGGCCGACGCCGAAGGCTACGGTACCTTGCGACTGACTGCCGCCAGTCGTGCGGTACTCCGTGGTGACAGCTCGGTAGAACTGCGCGAGGACGCCCGGCCCGAGCGCGCCAGCCGTCGCCGCGACAGCCAGCTGATCACTGGCGGGAGCCTGGGAATCGAGGCGTACGAACAGCCGATGTGGGACGAGCTGCGCGCCCTGCGCACGCGGTTGGCACGGCAACATGGCGTGCCGCCTTACGTAGTGTTCCACGACGCCACCTTGCTGGCGATGCTCCGTGCGTTGCCGTCCAACGAGGAGGAAATGGCCAGTATCAGCGGGGTGGGTGAGGCCAAGCTGAAGCGGTACGGGCGGGATTTCCTGGCCGTCATCAATGCCCCGGCGTGAGGCTGGCGAGGCGCCGAGCCGGCGCAGTCAGGCTAGCTCCAGATAACTCATGCAACCGTGGGGCGCCTTGGAGATCTCCGGATAAAGCTTGGGCGCCGGGCGGACCATGTTCCAATAAGCGCGTAGGGCAGGGTATGCTTCACTCAGACCAGTGAGGGCGTTTGAATCCCAGTGCTGGCGCGGATGTAATCGTTTTCTTTGATCGGGTGATTCAGGGTGCCGGCATGCTCGTCGTTGGTACGGCTGCATACGTATTCAGTCTGACAGCGCGGCGCCGGCCACCCAGAATCGACCGCTTAGTGAAAGGCCACGACATTGGGGGATTTGGAATGAGCTCAGAGCACGCGACAGACGGGTTGGGTCAGCACGCCACCCTGCGGGTGGTATTGATATCGGCGGTTGCGGCACTGGGAGGGTTCCTGTTCGGGTTCGATACCGCAGTGATCAACGGCGCCGTCGATGCGATCCGCGGGGGGTTCACGCTGGATGCCGGGCAGACCGGGTTTGCGGTCTCCTGTGCCCTGCTCGGCTCGGCACTGGGCGCATGGTACGCAGGCATGTTGGCTAACCGCTGGGGACGAGTGCGCACCATGCAGGTGGCGGCAGTCCTGCTGGTGGTTGCCGCGCTAGGCTCGGGACTGGCGTTTCACGTATGGGACCTGATCGTCTGGCGACTGGTCGGCGGTGTCGGCGTTGGCGTGGCATCGGTGATCGCGCCGACTTACATCGCCGAAGTCGCGCCAGCGAGGATTCGCGGTCGCCTCGGCTCGATGCAACAACTGGCGATCGTATTGGGCATCTTCGCTGCCCTGCTCAGCGATGCGTGGTTGGCCGGTATCGCGGGTGGCCCTTCACATACCTTATGGCTGGGGCTTGCCGCCTGGCGGTGGATGTTCCTGGTTGCAGTGACCCCCGCGCTGATCTACGGTCTTTTGGTGCTGATGGTGCCGGAGTCACCGCGCCATCTGGTGGCCAAGGGCCGGCTGGCGGAAGCCCGAGTCGTGCTGCAGGAGGTGCTGAACATGCACAATGATGCTGCGCTGGATCGCAAGATGCACGACATCGAAGACAGCTTGCGTTCCGAGCACCGTCCACGCCTGCGCGACCTTCGCGGTGGTGCTGCCGGCCTGCTGCCGGTGGTCTGGGTGGGCATCCTGTTGTCGGTATTCCAGCAGTTCGTCGGCATCAATGTGATTTTCTATTACTCGACGACGCTTTGGCATTCGGTCGGGTTCAGCGACGCCGATTCGTTCAAAATCACCGTGGCGACCTCGATCGTCAATGTGCTGGTGACTCTGGTGGCCATTTCGCTGGTCGACAAGATCGGGCGCAAGCCGCTGCTGGTGGTAGGTTCGGGCGGTATGGCTCTCACCCTGGCAACGATGGCCTGGTGCTTTTCCCAGGCGGTCGGTAGCGGTGCAGCAATCAGCTTGCCCGGTTCCGTCGGTGTCGTGGCTCTGGTCGCAGCCAACGCGTATGTGGTGTTCTTCGGTGTCAGTTGGGGGCCGGTCGTGTGGGTGCTGCTAGGCGAAATGTTCCCCAATCGGATCCGCGCCACCGCGTTGGCGGTAGCGGCTGCCGCGCAGTGGCTGGCCAATTTCGCGATCACCAGCACGTTTCCCAAGCTGGCCGAAATCGGACTGACTTTTGCCTACGGTTTGTATGCGGCTTTTGCGTTGTTGTCGCTGATCTTCGTGCTTTACAGTGTGCGCGAAACCAAGGGTGTGGAACTGGAAGACATGCATGCGTGAAGCTGTGAGCGGGCTCCTCTGAGGGAAAGCAGAGGGCTCGACTTCACCGCACGAAGGCAAAATTCTGCCAAAGCGGTTAGCATTCGGAGCTGGTGGCGGTGCTCTGGCGACAATCGGAGACGTGCTGCCTGACCACAGGGCTCCGAATCGGCGTGCGGATCAAAGGAAAAGCGACATCGTTCGACATTGCCTATCTGGCTGGGGTCTCTCAGTCGACGGTATCGCGTGCCTTGCGGGGCAGCCCCCTGGTGAACGAGGAAACCCGCCGCCGGGTGCAGGCGGCGGTGGACCAACTCAATTACAAGGTCGACAAGAACGCGTCCAACCTGCGACGCATGCATTCCGGCACGCTGGCCTTGCTGCTGTTCGAAGATCCCACGGCCGACGATTCGCATATCAATCCGTTTTTCCTCTCGATGCTCGGCTCGATTACGCGGGCATGCTCGAAGCAGGGTTACGACTTGCTGATCTCGTTCCAGCAGCTGTCGCACGATTGGCACGCGGACTTTGCTGATAGCCACAAGGCCGACGGCATCATTCTTCTGGGTTACGGCGACTATCTGGCCTATTGCGACAAGCTTGAGAAGCTGGTTGCCCAGGGCACACGCTTCGTACGCTGGGGTGCGGTGTTGCCCGAGCAGCCGGGTATCTCGATTGGCTGCGACAATTTTCGCGGCGGTGAGGCCATAGCCTGTCACCTGCTCGAACAAGGCCGCAAGCGGATTGCCTTTCTCGGCGACGCCTCCAGTCACTATCCGGAGTTCTTCGAACGCTATCGCGGCTACGCCGATGCGTTGCGGCAATCGAAGTTGCACGCCGACCCGGCGTTGCAGGTCAATGCCGAAAGCACCGAACGATCCGGCTACGAGGCAATGGCCTCGCTGATTGCACGAGCACCGGGTTTCGATGCGGTATTTGCCGCCAGTGACCTGATTGCGATCGGCGCAATGCGCGCCTTGTGCGACCACGGCTTGCGGGTGCCGCAGGACGTGGCGCTGGCTGGCTTCGACGACATCAGTACGGCACGCTTCGTCAATCCTCCGCTTACCACGGTCTTGCAGGACACCAGTCGAGCTGGCGAAGTGCTGGTTGAAAGCCTGCTGAAACTGGTTCGCAACGAACCGGTGGAGAGTGAAATCCTGCCGGTAAAACTGGTGGTGCGAGGGTCCAGCCAGGGACGGGTTGAAGCTTGAGGGCGGGGGGAGCGCGAGCGGTTCGAGCGGCGCGGCCGCCGATCCGGGAGCGGATCAACCTTCTCGCAGCAACCGCATCGGCGAGGTGCGTGTTACCTGGCGCGTACCAGCCAATCCCAGCAGCATGATTGTCACGGCGCAAATGAATGTGGCGAGCAGCAGCGGCTCCAACGGTGGCACGAACCCGTTGAGGTGAAATACCGCACGGCCCAACCATACCCCAGCCGCCGCCGCGCCGAGTGCGGCGGTGAGACCGGCCACTAGGCCGAGAAAGGCGAATTCGCAAGCCGCCGCCGCACGCAATTGGGCCCGGCGAGCGCCCAGTGTACGCAGCAAGGCCGCTTCGTGGCGTCGCTCCGCCGCGCTGCTGGCCAGCGCGGCGGCGAGCACCAAGGCACCGGCCAGCAGACTGAAGCCCAGGATCCAACGCACCGCACTGCCGACCCGGTCGACGATTTCGCGGACCCGGTCGAGCAGCGCATCGACATCGATCAGGCTCAGGTTGGTGTAATCGCGCGACAGCGAGGCCAATGCCTGGGCATGGCCACGCGGGAGATAGAAACTCGCCAACCAGGTATGTGGCAGATCGGCGGCGTGGGCGGGATCCAACAGCAAAAAGAAGTTCACCCGAAATGAACTCCAGTCGACCTTGCGGATGCTGCTGATACGGGCATCGATACTCCTTTCCCCCACGCGGAAGCGCAGTCTGTCGCCGAGCTTGAGATCGAAGCGGTCGCGCCAGACGGTATCGATCGAGACTTCGGCATGGTCGGGGTGGGCCCCAGCCCAGCTACCGGCGATCACCTGGTTGGCCGCTGGCAGGGTGGCGGACCAGGACAGCCGCAGTTGCCGGTCGGCCGAGTCTTTCGTGCGTGGGTTGCTGAAGTGAATGCGATCGATGGGCTGATCATTGATCGCGGTGAGCTTGCCTACGGCCAGTGGCAACATATTGAGATGTTCGCCGCCGATACCGCCCACAGCCTGGCCAAAACCCGCACGTTGACCCTCCTGCAGGTTGATCGCAAACCAGTTCGGGGTATCCGCCGGCAGTTCCTGGCGCCAGCCCTGCAGCAAGGCCGGCGCGACCACGGCCAGCAGCAACAGCGCGCAAAGACCGAGACTGAGGGCGGTGGCCTGGATCACGCTGAGGCTGCGGCGTCGTGCCAGTGCTGCGAGACCAAGGCGCAGCGCCGGATGCGCGCCGGGTGCCATGCGACGGGCTAGCCACAGCAGGCTGCCCGCCAACAGCGCCGCCAGCAAGGCGACCCCGGCCAGGCTGGCAGCAAGCATGCCGGCAAGCCGCAGCGAGTTGCTCTGACCCCAGATCAGCCCCAGCGCCACCAGCACCGGAAACAGGTACAGTGCGTCGAAACGCCGTATCCGGCGCGCCACGCTTTGACGGAACACCGCCACCGGCGGCACATCCAGCAGCCGGACCAGCGGGGGAAGCGCGAAACCGGCCAGCACCGCGAGACCCGTCGCGGCGGCGGCCAATGAGGGCACCAGGGGCAGCCCCGTGGGCAGGTCGCCAAACAGCGGGCCGGCAAACAACCAGGCGAGCTGGGCCAGCCCCAGCGCCACCAGCACGCCCACCGCCACGGCTGGCAGGGCGAGCGCGCCCAGGGTGCCGAGCAATAATCCGGCCACGCGTTTGCGCGAGCTGCCCAGTGCGCGTAGCAAGGCGACTTCGAGACGCTTGCGGCGGGCGTAGCGTTGCGCGGCCAGCGCAATAGCCACGCCGGCAAGCAGGGCCGACAGCAGGGCCGTTAGGCGCAGGAAGGCGCCAGCGCGATCGAATGCACTGCGCATGCGCTGGCGGGTCTGCTCGGGTGTAACCAGTTCGGCGCCCTGTGGCAGGGTGATTTGGCGAACCCATTGACGCCAGTTCTGCACCGCGCCGGGCGGGCCTGCCAGCAGCAGGCGATGGCGGGCACGGCTGCCTACGCCGAGCAAACCGGCTCGAGTGGCATCGGCCAGACTCATGAGCGCGCGAGGTGCGAGTGCGAGCAGTTCGCCGCCGTCGGGTTGGCGTCGCAGTTCGGCACCGATGGTCAGTTCGCGACCGCCCAGTTGCAGTCGCTGTCCCACCTTGAGCTGCAGCGCTACCAGTGCCCGGTGATCCAGATAAACCTCGCCGGGTGTGGGCGCGCGGCCGCGATAGATCCGGCCCGCGGCATCGCCCAATTCCAGCGCGCCGCGCAACGGGTATTGCGAGTCGACCGCCTCTACATCCAGCAACTGGGATTTCTGCTGGGCGAACGCCACGCTGGGAAAGCTGGCTGTGCGGGTGATCGCCAGTCCGCGCTGGCGCGCGGCAGTGGCGAAGGTGGCCGGCACCGCCTGCGGCGCGGCAATACCGATGTCACCGCCGATCAACTCGGCCGCGCTCGCCAGCATGCCGCGCTCGATCCGCGCAGCGAGCGTCGCCACTACGCCCAACGAGGCCACGGCGAGCACCAGCGAGGCCGCCAGGGTGCGCAGTTCTGGCAGATGCCATTCACGGCGCAATGTGCGCAAGGCGAGCATCAGCAGCTTCATGCGGAGGGGTCGTTGCCGGACGTCAGCAGATGACCCTCCTCCAGCTCGATGCCACGGTCACAGCGCGCAGCGAGTGCGGTGTCATGAGTCACCAACACCAGGGTGGTCTGGTGATCATGGTTGAGCGCAAACAACAGATCGCAGATGTGATGGCCGGTGCGCTGGTCGAGATTGCCGGTCGGTTCATCGGCAAACAGCACCTGTGGGCGGTGCACGAAGGCGCGGGCGATAGCGACGCGTTGCTGTTCGCCGCCGGAAAGCTGTGCCGGGTAGTGCTTGCGGCGCGCGTCCAGCCCCACGGCCTGCAGCGCTACACGTGCCCGTTGACGCGCGTCTGGGCTGCCTTCCAGCTCCAGTGGCAACATCACATTTTCCTCGGCGGTGAGTGCCGGCAACAGGTGAAAGGACTGGAACACAAAGCCCACCAGATTGCGGCGCAGATCAGCACGGGCCTCCTCGTCCAATTGCTCCAGTGCATGGTCCTGCAGTCGGATACTGCCACTGTCGGGGGTGTCCAGACCGGCCAGCAGTCCGAGCAAGGTGGTCTTGCCGGAACCGGAAGCTCCGACGATGGCAAAGCTCTCCCCGGATTGGATCTGCAGGTTGATCTTGCACAGAATATCCAGCCTGCCCTCGGGGCCGCTGACCGACTTGCTAACATCGCAGGCCTGAAGAAGCGGACGGGAAGAGTCATTCATGCGTCGATGCCTTGGTTGGTTGGTGGCCTGCGGATTGATCTGTTTCAGTGGCGTCGGCGCAGCGCAGGTGGCGCCGAAAACCGTACTGGTACTCGGCGACTCGCTGTCAGCTGCCCACAACATACCGGTTACGTCCGGCTGGGTGCACCTGCTCGACCTGCGTCTGGGCAAGATGGTGCCGAGATGGCGCGCGATCAATGCCAGCGTCAGCGGTGAGACCTCACTGAGCGGCCGCAATCGCCTGCCGGCCTTGCTGAAAACATATCGCCCCGCCGTCGTGGTGATCGAATTGGGCGCTAATGACGGGTTGCAAGGCTTGTCGCTGCCGGTGCTGCGCAGCAATTTGACGGCGATGATTGGCATGGTCAGGAAGGCGCGCGCACGCGTGCTGCTGCTCGGTATCGAATTGCCGGTCAACTATGGGCCACGCTACCGTGATGGATTGCGGGCAGTCTATGCCGATCTGGCGCGCCAGAAACATGTTGCGCTGGTGCCCTTCTTGCTTGAGGACGTGGCGCTGGATCCGGCGATGATGCAGAGCGACGGCTTGCATCCGGTAGCCGCTGCCGAGCCGGCCCTGCTGGAGACGGTATGGCCAAAATTGAGGCCGCTGCTTCACTCGAGTCGGATCTCAATCCGAACGAGCTCTGAACCGCCGCCGGCAAATTCACATCACTCTCACGGGGCAGACGATTAGATCTTCACATTCGTGAAACCACGTGGAGAAGACGATATGACCGTACATGACGAGCAATCGGGACTGATTTTGCTGGTCGAGGACAATCGCCAAATCGCTGAAATGGTTGGTGAGTTTCTCGAACGGCGCGGTTACTCGGTGGATTTTGCGGCGGATGGCGTCAGCGGACTGCATCTGGCGGTATCCAATAGCTACGACGTGATTGTGCTGGATCTGATGCTGCCGGGGCTCGATGGATTGGAGGTATGCCGCAAGTTGCGCAAGGAGGCGAAAAAGTCCACGCCGGTGCTGATGTTGACCGCCCGCGATACCCTGGAGGACAAGCTGGAGGGGCTTGAAGCCGGTGCAGACGATTACCTGGTGAAGCCGTTTGAGGTCCGTGAACTGGAGGCGCGCCTGCGCGCGCTGATCCGTCGCGATCGTCGCCAAGTTTCGACCGAGGTACTCACGGTGGGCGATATGACTCTGGATACGGCGACCTTGCGGTTGACCCGGGGTGGGGATGAGCTGACGGTATCCCCGATCGGACTCAAACTTCTGGCCATCTTGATGCGCGAGTCGCCACGGGTCGTCAGTCGGCGGGATATAGAGCGCGAGATATGGGGCGATACGCTACCGGACTCAGATACCTTGCGCTCGCATCTGTACAACTTGCGTCGCGTTATCGACAAACCTTTCGCACGCCCTTTGCTACACACCATCCATTCGGCAGGTTATCGTTTGGCCGATCTTGAATCGGAGGTGGCGGTGCCCGCCCATACCGCGTGAGCGCAACTTGGCAAAGGTAATGGACAGCAAGGTCAAGGCAGCAGTCACTGTCCGTGTGGGAGCTTTCAGGCGGCGTGTTGCCTGGGTATTCGCGTTGCAGTTTCTGGTGCTGGCCGCTGTCTGCACCATGGGCCGGTTCCATGTCATGCCCCTGATACCCGTGGTGGCGCTTATCGCCGTGACCAACATGCTTGCCTGGAGTGCCATTCGCCGGGAATGGAAGCCCGTGCGTGCGATGGCCAGGATGGTCAACCCGCTAGCCGGGCAGCGACTCGACCCAGCCTCCTTGCAGCTTGATGATTCCGAGGGCCAAACCGACGCGGATCTGGCGACTTTAATGCAGGGATTACGTGGATACGCAAGGCGCATCGTTGGCTATGACCAACGTGAGCGGAACTTTACCCGAGACGCCAGCCATGAGTTACGCAGTCCGCTCACGGTTATCAAGATGTCGATCGAGATGCTGTCGGAAGAGGACGATCTGAGCGATTTCGGTCGACGGTCGATCGCCAGGATTCAGCGTGCCAGTCGCGAGATGGAAGCGTTGGTCGAGGCACTGCTGGTGCTTGCCCGCGATCAAGACAGCAGCATCGAAGAAGAGCGTTTCGTGGTGAACGACGTCCTCCGACAGGAGATCGAATTCGCCCGCGAAATGCTGACGGGGCAGCCGGTGGAATTGACGTTGGAGGAGCCAGATCGCTTTGCCTTGCTGGGTTCGCCACGGGTGTTGTCGGTATTGCTTTGGCAGTTGATCCGCAACGCCTGCCAGCAGCTTGAGCGGGGGCGGGTAGTGGTGACGGTGAGGCCTGGTGAGATTGTTGTTGCCAATCACAACGTGCCGGCCGAACGTGCGGGCATCCCGGTGGCCTCCCAGAGCCGCGTCGATCGCCATGGTTTCGAATTGGCCATAGCGCAGCGGATCAGTGAGCGGTTTTCCTGGCCATTGGAATTGCACAGTGATCCGGCGCATAAGAACCATCTGGCTCGCATCTGCTTCCCGCATCCCTTGCCAGTCGGGGCACGTGACGAGGCGTAGACGAGACGCCGATGCGAGGTTTCACTGACCCACAGAAGGGCTTATGCCGCAGGCTGTGTTGCGGATCACCGACGCAGGCCGGGATCCACCGCGAATTCGCAGCCGGTACCGGCCTGCACATCCTCCAGGCGAACGCCGTCGTGCAGCTCGATCAGCACCAGACCCTCGCCCTTGTTGACCTTGAACACACACAGGTCGGTGATGATCAGATCCACCACTTGCTTGCCGGTCAGTGGCAGATCGCAGGTGGTCTTGATTTTCGGTGAACCGTCTTTGGCAGTGTGCTCCATCAGCACCACCACGCGCTTGACGCCGCTGACCAGATCCATTGCGCCGCCGGGGCCCTTGACCATTTTGCCGGGCACCATCCAGTTGGCGAGGTCGCCGGTACAGGACACTTCCAGTCCGCCCAGAATCGACAGGTCGATGTGCCCGCCGCGGATCATCGCGAACGAGTCGGCGCTGGAGAAGAAGCTCGAGCCGGGCAGGGTGGTGATGGTCTGCTTGCCCGCATTGATAAGGTCGGGGTCGACATGGGCGTCGTCCGGGAATGGACCGATGCCGAGTAGGCCGTTTTCCGACTGCAGGGTGACATCGATATCGGCGGGGATGTAGTTCGCCACCAGGGTCGGGATACCGATGCCGAGGTTGACGTAGAAACCATCCTGCAACTCTTTCGCCGCACGGCGGGCCATCGCGCTGCGGGTCGGGTTCTCCTTGCCGGTGTTGGCGCCGGTGACAGTACGGAACTCGATGCGCTTCTCGTATTTCTCCCCCTGGACGATGCGGTCGACATAGATGCCCGGTACATGGATGCCGTCCGGATCGAGCTCACCGACCTCGACCAGGTGTTCCACTTCGGCCACGCAAATCTTGCCGCAGGTGGCGATCATCGGATTGAAGTTGCGCGCGGTGGCACGAAACACCAGGTTACCGTGGGCATCGCCCTTCCAGGCCTTGACGATCGAAAGGTCGGCATGGATCGCCTCCTCCAGCACATACTCCTTGCCGTCGAAGATCTTGGTTTCCTTGCCCTCGGCCAGCGTGGTGCCAAAACCCGTGCGCGTGTAGAAACCTGGGATGCCGGCACCGCCGGCACGCAGCTTTTCGGCGAGGGTGCCTTGCGGCGTCAGATGCAGTTCCAGCTCGCCGGCCAGCACTTGTCGCTCAAACTCCTTGTTCTCGCCCACATAGGACGCATAGACACGCTTGACCTGATGGGTCTTGAGCAGCGGACCCATGCCGAAATCGTCCACACCGGCGTTGTTACCAACGATGGTCAGGTCCTTGGTCCCGTCCTCCAGCAGCGCGCCGATCAGGTTTTCGGGGATGCCGCACAGACCGAAGCCGCCCGCGGCGATCGTCATGCCATCGAACAACAAGCCGTCGAGGGCGTTCGCGGCGCTCGGATAAACCTTGTTCATTGCTGTGCCTTCCTGCTGGGAGAGTCAGTGGACAAGGATACGACGGATCGCTGGTCGTCCGCTCCGTACGGAGGTCGCCGGCGGTATTGGCACCCGACAAGGCCGACGCGATGAAGCCATCCGGTACGGACGATAGCACTCTGCAGGTGTTGGCCCCTCGACACGGCTTTTGGTTTGCACCACGCTTGCAAGGTGGAGAGCCAGCTCATGCTCCAGCGTTCTCGCATTTAGCGCCGCGCAGGGCTGCATACAGCTTTAGTCAATCCTCCCGCTCCGGCCGCTCCCGCACCGGATGCTTGCTCAGCTTGCGCTGCAGGGTCCGACGGTGCATGCCGAGGCGACGTGCGGTTTCGGAGATGTTGCCATCGCACTCGGTTAGTACGCGCTGGATGTGCTCCCACTCCAGCCGGCGCAGCGCCAGGGGGGCTTCGGGGGCGTCGGGGAGATCGTTGTCTTCGGTTTCGGCGTTGTCGCCGTCCAGGAGTGCCCGTACCACCGCATCGGCATCGACCGGTTTGGCCAAGTAGTCGTGGGCACCGCGCTTGATCGCTTCTACCGCCGTGGCTATCGAGGCGTAGCCGGTCAGCAACAGGACCCGGGTGTCGGGTACGGTGGCGTGCAGTTCGGGAATCAAGCGCAATCCGTTTTCTTCGCCGAGCTTCAGGTCGAGCACGCAATACCCCGGGCGGTACTTTCGCGCCAGGCCACGAGCTTCGTCGAAGTTGGTGGCCGTGATGACGTCGAACCCGCGCGAACCCAGTGCCCGTGCCAGTACGCGAACGAAGGTAGCATCGTCATCGACCAGCAGCAGCGGACGGGATATCGCTGGCTGGGGTATCTCGGTCATGGCGAATTTCCTTTTGAAGTAGGGGAGGGCTTTTTTGCTGGAGGCCAGATAGGTTACACGCGATTTTCCCGGTAAATTTTGCGCTCCTGTTTGTATAGCCTCCTCTCACGGCGTTACCGGCTTGCGATAACAGCCAGTGGCAGGCGCAGGCTGACCTCTGCACCCTGCGCAGTATTGTCGGCGATCAGCTCGCCATTGAGGCGCTCCGCCGTGGCGTCGGCCAGCGCCAGCCCGAGGCCCAGCCCTGCCTGCTTTTGCGACTGACCCAGCAACGTCAATGCGTCCAGGTCGGCGATTCCGTGACCTTGGTCGCTTACACTCAATTGCAGCCAGGACGCGTCGCGCAATACGCGCAAGACCACGATACGTGAGTCGCGGCTGGCGGATGCGTCCATGGCGTTGTTAAGCAGGTTGAGCAGGGCATGGCGCAAGCCCGCTGGCGTGCGCAACATGATGCGTGACGTGGCAGGGTCAATGTCCAGCGTCAAATCGGCTTCGGGGCGCAGGAGTTGGAAGCGTTCAAGGCACCCGTGGATGAATTGCGCCACGCTTTGTCGTTCCGATTCCTGCGATAGCTGTGTCTTGCCGAAGGCCACCATTTCGCGCAGGATCGTGCCACAGCGGTCGACCTGGCCCTCGAGCAAAACGAGGTCTTCAGCGAGCGATGTATCACTGGCATGCTCGCGCCGCAGCTCAGGCAGCAAGGTTCGCATCGTCGACAACGGTGTATTCAACTCATGGGCGGCACCGGCGGCCTGCGTTGCAATAGCCAGGATGCCTTCGTCGCGCAGGGCGCGTTCGCGGATGCGTTGGACTTCGAGTTGCTGCAGGCGTACCGCATGTGCCAGCCGATTGATGAAGAAGCCCAGAACCACGGCGGTGATCAAAAAATTGACCCCCATGCCGATCACATGCAACGAGAAGCCACTGCTGGCATCCATCGCCAACGGCAAGGGTACGTGCTTGACCAACAACAGCAGGTAGGTAACGCCGGCCAGTGCGGCCACTACCAGCAGCGAACGAGCCGGCAGCGCGGCGGCACTGAGCGCGATGGGTACCAGAAGAAGCGTGATGAACGGATTGGTGGCGCCCCCGGTGAAATACAGCAGGTAGCCGAGTATCGCCGTGTCGACGACGATGTGGCCGATGGTTTCCCACTCCTGCACCGGTTGGGGTAGGGTCAGCCGCCATGCAGCGAATACCGCGAACACCGCAAGCACGCCGACGCCGACCAGCAACGGCAATAGCGGAATATCCAGACGCATCCACAAGGCGCATACCAGCACCGCCACGCTCTGCCCGGCAATCGCGCAGATGCGCAGCCACGCCAGTGATCGTGCCAGTGCGGAGGGGCCAATACGTGTCTTGAAACGATGGATGTGCGCGGTCATGGCCGGGTGATCTGGTCAGTAACGAAGCTCGGTCCGGAAGGGAAAGCCCCGATCCACAAGAGCGTAGCTCGCCAAGCCCCCTAAAGTCGAAAAACCGTGTGCGAGATTGGTTGCTGCAGATGCCGGCAGATGGCGAGTGATGCCTGCACTGGCACCCTTAACGGCATCAGTGTCCATGCCGGCGCTAGGAGGCACGATGGCTCAATCCATGCGCGGACCGAGCCATCGTGAAGCTCACTGTTCCGAGCCGATGGTCGGTAGCGGGGATTCGGTGGCGATGTTGTGGGTGGTGTGCTCAGCGGAAAGCTTGCGCATCAGCGGCAGTACGGCCAGCGCAATCAGCGTACAGATCACCCCAGCCACACCCAGCCAGAAGAACAGGTGGGTATAGATCGGCATGGTCTTGATCGGATCGGTCACGTCCTGCGGCACGCTGGCATAGTTGGCTACTACACCGCCCAGATACTGCGAGATTCCTGATGCGACGAAGTAGGCGCCCATCATGAAGCCGCCCATCCGCGCTGGCACATAGCGAGCGATCATTGCCAAGCCCAGGCCGCTGACCAGCAGTTCACCCAACGACGAGGAGCCATAGCCCCAGACCATGATCCACGAGCTGGTTTTTCCCGGTGCAGTGGTGAAATGTGCGGCGGCGCTGTAGATGAAAAAACCGATGGCGACGGCGGCGAAGCCCAGTGCGAACTTGGCGGCGATCGACAAGTCCTTGCCACTCTTGCCGGCGCGGGTGTAGATGATGGCCAGGATCGGGCTGAGGATGAAGATCCAGATCGGGTTGAACGCCTGGAACTGCGCTGGCGACCAGTTCCACAAGTGCAGACCGAAGATGCCGAAGCTGGGGTCGACGTTACGCAGTGCGAACAGGTTCAGCGAGGTCGACATTTGCTGGTAGAAGATGAAGAAGAACACCGTCTGCACTGTCAGCACCAGGGCGGCGATCAGGCCTGCGCGCTCGCTGCGCTCGCTGTTGTAAATCAGGTACGCGAAGATGCCCAGTACCACGACGCCGGCGGTATAGACGAAGATTCTGGCCAGTCCCTCTGACTGCAGCACTAGCGCCGAGGCGAACACCGCAACCACACCCAGACCCAGCACGGCGAGCAGCTTGTTGACCTGCACCGGCCTCTGGTCCGGAGCCGAACCGACGTGGTCGAGAGTGTGGCGCATCAGAAAGTAGAGGCCCAACCCGACCAGCAAGCCGACAGAGCACACACCGAAGGCGGCATGCCAGCCCATCTCGTTGTGGTAGGCGGCGTTAACCCAGTCCTTGATCTTAGGAGTGGCCAGCATCGATAGCATCGAGCCCAGGTTGACGGCCATGTAGTAAATGGTGAACGCGCTGTCGATCTTGGAATCGTCGCCCTCGTAGATCTTGCGCACCAGGTTGCCGGCATTTGGCTTGAACAGGCCATTGCCCACCACGATCACGCCCAGCGAGCAGAAAAGGAACCATACGCTCTGACCGGGCACTGTCATCAGCGCATAACCCATGGACAGAATGAATGCGCCCAAAAGCATGGTGCGCCGTGTGCCCAGCACCTTGTCGCCGACCCAACCTCCGATGGCCGGTGCCACATAGATCAATGCAGCCGCTGCGCCCCAGGTCAGGTTGGCGCGGTCGTCGGTGAAACCCAACCGCTGCACCATGTAATACACGATGAGCGCTTGCATGCCGTAGTAGCCGAAGCGCTCCCACATCTCGATGAGGAAGACGGTACTGAACGAGCGGGTCTGGGAGGAGGCGGGATTCTGTATGGCCATAAGGGATTCCGAATACGGTTTCGAACGGGTGGGCGACGCGACGACGCATCCCCCCGTGCAACCCTGAATGAGTCACAACCGCTGAAGCCTAACCGATTCGCTGCGCGGGTGTAGCTGCAGTGCGACATGACAAGCCAGGGTATTTTCTGCCAAGCCTTTTCACGGAGGTATCCGGGACGAACCGGTTTGCGGAGGCCTGTGGCATCATCGACGGACCGTATTCGTGCCGAAATCCGAGGGTTGTTTCATCATGTCTATGCTTGTGTTGACGCATGTAGGTAGCATCGCGCCCTTGCACGGGGACGCGCAGCGAAGGGGTTTTTGTACTGCACCCAAGGTCGGACTCGAGGCTGAGCGACGTGGTTTCCCTGGGCCGAGCGTCTCGCGTGGCCGCTGACGGATTTCGTGGGCCTCGGCAGCTATGGCACGCGTTTCAATGGTCGCTGAAAGGACTTCGATCCGGCTGGCGTCACGAGGCCTCGTTCCGGTTGGAGGCCACTCTGGTGATTGTGCTGCTGCCCCTTGGTCTGTGGCTGGGTCACGGTGCACTGGAAAAGCTGGCGCTGGTTTTTCCGCTGCTGCTGGTGCTCTCGGCTGAATTGCTCAACTCGGCGATCGAGGCGGTGCTCGACAAGGTCAGTCCCGAGTTCAGCGAGCTTGCCGGTCGTGCCAAGGACATGGGCTCGGCCGCGGTCCTTCTGTTGCTAGTGATGGTGGCATTGAGCTGGGGACTGATCCTGCTGCCGCGCTGGATCTGAGCGGCGGTTTCCGGGAGGCGCGGGTTACCGGGATGACGGTGCCCGCACTTTCGCGACGACCACATCATGGCGGACATCGCCAGCGAACCGCCTGTGCCACGGGCATCGGGGCGGCAGGCGGTATCCAATGCAGCGCGCCGCTGCGTATGCATTACATCAGGTCGGCGTCGGCACGCCCTTGCCGATGTACTTCGCCAGGAACGCCTGCAAGGCGTTGTAGAACTCGACATTGTCCTGTTCGGTGTAGAAACCGTGGCCTTCGCGTGGTTTGGCCAGCCACTCGTAGGGTTTGTGTGCGGCCTCGAGAGCAGCGCGCATGGCCTTCGCCTGGGCGAAGGGGGCACGTTGGTCCGCCTTGCCGTGAACCAGCAGTACCGGCACGGTGATCTTGTCAGCGAGCTTGTCCGGTGAATTGGCATCGAGGTCGGTATCGCTCTTGCCGATCACCTGTTCAAGATAGCTGCGGCCGGAACGGGTTTCGCGCACATCGCCCTTCTTGTACATCATCGCCAGGTCATATACCCCGGCGTAGCCGACGGCGCACTTGAACAAGCCGGGTGCGCGAATCACCGTCATCATGGCGGAATAGCCGCCGAAGCTGCCGCCATAGACACAGATCCGCTTCGGATCGGCGTAATTTTCGCGGATGGCCCATTTCACGCCATCGATCAGATCCTGCTGGATGCGCGTACCCCACTTCCGGTAGCCGGCCTCCTGGAAGTTCGCGCCGCGGCCGCTGGAGCCGCGGTAGTTGACCTGCAGCACAAGATAGCCGCGACTGGCCAGAAACTGCGCGTCGTTGTCGTAGAACCAGTCATCCTGCACTCCTATCGGCCCCCCGTGCGGCAGCAGCACCATCGGCAGAGGGGTTCCATGGCTGCCCTTGGGCACGGTCAAGATCGCCTCCAGCTCCATGCCGTCACTGGTCTTGAAATGGACGGGGCGTCGTTCGGCCATTTTCGAGGGGTCGATCCAGGGCGCGACATCGAACAGTTTGCGCACCTTGTAGTTGTGCGTATTGATCAGGAAGTAGCTGCCCGGGGTGCGGTCACTGCTGACCCCGAAGAGCAATTCGCTGCCATCTTCGCTGTAGTCGATGAAATGCACATAGCTGCCCGGAAATTTGAGGCTCAATGCCCGATGCAACTTGGCCGCGGGCAGGTTCGGATCGATATACCGCGCTGTTGGGATGCCGGTGGCAGATACGGTGGCAAACGGCTGACGCGGCAGTGGAGTCCATTCGATTTCGCCCACGCTGCCAAACCCGGCCTTGGCCAGCAGTTGACGATTCCCGCCTTTCTCGTCCTGTGCAATCAGCGAGGTGGGTCCGCCGGTGGCGCTATAGCTCGCGTAGACGCGATGTTGATCCGGGGTGAAGTCGATGGGCGCGAAGCTGGCGCCGATCTCGCTTGCATCCATCTGCCACCAGCGTTCTTCGTGGCGGTGGTAAACAACGTAGATGTAGTCGTCGTTGCGGCCGTAGGCATAGTGCGCCTGGCCGTCGGAGCCCACCATGAAGTTCATTCCGCCGACGCCGATGTCAGCGATCAGGTGTCGGGTATTCTTGCGGGCGTTGACGTTGTAGATCGCGCTGTAACTCTTGTCGGTCCAGCCTTGCACGGCTACGTAGAAGTGATCGTTGGCTGGCTCCGGTCGGCCGTCGTAGAAGCCCCAGCCGCTATCCGGACCACGGGTACCACCACGCGTGCCATAGCCCGATTTGTACCCGAACAGGTAGTCCTGATGTTTGCCATCGAGGTCGGTGGCGAGAATCTCGCCGGTGAGCACCGGCTTGTCGATCGAGCCGTATTGCTTGCCTTTGGCGACCACCAGGCGGGTGGAACTCACCCAAACGATGTTTTCCGGCAATTCGTAGCGCGGCATGCGCAGGTAGCTGTAAGGCCGACTCATATCGGCAATTTTGTAGACCACCAGGCCATGTTCGTCCTTTTCGCCATCTACCCGCATGGCCAGATACTGACCGTCGGGTGACAACCGCGGCATGGACAGTTGGGCGTGACGCGCGAAGGTTTCGACCGGAATGCGTGTGGTCGCAAGGACGGTGGCTGGTGCCGTCAGAAATACCGCGGACAGCATGGCCCGCTTCACCTGGTTCAGCATGATGTGTCCCCCCCCCCCTTTACGCTCCCTGTGCGCTGCCGGACATTCAGGAGCATCATGCCCAGGGTGACAGGCTTCGCAGCTACCCGGTTGCGATCCTTTCCCATCGCACCGTTGAGCCGGCCACGGGTCGAGTATAGCCAGCAAATGAATCCGTGATAAAGCCTTAAGGCGGTGTCCTACGCGATTGCACTGGTAGGCCGCATGGTGCTGCAATGATGGTTCCATCGCGCTGGGGCCCTGCCATGAAAATCCTTCGAATACTCGTGCTGTTGCTCCTTGTCATCGGCCTTTCGGGTTGCGGTTACAACGCCATCCAGCGGCAGGACGAGGCAGTCAAGGCCTCCTGGTCGGAGGTGCTGAACCAGTACCAGCGGCGTGCCGATCTGGTACCCAACCTGGTGAATACCGTGAAGGGTTACGCCCGGCACGAGGAGAAGGTGTTTGTCGAGGTCACCCAGGCCCGTGCCAGAGTCGGCAGTATCCAGGTCGGCGCCGACACCATCAACGATGCGCAGAAGCTCAAGCAGTTTCAGGCGGCGCAGGGCGAATTGTCCAGTGCGTTGTCGCGCTTGATGATGGTCAGCGAGAACTACCCTCAGCTGAAGGCGGATGGCCTGTTCCAGAATCTGCAGGCGCAACTGGAGGGCACTGAAAATCGGGTTGCCGTGGCGCGCAACCGTTACGTGCAGGCTGTACAAGCCTACAACTCGATGATTCGCACGTTCCCGAACAACCTCACCGCAAAGATGTTCGGCTATCACGTCAAACCCACCTTCAGTGTGGAAAACGAAAAGGCGATCTCGACCGCGCCGACCGTGGACTTCGGAGGCAATACGCCAGCACCGTCCGCATCGGTGCATTGATGTGAGTTGTTGGACGCGCTCGCTGTGGATACTCGCAGGCACCTTGCTGCTGCTGCCGCCGGTGCTGCTGCGTGCGACCGACGTGCCGATGTTGACGCATCACGTCACCGATCTTACCGGCACGCTAAGCGCCGAGCAGGTCAATCAGTTGGACAGCCAGCTGATTGACCTGGAAAAGCGCAAGGGCGCGCAGATGGTGGTGCTGATGGTCGACAGCACCCGGCCGCAGGACATCGAGAGCTATTCGCTGGCCGTGGCCGAGGCGAACAAGATCGGTCGCAAGGGTACCGATGACGGTGTGCTGGTGTTGATCGCCAAGAAGGATCGGCGCGACCGGATCGAGGTCGGCTATGGACTTGAGGGTGCGGTGCCGGATGCGGCGACGGCGCGAATCCGGCGTGAATACATGGAGCCTCGCTTCCGTGCCGACGATTTCTATGGCGGCATACGCGACGGCATCGGAGCGCTGACCAAGCTGATCGATGGCGAGCCGCTGCCGCCGCCGGCATCACGGTCTGCGCGAGACAGGCCGAGTGTAGGAAATACCTGGGTACTGGCGGTGATCGTCGCCATCTTCCTGCGCAACCTGTTTGGCCGGGCGCGTACCCGGGTACGTTTGCCGATCGGCGCAACGGTCACCGGCATCGTGCTGGGACTGCTTGCGTTGTCGTTTGGGGGGGTATTGATCGGCGCCTTGATCGGTGGCGCGCTGATGCTGTTGCCCGGTGGCGGCGGCCGGTCGATCGGTGGTGGTGGCTGGGGCGGCTTCGGCGGCGGCAACTGGGGTAGTGGTTCCGGCGGCGGTTCCGGTGGCGGTTTTAGTGGCGGCGGCGGCAGCTTTGGCGGCGGCGGCTCATCGGGGAGCTGGTGATGGCACCATCCGTGCGACGTCTGTTGGTCAATCTGTTTGCTGGCTGGTTTCAGTTGCGCCGGCGCTTCCCTTCCGCTCTGCTGACTGAGATCGCGCAGGCGATTGCCGACGGCGAACAGGGTCACTTGGGCGAGGTCCGGCTGGCTGTCGAGGCGCGGCTGGCACCGCTCGCGGTACTGGAGGGGCTCGACTCCCGTCAGCGTGCCGAGCAGGTTTTTTCCGAACTCGGGATGTGGGACACGGAGCACAATAGCGGCGTGCTGCTTTACGTGCTGATGGCGGAGCGTCGCATCGAGATTGTGGCCGATCGCGGTATCGCCCGGCGTGTGGCACCGGCCGAATGGGACGGAATCTGCGCCCGCATGCGAGACTGCTACGGATGCGGGCAATGGCGCGAAGGCAGTCTGGACGGTATCGCTGCCGTGCATACATTGCTGAGGCGGCACTTTCCCGGGGGTGGCCGGGAGAATCCGGACGAACTGCCGGATCGACCGATACTTCTTTGATGCTGAAGCGGCACGACTTTTTCTATCCGAGGCGCCCTCTGCCGCCATGCCGTCGCTGGCCTTGAAGTGGAAAGCGTATCGTTCGGCCATCTGGGTGGGGCCATCTGGCGACGTCGAGCCGTTTGCGGATCTGGTGCGTGCGAATCAGCAAATAGTGGCCGGTGCGGGATACGGTGGCGAAGGCCGGTGTGACAAGGGGTTTGGAGCGGTCCCGCCGATGGGGTCAAACCCACCCCTGACCCGCGATAATAGCGCCGCGGGCGAGCACTGGCCTGTTTTGCGGTTCTTTCCCCGCATCGACATGCCGTCACAAACTGGGCATAGCCAGCCGGCGATTCTGTGATGAACCCTCTCGATTGTGCGGGGACGATGCGCTGAGGCACGCCACGCCGTTACACTTGGCCTTTGCCTGCCGGTTGTCCTTTTCCATGACCCAGCCCTACGTCGTCGATATCAATGCGGTCGCCTTCAGCCTCGGCCCCATCCAGGTTCATTGGTATGGGTTGATGTATCTGATCGGCTTTTTCAGCGCGGCGTTGTTGGGCGAATACCGGCGACGGCATGGGCGGTTGCCGGTCAGTCGCGATGCGCTTGGAGATCTTTTTTTCTACGGCATGATGGGGGTCATCGTCGGCGGTCGTATCTGGTACATGCTGTTCTACTACGCCGGGGGCATCGACTGGATCTGGACCTCGCCGCTGGCCCTGTTCAAGGTGTGGGACGGCGGCATGAGTTTTCACGGTGGCCTGCTCGGCGTGCTGGTGGCTGGCTGGTGGTGGTCGCGGCGGCAGCGGCTGCACTTCTTCGACACCATCGATTTTGTCGCGCCACTGGTGCCGATCGGGCTGGGTCTGGGGCGATTGGGCAACTTCATCAACGGCGAGCTTTGGGGCAAACCGACCGACTTGTCGTGGGGCATGATTTTCCCGCATGCACGCGCCGACGATCTGGCCTATGTCAGCGCGCACCCGTCCTGGTTGGCACAGTTACAGCAGTTTGGCGGCTTGCCCCGGCACCCCTCGGAGCTGTACGAGCTGGCACTGGAGGGCGTGGTGATGTTCGTGGTGCTGTGGCTGGTGTCGATGAAACCGCGGCCGCGGTATCTGGTCTCAGGCCTGTTCGCCCTGATGTATGGCTGTTTCCGTATCGCGGTGGAATTCGTGCGCCTGCCTGATCCGCAACTGGGTTATTACTTCGGCACCCACTGGGTCACCATGGGGCAGCTGCAGTCGTTACCGCTGGTGGTCGTTGGCGTGTGGTTGCTGTGGCTGTCGCGCCGCTCGCCCACCTTGCCGTTGGCAACCATACCCACGGCAACGGCCTGATCATGCAGGCATATCTCGACCTGCTGCGTCATGTGCTGGAGCATGGCACCGAAAAAGGCGATCGCACCGGAACCGGCACGCGCAGCGTATTTGGCTGGCAGATGCGTTTCGACCTGGCGCAGGGTTTTCCGCTGGTCACCACCAAGAAGCTGCACCTGAAGTCGATCGTGCATGAGCTGATCTGGTTTCTGCGCGGCGACACCAATATCGCCTACCTCAAAGACAACGGTGTACGCATTTGGGACGAGTGGGCTGATCCAAACGGCGATCTCGGCCCGGTCTATGGTGAGCAGTGGCGCGCGTGGCCGACCGCCGACGGCGGCGTGGTCGACCAGATCGGCTGGGTCGTCGATGAAATTCGTCGCAATCCCGATTCGCGCCGTCTGATCGTCAGCGCCTGGAATGTCGGTGAGTTGCCGAAGATGGCGTTGCTGCCTTGTCACAGCCTGTTCCAGTTCTATGTAGCGCAGGGCAAACTCAGTTGCCAGTTGTATCAGCGCTCCGGCGATATTTTTCTCGGCGTACCGTTCAATATCGCCAGCTATGCGTTGTTGACCCATATGGTGGCGCAGGTTTGCGGACTCGAAGTGGGCGATTTCGTACACACGCTGGGTGACGCTCATCTGTACAGCAACCATCTGGAGCAGGCGAGGCTGCAACTAACCCGTGAGCCGCGACCGTTGCCGCGGCTTCGCCTCAATCCACAGGTGGCCTCGATCTTTGATTTTCGTTACGAGGATGTGGGGATCGAAGCCTACGATCCGCATCCCTCGATCAAGGCGGCCGTCGCAGTGTAAGCGCGCTCTTTCAAGGGTTCAGGGGCCAGCCGTCCGGCGCTACTCAGGATCGGCGCCCGAAGGCTTCATCCTGTTAAGATTCGATGCAATCGGCGGTACCGTTCAGGCTGTGCCGCCGCCTCAAATTCACGTTTTTGAAGGATCTCCTATGGCCATCTCCCTGATCGCCGCACTCGACGAAAATTTTGCCATCGGCCGCAAGGGGCAGCTGCCGTGGCATCTGCCCGACGACTTGCGCTGGTTCAAGCAGTTGACCACGGGCAAGAACGTATTGATGGGCTACAACACCGCGATGTCGATCGGCCGTGCGCTGCCGGACCGTGTCAACCTCGTATTGTCGCGGCGCCATGAGGCGCCGTTTCCCGGGCAAATCACCGTGCGCTCCATCGAGGAGGCGCAGGCACGTTGCAGCAATACCGGCCTGATGGTGATTGGCGGCGGCCTGGTATTTGCCGAAGCGTTGCCGCAGGCACGGCGGATGTACCTGACCTGGGTTAGTGCTGCTATCGATGGCGCCGACACGTTTTTCCCGGGCGTACACTTCAGCGAGTGGACTGAAGTCTCCCGCGTGCATCACAAGGCCGATGCCGAACACGCGTACGACTTCGACATGGTCGAATACCTGCGCAACGCCTGATGTCGAGCTCATGCCGCTGGCGCCTGGCGTGATGCATGTGGTGGCCGGCATCCTGCAGGACGAGAGCGGGCGTGTTCTGCTGGCCCAGCGTCCGCTCGGCAAGCATCTGGCCGGGTTATGGGAGTTTCCCGGGGGCAAGCTTGAGGTCGGGGAGACGCCGTCAACGGGGCTGGCGCGCGAGCTGCGTGAAGAGCTGGGCATCACCGTGCGGCATGCCAAACCGTTGCTCGCGATCCCGTGGATCTATGGTGAGCGGGAACTGCTGCTGGACGCCTGGTGCATCGGGCAATGGGACGGCGCCCCACAGTCTCTGGAAGGGCAGGCTCTGCAATGGCTGCCGCCAGCAGGCATCGATCCGGCCATCCTGACCCCGGCGGACGGCCCGATCCTGCAGGCGCTGCTGGCGACGGGTCAGTTTCCTCTCCGGCAAGCTGATACCGAGCGGCTGTTGTAGGAGCGCACCCTGTCTCCACAAAAGGGGACTTCCTCCGGTCGTGCGCGATGGTTTTTGGCGGCATGACGAAGAGCTATCGCGCACAGGGTGCGCTCCTACGCCCGTTTGTCGGCCGCGAGCGCCAGGTAACGCCGATGCAATGCGGCGACGACGTTATCGAGTGCCGCTTCGTCGCCGTCGTTGACGATCACGTCGTCGGCCAACGCCAATCGTTCGGATCGGGTAGCTTGCTGGGCCACCATCCGTTTCGCCAGCGCCTCGTCGATGCCATCGCGAGCTAGTAATCGCTCGATCTGCAATGATGCCGGCACATCCACCAGCAGCACGCGATCGAGCCAGCGGTAGTGGGCGATATTTTCCACCAGCAGCGGAATCGCCAGCAGACAATACGGTGCCGTTTCCGCCTGGGCGTGATCGTACAGCCACTGGCGGACACGCGGATGGATGATCGCCTCCAGGCGCTGGCGCGCGGTCGGGTCGGCGAACACGCGTCGCCGCATGGCCGGCCGGTCCAGTCTGCCGGTCGCATCCAGCGCCTCAGGGCCGAAGGTCTGCACGATGGCAGCAAGTCCCGATGCGCCTGGTTCCACCACGATACGGGCTGCCACGTCGGCGTCGTAGACGGGAACGCCCAGCGCCTCGAAGCGTCGTGACACGGCATTTTTGCCGGCCGCGATGCCGCCAGTGAGGCCGATGACCTGGCTGACCCGCATCGGGTTCATCGCATGCCGGTCATGTGCATGTAGCTGTGCAGCAGCTCGGGTCCGGCGATAAACCAGACCCAGCCCGCAGCCGCAATAAATGGCCCAAACGGCATCGGCACCTGGCTTTGATGTCGGCGCAGGGCAATCAGGCTGCCGCCAACCAGGGCACCTATCAGCGAGGAGATCAGGATCATCGGCAGCAGTGAAACAGGCCCCAGCCATGCGCCCAGTGCGGCCAGCAGCTTGAAGTCGCCATGCCCCATGCCTTCCTTGCCGGTGAGCAGCTTGAAGACCCAGTAGACGCTCCACAAGCTCAGGTAGCCAATGGCCGCGCCGACGATCGCCGCGGACGCGTCGACGAACATCGGCAGCAACGCCAGCAGCAAGCCCAGCCAAAGCAAGGGTAAGGTCAACTGGTCGGGTAGCAGTTGGGTGCGAAGATCGATCCCGGCCAAGGCGATCAGGGTCCAGGTCAGCAGCAATCCCGCCAATGCCGGCCATGATGGGCCAAACTTCGCTACGACAACCGCGCTGAGCACGGCGCTGAGCAGTTCGACCAGCGGATACTGGATCGAAATCCCCTTCTGGCAGTAGCGGCAGCGTCCCCCCAGCAACAGCCAGCTCAACAGAGGGATATTGTCGGCCGCCGACAGGGGGTGCTTGCATTGCGGACAGTGCGAAGGCTCGCGCACGATACCGGGCGGCAGCGGCGAGACATCACCTTCCAGTTCGAGTACATCATGGGCCTCTTGCCGCCATGCTGCCGCCATGCGTTCGGGCAGGCGCAGAATAACCACGTTGAGGAAGCTGCCCACCAGCAGACCGAGCACGGTGGCAAGAGCGATCCAGGCGGTGGGGGGAAGATCGGGCATGTGTGGGCCTTGGTTTAGAGTCCCTCGGAAGGCAGGGCAAGGGTACGGCGCTTCATGCGGACGCGCACCTGCGCTCGTGCAACAAACGCCGGGCCATGCCGCGATGTACGGGTCGATGGTGCCGCGTGCCTAGAACGTGCCGGCGAGCTTGAATATCGGCAGGTACAAGGCGATCACGATACCGCCTACCAGGGTGCCCAGGACCACCATGATGAGCGGCTCGAGCAAGGTGGATAAGGTGTCGACCGCGTTGCTGACTTCCTCCTCGTAAAATTCGGCAACCTTGAACAGCATGTTGTCCAGGGCGCCGGATTCTTCGCCGATGGCGGTCATCTGCACCACCATGTTGGGGAACAGGTTGGTTTGCTTCATCGCCAGTTGCAGTTGATGGCCGACGGCGATGTCATCGCGCATCTGCCTCACCGCATCCCCGTAGATGATGCTGCCGGTGGCGCCAGCAACGGCATCGAGGGCCTCGACCAAGGGTACGCCGGCGCGAAAGGTCACTCCGAGGGTGCGCGCAAAACGGGCAATTGCCGAGTTGCGGGTGATGTTGCCCATTACCGGCAGCTTAAGGGCCACCCGGTCGAGAAAATGGGCAAACTTGACCGAGCGTTTCTTGCCGATGACTATCGCCGCGACACCGCCGACAATTGTACCGACAACTATCCACCAGTAACTTTGCATGAACTCCGAGGCATTCACCAGCAACTGGGTCGGTGCCGGCAGCTGGGCCCCGGCATCCTGGAAGGTCTTGGCAAACACCGGCACCACGAACAGCAGCATGATCAGGATGACCACGAACACCACCGCCAGCACCATCATGGGGTAAAACAGCGCCTTCTTGATCTTCTTCTTCAGCGCCTCCGTGCGTTCCTTGTAGGTGGCCACGGTATCCAGCACGGTATCCAGCACGCCGGATGTTTCGCCGGCATGCACCAGATTGCAGTAGAGCTCGTCGAACTGGACAGGATAATGCGCCAGTGCCTCATGCAGCGCGGAGCCACCCTCGATATGCTGTTTCACGTCCAGCAGCATGTTCTTGAAACGGACGTTCTTCTGGCCGTCGGCGATGATGTCGAAGGACTGCACCATTGGTACACCCGAAGCCATCATGGTGGCAATTTGCCGACTGAAGACTGCCACGTCGCCCGGTTTGACCGTGCTGCCGGTCGAGCCGAACAGAGGCTTGGAACGTTCCCGCACGGTCTGGGGGTTCATGCCCTGACGACGCAGCTCGGCCTTGACCAGCGAGGCATTTCTCGCCGGCATGTCGCCCTTCATCCGTTTGCCGCGTTTGTCCAGCGCCACCCATTGGTAGGTGGTCAGCTTGCTGACTTCGGCACGTTGTGCGCCGAGCGCTCGCGCCTTGTTTGCGGTAGCCGTGGCCATGCGCATCTTCCCCCAGTGATTCAGTCCTGATTCGTCCGAATCGGACAGCTACGTCATGTTTGTACAGCTTATGCTACTCGTTGTGTCGCAAACCGTGCCGCGCCACGCAAGTTGAACCTCCAAACTGTGCTGAACCGCCCTTTTTATTCCTTGGTGACCCGGTCGATCTCGGTCAGGCTGGTCAGGCCATTCTTGACCTTCAGCAGTGCCGATGCGCGCAGGTCGTTGACTCCGGCGTTACGTGCTGCCTCACCTATTTGCAGGGCGTTGCCGCCTTGCAGGATAATTTTCTGAATATCTTCCAGCATCGGCATCACCTGATAGATACCCACGCGTCCCTTGTAACCTTCGTTGCAGCCATCGCAGCCAACCGGTTCGTAGACTGTCAAGCCGGCGTCGATGTCGGCCTGGGTAAAGCCGGCTTTGAGCAGGACCTCGGCAGGGAGATCCTGGGGCTTCTTACAGTCATGCAGGCGGCGTGCCAGACGCTGGGCGATAATCAAGGTGACCGACGAGGTGATGTTGTAGGGCGCGATACCCATGTTCATCAGGCGCGCAATAGTCTGCGCAGCGTCGTTGGTATGCAGGGTAGACAGCACCATGTGACCGGTCTGCGCCGCCTTGATCGCGATCTCGGCGGTTTCCAGGTCACGAATTTCGCCGACCATGATCACGTCGGGATCCTGACGCAGGAACGAGCGCAATGCGGCGGCGAAGGTCATCCCGCGCTTTACGTTCTGCTGGACCTGGTTGATGCCTTCGACGCGGATTTCGACCGGATCCTCCACCGTCGAGATATTGCGTTCGGCGGTGTTGAGCATGTTCAGGCCGGTATACAACGACACTGTCTTGCCGGAGCCGGTCGGACCGGTGACCAGCACCATGCCGTAAGGCTTGTGGATGGCGTCGACGTAAAGCTTCTGCTGATCTGGCTCGTAGCCAAGCTTTTCGATGCCGATCTTGGCGGATGATCCGTCCAGGATGCGCAGCACGATCTTCTCGCCGAACAGTGTGGGTAGCGAGCTGACGCGAAAGTCGATGGCTCGGGTTTTGGACAGGTTGAGCTTGATACGGCCGTCCTGCGGCACGCGCTTTTCCGCGATATCCAGTTGCGCCATGACCTTCAGGCGCGAGGAAATGCGATTGGCCAGCTTCATCGGCGGGCTGGCCACGGCGCGCAACATGCCGTCCATGCGCAGTCGCACCCGATACTGCGTTTCGAACGGCTCAAAATGGATGTCCGAAGCACCGCGCCGAATCGCGTCGACCAGGATCTTGTTGACGAACTTCACAACCGGGCCGTCGTCGGCCGAGTTCGCGTCGATCCCGGTGCTTTCAGCCTCATCGTCGGCGATTTCCAGCTCCATGCCGTCAAGATCGTCGCTACCCATGTCGGGCATGATGTCCCGCATGTTGTTGAGGACGCTCTCGATCACGCGCAGCAGGGCGCCGCGTTCAACCAGGATCGGTTCCACCATACAGTTGGAATGGAACTTGATATCGTCCAGGGCATGCGACTGCATGGGATCGGCGATGCCGACAAACAGCCGTTTGCTGCGGCGGAACAGCGGCAGCACCTGATGCTTGGTGATCAGGGCCTCGCTGATCAGATCGAGCGGCATGTTGCTTGGATTGAGTGCGGTGACATCCATCATCGGCATACCGAACTCGGCCGAGGCAACCTGGGTTAGCTGGGCGCTGTCCACCAGGTTGTTGTCCAGCATCCACGCAGCAAAGGTGACCTTGTTCTGATTGCTGTCGGCTACAGCCTTGCGGACATCGACTTCCGGCAGGATGCCTTCCGATACCAGTCGACGCGCCATGCTGGACAGACCCGTCAATGACGGTTGCGCTTGAGATGACATAGACTGACTCTACCCTGTGTCCGTATGTTGTTGAATCTACCTCAGTTGGGCGATCAGGTCACTCAGAGTTTTATCAGTTGCTGCGCAGCGGGATGTGGCGTACAAGCCGGCCCTGTCGCCGGCTTGCCGAATCCGCGCCGGGAATCGGCTACGCTGTGGTTTCCCTCCTACCTCTGACCTCGCATCTGTGCCCAGTGAGCTCCTGAAATCGCCATTCCTGACCTTTGGCGCACCGTCCATCGGAGAGGCCGAGATCGCTGAAGTCGAAGCCTGCCTGCGTTCTGGCTGGCTGGGGACCGGCCCCCGCGTGGCGCAGTTCGAGCGTGACTTTGCCCTCTGGCGTGGGGTGGAGGCGGCCCAGGTTGCGGCGCTCAACTCCTGTACCGCCGCTCTGCACGTCAGCATGGTGGCGGCCGGCATCGAACCGGGCGGGGAGGTGATCACCACCCCATTGACCTTTTGCGCCACCGTCAACGCGATCATTCATGCCGGGCTCGCTCCGGTGTTGGCGGACGTCGATCCACGGACCCAGAACATCGACCCTGGCGCGATCGAGGCTGCGATCACGCCACGGACGCGGGCGATCCTGCCAGTGCATTTCGCCGGGCGGCCGTGTGCGATGGACCGGATCATGGCGATTGCGGAGAAGCACGGCCTGGTCGTGATCGAGGATTGCGCACACGCCATCGAAACCGAGTTTCACGGGCGGAATGCCGGCACCTTCGGCGATTTTGGCTGTTTCAGTTTCTATGTCACCAAAAACGTCGTGACCGGCGAAGGCGGCATGATCATCGGCCGTCGCGAAGTCGACATTGCCCGGGCGCGAATGCTGGCGCTGCATGGCATGAGCCAGGATGCCTGGCACCGTTTCGGCGACCAGGGTTACAAGCACTACCAGGTCGTCGAATGCGGCTTCAAGTACAATATGATGGACCTCCAAGCCGCGATCGGCCTGCACCAACTGGCCCGGGTCGAAGAAAACTGGCGCCGTCGCCAGGTATTGTGGCGTCGCTACGACGAGGCGCTTGCCGGTTTGCCGATCACCCTGCCTGCAGCCGTTGAAGCCGAAACCCGGCACGGCTACCACCTTTATACGGTGAGGGTTGAGGAGTCCCGCTGTGGCATCACTCGCGACGACTTTCTGGAGGCGATGAATGCAACAGGCATCGGTACCGGTGTGCATTATCTTTCCGTGCCCGAACATCCCTATTACCGGCGGCGCTTCGGCTGGCAGCCCGAACAATGGCCCCACGCCATGCGTATCGGTCGCGAAACCGTCAGCCTGCCCCTGTCCCCCGCCATGAGCGACGCCGACGCCGAGCGGGTAATCGCCACCGTTCGACGGATCCTGCGCCCCACTGTCCACCGATAGCCGCGGTTGCAGTCTTGCCGGATTGCCACCGCCCACGGTAGGGCGGGCACCGTCCGCCGCTCTGTCAGGCTGCCCGGAAAACCCGCGTTCCCGGGCAGTTCTCAGAGGTTGTGAAAATATCGAACGCTCTTAGCGAGAGCGTCGCCAGGGATCCGCAACAAGGTACGTCTTGATTTCCCACATGGTGCATCCTCACTTTTGCAGCGCCTCGTCAGAGGGCTGTTTGAAGCGGCGCCCAGCAAATCCAGCCTGACCCACGTCCCTCAAGAACGGCCATCTCAAGCCCTTCTCGAAACGCGGGCGCGGCAGCTGAATGATCCGCACCTCCATCGCACACGCACATCGGCGTAGGGCGGACACTGTCCGCCGCCCGTGCCCGAAGCAGCATGACAAAGCACGGCGGACGATGTCCGCCCTACGATATCTCGTCTGCCCTGTCTGCCCTCTGATCTATCGGCCTGCCCGGAAAATCCGGGCAGGCGACCTCCCGTCGGGCTTCACGCTATGATCGCCACTTCACCCCGGGGAGCTGCACGTTGAACCAGCTGAGCATCATCCTGCCTGCCAAGAATGAAGCCCCGGCACTGACCCTGCTGCTGCCGCGTCTGCGCCAGGCGCATCCCGACGCCGAGATCATCGTGGTCGACGATGGCTCCACAGACGACACGCGCCGCATCTGTGAAAGCGGTGGTGTTACCTGCCTCTCTTCGCCGTATTCGATGGGCAACGGTGCGGCCATCAAACGCGGAGCGCGGGCAGCTAGCGGCGAGGTTTTTGTGTTCATGGATGGCGATGGCCAGCATGATACGGCGGACGTCGCGCGCCTGCTGGAACAACTCGATCAGGGCTATGACATGGTGGTGGGCGCCCGCAACTGGGGCAGCCAGGCCGGGGTCGGTCGCGGCCTCGCCAACAGCTTGTACAACTGGCTGGCCACCCGCATTACCGGCCATCGCATTGCCGATCTCACCTCCGGCTTCCGCGCCGTGCGTGCAGAGAAATTTCGCGAATTCCTGCACCTGCTGCCAAACGGCTTCAGCTACCCCACCACCAGTACCATGGCCTTCTTCCGCAGCGCCTATCCGGTGACCTACGTGCCGATCAAGGCCGCGCAGCGCATCGGCACCAGCCATATCAGGCCGCTACGCGACGGGGTGCGTTTTCTGCTGATCATCTTCAAGATCGCCACGCTGTATTCGCCGCTCAAGCTGTTCGTGCCAGCCAGCGCGCTGTTCTTCCTGCTCGGCTGCGCCAACTACGCCTGGACCTTTTTGCACGAAGGGAGGCTTACCAACGGCAGCACCCTGATGTGGAGTGCGGCAGTGATCGTGTTTTTGATCGGGCTGGTGTCCGAGCAGATCACCGGGCTGATGTATCGGCGCGATGTATGAGCTCAAAGCAGCCTCGTCCGCTGGCATTGCTAGTGACACGCAATTTTCCGCCGTTGCTCGGCGGTATGGAAAAGGTCAATCAGCATCTATTGCTTGCGTTACAAAAGGGTTGGCGGACTACACTTTGCGGGCCGGCGGGATGCGCTGACTACGTACCCCCGCAGACGGAGGTGAACGAAAGTCCGGTCAAGCCGTTGCCCGTGTTCCTAGTCGCTGCCTTGTGGCGCGCAATGCGATTGGCCCGACGGCGCCGACCGGAATGGGTTATCGCAGGCAGCGGACTCACCGCACCCATCGCCTGGCTGGCAGCGTGTTGGAGCGGTGCCCGAGTGGCAGTCTATTTGCACGGTCTCGATATCGTAGTGCCCAGCCGCCTATATCAATGGATCTGGCTGCCGTTCATACGACGCTGTGACATCGCTTTGGCGAATAGCGCCAACACGGCGCGATTGGCGCAGCAACATGACGTGCCAGCCGGCAATTTGCATGTTCTGCATCCAGGAACTGATCTGCCGACACTGACTGCCGCTGCGTCCAGCGAGTTCCGCACACGTTACGGCTTGGGCCAGCGGCCATTGCTGCTTTCGGTGGGCCGGCTTACCCAGCGCAAGGGGTTGGCCGAATTTGTGGCGCAGGCACTTCCGGCCATCGTTGACCGCTCGCCGGAGGTCCTGCTGTTGGTCATTGGCGATGAAGCCCATGATGCCTTGCATACGCGCCCCGGGTCGGAGCGTCGCCGCATCCGGGATGCTGCCCGCATGGCCGGCGTAGAATCCCACCTGCATTTTCTCGGCCGCTGCGACGAGGCAACTCTTGGAGCTGCCTACCAGGCTGCTGACTTGCATATTTTTCCCGTGCTCGAATTGTCCGGTGATGTGGAAGGATTTGGCATGGTGGCGCTGGAGTCGGCGGCGCACGGCTTGCCTACGGTTGCTTTTGCGGTCGGCGGGGTGCCGGATGCCGTTCAGGACGGCCGCACGGGCACCTTGGTGGCTGCGGGTCACTATGACGCATTGAGCGCGGCGGTGATTCGCCAATTGACCCATGCCCGAGATGGCGCAAACATCGATGCATGCCGCGAATTCGCCGCCAGCAAGGCTTGGCCGGTCTTTGGGGCACGCCTGCGCATGTTGTTGGGAGGTTCGAATGTCTGATACCGCTACCAACGATCACAACAAGGATCCCGGTGCCACGTCGGCTACGCGCCAGCCTCACGCCGTTCTCGACCTCCCATCGCGGCGGCTGAAGGGTCTGAAGATCGAGCGCCTGCTGGATCTCGCCAGCCGGCCACAGCCGATCCGCATGTTGGAGGTTGGGACGGGTTCGGGGGGCATTGCACACTACTTTGGCACGCACGAGCATTTGCGTTGTGAAGTCGATGCCGTGGATGTGCATGACAACCGATTGGTGACCAACGGTTACCGTTTTCATCAGGTTCATGACACACAACTGCCGTTCGACGATCAGTCATTCGATGTCGTGCTGAGCAATCACGTAATTGAGCATGTGGGTGATGAACAAGCACAACGCGAGCATCTGGCTGAGTTGCATCGAGTTATGGCGCTCGGCGGGGTAGGCTATCTGGCAGTCCCTAACCGCTGGATGCTGGTGGAGCCTCACTACAGGCTGGCGTTCCTGAGCTGGTTGCCGCGTGCATGGCGTACGCCGTACTTGCGCATGATGCGCAGGGGCGAGCTATATGATTGCGAGCCGCTACAGATGGACCAGTTGGAAGGCTTTTTGTCGGCAGCTGGCTTCCAGTTCCGCAATATCTGCGTTAAAGCCTTGCGTGTGACGTTTGAGATCGAGCGACCTCAGTCACTTCCGGGCAGTCTCTTGCATGTTGTTTCCGACGATGCTCTGTCACAGCTGCTATGGGTTATCCCCACGTTGATATACGAATTTCGCCATTTGAAATCATCCGCACTTGGCGCTGCACCAATCCGGTCACCGTGATGCAAAGTCATAACAATCCAGACTCAGACAGCAGCAACCCGAGTAATCTTGAGCAACTCGCTATCGTCATCGTTTCTTACAATCCTGATCTGGATATCCTTGCAAGGCAACTCGCCCAACTGCCGATAGTGGCTTTTAAGATCATAGTGGACAATGCGAGTCAGCGAGAAATTCGTCAGGGGATATTGCGCATAACAGAGCAGCATGAGGTGGTGCTGTTGCAAAACGAGTCGAACGCTGGTCTAGCCGCTGCGCTCAATCAGGGGGCTGTTTTTGCGCAGAAGGCTCGTCCGGGCTGCAGCCTCTTGCTGTTTCTGGATCAGGATACCGAGCCAGGTACAGGAGGAGTTGAGCAGTTATACCTCGCTTATCAACGGGTTTACGCATGGACCGGTCGACTCTGTTGCATCGGCCCCCGGCTCATCGATTGCGGCACTGGACTTGAACACGGATTTCACCAAATTCGGGGCTGGTTTTGGATAAGATGTTTTCCGACCACTGGCAGTCGAGCGCCGATTCCGGTTGCCAACCTCAATGGCAGCGGTACGCTGATACCAATGGCAATGTTCAATCAACTCGAGGGGCTGGAAGCGGGCTTCTTCATAGACCACGTTGATACCGAGTGGGCGTTCCGCGTAATTGCGGCAGGTTACCAATTATTTGGTGTGCCAGACATTGCGTTTACTCATCGTATGGGGGAAAAGAGTCTGCGCTTTTGGTGTTTCGGTTGGAGGGTCTGGCCTTACCGATCGGCAATGCGCCATCGTTATCTGTTTCGAAACGCGGTATGGCTTATGCGTCGAAATTATGTGCCTATGGCATGGAAGTGCTGGGCCGTAGTCAAGCTGACGTTGACCCTATTGGTTCATTTGACATTTGACGGCAAGCGCTTTCAACAGATCGGCGCAATGACTCGCGGAGTCAGGTGTGGCTTATGTACGACTGCGAACGAATCGGAAGGCGAAATACCGTGAGTAAAGGCAACAATATATACGTGACTCGGCCATTTCTTCCTCCACTTGAGGAATTGATACCGTCACTGGATCGGATATGGCATTCGCGTGACCTCACCAATGGTGGAGTATTCCATCAGAAATTCGAGGATGCGTTGGCTTGCTATCTTGGCGTTCCCTACGTATCGCTCTTTGCCAATGCGACTCTGGCCCTCGTGACGGCACTGCAGTGTCTGAGGGTTTCTGGAGAGGTCATCACAACCCCCTACTCGTTTGTGGCGACAGCGCACTCGCTGTTGTGGAACGGGATCGAACCTGTATTCGTGGATATCGATCCAAAAACCCTTGCGCTTGATGTGTCACAGGTTGAAGCCGCTATTGGCCCGCGGACGACTGCCATCATGCCGGTCCATGTCTACGGGCGTCCCGCGGATGTCGAGGGCATCAAAAGAGTCGCCGACAAGTACGGTCTGAAGGTTATTTATGACGCAGCGCATGCGTTTGGCGCACGGTACCGCGACCAGTCACTGACCGCATACGGTGATCTTTCTGTGCTCAGTTTTCATGCAACCAAGGTGTTTAACACGTTCGAGGGTGGAGCAATTGTTTGTGGCGATGCCAAGACAAAGCGACGCGTGGATTTTCTCAAGAACTTCGGTTTCGCTGACGAGGTGAGCGTGGTCGCTGCAGGGATTAACGGCAAGATGAATGAATTTCAGGCGGCGCTTGGTCTCGTACAACTTAAGCACATCAACGAATGCATCGCCAAGCGCGCCTCGATTGCGTCACGTTACGACGAAGTTTTTTCGAAAACGAAAGGAGTTGCTGTCCTGGAGATGCCAGAAGACTACCTGCCGAATTTTAGCTACTATCCGATTTTTGTCGGAAAAAAATATCCAATTGGACGCGATGTACTTTATGCTCGTCTGCAGGAGGCTGGCATCTTTGGTCGGCGTTACTTCTATCCGCTGATTAGTGATTTTCCCATGTATAGGGATCGGCCATCGGCTGCTAAAGAATTATTGCCGGTGGCGCAGCGTGTAGCTAATGCAGTCATTTGTCTACCAATCTACCCCGAGCTTACGGATGAGGATCAACAACGTGTGATCGATGTTGTGCTGGAGGGTTCATGAATAGCTTCCTTTCCGGTGATGAACTTGCGGGTCTGGGTCTGGCAGCATTTGGTGAGAATGTCCTGATATCACATAAGGCATCTATCTATGGTGCTGAAAATATTCGACTTGGAAGCCATGTTCGAATCGACGATTTTTGTGTAATTAGTGCGGGTTCTGGTGGTGTTCACATAGAAAACAGAGTGCACGTTGCGGTTTATACAAGCCTTATTGGAAGAGGCTGCATTCACATCGGTTCGTATGTAAATCTTTCTTCCCGTGTGTCGGTTTATTCAAGTAGCGACGACTATTCTGGGGAGTCGATGACGAATCCGATGGTGCCTTGTGAATTGACTGGCGTGACACATGCGGACGTTAGAATCGGGCGGCATGTGATTATCGGGAGTGGAACGGTGGTTCTCCCAGGTGTCACGTTGGAGGAGGGCGTTGCCGTCGGCACACTGAGCCTAGTGAAATATGATTGCGAGGCGTTTGGAATATACGCTGGTGTACCTGCGAGGCGTATTTCGGACCGCAGTCGGCGATTTCTCGACCTCGAGAAGCGGCTGAATTCGGAGCAGAAAAGTTGATACAATATTCTGTCCCGTTGCGTCGAAATTTGTCCGCCAACATGTTTGGGACCGGAGTTTCGTCTGTCGCCGCGCTGCTGTCGGCGCCGCTCGCCTTCCGATATCTTGGCGCGGATGCTTATGGTTTGATTGGCGTCTACTTGCTGTTGCAAGGATTGATGCCGCTGTTCGATCTCGGTATTACGCCGGGGCTTGCGCGGGCGGTGTCATGGCATCGGGGCGCACGGCCCGGCGGCGGCCAGGTATTGACGCTGGTAAGGCTTGCCGAGCGACCGATGCTGCTCTTTGCGGCAATTTTTGGCCTGGGTCTGGTTGGGCTTTCCGGGGTGATCCAGCGTCACTGGCTAGTATCGGCGCAGCTACCGACCTCCATAGTCCATCTGACGATCATCATGATGGGAGCTGCATTGGCTTTGCGTATGCTCGCCGGTTTGCAAAAGGCTGCGCTAATGGCCATTGAGCATCAGCTGCAGGTCAATGCAGTGCAATCGGTGGCCGTTCTCGCAAGAACGTTGGGAGCGCTGGCCTTCGCGATGGGCACGGCAACAGGGGTAGGTGGTTTTTTCGTGGTGCAGGTGCCCGTTTCTCTGATGGAATGGTGGGCTTATCGCCATTACCTTTTAAAGGCACTTCCACGGGAGGCTCAGCCCATTACACGCCGCGAGCTGCGCGATCATGGGCGCTTTGCGCTTGGGGTTGCGGGGCTCGCGGCATTATGGCTACTGACCTCGCAAGCCGACAAACTTGCATTGTCGAGGATATTGCCACTGGCCGAATATGGCGCCTATTCGCTTGGCATACACATGGCATCGGCCGTGATCATTGCAACGGGGCCTATCCAGGCGGCGGTGCTGCCTAGACTTACTCGTCTGATCGCAGCTGGCGAGGAGTCGCAGTCCCGTCTATTGTACGGCATGGCGACGGCGATGACGGTCGCATTGGCATGCGGTCTGACCGTGGGTATCTATCTGGCCGGTCCTATTGTGGTTGCATTGATGCATCCGGTCGGAGTATTGGATGTGAAGCCTATGCGAATCGCCGTAGCTTACGCCTTCGGCAATAGCGCCATCGCTATTGTCGGGCTGTCCTACCAGTTGCAAAATGCACGAGGCCGGCTGCGCCTGCATGCTGCTGGAACGATCGCGCAGGCGATCGTACAGATTCCCCTTCTCGTGTGGGTGGCATCGACGTACGGAGCCTTGATGACCGCGTTGGTGTTCGCCGCATTGAACTGGTTGTTCGTCATGCTGTGGATGCCAGTAGTGCATGCAAGGTTCCTCGCGGGTGGGCAGTGGCCGTGGTTACGCCGCGACCTGCTGCCGCCCTTGCTGATCTCCGGTGTGGCAGCACTATCGGTGGTCCACCTGATGTCGTACGCACCTCATTCAATCGCATTCAGTGGAGCGGGTGCGCTGCTCGGCATGGGCACGACCATGGTGTTTGCCTTGGTTGCCCATGCTGACATCCGCCAGTACCTCTGGCGACGGTGGCATTACCGTGGAGCCTGAGATGCCGACAATCAGCGTGTGCGTGACTACTTATCAGCACGTCGCCTATGTCGAACAATGCATCGAGAGCGCGCTGGCGCAGGTATTCGAGGGGGCGCTCGAAGTACTGGTTGGCGATGATGGCTCGACCGATGGAACCCGCGAGATCATCGACCGGCTCGCCTTGAGGGATCGCCGAGTCCGTACATTTCACCATCCCGTCAACCTGGGACCGACTGGCAACCTCACCTTTCTTGTAGCGCGCGCGCGCGGGCGATTGATTGCTCATCTTGATGGCGATGACTTCTGGCTGCCCGGAAAGCTCGCCTCGCAGCTGTCGGAGCTGGAGGCGGACCCGCGCATTACCGCTGTGTACTGCAACGCCCAAGTCGTAGATGCAGAGGGCCGACAAATGGGCCACTTTAATCGCGGTATGCCGGCACGGATTGGTATGCATGAACTGCTGCATCGGGGGAACCGGCTCAATCATAGTTCGATGGTGTACCGTGCCTCCGCGCGCGACGCGGTCCTAGGTATCGGCAAGCCCTTCATCGACTACCGGGTTCATCTGAGATTGTTATCGCATGGTGAACTCGCTTACGTGGACAAGTCCTTGGTTGGTTACCGCTGGCGTACTTCGGGTTCGATGATCAGAACCATGCCAACCGCCGTTTATGAAGGGTATCTCGACGCGCTTTTCGAAGCGGTGGCATCAGGCGCACGAGGGGGCGATGTGCATATGGCGATTGGGCATTTCTGGGGCAAGTTGATGATCCAGCATCTCGCCAGTGGCCAGTGGTTAGGCATACACGCTTGGGGACAGCGGCTTATTGACGAGCCCGCCTTCGAATTTCCGGTTACCAGGCTGATCGGGTCATCTTTTCTCGCGTTTCCACGTGCATTTACCTCGTGGTGGCGACGTCGATACGGCAGCTTGGTGTATTTTCCATGAAGCGAATCCGATTCCTGGCTAGGTCAGCCGTCGCTATGAGCGCGGGTTTATTGTGTATGTTGGCGGGGCGAGGTGCTCGATTCTGTGTTGTATGCCAGCACAGCGTGCCGACGTTTCTCCCTTGGCGTGGCGGCTGGGCGGCGGCTCCAAGGTTGATGTCCGCGCTGCACATGGTCGGCAGTGACCTCGATCACTTTGCTTGCCCACGTTGCGGGGCAACGGATCGTGATCGACATTTGCATTTGTATCTCCACCGCAGCGGTCTCGCGAAGACCCTAGAAGGCAAGCGGATCTTGCATTTTGCGCCCGAGAAAAGACTCGTTCCTTGGCTCGGGTCGTTTGGACCAGCCGAACATGTGTTGGCAGACCTTTGCCCTCAAAACGACATTGTCCGCAAGATCGACATTGAGGCCATCCCGTTCGAGGACGGGTACTTTGATTGGGTTATAGCGAATCATGTACTTGAGCATGTGAGTAGCCTAGAACGTGCAACTCGCGAGATCGCACGGGTGCTTTCACCCTCGGGCACGGCCCTCTTGCAGACACCGTGGTGCAAGGGGCTTGCCCATACCATTGAGGACCCGGCAGTCATCTCGCCGGAGGCCCGGCTGCAGCTCTATGGTCAGGATGACCACGCCCGTCTGTTTGGCCGCGATGTCTACGAACGCCTTTCCGGTAACACACTGCGATATGAGCCGGTGACCCATGCTGCACTATTGGCGGACGTCGATCCCCAACGATATGGCGTTAATCCCGACGAGGATTTGATGTTGTTTAGGCATTGATAGCGCCAAAGATGGATCAGAGAGTTTTGCCAGTCAGTTGTTGGAACTAGGTAGCTGGGTAACGTGTGCACGCAAATGGGAAATGCTGTCGTCCAAGCTGCCACCCACGTTTAGTGACTCCAGTCCATGAAGTGCGACGACAGCGTCCTTTTTTCGCCCTTCCGCGACGAGCATGCGTATGAGCGTGATGCGATACGCTGGTTCATTGCTACGGGTAGAAACGGCATCTTCCGTCATTCGGAGTCCCAGTCGGTGATCTCCTAGCACATTCCACGCGTAGTCACCATAGGTCGCGAGTAGGTGAGCGCTTGCTGCCGGATGCGACAGTGCCGCGACGAATGCTTCTACCATGCGCCCCTTGGATAGGTCGCAACGCGCCTCCTTGGCGCATTGCGTCAATGCCGCCAGCGAGCTTTCGTCCTGCACGCCAGGCTTGCGAGCCTTCAATTTGGTGATCATGCTGTCCCACCACTTTTCTTTCAACGGCAGGTGCATACGCGAGTTCATGAAGATCAGTGCCTGTTCCGGCAGGATCGACGCATCGGGCAGGGCGGCGGCTTTTTCCAACGGCGCATAGGCTAGCTTAGTGAAGGGTGAGGTGGGGTCGTAGTGCGAATAAATGATATAGGTGCGCCCCAGCTCATATTCGGCACGCGGTGACAGGGGTGCGCGGGCGGCCAGGTCTTCTGCCAGTCGCAGCGGATTACCCCAGGCGTACGCTGTGATGGCAGTCAACGCGGTCCAGGCCAGCATGAGCCCACCGAGTAAAACGTAGCGTGGCAAGGGCAGCGGTAGGCCATCGTTGGCCTCAACTTTCACCTTGTCGACGTTCGTACAGCTGGGTGCGGCAAGCAACGGGACGACGGCTAGCAGCAGACCGAAACTGGCGAAATAATTGCGGTGCTCGTAGATTAATTCCAGCGGAATGATGGTACCAGTGAGCGACTGGCAGCCCAGAAACAGCGCCAGGCCCAATGCCACCAGCGGTCGACGTTTGCGCATCCAGAACGTCAGAGCGATCATGGCGAGGAGCACAAGGATGCTGGTCAGGGTGGTCCACGGGGTCAGCAGGCCGGTCGAAATACGAAAGTTGTCGTGATAGAACGACAGCGCGTGCGGTGTCGGCAGCAACGTCCAGAGGATGTAGTCGACGACGATACGTGTCTCGCTGAGTAAACGCGTACCGAGAGTGAAGTCACGCGTGGCCCAAGTTTCCGGGGTCAAGATGCCCGGTAGCAGCCACGCCAGTCCCAGTACCATTGGTAACACCAGTAACAACAAAAACATCGTAATGATCCGCCGATCCCGCGGCGGTTCCTGTCCATGCTTGAGCGGTGGCTCAAGTCGTGTTGCCGCCGGGCGATCCAGCCTGCTAGCAGCCTCGGGTCCGGAGGGGCCAAAGCGAGGGACCCTGAACTCGAACAATGCCCATTCGACCAGGCATGCATACAACGGCAGCATCACTGCCGTTTCCTTCGCCAGGATCCCCACCGCGGTGGGAACCGTGATACTGAACAGACAAAGGAGGAAGCCTCGGTGGGGTTTCAGCGTGGGGAGTAGTGATTCGTTCTGCTCACTGGTTGCACGCAGCGGGGTGTTTGAGAGTCCCAGCATGCGTCGCCGACCGGCGACATAACCGATCAATCCCGCCAGTACAAACAGATTGGCCATGCTCTCCATGCGCTGCACCACATACAACACCCCCGTTAAATTAATCGGCAGTAACATCCAGCCCGCGGCGACTAATGCGGCGACAATGCTGGCCCGTCGAGCTTCTGCCGCATGTGACGTTTGGCCTCCAGAGAGGGGGGCGGCCCTTTTGCCGGTGGCAACCTGGAGCAGGGCGCGGGCAAGCAGAAACACCAGCAAGCCGTTCAGCAGATGAATGACCAGATTGGTTAGTTTCATCCAGTACGGTTCGAGGCCAGTGGCGAGGTAGTTGGCGGCAAAGCTCAGCGAAGCCAGCGGACGCTTGAATTCGGTCGATGGCGAAGACAGCGCCGCCGTGATTAAAGTGGCAACATCTGCGTGCTTGGGCTGCACGCCTTGGTTATCGACAATATTGGGGTAGTCGTCGAACAGATAACCGCCGTACAGACCTGGCCAGTACACCGCCGTAGTGACCATGAATGACATGGCAAGCAGAAGCAGATGCAACGATGATCGTAGGGATGAGCGCATCAGTGAAGCGGTTTCTGAGCTGAATTCGAGCGTGCAGTATTGTCGCTGTCAGCGTTTGCGTCGAGCTTCAGCTGTTTGCTCAGCTGAGCCAGCTCGTGCGACCAATAATGCTCACGGGCAAGCACCCACCGGTGCACCATCGGCATCCCGAAGCCGGCGGGCATGGCTTTTGTCCTGATTTGCTCGTAGTAGTTGAGCATCAGCAGCCCTTGTCGTGGATAGCCGGCTGCGCCCAGGGTTGCGGCTGCCTCCAGCGCTATCCCGGGGCGCACCTGCAAGGCGAGTGCATGCTGGAAGTCGGCAAGAGCGGCGTCAGCGTGGTGTTGTGCCAGCGCGATGCGACCGCGCAGGTATGTAAGATCCTGCTGTGGTCCGGCCCCGCTCAGATTGGGGTTCTGCAAACCAGCGTCGATTAAACTGAGCAAATCTGGCGCTGTCAGGCCGGGGCAGTCCCCAGCCATCACTACAGGCAACACGCGATCAAACCAGTGGATAAAAAGCGAGCCCACGTTTGCTGTGCCAAGCATGGCGGTGCGCGCTGCAGTGAGATCACCGGCGTGCAGTCCTCCTGTCATGCAGCGTGCGCCGATCAGGTTGAAGACGAGCTGCGACTGCTCGGGGTGGCTAGCAAGTATCGCTTGGAGGCGAGCTATGGCCTCTTGCGGCTGACCACTCTGCATCTCGATTTGCGCGGCATTGGCCTGTGCTCGAGGTGATTCGGGGTTGATCTGGGCCCAGATCAGTGCTTGCTTTTGGACATTTCCCCACACTTCCGCGCGAGCGTGGGTCATCCATGCAAGACCAAGAGGCAGCACAACCATTAAGGTGTATTTGGCGATTTTTAGGGTGCGCGTGTCCGCCAGCCACAAGCCGAGTGGCCAGAACATCAGCATAGCCGGAACATAGTTTCGATGCTCGAAATAGAGTTCCAGCGGAATCGAGGTGGATTCGAGCAGCTGCCCGGCAAAGTAGAACAGTACCGCCAGCGCCAGGGCAGGATGGTGTCGACGAAGCCACCACGCGCCGCCGATCATCGCTAGCACGACGATAATTGCTGGTAAGGTTGTTGCCGGATGCAATAGTGAGGTCGATGCGACGTATTGGTCGTTGAACAGGCCGCTGGAAAACGGTCGTGGGGCCCACAGCAGCTGTAGGTAGTCTATCAACACGCGTGGTTCGGTCAGCAGCCGTTGCGCATAGGTCCACGGGCGCAACGCAGGGCCACCGGTGAGCGTACCGTGGACGCCGATCCAGACGATATAGGCGGTGATCATCAGCGCAGGGACGATCGCAAATACCCATATCAACGCGCGATGCGTCTTTCGGGCCCTGGTTCCGGCAAATGCTTGCCTCGGAGCCGCAATAGTGAACTCGATCAGCAAGGCATAAAAGGGTAACAGTGCGCCATTGGCCTTGGCCAACACACCGAGCAGGGTAAAACCGCCCAGGCCAACCGCGCTCCACAGTAATCCGGGGCCCAGCCTGCCGGCAGCGAGCTGGTAGCGGCCATGCAGCCAGATCAACAAACCGGCGAGCACGCAGGTCGCTGGCAACATGGCTTCGCGTTGCACAATATAGAGCGTTGTGGATACTAGCAGCGGGTGCAGCAGCCACAGTGCGGTGCCAAGTAAGGCAGCTGTGCGGTAACGGGACGTCTCAAGCGCCAGAAGCTGGCCAAGTTTCGTCAGCAAGGCATACAGCAGCATCCCGTTGAACAGGTGGAGAATCAGATTGGTACGTTTGAATGGATAAGGTGATGCGGGCCAGTTACTTGCGTCAATCAGGAAGGTCAGTAACGTTAACGGGCGACCGGTAGGGTCGGCGATACCAGAGGTTATGTAGCGCCAGAAGGTAGGCCAGCAGTCGACAGGCCCAGTCGCACCCAGCGCCGGAAGGTTCCCCCAGTCGTCGAACAGGAAACCTCCATGCAGACCCGGCGCGTATACGCTCCATGCTGCAAGTAAGAGCATCGATAGCCCCAGAAGTGGCAGCGGAGCAAGGCGATTACGCATTCGAGACATCCAGAAATGAAGAAGGGCCGCACGAGGCGGCCCTTCTGGCAAATACCCTAATCAAATACTACTTGCGGCAAGAGGTTGGCAGGTATTTTTGTGCCACGGTCGACGATGTGCAGGACCACGCAATTGAACCTGCGTTGGTGATAGCCGACAAGACAAAGGTCTGATTTTGAATCTTGGTGTTCGCGCCGGCCCCAAATGTTGCGGTAATCAGGCCAGTGCCGCCAGTATCCAGCTGAACACTTTTTACGTACTTGCCTGCAATCGAAGTAGCGGAAGCCAATCCAGCCGAAGCATTGCTCTTCGGGAAGCGTCCCGTGTTTGAATAAAATTCGCTGTCCGCAGTCTTGGCGCCGTCGGTCAACACCGCCCCTTCGGAAACCTGGGTCCGGATCAGGTAATCCTGATACGCCGGAATCGCGATCGCCGCGAGGATCGCGATGATCGCCACGACGATCATCAGTTCGATCAGGGTAAAGCCTTTCTGCGTGTTCTTCATGGTGGTTCCTCTGTATTTGGTTAGCTAACCGTGTGTGATGCCCCCTGAGCCCCAGTCCCGAATCCCCTAGGTGGACCGGTACCCCTACTCGCATGGTCAGGAACGACCAGGAAGCTCGCGACAGTTAATGCAGATTGTGTGCCATAGCTGTCGCCGCTGTATTTCCGCATGATGCAGACTTCGAGATTGTGCCTGTCGTCACGAAAGCCGGCAACAGTCTTGCCCGGGGGTATATGGCCCCTGCCAAAGGACTTGCGAGAAGCTTTTGTATGGTCGTGGTGGGGCAGATAGTGACGATTTGCGTCAGTTTATTGCATATGGGGCATCCGATCAGGCGAAATGAAATCAGGTGCGCTATAAACGGCAGCTGGTGGGCAGGTATATCCTTCCCACGGTGCTTGGTGTGCAGGTCCAGTCGATGCTGCCGGAGTGGCTGATTGGCGACAGCAGCAGGTACTGATTGCTGGGCCTGATCACACTGTTGGCTTTCGGCCCGTTGTAGAGCACCTTGATTACTCCGTTGGACACGTCGACGCTGGATACATAACTCCCGGTGATCGAGGTGTCTTTGGCTAGGCCTGCGCTCTGGTTGTTGGGTGGAAATCGCCCCTTGTTGGAGACAAAGTCCCAGACCGCCGCCTTGGCACCACTGGATAACACCATGCCCTCAGATACCTGCGCCCGGATCAGATAGTCCTGGTAGGCCGGGATGGCCAAAGCTGCAAGAATGGCAATGATCGCCACGACGATCATCAGCTCGATCAAGGTGAAACCAGCGTTAAGGCGTTGGCAAAGCATGATGGATTCCCCTTGCGGTGGCGTATCCTGGACACAGGCTTTGTACCAGATCCTAATACCTGCGGTGAGTGTCGTCACATGTATCAGGGTTGCGCGGCGCTATACAATGTTGGACAAGGGGTGTGGCCCAGGTTTCCCTTGGTGTCCTCAACAGCTTGTGCCTTGAGCGCGCGGCGCTTACCGTCTTGCATCACGTCTGCTCGGGGGAGCAACCATGAGAAACAGTCATTCCGCATTGTTGTCAATGTTGTTGGTCGCGTCGCCAGCCATGGCACTTCATGCCGTAAATACGGATTTTGTACCAAACCCCGCCCCGCACCCGTTCAACGTGCGCGATCTGGTGATGATGGACCGGGTCAGCGATCCCCAGTTGTCGCCTGACGGGCGCTATGCCGCCTTCAGTGTGCGCAGTACCGACTATGCGGCCAACAAGGGTGTCACCGCGATCTATGTGCTGGACTTGAAGGGCAAGGCTGCCAAGCCGGTGAAGGTGGTGGACAAGGGCAGTGCTGCGCGTTGGTCGCAGGATGGTAGGAGCCTGTATTTCCTGGCGGCAGCGAAGGGCGTCACGCAGTTATGGCAGGTGGACCTGACTGGCCGTGGCAGCCTTAACCTGGGTCGGCATGCGGCCCCGATACAGGTGAGTCATGGTGTGCTGGACATCAACGACTATAAGCTTTCGCCGCACGGCAAGCGCGTGCTGTTGTCTTATCAGGTGTTTACCAATTGCGCCACGCTGGCCTGTACCGAGCAACGCGTCGAGGCGCGCAAGCAGGACAAGGCCAGCGGCACGCTGTACCACAAGCTGTTTGTGCGGCACTGGGATACCTGGGCCAACGGGCGGCGAAACCAGCTGTTTGTCGCGCGGTTCGACCCGCATGGCCAGTTGCCTGTGGAGCCGACCCTGTTGAGCCGCGGCATCGATGGCGATGTGCCGAGCAAGCCGTTTGGCGACGCCAGCGAATTTGCGTTTTCGCCGGATGGCCAGAGTGTCTACTTCGATGTGCGCATCGCCGGCCGGACCGAGCCGTGGTCGACCAATTTCGATGTGTACGAGGTGCCGGTGGACGGTTCCGCGCTGCCGAAAAACCTCACTGCCGCCAATAAGGCATGGGATGCCTACCCGGTGCCGTCGCCGGACGGCAAAACGCTGTACTACCTGGCTATGAAGACCCCGGGTTTCGAGTCCGACCGGTTTGCGATCATGGCCCGGGACCTGGCGACCGGCGCCACCCGTGAGGTGGACCCACGCTGGGACCGTTCGGCCGGCAACTTGTCGATCTCTGCTGACGGTAAGACCTTGTATGCGACCGCCGATGACGAAGGTCAGCATCCGTTGTTTGCGATCGATGTCGCCACAGGGGATGTGAAAAAGCTGTCCGGCGCCGGCACGGTGACCGGCTACGCGTGGGCTGCCAGCACGCTGCTGCTGGCCCGTGACGACCTGAAGCATCCTGCCGATCTGTACCTAGGCAAGGCCAACCACGACAGGCTGACGCAAGTTACCCATTTCAATGCGGCCGATCTGAAGAATGCGCAGATGGGAGATGTGACATTTTTCCGCTTTCCCGGCTGGCACGACCAGAGCGTGCAGGGCTATGTGGTCAAGCCGGCCAACTACCAGCCGGGCAAGACGTATCCGGTCGCCTTTATCGTCCACGGCGGCCCGCAGGGCGCGATGAGCAACGGCTGGAGCTATCGCTGGAATCCGCAGACCTACGCCGGTCAGGGCTTTGCCGTGGTGACGGTGAACTTCCACGGCTCCACCGGCTATGGCCAGGCGTTCACGGATTCGATTTCCGGCGATTGGGGTGGCAAGCCGCTGGAGGACCTGAAACGGGGCTGGAAGGCTGCGCTGTCCCAATACAGCTTCCTCGATGGCCGCCGCGCGTGTGCATTGGGCGCCAGCTACGGTGGTTACATGGTGTACTGGATGGCCGGGGTGTGGAATAGCCCGTGGAAATGCTTCGTCGACCATGACGGCGTGTTCGACACCCGTGCGATGTACTACGACACCGACGAGCTGTGGTTCGAGGAAAAGGAAAACGGCGGTACGCCGTGGGCGCAGCCGGCGAATTACGAGCGCTTCAACCCGGTCAACCACGTAAAGGACTGGCGCGTCCCGATGCTGGTGGTGCATAGCGGCGACGATTACCGCATTCCGATTACCCAGGGTCTGGGTGCCTTCACTGCGCTGCAGCGTCGTGGCATTCCCAGCGAGTTCCTGACCTTTCCCGACGAAAATCACTTCGTGCTGAAGCCCCACAACAGCGTGCAATGGCACGACACAGTGAATGCATGGCTGAAAAAATGGACGGCCAAGGAAGCGCCAAAAGCAGGTTCAAACTGAGCCGACGTTCGGGACAGTAACGGTTTTGCGTAGGAGCGCACCCTGTGCGCGATAGCCTTTCGTGATGTGGCGAAGAGCTATCGCGCACAGGGTGCGCTCCTACAGCCACGCGGCGTTCCAATAGGGATAGTCGTTCACGTGTTCAACGAGGCCTGCACGTACGGGATTGGCCATGATGTAGCGCGCTGCAGCGTAGAGATCTTCGTCATGGCGCAGTGCGTGGTCATGGAAGCCGCGTGCCCAGATGCAAGGTTTCTTCATGCTGTGTCCGACCCGCTTGCTGAGAAGGGATTTGAAGCGATTCATGATAGTTGGCAGGTCATCGCGTTCACCGAGTTCGATCAGTCCGTGCAGTGATCCGGCATCAATACCCAGCACAATGCGTTCGCATCTCCCCATGTCCGGGATTCCCTCATCAGCCGACAGGCTGTGCGGGCAAACTCCAGCTGCAGAAAGTACGGGACGCGGTCTGCGGTGACGGTCGTCAACAGATAGATCTGCCCTGGCAGTGAGACGCGACCCTTGCGGAGTGCCCTATGGCCTGCGGTGTTGGTCATCCACCACATATGGCTGATCGAAGATCATCGTGCCAGCAGAAAGCGCCGCCGCATCGCGTAGGAGCGCACCCTGTCCACGATGCGTTGAGGCAGATGGTTTGGTAGGAGCGCACCCTGTGCGCGATAGCTCTTGCCACATTGCGAAAGGCCGTCGCGCTACAGCAGAGCTATCGCGCACAGGGTGCGCTCCTACAGGGCTTCGTTCAGAGCCACTTCGAGCGTTTCAGCAAGAAGTAGATTCCGCCGACTACGGCCACCATCAAGGTGATCATGGCGGGGTAGGCCCAGGGCTGGCTGAGCTCGGGCATGTGGGTGAAATTCATGCCGTACCAGCTGGTGAGCAAGGTGGGGGCGGCCAGCATGGCGGCCCAGCCGGCGAGCTTTTTCATTACTTCGTTCTGGCCGAAGCTGACCAGCGATAGGTTGACGCTGATCGCCGCGGCGAGCATCTCGCGCATTGCGCTGATCGATTCGTTGACCCGGAATACGTGATCGTAGACATCACGGAAATAAGCCCGCAGCTCGTCGGGAATCAAGTTCGCGTGCAGCCGTACCAACTGGCTGCTGAGGTCTTGCAGCGGTGCCACGGCAAGCCGCAATCGCATCAGCTCATGCTGCATGTCGTACAGGCGGCGCACGGTATCGCGGTTGAAGGTTTCGGCGAAGATATCCTTTTCCAGCTGCTGCAGCTCTTCGCGGAAGTCGCGGATGATCGGCGACATGTTGTCGACAATGAAGTCGAGCACGCCATACAGGCCATAGCTGGGGCCTAGCGCCAGCAGCTCAGGTGTGTGCTCGCAGTTACGTCGGGCCGGTGCGTAGGACAGCGAGGCGCCGTGGCGCACCGTGACCAGATAGCGTGGCCCCAGAAAGATATGGTTCATCGCGCCTTACCGGGAAAGGCAGCCTTGATTTTGAGGAAGAAGTAGGCGGAGTCGCGATAGCCATAGGCCATACGCTTGATGACCTTGATGCGATTGTTCATGCCTTCCAAGACGCTGGTGTTGAGTCGGTA
>JASBTI010000018.1 GCA_030148505.1 Rhodanobacter sp.
TACCGACTCAACACCAGCGTCTTGGAAGGCATGAACAATCGCATCAAGGTCATCAAGCGTATGGCCTATGGCTATCGCGACTCCGCCTACTTCTTCCTCAAAATCAAGGCTGCCTTTCCCGGTAAGGCGCGATGAACCATAAAAAAGCCCCAGCGTGATGCTGGGGCTTTTTGCTTTGAGAAGGTTGAAAGTGGTGTAGAGCGTCACTCCGAACGTTGATCTCTCTCACTCCTCACTCCTCTACACTCACTCCTCACCCTATTGCCCTCGACGCGGATCCGAATCGAACGACTGCATGCCATTTTGGGGGCTCGGTGCCGCTGGCGTATCGCCATCCATCTTGTCACCGAGCAAGCGCCTTATCACCACGTAGAACACCGGAATCAGCAGCACGCCGAAGAGGGTGGCGAAGGTCATGCCACCGATCACGCCGGTACCGATCGCATGGCGCGCATTGGCGCCAGCGCCGGTGGAGATGAACAGCGGGAAGACGCCCAGGATGAAGGCGAACGAAGTCATCAAGATGGGCCGCAAGCGCAAGCGTGCAGCTTCGACCACGCTTTCACGCAAGGTCTTGCCATGCTTTTGCTGTTCGACGGCGAACTCCACGATCAGGATCGCGTTCTTCGCGGCCAGGCCGATCACCGTGATCAGGCCGATCTTGAAGTAGATGTCATCGGAGAGGCCGCGTAACAGGGTGAAGACCACCGCACCGAGCAGGCCCAATGGAACCACCAGCAGGACGGCAATCGGAATCGACCAGCTCTCGTAGAGGGCAGCAAGGGCCAGAAACACGATCAGGATCGACAACACCATCAGCAAGGTGGCGGCATTGCCCGAGAGAAGCTCCTGATAGGACTGGCCGGTCCAGTCGTATCCGAAGCTCTTGGGGAGATCCTTGTTGACGATTTGCTCCATCGCCTGCATTGCTTGCCCGGATGCATAGCCCGGTGCAGGTGAACCGACGATCTCCACCGCAGGGTAGCCGTTGTAGCGCGTCAGTGAAGGTGAGGCATTGGTCCATTTCTCCTTGACCACGCTGGCCACCGGAATCATCGCCGGCGTGCCGTTGCTGTTGGTCTGGGTGCTGCTGGGAGTGTAGATGTGCTGCAGTGCATCCGGGCCTTTGCGATAAGCGGCATCGGCTTGCATGATCACCCGCTTGACGCGGCCGCCGTAGGTGAAATCGTTGACATACACGGGGGCCAGCATCAGCTGCACGGCATTGTAGATGTCGCCTACCGACAGCCCCATGGATTGCGCCTGCACGCGGTCAACGTCGAGTTTGAGCTGGGGCGAGGCCTCCAGCTCGTTGGGTCTCACGCCCGTCAGGGTGTGGTTTTGGGCGGCCTTGGCCAACAGCTCGTTGCGGGCACGGGTCAGCGCCACGCGACCGGCACCGCCGCGATCCTGCAGATACATGTCAAATCCGCCGAATCGTCCGAGGCCCCGTACGGTCGGCAGATTGACTACAAAAACCTGGGCATCGCGGACTTGTTGCACCGCGCCGTTGGTGCGCTGGATGAACTGTTCGGCGGTAATGCTGCGTTTCGACCAGGGCTTGAGCCGGATGAATACCATGCCGACGTTTTCGCCCGAGCCGACGAAGCTGAAACCGCTGATCTGCATCATCCCCTCGACGGCAGGATTCTTGCGGATGATCGTACGCAGCTGATCCATCACCTTCTCGGTGCGCTCGATGGTGGCGCCCGGTGGAAGCTGCACTACCGCCAGCGCATATCCCTGATCTTCCTCAGGCAGGAAACTGCCCGGCAGCCGGGTATATAGGAAGCCGCCCAACACGGTAACCAGCACGAACACGACCATCCATCGTGGCGCGTGCTTGATGGCCCTGCCCACATGGCCGGTATACGTGTGGGTAATTCGGTCGAACGCCTTGTTGAAGCCACGGAACAGGAAGTTCTTCGGCTGCTCGTGGACCGGTTTCAGGAAGCTTGCGCACAAGGCCGGCGTAAACGATAGCGCCAGGAAGGCCGAAAAACCCATCGAGGCGGCGATGGTCAGTGCAAACTGCTTGTAGATGATGCCGGTAGCGCCAGGCTGCAGAGCCGACGGCACAAACACCGCGGCCAGCACCACCGTAATCGCCACCACCGCGCCGGTGATCTGACCCATGGCCTTGTGGGTAGCGTCGCGCGGCGACAGGTTTTCCTCGGTCATGATGCGTTCGACGTTCTCGATCACCACGATCGCGTCATCAACTACGATGCCGATCGCCAGCACCATGCCGAACAAGGTCAGCTGGTTGATGCTGAAGCCAAATACCAGCATGCCCATGAAGGTGCCCAGCAAGGCCACCGGGATCACCAGGGTCGGAATGATGGTGGCGCGGATATTCTGCAGAAACAGCAGCATCACCAGAAACACCAGGATGATCGCTTCGATCAGGGTCTGCACCACCTCATCGATCGAAATCTTGACGAAACTGGTGGTGTCATAGGGGCTGAACCAGCTGACGCCCTCTGGGAAACTCGATGACAGTTCATCCATCTTGCTGCGCACGGCAGTCGCCACGTTCAGGGCATTGGCACCGGGTAACAGCTGCACCGCAAACGCGGCCACCGGCGTACCGTTGTATCGTGTGTTGAAGCCGTAGCTGGCCGGGCCGAAGGCAATCCGGGCGACATCGCCAAGAGTGACCGTACTGCCGTCGTGATTGGCCCGCAGGATGATGCTTCTGAATTGCTTGGGCGTGGAGAAGCGTCCTTCGGCGGTCACGCTGGCCGTGAAACCTTGGCCCGCCGGAGCGGGGTCGGCACCGATCGAGCCGGCAGCGAACTGCACGTTCTGCGCACGAATCGCATTGAGCACCTGAGTGGACGACAGTCCGTAGCCTTGCAACTTGTCCGGATTCAGCCAGATCCGCATCGCATATTCGGAGCCGAACATCCGGGTGTTGCCGACGCCGGGGAGCCTGGCGATCTGATCTAGCACCTGCGAGGCGACAATATCGGCAAGGTGATCACGACTGATTGCCGGATTCTTCGAACGCAAGGCCACGACCATCAGGAAGTCTGGGTTCGACTTGGCTACCACGACACCTTGCTGTACCACTTCCGAGGGCAGCCGCGGCGTGGCCAGGGCAACCTTGTTTTGCACCTGTACCTGGGCGATGTCCGGATCGGTGCCGCTTTCGAAGGTCAAGGTGATATTGGCGCTGCCGCTGGCGCTGGAGGATGAGCTGAAGTACAGCAGGTGATCGATGCCGGTCAGCTGCTGCTCGATCACCTGGGTAACGGATTTTTCGGTGGTTTCAGCACTGGCACCGGGATAGTTGGCGCTCACCGTCACCTGCGGCGGGGCAATCGAGGGATACGACTCGACGCCCAGGTTGAGGATGGCCAGCACGCCCCCCAGCGAAATCATGATCGCTACCACCCAGGCAAAGATCGGGCGGTCGATGAAAAAACTCGGCATGGTCGGACTCCGTTACTTGGCGCGCGGCGCGGCGTGCGGAGCCGGGGTGGATGGCGCCGCAGCGGGCGTGTCGGGCCGCCAGGGGACTGTCCTGGCGGTAGCGCCGGGCTTGACCTTTTGTACGCCCGAGATCACCACTTGATCGCCGGGTTGCAGGCCGGCGGTAATCACCCAACGGTCAGCGCGCATGTCGCTCGCATCGACATTCTTGCGGGCCACCTTGCCGTCGTGGCCGACTACCAGCACGTACGCGCCGCCGGTATCACGAAGCAGTGCCTGCTGCGGAATCAGAAAGACCTTGTGCTGTTCGCCGAGACTGGCTTTTACATTGACGTACATGCCGGGCAGCAAGCGATATTTCGGATTGGCGATCTTTGCGCGAAGATTGACCGAGCCGGTGGCCGGATCGACCGTGCTGCTGGAAAAATCGACCAGGCCGTTTTCTGCATACGCGCTGCCATCGGGCAAGGTGATCTGCACGCTGGCTTGGTTGGCTTGCGCCAGCGTTACGCCGCCACGGCTTTGCGCCTGTTGCATCTGCTCCATCGATGCGGCGCTGATGGTGAAATTCACGTACAGCGGGTTGATCTGGTCGACCGTGGTGAGCAGGGTTGCGCTGCCGTTGCCGACCAGCGCACCTTCGGTTACTTGCTGCTGGCCGGCGCGCCCGCTGATAGGTGAGCGAACCGAGGCATACCCCAGGTTGATGCGCGCTGACTGCACCTTGGCACGTGCGGCTTGCACGGCAGCTGCAGCGGTGCGCTCGGCCGCTTCGGCGGAGTCCAGGTCGGACTTGGAGATATAGCCCTTCGGCGCCAGTTGCCGCGCCCGTCGTGCTGCAATCTTGTTGTTGGTCAGGGTCGCCTGGGCCTGTGCCAGTGACGCCAGGGTCGCATCCAGGGCGGCCTTCAGCGGTGCGGGATCGATCTGGAACAGCAGCTGGCCCTTGCGGACATCGGTACCTTCTTCATAGTCACGGCTCAGTAGCACGCCGGGAACACGGGCACGCACGTCAGCACTCCGATACGCCGAAAGCCGGCCAACCAGCGCCTTGGTCAGTGGCGAGTTCTGTGGCTGTGCCCGAAGCACCCCTACAACGGGCGGAGGCCTTTGGGGAGGTCCCTGGTCTTTGTCCTTGCCGCCGCAGGCGGTCAGCGCGAGCATGCTGAGGCACAGCAGGAGTGTGCTATGGAACGAGGACTTCATGAGTGCTCCGGAACGTATGGGTTCAGATAAGTGCTCGATCGGGCGTCTGCCCGATCGGGTCAACTAGTGTGGAAAACCTGGCATACGGCTGAATACAGCAGCATGCCAGGCCTGTCGTGTGTCATAGGTTGGCTGGACAGCCGGGATGCCTGTCTTGCCGCTGTGCGCCAAAAGCCCTTTCACCCATCATGGATTGCTTTTTGAGGAGACTAAACTGAGGAGTTTACAATTTAGCTCGGGGGTAAATCCAGCTATTCCGCGCGGCGCCGGATACCCCGTGAGCGGAGTCAGGTCCGTGGTCATCGCCATCCAGGGCGGCTATGCCGGTGTCGTTCGGGTCATCGCTAATCGGGATTTGTCCGTCGACTGGTCAGCCCAATGGGTGAATCTGCGGTGGCTGCATCCACGCCCGCCGTGGAGCGGACGGGACGGACAGTTCGCCAAGGTGCGGATGCTCGCTGAGTCGTCCGCCGCGTTGAATTGACTGCGGTGGATTCGCCCTGATGCCAAGCGTATCCTTCCCGGGCTTTTACCCTCTCCCAGCTTTCGCTTGCCAAAGACCCATAGATGCCATGAATGCAATCCGCGCAGCCCATGCTCTCTCCCTGCAATCCGATGTGTTCGAAGCGCTGAAAGAAAGCGGAATGTCGCCCCCCCAACTGGAACAGGCAAAAACTTTCTGCCAGGTCTTTTTCGAGCGGGTTGCGTCCAGTGATGTCGATTTGCATACGGCGGGACAATGGGCGGGCTTGATCGCCAGCCTGCTGGAGTTCATGCAACGCCGTGATGCTGGGCAAACCAGCGTACGGATAGTGAGCCCCGACGAGGTGCCGGCCGGGCGCAGTTTGTTGCAGGTCGTCACTGACGATATGCCGTTCCTGGTGGATACGGTGAGCATGATGGTGGCAGCGAATCTGCAGATTCACGCCGTGATCCATCCGGTGCTGAAGGTCACCCGCGATGGCTCTGGCAAGCTGCGGCGCATCGACGGCTCTGACGTCGAAGGTATTGCCGAGTCGGTGATGCATTTTGAAATTGATCGTGTTGCCGACGACAAGGAATTGCTGCAGCTCAAGGACAGGGTACAGGCGGCCCTCGACGATGTCCGTGCGGCGGTCAAGGACTGGTCGGCGATGCGCGAGCGTGCGCTGGTGATCGCCGAGGAACTGCCAAAACGGAGATCCTTCGCTGATGCTGCGCTGATGCAGGAAGCCGGCGATTTCATGCGCTGGGTGGCAGCCGACAATTTCACCTTCCTCGGTTACCGCGAGTACGAAGTCGCTGGCGCCGACGGCGAGCAGGTCTTGTGTGCGCGGGAATCTTCGGGGCTGGGCATACTCCACAAGACAGAACGCTCGCTTGCGCCACGCTCGTTGCGCTCACTGGGCGCCAGCGGGATGTCACGCTCCGGCGATCCGATCATCCTCACCAAGACCAACGCGCGTTCGCATGTGCATAGGCCTGGCCATATGGACTACATCGGCGTGTTGCGGTTCGATGAGACCGGCAAGCCGGTTGCGGAGCAGCGCTTCCTCGGGATGTTTTCGTCAAACGCCTACATGGCGCGCCCTCAGGACGTGCCGCTGGTGAGAAAGAAAGTCGAATCGGTGATGTCCCGGTCGGGACTCAAGCGCGATTCCCATTCCGGCAAATCATTGCGCCATGTTCTTGAGACCCTGCCGCGTGATGAACTGTTCCAGAGCAGCGAGGATGAGCTGTTCGATACCAGTATGGGCATTCTCGATCTTCGCCAGCGTTCCCGCACCCGCCTGTTCATGCGGCGTGATCGCTACGACCGTTTCTACACCTGCACCGTTTTCGTGCCGCGCGAGCGCTTCAATACCACAGTACGCGAGCGCATCGAGCAACTGCTGAGCGATGCGTTGCACGGTGAGCAGGTTGATTCCGCGGTGATGATGGGTGAGGCGGCGCTAGCCCGCCTGCACGTGGTGATCAGGCCCAAGATCGGCGACCGGGCCAAGTACGACGTCGCCCTGCTGGAGCAGGGCGTGGAAGCCATCGTGCGCAACTGGCACGACATGGTTCGCGATGCGTTGGTGCGTTTGCGCGGAGACCATGAGGGTGTCGTACTGGCGAATCGCTATGGCAAGTTGCTACCTGCCGGTTACGTCGACGAGGTATCGCCGGAAGTGGCGGCCGAAGATGTCTACCAGTTGTCCCTGCTGCAGGGTGACGATGCCGTGCGGATGTCGTTTTATCATCCACCACAGCAGCCCGATCAGCTGCGTTTCAAGATCTATCGCAGTGGTCGCGACATCGCCTTGTCCGAGGTGTTGCCGCAACTGGAGAACCTGGGGCTGCGCGTGCTGACCGAGCACGTGTATGACGCCCGCAGCAACGGCACGCCGTTGTTCATCCAGGACTTCGAAGTGCAGCCGGTGGGCGAGCTGACCTTTAGCGTGGAGCAGGTGGGCTCGCTGTTCGAGGACGCTTTCGAGCAGATCTGGCGCGGCAACGCCGAGAACGACGGATTCAACCGACTGGTACTTGGCGCCAAGCTTGGTTGGCGGCAGATCGCGATGCTCCGTGGCTACTGCAAATATCTGTTGCAAGCCGGCGTGGCGTTTTCACAGAGTTACATGGAAGATGCCTTGAATCGCTACCCGGCGATCGCGGGGTTGCTGGTGGAGTTGTTTCTGGCTCGTTTCGATCCGCGTCGCGAGAGCCTTTCCGCCGACGAGCTCAAGGCAGCCGGGGCCACCCTTGTTGCCGAGATGCAGGCGCTGATTCCGGCGTCGGTGCAGCGTGCCCAGCCGGCGTTGATCGAGGGCCTCGGTGCCGCGCTGTCACGGCCGCGCGGCGAGCAGATCAGCGCGGTCGAGGAGGCCATCAGCCTGTTGCTGGAAAATGTGTCCAGCCTCGACGAGGATCGGATCTTGCGCAGTTTCAAGGCGGTTATCCGCGCCACCTTGCGTACCAGTTTCTTCCAACAGTGGGGTGGCGAGTATCGCGGCTACATCAGCTTCAAATTCGACTCGCACGGTGTACCGGAGCTGCCCAAGCCGGTGCCGTTTCGCGAAATTTTCGTCAGTGCTCCTCGGGTCGAGGGCATCCACCTTCGGTTCGGCGCGGTAGCCCGCGGTGGCCTGCGCTGGTCGGACCGCCGGGAAGATTTTCGCACCGAGGTGCTGGGCCTGGTCAAGGCGCAGATGGTGAAGAACACAGTGATCGTGCCGGTCGGTTCCAAGGGGGGGTTCTTTGTCAAGCGCCCGCCCGTCGGTGGCGATCGCGACGCCCAGCTGGCAGAGGGCATCGCCTGTTACAAAATGTTCATTGCCGGCTTGCTGGATATCACCGACAACCTGGTCGATGGGCAGGTGGTACCGCCGCATGATGTGGTGCGTCATGACCTGGACGATCCCTACCTGGTGGTGGCAGCCGACAAGGGCACGGCCACGTTCTCTGACATCGCCAACGGCATTGCCATCGAGCACGGCTACTGGCTGGGCGACGCGTTTGCATCCGGGGGCTCCAACGGCTATGACCACAAGGGCATGGGGATTACCGCCAAGGGGGCCTGGGAGTCGGTCAAACGCCATTTTCGCGCACTGGGTCGCGACAGTCAGTCCCAGGATTTCACCTGCGTTGGCGTGGGCGACATGTCCGGTGATGTTTTCGGCAACGGTATGCTGCTGTCGCGTCACATCCGCTTGCTGGCGGCTTTCGATCACCGCCATGTGTTTCTCGACCCGAACCCGGATGCAGAGCGCTCCTATGTCGAGCGCGAGCGGATGTTTAGATTGCCGCGCTCAAGCTGGGAGGACTACGACTCCTCGCTGATCTCGCCAGGCGGCGGTGTTTACCCGCGCAGTGCGAAGTCGATTCCGGTGTCGGCCGAAGTACGCGCGATACTCGGGCTGAAGGTCGAGGTAACTCAGTTGCCGCCGAGCGAGTTGCTCAGTGCGATTCTCAAGGCGCCGGTGGATCTGTTGTGGAATGGCGGTATCGGTACCTACGTCAAGGCCTCTAGCGAAACCCACGCCGATGTCGGCGACCGCGCCAACAACGCCTTGCGCGTCAATGGCGCGGAGTTGCGCTGCAAGGTGGTCGGTGAGGGGGGCAATCTGGGAATGACCCAGAAAGGACGTATCGAAGCTGCCCAGCATGGGGTGCTGTTGAATACCGACTTCATCGACAACTCAGCCGGCGTGGATACCTCCGATCACGAGGTGAACATCAAGATCCTGCTCAATGATGCCGTGCAACGTGGCGAACTCGATGCCGATGCCCGCAACCGGCAGTTGGCGGAGATGACCGATGAGGTAGGGCAGCTGGTGCTGTGGGACAACTACCGTCAGAACCAGGCGATCACCTTGATGGAACACCAGTCGATCAAGCGTCTGGGTTCGATGGCGCACTTCATCCGTACGCTGGAAGCTGAAGGATTGCTCGACCGCCAGGTGGAGAACCTGCCATCCGATGCCGAGCTGGATGAGCGCAAGAGCAAAGGGACGGGCCTGACGCGGCCGGAATTGTCGGTGCTGTTGTCGTACGACAAGATCAAGCTGTTCCAGCAATTGCTCGATTCGGATGTGCCGGAGGATCCGTACCTGTCCAAGGAGCTGATGCGCTACTTTCCCAAGCCGCTGCACCAGCGCTACAGCGAGCACATGCAGCGGCACCGGCTGAAGCGCGAAATCATCGCCACGGCGGTGACCAACTCCACCATCAACCGCATGGGCGCGACCTTCATGTTGCGCATGCATGAGGATACCGGGCAAACCCCGGCAGCGATTGCCAAGGCGTATACCGCGGCGCGCGAGATTCTCGACGCACGTGAGCTGTGGGCGCAGATCGAGGCCCTGGACAGTCAGGTAGCCGAAAATACCCAGATCGATGCCGTCATGCAGATATGGGTGTTGCTGCGGCACATGACACGCTGGCTTCTCAATCGTCCCGGCGGCACGCTGGACATCGCTGCCAATGTCCAGCGCTACCATGACCACGTCAGTGAACTGCGACAAGCACTGCCCGACGCGCTCACGCCGACCGGTAGAGGTGATTTCGAGTCCAGCCAGGAGAAATGGGAAGGGCTGGGGTTGCCTGCCGAGCTTGCGGTGCGCCTGGCCCGGCTGTCGGAGCTGCGTGCAGCCCTGGACATGGTCGAGGTGGCCCAGCAAAGCAGCCAGCCGATCGAAAAGGTCGCCAGCGTGTTCTATGAGCTGGGCGAGGCGCTGGATCTCGAATGGTTGCGCGATCAAATCGAGGCGTTGCCCGTAGAGGGGCAGTGGCATGCTCAGGCGCGTGGTTCGCTGCTGGACGAACTGAATCACCAGCATCGTGCCCTGGCGCTTCAGGTGCTGGCGATGACGGGGGCCAGCAAGGAGCTTTCACCCGTTCAGGTCTGGCTTCAGCGCGATGACGCCACGCTCAAGTACACCCGCTGCACCCTGGCCGAAATACTTACCCAGAATGCAGACTATCCGATTGCCTCCGTAGCGGTGCGTCGCTTGGCTCAGTTGGCGCAGGTACCCGTGAGCTGAGCGGGGATCAACGCGGCCCACAGAGGCGCTAGATCGAACATGGTTTTGTGGCCTGCTGCTGTTACCCTGATCTCACCTTGCCGTCGGGTTCTCATGCATGCGTTTTGCCTTCGTTGCCAGCAATACTAGCATTGCCCAGGAGGCACGACGCAAGCTGGTGGATCGGTATGGGGATGTGCCACCCGAACGGGCCGAGTTGATCGTGGCGCTGGGTGGTGACGGCTTCATGTTGCGTACCTTGCATGCGCACCGGGAGCTGGAGGTTCCGGTATATGGCATGAAGCTGGGCCAGGTCGGGTTCCTGATGAACAAGTACCAGCTGGATACGCTGCCGGAACGCATCGCCCGGGCCCATACAGCGTCCTTGTTTCCGCTCCAGATGGAGGTCACCGACGTCCGCGGCGCGCGGCATGTGGCACTGGCGTTCAACGAGGTCTCATTGCTGCGCCAGAGCAATCAGGCGGCCCATCTCGAAGTTCAGCTCAACGATACGGTCAAGCTGGCGCGTCTGGTTTGCGATGGGCTGATGGTGGCTACTCCCGCCGGATCGACCGCCTACAACCTGTCCGCGCACGGCCCGATCCTGCCGCTGGATGCGAACGTGCTGGCGTTGACGCCGATCAGTCCCTTTCGACCGCGCCGTTGGCGCGGGGCCATCCTCCCCCACCGCACCGAAGTTACCTTGCGGGTACTCGATCCGGACAAGCGACCGGTCAGCGCCACCGCCGATTTTCATGAAGTGCGGGATGTCCGCACCGTGGCAATCCATCAGTCCGGTGCGCATGGCGTATACCTGCTGTTCGACCCTGAGCACAACCTGGAGCAGCGCATCCTGGATGAACAGTTTGCCGCGGAATGATCGGCGGCGAGCGAGAGGCCTTGAGCGATTGCGGAAATGACTACGCCCCGTGGCTGGCGGCCCGGGCAGGTGGAAGGGAGCCTGTGGCCAGTGTCGCTTGATCGTCGACAGGCACAACGGGGCCAGCTTTGCTAGATTCACCACTATATTCCAGCCGACTCCCGTTCGCATGACCGATCCCGTCGCCGAAGACGCGCACGATCCTAACGCCGCCAGCGACAATCGGCTGGTGGTGGCGATTTCCTCGCGTGCATTGTTCGATCTGGGCGATAGTCACGCCTTGTTCGAGCGGGACGGGCTCGACGCCTACCGCAGTTTCCAGATCGATCACGAGGACGAGATCCTCAAGCCAGGGGTGGCTTTCCCGCTGGTGCAGAAGCTGCTTGGCCTCAATGCACTGGCCGGTGACGTGCCGCCGGTCGAGGTGATCCTGTTGTCACGCAACTCGGGCGATACCGGCCTGCGCATCTTCAACGCGATCCAGCACTATGGCCTGAAGATCAGCCGCGCGGCGTTTACTAGTGGCGCTCCTACCTCGGACTACATTGCACCGTTCCGCGCCGATCTGTTTCTCTCGGCCAATGCCGAGGACGTGGGCCGCGCCCTGGCGGCCGGAGTGGCGGCGGCGACGATCTTGCCAAGTACCGCCCCGCCCCGGGCCAGTGAGCAGTTGCGCATCGCCTTCGACGGCGATGCGGTGCTGTTCGGCGATGAGGGTGAGCGAGTGTCACGCGAAGAAGGTCTGGAAGCCTTCCATCGCAGCGAGACCGAACACGCTGCCGAGCCGTTGTCGGTCGGCCCGTTTCGGGGGTTCCTCACCGCGCTGCACCGGCTGCAGACCGCCTTTCCGGCCGAGGATTCGCCAATCCGCACGGCGCTGGTCACGGCACGTTCCGCGCCCGCCCACAAACGGGTGATCCTCACCTTGCGCAAGTGGGGTGTACGTATCGACGAGGCCCTGTTCCTCGGCGGCCGTGACAAGGGGCCCTTTCTCGATGCATTTGGTGCCGACATCTTCTTCGACGACTCTCCGGCCAACGTGGAATCGGCGCGCAAGCATGTGGCCACCGGCCATGTACCGCACGGGGTGAGCAATAGCCCTTAGCAGCAGGCAGCACCCCGGGGAAATTTCACCACTCAGCCACATTTTCTTCGGTAGCGTCGAGCTCCCCGACCGGAGCTCGACATGGCGACGACAAAGAAAAGCCACAAAACTTCCACCGCCGCGACGGTGCGCCGACAGCGTGAGGTTCAGAAGCGCCGTGATCGCAGCGACGAAAAAAAGAAGCCCTCCGGGCAAACCCGGGGGCGCCGTACGGTGGAGTCAGAGAATGCTCTGCCGCCACAACATCTGGCCAAGCCGGGGCTGGAAAGCGAGCTTGATCCCCGGCCACAATTCATTGCCCCGACGTACGCGGGCAGTGGCAAGCTGAAGGGCATGACAGCGTTGATCACTGGCGGCGACTCGGGTATCGGCCGAGCCGTGGCCGTGTTGTTTGCCCGTGAGGGTGCCGACGTCGCTATCGTTTATCTGAGTGAGGACAGCGATGCCGAGGAAACTAAGGATTATGTCGAGGCCGAAGGGCGGCGCTGCTTGCTCATTCGTGGTGACGTGACCGAACCGACGTTTTGCCGCGAGGCGGTCGAGCAAACCGTGGAGCAATTCGGCAAGTTGTCCGTGCTGGTCAACAATGCCGCATTTCAGGAGCACGCGGCGTCGATCGAAGAGATTTCCGACGACCATTTCGATCTGACCTTGCGCACCAACCTGTATGGCTACTTTCATATGGCAAAGGCCGCCTCGCCTCACCTCGGCAGTGGCGACTCGATTATCAATACCGGCTCGGAAACCGGCTTGTTCGGCAATGACAGGCTGCTGGATTACTCGATGACCAAGGGTGGTATTCATGCCTTCACCAAGGCACTGGCGGCCAACTTGGTAAAACGTGGTATTAGGGTCAATGCGGTCGCACCGGGTCCAGTCTGGACCCCGCTCAATCCCGCGGACCAGTCGCCGGAGCGCATCAGTAAATTCGGCCAGTCCAGCGCCATGGGGCGACCTGCCCAACCCGAAGAAATTGCGCCGGCCTACGTGTTTTTGGCAGCCCCCTGTTGCTCCAGCTACATCTCGGGTGCGGTCTTGCCGGTTCTCGGCGGCCCCACCGGCTAATGGCACACAACGTTGCCATGCCGCGCAAACGAATATACGCGTTGTATTTGCTGATCGCTGCGCTGATCCTGATCATCGCCGTGGGTTTTTACCGGAGCGCGACACACACGGATACACCCGTTCGCCAAGACAGCGTGTCTGGCCGTGCTACCTCGCGCACTCCGTGAGATTTTTTCATGCTTTGTGTTCAGTCTGGCCTTCATCGGAAAGTTTCCATGCCTGATGCAGCGATCTCCTCATCCCCGCGCGGGGGTACGTCGTACGCAAATTCCTCGTCCGAGCTACCGGCAAGCTTGCCGGAACCGACGCCTTCGCCGCCGGCACCTTCACCGCAGCCAGCACCTTCACCGCCGGTTCCGGCGCCGCAGCCGGCACCGCCTCCGGGGCGGGGACCCGAGAGGCCGCCACTGACCGACCCGGAACCGCCACCGGACCCGATGGGCGATCCGCCGATCCCCCCAGTAACCTCGTGACAGGGGCGCGGTACTGCCGCAACGTTCGTGGCTTCAGCGGGGGCACCGCCTTGGGAGAGGGCTGGGGGATGGACGCAGTCGGCCGCCATCATGGCACCGGATGCCCCTTGCTGGCGGTCCAGATGGCGTACCAGTCTTCAGCATCAAGCACCACGTCGAGCGCCGCTGTCGCCTCGCGCAGGCCCTCGATGCGGCTGGTGCCGGTGATCGGATGGGGGCGCGACGGATGACGCAGAATCCATGCGTAAGCCAGCGTGGCCATGCTGATTTCCAGGCGCGCGGCAATGCTGCTCATTTCCGCCCGCAGTCGCAGCGCCTGTGCATCGTCGCCGCTGAATAGCCGGCCGCCGCCTAGCGGCGACCAGATCATCGGCCGTAGCCCAAGCTGCTGTGCCTGGTCGAGACTGCCATCGTCCAGCGCGTCCATCACCAAGGGCGACAATTCAAGCTGATTGGTGGCCAGCGGGTAGTGCTGGTGCAACAGGGCAAATTTGCCCGGGCGATGATTGGAGACTCCCCAGTGCGCTACCTTGCCCTCACGGGTCAAGGCCGCGAAGGTTTCCGCCAACGCGGCGGCATCCATCAGGTAGTCGGGGCGGTGGATCAGCACCAGATCCAGCTGCTCCGTATGCAGCTTGGTCAGGGATTGTTCCACCTGGGCGCGCACGTAGGCCGCCGTGGTGTCGTAGTGGTTGACGCGGTAAGGACGCTCGGCCGAACGCAGCCGGATACCGCACTTGGTCACCAGCTGCATCTTCGCGCGTAATGCCGGTGCTGCCTTGAGCGCTTCGCCAAACAGCGTCTCGGCGTGATAGTCGCCGTAGATATCCGCATGATCGAAGCTGCTGATGCCCAGTTCCAGCGCTTGCTCGATCCAGCGAACGCGTGCGGATACATCGAGATTCCATGCCGTCAGTCGCCACAGCCCCGCGACCACGGGGGAGAGGGTAATGGGCGTGGGAGGCGCAAGCTGGGCCATGGGCGTTCCAGGTAGTTATCAGGGATGTGCGAAGCGGCGGTGCGACGGCATGGTTCGCGATCCGGCTATCGCCGTGAAAGTTTACCGCGACGTGGTCACCCAGGGTCTTGGGTTTGGACACCAAGCGTCTAGACTGACGCACATGAGTACCGCCATCGTCCTGTTTCGTCGCGACCTGCGACTCGCCGACAACCCGGCACTTACCGCCGCGTGCGACGCGCACGAGGGTATTGTGCCGCTGTATATCCATGACCTTCGTGGGTACGGTACCTGGCAGCCCGGCGCGGCCACGCGTTGGTGGCTGCATCATGCCCTGGCCGCGCTGCAACTTTCGCTGCGTCGACGTCGGGCGGATTTGCTGATCCGCCAGGGCGACAGCCTGCAGATTCTGGCTGATTTGGTGCGCGAGACTGGCGCAACGGCGGTTTACTGGAATCGCTTGTACGAACCGGCGGCGACGGCGTGCGATACCGTGATCGAGGCGGCATTGCGTGAACAAGGTGTCGCGGTACACAGCAGCAACGCGGCGTTGTGGTGCGAACCGTGGCGGATCGCAACCGGGCAGGGAGCGCCTTATCGGGTGTTTACGCCGTACTGGCGCAAGCTGCGCGCACAGGTCGATGCGGTATCCCCGTTACCGGTGCCGCCGGCGCTGCGCTATGCGCCGTTCGGACCAGGCTTGCCTTTGCAGGCCCTAGGCCTGCTGCCACGCATAGCTTGGGACCGCGGACTGCGCCAGAGCTGGACGCCCGGTGAGTCGGGCGCGCAGGAGATGCTGGAGATCTTCGCGGACGACACTATCGGCGATTACATCCGTGCGCGTGACATACCGGCACGTCATGGCACCTCGCGGCTGTCGCCACACCTGCATTTCGGCGAAATATCACCGCGACAGATTCACCACCAGCTGCTGTTGCGGGCGCAGGCGCTCGACGCCAGACGACGTCCGGACATCGAACCCTATCTGCGCGAACTGGGCTGGCGCGAGTTTGCCCACCATCTGCTGTATCACTTCCCGCAGACGCCCACGGAAAACTTCAATCCGCGTTTCGACGGATTCCGCTGGGCCGAGGTCGATGATGTATTGCTCGACGGCTGGCGACACGGTCGTACCGGCATTCCCCTGGTCGATGCCGGCATGCGCGAGTTGTGGCATACCGGCTGGATGCACAACCGCGCACGCATGGTCGTGGCGAGCTTTCTGACCAAGAATCTGCGCCAGCACTGGCGTCACGGCGCGGATTGGTTCTGGGACACGCTGGTGGATGCGGATCTGGCCAGCAATACGCTGGGCTGGCAATGGGTGGCAGGTTGCGGGGCCGACGCGGCACCGTACTTCCGGGTATTCAACCCGCTGACCCAGGCGAAGAAGTTCGATCCGCAGGGGGATTATTTGCGGCGCTGGTTACCCGAGCTGGCCGGCGTGCCCTTGTCCTTGCTGCATGAACCTTGGAAAGATGTCGGCGTGATGCGACGCAGCGGCTACCCAGCACCGCTGGTCGATCTGGCCGCGTCGCGATGGCAGGCGCTGGGCGCATACCAGCAGTTGCGCGACGCCTGAATGCCGCCGGTATCGGCAAGCCGCCGGGCCGGTGATCAGCCGATGGATTGGCGTGCGGCTTCATCCGCCGCGTCGCGCTTCAGCAACCAGGCCAGCACCGGTGGCGTCACCATCGCCGTGAGCAACGACATCGCCACGATGATCGCGTAGATGCGTGCATTGAAAACGCCTGCCGCCAATCCGAGGCTGGCAATCACCACGCCCACTTCGCCACGCGGCACCATGCCGAATCCGACGATGCTGGCGCTGCGGCTGCCGAGTGACAGTGCACCGAGAAAACCGCCGGCCAGCTTCGAGACAATCGCGATGACGGTGACCACGGTCAGCATCAGCAATGCGTCCATGCTGGCCAACTCGGAGAGATTGACCTTGGCACCGGTAACCACGAAAAAGAACGGCGTCAGGAAGGACAGCAGAGGCAGGGTCTGATGTTCGAGTTCATCGCGCTGGCGCGTTTCAGAGGCAATCATGCCTGCGAGAAAGGCGCCGATGATCGCGGCCAGCCCAAAACGGGTCGACAGCCAGGCCAGCCCAAGGCAGATCGCCAATACCACGGTCAGTGCCGAATGCGGACTGATCGGCGCTTCCAGCCAATTCGAGCGCCGACGCATCACATGAGTGCCGCCCCAGCCGATGATGGCAACGAAACCGATGGCGCCGCCGAGCGTCAGCAGCAGCGATTGCAGGTTCAGCGAACCGCCGCCTTGCAGCGAGGAAACAATACCGAGCAGCAGCATGGCGAGGATATCGTCGATCACCGCGGCACCGAGAATGACCCGGCTCTCAGTCCGTTGCAGCACGCCAAGTTCCTGCAGCACGCGCGCCGTGATGCCGGCTGAGGTGGCGACGAAGGCCGCGGCGACGAACAGCGACTTGACCCATTCGAAGCCTTCGCCATGGGCCCACAGCGCGCCTGCCGCGAAGGGCAGGATGACGCCGAGCACACCGACCAGAAAGGCGCTCTTGCCGACCTTCTTCAAGTCCTCCAGCCGCGTCTCCAGCCCGACCGAAAACAGCAGCAGGACCACACCGATCTCGGCCAGCACATCCAGCGGCGTACCCGGCAGGATCTGTTCGGGTGTCAGCCAACCCAGCAATGAGGGGCCAACCACGCAGCCGGCGGCGATCTCACCGACAACCCCGGGCAGTTTCAGTCGTTGGGCGACTTCCGCGCCAATCTGGGCAGCAACAAAAATGATGAAGATGGTGAGCAGGATATCGCTGGCATGGTGCATCTGCAGGGCTTCCTTCCAGTGGGGTTACCGGGGCGGCGGCGAGCGGGTTCAGCTGCCGCCGAACAAGTGGGCATTCATCCACATGTGCAGCGCGATACTGGCGATATAGCCCAACGCAATCGCCCAGGTCCAGCGCAAATGGCTCATGAAAGTGTACTGACCGCGCGAAGCACCCATCAGTGCCACACCCGCGGCTGAGCCGACTGACAACAGGCTGCCTCCGACGCCTGCGGTGAGCGTGATCAGCAGCCACTGGCCGTGGTCCATCGCCGGGCTCATCTTCAGCACCGCGAACATGATCGGGATGTTGTCCACGATCGCCGAGAGCACGCCCATGATCGAATTGGCGATGGTGAAACCGAGATTGCCGTACAGATGCACCGATGCCAACTCCAGGTAGCCCAGTGCCGCAAGGCCACCTACGCAGGCAAACACGCCGTAGAAAAACAGCAATGTATCCCACTCCGCATTGGCGATGATGCGAAAAATCGAATAGGTCTGCGGTTCGAGGTTCTGTGCCAGCGCATAGCGACGTTGCCGATAATCGATGCGGGTCGCGACAATGTTCAGCAGGGCCAGCCCGGTCAGCATGCCGTAGGCAGCGGGCATGCCCAGCCACTGGCGGCCGACCACGGTGATCGCGATGGTTAGTGCGAAGGTCAGGCAGATGCCGATAGCGCCATGTTTCATCGGCACACTGCCTTCAGCGGGTTCCGGGCGGCCTTTTGGCAGGGCCAGGAACATGGCCGCCGCAGGTATCAGCCAGTTGACCAGGGACGGCAGAAAGATATGGAAAAAGTCGAAGAACTGCGCCTTGTTCGCCTGCCATACCATCAAGGTGGTGATGTCGCCAAAGGCGCTCCAGGCGCCACCCGCATTGGCGGCCACCACCAGGTTGATCAGGGCCAAGGTGGTGAAGCGCGCGTTGCCGGCGCCGACCGCCAGGATCACGGCTGACATCACCAGTGCGGTAGTCAGGTTGTCCAGGACTGGCGACAGGAAAAACGCCAGCAGCCCGGTGATCCAGAATAGCGAGCGGTAACTGAAATTGCGCTTGGTCAGCTGGGTGCGCAATGCCTCGAACACGCCACGCTCCCCCATCGCGGTGACATACGTCATTGCCACCACCAGGAAAAAGAAGATTTCCGCGTATTCCAGGAACATCGCCTCGAAGGCGTGCTTGGCCTGCTGGGCACCGTCGCCTCCCGTCTTCCAGGCGATCAAACCCCAAATCAGCGCCGCCGCCAGCATCACCGGTTTGGACTTGGCGATATGGATGCGCTCTTCCAGGATCACCCCGACATAAGCAAGTAAGAACAACACCAACGCGATCCATCCGACCGGATCGGCGACCAGGTGAAAGTTGACGTCGGCGTCGGACGTGGACGCCAGGGCAGGGGTACTGGCCAGCAGTGCGGCCAGTGCGGTGATCCATCGCATCGGAAATCCTCGGGGCGAAATCGCCGTATTGAGCGCCGTACAGGGTACCAGCTCAATCCGCTCGCACCTGCCTCAGCGCATCATCGATGGCGTTTCGATGATTTCCCCCGGGTGAGCCGCCAACAGCCACCGGAAATCAGTGCCGCCGGCAAGTCCCCGGGAGCCAGGAAACCCCGTGAAGCGCTCCGACGCAGGCCGATGCGAGCAGCAGCTGACCACCGGCAGACCCAGCACCCTCCACTGGAGCTTGCCGTAGAAACCGCGCTGGGTGAGCCGGTTTTTTTTGCCGGCGACTCCCTTCACACACAGCTTAGTCGCAGCAAGGCATGATCCGTCATGGGGTGAGCACAGGCAAACCAGTTCACTCAAAGGCTAAGCACTCCATCAGGGCACTGAATCGAGAGATCAGTCGTCGGGAAGTGACCAGCACCCGCCTGCCGGTCTGCGGCCCGAGCACCGGACGGCAAGTGAAAGCCGTGTCCCGGGGAGCGGCGCGGGACGGTCATCACCGTTTCAGCACCTGGGGCGATGTATGGTGGAGGCCGACAAGTCTTCGATCACGCGCGCCGGAGCGGTTTCGTTCCGGCGTGTGCTTTTGGGCGGCTGGAGCCGCCCCGTACCAGGAACTCCCGCATGAGCAGCAAGCCTCCAATCACGGTTTCCAGCGTCGATATCGACCGTATCGAAGCCCTGCTGGAACACCTGCCCGCCGCAGACGCAGGCAAGTTCGCAGCGCTGCGCGCCGAACTCGATCATGCCAAGGTGGTCGAACCGGGGGCACTGCCGAATGACCTCGTCAGGATGAATTCCACCATCACCTTCGAGGAAGAGGGCAATAGCGACAAGCTTACCCTGACCCTGGTATATCCGGCCGCGGCCGGAACCCCCGGTACCGTATCGATCCTGGCACCGGTGGGCAGCGCTCTGCTGGGCTTGTCGCGTGGGCAGGAAATCGACTGGCCGATGCCCGATGGGCGTAAACGTCGGCTCCGCGTGCTGGAGATTCGCTACCAGCCGGAAGCGGTCGGGCCGCCGCCTCGCTGAGCAGCCCTTACGGCGTGAAGTGATGCACGTAGCCCACGCTGAAGCCCCCAGGCAGCCAGCCAACCAGCAGCGAGCTGTGGCGGTGTGCCGCCCAGACGCCGACGCCGGTGCCGATCAGCGCTCCAGCCAGGACATCGCTCTGCCAGTGGCCATGGGTTTTCATACGGGCCAGCGCGTCGTAGGCGGGCAGCAGCGCCAGCGCATAGACCGCGGGATGAATTCCGCCATAGTTGACGATGAACGGCGTGACCGCGGCGGACATCGCGGCGACTTCGCCGCTGGGGAAGCTCTGCGCGTGTGTTCCTTGGAAGAACAAGTTGGGATCGGTGGTCTGCGAGGGGCGCTCGCGCTGGAAAGTGTATTTCAGCGCCGTGGTAGCCAAGCTGGTCACCACCATGGCGTCAACCGAGCGCCAGAAGGTGTCACCGAGCTTGCTGTGGTCACCGAAGGCGAGGGCGCCCGCGCCCACGGTGAGGATGGTGCCGGACATCAGGGTGATCTGGGTACTGCGCTTCCAGATACCGCTGTTGTCGTAATGCAGGCGATGGTCGATGCCCAGCGGACCACCGCTGGCCTGGGCGGCGATGGAAACACTCAAGGTTGCGGCCAGAAAAAGCCGGCGTGGTGCACGCATCGAAGGCCTCCGCCGTGGGTCGGCAGCACTGTGCCGGCTGGTCATTCTACCGTTGGCGTCTTTCAGACGGCTTACTGCGCTGCCGCGTTCGGGTGGATCAGCCGTTAAACTTCGGCCCATGAGGATGCCCGCATGAGTTCTGATACCGTTTCCGCCGAGCTTGAGGCACGTGCTGCCGAGCTGCGTCGCCTTGTCGAGCACGCTAACTACCGTTATCACGTGCTCGACGATCCGGACATCTCCGATGCCGAGTACGATCGGCTAATGCGTGAACTGGAGGCGATCGAGACTGCTCACCCGACGCTCGCCACCACAGACTCACCGACCCGGCGCGTTGGCGCCCGCGCCAGCGGGGGGTTCGCCGAAGTACGTCACGCGCTGCCCATGCTTTCATTGGGCAATGCGTTCGTCCAGGACGGTATTGATGACCGCGAGCGCTTCCGCGAGGTGGCCGAATTCGAGCGGCGCATCGAACAGACACTGGGACAGCACGCGCCGATATTTTCGGTGGAGCCCAAGCTGGACGGCCTTGCCATAAGCTTGCGCTACGAGGACGGTGTGTTCGTGCTTGGCGCCACCCGGGGCGACGGTGAAACCGGTGAAGATGTCACTGCCAACCTGCGTACGGTAAGGGCTATTCCGCTGCGCTTGCGCGGTGCGGCCTGGCCGGCGTTGCTGGAGGTTCGCGGTGAAGTGGTGATGCTGCGCAAGGATTTCGAGGCGTTCAACGCCGCGGCCCGCGTCCACGACGGCAAGCCCCTGGCGAACCCGCGCAATGCCGCGGCGGGTTCGTTGCGTCAGCTTGATCCGGCGATTACCGCGAAACGACGTCTGAGCTTCTTTGCCTATGCGGTGGGGGTGGTCGAGGGCGGTACCTTGCCGCCGACGCATTCGCAGACCTTGCAGCAGTTGCGTGACTGGGGTTTTCCAGTATCGCCGGAAGTGGACGTGGCGGGCGGCTTCGACGGCCTGATCGCCTACTACCAGCGGATTAGCGCCAAGCGCGACAGCCTGCCTTACGACATCGATGGCGTGGTCTACAAGCTGGACGATTATGCCGGCCAGCGCGAAATGGGTTTCGTTGCAAGAGCGCCGCGCTGGGCGATCGCGCACAAGTTTCCGGCCCAGGAGGAAATGACCCGCCTGCTCGACATCGAGGTGCAGATCGGTCGCACCGGTGCGGCGACCCCGCGTGCACGGATGGAACCGGTACAGGTGGCCGGGGTGACGGTGACCTACGCCACCTTGCACAATGCCGACCAGATTGCCCGACTGGATGTGCGTCCTGGCGACACCGTGATCGTGCGGCGGGCTGGCGATGTGATTCCCGAGGTGGTGCGGGTAGTCGAAGAGCGCCGCCCGCCCGGGACCGCACCCTGGAAAATGCCTGCCCATTGCCCTGTCTGTGGTTCGGCCTTGCTGCGCGAGGACGGTGCGGCGGCGTGGCGCTGCTCCGGTGGGCTAGTATGCGCGGCGCAGCGCAAGGAGGCCTTGATCCATTTTGCTTCGCGCCGTGCGATGGATATCGACGGGCTTGGCGAGCGCTATGTCGATGGACTTGTCGAGCTCGACATCGTGCGCACGCCGGCCGACTTGTATGGCCTGAGCGTAGATGATTTCGTCGACATGAAGCGGCGACTGGACGAACGGGAAGGCACCACCCCGGAGACGGTGAAAGCGGGCAAGATCGCGACCCGCTGGGCGGAAAATCTTGTCGCGGCCATCGAGGCCAGCAAGCACACCACGCTGGCACGATTCCTGTTTGCGCTCGGTATCATGCACATCGGCGAGAGCACGGCCAAGACGCTGGCTGCATGGCTGGGCCGGCTAGATTTCGTCCGCAGCATGCCGGCGCCGGTGTTGCGTGCGCTACCTGATATCGGGGCCGAGGTGGCCGCTTCGATCGCGGGCTTCTTCGCCCAGCGAGGCAATCAGCAGGTGGTCGATGCGCTACTCGCCACAGGTATTTCGTTTGCGGACGAAAGCGATCCCACGCCCAAGCTGCGCGGGCGACTGGATTTGGCTGCCTTGCTCAATCAGGCGGCTATCCCGAACCTGGGGCCTAAGAGCGCGAAATTGATCGCTCTGCAGTTTAGCTCGGCCGAGGCGCTCAAGAATGCGGGTCCCTCGCGCTGGTCCATCGCCGGACTGCCCAAGGCCGCCAGCGCGAATCTCGAAGCGTTTCTTTCCGACAATGAGAAATTTTCGGATCTGAAAGAGGCCGAGGCCGCCATCCATCGCCTTCTGGATGCTGTTCCGGTCACTACCGTTTCGGGCGAGGCACCCTTGACTGGCCGGACCGTCGTGCTCACGGGTAGCTTGCAGACGCTTAGCCGCGACCAGGCAAAAGACCGACTCGAGGCGCTTGGCGCCAAGGTATCCGGATCGGTGTCGAAGAAGACCACCTTCGTGGTGGCCGGCGAAGAAGCCGGTTCCAAGCTGGACAAGGCACGGGAGCTTGACGTGGCGATATGGGACGAAGCGCAGTTGCTGGCGCTGCTGGCTGAACATGAAAAGTAGTGAGTCTCTCTGCGCACCGAACCTCGCCGCCGGCGGAGGCGGCTCAGCTGGCAGCCGTGAAGGCACGTTCTTTGCGATCCGCCCGCCGTGGTCGCTGCAGCAATCGCTCCATCTTCGCGCGCAGCTGTATCGATTGATCCGTGGCTTTTTTGCCGAGCGACAGGTGCTGGAGGTGGAAACCCCGATCCTGTCCGGAGCCGGCAACACCGATCCGAATATCGAGAGTTTCAGCACCTCGTTCAGCGGGCACGTAGACGCTGGCGCGCGCCAGCGCTGGCTGCGTACCTCGCCGGAGTTTCCGTTGAAGCGCCTGCTCGCCGCGGGTATCGGCGACTGCTACGAACTGGGCCGGGTGTTTCGCAACGGCGAAGCCGGTGGCCGGCACAATCCCGAGTTTTCCATGCTGGAGTGGTATCGGGTCGGTTGGGATCACCGCGCCTTGATGGCGGAAACCATCGCCTTGGTCGAATCGGCGCTGGCGCTGGTGGAGCGGCGCGCCGAGGTGGTGATTGTCAGCTATCGCCAGTTGTTTCTGGACGAGTTGGGCATCGATCCGGTCACCGCGTCGGAGCAGGCGTTGATCGCACCGTTGCTCAGCTGGCACATCGAGCCGACCGGGCTGAGCCGCGACGACTTGCTCGACTTGCTGATTACCCACTGCTTGCAACCGGCGTTTCCGCACGACCGCATCACCGTGATTCACGACTATCCGGCCAGCCAGTGCGCGCTGGCGAAGGTCCGGCCCGGCGAGCCACCGCTGGCTGAACGCTTCGAGCTTTACCTGGGGTGCCACGAACTGGCCAATGGTTATCACGAGCTGAATGATGCGGCGGAGCAACGGCGGCGATTCGAACGTGACACTCGTGTCCGGCTTGCGCGAGGCGCGCGCGAGGTACCATTCGACGAAAACCTGTTGGCCGTGCTTGGCACGATGCCCGATTGTGCCGGCGTGGCGCTCGGCATCGAGCGCCTGCTGATGTGTATGGCCGGCACTGACGCGATCGCCGACGTGCTGACGTTTCCGTTTTCGGAGGCATGAGATGGAGATCGGAAAGCCCTTGTTGCCGGCGATTCACCACATTGCCCTGATCTGTTCTGACTACGCCCGTTCAAAGGCGTTTTACAGCGAGACGCTGGGCTTGCCTATCGTGCATGAGGTCTACCGTCGCGAACGCGATTCATGGAAGCTGGATCTGCAAGTATCGCCCGGCGTGCAGCTGGAGCTGTTTTCATTCCCGAACTCGCCGCCACGTCCTTCCCGACCCGAAGCCCAAGGTCTGCGACATCTTGCATTTGCGGTACCGTCGGTTGCGGCGGCGGTGGCCGAATTGCAGCGGCGCGGCATCGAATGCGAAGCGATTCGCACCGATGAGTACACCGGTCGCTGTTTCACTTTCTTCGCCGACCCTGACGGACTGCCGATCGAACTGTACGAGACCGAGCCGGTCCTACCAGGGTGACGAAACGGCCCGCTTGCCTTGCCGCGTGCAAACGACAGAGCCAAAGCGGCCGGTGCCTGCCAGGCATCCGGCCGCAACCCGTCAGGGGCTGTCGAAGCGCATGGCCAGCGCACGACGTTCAACCAGACTGATGGCTGGCTGATCCTGCAATCGCAGATCGTGCAGTTCGTACGGTGCTCCGATGCCGTGGAGGCTGGCGGGGTCGTAATGCAACACCAGTTGGCCATCGCCGGATGGCAGCCATGCGGCCGACTGTGCGTAGGCGGCAGGGACCAGTTTTCCGGTGCCGGTATCGCGCCCGTACAGCACACCCGAGACCGCATAGCGACTCGAATTCGCTGCCTTCACACCCAACGTAATGTCGATACCCTGGTCCGTCGCGCGACGGGTTTCGGCCACACCGTCGAGACGTGCATCGGGGGTCGCCGCGGCGAATACCGTCGTGGTGTCGCGACGAACCTCGTTGCCGGCCGCATCATCGCCCACCGTGAAGCTGTGTATCTCCCACAGTCCGGGTGTGGAGGAGATCGTCGTGGGCATGGCATCGACCGTAAAGCTGCCATCGACCTGCCGATGGTAGTCGAGCAAGGTGGTGGTGCCGTCCGGTGCGCGCAGAAAGCCGCCGGCGGCAATCAGCGGTATGGGCCGGTCCCCATCCTGCATCGCGACGCGTACGTGGACACGGTGACCCAACAGCAGGTCGTCGCGATCGGCGCGTGCCCTGACGCTGAGTGTGCTTTCCGGTTCGAACACATGAACGACATAGCGCCCGCTGGCGGCTGGGGCCTGCAGGGTGGCCAGGCCGGATCCGAGCTCCGACTTGAGTCGGATGACTACCGAAGCGTCCGGTACATCCATGCCGGCGGCATGCAGTGACTGCGCGTCGGCGATCTGGCTGGCAGCCTTGTCGACCGGCAACGATTGCCTGCCCAACTGCAGCCGCATGTTGGTCGGATGCAGTCGTCCGCCGATGCGGTCGCTCGGACTGAGTCGGATGATCGCGCCGGGCGCGCTCAGCGGCAGCCGAATGCCTTGATGCAGCTCGCTGGCCGATACGTCGGTCCAGTATTCGCGGCTGCTGCGGGTGAAAGCCTGCGGTATGGGCTGCAGGGGGGCGTTGTGCGCAAGCGGCCAGCTGATGCTGACCGGCTGCCGCTCCACGTGCACACCGGTTGCGGGCGTTGCGATCGTCGTCGCCTTGGGTGTTGCGTGCGCTATCAGCACGGTGGGCACCATATCGCCTGCCTGCTGCGGCAATAGCGTGTGGGTGCCAGCGAATGCGGGCGCTATCGCGCAGACCAGCAGGATGGAACTTGCAAGAATCCTCAGCTTCATGGCGGTCATCCCTTGATGTCGTTGGCGAGAATAGACTCGAGGCCGAAACAGGCTCGCCGGCTCTGGTTATGGTTGAGCACGGCACCTCCGCTGGTGCGCTGGGTGTCGCGGAACCACACCGTGCCCGCTGCAGAGGCGCTGGAGCATTCGATGAATCCGTCCGAGCAGCTGCTCAGCCAGTTTTGCGTGATCTCCAGGCCCACGCTCTGCGAATAGCCGCCGCAGTACGCCTGGCTGCTCCATATTGCCGAGACCACATCGGTGCCCACCACATCACGAAAAGGCACAGGCAGCGCCGGTCGACCGGCAGTGCCGAGCAGGTATTGCTGGTTATACGTTGCCATCCAGCCGACTTGTTGCTGGCGTACGGCATCGGACTTGTAACCGAGCAACCATCCCAGCGATGTCTCGAACACGTTGCCGGCGATGACGGCGTCGGCTAGCGGTGTGCCGGCGCTGGAGGGCGCAATCGCGTCGACTTTGACGAGACGCTTGATGATGCCGGGGTAGCGGGCATCGTAGGTGGGATTGGACAGGATCCAACGCATGATGTTGCCACCGTTGGAATGGGTAATGACGATCAACCGATCGATATTGCGGTTCTGGATGAAACTGGTGAGTTGGGCGGCGAGGCATCCAGCCGCACGGTTGTCCCACATGTACTGGTTGAAATCACAGTTCACCACCAGCAGGTTGTTGCGGTCGACCAAACCATTGCGTACCCCCTCGACCATGGAGGCCTGCCAGTAATCGTTGTAGGCATCGGTCTGGTTGCCTGTGCCGTGGACCAGGGCCACCCCCGTGGCCGCGTGAGCGGTGGCCGCAGCTACCGCAAATAACAACACTCCTATCGTGTTTCGCACTGGTTTTCTCCCTCGAAGCGGCGAAAGCGCCGCGCGTGAGGTCGGCTTTGCTGCAACAACGGGTACGCCAATCCACCCCGTCCATGCTGGCAGGTCGACCATAGTTGACACCTTGCAAGGCATCGTCCCCAGCCGCCGGATGTCCCCTTACCATGCGGTGGCGAATGGACTGTAGCAGTGCCGTGCGTCGGTATTGTGACGCACTCGCACAAATAGCCAGCTGGCTGATTCACATTCGCTAAAATGAGGTGTTGCGCATTGCCGCTATCGCTTCACGGGCGCGGTTTGGCCGATCATGGAGGGCCAATGGCCATATCAGTGCGGGTGCTTTTACACCCTCTATGCAGTCTGGGGGCGAGGTTCGCGGCAGCATTCCACCGAAGCAGGACTCTGCGTCAGAGGTCTCACAGCCGACTGCACAGCTTTGCCCAGGAGATTCAGGGTGTGGCTAAAACTCCAAGTCCTGCGCCGCACATAGGTAGTCGACCAGTGGCGCCACCTGTTTGAAGGTCGCAACAATCCATGTCATCAGCTGCTCGGAGCAGGCCAGATCTTCGCTGAAACTCGCGGAGGCAACAAAGTCCTTGCGCTTGAGGTCGTCGATCAATGCATGCGAGGAGTCATAACCGCGCGGCGGTCTAAGCAGCGATTCGCCACCCAATTGCAGGTGCTCACGAAACGGCTTGCTGCGAGTGGCGCGTTTCCAGGCGACCGGATTGTCGACGAGAAAGCCCCGGATATTTTTCAGCGCATCGGGTTCTGGGTGCCACATGCCCCCACCGGCGAAGCAATTGCCTGGCTGGACATGCATATAGAACACCGGCGCCTGGATTTCGCGATGACGTTCGTGCGGGAAGCGTGCGCCCTGCCACGGCTTGTAGGGAAGCTTATTGTTGGAGAAGCGAGTATCACGAAAGATGCGAAACAGCGAACCACCGGTCTTCCGTGTGTCGGCCAGATAGTGCGGACTGATCTTCTGCAGCGGCGTCTGCAGGTCGCCTATCAGCTGCAGGAAGGGCTCACGTACGTGTCGCTCGTAGTCATTCCGGTTGGCATGAAACCATTCGCGACTGTTGTTGCGATCGAGCGCACGAAGAAAGCGAAAGGTGGCGGGGGTGAAACAGGGTTTGGACATGATCGGGGTCAGCTTGAGTGAAAGGGATGGTTCGGTTTTCGCATACGCATGGTGCGAGTGTCGCTGCACAGGCTGCTTGTCTTATGTGGTGATTGGCCAGTCGACGCCGAGAGCGAGCTCCTCGCCCCAGGCCTGCAGCTGGTCGAGCAGCGGCAACTTGTCCTGTACCCGGGGATCGGCCCGCAGTTCAAGCAGGCGGGCGAAGTACTCATCGAGGGTGAGGCCGGTCAGCAGTGTGGGATGCGTCAGCCGCGCTTTGCGAAAAGCGTCCCAGCGACGCTGTTCGTCGGGATCCAGCGTTTCGGGCCAGTTGCGGGCACGGTAGCGGAACAGCAGATCCGCATAGCGGGGATCATGGAACTCAAACGTACTTGTGCCGAGCTGAGCCGGTGGTGTGCCGCGTACTCGCGCCAGCAGCGGTTTGTCGGCATCGGGGAGAAATCCTCCGCCGTACAACGCCAACTCGGGGTCTGCCGGTGGCGGCAGCTCGGCGGCACGCTGGAATACCCGACGCAACTTTTCGCCCAGCCCGTCGACAGCCTGCAGCATGTCGCGATGGGCCAGGCAGCTTTGTACATCCAGCCCAAGGCGCTGGGTGTCGGTGCCACGCAAGGTCGACAACGGCGCCAGTGCCGGCGCACGATTCGTCCGCACGGTACGCAAGGGAATGCGTTCCACCCCCTCGGGCAGGTCGGCGCGTGCAGTGAAGATGCGGTCGGCAATCTCGTCTTCATCCAGCGCCAGCCATTCGGTGGGGTCGGTTGCCAGGTCGTAGACGATGACTTCACCGCTGCGACTCGGGTGCAGCGCAAGCGGAGCGATTACCGCAAGGCAGTGCCGGCTGGCGGGGTAACGTGATGACACGTGCACCACGGGCGTCATGTGGATAACGTCGAGCAGCTCGAATGCTTTTTGCTTGCGTCGCAGGTTGTAGTACCACTGCCATAGCCGTGGCTGGCGTACGCGGATGAGGCGCGCCAGATCGATCAGCGCGTGAACGTCCGACAAGGCATCATGCGCCCGCTCCTGGGTGAGCTGGTTGGCCTGGGCAAGGTGCTCCAGCTTGAAGCTGGGTGAGCCGTCTTCGCGCCTGGGCCAATGGATGCCCTCCGGTCGCAGTGCTTGGCATAGGCGAACCAGGTCGATCAGGTCCCAGCGGGAGTTGCCGTTTTGCCACTCGCGACCGTAGGGCTCGAAAAAGTTGCGGTACAGCATCTGCCGGGTGAACTCGTCGTCGAAGCGCAAGGAGTTGTAACCGACTCCGCAGGTGCCTGGTGCCGCCAGCTGTTCATGCACGCGGGCGGCAAATTCTGCCTCGTTGATGCCTTCGCGCTCGGCCAGTTGCGGGGTGATGCCGGTGATCAGGCAGGCATCGGGGTGCGGAGGCATTTCCCGTGGCGGCTTGCCGTAGAACATCACTGGCTCGCCGATGATTTCCAGTTCCGCGGTGGTGCGAATACCCGCAAACTGTACCGCCCGGTCGCGCTGCGGGTCCGCGCCGAAGGTCTCGTAGTCGTGCCAGAAGAAGGTCTGCATGCTCTAGCCGGGAGAGGAAATCTGGTTGATCATCGCATGCTCAAAAGGCAATGCGGCAACACTGGTAAACTGGCCTGCCGAAGGAGCGCTCATGAGCCAAGCCAACGAAGAAAACCTGATCTGGATCGATCTGGAGATGACCGGCCTCGATACTGACAACGACTCGATCCTCGAGATCGCCACGGTGGTCACCGACAAGCATCTGAATGTATTGGCTGAAGGTCCGGTATTCGCGATTCGCCACGAAATCGACCGACTGGAGGCCATGGACAGCTGGAACAGCAATCAGCACCACAAGTCCGGTTTGTGGCGGCAAGTGCTGATATCCGGTACCGATCACGAGATGGCTGAGCTGGCCACGGTCGATTTTTTGAGGGCGTGGGTTCCGCCGGGGAAGTCGCCGATGTGCGGCAATTCGATCTGCCAGGATCGGCGCTTCATGCACCGTCAGATGCCACGGCTGGAGCGCTACTTCCACTATCGCAATCTGGACGTCTCGACGCTCAAGGAGCTGGCCCGGCGCTGGGCACCGAATGTCGCCAAGAGTTTCGGCAAGGAGTCGGCCCACACGGCGCTATCCGACATCCGCGACTCCATCGATGAGTTGCGTCACTACCGCCGCTACATGGGTGAGTTGGGTGGCCTGGCCGAGGCGTGATACGGGTGGCAGGTCGACGACTTGCCGAAATGTTGCCGCAGGGAGGTATTGAAAATGTCGATCGATCTGATGGCGCCGGTGCTGGATTGTGCAGGACGTCTGCTTCGGCTTGATCGTCCGCGCGTGATTGGTATTCTCAACCTCACCCCGGATTCATTTTCCGCCGATGGCCATCACCATACGGTGGATGAGGCGGTGGCACACGGCTTGCGGATGGTGGAGGAGGGCGCCGACATGCTGGATGTCGGCGGCGAGTCGACCCGGCCCGGCGCCGACGACGTGTCTGCTGATGAGGAAATGCGGCGGATACTGCCGGTGATCGAGCAATTGATCGCGCGCACGACGCTGCCGATCGCCGTCGACACCTCCAAGCCGGAAGTGATGCGTGCGGCAGTGGCTGCCGGCGCCGGCATGATCAACGATGTCTGGGCGTTGCGTCGCGACGGCGCATTGGAGGCGGCTGCCGAGCTGGGCGTGCCGGTATGTCTTGTGCATATGCAGGGCGCGCCTGACAGCATGCAGGCCGAACCCCAGTATGAGGATGTAGTGGCAGAGGTTCACCGTTTTCTCACCGACCGGTTGTTTGCCTGCGAGCTGGTCGGTATCGACAAGCGTCAGATCGTGCTGGATCCGGGTTTCGGTTTCGGCAAGACGCTTGAACACAATCTGGCGCTGCTGGCTGCGCTGGATCGTTTCAGCAACCTCGGTAGCGGCGTCTATGCCGGTTTGTCGCGCAAGTCGATGATCGGCACTCTGACCGGCAAGTCGGTGCCGGCTGAGCGGGTCGCCGGCTCAGCTGCTGCTGCGCTGATCGCGGTGCAGCGCGGGGCGCGCATGATTCGCGTTCACGATGTCGCAGCGACCGCCGACGCGCTTGCGGTATGGCGTGCGATTCATGCGCTGGACAGCGTGCCGAAGCGTAAGGCCGGGCCAGTGACGCCACGTTGGCCCGACGACGACTGAAAGCCTCACCAGCGGTGATCCGGGGCGGCGCCGGGTTGCGATACAGCGATTAATTTTCGGGACGGCAGGACACCACGATGCAACGCAAATATTTCGGTACCGACGGTATCCGCGGCATGGTCGGAAAATGGCCGATAAGCGCCGACTTCATGCTGCGCCTTGGGCGCGCCGTCGGAGCCGTGCTGGTCCGCGAAACCGGGCGCAAGCCGCTGGTGCTGATCGGCAAAGACACCCGGGTGTCCGGTTACATGTTTGAGTCGGCATTGGAGGCAGGTCTGGTTGCGGCAGGAGCGGACGTGGGGCTGCTCGGCCCGATGCCGACGCCCGCGGTAGCGTTTCTGACCCGCTCGCTGCGCGCGGCGTCGGGTATCGTCATCAGCGCGTCGCACAATCCGCATCACGACAACGGCATCAAGTTTTTTTCCGCCCAGGGTGAAAAGCTCTCGGATGAAATCGAGCTGGCTATCGAGCAGGAGCTGGATGCCGACTTTGTTACGGTGCCATCCGAGCAACTCGGCAAGGCCACCCGCATCGACGATGCGGTGGCGCGCTATGCCGAGTTTTGCAAGGCGACCGTGGCGAAGGATTTCAGCTTGCGTGGACTCAAGCTGGTCCTCGATTGTGCCAACGGTGCGACCTACCAGGTTGCGCCCAAGGTGTTTGCCGAATTGGGTGGCGAGGTAAGCGCCATCGGCGACAAACCCGATGGGTTCAACATCAATCGCGACGTCGGGTCTACCCATCCCCGGGCTCTGCAGGACGCGGTGTTGGCCCAGGGGGCGGACATCGGTATCGCATTCGACGGTGATGGTGACCGTGTGCTGCTGGTCGATAGCCGTGGCGGATTGGCCGATGGCGACGACATTCTCTATGTGCTGGCCTGCCGACTCCACGCTCAGGGCGACATGAAGGGGCCGGTGGTTGGCACCTTGATGAGCAATTTCGGTCTTGAGCAGGCGCTGGCCGAGATCGGCGTAGGCTTGATTCGCGCCAATGTAGGCGACCGCTTCGTGTTACAGCAGCTCAAGGAGCATGGGGGCGTGCTGGGTGGCGAAACCTCGGGGCATATCCTGTGTCTGGATCGGGCCACGACCGGTGACGGTATCGTGGCGGCGCTCGCCGTACTGGAGGCGCTTGGCCTGACCGGAAAAGATCTGCTGGCGGCACGGCAGGGCTTGCACAAAATGCCGCAAGTGATGCTCAACGTGCGTGTGGAAAGTGCGCGCGACGTACTGGATGCGCCGGCGGTGAAGGCCGCCCTGGCTGAGGCTCAGGCGGCGATCAAGGGGCGAGGCAGGGTATTCCTGCGTGCCTCGGGCACCGAGCCGCTGATCCGGGTAACCGTCGAAGCCGCCGACGCGGCGGAAGTGCAGCAGATGGCCAGTCGGCTGGCCGAGGTCGTAAGATCGTCCGCATTGCGCTCGTGAGCCTGCCGCAGCCTTGATCTTGCCAGGTCGCCATGGAACGGCCCGACGTGCTCCGCCCCTGCGGTGGCCGAGGAATGGGACCGCACGCCAACTGGACTTGTCATGAAAAACGTTCCGACGCTCGACATTCGCCGCTACGACACGGATCGCCCGGCTTTCGTGGCCGAGATCGGTGCGGCTTATCGCGAATTTGGCTTTTGCTGCATCAGCGGTCACGGCATCGCGCGGGAGCTTATCGACGGTTCCTATGAGGCATTCCGACGCTTTTTCGCGCTGCCGGACGCGATCAAGATGAAGTATCACGTCCCGGGCAGCGGCGGCGCGCGGGGCTATACACCGTTCAAGGTGGAGACCGCCAAGGACAGCCAGTTCGCCGATTTGAAAGAGTTCTGGCACATCGGTCGCGAGATACCGCGTGACTCGAAGTTCGCCGCGTTGATGCCACCGAACCTGTGGCCCGGTGAGGTGCCGGCATTCCAGCACTATGGCTATGGCTTGTATCAGGCGCTGGATCAGCTGGGCACGCGCGTGTTGCGTGCGCTGGCCTTGCACCTTGATCTTCCCGAAAACTTCTTTGAGGACAAGACGGACCAGGGCAACTCGATTCTGCGGCCGATCCACTATCCGCCGATCACGGCGGACGGTGTGCCCAACGTGCGGGCCGGGGCTCACGAAGATATTAATTTCATCACCTTGCTGGTCGGTGCCAGTGCCGAGGGGCTGGAGGTGCGAAGTGATGGCAACTGGTTGCCGATTACCACCGAGGGCGACGCGATCGTGGTGAATATCGGCGACATGCTGCAGCGTCTCAGCAATCACGTCTATCCGTCCACCACGCATCGGGTCGTCAATCCGCAGAACGAGAATGCACGCAAACCGCGCTATTCCGTGCCGTTTTTTCTGCATCCCAATCCCGACGTGGTGCTTGATCCGGTGCCCGAGTGCATCACGCCGGACAATCCGTGTCGCTATCCGACGTCGATCACCTCCCACGACTACCTGCTGCAGCGACTGCGTGAGATCAAGCTGATATAAACCCTGCCCATGGCATGCTGGGCGACGCGACGCGCCCGAATTTCCCATGCGGCACTACAGCTTGGTGTTTCGATAGCGTTTGGCCTGCCGCGCCGAAAGCGCCAGCGCCAGGCGATCGGGCATCAGCTGTATGACGGCCTTGATGGTGCGGTTGACCCGCCCCGGCACGTGCATCGCATCGCCCCGTTCCACCGCTGCGATGCCCAGCCGCGCCACCTCATCCGCACTCAACCACATGAAGCCAGGCAGCCGGTCCATCTTGTTGCGGGTGCCGGTGACATCATGGAATTCGGACCAGGTGAAGCCGGGGCACAGCGCACATACGTGCACGCCGGCAGCGCGGTTCTCCAGGGCCAGCGATTGCGAAAAGCGGATCAGGTAAGCCTTCGCGGCGGCATACAGCGTATGCCCGGGCGGTGCGGGTACCAGTCCCGCCAGCGAGGCAATATTGAGAATGCGGCCGTAGCCACGCTCGCGCATGCCAGGCAGCAGGCGCCATGCCAGTTCGGTGGGGGCGTTGAGCAGTACCTGGAGAAATTCGGCGTGGGTAGTCCAGTCGTTTTCTGCAAACGTACCCGGCACACCGTACCCGGCGTTATTGACCAGCCAGTCGATGTGCAGCTTTCGGTCCGTCAGCGTGTCGCACAGCAAGCGCGGCGTGGCCGGATCGGCGAGGTCGAAAGGCAGCACCGTCACCGCAATCGCGCAGCGTTCGCGCAATTCGGTGGCCAGTGTCTCCAGCCGATCCGCCCGTCGGGCGGTCAACACCAGGTCGTGTCCCTGATCCGCCAGGCGCTGACAGAAGGCGCGACCAATGCCGGACGAGGCGCCGGTGATCAGGCTGCACGGGCGAAATGTTGACATCGGGAACGTCCTTGAGTTTGGCGAAAGTGCCTATTCTGGCAGCCGAAGGGGCCGCTAGGGCAGCGGTACACATCCCTTGTTTGCCGATCCCCGGGACCGTCAGTAAGCTGTCCCTCCGATAGCCACGGAAGCTGACCATGCGCAAAAAACTCGTCGCCGGCAACTGGAAAATGCATGGCAGCCGCTCCATGGCCCAGGCGTTGATACGGGATTTGATCGCCGCGTATTCCGATACGATCGATATGGTGGTGTTCCCCCCGTTTCCGTATCTGGCTGAACTGGCGTCAGCATGCGCTGGGTCCGGTATTGCTGTCGGCGCCCAGGACGTGAGTGAACATGTGGGGCAGGGGGCGTATACCGGCGAGGTGTCAGCCGCGATGCTGGCGGATGTTGGCGCGCAGTGGGTGCTGACCGGGCACTCGGAGCGGCGCCACTATCACGGCGAAAGCAGCCAGCAGGTCGCTCGCAAGTTCGCCGCTGCGTGGGCCGGTGGACTCACCCCGATCCTGTGTGTGGGCGAAACCCTGGAGCAGCGCGAGGCCGGGGATACCGAAGAAGTCATTGAAGAACAATTGCGTGCGGTATTCGATGAGGTGGGTGTCGCCGGCTTCGCTACGGCGGTCATCGCCTACGAGCCGGTCTGGGCCATCGGTACCGGGCGTACGGCCACACCGGAACAGGCGCAGCAGGTGCACGCGTTCATTCGTAGCCAACTGGAAAAAGAAGATGTTACAATTGCCCGTCTGACCCGACTGCTTTACGGCGGTAGTGTCAAAGCGGCCAATGCCGTTGAATTGTTCGCGCAGGCGGACGTGGACGGAGGGTTGATAGGCGGCGCCGCTCTGGTGGCTTCCGACTTCCTCGAAATCTGCGCTGCGGCGCACTAAGCGCTACGGGCCCAAAAAGAAATCATGTTCGTCATTTTCAGCGTGTTTTACATCTTGATCGCAGCGGCGATGATCGTGCTGATCCTGCTGCAGAACGGCGCCGGTGCCGACGCCGGTTCCGGGTTTGGTGGTGGTGGTTCCGCGACGGTTTTCGGCGCTCGCGGCTCAGCCACGTTCCTCACCCGCGCGACTGGCGTACTGGCAGCATTGTTCTTTCTGCTCAGTCTCGGCATGGGGATCTACCTCAACAGCAACGGTCAGGTGCACAGCAGTGGTAGCGACCTGGGCGTCATGGCCGGGATGGTCAAGAAGGCGCCAGCTGAAAAGGCTGCGCCGGCTACGGTGACACCTGCAGCGACGGAAGTGCCCGCTGCGGCTCCCGCTGCAGCCACCACGGCACCACCGAAGCCGGCCGGTGACGTCCCCGCCGCGACCAAGCAGTCAGGCGCAAAGCACTAAGCAAACACCTGCCCAGGTGGCGGAACTGGTAGACGCACTACCTTGAGGTGGTAGCGACGCAAGTCGTAGGGGTTCGAGTCCCCTCTTGGGCACCATTACACCGTTTCATGACGTCCCTCAACGTCCCGAAACACTCTGAAACCCGCATAACAGCGGGTTTTTTTGTGTCTGAAGGGTTTCGTGGTCTCATGGGAATGCAGGTTGCCGGGGAGGCGCATCCGTATGACAGCGATGGCAACGACCAGTAGTTCCCGCACGGCAGATATAGGTACACACTTACATAATCATGGGCATTGGCCATGGCACATTGCATTACCGGGGTAGATGTTCACCCGAGCATGCGCGTGATACTGATCGTTCAGCATGTCGGGGGAGTGCTGTAGGCCGAGACCTTCTTCGCTGGCGTATCGTTGGTTGACATAGCGGTGGACGCAACACCTGGTCCTCGGCAGGTTATCAAGGTGAAAGGATTCACGGAGGGTGGGACGACGTGATCAATATTGTTCTGGTGGATGACCATGAGCTGGTGCGTACCGGTTTCCGGATGATTTTGCAGCAGCAGCCGGACATCACGATCGCAGGCGAGGCAGGGAGTGCGGAGGAGGGGTTGCGCATGATTCGCGCGGTCAAGCCCGAGATTGCGCTGGTCGATGTGCATATGCCCGGCATGAGTGGCATCGAGCTGACCGAGCGGGTGTGTCGCGCCAAACTATCCACGCATATCGTGATCGTCACGGTGGTTGATGACGCGCGCTTGCCCAAGCGCTTGCTTGATGCGGGCGCGCTGGGCTATCTGACCAAAGGTTGCAGTGCCGACGAGCTGGTGGTGGCGGTGCGCCAGGTGGCTGGTGGTCGCCGGTACCTGGCGCCCGCGGTTGCCCAGCAACTGGCGCTGGCGACCCTGGATGGCATGGCATCACCTTTTGATGTGCTTTCCAGTCGCGAGCTTGAGGTGGCGATGATGCTGGTTCGCGGCAAGCCGTTGACGATCATCGGCGAGCAGCTCAACCTGAGCCCGAAAACCGTGTCGACCTACAAGCAGCGATTGATGGAAAAATTGCATGTTGATCATGTGCTTAGCCTTGCTCACCTGATGACGGTGCATGGCTTGCTGGAAACACCGGGGCATGCGGGCGGGGCGATGACCTCGACGTAACTCGGGGGAGTAGACCGGGCTTGCCGAAGTGGTGTGATGGAACCAAAAAACCGGACTTGCGTCTGAGGTTTCCCCACGTTTTCATGCCGGGACCCCCAGTTGATCCAGCAGTTGTGAGCTGGGGTGTCGTAGCTGATCGATGAGTTCGCTCAAGCGCGTGCCAGACCATCGTCGCACGAGTGCCTCGCGACCTAGCCGCATGACCGAGTAGAGGCGTCGTCTCGATCGGAACGGCGCGAGCCAAGCGTCGATGCCGCAACTTTCGCACGCCATGCCCACGAGCCAGCTGGCAAACGCCGCCATCGCGCTGAGCAGCAACAGCACTTCGATACGCGCACCTTTACGGGTAAGACTGTCCTCGAAGCCCTGCCCATAGCGATGGGATTTCAGATCACGGAACGACAGTTCGATCTGCATGCGCCGGCCGTATAGCGTGATCAGCTGGCGCGCGCTGAGGGCCAAGGAGGGCGATGCCACCAGCAGCCACGGCTCGCTCTCACGTTGCGCGTTCTTTCGGCTGTTGGAGTTGCGCGCCAGCGCGCCTTGGCGATTGCGATGCTTGCGGCCTTTGGGCGGCTTGGCGTGCAACAC
>JASBTI010000019.1 GCA_030148505.1 Rhodanobacter sp.
ACGCGAGGATTGGTGCCTTTGGCCAGCAGGGCGCGCGCTTCGTCGCGCAGGCTGCGGGCCTCGCGAAGCGTCACCTCCGGGTAGGTGCCGAGCGACATCCGCTTCTGCTTGCCCGCCCAGTAGTAGCGGAAGTGCCAAGTCCTGCCCCCTGCAGCGGTGACGGCCAGGGAGAGGCCATCCAAGTCAGGGAGGGTGTATGCCTTGCCGGTTGCCTTGGCCTGTCGAACGGCCAGGTCTGAGAGTGCCATGCTCTTGCTCCTGAACATGAGTCAGGAACCAGATGCTGGTCACGTCGACCTCGCCCCTCCATCAACAATCCGGAATCAGCCGCGCCCGCAAAAATGGACTTGTTTGTGGACTTAAAAGTCCCGGCTGTAGATGGATCGCAGTGGACCGCGGCAGAACGTCAAAGAGAGGAAAAGTCCTTGTGTGGCAACGACTTGCAGACTCTCTTGGACTTCTGCGGAAGTCCGCAGAATGATGCAGTGGAGCGGGTGAAGGGAATCGAACCCTCGTCAGTAGCTTGGGAAGCTACAGCTCTACCATTGAGCTACACCCGCGTCAGCGGACGGATGGTAACTCGGGATGCGCCCGGTTGGAACCGTTCCGTTGCGGAACATCCTGCGCCGCCGTCGCTCCCACGGCGCCTGCCAGGGCACACCGGATTGGCGACGAAGCCCGTGTCACAGGTTGGGAAACTATCGAACGCCTTGGCGAGAGTGTCGCGGTGCGTTCGCGAGAAGGTGCGTAGTGGGCAATTTTGAAGAGTTTGGCGAGCCAAAGGACTCGGATTTACCCCCGGGCACCGCCAAGGGGTCTGAGGGCAAATGCAGTCGACGGACGATTTTTCTCCGTTTCTCGGCCCACTGTCAGCTGAACCGGCATCGCAAGCCCCGCGGCCACTAAGCGTGCGCTAACACTGTGGGCGCACATACTTGCAGTGTGTCGAGCGCCTGCCGTTTGCCGCACCGGTAAGATGGAATGGCTTTGATCATGCGGTTGCCGGATGGTTCACCGTGAGGAGGACGCTATGGATGCAGTAGCCTGGAGACTGTCGGACTTTGCTCGGTGGGTCTGCGAAATCCGCTTGCGCGGCCCCTATTTCCGCCGATTCTTGCTCACTAGAGCTACGATGGGCCGGCGAATCGTCGAACACCTGTCCGTGCGCCGCCACATTCTTGCCTCGACCGCCAAAGCCCGACAGCCTTCGGGTACTTCCACGTTTTTTCAGCGCCGCTGGCGGCTCGCCGCGATGATCATGCTCGGCTGCGTGGGACTGGCCAGCGCACCGTCCCGCGCGGACACCACGCGCAGCGATCCGCCCAGCAGGGTCGCGCGGCTATCCTATATCGCGGGCGATCTGGGCTTTCTGCCGCAGGGCGCCAGGAACTGGAGCGACGCACGCATCAACCGGCCGCTCACCACCGGCGATCGATTGTCCAGCGGGCACGACGCACGCGCCGAACTGGAGCTCGGCGGCGGCACCGTGCGCATCGTCGGCGATACCGATCTCGGCCTGCTCGATCTGAACGGGCAACTGGCGCAGTTCGAGCTGACCAAGGGTGCACTTGAGCTCAGCGTGCGCCAGCTGGCTTCGGGCCAGAGCTACGAGATCGACACGCCCACGGTGGCCGTGGTCATCGACCAACCGGGACGCTTCCGGGTCGACATTCAGGACAGCGGTCGCGCCACCCGGGTCACCGCTTTCGCCGGCAACGCCACCGTGTATGGCAAGCATCAAGCCCGACGCACGATCTTTGTCGGACGTCGCTACCGCTTCGACGACTCCAGCCTGCAGATGGTGGAGATCTCCGATATCGGCGGCGAGGACGCGTTCGACTACTGGAGCCAGGACCGCGACCGTCGCTACGCTCGGGCAAACCGCCGTCGCTACGTCTCGGACCAAGTCGTGGGCTATCAGGATCTGGATCGCTACGGTGGCTGGCAGACCACCACCGACTATGGCGCCGTGTGGTTTCCCAACGACGTCGGCAGCGACTGGGCACCCTACCGCGACGGTCATTGGGCCTACATCGCCCCATGGGGCTGGACCTGGGTCGATGATGCGCCGTGGGGTTTTGCGCCTTACCACTACGGCCGCTGGGTCTATCTGCGCCGCGGCTGGGGCTGGATTCCCGGCCCAGTCGCGCTGCAACCGGTGTATGCACCGGCACTGGTGGTGTTTGTCGGCGGCGGCTGGTCGGTGGGCGTCAGCGTCGCGCCGATCGGCTGGTTTCCGCTGGGTCCGGGGGAAATCTACAACCCGTGGTATCGCGCCAGCCGCTCCTACTACACGAATATCAACATCACCAATATTCACGATGGCCCCCGCGAAGGACGTCGCCGGGTGATCGACGTCATCGACCGGCACTACCGCTACTACCGTGATGACCGCCCCTACCGCGAGCGGCACTACCTCAATCGCGACAAGCCCCACGCGTTCACCGCGATGCCGGAAAAGGCTTTCGCCGACGGCCGCCATGTCCGCCGCGAGATGCTGCACCTCGACCCACATCAACGGGCTGCCGCCACGGTACTGCCCGATGGCACTCGCGTGCGCCCAGCTGCCGGCAGCCTGGCCCCACCACGCAACTCACACCTCCGTGCGCTGCCGCTGGTGGACTTCCGGCGCAAGGTGGTGGCGCGGCACACACCGTCACTGACGGGGGCTGATCGACGGATTGCGCCGGGCGATCCGCGCACTGGATCGGGTGCTGACCCTGCGCGCAAACTGCCTGCGCATGTGCAGCTATGGAATCCACCATCCGGCGCCCCAGCGGGCCGCCCCCCGCCCGCTCGCCCGACCATCATTGGGCACGGCATCGACGGCGAGCGGGCTTACCAGCCGCACAGCTCGCCGCTCGTCGGCCGTCCACCAAATCCTCGGGCGAGCGTTGAAGTTCGGGCACAAGCAATGCAAAGCACACCAGACGCAAGGCCCGCGGCGGCCCTGCCCTCTGCACGCTACGTCCATCCGCAACCGTTCCGACCCATGCCGGATCGGCACATCAACTCCGGCGGAACGAGCCGCTTGAGGTTTGCCGCGCCGCGCCAGCAGCCCCCGCGCTTTGAGCACACCGCCCGGATCCCTCCGACAGCGCCCACTGTGGCTCCGCGAACACCACGCGTCGAACCTGCACGCTTCGGAGCGGAGCGCACCCGCGTGCCCTCATCCGCGGCGGCAGCCGGCGCCGCGATGCCAAGTTTCGAACGGCGCGAACGCATGCGTGGCTTCCCGGTACGCCAACCTCCGCGCCCGATGGCGGAGTCACGCATGCCGGTCGAGCATGCCCGTTTTCAACCGCCACCGCGCGCTGCGCCGCAGCTCAGACCGCAACCACGACCGGCCATGCGAGCGCCGCAGCAACAGCCTGCCGCAGCACCTGCCGCCAACCCGCGGCAGCGGCAACATCCCCGCGATGGCAACGCGCAACGGCAATGAGCAGACGGCAATGAGCGGACGGCAAAGGTGGGTAGCCGACGACGCACCCCGGTCCCGTCGCTTGCAGAGCCGCGCCGGGTAGTTGAAGCTTCCGGTTTTGGCAAGTGCTGACCGCGGCGCTGCGCCGCTGTCAGCATCGATCAGCCGACCAGGATTTCACATGAGTGACCGCCCCGCCCCCAGCCACAGCGACCCCACGCTCCGCCGCATCCGAAGTTTCGTTTTGCGCGAAGGCCGCATGACCCCGGCCCAGCAGCGCGCCTTCGACGCGCACTGGGCACAGTATGGCGTTCCCTATCGTGGCGCAGCGCATGACTTCGATGCGGACTTCGGCCGTCAGGCCCCGCGAGTGCTGGAGATCGGTTTCGGCAACGGCGAGGCCCTGGCCTGGGCCAGTGAACACGACCGGGCACGGGACTTTATCGGGGTCGAGGTACATGGCCCCGGGGTCGGCCGGCTGATGAACGTGCTGGCGGCGCGCGACGCAGACAACGTGCGCTTGTACCGACACGATGCCGTCGAGGTGCTGCAGCACGAAATCGCTCCCGGCAGCCTGGCTGAGGCGCGCATCTGGTTTCCCGACCCCTGGCACAAGAAGCGCCATCACAAACGCCGGCTGATCCAGCCGGAATTCGTGGCGCTGCTGGCGTCGCGCATGATCCCTGACGGCTTGCTGCATCTGGCGACCGACTGGCAGCCGTACGCCGAACATATGCTCGAGGTGATGGAGGCATCGCCAGACTGGCGCAACCAACTCGCCCCCGGACACTATGCCGAAAAGCCAGCGTGGCGCATCGAAACCCACTTTGAACGGCGCGGACTGAAGCTCGGTCATGGCGTGTGGGATCTGCTTTACCGCAAGCGCTGAGCGGTCTGCGCTGTGGCCATGGGCACCGGAAATTCGAAAAATGACACCGGATCGCAACCCGCACCGCGCTTCGACGTGAATTTTGCAGGGCCCGCGCCGGCCGCCGTCACGCCAGCCCGTCTTGCGGCAAACGCCACCGTTCAACTTGAATTTCCCCCGTCACTATCATCGACCCGTGAGGCTTCAGTTCACCAGCGCAGTCGCCAGCACGCTTATACTGCGCGACAAACAGGGACAAGTCGGCAGCAGCGTGAGGCATCCACTGCATAATCGCATCCACCATCATGGCCGGGCCCCCGGCCGGAACGTTGGCCAATGGGACTGACGCTGACGCCGGAAATGATCCTGGTACTCGGCCTGGTGGGGTTCACCATGCTGATGCTGGTGCTGGAGTGGATCCGCGCTGACATGGTGGCGCTGCTGGTGGTGGTAGTGATCGGCCTGACCGGGCTGATCCCGTCCGATCGTGTATTCAACGGATTCGCCGGCAATGCGGTGATCGCGATCATGGCGATCATGATCATGGGCGAAGGTCTGGACCGCGCCGGCGTGCTCAACCTCACCGCCAACTTCGTGATGCGCATGGCACGGGGTATGGAGTCGCGACTCGGCCTGGTGATCAATATGGTCACCAGCCTGTTCAGCGCGGTGATCCCCAGTCAGGCACTGGCCGCACTGATGATCCCGGTCAGCAGCCGGCTTTCCGCACGCACCGGCGTACCGCTGTCGCGCTTGTTGCTGCCCATGGCGTTCTGCATCCTCGCCGCCACCAACACTACCCTGATCGCAAACTCGCCACTGATCGTGCTGAACGATCTGATTGCCAGTGCCAACGTGAACCTGCCGCCCGGTGCCCACACGATCCCCAAGTTCGGCCTATTCAGCGTAACCCCGATCGGACTGGCGCTGGCCCTGGTCGGTGTGCTGTATTTCTATCTGTTCGGTCGCAAGTTGCTGCCTGGACATGAGGACGAACGTCAGAAGGTGACCCCAGGCCGTACCGAGAGTTATTTCGCCGAAACCTACGGCATCGGCGGCGAAACCGCCGAGCTCACGGTAACCGCCGAGAGCCCGCTAGTGGGTATGAGCATCGGCGAGGCCGAACAACTGCACGAGGCGCCGCTGATCCTGGCGATTAGGAGCGGCAACGAATCGCGCATGGCGCCACCGGTCGATCACGTAATCTGGGTCGGCTCGGTGCTGGGTGTCCTGGGTCCGCGTGAGCAGCTGACGCAGTTCGCCAACAATCAGCTGTGTCGCCTGTCGACGCGCATGCGCCAGCTCGGCGAGCTGTTCAACCCGACCCGCGCCGGCATTTCCGAAGTGGTGATTCCGCCAAGTTCGCGCTTCATCAAGCAGAACGTCGCCGAATTGCGGCTTCGCAAGCGCTTCGGCATCTCGGTGCTGGCGATCACCCGTGGCGATCAGGTATTTCGCGACGACATTCGCGGTGTCAGCCTGCGCGCCGGCGACACCATGGTGTTGCACAGCAATTGGCGCGACCTGGCGCTGGCGGCTGAAGACAAGGATCTGGTGGTCGTCACCGACATCCCGAAAGAGGAACAACGTCCCGGCAAGATCTGGCAGGCCGTGGGCTTTTTCGTGATGGCGAAATGTCTGGCACTGTTCACCAATCTCGATCTCTCGGTGGCGATGATGACCGGCGCGATCGGCATGCTGCTGACCGGTGTGCTCAACATGGATGAGGCGTACAAGGCAATCAACTGGAAAACCATCTTCGTAACCGCCTGCCTGATCCCGCTGGGCTGGTCGATGGACGCCACCGGCACCGCCGCCTGGATAGCCCAGGAGGTGCTGCAGTATCTCGGCCAGGCCTCGCCATGGGTACTGCAGGCATGCCTGGCCGTACTGACCTTGCTGTTCTCGCAGGTCATGTCCAACGTCGGCGCCACCGTGATGATGGTGCCGATCGCGATCAGCGTAGCAGTCGCCACCGGTGGCAACCCGTCGGCCTACGCGCTGATCGTGGCGGTGTCCTCCTCCAACACCTTCCTGCTCAGTTCCGGCCATCCCGCACTGATGATGGTGACCGGCCCGGGCGGCTATCGCAGCAAGGACTTCCTGCGCGTCGGCACGCCGCTGACCTTGGTCGTACTGGCGGTCACCCTGATCGGCATCAACCTGATGTTCCACTGACGATCCGCAATATCCCCATCAAGCAGCTTCCGATCAGTGGCCGGCTGCACGCCCTGCCATTCACGAGCCCGTGCGGCTCACGTTGCCATCGGCAGATATACCGCGCCATCCGCGACCCGAACAGACACTTCGCGCAAATGTTCACCGCGACAGGGGCCAGCCACGCACAAGCCGTCCTTCCGCTCGAATGTGGCGCCATGCACGGCGCAGATCAGCATATCGTCCTTGAGCAGAAACTTGCCCGGCGCGTAATCTAGGCGGCGCCCGGCATGAGGGCAGACGTTCAGGTACGCCAGCACCCCATCGCCACGACGCAACAAGATCAGACTGACTGCATCGCTCAGGCCCTCGCCAGTACGCAGCACGGTATCGACGGCTTTCGCACCGCCATCAGGAATATCGTCCAGCCGGCAAAGCAGCTGCGAAGTCGTCACCATCACCATCGGCACTTGCCTCAAGAGCTTTGAAGCCCCATCGTTACAGAGCTAAGTCATTGATTTTACCATACGGATTTTTAACAAATGTACGTTTCCATGCCCAACATGCGACGTTCCCGCCACCCACTCGTGCGCGCCCTCTCGCTGTTGCTGGGGCTTGCGCTGATCGGGCTAATGCTGGTTTTCGGACTCATGGTGGCCGGCGTCCTGCTGCTCGGTGGTGGCTTGCTGCTGATCTGGCGGCAGTGGACACACCGGCACCACGTCAAACCAGCTGCCGCGGATCAGGCAGGACACCCTTCGGAAGTCCTGGAAGGTGAGTTCGTGGTGATTCGGCATGATCGAACGGTTACGCATTGAGCGCATGATCCGGATGGATCTCGCGATTCGCCAGGTTATAGCCTGACGACATCGATCCACGGAGTGCCATCATGCGCACCACCACCGCTACCGCTCTTGAGCGCGTCCGCGTCGAACTTGACCGTCTCGAGCAGGCGCCGGCACTGCACGAACTGGCACGCTTGGCGGCACTGAGCCCCGCCTATCTGCAACGCAGCTTTCGGCGCCGCTACGGCATGAGTCCAGCCGAATACCATCGTGCCCGCCGCTTCGGTCAATTGAAGAGTGCCTTGCGTGAAGGTGCTGCGGTGGCGGCAGCGGTCTACGATGCCGGTTTTGGCTCGGCCAGTCGCGTCTATGAACACAGTGATCGCCTGCTCGGCATGACCCCGGCCAGCTACCGTGCCGGTGGCGCCGGGGCGAGTATCCGCCACACCATCACCGACACGGTATTGGGGCGACTGCTGGTGGCGACCACCACCCGGGGCATTTGCGCCGTCACCCTGGGCGACGACGAAAAAACACTGGAAGTGGGCCTGACCCGCGAATTTCCGCACGCCACCCATGAGCGCGTCGACTGCGGACGCGAAGAATGGCTCGATGCGGTTATCACGCGTATCCTGCATCAGCTGGGCTGGAGCGATGCCACCGTGCCGACTCTGCCACCACTGGATGTCGCCGCCACCGCGTTCCAGTGGCGAGTTTGGGACGCGCTGACGCGCATTCCGACGGGTACGACCCTGAGTTACGGGCAACTGGCGGCCCAGCTCGGCCATCCGCGAGCCGCACGCGCCGTCGGTCGCGCCTGCGGCAGCAACCGGCTGGCGTTGATCGTGCCCTGCCACCGCATTGTGCGCGAAGATGGCTCGCTCGGTGGCTGGCGCTGGGGCGTCGAACGCAAACGCCAGCTGCTGGCACGCGAACAGCCCGCCGGCCTGCCAGCGGACATAAGCGAAAACCCTCGCCGCCATCGACGAGCTCACGGATAATGCGCGACTGCCCCGCCTGAATTGCCGCCATGTCCGATACCTCCGCCAGCGCCGCCAACGCGCCGCGCCGCTTGCGTGATCCTGCGGTCCTGATTCCGCTGGCGCTAGCCGCGCTGTATGTGATCTGGGGCTCGACCTATCTCGGCATTCACTTTGCACTGGAAAGCTATCCGCCGTTTCTGCTCGCCGGTCTGCGCTTTCTATGCGCAGGGCTGTTGTTCTATGGCTTTTTGCGCTGGCGCGGCATCGCGTCGCCGACACCATTGCAATGGCGCAATGCTGCGTTTACCGGTGTGCTGCTGCTCGGTTTCGGCAATGGCCTGGTGTGCTTCGCCGAACAACGCGTCAGCTCCGGCATCGCGGCCGTCGCGGTCGCTAGCATGCCGCTGTTTGCCGCGGTATTTTCCGGTATGTACGGGCTATGGCCGACCCGCCGCGAGAGCATCGGGCTGATGATCGGTTTTGCCGGCGTAATCGTGCTGAATCTGGGCAGCGGCCTGTCCGGCTCCCGTCTCGGTGCGCTGGCCCTGCTGACGGCAGCGATGTGTTGGGCATTCGGCTCGGTCTGGAGCAAGCATCAGGACATGCCGGCAGGGCCGATGAATACCGCCGCGCAGATGATCTGCGCCAGTGCGATGCTGCTGGCGGTGGGTTTTGGCAGCGGCGAGCGCCTGCCCGCACATCCGACGCTGCATGCGACGCTGGCGCTGACCTATCTGGCCGTGTTCGGTTCACTGATCGCCTTTAGCGCCTACCTTTACGTGCTCAAGCATACGCGCCCGGCATTGGCCACCAGCTATGCCTATGTCAATCCGCCGATGGCGGTACTGTTCGGCTTGCTGCTGGCTGGTGAACATGTCGGTCCCTATGACCTCGCCGGCATGGCGGTAATTCTGCTCGGCGTGGGCGTGATCACGCTGGCCAGGCAACGGCGTTGAAGTGCGCATGGTCGCGCGACGGGCAGCTTTTTTCGATGTCGGCCAGCCGACTGACGTTGCCGCACAGTTCGCGGCTCTGCGCTATGACCCGATGGATTTTGCTACGCTTGACGGCATGCCCTACATCATCCCTCCCCCCCCTGTTTCCAGCCTACCCATCATCGGCAGCGATCAGCGCTTCCCGATCCGCCGGGTATTCTGCATTGGCCGCAATTACGCGGAGCATGCACGCGAAATGGGCTCGAGCGTCGACACCTCCGCACCGATGTTTTTCTGCAAGCCTGCCGATGCGGTGGTCAGCGATGGCGCGGATGTGCCCTACCCGCAAGCCACCTCGGATCTGCACCACGAAGTAGAGATGGTGATTGCGCTGGGACAAGGTGGCCGCGACCTGGTAGCCGAACAGACCGAGGCGCTGATCTGGGGTTACGGCGTGGGGCTGGATCTGACCCGGCGCGATCTGCAAGCCAGGGCCAAGTCCAAGGGCCATCCGTGGGACACAGCCAAGGCGTTTGACGGTTCGGCACCGGTTTCAGCCTTGTGTCCGGCCAGCCACGCCCGGCCTCACGCGCAAACGCGCCTGGCCCTGACTGTCAATGGCGAGTTGCGTCAACAAACCTTGCTGGCTGACATGGTGCATGGCGTACCGGAGATCCTGATCGCCTTGTCCGGACTGTTCGCGTTGAAGCCCGGCGACCTGATCTTTACCGGTACCCCGGCCGGGGTGGCTGCAATGCAGCGGGGTGACCGTTTCCATGCGTCGCTCGACGGGATTGCCGAATTGCACGGCCGCATCGTCTGACCGGCTGTTCCTTGTCGCTGCAAGGCGCCTGGATCCGGGGTAGAGTTTGTCCCTCATCCAGCAATCCGGGGAGTGAAGCGATGAGTATGCTCAAGGAATTCAAAGCCTTCGCGATGCGCGGCAATGTCGTCGATCTCGCCGTTGGCGTGGTGATCGGTGCGGCCTTCGGCAAGATCGTGACGGCGCTGGTCAACAACGTCATCATGCCGCCCATCGGCTTGTTGACCGGCGGCGTGGATTTTTCGCAATTGAAATGGGTGCTCAAACCCGCCGACGTCAGCGATCCGGCGCACAAGGTGGCCGAAGTTGCCATCCAGTACGGCATCCTCATCAATACCCTGATCCAATTCGTGATCATCGCATTCACGATTTTTATGCTGGTCAAGGCGATCAACCGGATGAAGCGCAAGGAGGAAGCCGCCCCGGCCGCGCCGCCGCCGGATGTGGTTCTGCTGACTGAAATCCGTGATCTGCTGAAGAGCAAACCCTGACAGCGCGATCCCGGCTGCCGTTATGCCTTACTGCCAGCAGGGTATCGTGGGGTTTTGGCGGGCAACCGCCGACCCGGCTCAATGACTGTAGAACTGCCCCGAGTCGACCAGCACCTTGGGGAAGCAGAAGCGCTTTGGCAGCAACGCAATCGCCATCGGAATGCCGACACTGCGTTCCACGCCGCCGACGCTCCGGCAGTCGATGCCGGCGGGCAGCTCGTAGTGGATGATGCGCAGGGTGTATTGCGGACAGACGTCGCCACACGGAAACTCGGCGACAACCACGGCGCCATGGTGACGCCCAAGACGTACTGTCGTATTCATCAGCGTCGCCTTGTCCCAAGGACGGTTGGCGTAGGCACGCAGCGCCGCATCGTCCAGCTCTTTCGCGTCGGAGGCAGCGGAGGCTACGACTGCAGTACTTGCAACCAAGAGCGCCGCAACGCCGATCGCACTGGTCAGGAAGCGGCCGAGCATGATGGTAGCCTCTCTCCTGAATCGCCATCACCCTCTTGCTCGAGTGCCTGCAGATTGTCCTTGATCCGCTCGATCACGGCCAATGCATCGCGGAGTTCCTCGAAATCGATGCCGCGGGTAGCATCCTTGCGCAGCTCACGGCCGATCAGCTCCATATCGTCGATGATGCCGCTGGCCTGCTCGGTGGTGTAAAGCCGCCAGGCGCGACGATCGGTCGGATCGGGGCGACGCTCAACGAAACCCGCCGCCTGCAGTCGATCGATGACGCGGCCCACCGCGATCGGTTCCATCTCCAGGAATTCCGCGAGTTCGGTTTGCCGCAACCCCTCACGGTGGTAGAGCATCTTGGTCGCGCGCCACTGGGCACGGGTCAAACCAAACTTCACCGCACGTCGATCAAAATGCTTGCGGATCAGCAATGTCACGTCATTGAGCAGGTAACCAAAGGAGATATCTTCGGTATTTGCCATGATTCGTCGAACCTCCACAGCGGTACACGCTTGCAGCATACGTGGCCGCCAAGGTCTAAGCCATGCCTGTCACAGTCATTACGGCTGATATTACGCTATTGGCCATGGATGCCATCGTCAATGCCGCCAATCCAAGCCTGCTCGGCGGTGGCGGCGTTGACGGCGCGATACACCGTGCCGCCGGTCCGGCCTTGCTGCAAGCCTGTCGTGCGTTGCCACAGTTGCAGCCGGGGATCCGCTGCCCCACGGGCGAGGCGCGCATCACGCCGGGTTTCGGTTTGCCGGCAGAGCACGTGATCCATGTGGTGGGCCCGGTTTGGCAAGGCGGTGAACACGGCGAACCCGAGCTGCTTGCGAACTGCTACCGGCAGGCGCTGTACCTGCTTAGAAAGCAACATTTGCGGCGAATTGCCTTCCCGGCGATCAGTTGCGGCGTCTATGGCTATCCAGCAGCACGCGCCGCGGCAGTGGCAGCCCGCACCCTCGGGGAGGAGCTGCGCCCCCACCGCTCACTCGATGTGGTCCTGTGCTGCCATAGCGATGCGATGCGCATGATCTTTCAACAGGCTGTCAGTGCAACTTGAACGGATACAGGGGCGGCAAGCCACCGTCATCGCCCCCTGCGTCGACAGCTCGCCAGACGAAGCCCCGCTTGAACGCAGCCGTCAACGTATCACCCTCCGCTTCAGCGACCACGCTGCCGTACTGGCGCCGTTGCAGCGCGGCGATGGCCCTGCCCTGTGCCTCGTCGTCAAGCGCAGCGGCCAGTTCACCGAGGTGCTGGATCGTCGGTCGCTCGGCACGAGCCCACGCAAGCAGTGCGTGGGCCTGGGCCGCAACGTCGCTGCCGCGTGCCGCCAGCAAGAATGCCTTCTGCAACTGCCGTGAACCTGTTTTTGCGGGCCTCGGGGCCTCGGGATCCAGGGGGGGCGCCGAGGCACCACGACGACGCCACAACAACCAGGCCAATATGCTGACCGCCCACAGCCCGATGCTGCCAAGGGCAACCCAGCGCCAGATACCGACCGGCTTAGCGGTCATAGCGCCAGGCGGCGGCGCAACCTCGCTAGTGCTACCGGCGGCGGGAGCTGGGGGCGGCGCGGCGCCGCCGATCGCCGGCAGCACCGTGATGGTATGTGCGGGGATCTTTGCCACTTCCCGCTGGTTGGTCAGCACATTCCACCAGGTCACACTGATTGCCGGGACGGTCAGCGTTCCAGCACGGGTCGGCACAATCGCAAACGCGTGTTGACGACGACCGACGATCCAGCGCCCATCGTTACGGCTACCGGTTACCGGCTTGTCCGGATACACCGTCGCACCGTCGAGCGTTGGCAAACTCAGCGCAGGCAAGCTCTCGAAAGGCAGTCCGGTCGCCTGCAGCTCCATGTTCAGATTCAGTGGCTGCCCTACCCGTGCCTGGTCGCCCGCCCCCGGCCAGCCGCTGAGGGTAAGGCTCAACTTGCGCGCCGGCAGCCACGCTGCATTGCCCCAATTGGAAGGCACCGGCTTGATGTCTACGGGCACCGCGGGTGCACTGGCCGAAATGGGCGTGCTGGCACCAAAAAAACTGTTGGGGTCGTTCGGGTCGATCACATTGCCCTGGAAGTTCAGCGCCGGAATGACAAAATGTCCGGCACGTTGCGGGATCAAGGCATAGCGTCGCTCCAGCACGTGATATTGGCGTCCCCCCTGTTGGCTGTCGTAATTCAGGTCGCTACCCAGCCGGCTCACGTCCATGCCATCGAGCTGCGGCGTATCGAGTGATCCACTGCTGATATTGGTGGCGTAATACAGCCGCACGACATAGCTCAATTGCTGGCCGACGTAGCCATGGTCCGGCTCGACCTGCGCTTCCATGAAGACGCGCTTGTGCTCGGCCAAGGCCTCCGCCGGGTTGGGTGCGGTTACGGTCAGCTGCAGGGGTGCTGTCTGCTTCCCGGCGACGGTCAGCGCGGGAATCTGCAGCACGCCGACATGCCTAGGCCGCAACGCAATACCGAAGGTCAGCTTCGAACTCGCTCGCCCGTTGATCACACTGAGACTGCTGTTCTGTGAAGTACCGAGGATGGCAAAATCCTGGCGCAAGGCGCTGAGATCGGGCGATTCGACGTTGCCGCTGGAGCCGGTGACGCGCAGATTCAGCGTCACTGTATCGCCCAGTTGCACCGTGCTGCGGTCGAGCGTGGCCTGCACCTGAGTGGCATGGCCAAGTACCGGAACCAGCAGGGATAGCAGCAACCACCATCCAGTGAACCGTCGACGTGTCATGGCTGTTGATCCTCCGGGGGGGCGCTGCCGTGGCGCTGCAGGTATTCCAACGCGAATTTTCGCCGCAACAAAGCGCCAGGATCATCGGGCACCCGCTGCAAGGCCTGACGCAGATCGGCAGGCAGCTTCGACTGTGGGTCGCCTTGGGCCATCACTCCGAGCTGATGGGTGGGGGGCGGCGATGCCTGATGCCCCTTGCCTGAGCCAGCCATGGCCTTGTCCATCTGCTGTTTCAAGGCCTCTTGCGCCCTCTGCGCACGGGCTTTCTGTTCGGCCTGTTGTTGCGGCGTCTGCGGCTTTGGCTGCTCGCCGGCCTGATCCCGGGCGCCCTGATTGCTGGCATCGTCAGACTTGGACTTTCCCTGATCGCGCGATGGATTATTGCCGTTCTTCGGCGCACCACCCTGATCCGGCGACTGCCCCGACTTGCCCTGCTTGCCGCTCTTGTCGGAGCCGGACGAAGGCTTCTGACTGCCACCGTTGCCTTGCGGCTTCTGGGAATTCGATGACGGCTGTTTCGCGGACTGCTTTTTTTGCTGCTGGCGGTGCAGCCAGTTTTCGACTGCCTTGCGGTTGGCCCTGGCGTCGACATTGCCGGGATCGAGTTTCAGCGCCTGATCGTAAGCCTTGATGGCTTGTCGATACTGCCCCTGCCTGGCCAGCGCATTGCCCAGATTGTAGGCGCCATCCGTACCGGCAACCTGGCTCAAGGACTTGGCGGCGGCGGCAAAATCGCCTGCGCGATAATCCGCCACACCACGCCATGCGGGATCGCGCGCCAGCTGCTGCGCCTGTTTCACGGCGCCATGTCGCAACGCCTGTGCCGCCTGTTGGTCAGGACGTTGCCATAGATCGCGCCAGCCTGTCGCCTCCACCCGACCCGGCCATGCCGGCAACACCATCAGCGCCAGCAGCAACAGCCAGCCGCGACGAAACGACAAGGCCACCAGCAACAGCAACGGCAGCAGCAGCCATGGGCCGCGATCTTGCCATTGCTCAGTCAGCTGGCCCCTGGCAAGGTGGGTCGAGCCAGTACGTAATTGGCTGTGCAGCGCGTCGATATCGCGCCGATCATTGGTCATCGGCACATAGCGGCCGCCGCCGGCTTCGGCCAGCGCGGACAAGGCCGCGTCATCCCGCCCGGCCATCACCATATGACCCTGCTTGTCGTGCAGGAAGCCGCCGCCGGGTTCGATGATCGGGCCGCCCTCTACGGTGCCCACGCCAAGCACCGATACAGTCAATCCTGCCGCTGCCGCCTGCCGTGCCGCGGCAACCGCCGCAGTACCGGCCTGATCGGTGATCAAGACCAACGAACCGGTCTTGACGTGCGCATCGTGAATCAAGCTTACCGCGCGCTTGATCGCCAATGCCGCATTGTTACCGTCGATTGGCATGGTGTCCGGCGCCATGGCATCGAGCAGATCACTGAGGCTGTTGGCGTCGGAGGTCAATGGCGCGACCACGAAGGCCTCGCCGGCATAGCCAATCAGCGCGTTCAGGCCATCGCGATTGCTGTCCAGCAACTGGTGGGCTTTGTAGATCGCGCGGTCAAGCCGGCTTGGCGCCACATCGCGCGCCAACATGTGCCGGGACAGCGAGATGGCAACCACCTGAGCCGCGCGGCTGGCGTATAGCGGCTGCGGCACACGGCTCCAGGTCGGACCGGCCAGCGCCAAGGCTGCCAGCGTCCAGCCCACCATGAATAGCCATACCGGCCAGTGCCGGCTGCCTGGCCGTCCATGCAGCAGATGCGGCAGCAGGTCGGCGTCGACCAGACGCGAGAGCGCCGCGTTGACCTGGTACCGCCGCGTGCCTAGCCACCACAGCAAGGGCAGCAATGCCAGTGCGACCAGCCACCAAGGCTGCAAAAAGTGAAACTGCTGCACGGCTTCGCTCATGCGGACCGTTCCCAGTGGCCACCGAGCTGCCGCGGCGCAATCAGTAGAAACAGCAATAGCAGCCCGATCGCCAGCGGCCAGCGAAACAACTCGTGCCTGGGACGCAAGGTCGGTCCATGCTGTGGCATCGGCTCCAGGGCGCTGATCGTGCGGTAGGCGTCAGCCAATTCGCGACTGTCCGTAGCACGGAAAAAGCGCCCGCCGGTTTCCTCGGCAATGTGGGTGAGCATCTTTGCGTCGAGGCCGGCCGACGGGTTGACCAGCTGGCTTCCGAAAAACCCGGGCACGCGCATTTGCGTGGCACCGATGCCGATGGTGTAGATGCGCACCCCGGCGGCCTTGGCTGCACGCGCCGCTTCATCCGGCGAAATATTCCCAGCGTTGTTGACGCCGTCGGTCAAAAGAATGAGTACCCGCGCCTGCTGCGGCAAGGCCGAAAGTCGCTTTACCGCCACGGCAATCGCATCGCCTATGGCGGTTTCAGTTCCCGCCAGGCCCACCGCCGCTCCCTGCAACTGGGCCTTTACCGCGGACAAGTCATAGGTCAACGGTGTAACCAGGAACGCTTGGCTGCCAAACAGGATCAGGCCCATCTCGTCCCCATGACGGCGATCGATAAAGTCGCCGGCAATCGCCTCGACCGCACCAAAACGACTGACCGGCTGCCCGGCCAGTTCCATGTCCTCGGTGCGCATACTGCCGGACAAGTCGACAGCCAACATCAAGGCACGTCCACTACGCTGCTGAGCTTGTGGCGGACCTACCCATTGGGGCCGCGCCGCTGCCGCCAGCAGGGCAAGCCATGTGAGGACAAGCAGCCAGGGCGCGATGCCACGCGCCGCGTCGCCACTTGGCACGGTGAGTTGCAGACCTGGCTGCGGCAAATGCAGCGCCTGAGCCGGTGCCGCTGGCCGCAGCCAGCGCCTCAGCAGCCACGGTAACGGCAATAGCAGAACAACCCAGGGCCACGCGAAATCAAGCATCATCATGCTCCGTAGCAGCTTTTCGCCAGGCCCTCGACTTCAGAGCCACGCGCAGCCAGCGACGCACCGCAGAAACGACCGGCGCGGGATCAAATGACCCCTGTGCCCGGTACATCGCCTGGTCCAGTACCAGCAGGTACTCCAGCGTCGTCGCGTCAACCGGTACGCGGGCAAGCGTCTTCCGCCATGCCTCACCGCGCTGTCGCGCCGCCAGAACATCATGCGGCCGGGCGACCCTTCGCAGTAGTTGATGCAGTCCACTGGCCAGCGCCTCGACATTGCCGTCCTGCGCATGTCGATCAACAAGGCGATCGAGCTCCGCCATGACATGCTGCCGCCGCACCCGCTGCTGCCGCTGCCGCCGCCACAACCAGACGGCAAGGGCGGTCAGGAGCAGCAGCAAGCCGCCAAGCAACCACCATCCCGGTGCCGGTGGCCACCATGATGGCTCCGGGGGCAGGTGAATGTCGCGCAAAGTCGGGCCGGTCGGTGCCACGGTCGAGGCGGAGCCGGGAGCCGGGAGCATCATCGGCGCCTCCTCGTCGTCGCGCCGAGAAGGCTCGACACGGCATCGAACGGATCGACCGTGGTGTCGATCGTGCGGCAAGCCAATCCCAGTGATCGTGCCAACTCGCCAAGCCGTGCCGGACCGGCGCCCAGCGCCTGCTGAAAGGCGATACGCTGACGCTCTGTCTTCAGCACGACTTCACGGCGATCGCCTGCATGCTCCAGCGGATAGCGTCCGGCCGGGGCAGGCGCAAGCTCCAGCGGATCGGCAACCACCAGTATTCCAAGCCCATTGCGCCGCGTTAGATCGAGAAGGCGTTGTCGAGCCGGAGGGTTGCAGCTGAAGCCATCGCTGATGAGTAGCACCCGATTGGCACCATGTGAAACGCGCCCGGCACGGATCACTGCATCCGCCATGGATTCTTCCCCAGGGCTGCTGAGGGACGAGATACCCCAGTCAGCCAGGGCCCCGCAGACCGCCAGGGCACCGCGCCCCCCCCCTTGCGGTCGCAGCAAGTGCGCAGCATGTCCAAACGCCATCATGCCGACACGCTCTCCGGCGCGAGTCGCGTACCACGCGGCCAACGCAGCTGCCCGTGCCGCCTGCACCGATTTGAAGCGTGCGCGGGTGCCAAAATGCATGCTGGCGTGGGTGTCGAGCAGGATCAGCAGACAGCCTTCTCTATCCTCCTGAAACAACTTCGTATGTAGCTTTCCACTACGCGCGGTAAGTTGCCAGTCCATCCGGCGGACGTCGTCCCCCGCCTGATAGACACGGGATTCGGCGTAGTCCATACCGCGCCCGAACAGTGCGCTGGTTTGCTGTCCATAGCGTGCGGAGCGGCTGGACACGGCCGCCATCCGCGCCCGGCCCACGCGCGCGCGCAAGGCAATCAGCTCGACCAGCGAAATACGGCTGCGCCCGTCGCCGTCAGGCCGCCCTGGCATGACCGCGCTCACGGCAGCGGCACGAGATCCAGCAGCCGATCGATGACCTGATCGGGCCGCACGCCTTCAGCCTCGGCTTCATAGCTGAGCAGAACCCGGTGCCGCAACACCTCGTGTGCAATCGCGTGCACATCTTCCGGCAGTACATAGTCGCGCCCGGACAACCACGCATGTGCCCGCGAACAACGATCCAGCGCGATGGTGGCGCGCGGACTGCCACCCCAGGCAATCCAGCGCTTCAGTTCAGCGCCATACCGCTCAGCATCGCGGGTGGCCAGCACCAGTTGCGTGAGATATTCCTCGAGTGCCGACGCCATATGTACGGCCATGGCGGCATCGCGTGCGGCAAACACATCGGGCTGGCTCAGCAAGGACGCCACAGGATTTTCGGGGTGTGCCCGCTGGCTTGCCTGTTTGCGCGCCAGCTTCAAAATGGCAAGCTCGGCAGCGGCATCGGGGTAACCGATCGTCACGTGCATCAGAAAGCGGTCGAGCTGCGCTTCCGGCAAGGTAAAAGTACCTTCCTGCTCGATGGGATTCTGGGTTGCCATCACCATGAAGAGCTCGGGCAGTTGCCAGGTATTGCGACCTACGGTGATCTGCTGCTCGGCCATCGCTTCCAGTAGCGCAGACTGTACCTTGGCGGGAGCTCGGTTGATCTCGTCAGCGAGCACGATATTGTGAAACAGCGGCCCACGCTCGAACTCGAAGCCGCCGCTCTGAGGGCGGAAAATGTCGGTGCCGGTGAGATCGGCGGGCAACAGGTCGGGGGTGAACTGCACGCGGTGAAAATCCGCGTCGATGCGCGCAGCCAATGCCTTCACTGCCGTGGTCTTGGCCAGTCCCGGCGCACCCTCTACCAATAAATGGCCGTCCGCCAACAGGGCAACCAGCAAGCAGTCGATCAGATGCGGCTGCCCGATGATGTAATGCTGCAGATCCTGCCGAAGCTGCGCAAAAGCTTTTTGCAGGCGGCTCTGGGCTGGTGTTTCGGGCATATCCATGGTGTGGTTCCGTTTCGACGTGACGCAAGGCTAGTGGGTCAAGCGAGGCCAGACGGGCGGACAACACGTCGGGCAGCGAGGTCTCAGACCGTAACCCTGCGCAGAAGTTTAATCGGTGTGGTCGGAGTGGCAGCCCGTGCCCAAAAAAAGAGGCGGCCAAGGCCGCCTCTTTGGCACTTTCTACGCTGAAATCTACTGCAAGCTGTCGCTGAGTATCCGTGGCGTCACGAAGATCAAAAGCTCGGCCTTAGTGTTGTTGCGCGATGTCTTGCGGAACAGTGCGCCGATACCCGGGATATCGCCCAGACCGGGCACCTTGGTGATGGTATTTTGCTTGTTGACCTCGTAAATACCGCCGAGCACCACGGTCTGACCGTTATCCACCAGCACCGACGTATTGATCTCGCGGGTGTCGATGGTCGGAACCTGGCCGCTACCGGGCACGGTGACATAGCCAGCGAGCGCGTCCTTCTTGACATTGATCGCCAGATAGACCCGGTTGTCGGCCGTGATTGTCGGGGTCACCTTAAGCTCCAGCACCGCGTCCTTGAACTGCACGGTTGCCGTGCCGCTGCCGGCAGCACCGGTAGCGCTGTTCTGGTAGGTCACGTAGCCGATCTCCTGACCCTGGCGGATTACTGCCTGCTGCTGGTTTGCAGTAATCACGCGCGGGCTGGAAATCACTTCACCGCGTCCCTCGGTCTGCGCCGCGGAAAGCTCCAGATCAAGCGCGTAGTTCGCTCCGAGGATCGCGAAACCGAAGCTGCCGCCGTTGCTGGCCTGCGCCGGGAGGTTCACGTTGAGGCCCCCGGATCCGACGTTGCCAGTGGCAGGTGTGCCGCCAATCGCACTGCCGAGTCCCCCACCAATCTGCAGTACTTGACCGCTGCGGTTCACCTGCTGGCCGCTGACACCGAACTTGGTACCCAGCTCGCGGGTGAAGTCATCGGTCGCCACCACGATGCGCGACTCGATCAATACCTGCTGCACGGGCTTGTCGAGCACCGCGATCAAGGCGCGGATCTCCTTGATTTTTTCCGGCGTGTCGTTGAGCAGCAAGGTATTGGTGCGCACATCGAACGAGACGCTGCCGCGCGGTGAAAGGAAGCCGCGGGTACGATTTGCGCCACCTCCACCACCGCCCTGCATGCTGCCGGTGGTCAACAGCTTGGCGATATCCGAAGCCTTGCCGTAGCTGATCGGAATGTAGTCCGTCACCAGCTGGGCGGTATCCTGGGCTTTCAGCTTGGCATTGGCGAGATCCTCCTCATACTTGGCGATCTCGGTTTGCGGCGCGATCCAGATCACGTTGCCGTTGCGGCGCTTGTCCAGGCTCTTGGCACGCAGGATCACGTCCAGCGCCTGATCCCACGGCACATTGACCAGCCGCAGGGTCACGCTGCCGCCCACACTATCCGACGCCACCAGGTTGAGCCCGGAGATATCGGCGATCAGTTGCAGCGCCGAGCGTACCGGGATGTCCTGGAAATTGAAGGTAACCCGCTTGCCGGTATAGCTCGGTGGCTGGTCGGCCTTGGCAAGCTTGTCCACCCGCGCATCGGCCTTTTTCGGGGCGATGTCGATGACATATTGATCGGGGGTCTGGTATGACGAAGTTTCCACATTGCCCTTGACGGCAATGTCCATTCGCGCGCCACCGCTGAGACCCGCGCGGGTGGTGATCGACTGTACCGGGGTGGCGAAGTCCAGGGTATCCAGTCGCTGCGCCAGCTTGGCGGGGAGATTGGCATGATCGATGGTGACCAGCACCTTGTTCCCGTCATGCGTCATTTGCGCATTCGCGCCGGTGCCGCTGAAACTGATCAGTACGCGACCTTCGCCATTGGGACCGCGACGGAAATCGATGTTCGAAATGTTCGGCCCATGCATCGAGGACGGCAGCGTCTTGGAGGGGTCGATGTTGGCGGCCGTGGTGACCGACTGGTCCGCGGTGCCGTTATTGACAGTCAGTACCAGGCTGTGACCATCGACGTGCGAACGGTAGCTCGATGTCCGCATCAATTCGACTACCACGCGGGTGCGACCACCGGCCTCGATCGCCGATACGCCGGAAGTCGAACCCTTGCCGATATCCAGATGGCGTGCCGCGGCGTTACTGGTAGCGGGGAAATCCAGCGCGATACGGGGCGGATTGCTGGTTGTGAAGATCCTGGGCTGCGGCACCGGGCCGTTGCCGAAATCCATGTGCAACTGAACGTTACCGCCCGGCAGCGCGTCATAGCTGATTTTCTTCAGCGTGGCGTCGGCCGCCATGGCAGCGTTTGCCCAGACGACGCCGACAAGCAGCAGTCCCATCAGGATGTAACGGCTCGCATGGCGCATGACACGGCCCCGGACGGATTGAAATTGGTTGGTCATTGCATCAGCCCCTGTATTTCCTATTGCTCGGCAAGCGCGATGCTGGCCGGGCGTTCCATCCAGCCACCATTACCGTTGGATATCAACTCGACCAGGTCGATGTGGTCGCTGCTGATGGCGGTGACGTGCCCGTAGTTCTGCCCCATGTAATCGCCACGATGGACACGATGGATCACCCCACCCGGATCTTTGATCAGCACTTCCATGCCTGCACCCACACCGATCGTGCCGACCATCTTCAAGCTGTCCAGCGCGAACATTTCCAGCGGTTGCTTAGGACGATTGGCATCCGGGCGGGGACCGCTGCTGCTGGTGTTCGGCTGCAATTCGGCGGTGCTGGCACTGAACGGGTCCCGCATGTTCTGGTCTACGTACTTGAATGTCTCGAATGTCTTGATGACCGGCAGCGGCTGGATCGGCGCACCCTTTTTTGCCTTCTCCTGCGCCACCCATTGCCGCAAATCCGACATGCCCCGGGTGCAGCCTCCGAGAATCAACGCCGCCCCCAGCATTAGTCCGATGCGAAATAGGCTGGAAGGCTTGATGGCAAGCATTCTGTTCATTTCCGCCCCCTCGGCTTGCCGTTGCCCGAGTTCCTGGCCTCCGCGGCACTTTCTTCGTCATCCAGATAGCGGTAGGTCTTTACCGTACCCATCAATACAAGTTGGCCATCGGCGGACGCCCCCTTGCTCGGAGCCATCGGAGTAAGCGAAACATCGTGCAGGGTCAAAATCACCACTCGCGGCAAGGAGGCCACGCCACTGATGAAGGCACCGAACTGGTGATACGTGCCGGTCATGCGCAAGGTAATCGGCTGCTCCGCATAAAAGTCCTTGAGCGTCTCGGGACCGGGCTCGAACAACTCCGTCTGCAGACCCGCAGACAAGGCCGTCTGCGAAATATCCACCAGCAGCTCGGGCATTTCCGTCTTGCTGGGCAGCTGACGCAACAGCTGGCGCAGCATATCCTGCATCTCGTTGAGCTGTTGCTCCAGGGCTTCGAGATTGACCGCCTTGGCCTGCTCCTTGGAAAATTCCTGCTTGAGCTGAGTCTCCTTGGCCACCAATGAGGCCAGCGAATCATGCTGGTTGCTTATGTAGAAGTACCACCCGAGGAATACGACAAACAGAAACAGCAAGGCGATGAAGAACATCTTGATCGATTGCGGCCAGCCACCGACATTGTTGCGATCGAGATTGCGAATATCGTCAAGGAACTTCATCAGCGGGCTCCTCCCTCGACCTTGGGTCGTACCGCGTGCGCCTTCAAGTGAGCGGTCCTGGCAACCGGTTTCACGGGCGTCGCTTCCATGGTTCTGGCGGTACTGTCGGCGACCGCCGGGCTGGCCATGCTCTCGGGTGGGGCAACCCCACCGCTCTTTGTCGTCTCATCCGATTTCGGTCGGTTCAACTTGACGTTCAAGCCGAATTTGTAAGGCATACGACTGGAACCGGCAATTTTTTCCGTCTTGCGCAAGTCCGCATGCCCCATCCAGGGGGACGCCTCAATGTTGCGCATGTATTCGGCCACGCTGGCATTGGACTGCGCCACACCATCGAGCGTCATCGACTGCCCGGTCTGCTTCAGACCGGTGAGGCGGGCACTGGAGGGGATGGTTCTCACCAGTTCGTCGAACAGATGCACCATCTGTGATCGATCTGCCTGCAATTGCTCGATGATCTTCTTGCGTGCCAGCAGGTGCTCCCGCACTTTTTCGAGGCCGTCGATCTTCGCGTTGCGCGCCTTGACTTGCTTGATCTCGGCTTGAAGATAACTGTTGCGCTCGTTCTGGTTGTCGATGCGCGCACCCATCCAGAAACCCCACACCATCAGGAAGGCCAACGCGGCGAAGAACGCGGAGCCCAGTTGCATGTAAAACTCGCGCTCGCGCTGTCTGCGCCGTTCGGCGCGCCATGGAAGTAGATTGACATGTGCCATCAGTCGAAACTCCTCAAGGCGAGGCCGACCGCAATCATCAGCGCAGGTGCGTCCTGCGCCAACGCTTGCGCCTGTATCTTTGGCGACAGTGACATGCGCGCCAGCGGGTTGGCGACAATGCAGGGCACGCCGAGCTGCTCTTCCAGCATCGGACAAAGTCCCTCAATCGAAGCGCAGCCGCCGGCCAGAACCACTTGATCAACCTTGCTGTATTCGCTGCCAGCGAAGAAAAACTGCAACAGCCGGCTTATTTGTTGAATCAGCGACTCCTTGAAGGGCTCCAGTGCCTCGCTCTCGTAGGATTCGGGTAGGCCACCCTTCCGCTTGGCCCTGCCGGCCTCCTCATAGGAAAGCCCAAAACGGCGCATGATTTCGTCGGTCAGCTGCTTGCCGCCAAACACCTGCTCACGGGAATAGATGGTGCGTTGATTACGCAGCACCGAAAGCGTGGTCATGGTGGCGCCGATGTCGATCACTGCGACCAGCGCATCACGCCCGACATTGAGTTGGTCCGCGACCATCACGAACGCATTTTCCATCGCGAAGGCCTCAACATCGATCACCCCCGCGGTGAGCCCACCGAGGTCCAGCGCGGCAACGCGCATGTCGACGTTCTCGGTGCGGGAGGCCGCCAGCAGTACGTTGTTCATTTCGGGGTTGTCGCGCACCGGACCGACCACTTCGTAATCGAGGCTCACCTCGTCGATCGGATAGGGAATGTACTGGTTGGCTTCCACCTGGATCTGCCCCTCCAGGTCATCTTCTGAGAGCTCACTGGCCATCGGTACGATGCGGGTAATCACCGCAGAGCCCGCGACTGCTGCCACGCCGTGCTTGAGCTTGGAACCCGAACGGGCGAGCGCGCGGCGAATGGCATCGCCCACTGCCTCGACCTCGACAATGTTTTTTTCGACCACGGCGTTGGGAGGCAGTGGCTCCACCGCATAGTGTTCCACGCGATACCGGCCACCGGTCTGGCTTAGCTGCAGCAGCTTGACCGCGGTCGAGCTGATGTCGACACCTATCAATGCCGGCTTCTTGGGTGTGAAGAGCCCCACGGTGTTTCCCCCTTGCCCTTAGCGTCCGTAGCCAGAACCTGACCGTATGCGCAATGGCATTAAATCGAAAAATTAACGTAAAGGCAACGGCCTACGGCAACTTTCTCAAGTAAATGGCGTGATGTCCACCACATTTGCAGGAACCCGCGGCGATGGCGCGCCTCTTGCTTGGTCAACCCGACGCCTTGGATGAATACTGCTGCATCTATACTCTGTGATGTTTTGACTCAGGTCTCGCTATCTCCACACCATGCAAATTTTCAAGCGTTTGTTGCGCTGGGCATTGATCCTGGCTTTTTCCGGTTTGCTCCTGGCCGTTGTCGCATTAGGTGTTGCGTATTGGCTGATAGCACCACGACTGCCCTCAGTAGCCGTTCTCAAGGACTACCACATGCAGGTACCCCTGCGCGTGGTCAGCGCCGACGGCAAACTGATTGCCAGCTTCGGCGAGACCCGACGAATTCCGGTTGAAATAGCCAACGTGCCTGATCGGCTGAAACATGCCGTACTGTCCGCCGAGGATGCCGATTTCTATCATCACCCGGGCGTCGACTGGCACGGCATCGTGCGTGCGGCGTGGCATGTCATCATCACCGGTGGTGACAAGGGGCCTGGTGGCTCGACTATCACCCAGCAGGTTGCGCGCAACTTTTTCCTGAGTCCGGAAAAGCTCTATTCGCGAAAGCTCACCGAGATTTTCATCGCCTTCAGAATCGAGCATGAGCTCAGCAAAGATCAGATTCTCGAGCTTTACCTCAACAAGATGTTTCTCGGCCATCGCTCCTACGGGGTCGCCGCCGCCGCTGAGTACTACTACGGCAAGACGCTGGATCAGCTGACGGTGGCCCAGTGCGCGATGATCGCCTCTACCTTTCAGTTGCCTTCACTGGTCAACCCCATCAATAGCCCGGCGCGCGGCCTGGCACGGCGTAATTGGGTTCTCGGGGAGATGCTTCGGCACAACTACATTACCAAGGCTGTCTATCAGCAGGCGATTGCTGAACCGAACCGCGCCCGCCCCCATGAGCAGCCGATCCAGGTACATGCCCCTTACCTCGCTGAAATGGTCCGACGCCAGGTACTGGACAGGCTTGGCAACGACGCACTCACCGAAGGCTACGTGGTCAAGACCACGGTCCTGAGCACGCGCCAGCAGGCCGCTGTGGAGGCAGTGCGCAATGGCTTGATTGCCTACGACCACCGTCACGGCTGGCGGGGGCCCGAAGCCCATCAGGCGTTGCCTGCCAATGCCACAGATCAGAACTATGACCGCATCCTGTCCGGTTACGCCTCTATCTCCGGCATGCAGCCGGGCCTGGTTACGCAAAGCGATGCCAGCGAAGCGACGGTCTATCTGTCAAAACGACTGACTATCAAGCTCAATCTGGCCGCAGTGAGCTGGGCGCGGCCGTATATCAACGATGATCGCAGAGGGCCGGCACCGCACAGCGTCGATAGCGTACTCAAGCCTGGCGATATCATCCGGGTCGCACGCGATGACAAGGGTCAATGGCAGCTTGCGCAGATACCCAAGGCGCAGGCCGCGCTCGCCTCGATCAATCCGGAAGATGGCGCCATCGAGGCGTTGGTCGGCGGCTTCAGTTTCACTCTCAGCAAGTTCAACCGGGCCGTGATGGCTGCGCGCCAGCCCGGTTCGAGTTTCAAGCCCTATTTCTACTCGGCTGCCTTCGATCACGGGTTTACCCCCGCATCGATCATCAATGACGCGCCACTGGCATTGCCCGATCCCTCACGGCCGGACGGCATCTGGACCCCTGCCAACGACGACAACAAGTTCGCAGGCCCGATGCGCCTTCGTGAAGCACTGGTGCAGTCGAAGAACCTCGTGTCGATCCGGCTACTGGACGCCATCGGGGTGCGCTACGCGCGCGAGTTCGCCACCCGCTTCGGGTTTTCGCTCGACGCGATACCACCCAACCTCACCATGGCCCTGGGCACCGCATCGGTCTCACCCATGAGCATGGCGCGCGGCTATGCCGTTTTCGCTAATGGCGGTTACCTGGTGACGCCGTATTTCATCAGCGAGATCGATGACCGGGATGGCAAGCCCGTATATCTTGCCAACCCGGCGCGTGCATGCCGAAACTGTCAGGAGCGATTGCTGGAGAACACGCCGCCCGGACCGCCGCCCGCCGGTACGAGCAAGGCTCCCGCCAATGAATTGGCGCACGCGGGATCGGCGCCTGCCGCACCCAGCAGTGTCGCAGATGTGGGCGAAGCGGTGCTTCCCGCCGACGTGCATGGCGAAAGCAACCATCCGCCGGTGCTTGCGCCCCATGTCCTGGGCAGTCGCACCGACTATCTGATCACCTCCTTGATGAAGGACGTGATCCTGCGCGGCACCGGCTCCGCCGCACGTTCGCTCGACCGCCCCGATCTGGCCGGCAAGACTGGCACTACCAACGACCACCGCGATGCGTGGTTTGTCGGCTTCAACGGCGACCTGTCAACGGCGGTCTGGGTAGGCTTCGACGACTACGCCTCGCTCGGCCGTGGTGAATTCGGGGCGAAGGCAGCGTTGCCGATCTGGATGAACTATATGGGCAGCGTGCTGAAGGGACTGCCGATGAATACCTTGCCGATGCCTCCGGGTATCAGTACCGTCCTGATCAACAAGGACAGTGGATTGCCCACCACACCCAACGACCCCAACAGCATGAACGAGATCTTCAAAGTGGAGGATGTCCAACACCTGCGCAATCAGGCGGCGCAAAAGAAGGAGCAGGAAAAGCAACACGCCTACGATATCTTCTGAAGGAGGTGAACCGCGCAAGGCTCAGCGTCGCACCGCGGCACCGCCGCGGCTTATTGATCGAACAGGAGCGCATCATGTCCCGAGGCGAACACCATCGTATCCATGCGCACGACCGCCTTCAGCGGAACCGACTGCGGATCGCCCAGGAAGCGGCTCGCCTGATGAGCGAGCATGGCATCCGCGATTTTCATCATGCCAAGCTCAAAGCTGCCGAGCGGCTGGGTATTGTCGAGACGCAGGCGTTGCCGCGAAATCTCGAAATCGAGCAGGCTTTGCGTGAACATCAACGTCTGTTTCTCGCCAACAGCCAGCCGGCTTGGTTGCGGCAAAGACGGGAGGCGGCGGTCGAGGCCATGCGGTTTCTGGCGGCGTTCGAGCCGCGTCTGGTCGGCGCCGTCCTTGAAGGTACTGCGGACGCCCATTCAGCCGTCTGCTTGCATGTTTTCAGCGACAATGCCGACGAGGTTGGGCTCTACCTGCGCGATCACGGCGTGCCGGTGCAGATCCAAACCCGCAGGCTGCGCCGCAACCGGGGCGATCAACCCGAATATCCGGTGCTGCTTTTCAGCGCGGGCGAACTCCCCTTCGACGTTACGGTGCTGCCCAGGGATGCCTTGCGGCAGGCACCACTGGATCGCCGCGCTGACGACAGACCGATGCGCCGCGCCAGCCTGACCCAGGTGGAGATCCTGCTTTCCGAAGACGAAACGGCCCAACCTACGCCGCCCCGAGTAGCCGCCTCCAGATGAAGATTGGGCCAGGGGCGATTGCCTCCGGCCCAACCTTGAATCCCTCTGATATCCGCAGGGGTCACCTCCCGCCTTCCGCTGAGATGACCGCTAGTGAGGCCTCTGTCTCAGCGCTGCGACGTCGACAAATAGTCACGCATGTCGGCACCGGTATAGATCTGGCGAGGACGGCCGATCCGCGATCCCGGGGTTTCGTGCTGTTCGATCCAGTGTGCGATCCAGCCGGCGGTACGGGCAATCGCGAACATGACGGTGAACATCTCGGTCGGAATGCCCAGTGCCTTGTAAATGATGCCGGAGTAGAAATCGACGTTCGGATACAATTTGCGCTCGACGAAGTAGTCGTCCTTCAATGCCGCCTCTTCCAGTTTCATCGCCACCTCGAGCAAGGGATCATTGACGCCGAGCTCGGCCAGCACCTTGTGGCACATCTCACGGATGATCTTGGCACGCGGATCGAAGTTCTTGTAGACCCGATGCCCAAAGCCCATCAGGCGGAAACTGTCGCTCTTGTCCTTGGCCCGATTGATGGCAGACTCGACGTTGTTCGGCGAACCGATTTCCTTCAGCTGCTTAAGCACAGCCTCATTGGCACCGCCGTGGGCGGGTCCCCACAATGCCGTGATACCTGCAGCGATCGACGCATAAGGGTTGGCGCCAGTCGAACCGACCAATCGCACTGTCGACGTAGAGGCATTCTGTTCGTGGTCGGCATGGAGGATAAACAGCAGGTCCAGCGCCTTGGTCGCGACCGGACTCAAGGTCAGCGGTTCGCTGGGCACTTCGAACATCATGTGCAGGAAACGGTCGACATACTCGAGATTGTTGCGCGGATAGCGCAACGGCCAGCCCACCGAGTAGCGGTAGCACGCCGCGGCAATCGTTGGCATCTTGGCCAGCAGTCGAATCGCCGCCAGCTTGCGGTCACCGGCATCGTCGACATCCAGATCGTCATGGTAGAACGCTGACAAGGATGCTACCGACGCTGCCAACATGGCCATGGGGTGTGCGTCGTAATGGAATCCCTGGAAAAATTTGCGCTGTGCTTCATGCATCATCGTGTGATGCGTGATCTCGTGCTCGAAGCCTGCGAATTGCTGCTGGTTGGGAAGCTCGCCGTTCAGCAGCAGATAGGACACTTCCAGGAACGTGGACTTCTCTGCCAGCTGTTCGATCGGATAGCCGCGATACAGCAACACACCCTTATCCCCATCAATGTAGGTGATTGCGCTCTTGGTGCTTGCCGTACTTCCGTATCCTGGATCATAAGTGAAGTGCCCGGTGTCCTTGTACAAGGTGCCGATGTCGACACAGGCAGGCCCCAGGGTACCGCTGATCAGCGGCAGTTCGCTGCTGCGCTGGTTCGATTCATCCACCAACTTGATGATCTTGGGATCGGACACGGGTAACTCCTTCAGCATGTGGGTCAACACCGGGAGTTGCCGCAAAGCGACGCAGACCGGCGGGGGAACGTTGGCGGGAACTGCAAAAAAGCGGGTCCTGCCCGAGACGCCGTGGCGTCTGCCAACCCCCATTATCGCACAAGGCTCCACCCACATTCGACGGCGCATGGACAAAAACACGGACGCAAAAAGACACGAAGCAGGCGCGAGGCCTGCTCCGTGTCTTTCGATCTCGCTACCGCCTATCCACGACCATCGCGCTGCGACAATCGTATAGCGTTTATTCCTTGCTGGAGCTCGCGTAACGACGGCGGAACTTGTCGACTCGACCGCCCACATCCAGCGTCTTCTGCTTGCCGGTGTAGAACGGGTGCGAATGGCTGGAGATATCCACCTTGACAAGCGGATACTCGTTGCCGTCTTCCCACTTGATGGTTTCTTTGCTGGACATGGTCGACTTGGTCAGGAACGAAAAGTCGGACGACAGGTCCTGGAATACCACCGGGGCGTAGTTCGGATGGATATCAGGCTTCATGGCGTGCTCTAAAACGGCGGTGAAAAGAGCGGCATTATAGCGGCTGCGAGGAGCTAACCGCAAGCTGGGCAATGACCGCCACTGGCGGCAAGAGCGCAGCGGCGAGGCTATGCACCCAAGGCGCGTTTGACCATCGCCGCAAAACGCACCTGATCCACCTCCAAGACGATGTCCGCGTTGGCGCGACGACCCAGCCGTCCGGCCCAGTCGACCACCGTCGCTCCCCGCGTATGCCGACCGTCGAGCTCGATCGCAACCGCACGGGACTCGCTACGAGTGACCAGCGACGGGTCGATGGCCACGGCCATGGCCAAGGCATCGGCGGCAATTACACCGCGACGATCATGGGCCAGATTGTAGGCGCGTGCCGTACCCCCGATCTTGCCGTAGAAATCGGCGCGATGATCGCCCATCTGCAACCAGCGATCGAACTGCTCCTGATCCAGGGCGTGGCGCAACGTCAGCTCCCAGTCAACCAGCTGGAAATGCGGAAATGCCTCGAACACCACGTGCGCTGCTTCAGGATCGAAGCCAATGTTGAATTCTGCAGGCACCCTGCCGGTATTGCCATGGCCGGTCACCGCCCCTCCCATCACCACCAGACGCGCGACCCGCGTGGGCAACGAGGGGTCGAGCCGCAAGGCCAGGGCCAGGTTGGTCAGTGGCGCCAGTGCCACCAGGGTCAATTCACCGGGTCGCTCACGGGTCAGACGCAGCAACGCACTGGCTGCCGATTCGTGCGCCACAGTGGCTGCCGGCGGGGGAAATCCGATGTCCCCGAAACCATCGGCTCCATGTACAAAGGCCGCGTTTTCCTCAGGTGCGCGTACCAAGGGTGTCGCGCAGCCGGCGAACACGGCTATCTCGGCGTTGAGCAGATCGACCAGGGTGCGCGCATTGCGCACGGTGCAGTCCAGCCCCACATTCCCGGCCGCGACGCTGAGTCCGGCGATCTCGGCGTGAGCATGCGCCATCAGAATGGCCAGCGCATCATCCACGCCCGGGTCGGTATCGATCAACAGTTGCGCTACGCTCATGAGGGACTCATCGGCTGGATTGGGCGTCAGCTTATCGGCTGCGAGACCAGCGGCAAAGCATCGCTTCAAGCCTGCGCGTAGCGCGACGCGGCGCCGATCCAGCGTTCGATCAACTGCCCCGCCTGACGCGGGTGATCGCTCAACATACGCTCTCCGACGTGCTGGACCACGGGCAGCAGGTCGGCATCTCGAGCCAGGTCGGCCATGCGGAACGCCAGGTCGCCGGTCTGACGTGTCCCCAGCACTTCGCCCGGCCCGCGCAACTGCAAATCCTTTTCGGCGATGCGAAATCCATCGCCAGTTTCCCGCATCACCGCGAGGCGCTCGCGGGCTAGTTGACCCAGCGGTGGCTGGTACAACAGTACGCAGTTGGAGGCGACCGCGCCTCGTCCCACCCTGCCGCGCAACTGATGCAGTTGGGCCAGGCCGAGGCGCTCGCTGTTCTCGATCACCATCAGGCTGGCGTTGGGGACGTCCACACCAACCTCGATCACGGTGGTGGCTACCAATACCGAAAGTTCGCCAGCCTTGAACGCGTCCATCACCGCCTGCTTCTGCTTCGGCTTCATTCGCCCATGGATCAAGCCCACCGCAAAGCCCTTCAGCGCTGCGCACAGTTCGGCGTAGGCTACCTCGGCGGCCTGTGCTCGCAATTGCTCGGATTCCTCGATCACCGTGCAAACCCAATACACCTGGCGACCATCGCCACAAGCAGCATGAATGCGATCAATCACCTCGTCGCGACGCGTGTTCGAAATGGCCACCGTCTGCACCGGCGTACGCCCCGGAGGCAGCGCATCGATGGAGGAGATATCCAGATCGGCGTAGGCGCTCATCGCCAACGTGCGCGGAATCGGCGTGGCCGTCAGCACCAACTGATGCGGTACCAGACCATCGGCGCGGCCAGCACCTTTGTCGCGTAACGCCAGCCGCTGCTGCACGCCGAAACGATGCTGCTCGTCGACGATGACCAGGCCAAGCTGGGCGAATACCACACCCTCCTGCATCAAGGCATGCGTGCCAATCACCACCGGAGCCCCCGCCGCAAGCCTTGCCAGCGCGTGCTGACGGGCCTTGCCGGTCACCTTCCCGGCCAGCCACTCGACTTCAATACCCAGCGGCTGCAACCAATGGCGGAAGCTCCGCAGATGCTGCTCGGCAAGCAACTCGGTAGGCGCCACCAGGGCGACCTGCCGACCTGCCTCGACCGCCGCCAGTGCTGCCAGTGCCGCCACCACGGTTTTGCCGGAACCGACATCGCCCTGTACCAGCCGCAACATCGGCACGGACTGCGCGAGATCGGCAGCTACCTCGCGCCTGACCCGTTGCTGCGCCGCGGTGAGTTCGAAGCTCAGACTGCCGAGCAGACGGCTTTCGAGCGCACCGTTCGCCGCGAGCGGCGGAGCACGATGGCGGCGCACCGAGGCCCGCAGCCGCCTGAGACTCAGGTGATGTGCCAACAGCTCTTCGAAGGCCAGCCGCCGCTGCGCCGGATGCTTGCCCTGCATGAGTTGGTCCAGGGGCACATCCGCTGGCGGCCTGTGGACGCAAAGTAACGCCTCCCGCAGTGACGGCAAGCCATGCTCTTCGTACAAGCCAGCCGGAATCAACTCCAATGCAGAGGCCGCTGGCAACAACGCCAGCGCCTTGTCGATCACACCGGCCAACCGCTTCTGGCCCAAACCGTCCGTGGTGGGATAGACCGGGCTGAGCGCCTCATCGACGACAACCGGATCGTTTCCAGACAACCGCCGATAGTGAGGATGAACCATTTCCAGGCCATGCAGGCCATGGCGCACGTCGCCATAGCACAGCACGCGCGTCCCCTCGCGCATTTGCTCGGCCTGAGCGCGGTTGAAATGGAAGAAACGCAACAGCAGGGTCTGCCCGCTGGCATCGACAACCGTCACCTTCAATTGCGGGCGATGACGGAACCCCCTTTCCACCGCCTCCACGATACCCTCCACCTGGGCCGGCTCGCCGGCGCGCAGGTCGGCAATCGCACTGATCCGGGTCTTGTCCTCGTAACGCAGCGGCAAGTGGAACCACAGATCTTGCACCTGCTCGAGTCCCAGCCGTGCCAGCAAGGCCCCGAATGCGGGCCCTACGCCGCTCAATGTACCGACCGCTGCCACGCCGGCGGCAACATTGACGACATGGGGGGGACTCACTTCACGAGCACTCATGATGCAAAGCCTAACCGAGCTCGCCATCCTCCACGACGCCGAACACCGACGGTGACTGTCAGCAACAGCCGCACGGGCTGATCAGTCGAGCACCATGATAGCGTCGACCTCGACGTGCGCTGCCTTGGGCAGGCCAGCGACCTCGATGGTGGAGCGCGCCGGATAAGGCTGCTGGAAATATTCCGCCATAACGGCGTTGACCGCCGCGAAGTTGCTCAGGTCGGTGACATAGATCCCCACCCGTACGATCTGGCCCAGTGAGCCGCCAGCCGCCCTGGCCACCGCTGCCAGGTTGTCGAAAACCCGCCGCGTCTGCACCGAGATATCGCCTTCCACCAACATACCGGTAGCGGGGTCGAGTGGGATCTGACCCGAGAAATACACGGTATTGCCGTGACGCACCGCTTGCGAATAGGGGCCAATGGCAGCTGGCGCCTGGGCGGTGGCAATAATGCTGCGGGACATGGGCTTTCCTCATAGGGTCTTGGAGCCCCAGTGTAGACAGCTGCCGCAGGCGCGAAAAGCCTGCCAAGTCGCCCCGCCCTCTACAGCGGATAGCGATGCACGCCACTGACCGTACCCGTACGCCGCACTCGACGGATCACGTCGGCCAGATGCTTGCGGCTTCTGACCTCCATCGAAAACAGCAGCGTGGCGGCAGACGCATCGCGCTCTACATATTCCACGTTCTCGATATTCGAGTCGGCCGCGGCGATCGCGGTCGCCACTGTGGCCAGTACGCCGGGGCGATTGATGACTTCGATCCGCAACTGGGCGCGATAGTCACCTTGCACCTCACGTGCCCACTCGATCGCCACACATCGCTCGGGTGATTTGCGCAACTCGATCACGTTGGGGCATTCCTCGCGGTGCACCACGATGCCTTTGCCGGATGACAGATAACCCACAATGTCGTCCCCCGGCAGCGGATGACAACAGTTGGCAAAGCTCAGCACGCCCCGTTCGGCACCGCTGATGCGTATGTTCTCGTGCGCGTGCGACGAGGCATGAGGCCTTTCGCCCGACTGGTCGCCCCGCGCCGCGAGCAGCTGGCTGGCCACCACATCGGGCATGCGGTTGCCCAGAGCAATATCGGACAGCAACTCTTCCAATCGCTTGAGCTTGGCGTGTTCCAAGAACTGATCCAGCACCGCCACCGGAATGCCGTCCAGACTGCTGCGGCCCAGCGCATCCAGCGCGCGATCGAGCATGCGCGAGCCGAAGTCGACCGCGTCCTCATGCTGCAGGTGCTTTAGATATTGGCGAATCGCCGTACGCGCCTTGCCGGTAACCACCGACTCGAGCCATGCCGGGTTGGGGACGGCCGAGGGTGCCGTGATGATCTCCACCAACTGGCCCGACTCCAACTTGGTACGCAGCGGCAACAACTTCTTGTCCACCCGTGCCGCCACCGCATGATCGCCAACATCCGTGTGCACGGCGTAGGCGAAGTCCAGTACGGTCGCATTGCGGGGCAATGAGAGAATGTCTCCGCGCGGCGTAAACAGGTAGACCTCGTCGGGAAAAAGATCGATCTTGACCGCCTCGATGAATTCCGCCGAGGAGGCTGTCCCGACCGAGTTGTCGGCCAGTGACGACAACCACTCGCGTGCGCGCGCCTGGGCGCTGTTGGCCGGACCGCTATCGGTTTTATAGGCCCAGTGTGCCGCCACCCCACGCTCGGCTACCGAGTCCATCTCGGCAGTGCGAATCTGTACCTCGATCGGCGCACCAAAGGGCCCCAGCAACACGGTATGCAGCGATTGGTATCCATTGGCCTTGGAGATCGCGATGAAATCCTTGAAACGCCGGTCCACCGGCTTGTACAACGCGTGTATCGCACCCAGCGCCATGTAACAACTCATCGCGCTGTCGACAACCACCCGGAAGCCATAGACGTCCATCAGCTGGGCGAAGCTTTTGTGCTCACCACGCATCTTCGAATAAATGCTCCAGGGCGACTTGATTCGACCTACTACGCGACTCTGCAACTGCTCTTCGGCAAGCCGCGCCGATAGCGCCTCCTCGATCCTCCCCATCGCCTCGCGACGGTTACCTATCGCCGCGCGGATACGCTCGCTGATTACCCTATAGCGATCGGGATACAACGCCCGAAAACCCAGATCCTGCAGTTCGGCCTTGAACTTGTTCATGCCCAGGCGCTGCGCGATCGGCGCATAGATCTCCAGCGTCTCGCGGGCGATGCGCCGACGCGACTCAATATCCTTGGCACCCAGCGTGCGCATGTTGTGCAAGCGGTCGGCCAGCTTGATCAGAATCACCCGCAGGTCGCGAGCCATCGCCAGCAGCATCTTGCGGAAGCTCTCCACGTCGGCTTCCTGACGACTGCCGAAACGCATCTTGTCGAGCTTGGTGACGCCATCGACCAGTTCAGCCACGACCTCACCGAATTCGGCCGCCAGCGCATCACGACTCAGCGCCGTGTCCTCCAGCGTATCGTGCAGGATCGCAGCAATAATCGTTTCCGCATCCAACCCGAGCTCGGCCAGAATGCCGGCCACCGCCACCGGGTGGGTAATATAGGGTTCGCCGCTCTTGCGTGCCTGTCCCGCGTGCGCATGCGCTCCGATCAGAAAGGCACGCAGTACGCGCTCAACCTGCTCTTCCGGTAGATAACCGATGCGCTCTTTTAGTGCCAGCACATACGGCGGCAGCTCGGACGGATCGACGGAGGTGGAATCCACAGCCGCGGTCATGGGTCTCGCCGCCGGTTCAGGCGCTCACCGAATCAGCGCAGCGATTCAGGGTCGCGAACGGACTCGAAAATCCGTCCATACCAGCCAGGCCAGCATGGCGTTGCACCGACCGACGGCCGCTGTCCATCAGTCCTCACCGGCCTTCGAGAGGTCATCATCAACTTCGGCTGCCGCCCACTCCAGCGCCTCACGCTCGGCACGCTCGCGTTCAGCCACATCGATCTGATCGATCATCGCCTGATCGATCCGACGATCGGCAATCTCGCGCAAGGCGAGTACGGTAGGCTTGTCGTGATCGGGGTTGACTGCCGGTTCGGCACCCTTTTCCAGCTGACGCGCGCGTTTGGTCGCCATCAGTACCAGCTCGAAACGGTTGTCGACTACCTCAAGGCAGTCTTCCACAGTAATGCGGGCCATGCGAAATCCTTAAAGAATAAAATGACTTACAGACCCGACAGTGTAGCCAGCGCATGACTGGCTGGCAATCCAGCAGCCGCCCGCTCAACTGTCGACACGGCAGCATCGTCCGCGACGTGCGAAAGTACCCTGAAAGTCGTGCAGGATATAAAACCATTCAGTACACTTATAGACGCCTCACGTCACGAACCCTGAGCATGCATCCTTTATCCCGATCCTTTCCCCCGACTCGCTGGTTTGCCTTGCTCGCTTTGTTGTTCCTGGCCGGCTGCGCCATCGCCCAGCCGCGCACTGACGATCCGCTGGAAAAGTACAACCGCAAGGTCTACCAGTTCAACAGCGCTCTGGACAAGGCCGTGATCCGGCCGGTAGCCGTAGGCTACCGCAAGGTAACCAATCCACCGGTACGCCGTTCGCTCAGCGATTTTTTCACCAATATCCACATGCCCATCACGATCGCCAATGATCTGTTGCAGGCCCGCCCCAGGCAGGCTCTTCAGGGCAGCGGGCGCTTCCTGATCAACCTGACTCTGGGAATTGGCGGACTTTTCGACCCCGCCAGCCAACTCGGCTTGCCGCAGGAGAGCAACGACTTTGGCCTGACCCTGGCCCGCTGGGGTGTTCCCGAGGGTGATTTCCTGATGGTTCCCTTCGTCGGCCCGAGTACGGTACGCGATATCTGGCGCCTTCCGGTGGACAGTTATTTCTTCGATCCGCTGAGCTACTTCTCGCGCAATCACAACGAACACGGACTGCAGTACGTACCGCAGCTGCTTTATCTGATCACCTTGCGCGCACGTGCCATCGACGCCGAAAGCTATCTTGACTCGGCTTACGATCCGTATGTATTCCTACGCGATGCGTATCGCCAGCGACGCCTGTATCAGCTCTACGACGGTAATCCACCCAATGCCATCATCAACCAGATGCAAGGGCTCGATAACCAGAATTTCGATCCCGAGCAGCTCCTCGAGCAGCAGCGGCAGTGGGAAAAGACGCATCCCGCCAAGGATGGCCAGCAGCCACAGAGCTCACCGTAACAAGAGAGGCGCAGCCACATCATGAAAAAGGGGCCCGATGCTGAGGTTTCCCCACAAATCTCCTCGATCAATCAACACCTTGCGTGCTGACTGAAGGAACAGTGCGCGCATGATGCGGTCATTCCTCACGGGTTACGAAGCCAGAGGAGATCGCACCATGCACGCCACCAAAGTATTGCAAAAGTGCCTCGGCGATGCACTCGGCTCGATGCATGCGCTGCGTAGCCATGTGTTACTGCGCGCCGTCGAGGCGATGATTCAGGGCAGCCGCCTGACGCTGATCGATCTGGCGCGTTCATGGCCCGGCGCGGAACGCGTCCGTGCGCCGCTCAAGGCGCTGGATCGACTCTTGGGCAACCGCCATCTGCACGTCGAACGCGAACACATCTACCAAGCCATGACCCGTTGGCTTGTGCGCAGCAAACAACCCGTCATCCTCATCGATTGGTCGGATCTGAAGTCCGATCGGAGCTGGCATCTGCTGCGTGCAGCGATTCCTGTGGGTGGCCGTTCACTGCCGATCCTGGACATGGTGTTTCCTGGCGGGCAACAGGGCTCACCGAAGGCCGAAAACCGTTTTCTACAACGCCTGGCGCACGTACTTCCCGATGACGTGCGGCCGATTCTGGTGACCGACGCCGGCTTCCGTGGGCCATGGTTCCGCGCCGTCGAGGCAATGGACTGGCAGTGGCTGGGGCGCTTGCGCAATACGACGTATCTCAAACCCGTTGAGGTGCCCGATGAACCCGGGGAGTGGGTGACGTGCAAAGCCATGTATGCCTTGGCCGCGCGCAGGCCGCGCGATTTCGGATCAATGGCTATCGCGCGAAGCAATCCCCTGACGGCACGTGTGGTGTTGCACGCCAAGCCGCCCAAAGGCCGCAAGCATCGCAATCGCCAAGGCGCGCTGGCGCGCAACTCCAACAGCCGAAAGAACGCGCAACGTGAGAGCGAGCCGTGGCTGCTGGTGGCAT
>JASBTI010000030.1 GCA_030148505.1 Rhodanobacter sp.
CATGCGGCTAGGTCGCGAGGCACTCGTGCGACGATGGTCTGGCACGCGCTTGAGCGAACTCATCGATCAGCTACGACACCCCAGCTCACAACTGCTGGATCAACTGGGGGTCCCGGCATGAAAACGTGGGGAAACCTCAGGTACCCGACCCGGCTCTCGGGCAGGCGGTTTTGACGGTTCGGATGACATAGCGTTTCGGACTCTGGGTGATTGGGGTCGCAGAAACCTACCCATTCCCTTGCCGCCGGGCAAGATTGGTAAGCCCCCCAATGCTAGCGGATCCCGTCCCTCCGAAAACCTTCTCCGCAGGCAGGTAGGTCGGCATGCGGCACCCTGCGCATGCTTCTGACGCGCGAATCCCTGTCGCTGTATCAGCGAAAGTTACGGAGAAAGCGTTGCCCTCATACCAGAGGATACCTGGCCGCAGAGGGCTGTCGTAGCCAGCATGCAGGCACCCACGCCATGCAGGGCTACTCCCGGCACTACGGAGATGTCGCCGAACAGACCCGCTGACAAGGGGCGGGTTTGCCTCGTACCACACCCCGTCACACTGATCAGCGCAACTGGCTGTCCTTGCTGCCGCGTCGGTTGATGGTATTGAGGCCGCCTTCCTCGCGATCACGTGCCTCCTGGCAGGCGACGCAAAGGCGCACGCCAGGCACCGCACGGCGCCGAGCTTCAGGGATTACCGCCTCGCATACTTCGCAGTGGGTCAGGCCAGGTCCCTGGCACAGCTTGCGCCGCGCGCGCGCGACCGCATCGCTCACCGTCGCATCAATCTGATCCTGGACAGCCCCGTCACCAGCCCAACCCGTTGCCATGGAAGCCTCCGCAAATTTCCGTCGGGAAGAATGATTATCGAGGATAGTCCTTTCGGGATGAACCTAACGCCCAGTAGCCTGCAGCGAGCGAACGGACGCCATGGCTTTGCGAAAACAAGCAAGCCGGTTACCTTGCCTGTCTTTCCGGCAATCCGTGCCCGCCCTGGAGGATTCCCTAAGCATGAGCACCATCCCCGTCACCTTGCGGGTGGGCTTGATCGGCTACGGATTTGCCGGCAAGACCTTTCACGCGCCGCTGATCCAAGCCACACCTCAGCTGGAGCTGCGCGCAGTCGTCTCCAGCGATGCGCAAAAAGTCCGCACCGATCATCCTCTGCTTACCGTCCTCGCCGAGCCTTCACAGCTGCTTGCGCGCGAGGACATCGACCTGGTGGTGATCGCGAGCCCAAACCCAACCCATGCCCCGCTGGCAAGCGCAGCGCTGCGCGCCGGCAAGCATGTGGTGGTGGACAAGCCGTTCGCGCTCGATCTCGCCGAGGCGCGGGAGCTGATCCAGCTCGCAGACCGCAGCGGACGTCTGCTCTCGGTCTTCCAGAACCGGCGCTGGGACAGCGACTTTCTCGGCGTAAAGAACGCCATCCGTCAGGGTGTGCCGGGACGGGTGACCCACTTCGAGTCGCACTTCGACCGCTACCGTCCCACGGTGCGGCCACGTTGGCGTGAAAAGAGCGGTACCGGTGCAGGCCTCTGGTACGACCTTGGCCCTCATCTGGTCGATCAGGCGCTTTCACTATTCGGGCTGCCGCAACGCGTCAGCGGCCACCTGACCATTCAGCGGACTGCTGGCGAAGTCGACGACTGGGCTCACGTCCGACTCGACTATGGGCCGCTGCAGGTGATCCTGCACGCCAGCATGCTGGCCGCTGGCGGGACTGACCGCTTCAGCGTGCATGGCGACCGCGGCAGCCTGGTCAAGACGCAACCCGATCCACAGGAAGCCCAGCTCCGGGCCGGTCTGCTGCCCGGTGCACCAGGCTGGGGTATCGATACCGACCCGCTGATCTTCTACCGCGAAGGCCATCCCGCACAGCAGATTCCGGTGCCGCCCGGCGACTACCGTCACTACTATACCGAGGTCCGCGACGCCATCGCCGGCACGGCCGCCAACCCGGTATCCGCGTTGCAGGCACTGGCGGTGATGGCCGTACTGGAAGCAGCGATGATATCCAGCCGCGAAGGGCGGGAGCTCGCCCCCGCATTGAGCGCGGAGGAATACGCAGCATGGCCGCTTGCCGGATAGCCAGCCACCGTTTATCCACACCAAGACGTCCCCCCTCGTCTCAAGACCTTGGATGGCTCGCGCCGGCCTCCCGGAACCGGCAGGCCCAGCCGATGTCGCAAATCTGCCGCTACCCCGGTCATCCCCATTGCCGGGGAGCTGGCCCAAGCCCTGAAACCCCATCCGACTCGCCCGCTGCAGCAACCCACCGCCAACCTTCAGTGACCCGGCGGCCCAGCATCCTTTTTCGGCGGCAACAAGCCGCGCAACAGGCTGTTGAGAGCCTCCTGCTTGTTCGCCGGTTTGGCCGGCGCAGCCGGCCTGGTGGTAGTCGGAGCCGTCTTGCCCGCTCCGCCGGAAACCCCCGCCTTGATCAGCCCGGCAACGGCCCCGGGATCCAGGGTGAAGGTCGGTGCGCTGGCGGTGCCACCGATGCGCACGCCGATGCCCTGTGCCGTGGTGCCCGCAAGCATCCCCCCCAGCATGCGCCCAGCCTTGGAGTGGCCGAGCAAGCCACCCACCGGACCCTGGCCGTTCTGGCTGGCACCGGTAATTGCCTCGTCGAGCTTGACCAACATGCGGAAGTCGAGCTTGCCGCTCGCCGCCATCCCACCCTTGCCGTTGAAGCTGCCGAGATCGGCAATATCGGCACTGGCCGGGTTGGCGTTGATTCCGGATGGATCGATCTTCAACGTCGCCGTTGCGTGTTGGATCACGGTGTCCTTCGGTGCCTTGATGCCTGCCAGCGACAATGCGCCACCAAGTTTCGAGCCGAGGCTGAAACCGGCCAGGCGTGAATTGTCCAGCGTCACCGGGCCACTGATCACCAGCTTGTCGAGCGGCCCCCGCGCACGCAGATTCACCCCCAGGTTGCCGCCACTGAGATGCGAATCCTTGGGCAGCACCACCCCGAATGCCGGCAGCAGCGGTTGCAGGTCATCGACCGGCAAACCCTTGCCGCGGATACGCAGATCCAGCTGCATGATTTTCGCGTGGTTGTCGAAGCTGCCACTGACGGCCAGCTTCGCCGCGCCGCTGCCCAGTGTGGTGTTGTCGATCTTGCCGGTACCCGAGCTGAGCTGGTAACTAGCCTGGTAGTCGATGCGTACCGCTCGCGGTGAGGGCGCCCCGGCCGCCACCAGCTTCAACTGACGGGCCTCAATAATGCCTTTGGACTGCAATACGCCCCGCGCTGAGCTGATCCGCGTATCCAGGTCCAGCACGCCCCCCACACCGTCGCCGCTGCTCATCAGACCGGCGCCGACCAGGTTCAGGTCGTGCATTACCAGATGCGCCTCGACCGGCGTCATCACCGCATTCTGCGCACGCCATGGACCCAGCGTGCCGTCCACCTTCAGGGTGCCGCCGCCGGCCATGGCTGCATCCATCGAGAACGGGAATGCGGCACTGCTGCCTACGTGCTGGGCACTCAGCTGCACTTTGGTATAGCGGCGCGAGCCGCCGACCGAGCGCTTGAGCTCGATGCTGCCGTTGTTGATACGTAACTTGTCTACGCTGAACGCCAGCGGCGGTGACGAATTCTCTGCGGACGCCTGGGCCGCCGGCTGCACGGCACCGGTGTCGCCAAAACTGGCGAAATTCCACTGCCCGGCAGGATTTTGCAGTAGCCGCACATTGGGATTGTCCAGGGTCAGCGAGGTAATCCGCAGTTGCTGGTGCACCAGCAAGGGCCACAGCCGAACCCCGAGCGCCAGCGACTGCGCGCTGACAAACGGCTGGGTGCCAAAGGCCGGATCGTCGCCGATGCGGATATTGTCGGCATCCAGTGAACCGGACCACACCGACACATGCAGCTTGCCCAGCGTCACCTGGCGTCCCAACGCCTTGCTCAGCGTAGTCTGGATCTGTGGCCGGAAATGATTCACGTCGACCAGCATCAACGCGCCCCCACCGAGGATGACGATGGCGACCAGGACGACGACGAATCCGATCAGCAGGCGTTTCATGCGCTTCTCCGGTGGGGGTGATCGCCGCATGGATCTTGGCCATCCGATACTAGTGGGGCCACACACACGCTGTCGAACCACGTAACAGCGTACCTCAACAGCACGTCTGCCCTGTTGCACGGCAGGTCACCGACGCAGCCCCGTCGCCCGCCGGCAACAGCGTGTCGCCAACCAGCCGATACCAAGGCGGGTCGTGTCGATCAGCCGCCGTCACGCGGGCCACGCCGCTTCAAACGTATAGTGGTCGGCAGCAGCAAACCAAACAGGACCAGCCCCAGTGAAGCTCTTTCATCCCAAAAACCGTTATGCAAGTCCCGAGCACGAACGGATCTACGCGCTCTACGAAATCTGGTATACGACGGTGGACTTTCTCGCCGCATCGCTCTTCGTAGTGGGCAGCGTGCTGTTTTTCTGGAGCAGCACGCAAACACCGGCGACCTGGATGTTTGTCATCGGTTCGCTCTGCTTCGCGCTGAAGCCGACGCTGCGCCTGATGCGCGAACTGACCTATCTGCGCATGGGAAAGTACGCGACCTTGGCCCGCCACGAGCAATACTGACTACTACTTGGCAGGCGAAGTGCGTGGCCCACGCCGGTGCGGATCTTGCGTCAGTCAGTTCTTGCTTGCCCGACCGGCCGGTACGGCACGGAGGGCCATGCCGTACGCGTCAGCTCACTGCGTCCGGGCTGCCCTGCCGCCCTTTCCATGCGTAGCCAAGCGCCAGCAGCACAAACCATGCGGGAGTGGCCAGTAGCGCTTCGCGTGTATCGGGTTGCAGGGAGAGCAACACCAGCACGAAGGCAAAAAAGGCCAGACACGCATAACACATCGCCACGCCACCGGGCATCTTGTACTTCGAGGCCTGATGCAACTGCGGACGTTTGCGTCGATAGACGATGTAGGCGCACAGGATCAGCGACCAGACGAACATGAAAAGCACCGCGGCGACCGTGGTGACCAGGGTGAAGGCGGTGACCAGGTTCGGAATCAGGTAGACCAGCAGCGCACCCAGCAACAGGCAGAAGCAGGAAAACAGCAGACCAAGCGAGGGCACCGCCGCGCGCGACAGTCGGGAAAACAGCCCGGGTGCGTGATTCTCCTTGGCCAGGCCGTACAACATGCGGCTGGTGGAAAAGATGCCGCTGTTGGCCGACGAGGTGGCCGATGTAAGCACCACGAAATTGATCAGACTGGCGGCCGCCGGAATACCGGCCAGCACAAACAGTTCCACGAACGGGCTCTTGCCCGGCTCCACCAGCCGCCATGGCGTCACCGCCATGATCACGATCAGCGCCAGCACGTAGAAAATGATGATGCGCACCGGAATCGAATTGATCGCCTTCGGCAAATTGCGCTCGGGATCGGCAGTTTCAGCGGCAGTGGTACCGACCAACTCGATGCCGACGAACGCGAATACCGCGATCTGGAATCCAGCGAAAAAGCCGTTCAATCCCTTCGGAAAGAAGCCGCCGTCATTCCACAGATTGGTGAGCGACGCCTGGTTTCCCGATGGCGAATGGAAACCCCATGCCACCAGGCCGAAACCGGTCGCGATGAGCGCGCAGATGGCGATGATCTTGATCAACGCGAACCAGAACTCCATCTCGCCGAAAAGCCTCACCGTGGCCAGGTTCAGGCTTAGCAGCAACAGCACACACAGCACCGCCGGAATCCACGGCGCCAGACCCGGAAACCAGAATTGGGCGTAAGCGGCTATCGCGATCACATCGGCAATCGCGGTGATGATCCAGCAGAACCAGTAGGTCCAGCCGCAGAAAAAGCCCGCCCACGGACCGAGCAGATCGGTGGAGAAGTCGATGAACGACTTGTACGCCAGATTGGAAAGCAGCAGCTCGCCCATCGCCCGCATCACGAAGAACAGCATCACCCCGATGATCAGGTAGACCAGCACGATCGAGGGCCCGGCCAGGCTGATCGTCTTGCCCGACCCCATGAACAAGCCGGTGCCGATCGCACCGCCGATGGCGATCAGCTGAAGATGCCGGTTGGAGAGGCTGCGTCGCAGGTGATCGGGGTGTTGCTCGGAGGCAGTCATGCGGCGCGCCGGTAGCTTTCGGAATGCGCAAAGATACGCGAGAAGCGCGCCCTATGCGTAGTCGTGAGCGGTTGACCCGCCGCCATCGCCAGGTGCCCACAGGGGTCGCTCAGCAACGCCATGCCGGGGGATAGTCCCTGCCCTCACGTTTCGCCTGGTAGCAGGCAGTCGTGCGATGAAACACTTCATGCCCATTGTCCGCATGCCAGCCGGGAATCCCCGCCAGCGGCAGCGGCCGCAACTCCTGCGGATCGTTCAACAACCGGCCACTGGCGACGGCTTCTGCACACAAACCTTGCACTTGCCCGATATCAGTCTCTGCCGATGTGAATACCAGCGCCTTGCCCACCAGCAGCTTGGCTGGGTTGAGGGCCAGCTCGAGCAAGGCGTGCCCGAACACCACCAGTTCGATCGTACCGTCGCACCACGCTTGCCGGCGTTGCCAGAACAAGCCATACCAGTCGTGGACGTCCCATAGCGCCAGCAAGGCCGGATCGCGCAGCAGCACAATGACGCCGCCTTCGTCGAACTGGGTCAGCGCATATTGCGGACGCGAGCGTTGCTTGGGTCCCATGCGGGCGATCTCGGCCATCTGGCGCCGGTTCAGTGCCTGTTTGAGCGCCGGATAACGCAGCCAGATCAACGCGTTGAACAGGTCGTGCCAGTGGTCCTCACGGGTGGCAATCCGGCCGTGCTCGGCGATGCGTTGCTCATAGTGCAGCCCGTCGGCCAGCAGCGCCGGTGTTTGTGCCACGAAGCGGTGGATCACGTCCGCGGGCAGGCAGGCATTGAGTTGCGCGATCGAAGGCCACGCGGCGGCTTCGAGCAGGGTCGCGTAGGCGCGCCAGTCCGCCAGCGGAAGTCGCCCGAACACAGCCGGGTCGACTGCCTCGCGCGCCGGCGCGTGATAACGCATAGTCAGCAGACCGCCAGGCGATGATCGATCGGCCTGCAAATCCGGCTGTACGTCCTGCATTCCAGCCGAGTCTCGGTCCATGGAACCCCCATGAAGCGGCCAATCGTCAGAAATCCAGACTCGCACAACCGACTTTTCGCCGCGACCGCCATCACCTGCCGGCCTCCTAACCGGCGAGGCGTGCGTGCAGATCGTGCTCGTCGGCGCTTTCCACCACCACCTCGACGAACTGACCAGGCTTCAGCTTCTGGCCGTCGGCGATCAGCACGGTGCCGTCGATCTCCGGGGCATCCGCCGCCGAACGCGCCACGGCGCCCTCAGCACTTGCCTGGTCGACCAGTACCTTGAGGGTACGGCCGATCTTGCCCTGCAGCTTGGCGGCGGAGACTTCGGCCTGCACCGCCATGAACTGTTCCAGACGGTCTTCCTTCAGTTCTTCGGACACCGGATCGGGTAAGTCGTTGGCCTTGGCCCCATCGACGGGCGAGTAGGCAAATGCACCCACCCGGTCGAGCTTGGCCTCGCGCAGGAAGTCGAGCAGTTCCTCGAACTCGGTATCGGTCTCGCCGGGGAAGCCGACGATGAAGGTGCTGCGGATGGTCAGGTCGGCAACGACCTTGCGCCAGTTGTTGATGCGCTCCAGCGTCTTGTCGATATTGCCGGGGCGCTTCATCAGCTTCAGGATGCGCGGGCTGGCATGCTGGAACGGGATGTCCAGATACGGCAGCAGCTTGCCCGCAGCCATCAATGGCATCAGCTCGTCGACATGCGGATACGGGTAGACGTAGTGCAGGCGTGTCCACGCATCGAGTTCAGACAGGCCTTCGCACAGTTCGGTCATGCGCGTGCGATAGGTCTTGTCGCGCCACTGGCGCTCGGCGTATTTCACGTCGACGCCGTAGGCACTGGTGTCCTGCGAGATCACCAGCAGCTCTTTCACCCCACCCCGGACCAGCCGCTCGGCTTCCAGCAGCACCTCGTCAACCGGCCGCGAGACCAGGTTGCCGCGCATCGAGGGGATGATGCAGAAGCTGCAGCGGTGATTGCAGCCCTCGGAGATCTTCAGATAGGCGTAATGCTTCGGCGTCAGTTTGACGCCGATCGAGTCATCCTTTCGGGCATCGAGATGCCCGAGCGGCCCGATGTCGATGAATTTGTTGCGCTTCGGCGGCAACGCCGTGTGCACCGCGTTCATCACGCTGACGTAGTCCTGCGGCCCGCTGATCGACAACACCTCGGGATAGCTCTCGCGGATCAACGTCTCACGCTTGCCCAGGCAACCGGTGACAATCACCTTGCCATTTTCGTGCAGCGCTTCGCCGATCGCATCGAGCGACTCCTGCACCGCCGCGTCAATGAAGCCACAGGTGTTCACCACCACCGCATCGGCGGCGCCGTAGCTGGGTACGATCTCGTAACCCTCGACCTTGAGCTGGGTGAGGATACGCTCGGAATCGACCAGCGCCTTGGGACAGCCGAGGCTGACGAAACCGATTTTCTGCGTACTGGCGGTACTGGGCATGGCATTCAAACATGAGGGACAAGAGGCAAATTGTAACGCGAGCGCACCACCCATCGCCCGCCACGTCCCGTATTGACCAAAGTCCAGCATGCCGAGGCGGTGGCTGACGTTACAATTTGGAGCGCGGCAGAATTTTCGGCAGCAGGTAACTCGCGATGCCTGAACTCGGTGGCAACGACCTGTCGATACCCTCATCCCCCAAAGGCCAACCCATGAGCCAGATGATCAAGCTCCAAAGCGGCGACACCACCATCGACGCCTACCTCGCCGAGCCCACCGGCACGCCGAAAGGCGGCATCGTGTTGATCCAGGAAATCTTTGGCGTCAACAGCCACATCCGCGATGTCACCGATCGCATGGCCGCCGCCGGCTATACCGCCATTGCGCCGGCGCTGTTCGACCATGTGCAGAAAGAGGTCGAGCTGGAATACGACGAAGCGGGCATGAGCAAGGGCATCGAGCTGGTCGGCAAGCTAGGCTTCGACCTGCCGCTTCAGGACGTGGCAGCCGCCGCAAAACGCATCGCCGGCGCCGGCAAGATCGGCGTGGTCGGCTTCTGCTGGGGCGGCACGGTGGCCTATCTCACCGCGATCCGGCTGGGCCTTCCCGCAGTCAGCTACTACGGTGGCGGCAACACGCACTTCGTCGACGAAAAAGCCACTGCGCCGCTGATGTTCCACTACGGCGAAAACGACGCACACATCAGCGCGCAGGATCGCGCCCAGGTGCAACAGGCCAATCCGCAGGCGCCGGTGCATGTTTATCCTGCAGGTCATGGCTTCAATTGCGACCGCCGCGACAGCTATGACCCCGCCAGCGCCAAGCTGGCCATGGAGCGCACGCTGGCCTTCTTCGCCGAACATCTCGGCGGGGCGTGAAGCGAAACCCGATCGGGCCGGTTACCTGCCACGGCCCGCTAAACTGTGCCCAGGCCAAGGCTGAGTAAGCGCATATGAGTGAACAGATCACTATCCCCACCTCGGGTACCCAGTGCATTGGCGCCTATGTGGCCCGGCCGCAAGGCCGGCCCAAAGGCGGCATCGTGGTGATCCAGGAGATCTTCGGTGTCAACGCGCACATGCGTGGCGTCGCCGACCGCTTTGCCGAACACGGCTATACCGCGATCGCCCCGGCGTTCTTCGACCATCTCGAAACCGGGGTGGAGCTGGGTTACGACGAAGCCGGCTTCGCCAAGGGACGTCAGCTGGTCGGCGAACTGGGGCTGGAGCGCGCGCTGGAAGATGTTGCCAGCGCGGCCGAGGCGATCTCGTCGTCCGGAAAGATCGGTACCGTCGGCTATTGCTGGGGCGGCACCGTCGCCCTGCTGGCTGCGCTGCGCCTCGGCCTGCCCTCGGTGAGCTACTACGGTGCACGCAATCTGCCGTTCCTGCGCGAAACCCCCAGGGCGCCGGTGATGTTCCACTTCGGCGAACACGATCAGCACATTCCACCGAGCATGGTCGCCAGGCATCGCGAGGCGTTGCCGCAAATGGAAACCTTCACCTACCCCGCCGACCACGGCTTCAACCGCGATGTCGGCAGCAGCTACCACGAGCCCAGTGCCACCCTCGCCATGCACCGCACGCTGGCCTTCTTCGAACAGCATCTGGCCGGCGCATGAGTCACGCAGATTTCGCCCTCGATCCACGACTGGCTGCCGACAGTTGCCCGGTCGTTCGCCTGCCGTTGTGTGATGTTCGGCTGATGAACGAGGTGCGTTATCCGTGGCTGATCCTGGTACCGTGCCGCGTGGGGCTGGTCGAGATCGCCGACCTGCCCGCGATGGAACAGGCTACGCTGTGGCAGGAAGTGAACCGGGTCGGTGCCGCACTGCAAGCAACGGTACCGTGCGACAAGCTCAACGTCGGTGCACTCGGTAACATCGTGCGCCAACTTCATGTGCATGTGGTCGCCCGCCGCCAAGGCGATACCGCGTGGCCGGGGCCCGTATGGGGCCATAGCCCGGCGCAGCCCTACAGCGCGCCCGATCTGGCCGCACGATGCCGTGCGCTGGCTGCCGCGCTGAATCCCAACGCGGCATGAGAAGGCCATGAGGCCAGCAATCCAGTTCGAGGCCCTGGCCGAAGATGCGTTGCTGCTGCGCTTCGGCGAACACATCGACAGCGATCTCAATGCACAGGTGCAGGCCGCCACCGCGCGGCTGCGCCGGTTGCCGGAGCTGGAATGCGTACCGGCCTATGCCAGCGTGCTGCTGCACTTCGAGCCGTCGGCGTGGCGTGGCAGCGCGGGTGGCGATCCGCACCAGCGCCTGCAGGCGGCGGCCCGCGCCGCCTTGATGGAGAGCCACCTGACCACCGTCGCGCCGCGCGAAGTGAGCATGCCGGTGTGCTACGGCGGCGAGTACGGGCCGGATCTGGTCGAGGTCGCTGCTTACTGTGGGCTCGATCCACACCAGGTGATCACCCGCCATGCAGCTGCCGAATACCATGTGGCCATGCTCGGTTTCGCGCCGGGCTTCCCCTATCTGCTCGGGCTGGACCCTACGCTGGCGATGCCGCGCCGCCACGATCCGCGCCAGCGCGTACCCGCTGGCAGCGTAGCGATCGGGGGCAGCCAGACGGGCATCTACCCCGAGGCGCTGCCCGGCGGCTGGCAGCTGATCGGCCGCACACCACAGCGGCTCTTCAACGCCAGCCTCGAGCCGCCTTCACTGCTGGCAGCCGGCGACCGCGTGCGCTTCCGCCCGATCGGGCCGGAGGAATTCCGGCAGCTGGAGGAGGAATACGCGCGATGAGCGTCCGCGTGCTCAAGCCCGGTCTGCTCAGCAGCCTGCAGGACAGAGGACGCCCCAGCCACGCCGCGATCGGTGTGGGCCGCGCCGGCGCCATGGATGGCCCGGCCTGGCAACTGGCCAATGCGCTGGTCGGCAACCACGGCGAGGAGGCAGCGATCGAATGCACCTTGCTAGGTCCGTCTCTGCACTTCGAGCAAGCAGCCGTGATTGCCCTGACCGGTGCGCCGATCGCGGCGCGGGTCGGCGAACGATCGCTGCCGGCCTGGACGGCCTGCTATCTGCCCGCCGGCAGCGTCCTGCAGCTCGGTGGCATGGCGCTCGGCTGTCGCAGCTATCTGGCGATACGCGGCGGCTTCGCGGTGTCGCCGGTACTGGGCAGCCGCAGCAGCGACCTGCATGCCCGGCTCGGCCATGCCGATGGCCGTGCCCTGGGTGCAGGCGACCTGCTACCGGTCGGCCCAAGCGACCCGCTACACACCCTGCCGGCTAGCCGCGGTGTCAGCGTGCTGCCCTGGGGACTGGATCCGCAGCCCTGGTTCGACTTCGGCCAGCAGCCTATCGCGCTGTTGCATGGCAGCCATTGGGGCCAGCTGGACGAGGCCTCCCAGCAGCGAGTGCTGGGCGGCAGCTTCATCGTCAGCAAGGACAGCAATCGTACTGCCAGTCGGCTCGATACCCCCAGGTTGCGGCTGCGCGAGCCCCTGGAGCTGATCTCAGAGGCGGCCCTGCCAGGCACCATGCAACTGCCGCCATCCGGCCAGCCCATCGTGCTGATGGCCGAGGCCCCAGTCACCGGCGGCTACCCGCGCATCGGCCAGGTCGCGGCGGTCGACCTGGCCCGCTTGGCGCAACGCCGCGCTGGCGATACCGTATGCTTTCGACCCAGCACGCTGGAACAGGCGCTGGCCCGCCTGGCCGAACGCGAGCAGCGACTCGCGCGACTGCGACGTTACATCGCGCAACGACTGGAGCATCCCGAGTGAAGCGGCACGCATGAAGCGCATCGACCTCAATTGCGACCTTGGCGAATCGTTCGGTGCCTGGCAGATGGGCGCGGACGAGGCCCTGCTGGCGCTGGTCAGTTCGGCCAACATCGCCTGTGGTTTCCATGCCGGCGATCCGGCGATCATGCAGCACACCGTGGCGCTGGCGACGACCCACGGCGTGGCCATCGGCGCCCATCTTTCGCTGCCGGATCTGCAAGGTTTCGGCCGCCGCGAGATGCGCGTGAGCGCCGACGAGGTCTATGCGATGACGCTGTACCAGATCGGCGCATTGCACGCCTTTGCGCGGGCCGCCGGCACTCGACTGGCGCACGTCAAGCCACACGGCGCGCTGTACAACATGGCCGCACATGACCGCGCGCTTGCCGAGGCGATCGCCGGAGCCGTGTACGCCTTCGACCCGCAACTGTGGCTGTTTGGCCTGGCCGGTTCGGCGCTGATCGATGCCGGCAAGGCATGTGGCCTGCCGGTGGCGGCCGAGGCGTTCGCCGACCGTCACTACCTGAGCGATGGCTCTCTGCAGCCCCGCAGCGAGCCCGGTGCCGTGATCGACGACACTGACCTGGCCACCGCGCAGGCGGTCGGCATCGCCCGCGACGGCACGGTGCAGGCGGTAAATGGCCAGGCAGTGGCGCTGCACGCCGACACTCTATGCCTGCATGGAGACGGCGCGCACGCGGTAGCGGTGGCTCGCCAGCTGCGCGCGGCACTCGAGGCCGCCAAGCTGCGCATCGCCGCGCCAGGCGCAGCATGATCCCGCACCCCTCCATGCGCGCGAGGCGTACATGAACTACTGGCCGCTGCTCGGCGTCGCGGTGATCGTGATCGGCTTTGCATTGCGCTTCAATGCCGTACCGGTGGTAGTGACCGCCGCCCTGGTCAGCGGACTGCTGGGCGGGCTTTCGCCGCCAGCCCTTCTCGCTCTGCTCGGCAAGAGTTTCGTCTCCAGCCGCATGCTGCTGCTGTTCGTGCTGACCCTGCCGGCGATCGGCCTGCTGGAACGCGCGGGGCTGCGCGAGCATGCGCAGCGCTGGATGGCGCGACTGCACGGACTGACTCTGGCGCGGCTGCTGATCGGCTACCTGTTGCTGCGCCAACTGCTCGCCACGGTGGGACTCACCGGGGTCGCCGGTCCTGCGCAAACCGTGCGGCCACTACTGGCACCGATGGGCGAGGCAGCTGCGCAGAAAATCCTGCCCGGTCTCGACCAGGCTGATCGCGAAGAGCTGCGCGCGATCGCCGCCGCCACCGACAACGTGGGCCGTTTCTTCGGCGAGGACGTGTTCATCGCGTTGGGTGCGGTGCTGCTGATCCAGGGCTTCTACACCCAGCACGGCATCGACTTGAGTCCGCTGGCGATCGCCTTGTGGGCGCTGCCGACGGCGATCGCCGCGTTCGTGATCCAGTCAGTGCGCGTATGGCTGTACCAACGCCGCCTGCAACGTCGCGCCGCCGCGCTACGTATCGACAAGGCCGGCTGAGCATGTTGCGCATCGAATATGCCTACTGGCTTATCGCCGCGTTTCTGATCTACACCGCACTGCGCAACCTGCGCGACGGGTACGGCTGGCACGCCGCGTTCTGGCTGGTGCTGGGGCTGCTGTTCGGCGCCGGCGACTATATCCTGAAGCGATCTGCGGCCGGCCATACACTGCCCTCGCAACTCGCCGGCGTCGGGGTAATTGCGCTGGCGCTGCTGGCGCCACGGTTGCACCGCAAACCCCATCCGGAAAGCAACAGCGCCCAGACGCGGCAGCAATCCGCCATTCGGCTCGGCCACCGGCTGTTCGTGCCGGCCCTGATGATTCCACTGGTGACCTTGTTGGTGGCGCTGTTCGGTGCGTGGCTGTCGATCGACGGCCACGCGCTGTTTGCCGCACCGCAGATGACCCTGACCGGGCTGGCACTGGCCTGCGTGGTGGCGCTGTTCGCCGCTTCGCGGGTGGCACGCACACCGATGCTCGAGGGCGTGGCCGAGGGCCGGCGCCTGCTCGATGCGATCGGCTGGGCCGCCCTGCTGCCGTTGCTGCTGGCAGCACTTGGCCAGGTGTTCACGCAAAGCGGGGTGGGTACCGAAATCGCCGCGATCGCCACCGCCTTCCTGCCCACCGGTAACGCCACCGCCGCGCTGCTGGCATTTGCCCTGGGCATGGTGCTGTTCACCGTGATCATGGGCAATGCGTTCGCCGCTTTCCCGGTGATGATGGCAGGTATCGGCCTGCCGCTGCTGATCCGGCAATATGGCGCCCACCCGGCGATCCTCGGCTCAATGGGCATGTTGTGCGGCTATTGCGGTACTCTGGTGACGCCGATGGCCGCAGATTTCAACCTGGTCCCCGCCGCATTGCTGGAATTGCGCAACCCCTACGGTGTGATCCGCGCCCAGGCCTGGAGCGCACTGTGGATTTTCGTCAGCACGGTGCTGCTGATGTGGCTGTTGGTCTTTCGCTGACGCACCTTCTGAGGCAAACATGGGCACATCGCTCCCGCGCATCCTGCTGACCGGTTTCGATCCATTCGGTGGAGAGATCGTCAACCCCTCATGGGAGGCCGTGCGTGCGCTGCATGGCAAGCGGATGGCAGGGCACCTCGTCGTTTCAGCGCAGTTGCCCACCGAATTTGCTGCTTCACTGCGCCTGCTCAAGCGGCTGGAGCGCGAGGTCAGGCCAGTCATCCTGCTCGGCGTCGGCCAGGCCGGCGGGCGCCATCAACTCTCGCTCGAACGGGTGGCTATCAACCTGCAGGACGCCCGCATTCCCGACAATGCCGGCGCCCAGCCGATCGACGAACCGGTGATTGCCGGCGCCCCGGCGGCGTATTTCAGCACGCTTCCGATCAAGGCGATGCAGGCGGCCCTGCACAACGCCGGACTGCCCGCGGAGATTTCGCAAACAGCGGGTACCTACGTCTGCAATCATATTGCCTATGCCATGCTTTACCTGGCCGCCAAACGACGCGGTATCCGGGCAGGCTTCATCCACATCCCCTACCTTCCGCAACAGGCCGCCCATATTCGCGGTGCCGCCAGCATGTCGCAGTCCGATGTGGAGCGTGGGCTTGTCATCGCACTGCGCACGGCCATTGCCACGCCGGTGGATCGCCCTCTCGAAGCCGGTACAATCGACTGAATGGCAAATTACCGTTGATCTGCTCGAATTTCGCCTGGCCAGGTTCGCTCGCCAGGTATGTGCGGCAGTTCCTTGCCTTAAGGAGAGCAGCGGAGCAAGGTTCGGACGTAGGTCAGCAATGGTACTTTTTTGTCCCTAGCCGGTAACTTGCGTCACCTGGGTCCGTCCCGAATCCACCGCTGCAAATCGATTGATCACAAGCCCGCCAAGGCCGCCGTGCGAAGTGCGCATGACTGGCACGGGTCGTGCTTCGCTTGGCGAGGTACAACGCCAGACCCATACACTTTCATCACCCGTGGCCCTGATAATAGACACGCGGAGGTCGGATCAGGCGGAGGTCGAAGGTAGCGCAGAGAAGTGCCAGTTTCACGACCGCTACCCTTCGTTCCGTTCTAGCGCGATCTGTCACAACCGGTCGACTGCCAGCGGTAAAGGTGTCACCACATTACCCCATGCGACCCCTAAATTTCGCGGATATACAATGGCTTGCGGTCGACAACCACGGGTGAAGGATCACCAGGCATTGAGGGGAGGTAAATGAGCAAGCTGATCACAGAGCTGGCGTCGGGCCGTCAACCCCGAGCCTGGCTGGTTTTTGTCGGCTGCTTGCTTTGGCTGGGAACAGCCTGCGCATCCTCACCCCTCAATGGCGGCTGGCGGGATGTCCAGCCTGGGGACACTCCCGCAACCGTGATCAAGCAATACAACGCCGGCTTGTTGAACAGCTTCAACCCCTCACAGTTGCAACGGTTCAAGCAGACCGGCCTGGGCAGCTGGGTGGTGCTCGCACCGCAGCCCCCCTGGGACAATACCCGAAGGGTCCTCACCATATCCCCCCCCGCCGAGGGAACGGTCGTGGTGTATGGAGCAAATCAGCAATACACCTTGGCAAAAGACGACTTCGCTACCGCTACCGAAGGTTATGGGCGGCTGGCCTGGGAAGTACCCGCCACCCGCCCTGCATCGCAACCGATCCTGCTCAGGTTCGAGCCAACGACAGGCATCAGTACACCCGTGCGATTTCAGATGTTGCCGTGGCATGCGTTTCAGCGTGAGGCCGCGCTATGGCTGGTGTTCGCCAGTAGCAGCTTTGCAGTCATGCTGGCGATGGTGTTGATGGCGCTCTGTTTCTCGTGGATGCTGCATGATGCTATATATGCCTGGTACGCCGGTTACATACTCTGCTATACGCTGATCCAGGCAATCCAGACGGGCTTCCTGCTACACCCGTTGGACTGGCAATTGCTTTCCCATATGGCGTTGCTAAGTGGCACCGTGCTGGTAGCCGCGTCCGTGATCTGCGCAGCCTTCTTCATGATCCGATTCTGTGACCTGAACCGTTACGCGCCGTTGTTGCGGGTACCGATTCTTGCACTGACTGTTGGCATGACCCAATTGGTCTTGATGCGCTTCAGCCACATCGCGGTTCTTATCGAGGTAGCGCAGGTATTGCTAAGCCCGCTCCTGATCCTCGGCGCAACCCTGTTGTTGGTTGCAGCGGTGGTGGCGGCTTCGCGCGGCTCCCGCCCCGCATGGTTCTTTTTGCTCGGCTGGACACCTCTCCTGCTGCTTACCGCAATGGCCAGCGCACAAGTGAATGGTGCCTTTCCGACCCTGTACTGGCTCAACGACGCCAGCCTCGGGGCCGGCGCGTTCGAAGCGATTGTATTGTCGCTTGGGCTGGCTGACCGGGCGCTCACCTTGCGCCGTGACCGCGATGTAGTACGCGCTCTGGCCGATCATGACGCTTTGACCAATGTACTCAATCGACGCGCCTGGACCGAACGCGCCGCGCTGGCGTTGGCAGACGCCAGCAAGCAACCGGTCGCCATGCTGTTTCTGGATCTCGATTATTTCAAGCAGCTCAACGACCAACAGGGTCATCATGCCGGCGACCGCGCACTGGTCGCCGTGGCCAAGGCACTGGCTGCCGAACTTCGCCCTGCCGACATACTCGGCCGTTACGGCGGTGAGGAATTCGTTGCGCTGCTGGCCGACACCCCCGCGGATCAGGCGATGCAGGTAGCCACCCGCTTGTGCCGCCGAGTGAACCGATTGGAGATTCCGCTCAACGAGCAACAGTTGTTGCTGAGCATCAGCATTGGTGTGGCGATGTACCGAGACGGAGACGACGTGGAGGCGCTTGTCGAACGCGCGGACCAGGCGATGTACAACGCCAAGCTCGGCGGCCGCAATCGAGTCTGCAGCTTCGATGCCGCGCGGCCGGTCAACATACCGACCCGCCCGCACCTGCATGCCGTGGAAACTCGTCGCAGCGAACCGTGAAGCCGTACTCCCTGTGGCAATGGCTCAACGACTGGCCAGCCCCCGTGCGGCGATGACCACGTCGTCCTCGCTCGGCAACACCAGCAGGGCGGCCCCGGCCAATGGTGTGAAGGTATCGGCACCCACGACCCTCTGCAGGGGCGTGGCGCCGGCACCGCCCGCGACGATTGCGCTGATCACACCTTCGCCCACTCCGGCGCTTTTGCGTCCCTCGTCAAGCACGATGATACGTTTGGCTGTCTTCGCCTGTGCCGCGATAAAAGCGTCGTTGAGCGGAACCAGCCAACGTAGGTCGATCACCCGCACCCGCCAACCCTGCTCCGCCTCGATCTTGCGCGCGGCGCGCAAGGCCATCGGTACGCCGTTACCGAAGGTAAAGATCACCAGATCATCAGCCGTCTCGCCGTAAATTCGTCCCTCGCCAAAAGGCATCGCCGCGCCCGGGGCCGGGTAGGCGAACTGCCATTGCCCGTCGCCGATGTCGTAAAGATCCTTGGTCATGTACAGCGCGATCGGTTCCAGAAACGCGCAAACACGGCCATCGACATGGGCCAGCGCCATCATCGTGCGTAGCATGCTTGCCGCATCGTCGCCACGGCTGGCACAGCCGACTACCAAGCCGGGAATGTCGCGCAATGCGGTGATCGAATTGTCGTTATGAAAATGTCCGCCAAAGCCTTTTTGATAACCCAGTGAGGCAATGCGCATCACCATCGGGTTGCGAAACTGGTCGTTGGAAAAGAACTGCAGCGAGGATGCCTCGCCGCGAATCTGGTCGGCGGCGTTGTGGAAGTACGCCAGATACTGGATCTCCGGGATCGGCAGCATGCCCATGTTGGCGAAGCCCTGGGCGAGACCGAGAATCACCGTTTCATCCAGCAAGGTATTGAATACACGGCGGTTACGGAAGGTTTTATGCAGCCCCTTGGTCACCGTATATACGCCGCCCTTCTGCGCCACGTCCTCGCCGAACAACAATGACTGCGGATATTTCGCCATGACGTCGTGCAGAGCCTGGCCGATCTGAATCGCCAGGTGCCGCGGAGGCAGGTTTTCCGGCAACTTTTCCTCGCTGCCGAAAACCGCGAGGCGCGATTCAGCGTAGTTCGCCCTCTCCGCCTCAGCCTTCACCCGGGTCGGCGAATACGGCGCCAGCGGCGCTATCACGTCATCGAGCCGCTCCAGCTTCGGCCGCCGATCGGCCGCATCGGCTGCGGCAAAGCAACGCCTGCGCGTCGTCTCGTACAAATCCAGCAAGGTCGTCTTGTCGTAAACCCCTGCGGACAGGCCGATCGCGGCCGACCGCAACAGCGGATCGCTCGACTCCACCGACACCAGCTCGTCGATACTGCGCCATTCGATTTCGAAATCCGTACCGGCATGGCCCATCACACGGGTCGTCATCAGGTGCAGGAAGGTGGGCCGTCGGGTCGTACGGCAATGCTCCACGGCCCGTTGCACCTGGGCGTAGCCTTCGGCCAGATCAAGACCGTTGGCGAAGAAGTAATCGAGGTGTGAGCGCCGCTGGAAATTGCTGGCGATCCAGCCACTAGGCGTCTTCACCGAGATACCGATGCCATTGTCTTCGCATACGAAAAGCACCGGCGCCGGCAGCTTCTGGTAGGCCGTCCACGCCGCGGCATTGAAGGCCGTCTGGGCGGTAGCGTGATTGCTGGAGGCATCGCCAAACGAGCAGATCACGATCGAGTCAGCCGGAATCGGTAAATCGTGGTCGATCCGGCGCGCCTGCTCGATCGCCACCGCAGTACCCAATGCCTTGGGCAGGTGCGAGGCAATCGTCGACGTTTGTGGCAATACCCATAATGGCTTGCTGCCCCATACCTTGTGGCGACCGCCAGAGGCTGGATCATCCTTGCTGGCGGCAAAGGACAACGCCGAATCCATCACCGGGTCCATGTCCGGAAGTTTGCGGGAGCGCTCGGCCATGAAGCCGCCGGAGCGATAGTGCAGAAACGCTGGATCGGTATGCCGAGTCAGCCTGGCCACCATCGCATTGCCCTCATGGCCGCCAGAGCCGATCGTGTAAAACACCTTGTCCTGTACCCGCAGCACCCGCGCCATCAAGTCCAGATGGCGACTGATCAGCTGCGACTCGAACAACTCGCGAAAGCCGTGCACATCGAGTGTGCTGCCCGGCAAGACCGCCTGGGCACTGTGCGGTGCGACGGCCACTTCGCCCTGCCACTGCTCGACGAACTCGATGAAGTTCTGGTCGACGATCTGGGCGCGGTTGAAGCCTTTTTGGCGAGCGGCGATGCGAGATGGGATGGCCATGAGTGAGTATCGACGAGTGGTGACGAGGATGGTGTGAGGGTCAGTTTTGCATCGCCGTATGGCCCGGTCGCCCTCGTACGCGCGCCAACCAGCGACGAATGTGGGGAAATGGCTGCAGATCGACACCGCCTTCGCCAGCACAATGGGTGTAGGCATACAGCGCCACATCGGCAATGCCGTAACGATCACCGACGAACCAGTCGTTGTCGGTCAGGTGCAGCTCCATCACAGCGAGGACCTGCATGCCGCGCTGCCGGAGAGTCGGAAGCTCAGCCCGACGCGGGTGATCCTGCGGCAACCAGCGATGGATGAAGCGCGCTACCGCGATGCAAGGTTCGTGGCTGTACTGCTCGAAGAACAGCCACTGCAGCGTTTGCGCCCGCTGCCAGGAGTCTGCCGGCCAGAACTCGGTGCCCTCGGCCAGATAACAGAGGATCGCATTCGATTCGGCTAGGCGACGACCGTCCGCAAGCTCCAGCAGGGGAACCTTGCCGTTCGGGTTCTTGGTCAGGTAATCGGGCGTGCGAGTTCCGCCGTGCGCACTGTCCACGTCCACCCAGCGGTAGTGCCGACCGAGCTGATCCAGCAGCAACTGCAACTTATAGCAGTTACCCGACGTTCGCATGCCATAGATGGTGATCACGACGAGCTCTCTCGCAGTACCTTCAGCAGCGCGGCGCGGCGATGGTCCTTGGGACGGCCGAAGCGTTCAAGTAGCCGGATCTGCTCGGCCAGGCTCGGCACCGGTACCGTCAAGCCGGCAAACTTGATCACCGCCACCTCGTCGACGTGCACGGGTTCCCAGCCGCTCTCTCGCCACAGTTCGAGCCCGCCCATCAGCTCCACCGGCAGCCCTGGAAACGTAAAGCGCGCAAAACGCGAACGAAAGCGATCCTCGCCGGGCGGCAGATGGTTGGTATCCCGGCGCGCTTGCCAGCACTCCGCCATCCGATCCGCATCGCCAGCGCTAGTGAGCAAATCGACGTCGCCCACCGTCACCTCGGCCCCGATCAAGCGCGCCGCAACGCTGCCGATCACCCACCACGGATCGCGGCAGTGTCGCCGCAGATCTGGCACGACCATGGCGAGCACGTCGCCCAGCACGATGTCGGCAGGATTACGGGCCCGGGCCATCATGCATTCCGCCGGCATTGCCGCCATTGTTCGCGCGTCTGGCCCCATATCTCTACAGGAAGGGCGTCAAGAGGCACCGGTAGCCGACCTGTACCGAACAACGTGGAGCCGAGCCGACGCGCCACTCTTTTCGAGCCGTCGTTATCCGGATCGATCGGGTGAATCACCTCGGCCCAGCCCAGCGTGTCGAAGGCGTAATCCATTGCCGCGGCGGACCCTTCGGTGGCATAACCGTTGCCCCAGGCGTCACGTACCAACCCCCAGCCAACCTCGCTGCCGGGCCAGCCCTCGGGAAACCACGGCCCTATTCGACCCAGCCAGGCGCCACTTGACTTCTCGATCACCGAGAACATCGCGAAACCCTGAATTGCCCAGGCGCCAGCCATGCTCAGAAAACCACGCCAGGCGACGTGCCGAGGCTGTACGCCACCGATAAAGCGCATGACATCCGGATCGGCCATCATCGCCGCCCACCCGGCGAAGTCCTCAGCCTGGGTCGGCCGCAGAATCAACCGTTCGGTTTCGATGCGCAGCGAATCGAGATCCATGGACGCGAAGCTCCGCTGTCAGAATGCGTTGATGCCGGTCAGTTCGCGGCCGACCACCAGCCGATGCACCGTCTCGGTGCCTTCATAGGTGATTACCGACTCCAGGTTCAGCGCATGGCGGATCGCGCCATGTTCGGTGGTGATGCCGGCACCGCCGAGGATATCGCGGCATTCGCGGGCGATGTCGATCGCCATGCGGCAATTGTTCCATTTCGCCAGCGATACCTGGGTTGGCTGCATCTTGCCCGCATCTTTCAATCGCCCAAGCTGCAACGACAACAGTTGCGCCGTGGTGATGCGTCGGGCCATGTCCGCCAGCTTCAGCTGCACCGCCTGATTGGATGCCAGCGGGCGGTCGAATAGGATGCGTTCCGCAGTGTAGTCGAGCACCTCCTTCAAGCAAGCCTGCGCCGCACCGATCGGCCCCCAGGTGATGCCGTAACGGGCCTGGGTGAGGCAGCCCAGTGGGCCTTTGAGCCCTTTTACCTTCGGCAGTCGCGCGCTGTCTGGCACGCGCACGTTGTCGAAGAACAACGCCGAGGTGACCGAGGCACGCAGACTCATCTTCTTGTGGATTTCCTGCGCCGTGAAACCTGCTGTGTCGGTGGGCACCACGAAACCCTGGATGCCGTCGTCGGTCTGCGCCCAGACAATCGCGATGTGCGCCAGGTTGCCGTTGGTGATCCACATCTTGGCGCCGTTGATTACCCAGTCGCCCCCGTCCTGCTTCGCGTGCGTCTTCATATTGGCCGGATCCGAGCCGCCGTGCGGCTCGGTCAGACCGAAGCAGCCTATCACCTTGCCCGCCGCCATTGCGGGCAGATACTGTGTCTTCTGTACTTCGCTGCCATAGGCAAAGATCGGGTACATGCACAACGAACTCTGCACCGAGGCGAAGCTGCGCAGGCCGGAATCGCCACGTTCCAGCTCCTGGCAGATCAGTCCGTAGCTGACGCCGTTCATGCCAGCACCGCCGTACGCCTCGGGAATCGTGGCGCCGAGCAGGCCGAGCGCAGCGATCTCCGGAATCAGCTCGGACGGAAAGCGCGCCTGATCGAAACAGTCGCCGATGATCGGCAACACCTTCTCGTCGACGAAACGACCTACCGTATCCTGCACCATACGTTCTTCGTCGCTGAGCAGGGAACGGACGTCATACAGGTCGAGCGGATCGAGGCGGGCAGCCATGCGCGAATTCCGTGGTAGTCAGGCAAGCTTGCTAGTGTATCGGTGACAGCGGCGGCGGTCACGGCAATCTGTCGGCGTGCCAGTCCGCGGCGACGGGCAACTGCCGCCAGCATGTGGGACGATAGCCTGCCGGAATCGTTGCAGAGACCCGGCGCCGTTCGCCCCCCCTCTTCGCTTTGGTGCCGGATTCTCCATGTTCAAAGGTGTGCTTCTGGGCTTCGCGTGTTTCGCCGCCTTTTCGATCAGTGATGCCTTCGTGAAGTCCCTGTACGGATCGTTGCCAGCCTATGAGGCGGTGTTTTTCGGTGCGCTGTTCGGCCTCTGCGCGTTGCCTTTCATCAAAGGCCGCGGGGATCGCTGGCGCGACGTGGTGATCGCCAACCGCCCGCGACTCTGGTGGGTACGCGCCATCACCGGTTCGATCGGCGGCATCGCCGCGGTGACCGCCTTCACCGCGCTGCCGATGGCCGAAACCTTTGCCTTGATCTTCCTGATGCCGATCTTCGTGACCTTGCTTTCCGTGGTGTTTCTCAAGGAGCACGTCGGCTGGCGCCGCTGGTCGGCGGTGTTCATCGGCTTTCTTGGCGTGATGGTGGTACTGCGGCCGGGCTTTCGCGCGCTGGGCATCGGCCACCTGGCAGCCATCGTCTGCGGACTTTCCGGTGCCATCTCGGTAGTAGCCATGCGTATGGCCGGGCCGCACGAAAAACGCATCACCCTCTACGGCGCCGGCGTGGTCGGCCCGCTGATCGTCGGCGGGCTGTTGACCATGCCCCACTTCATCTGGCCGGACCTGCACCAGTGGTTGCTGCTTTCCGGCTACGGCTTGCTTGCGGCACTGGCCAGTGTACTGTTGATGTATGCCACCTTGCTCGCCCCGGCCAACCGCGTAGCCCCGACCCAGTACAGCCAGATGGTCTGGGCGATCGGCTTCGGCTACTGGTTGTTCGGCAATCACCTGGATTGGCCAATGCTGATCGGCATTGTGCTGATCCTCGGTGCCGGCCTGTTTACCCTGGTGAGGGAGGAGAAAGTGACGCCGTGGTGGCGGCGAGCGAAGATGCTTTGAGTGGGAATTTATCCAGATCGCAGCTGACGGGAATCGACCCGGGCGCGGCGGGGCTTTAGGAATTACTAAGCCGAAATACAATATCAGAACGTGAAGATTCGCTTACTTATGTTTTTCTCAGTAAGAGGCGCGACGCTCCGCTGCTCGGCATGCCGACTGCCGCATCAATACACCGCTAGCACCGCATCCACCGACCAAGGCGGCAACTTCGCGTGAAGCTTCTGCATCTGTAGCGACGCCCCCAACTCGTCCGCTTCGACGCGGCTGAAAAATCGCATGACCGTTTCGTCAGCTTCGGTGTCGTACACCGTAAAGCCATCGTCTTTGCCGTGAACTTCCAGCATGGTTGCGGCTCCATCGGGGGCGAGGCGCCCCGCATGTCCGTTCCACCTGACATTCCAACGCCGGCTGTTGCCTGGGCATTCTGTCGGCTCGGTCTCGACGTGCGGGGCAGCTTGATCGTACGAGGCATTGCCTGAATGGTGCATCAGCAGGTGGTGGAGGAACGCTTAGGGTTTGACGGATCTGGGTGAATCGTCGTGCCAGGAAGAAAATGATCATGCGTTCATAGCGCGTAATCACAACGTCCGGCAGCGGCCGTCACCTGCGTCATCAACGGCTATCAATCCAACGAAAGTGAACTTCGGAGCAGCCCGTGAAGGGCCGTAGAGCGGGAATCCAGTCTACGATTTCCATATCAGCGTTGCGGCCGGCAAAGAGCTGCTGTGCTCGGCATGCCGGCGACCCGTCCGCCCGACAGCGGCTCGATCGTACTCAACGTTTCCCGGTCGTGGGCGAACAAGACCGTTCTGCACTCTACCTTTTCGGGATACGCTCAACGGAACCTTTCATCGACTGTGCCAGAATGGCCTCGACGAAACGCTGTTCGACGTGATCACCACCCTCGAGCCGATGAACAAGCGGCGCCAGAAAGGGCAGATGACGAGGTCGGCTTGGTCGGTCGGGATCGAAGCCCGCGTCATCGAAACTTCCCGACCCAAAACAGCTTTGACGACGGGCGGTAACCGAGGCATACCCACCAAAGATGCGCATTCGACACCTCCATCAGCGCTTGACTCGCGCGGTACGATGGGCCAAAAGCCTTGGCACGGCATGCCGCGGCGATGGAGTCATGGTCTCGTTGCAGCTGGCTATTCTGCTCATGCTGGGCGTCTGGCTTACGGCTTTCGCGCTGCCCTCCTTTGCGAAGAATGCGTCCACTACAGTCCCCCACCTCGACCGCACCCGTACTGCATTTTTCTGGCACCCGGAGATAGCACCTGTCGGCCCAATGGTGATGGTGGTGAGCCTGGACGAGCAGTACCTGTACGTTTACCGCAATGGGGTAGCGATCGGCGCCAGCCCGATCAGCTCCGGTCGCCCCGGCTTCGAGACGCCGACCGGGGTGTACACGATTCTGCAAAAGGAACGCGAACACCGCTCCAACCTCTATGCCGATGCCCCGATGCCGTTCATGCAGCGCCTTACCTGGGATGGCATTGCGATGCATGCGGGCACGCTTCCCGGGCGTCCTGCTTCGCATGGCTGTATCCGCTTGCCGCAAGCGTTTGCGGAAAAATTGTTCCAGGTCAGTCAACGCGGCGCCGTGGTGGTGATTGCCAACGCGCAGGTCACTCCTGCAGCCATAGTCCATCCCGCCGCGGTGGCGCCGGTCGACCTGTCCGGCCAACTGATGCCCATTCCGGCTCCCGGCGAGAATCCGTCGTTTGGCCCGTCGCCCAGCGGCACGCCGCTCAGCGTGGTAATCAGCACGCATGACCATGCGGTCTATGTGTTACGCGACGGGCAGCTGATCGCAAGCTCGATACTGGGACTATCGGAAGAGGTCCCCTTCAAGGGTACCGTGCTTTATGTGATGCGTCGGCAGCCGGCTCCTTCGGATCACGCACCGGCCACCGGGCAAACCGTGCATTTGTGGTCGGGCTACCGGATTATCGGCGCTGGCGCGGTACCCGAGCCTGCCCAGATGGCTGAGCGGCTGAAAATTCCGGAAGCCTTTGGCCAAACCCTGCGCGCATCCCTGATGCCCGGTACTACGGTACTGGTAACCGACATGCCCGGCTACGGTAGCCAGGGGCATGGCGCGTACGGTTCCCTGCTCGAATCCGATCAGCGACCGGTTTCCCCGAACTAGATGCTGTTCAGGGCGCACCCGCTAGATTCAGACATGACGGCCTCTTCCGTGCCCTTGACCCGTCATCGCGGTTTGCCTATGCGTCGTACCCTCTGTCTACCCCTCGGCGGCATCCTCGCTACCCTGCTCGCACCCGCTGCGCTGATGCCAGCACGGGCCGCGACGGAAAGCACGAATGACCTGGTGCATACACTCTCGCGGGTGGCGCCCGCAGCCAATCCGAAAGTGCTGGCACTGGCTATCCGTGCACTGCGATGCGTGCAGCGTACGACACCCACGCACATCCTCAGTGTGATCGACTATTCCCGACCCTCGACCGTACCGCGGCTATGGGTGTTCGACGTCAAGCGGCGGCAGCTGCTGTTTCACGAGTTGGTGGCTCATGGTCGCAATAGCGGCGAAAACCTTCCCACGAAATTTTCCAACGTGCCGGGCAGTCTGGAGTCCAGCCTGGGAACGTTCATCACGGAAGACACCTACTCCGGTCACAACGGCTACTCGCTGCGCCTGAAGGGCGTCGACGGCACATTCAACGACAATGCCGAGAGCCGCGCCATCGTGATTCACGGTGCCAGCTACGTGAACCCGACACTCGCCCGGAACCAGGGACGGATCGGGCGTAGCTTCGGCTGTCCGGCCGTACGCAAGGGTGTGGCGCGCAAGCTCATCGACACCATCCGCGACCATTCGGTGGTATTCGCCTACTATCCCGACCCCCGCTGGCTGCAGGGCTCGCGTGTGCTAGGCAACTGCACGGAAAGCGCCACGCAGATTTCCGCGAACGACGCGCCGCAAGCACCCTGAATACGGTGCATCGTGCACCGCTGCCGCCCATCAGCCGCGGAGCGTTTGAAGACGCGCTTAAGCCCCGGTAACCCATCAGGCGCTGCCGTCAAGCGAACGACGCACGTGATGACGGTTTCCATGACGCCGCACCCCACCACGCAACACCGGTCTGTCGCTCACGCAAACCCCTTCGCGCTCGGCCATGGCTACCGCGAAAACGACCTCATAGCGCGCTACAAAGCTGATTCAGATCAAGCCTTCGGCTGCCGAGGAGGCGTAAAAATTCCCTGCACAGGGAAGACGCGCATCCGCCCAGCTCCCACCCGGGACGGTCAGCCGATAATTCAACCGTTGGAGATAGCGATATGCCTGCCCATAACGCATCGCAATACGGTCCTCGCATTTCCGCAGCGGCACGGTCCGCTAGGCCGGAAAGAACCCACAGGGTCGAAGCACTCAATGATGGGTCCAGGGTGCTGGCCAGCCCCCTGAGCATGGATGACTATCGGCGCGAGCGGGCTCACACGACTCTCGCCCGCGTCAGGTCGCCACTTCATGAATACCTGCACGGAGACGAGCCCGGCACGGGTCGATCAACGCAGGATTGCCACCGCCCGCGCCTGGACGCAGCGCGGAGTCGTCGTGCTGTTGACATATCACCTTATCGACCAGGCCCGCCAGAATGGCATCACGCAGATGACTACCGAGGAAGGCGTGACCTGGTGAGTTTCCCCGGCTTCCGCATACCCCGCGGTCCGGTGGATACCAAGCCGATCGGTCACCCTCCCGACCGGAAATCATCTTCGCCTGATGAGAATGGCAGATTTCGTCCACTGAGCCGAAATCTGCTACACCTGTTTCGGGTTGACGTGACGAAACCGCACGGCGGCGTAGAGAGTGCGATGATTCGACTATGCCATAAGTCTCATCCCTCTGCCCTGCCCGCTACGCGGCCAGTCTGCGGCTGGCCAATTTTGCTCCTGACAAGATTTGACGGGGAATGACAATGACAACGCGAGTGATGATCTGGGCTGAACACGCCCCGCTATGGCGGGTCTTCTGGCTCTACGGCGTACTTCCCAGCAACCTGCTGTGGGCTGCCGTGCTGGGTATGATGTCTGCCGGACAGCACACCAATCTCGTTCGCAGCCTGCTGGTTTTCCTGCTGGTCTTTACCGCCTGGATCGTCCGCGCGGTGTGGCTAGCGGCACCGAATGCTGGGGATCAGCGTTACGGTCTGATCTCAAGGGGACTGACCGTTGCCTGGGGGATCAATACGGTACTGCTAGTGTTTTTCCTTGAACTGCAACTGCTGCACTGAGTCAGCTGAATTGCAACATGTTGCCGAGGCGATCGAACGCGGCAAACTCCGCCACCCGGCCATTGTTGATCGCGTTTACCATGAACCTCAGCGGCTGGGCGGCCTCGTCCTCGCTTGGCGCAACGCCGGCGCGGCCGGACAGGCTAGTCACGAAAACAATATCCCACTCCATCCCGGTGCGCGCCGACTCCTCCACCAGTGCCGCAAAATCAGCTATGTCGGCTGCAGCCTTGTCCACGCACAGGACTGGCGACAGCGTGCCACCTTCGCGGGCATCAAATCGTTCGCGCTGATCGGTGGTGGCAGCATCCGGCAAGCCGGCCCGAGCGAACGTCAGCAATAGCCGTTGCGGCTCCGCTTGCTGGTGGGCGGCGGCGAGAAGATCCTGAAAACCGGTAAGCATGACGAGGCACATGGGTAGGGATGGGGCACAAACTACCATAGCGTATGAGCGCGAAACATCGGCTTCTTGAGGGTCAATTGTCACAGGGAACCATTGAAGCGCCCATGCCGGTCGAGTCCTGCTGTGCATAGGTTAGGTGGTTTGCCCCCATGACAACGGACGCGGCAGCTGCACGCCGATCCCAATCTGTTGTGCACTGCCGTCTTCAACGGAACCCGTTCCCGCGAATTCATCTCACGTAGTGCAGCAGTCGACGAAGCAGGCCAGCGAACGCCATCGCCCACGCTGCGAGCGCAATGCACAGGAAGGTAGGTTCCAGCCAGTCGAGAAAACCCAGATCCAGTGCCTTCGACATCGCATGCGTGCTGACGGCGTACATACCTAGTGGAAACACGGCACCCCAGTACTGCGGGTCGTAGGTTAGCGGCAGACGTTTGTAGACGTAACGCCAAACCGCCAGCACCGCCAGCATCGGTATCCACCAAGTGCCGGTGGCCCAGTAGAACACGGTGAATCCCTTCAGGAAGGGCAACAATGATTGGAGGAACGGCGCCTCTGGTGTATTTTCCACTAGCCGCGAGCCAGCCAAGGTGGAAATGGCCATCGCACCCATGTTGATCCAGTACGGTGGCGCCAGGTCATCGGGTGAAAAATGGAAGAATGTGTAGCGGTAGAAGATCAGCGACATCATCCAGATGTACAACATGCCGCCCCACAACCACATCGACAGGGCGAAGAAGTTCAGTTCCAGCTTCCATGGCTGGTCGATGTGGGCGGCGATCAGGGCACCCAGCACCGCCAGCGACTGCGTGGCCACTACCGCCAGCAGCCAGCCTCCGGTAATGCCCCGGTCAAGGGCCGGCTTATTTTCCTTGATCGTGAAAGCGGTAAAAATCGTATAGGTCAAGCTGACCCATAGCACCGCCGCCATCGCCATAAGCAGGATGGCGTAACGCAACCCGGCTTCCAGCAACTCTACCTGACTGCCGAGTATGGCCGTGGCGGCAACCATGGTGAAGAAACCGGGGCCGCGCAGGTGATCGATCAGGTCCGCCCCGCAGCGTCGTCGGTAATAGAGTAGGCGCAATACGGCCAGCGTCCACAACGCTACCCAGGCAAGCAGGTTGAGCCAGAAAAGGATTTGCGCCGACAGCTCCCAGCCCTTCAGATGCAAGCCGATAGAGAGGATGCCCGTCGCCATCACCATGGCAAAGTTGCCTGGCGACAGCTCGGCCAGATCCTCGATGGCGCAGGCCATCCGCTGCCTCATGGCACTCACGGCTCCCGCCCTCTGCGCCAGAGGGGATATTCCAATCCGTGGCTACTTCGCCGTCTGTACCTAAACATGGCGGCGTAATGAGGATGCATCGCAACGGTCATGTGCTGCTTCTCTTGCATCGGTCGCTGGCGCGACCATCGCGGATGCCGGCGGATCACCTTGTCGAAAGCCCTCGTGGATGCGATCAATGTCAAGGGTCAGAAGGCTGCTGGTCGCGGCGAGCGGCTGAGGGCGAAAAAAGCAGCGCTTCGCTGAACTCGCTGACGAAGAGCATGACGAACTGGGCGAATTTGGACGCCCCACGGAGGAAGAGGCCGCGGAAGCCGAAGATGCGGCTAATGTTGTGGCGCCAGCCTCCAGGCACGGGCCGTCTGGCCTCAAGATCTCGCGGGTCCTCGATCATGCGTTTCCGTAGAAGTGTGGTTGGGTCATTCCGTCCGTCGGCGTTTCCTGCTTGCAGAGAAAATCGCAGGCGGGCTCGTGGAACCATTCAAGATCATCGGGAAAGCATCGCCGTTACACCTTGCTTGGCGGTGCCGATGGTGCCGCGGCTGCGATAAAGCACAACGGTGCAAACCAGGCTGAGTAACCCAAGCACCACAAATACGACATTGCCGCGCGCATAGCCGATCCGACCTAGTGACTGTGCAATGGCACCGAGCACGGGCGGCACCGCAAAGCCACCTAGCGCGCCCAATCCCCCGACCCAGCCAGCCGCCCCTCCCACCGCTTCCGGTACGTACTGTGGAACGAGCTTGAATACTGCTGCGTTCGCAACGCCCATGCCAGCGGCGACCAGCATCTCGCCTACTGCGGTCAACGTGAAGCTAGTTGACAGCATCATGAAAATGGCACCGACGAGAAGCACGATATAGGCGGAAATGGCGACTTTTTCGCCTCCGAAATGGTCGGCCCAACTTCCACCAGGTACCCTGATCAACGAGGAAAACAGCGAAAACCCCGCTGTCAGTGCCAGCGCTACCCAATGGGGAGCGGCGTAGAAATCCGTCCAGAAGGTTGGCAGCCAGGCAGTGAGAGCAAGGAATCCGCCGAATGAGGTGAAATAGAGCACGACCAGTGCCCAGGTACGCCATTTGGCGGCAGAGTCCAGAAGTGTCTGCATCATGCTCCCGGCCGGATATAGCTCCTGTCCGTAAGCCTGGGCGACGGTTGCAGCATGCGCGGGCGGTAGCCCTTGCTCGCGCAGCTGGAAATAGGGTGCATTGAATCCAAGCACCACATATAGAGCGATGCCAGCGATCACGATACCGACCGAGACGAGGTAGCCGAACCACAATCCGCCGCCGGCGATGATCATCGGCAACACGATGGCTACCAAACCGGGGGAGGTGTTGCCGAGGCCGGCATAGATGGCCAGCGCTTTCCCCTGCTGGGCCTTCGGATACCAGTATGAAACCTGTCCGATACCGACGGAAAATGTCGCTATACCACAACCGCCGAGCCCTCCGAACAGCAGCAGCAACGGATAATAAGCGGCCGTCAGTTTGTCCGGGTACAGCGTCAGCAGCATGAACCAGAGCCCGACGATGCCTACCAGGGAGGCCAGCAGCAGCAGCAGGAAGGGAAGCTTGCCACCGTTGCGGTCGACCCAGGCACCAAACGGAATACGCAGCAGCGAACCGGTCAACATGGGGATAGCCACCAGAAAACCGACCTGTGTGGGGGTCAGTTTCATGGCCAGCACAAAACTGTGCGCGGTCGGTCCGAACAGCGAGACACCACCGAAGCCTATAGAAAAGCCAATGGTGGCCCCTAGCAATGCCTTGGTGTGATTTCCGCGTGCAGGAAATTGCTCTGAAGAGGGGGTTGTCATATCGAATGAACCTTCCAAGTCATAATGGGGGAGCACCACTGAGAAACGGCGATACCAACTGCGGGCTTGGGCGTTGGAACAAAGAGGATGTGTCAGGCCGTGGCGAGTGCCTCGATCTCCTCAAGCCCCCGTACTTCATAACGTTCCTTCAGTCCAAGCAGGTAATGCTGCAGCTCGCGCTGACGCACCTGCAGCTCCAGATAATCGGAGATCTGCACCCGAACCTGCTCGAAATCCAGCGCCTCCCCCGGCTGTATTTCGTCGATACTGACCACGTGGTAGCCCCAACGCGACTCCACTGGAAATGCCGTGAGACCTTCACGAAGGCGAAAAATCTGCCGATCGAATTCGGGGGTGGTCTGGCCGCGCTGCAGCCAGCCCAACTCGCCGCCCTGCTCTTTTGATGGGCAGTCGGAATAGCGCATGGCAAAATCGGCAAACAACACCGGATCGGCCTTGAGTTCGCCAATCAGTCGCTCGCCTTCGGCATTGGCGCGAATGCGCCCCGTGACATCATCGGCTGCAGCACCTAGCAGGATGTGACGTACGCGGATACGGTCCGGCGCACGAAAGCGCTCCTGGTTTTGCGCGTAGTACCGCCGGCAGTCATCTTCGCTGGGGACGCGATCCTCGATCTCCCGCTCCAGGAGAAGCCGGATGCTGGCCTCCTCCTGGGTCTCCTGGCCGCTGGCTTGAACCTCATCGGACAGGCCGAGTCGCGCCACCTCCAGCCGCAGCAGCTCGCGCACCACCAGGGCCCGGGCGGCACCGGCGCGGGAATGCTCCGGCGTGATCGCGCGATGATATTGCATCTCCTGCGCAATCGCCGCCTCGCTGATCGGTGTATCGCCGACAAACAAGTAGCATGGTGCGGGTTGCCCCAAGGTGCGCGGACCGTCGCCCTTGGTGTCCTGCTGATGGTCGTGCGCTTCCTGTATCACCGGCTTGCTCGAACCGATGATGGTCAGTGGAATACGCCGAGCGTCTGGATTTGTCCCGACCATGTTCATGCCCTGGGCCCGTATCGCAAGGTCGCCTGACGCTTGCGCACTACCTGATATGGCCGCCACAGATAACTGATCGGGATACTCCACACATGAACCAGTCGGGTGAAGGGCGCGACCAGGAACAGCGTCATACCGAGGAACACATGCACCTTGTAGACCCATGAAACCCCGGCGATGTAGGCGGCCGCTCCGGGGCGAAACGTGACAATGTGCTGCACCCAGTCACCCAGCAAAATCATCTCACCACCATCGAGGTGCTGGGATGACACGACAATCGTGCCCATGCCCAGCATCAGCTGGACGAATAGCAGGATCAGGATCAGCGTGTCGCCTAGCGTGCCGGTGGCGCGTACACGCGGATTGGTCAGACGACGCACCAGCAGGATGCTGATACCGACGAAACACAGCACCCCCGCCAATCCTCCGACCACCATCGCCAGCACTTGCTTATGCGGCGCCGAAATGACCAACGTGTAGACCTCATGCGGGGTCAGCAATCCCACCAGATGGCCGCCGAGGATGATCAATATGCCGACATGAAACAGGTTGCTGCCCAGACGCATGCCGCGACGGGACAGCAATTGGCTGGAACCGGTGCGCCAGGTATACATGGCGCGGTCGAAGCGGGCCCAACTGCCGATGAAGAACACCGCCATCACAATGTACGGATAAATCTGAAAAGCGAATTGATTGAGATAGTTCATGGCTGCACCGGGGATGTCGTGGTGGAAGGTCGCGGCTTGCGGCTCGGTGGCGAACAGCTGTCGTCCGGCGCCTCGGCGCCGAAACGGACCGCCTCTTCCTCCCACACGCGATCCATTGCCTCGGGGGTATCGTCGCGCGGTTCCTCACGAGCACGCTTGCGCAATGTTTCGAGGTCGTGTTTGTCATCGGCCAAGGCCACCAGAATTTCGAACAACACCTGGTAAGGGCTCCCGCGTTCACCCGCGCGGGCCGCCAACATGCCGACGATGTGACCGATATGGCCAAGCCAGTCGCGTGCCTCCTCCTGCGGACGCTGTGACAGGTACTCCAGCAGCAGCGGCAGATAGTCCGGCAGCTCCTTGGCGGCTAGTTCAAAACCGTTCCTGCGGTAGGCTTCGATCAGGTCGACCATGGCTTGCCCACGATCCCGTGACTCGCCGTGGATGTGCTCGAACAGCAACAGGCTCATGGCCCGACCACGGTCGAACGTAGTCAGCCAGGCATCCTGTGCGGTCAGTGGATCGGTTTCGAGCAGGGTTTGCACAAACCCCAGCAGCTGCCCGTCACGTCCCGCCGGCAGCACCGGATCATGGGCGGCGTCCAGCAATTCCTCACGGTGATCCCACAGCTCGTCGTGCGGATAATCCAGCAGCACACCCACGAGTTTCAGCAGACTCATGGCGTCAGCTCCCGCTTTTTCTGTCGATTCGGGGGTACGACACTGGTCGTGATCTTGCGCGCAGTGAACAGGTCAGCCGGGCTATTCCCGCTGCAGCCGTTGCCGAACGTGAAGCCGCAGCCACCGCGCTCGCCGAAGGCGTCGTTCGCGTATTCCCGGTGTGCCGTGGGAACCGCGAAGCGATCCTCGTAGTTGGCGAGCGCGAGGTAGCGGTACATCTCCTCGGCCTGGCTGACGGTGAGGCCGGCCTGCTTGAGCACCGCCAAGTCCTCGACCCCGTCGACGTTACGCGCGCGCCGCCAGGCACGCATCGCCATCATCCGCTCCAGCGCGCGCACGACGGGTGCTTCATCACCTGCGGTGAGCATATTGGCGAGATAGCGCACCGGGATGCGCAGCGAGGCGACGTCAGCCAACTCGCCGTTCATCCCCACGCGGCCGCGTTCGGCGGCGGACTGGATCGGCGACAGCGGCGGCACATACCACACCATCGGCAAGGTACGGTATTCCGGATGCAGCGGCAGTGCCAGCTTCCAGTCGATCGCCAGCTTGTACACCGGCGATGCCTTGGCCGCTTCCAGCCAGTTGTCGGGGATGCCTTCGGCGCGTGCGGCCTCGATTACCGTCGGGTCGAACGGGTCGAGAAAGATGTCCAGGTGGGCCTGGTACAAGTCTTTCTCCGCCGATACCGACGCCGCCTGCTGGATGCGGTCCGCGTCGTACAGCATCACGCCCAGATAGCGAATGCGCCCCACGCAGGTTTCCGCGCACACGGTCGGCTCGCCCATCTCGATGCGCGGATAGCAGAAGATGCACTTTTCGGACTTGCCGCTTTTCCAGTTGTAGTAGATCTTCTTGTACGGACACGCCGACACGCACATGCGCCAGCCGCGGCACTTGTCCTGGTCGATCAGCACGATACCGTCTTCCTCGCGCTTGTAGATCGCGCCGGACGGGCATGCCGACACACATGCCGGATTGAGGCAGTGCTCGCACAAGCGCGGCAGGTACATCATGAAGGTCTTTTCGAAGGCGCCGTAAATCTCCTTCTGGATCGCGTCGAAGTTGCGATCCTTGGCGCGCTTGGCGAACTCGGTACCGAGAATCTCCTCCCAGTTCGGTCCCCATTCAATCTTCTGCATGCGCTGACCGCTGATCAGCGAACGCGGGCGTGCCGTGGGCTGGTGCTGGCCTTCGGGTGCCTCGTGCAGGTGCTGGTAATCGAAGTCGAACGGTTCGTAGTAGTCGTCGATCTGCGGCAAGTCCGGGTTGGCGAAAATCTTCGCCAGCAGACGCCAACGCCCCCCGGCGCGCGGAATCAGCTTACCTGCGCGGGTGCGTACCCAGCCCCCGTTCCATTTGTCCTGATTTTCCCACTCCTTCGGGTAGCCGATGCCCGGTTTGGTTTCAACGTTGTTGAACCAGGCGTATTCCACGCCTTCGCGCGAGGTCCATACGTTCTTGCAGGTGATCGAGCAGGTGTGGCAGCCAATGCATTTGTCGAGGTTGAGCACCATCGCGATCTGGGCACGGATCTTCATCACACCACCTCCTTGGCGATGGCAGGTACGGGCTCATCATCTAACCAGTCGACCTTGTCCATCTTGCGTACGATCACGAACTCGTCGCGATTGGTACCGCAGGTACCGTAGTAGTTGAAGCCGTAGGCTTGCTGAGCGTAGCCGCCAATCATGTGGGTCGGCTTGAGCACCACCCGGGTCACCGAATTGTGGATGCCGCCACGGCTACCGGTGATTTCCGAGCTGGGTATGTTGAGGATGCGTTCCTGAGCGTGATACATCATCGCCATGCCCGGCATCACGCGCTGGCTGACCACAGCGCGTGCGGTGATGGCGCCATTGATGTTGAACAGCTCGATCCAGTCGTTGTCTTCGATCCCGGCTTCGCGCGCGTCGTCCTCGCTGAGCCACACGATTGGTCCGCCACGCGACAGCGTTTGCATCAAGAGATTGTCAGTGTAGGTACTGTGTATCCCCCACTTCTGATGTGGCGTAATCCAGTTCAGCAGGATCTCGCGGTTGCCGTTGCTGCGCTTGTTGTGCAGCGGCTTTACCGTCTTGGTATCGACCGGCGGGCGGTAGCTCATGAAGCCTTCGCCGAAGGCAATCATCCATTCATGATCCTGGTAGAACTGCTGTCGGCCGGTAAGCGTGCGCCACGGAATCAGTTCGTGGACATTGGTGTAGCAGGCGTTGTAGCTGACGTGCTCGTCCTCCAGTCCCGACCAGATCGGCGAGGAGATAATCTTGCGCGGCTGCGCCTGGACGTCGCGAAAACGGATCGCCTCGTGTTCCTTGCCGATCGCCAGATGGGCGTGTTCACGGCCGGTGAACTCGCTAAGCGACTGCCAGGCCTTGACTGCCACGTGGCCGTTGGTTTCCGGTGCCAGATGCAGGATCACCTCGCAGGCGTCGATCGCGCTGTCGATTCGCGGGCGGCCCTTGCTGACGCCCTCCTCGGTCACCTTGCGGTTGAGCTTGCCGAGAAAGGCCACCTCGTCCTTGGTGTCCCAGCTCATGCCTTTGCCGCCGTTGCCAAACTTGTCGAGCAGCGGCCCGAGTGAGGTGAACTTTTTGTACAGGTTCGGGTAGTCGCGCTCGACCACCGTGATCGAGGGCATGGTCTTGCCCGGGATCGGCTCGCACTCGCCCTTCTTCCAGTCCTTGACGCCGAACGGCATCGCCAGCTCTCCGGGCGTGTCATGCAACGTCGGGACCAATACCAAGTCCCGCTCGACCCCAAGCACACCGGGCGCCATCGCGCTCACCGCGTTGGCGATACCCTTGAAAATGTCCCAGTCACTGCGCGACTCCCAGGCGGGATCCACCGCCTTGGAAAGCGGATGGATGAATGGATGCATGTCCGAGGTATTGAGGTCGTTTTTCTCGTACCAGGTGGCCGTCGGCAGCACTACATCGGAGTACAGCGCCGTAGTGCACATGCGAAAGTCCAGCGTAACCAGTAGGTCCAGCTTGCCCTCGGGCACCTCGTCGCGCCACCTTACCTCCTCCGGCTTGACCGTTCCCAGTTCGCCCAGATCCTTGCCCTGCACGCCGTGGCGCGTGCCGAGGAGGTGCCGCAGCATGTACTCGTGACCCTTGCCGGACGAGCCGAGCAGATTCGAGCGCCAGATGAACATGGCCCGCGGGAAGTTTTCCGGTGCGTCGGGGTCGGCATAAGCGAAATCGAGCTTGCCCTGCTGCAACTGCTCGACCACGTAATCGGCCGGTGCCTGGCCGGCCTGCTCGGCCGCAGCTACGATCTGCAGCGGATTGCGGTCGAGCTGCGGCGCACTGGGCAGCCAGCCCATGCGGATCGCCCGCAGATTGAAGTCGGCCTGGCTTCCGCTGTATTTCTCGGGATCGGCCAACGGCGACAGGATCTCCTTCATCTGCAGCTTTTCGTAGCGCCACTGGTCGGACATGAAGTAGAAAAACGAGGTGCCGTTCATCTGCCGCGACGGGCGACTCCAGTCCAGCGCAAAAGTGAGCGGTATCCAGCCGGTCTGCGGCCGCAGCTTCTCCTGTCCCACGTAATGCGCCCAGCCGCCACCAGTCTGGCCAACACAACCGCACATGATCAACATGTTGATCAGGCCACGGTAGTTCATGTCGTTGTGGAACCAGTGATTCATGCCGGCGCCGACGATGATCATGCTGCGGCCGTTGGTCTTGGCGGCCGTGCTGGCAAATTCGCGGGCGATCTCGATCACCTCGGCGCGTGGCACGCCGGTGATCTTTTCCTGCCACGCCGGTGTGCCGGGCAAGTCATCGTCAAAGCTGCTGGCCACGTTGCCGCCACCGAAGCCGCGATCTACGCCGTATTGCGCCAGCAGCAGGTCGTAGACGGTGGCCACTGCCCACTCCTGGCCGTCAGCCAGGTGCAGTTTGCGGATCGGAATGTTGCGCTCAAGCACATCCTCGAATTTCGAGGCCGTCCAGCGATCGTGCTCGATGCCGCCGAAATAGGGGAAGCTGACCGCTTCGATGCCCTCGTTGAAATCCGCCAGGCTCAGGCGAAGGCGGGTGGCACGACCGGAACTGTCCTTTTCCTCGATGTTCCACTTGCCCTTTTCACCCCAGCGGAACCCGATCGAACCATTTGGTACGGTGATCTGACCGGTGCTCTCGTCCCAGGCAAGCGTCTTCCAGTCGGGATGATTCGTCTCACCTAGTCCATCCAGGTCGCTGGCACGCAGGAACCGGCCAGGGACGAGGCGGCCATCGGCACGCCTCTCCAGCTGCACCAACAACGGCATGTCACTGTACTTGCGGCAATAGTCGTTGAAATACGGTATCGAGTGATCGACGTGAAACTCTTTCAGGATCACGTGGCCAAACGCAAACGCGAGCGCCGCATCGGTGCCCTGTTTCGGATGCAGCCAGTGATCGGTGAGCTTGGCGACCTCGGCATAGTCCGGCGTGATTGCCACCGTCTTGGTCCCGTTGTAGCGCGCCTCGGTGAAGAAGTGTGCGTCGGGCGTACGCGTCTGCGGAACGTTGGAACCCCAGGCGATGATGTAGCGGCTGTTGTACCAGTCCGCCGATTCGGGCACATCGGTCTGCTCGCCCCATACCTGCGGCGACGCTGGTGGCAGGTCGCAATACCAGTCATAGAACGACAGGTTCGCACCGCCCAACAGCGACAGGTAGCGTGCGCCGGCAGCATAGGACACCATCGACATCGCCGGAATCGGCGAAAAGCCGATCACTCGGTCGGGGCCAAATTTCTTCGCGGTGTAGAGGTTGGATGCGGCAATGATCTCATTCGCCTCCTCCCAGCGCACGCGGGCGAAACCGCCCATGCCGCGCTTGCTCTTGTATGCCTTGGCCTTGACCGGATTGCTGACGATGCTGGCCCATGCCTCAACCGGCGGCATCGTCTTTCGCGCCTCGCGCCACAGGCGCAACAGGGCACCACGCACCAGCGGATACTTCAGCCGATTCGCGCTGTACAGATACCAGGAATAGCTGGCACCCCGCGGGCAACCCCGTGGCTCGTGATTGGGCAGGTCCGGCCGGGTGCGTGGGTAGTCGGTCTGCTGGGTTTCCCAGGTCACCAGGCCGTTTTTCACATAGACCTTCCAACTGCATGAGCCGGTGCAGTTCACACCATGCGTCGAGCGTACAATCTTGTCATACTGCCAGCGCGAGCGATAACCGTTTTCCCAGTCGCGGTTGTCGTCCTTGGTGCGGCCATGGCCATCGGAAAAGGTCTCGGTCTGGCGTTTGAAAAACTGCAATCGGTCAAGAAAATAGCTCATGGGAATAGCCTGTGTAAGTTGAGTCAACCAATTCGACGCATAGGCATCAACAAGGCATCTCGGCACCACGCCGGAAATACCACCACCACGTGATCACCAGGCAGGTGAAGTAAAAAACCATGAAACCGTACAGCGCCATTTCCGGACCCCCGGTCATGGCGATGGACGAGCCATAGCTCTTCGGAATGAAAAAAGCGCCGTAGGCGGCGATGGCGGAGCTGAAACCGATTACCGCGGCCGACTCGACTCCTGCCTGCCGCGTAGCCACCTGCTTGCCCGCGTCATCGAGGCTGGCCGACAGGCGCTCATGCAGGGTGCGGAAGATCACCGGAATCATGCGGAAGGTGGACGCATTGCCGAATCCGGTCAGCACGAACAACGCCATGAAGCAGACCATGAAGCCCCGAAAGTCACCGCCTACGCCATGCTGTGGCAGAAAGTACAGCACGCCGAAGACGCCCACGATCATCAGCAGAAACACCCAGAATGTGAGTGCCGCCCCTCCCACCTTGTCAGCCAGCCATCCGCCCCCGGAGCGTGCAAGCGCACCTACCAGCGGGCCGAGGAATGCGTACTCCATCGCATTCATGCCGGGAAACTGGGTCTTGATCAGCAGCGGAAAACCGGCCGAGAAACCGATGAAGGAGCCGAACGTACCGGTATACAACCAACACATCAGCCAGTTGTGCTTGCGCACGAAGATTGAGGCCTGCTCGGTGAACGAGGATCGCGCCGCCGTGAGGTCGTTCATGCCAAACCACGCGGCGAGGCCGCACAGAATGATAAATGGCACCCATACGAAGCCGGCATTCTGCAGGTAGATCTGATGGCCGCTGGCGGTTAATTGCGGCCCACCCAGAAGGGGTCCGAAAATACCTACCGAGATCGCCAGCGGTATCACGAACTGGGTTACCGAAACGCCCACGTTGCCGAGGCCGGCATTCATGCCCAACGCATAGCCCTGCTTTGCGCGGGGAAAGAAGAACGAGATATTCGACATCGACGAGGCGAAATTGCCGCCGCCCAGACCGCACAGGATGGCAATTGCCACAAACTGCCAATACGGCGTCGATAGGTTCTGTACGGCAAAACCGATCCACACCGAAGGAATAAGCAGCGATGCGGTGGAAATCGCCGTCCAGCGGCGACCACCCACCAGCGGTACCACGAACGAATAGAAGATGCGTAATGTCGCACCGAGGAAACCCGGCAATGCAGTCAGCCAGAACAGCTGATTGGTGGTGAACTTGAAACCGATCTGCGGCAAGCTGACGGTGACCGCGGAGAACATCATCCATACCGCGAAAGCCAGCAACAGCGCGGGAACCGAAATGGCGAGGTTCCGATTAGCCACACGGCGGCCCGATTGCGCCCAGAAGGCGGGATCTTCAGGTCGCCAGTCGTGGATGACGGCGCCTGCACGCTGCCGGGCGCCGCCGTTAGCACTTTCCATTATCTAATCCTTTCGAAGAAACCTCAGCCAGATAGCACTCGGCACACCACAGGCCACTTGCCACGGGTGTGGTGTGCCGTGCGAATGGCACCATAGACAACGGCTTGAACGGAGGTATTGACCCAAGTCATTTACCGAAATGCGTACTGAACTGGTCCGCATTCGGTGTTGTTCCCACGGACGCACCTGCGCTTCGGCAACCTGCCGACGTTTGATGCATATGGCGGTTGCGGCGAGAGGCATGCAGTGGTGGATAGCCTCACACCTGCCGCGACCCGATGCCGCATGAGTCCCAGGCAGCGCGACAGGAGCCCTTGCCATTCGACACCTGAAACCGCACGGGGCAGCAAGCCGAAATAACGCGGCGCACGCGTCGGTCCCGAGGACGACTGCCCCCGTCCTGGAAGGGGTCTCCAGAGGCTGCTGCGACGAGCGTCAAACGCCGAAGACTCAGCAGCCACAGGCGAAGCCCTCTCCCGCACGGCTTGATCAGGCGGCTGCGGGCAACATGAAAATGGAGAACCTCGGGCTCTGGAGAATCATCTCGCCGTCGCCTGCTGCTCCGGAAACACTCTCTTCGGCCCCCGCTCCAACGCAGCTATCCGCCCGCTGAAACAACACCGGCCTCCCTGACCCCAGCCGATGACTCCGCACAGCCTCCATCTCATGCGCTGAGACACTCCTCCGGCTTAATCCGCAGAGACCTTCGCGGACGCCAGATCATGAATGCACTACCCGACCGCTACGCCACTGACGAGCTCGTACTGGCCGCCCCCGGCGACGGCCGCACGCTGGCCCAACGGCTGGCAAAACGTTACGCCGCCCGGATCACCGGCGCCTTCGTGGTGTCCGGTCGCGAAGGTTCGTTCGCGCCGCTGCCGGAAGATCTGCCGCCCGCGCTGGCCGAGGCGCTGCGCTCGCGCGGCATCGAACAGCTTTACAGCCATCAGGCGCAAGCGTGGAAAGCCACGCAATCGGGCGCGCATGTGGCCATCGTCACACCCACCGCCTCGGGCAAGTCACTGTGTTACACGCTGCCCGTCATCATGGCGGCGATGACCGATCATGCCAAGGCGCTGTACCTGTTTCCGACCAAGGCGCTGGCGCAGGACCAGGTGGCCGAACTGTTGGAGCTCAACAACGCCGGCGAACTGGGAATAAAGGCCTTCACCTTCGATGGCGACACCCCGGGCGACGCGCGCCAGGCGATCCGCCTGCACGGCGACCTTGTGGTGAGCAACCCCGACATGCTGCATCAGGCGATCCTGCCGCATCACACCAAATGGGCGCAGTTTTTCGAGAACCTGCGCTATGTGGTGATCGACGAGGTACACACGTACCGCGGCGTGTTCGGCTCGCATGTCGCCAACGTGATCCGTCGGCTCAAGCGGGTGTGCGCGTTCTATGGCGTCACGCCGCAGTTCATCCTGTGCTCGGCGACCATCGGCAATCCGCGCGAACACGCCGAGGCGCTGATCGAAGACACCGTCACTGCAATCACCGAGAGCGGTGCACCCACCGGCGACCAGCACGTGCTGCTGTGGAACCCGCCGGTGGTGAATCCCGATCTGGGCCTGCGCGCCTCGGCCCGCTCGCAGACCAACCGCATCGCGCGGCTGGCGATCAAATCGGGCATGAAGACGCTGGTGTTCGCGCAGTCGCGCAGCATGGTCGAGGTGCTCACCAAATACCTCAAGGACGTGTTCGACCGCGACCCGCGCAAACCGCCACGCATCCGCGCCTACCGCGGCGGCTACTTGCCGAAGGAGCGCCGCGCCGCCGAACGCGCCATGCGTGCTGGCAGCATCGACGGCATTGTCAGCACCTCGGCGCTGGAGCTGGGCGTGGATATCGGCAGCCTCGACGTGGTGGTGCTCAACGGCTACCCCGGTTCGGTCGCGGCCACTTGGCAGCGCTTCGGCCGCGCCGGGCGGCGCCAGCAGTCGGCGCTGGGCGTGCTGGTGGCCAGCTCCGATCCGCTCGACCAATACCTGGTGCGCCATCCGGAATTCTTCCAGGGTGCCACGCCGGAGCACGCGCGCATCCAGCCCGATCAACCGCTGATTCTGCTCGACCATATCCGCTGCGCCGCGTTCGAGCTGCCATTCAACGGCGACGAGACGTTCGGCACGGAGGTGGCCACGCCCTGGCTCGAGGTGTTGGGCGAGGAAGGCGTGCTGCATCGCGAAGGCGAGCGCTGGGAGTGGATCGCCGACAGCTACCCGGCCATCGCGGTGTCGCTGCGTTCGGTGGCCGATGGCAATTTCGTGGTGGTCGATCGCACCGATGGCCGCCAGACCATCATCGCCGAAGTCGATTATTCCGCCGCGGCCGTCACCTTGTACGAGGGTGCCATCCACATGATCCAGTCCACGCCCTACCAGGTGGAACGGCTGGACTGGGAGGGCCGCAAGGCCTATGTCACCCGCACCCAGGTCGACTATTACACCGATGCCATCGATTATACCCGGCTCAAGGTGCTGGACTGTTTCGAAAGCTTTCGCGCCGGGGCCGGTGAGGCGCATCACGGCGAAGTGCACGTGGTGCGTCGCGTGCCCGGGTACAAGAAGATCCGCTTCTACTCGCACGAAAACATCGGCTACGGTCCGGTCAACCTGCCCGATCAGGAGCTGCACACCACCGCGGTCTGGTGGCAGCTGCACCAAGCCATTCTGGATGCCGCCTTCGAGCAGCGCCAGCAGGCACTGGACGGGTTTCTCGGTGCCGCCAACGCACTGCATCTGGTGGCCACCGTGGCGGTAATGGCCGAAGCGCGCGATCTGCAAAAATCCGTGGGGAGCGGCGACGGCGCCTGGTTCGTCAGCGCCGACCTGACTGGCCGTGGCCAGTTGCGCGGCCCGGACGGCCAGCCTTCCGCTCTGGCGCCGCAGGCACCATTCACCCCCACTGTGTATCTGTACGACGCCTTCCCCGGCGGCATCGGCCACAGCGAACCGCTGTTTCAGCGCCGCGAGGATCTGCTCGTCCAGTCGATCAGCCTGATCGAACGCTGCGACTGCCGCGCCGGCTGCCCTGCCTGCGTCGGACCGGTGCTGGCGGCGGACGAACAGGCCGGCGACGATCCGATGGCTACTACGCCGAAAGCCCTGGCGCTGCGCGTGCTGGCACTGCTGGTGGCGTTATGAGTGCGCTGCACGCCAAACTGCGCCAGCTGCGTACGCAGGCTGGTCACAGGCAAGTCGCCGTCCCGCTCGCCACCGCTCGCGCCGGCTGCGGCGTGGCGACGGCGAAGGGCCATACCCCGGCAGGCGCCTCGCTGTCACCCGAGGTACGCCGTCTGCTGCAGCGGCACGCTCAGCTCAAACATGGGCCAACGTACCTCGCGTCGACCGACCGGCGCGTGCCTGGAATCGAATTATCCCCCGGCCTGCGCTACACCGAAACCCGCGTCGACTGGCTGACCCCACCCACCCTCATCGACACCCGCTTCGCACGCGTGCCGCCAGTGCATCACCAGCACTTGTTGCACTTCGACACCGAAACCACCGGCCTGGCCGGTGGCACCGGCACCCGCGCCTTCATGATCGGTGCCGCCGACTGGATCGACGGCCACTTCCGCATACGCCAGCTCACCATCACCAGCATGGCCGCCGAAACCGCCATGCTGCGGACCTTCGCCACCTGGATCGGCAACGACAGCGTGCTCGTCAGCTACAACGGCAAATGCTATGACGCACCGTTGCTCGCCACCCGCTACCGGCTGGCGCGGTTGCCGAATCCGCTGGCCGGCCTTGTCCATATCGATCTGCTGCATCCGGTGCGCCGCCACTGGAAAGGCCAATGGGAAAACTGCCGGCTCGCCACTGCCGAGCGGCAGTTGCTGGGCGTGGTGCGCGAGGATGATTTGCCGGGCGCTGAAGCACCGGCCGCGTGGCTCACCTATCTGCGCGGCGGCTCGGCAAACAACCTGCGGCGGGTGGCGGCGCACAATGCGCAGGATCTGAAGAGTCTGGCGGGCGTGTTGCTGAGGATGGCGGGAATGGCTGAGGAGCCAAGCGGCACAATGCCAACGCATTGAAACGGTTTCCCATGACTGAGGCCTGCGTCCTGCTCGCCGAGATATGGAGCAGACTCGGCCGCTCCGCCCCCCTGCTATTCGCCGGACACAGGCGCGCTGCCCGTGGTCGTGGAACCTCCCTTGACCTAGGGGTCGTCGGCCTGACGCCGCCGACACATTCGGCCCTTTAAGGTCTGCCAAAATCGGTGCGGAGTTGTCGCGCCCGGAGGTCGCAGGGTGGAAGAAAAAACCAAACAGGAGCGTGACGACAAACGCGACGACCCCGAGGTCGGCGACAAGGAAGGCTTCGTGCTCAGCCGCGAGGAAAAAGACAACGTCGAGGAAAGTCGCCCACCCCGCGCCGCCGTACTGCACGAGATTATCCGCCGCGAAGGCGAGCAGGAGCTGGCCCGCAACATCGTCGCATTGAGCTGGTCGGCATTGGCGGCTGGTTTTTCGATGGGATTTTCGCTGCTGGCGCGTGGCCTGCTGAGCCGCTACCTGGGCGAGGTACCCGGCCATGTGCTGATCGAAAGCCTCGGCTACTCGTTCGGTTTCGTGGTGGTGATCCTGGCACGCCAGCAGCTGTTTACCGAGAACACGATGACGGCCGTGCTGCCGCTAATGTCAGATCCCAGTATGGCCAAGTTTGGCTCGTTGTTACGGCTATGGGGGGTGGTACTGGTCGGCAACCTCGTCGGCGTGGCGTTGTTCGCCTGGGGCATATTGCACTTGCAGCAGTTCGATGCCCGGACCCAGCAGATCTTTTTTGGCATCGGCGAAGAATTGATGCAGAACTCGCCCTGGCAGATGTTCACCAAGGGTATTCTCGCAGGCTGGCTGATCGCCACCATGGTGTGGTTGCTGCCGTCCGCGGAGCAATCACGGATCACGGTGATCATCCTGACCACCTGGCTGATCGCCGCTGGCGGTTTTACTCATATCATCGTGGGATCGCTGGAAACGCTGTACATGGTGTTCGCCGGCCACCTGAGTGTCGCCGATTATGTCTTTGACTTCGCCCTGCCCACGCTGACCGGCAATATCGTCGGCGGCAGCCTGATCTTTGCGCTGATCAGCCACGCGCAGGTCCGCAGTGATGTGGGCTGACCGCTCGCTGGCCGATGGTGGGGGCGTCGACGATTATTCCGCATCGTCGGCAGTCTCTGCGTTCGGCAAGCGCATCGACAGTACCGCACCGGCGGCCCCCATCACCGCCAGTGTCGCCAGCACCGCCGCCAGTGAAAGGGTCGACAGCACCGCGGTAATGCCCCCGACCGCCAGCAACAATACACCGATTGCGGAATTGCTCACTGCCACGTAGGCGATGCGGGTAGCGCCGGCGGCAATGTCCACCACGTAGGTCTTGCGCCCGATGCGTACCGCTTGATGCCCCAGCGACAATATGAAGTACATCGCCGGCATCAGCCAGACCTGGCCTAGCAGGCCCGGCGACCACAGCATCGCGGCTGCCAGCAGGGCGCCCAACACGGCGCCGAACGCACCGCCGACCATCATTACCGCGCGGCTCGAACGATCCGCCAGGCCACCCCATAATGGGCCACCGAGCATCGCCGCCAACCCGTCGGCCACGATAAAGGCGGCCAGCAGCCGCGGCGTGTGACCGAGGTGGCGCTGTGCCAGCAGCACGTAATAGGGTGCCGACAACGCAGTGCACATCAGCAGCGCCCGCGCCAGCACAAACTTGCGCAGCCGCGCATCTTGCGCCAGCAGGCGCAACCGCACCGGGTGATCATGCCCGTTGCGCTCGCCAGTCGGCTCGCGGGTAGCGGAAAACAGCGCTGCAGCCAGCAACCAAAGCCCCCCTGCGCCGAGCAGTACCAGCGCGTAGCCAGCAGCCTGCAGTCGTTGCGGACCCGACAAGGTCACCACCATGCCGATGCCCAGCGTGACCAACCCCGCGGCGCTGGCCGCCCAGCCGGTGGTACGCCCCCGCATCCCCTTTGGCAGCGTTCGCGCCAGCACGTCCTTGGAGGCAATCGACGAAACGCTGCGCGCCAGCGCATACAGCGCCAGCAGTATCAACAGCACCAGCCCTGCCGCGCTGCCGCGCAGCAACCATGCCGCGAGTGCGATGCCAAACATGCTCAGTGCCTGTAACATCGCACCCAGCGACCAGGCCCATTTACGCTGATCGAAGCGCTGCACATAGCGCGCCATCCACACCTGCAGCAACATGCTGCCGGATTCGCGGATCGGTACCAGCAAGGAAATCATCCAGCCAGCCACGCCCAGAGTGCCGGCCAGCCAGGTCAGGGTGGTCTTCGGGTTGCTCAGCGCGTCACCGAGCTTGCTCAGGAAATGACTGCCCACGAACACCAGAAAATTGCGCGGGATCGCCTCGCGCTGGTCTGCCGACAAGGTCTTGTCAGCCATACCGGCGGCGCGGGCTTGTGGAAAAAGGGAACGTAGTGACATGCGCTGTCGTCGACGGGGCGAAGCATCACTGTAGCGCGCCAGTCAGCTGGCTTACATCCAGCAAGTTCATGAGGCAGGTCACAGTCAACAAGGACTCGCTGCACACCTCAATGTGCTGCTATAAATGCGGCGGGGACACGATTACCTGGATAAATCGCGCGCATGCCACAAGGCTGCGTGGCAGGGCTTGGGGAACTCACGATGGCATGGCGAAACTGGATCGCAACAATCGCATTGTTGCTGTGTAGTACCGCGCTGCGGGCGCAACCGGTGTCATTCACCGATCTGGCCCGGCATGCCCAATACAAGGACGTCAAGATTTCACCTGACGGTGAGTATCTGGCCGCAACCGCGGTGGTCAAAGGTCAGACCGTATTGGCGCTGATCCGCCTGTCCGACAAGAAGGGAAACATCGTCCGTCCCCGGGAGGACGATGATGTCATCGACTTCTGGTGGGTATCGCCAACCCGGGTGCTTTATTCCGTCGGCACACGTATCGGCGGCTTCGATTCACCGTTCGCCACCGGCGAGCTGTTTGCGGTCAATGCCGATGGTTACGGTGCAGACCTGCTCTACGGCTACCGCAGGAATGGCGTAAGCACTGGTTCGCATATCCAGCGTGGTGCGCCCGAACGCGGCAGCGCCGAATTCATTTCGACTATTTCAGGTGACCCGTATCACGTACTGGTCGCCATCAGCTCATGGGGTGCCGCTGGTTTCGAACGGCAGCTGCCGGTGGCCTACCGCATGGATATCCGCGACGGGGTGAAATACAAGATCATCACCGCGCCCATGCGCGGCGCCCATTTTGTCGCGGACCATCAGGGCAGGATTCGCTTTGCCTATGGCGTGGACAAGGCCGAGAATTTCAAGGTCTATCTGCATCCGGTTGGTGGGGACGGCTGGCAGCTGCAGCCGGGGCTCGGCGACAGCCGCTCCATTCCTTTCGCCTTCAAGCGCGACGACAGTGCGGCGTATGCCACTTGTCCGGGGGCTTCCGGAGGCTTCGGCATATGCCTGTGGCATCCGAAAAAGCCCACCCTGGAAACTCTCTGGAGCAATGCGCGCGTCGAGCCTGACGGATTGCTTCAGGGGTTCGCAAGGGACAGCGTGATCGGCGTGGCCTTCATGGACGGGCGGCCCGGGGCAGCGCTGTTCACAGGCCATCCTGCCGATACCAAGGCGCTGATCGCGCTGATGAAACAGTTTCCCGGCGAAAACGTCCGTTTCGTGTCGGGCACCCGTGATGGCCGTTTGAGCGTGGTAAGGGTGGATGCCGATGTCGACCCGGGGACGTTCTACCTGTACGACCGTGACAGCGGCAAGCTCACGCCACTGCTGGCACGCGAATCGTGGATCAATCCCGAAAAGATGGCGTCCAAGCAGCCCTTCAATTTTACCGCCCGCGACGGCCTGAATTTGCAGGGATATCTGAGCTACCCACCCGGAGAGGAAGGTGCGAAACACCTGCCGATGGTGGTCTTCGTCCATGGCGGCCCCTACGGCATACGCGATCGCTGGAATTTCGATCCCTATGTACAGGCCATGGCAACCCGCGGTTATGCCGTACTGCAAGTCAACTACCGCGGTTCCGGCGGTTACGGCAAACAGTTCGAGCGCGCCGGCTGGCTTCAATGGGGTGGCAAGATGCAGGACGATGTGACCGACGCCACCCGCTGGGCCGTTGCGAAGGGTATTGCCGACCCGCAACGGATCTGCATTTTCGGTGGCAGCTACGGTGGTTATGCGGCGCTGGAAGGCGCCGTCAAGGAACCGGATCTGTACCAGTGCGCCATCGGCTACGTCGGTGTCTATGATCTGGCGCTGATGTACAAGCGTGGCGACATTCCACAATCCAGTTATGGCGAAAGCTACCTCAAGGAAGTACTCGGCCAGAACATGAAGGTGCTGGCACAGCATTCACCCATCAACCAGCTCGACCGCCTCAAGGCCAAGGTGATGCTGATCGTTGGTGGCAAGGATATGCGAGTGCCACCGATCCAGGGGGAAGACTTGCACATGGCCCTGTTGAAACGCCACATTGCCCATGTCTGGATCGACAAACCCGACGAGATGCACGGCTTTTACAAGGAGGCGAACGTAGCCGAGTTGTTTGCTCAGCTGGTGCAGTTCCTCAACGTCAATATCGGTCCCGGCTCCCGCGGCATGCATTCCGCCGGCCTCAACCCTGGCGGCACAACGAAGCACTGAACGAGCCCCGTGGCCTGCTGGCACCTTTGGATGCGGCATCGTGAACATTGTCGGCAAGAGGCTTCGCTGCTGCGGATCCGAAACGCAAACCCTGTCTCGGCGGCTTGACGCATTTACCTCGCTGCGCCCAAGATGGGATGATGCAACGCAGCAATGCCAACCAAACGCCGATAAAACTGGCCCTGCAAGGCGGTGGCGCGCATGGCGCGTTTACCTGGGGTGTACTGGACCGGTTGCTGGAACTGCCCGGCCTGGACATCGAATCGATCAGCGGCACCAGCAGCGGTGCCATGAATGCGGTGGCGCTGGCGCGGGGATGGCTGCGTGGCGGTGCTGCCGGGGCGCGGGAGTCGCTGGATGCGTTCTGGCAGGCGCTCGCCCGGCAGAACGTGGTGGCTGACTGGTGGGCGGTCGCGGCTGGCATGTTTGAGCATGCTCAGAAAGTCCCACCGAGCCAGGCCATACCACTGTCTGTGAACCCGTTGCGTAGTCTGGTCGAGGGCATGTTTGACATGGACGCACTGCGAACCGGGCCGATCCAGCTGCGGCTGGCGGCAACGCGCGTACGCGACGGCGCGCTCACCGTGTTCGACAACGCACGGCTGAGTCACGACGCACTGCTGGCGTCGGCGTGTTTGCCGCAATGGTTTGCGGCAGTCGAGATCGATGGCGAAGCCTATTGGGACGGCGGCTTTGCCGGCAATCCCGTACTGGAACCCTTGCTCGATACCGGGAGTGACGACCTGTTGTGCATCCTGCTGCAGCCGTTCGACAACGCAAAGGTGCCAAGGCAGGCGCGCGACATCGCCGAGTGGTCGGCTCAACTTTCGTTTTCAGCCGCATTCAAGCGCGAGCTGCGCAACCTGGCACTGACCCGCCAGCGGCTTGAGCGGCATCTGCTGGCCGATGCTGAAGACCGTCGCCTGCGTCGTCTGCGCATGCATGTGATCACGCCCAGGGAAGCACTGACGGTGGCCGACGGATTTCCAGCCTCCGATACCCGCCGGCACCAGCTTCAGGGGCTGCGCGCACTGGGTCGTGAATCTGCCAGCGACTGGTGTGAACGCCACCAGGGGGATCTCGGGCAGCGCGCGAGCTTTTCGCTCACGAGCTGGCTGGCGGCAAACGGCCGCCCACGTTCCGGCTGACCTCGCGCCCAGCTCGCTGGGTTCGCGGACGGTCGTCCCTCCTCGCCATTCGCCCATCTGGCCGGCCTGTCTACGGAGCATTTTCCCGCCCGCCGGCCAAAGCAGGCAAAATACGCCGTTCGCCCCGCGTCGCGATGCCTGATGGCCTCTGCCCCACGCGCCACGCCCGCTCGATCACGGACCCGACTTTTGACCACCACGCCCCCCGCCCCACCCTCAACCGATGACACCGATCCTGTGCTGTGGGAGCAAGTGCGCCTCGCCGCTGAGCTGCTGGAGTCGCTGGCTGCCGATCCGCAGCGGTTGAAATCGCTGCCGGCGTCGGCGCGTGGCCAGCTTCTCCAGGCGGTGGCGAAGGTTTACGACCCCGACCCCGCGGCACGCCGGGTGAAGTTGAAGGCCGCGGCGAAGGCACGCCACGCGGCGAAGATTCGCGCCGAGGACGAGGTGCTCAACCGCACCGGTATCCGGGCGCTGCGCCGCAAGCCGGTATTCACCACGCCTAACCTGTTTGCGCCGGAGGGTTTTACAGCCCACGATGTCGACCGCGACGATGCCCCGCGCGAGTCGATCGAACCGCAGCACTGCTACGTCTGCAAGACAAAATATTCGACCATCCATTTCTTCTACGACCAGTTGTGCCCCGACTGCGCGGCCTTCAACTACGCCAAGCGCACCGAACTGGTCGACCTGCGCGGGCGGGTAGCGCTGCTGACCGGTGGTCGGGTGAAGATCGGTTACCAGGCAGGTCTGAAGCTGTTGCGTGCCGGCGCCGAACTGATCGTGACCACGCGCTTTCCACGCGACTCGGCCGCCCGCTACGCCGAGGAGCCGGACTTCGCCCAGTGGCGCGACCGCCTGCAGATCTATGGACTGGACCTGCGCCACACACCGAGTGTCGAAGCATTCTGCCAGGAGCTGGTGACTACGCGGCCGCGGCTCGATTTCATCATCAATAACGCCTGCCAGACGGTGCGCCGACCGCCGGATTTTTATGCGCACATGATGGAAGGCGAAACGGCGGCCTTGCATGACCTTCCCGAACACGTGCGTGACTTGATCGGCCATTACGAGGGATTGCGCAGCTCGCATATCCTGCCCGAGGCCGGAACGTCGACGAGGGCGGTGGCAGGCCAGGCTTCGAAGCTGGACGGGCTGACCCGTGCGGCCGAACTGTCGCAACTGCCGCTGCTGCCGGAGGAGCTGCTGGCGCAGAGCCACCTGTTCCCCGAGGGCCGGCTCGACCAGGACCTGCAGCAGATCGACCTGCGCGGCCGCAACTCGTGGCGGCTGCTGATGGCCGAGGTGCCGTCGGTGGAATTGCTGGAGGTGCAGCTGGTCAACGCGATCGCCCCATTCATCCTCAATGCGCGGCTGAAACCGCTGATGCTGCGCACGCCCGAGCGCGACAAGCACATCGTCAACGTGTCGGCGATGGAAGGCCAGTTCTACCGCAGCTTCAAGACTACCCGGCACCCGCATACCAACATGGCCAAGGCCGCGCTGAACATGATGACGCGCACCTCGGCAACGGATTACCACAACGATGGCATCCACATGAACAGCGTCGACACCGGCTGGGTCACCGATGAGGATCCGGCGGAACTGGCGGCCAAAAAAGTGCTGGAAGAACGCTTCCATCCGCCCCTGGACATCATCGACGGTGCGGCGCGCATCGTCGATCCGATCATTTCCGGCATCAACAGCGGCGAGCACGTATGGGGCCAGTTCCTGAAGGACTACAAGCCCACCGACTGGTAAGCCCTGCTTGGGTGCGGGGCAACCTCCCTCGTCGCCATCAGTGTTCCCCGGAGAATTCCTCATAGGCCTGAACCGCCTCGGCCGCGAACATTCGCCACGGTCCACCGCCCCTGTACACCGCCAGCGCCAGTGAACTGTCCGTGGCTGACCCCGAGGCACACCCAGGTGCCAACATGAAAGCCGGGGCAACCCTCGCAGCGGGCAACGACGCCAATGGCCACCGCGATCAGCTCCTTATCGATGGTCGAGAGCACGTCGGGCGCCAATGCGGACTTGGCCATTGTCGTAAAGCCGTCCATCGTGCCCGGCTGTGACTCACGAAGCGTCTTGATCGCCTAGGTGGGGTCAGGGGTGATCAGCTTGAACGACTGGCCGGGCATCGAAATACCTTGGGACACACATGGTGATGAACCCGCAATCCAGGGAATGCGCGGGCATGTCGAACTGATCTGGATCGACCTGACGCAGACCACCGGTGGTGGCACCACGACATCGCGCTTGCCGGCGAAACGGCAGTCAGGACGGAGCAGCTTGTCGGACCCGGTGGCTCGGCCTTCACCAACGCGCTTGATATCTCCTACATCGTCGCCAGTGTTGATTGCGTTCCCCGCCACCCACGGAGCTACACCATGCCTACCATGCAAGCCATCGAGATCAGCCGCCCCGGCTCGGCCGACGTACTGCAGCTGACCGCTCGCCCGATCCCGCAGCCCGGCCCGGGCGAAGTGCTGATCCAGGTAGCGGCTGCCGGCGTCAACCGGCCCGACGTATTCCAACGCATGGGCAACTACGCGCCGCCACCGGGCGCCTCGGACATCCCCGGGCTGGAGGTGGCCGGCGAACTGGTCGAGGGCGATCTGTCCCGCAACAACCCGTTCGGACTCAAACGCGGCGATGCGGTCTGCGCGCTGCTGGCCGGCGGAGGTTATGCCGAGTACGCGGTGGCACCCCTGGCGCAGTGCCTGCCGGTACCCGCCGGGTTCTCGATGGTCGAAGCCGCCGCGCTGCCGGAGAACTTCTTCACGGTGTGGAGCAACGTCTTCGATCGCGGCCAGCTCGGTCGCGGCGAAGGCGGCGCGCAGGAAAGCCTGCTGGTGCAAGGCGGCTCCAGCGGCATCGGTGTCACCGCGATCCAGCTGGCGCATGCCCTGGGCCATCGCGTGTTCGCGACGGCCGGTAGTGCGGAAAAATGCGCTGCCTGTGAAAAGCTGGGGGCGCAGGCAATCAACTACCGCGAGCAGGACTTTGTCGCGGTAGTGAAACAGGCCACCGACGGTCGCGGTGTCGACGTGATCCTCGACATGGTCGCCGGCGACTACATACCACGCGAAATCGATGCGCTGGCCGAGGGCGGCCGGCTGGTATTCATTGCCACCCTTGGCGGCAGCAAGGCCGAGATCGACGCCGCGGTGCTGATGCGCCGCCGACTCACCCTCACCGGCTCCACCCTGCGCGCACGCCCGGTAGCCTTCAAGGGTGCACTGGCCGCCCAGTTGCACCACAAGGTCTGGCCGCTGCTCGAAGCCGGCACCGTACGTCCGGTGATCCACCAGGTATTCCCGGCGGCGCAAGCGGGCAAGGCGCATGCCTTGATGGAAGGCAGCACGCATATCGGCAAGATCATGCTGCAGTGGTGATCCGGCGACAGTCCGTTTCCCTGCCGTGCGTTTACCCAGGCGGGCCATGGCCCCATCGTGTCTGTCTTGCCTTTCGGGAGAACCCGCGATGATTGAACGCAGACCCTTCAGCAGCCTCGGCCACGCCGACCACGGCTGGCTCGACGCCAGGCATCACTTCTCGTTTGCCGGCTACCACGATCCCAAGCGCATGGGCTGGGGTGCACTGCGGGTGTGGAACGACGACACCATCGCGCCGCAAACCGGCTTTCCCCCGCATTCGCACGCCGACATGGAAATCATCACCTATGTTCGCGAAGGGGCGATTACCCATCGCGACAGTCTGGGCAACGAGGGTCGCACCGAGGCCGGCGACGTGCAGGTGATGAGCGCCGGCAGCGGCATCACCCACAGCGAATACAACCGGGAATCGGATACCACGCGGATCTTCCAGATCTGGATACTCCCCGATACGCACGATCACCCCCCTTCCTGGGGCGCACGGCCGTTTCCGGCCGGCGAGCGTTCGGGCCGCTTGGTGACCCTGGCCAGCGGATTCAAGGAGGACAGCGATGCGCTGCCGCTGCGCACCAAGGCTCGCGTGCTCGGCGCCACTGTAAAGGCTGGCGTAACCATCGAATACACCCTGGCCCAAGGTCGCTACGCTTACCTGGTAGCGGCCAAAGGTACGGTCGAGCTCAACGGTGTGCGGCTCGAAGCCCGCGATGGCGCCGCCATCCGCCACGAGTCCGTACTGCGGCTGACCGCCCTGGAGGATGCCGAGCTGGTACTCGTCGACAGCGCCGCCTGAGCAGTCGCCGCGACCGGTTTCATTCAGGGACTCGACCATGGTGTACGTGTTTCCGACGGAAACACTTGCTACCTTGGCTGGTAATTTTCGCTCCCTTGCGAGGCCGACATGACGCTTCCCCATGGCATCCACACCATCGATACCGGTTTTGTGCGGCCGCACTTCGACGCGGCCTACCTGCTGGTCGAAAAGGGTCGCGGTGCATTCATCGACTGCGGCACCAACCATTCGGTGCCGCGCATGCTGGCCGAACTGGATGTCTGTGGCCTGACCGCAGCCGATGTGGACTGGTTGATCCTCACCCACGTGCATCTCGATCACGCCGGTGGTGCCGGCGAACTGATCGCGCAGTTGCCCAACGCCAGGCTGGTGGTTCACCCGCGGGGTGCGCGGCACATGATCGACCCGTCCAAGTTGTGGGCCGGTGCCAGTGCGGTCTACGGGGAAACCGTGATGGAGCGCGAGTACGGCCGACTGCGGCCGGTCCCGGCCGAGCGTGTGATCGAGGCCGTCGATGGCCACATGGTGGATCTGGCGGGACGCCTGCTGCGCTGCATCGACACCCCTGGCCATGCAAAGCATCACATCGCGATCCATGATACCCGCGCCAACGTCTGCTTCACCGGCGACGTGTTCGGCCTGAGCTATCGCGAGTTCGATACCGCACGCGGTGCCTTCATCCTGCCCACCACCTCGCCGGTGCAGTTCGACCCCGACGCGCTGCACGCCTCGATCAACCGACTGGTCGCACTGAAGCCAGCCGCGATGTACCTCACCCACTTCAACCGGGTCGATGAAATCGACCGCCTCGCCGATGACCTGCATGAGCAGATCGACGCCATGGTCGCCCTAGCCCATGCCGCCAACCAGCAACCCGATCGCCACGCCTCACTCGTCGCCTTCCTCACCCGCTTGTACGCCGACCGTGCCAAAGCCCATGGCTGGCAAGGCAACCACGAAACATTGCTGGAGCTGCTCGGCGGGGACATCGAGCTGAATGCGCAGGGCCTGGGCGTGTGGTTGGACAGTAACGGGACCCGGCAGTAACCGAACCGGACCCGAAGGGCACTTGCTGAAGCGTCATCCCCGCGAAGGCGGGGACCCCGTGTCTTTCGCTCCATCCAACACCCTTGAAGTCACTGGATTCCCGCTTGACCCGCCATTCGGCGGTTGAGAGCCGCGAAAATGACGAAAAGTGAGGTTTTTCGCCTAAGCAGGTGCGATTCGAGCCCGACTCTGTTTTGACCCGAGCGCGGCATTCTTCAACGGTGGAGGATGCCGATCGTTCGCAGCCATACCTCGGCCAGGCGCGGCCAGCCGGTGATCGGATTCGCTGTCGGCCGCAAGCCGAAGGCATGCCCCCCGTGAGCATACAGATGCATCTCTGCCGGCACCCGCGCCTTGGCCAGCGCGGTGTAATAGACCAGCGACTGGTTCACGCCGTCGACGTAGTCGTCTTCCGCCTGGACCAGAAAGGTAGGTGGCGTCGTGCTGGACACCGGCACATTGGGATTCAACTTGCCGTCACCCTTGGTGAGATGCCCCGGATAAATCGGCATGGCGAAATCCGGGCGCGCACTCTCCTTGTCAGCCGCATCCACCGGCGCATACAGGTGCCGATCGAAGTTTGTGCTGATCTCCGCCACCAGGAAGCCGCCCGCCGAAAAACCCAGCACGCCGACCTTGTGCGGATCGACATGCCACTGCGCCGCGTGAAAGCGCACCAGCCGCATCGTTCGCTGCACGTCCTGCAACGACGACACCGACAGCGCAAAGTTGTGCGGACGGCAGTTGCAATGCCAGTCATAGGGCTTGCTTGGCACGCGATACTTCAACAACACGCAGGTGATGCCATGGGACGTCAGCCAGTCGCAAGCCTCGGTACCTTCCAGATCGATGGCCAGTATCTCGAACCCGCCACCGGGAATCACCACCACGGCAGCCCCCGTATTCTTTCCCCTGGGCGCATACACCGTCATCGTCGGCCGGGTCACATTGCTCACCGCCGTCACCGGCTTGCCCGCCAGCAACTTGTCACTCACCGTCACCGTTTCCGCACCGGGAACCGCCTGCAAATCGGGCGCCACCCCCGGCCATATCGGCACCTGCGTATGCCCCGCAGCCGGCTGCCAGACCATCGTTTTCGCCTGCACGCCCGCGCTTGCCAGCAACAGCCCCAAAGCAACCACCCAAAACTTCATGACACTCCCCCGATCCGGCACCCGGCCAGCATTCCACGTTCAAGACAACACATCGACTGAACCACCTCCCGCCGATCCTGCGCGCCGCATCGGTCCTGCCACGGTCATTGACATGGCTTTTTTCTGAAATAGCACCAAACACCTTGCCCTCTGCTCGCGGCCAACCCAGACCGGATCGTGTAGGCAACTTGGCAGGACAACATTGACGATCAAGCCAGAGAGACTCTTTGAGCAAGTATCAGATCGGGTGTCATGGCCCGGCTCACTCACTTCCCGTCAATCACGCAATGTCGAGAGGACAGGGCAACCGACGCGCAAGCTGCGAAGGGCCGAGGCCGCCCCTTAGCGGTCCTTCCAGCCCTCGGGCTGTATAAACGCCAATACCGAACCGGGCACAATTAGTCGACGTCGCCTTGGGGTGGCTCATCGCCCTCTTCCGCATCGTCGAAATAGACGCCCGGCGAGCCAATAAAACCCATTATTTCGAGCCGTTCCTTCCGCTCTTTAGGATCCATTTCTTTGTAGTGAGACTCCAACTCGTCCATCACCTCAGCCTTCGACGCATCTGACTTAAAGCAATCGAGGTAGTCGTCGACCAGACCAGGATCGAAATCTAACGGCCTAATCCCCTTGAGGAACCTCAGGTAGCCCAAGCTCGGGTCCGCGTTCATGAAGAAGATGAGCAGTTCCTTCCAAAGCACGTCCTCGTCGCCCATGTTCCACTCGCGCCCGAATACGCTGTACGCCTTCGAGCTGTGCTGCAGTTCATACGTGTACAAACCAAGCTCGCTAGAGCGGTCGCTGACGATCTTATAGATCGTCCGCGAGATCTTCAGGACCGTGCGGCCGATGAAGGCACGGTATCGGTCCTCGTTGGGTGTACCGAATGAGAGGGACTTGTCTGGGAACTTTATGCCTAGGTACTTGCTAAGCAGCGCGCGAATTGCCTCGGTTTCCTTCTTTCCTTTGTAGACCGAGTTGAGCGAAAAGCGGTCATACCGCAACGTCTTGTAGAACGTGCTCAAAAGTTGCAGGAGGTCATTCTGCGGCTTACTTAAGCTGATCGTGACGTGCTTTTGCACACGCGCCACCAGGTCCAAGTGGCTGTGCGTGATAAGTGACTGCTCTAGCGCATCCTGATCGGTTGCGTCGGTGTGCTCGTGCAGTACGACCGCGATCTTCAATAGCCGTTCGAGACCGACCGACAGGTTATAGAGGAACTCGAACAAATCGTCGGTGTAATCAAGCTTCCGTAGTTCATGGAACCGACGCAGTCCGTTGTAGATGAAGGATCCGGCGATGTGCACTTCCTCGCCGAGCCGGAAATTCTTCCAAAAATCTGACGGATTCATGATTCTCGCTTCTTTCGATTCCAAGACCAGACAGCCTATCGCTGCGAACGGTGATTGAGCCTGCTCAGAAGCCATCGGCGCCCAAAAGGGCGGCACTAATGACACGTCCACAGTCTAGGCTGCTCGGCGAGGATGAGCCCAGTGTCCGTTCATGGCCGAGCTGAGACATTCGGAGCGTTCAGCTATTCAGTGCAAAGCACCTTTCCCTCCTCAGCATCCGCCACCGCGCAGCGGTCGCGCACCGAGTGCGCGCCAGGATGGCGCGCTGCTCTACCCGGGGCCCCTGTGCGGCGGTGAGGTGGGGGCGACAGGCCCGCAGGGGGAGTCGGCACGATGCCGACTCCTTTTCGCCAGCACATGGATGTGCTGTCGAAAAGCCCGGCCCCAGCTCACGGACTTGCGGGGCATGGATGCCCGGCAAGCGCCAAGCGGGGTGGCCTTCTCTGTTGGTTACTTATCTCTTGGCCACGCAAGAGATAAGTAACTCGGGCGCCGAAGGCGCACGAAAGCTCTAGCATTCAAGGCTTCACAACAGTTTGGAGGCGGAGCAGTCACTGGATCCCTGCCTTCGCAGGGATGACGAGATGGAGTCAGGTAATTCGAGGAAACTCGGGCAGAATGCATTTGTTGAGTGGCAAATGCTGGCCTACCTGCGACATTCGGAGCGTTCAGCTATTCAGTGCGGAGCGGAATCTTTCCCTCCTCAGCATTCGCCACTGCACAGCCATGGCGCACCGAGTGCGCGCCAGGATGGCGCGCTTGCTCTACCCGGGGCCCCTGTGCGGCGGTGAGGTGGGGACGACAGGCCCCGCAGGGGAGTCGGCACGATGCCGACTCCTTTTCGACAGCACATGAATGTGCTGTCGAAAAGCCCGGCCCCGCCTCACGGACTTGCCGGGCAAGGATGCCCGGCAAGCGCCAAGCGGGGTGTCGTTTTCTCTTGGGTACTTCTCTTTTACTCCGGGCATCCTGCCCTCCGCCCTTCGGGCCAGCTTCGCTGTTCATACGCGCTCCTGCGCGTATGTGGACAAGCAAAAGAGAAGTACCTCGGGCCGCAAAGCGGGTCGAAACGCTCTTGCCTGTCCACTCCAAGCTGACACCAGCCATTGGATGGCCAAAGGCACTGGGCCCCAGCATCCGCTGGGGTGACGAGCGAGATCACATCACGCCAACCGCGTGCCATTCGGCACCGGCCGCTCCACCGCCGCAAGCACCACCCCCTCGTCGGTAGGGAACCCGGTCAACAAAAACTGCGAACGAAACGGACCGATCTGCTTTTCGGGAAAATTGATTACGCCAACGATCTGGCGCCCGAGCAGATCGTCGGCGGTATACAACGCGGCAATCTGCGCGCTTGTCTTCTTCTCGCCATAGGGCCCGAAGTCGGCCCAGACCTTCCAGGCCGGCTTGCGCGCTTCGGGAAACGGCTCCACCCGAATCACCGTACCGACCACGGTGAGTACCTTCTGGAAATCGGCCCAGCTGATTTCGCCAACGACCTCTTCGGTGCCTTGCGCCATCATCCTTCCAACCTCACTTTGAACCAATCGTTGAATTCTGCCCGCCAGTAGCTGGCCTGTGCCGCAAGATAGCCGAACGGCCGGTAGGTGCTGGGCAGGCCGTAATCGGCAAACGCCTTCCAGCCCTCGTCGCCCTCGGCAATCGCCGCCGCCAGCAGCTCGCCGGCGGCGCAGGTGGAACTGAGACCATGACCGCCGAATGCCTGGGCCCACCACAAGCCGTCATCACGCCCGCCGATCTGCGGCATTTGATGACGCGCATAACTCATCAGTCCGGACCATGCGTAGTCGATCCCGACATCCTTCAAGGACGGAAACACCCGCAACATGTCCTGCCGCAACAGGCGACGTACCGCCTCGGGCGATCGGTTGCGGATCGAAATGCGCCCCCCCCACAGCAATCGGCCATCGACCAGCGGACGGTAGTAGTCGAAGGCGAAGCGGCTATCGTAGATGGCCGCACGAGTGTGCAGGCATTCGCCGAGACGATCGCCCAGCGGTTCGGTCACCATCACATAGGTGGCAATCGGCAAGATCGAGCGATCGATCTTTTGCTCCAGGCCCGCCAGGTAGCCGCCGCAGGCAAGCACCACTTGATCGACGTGCAAACTACCGTGCGCCGTTTCGATACACCAGCGCAACCCGTCCCGACGCAAGCGGCGCACGCCGCTTTGCTCATGAATCCGCACCCCTTGCGCGGCTGCCGCAGCGGCAAGACCGATCGCGTAATTGAGCGGATGCAGATGCAGGGCATCGCGCTCGAACAGACCATCGAAATAGCGTTCGCTGCGAATCAGGTCGCGCAATTCAGCCTGCGCCAGCCATTCCCATTGCACCCCATAGTGGTCGGCCAGCAGTTGCTGGCGCTGGCGCAGCACGCGGGGGTCACGAAACCAGTTCGTCCAGATCACCCCTTCGTCGACCGCATCGCAGGGAATCTGGTACTCGGCAACGCGGCGGCGGATGCGCTGCACGCCCTCGATGGTATGTTTGAACAGCGCTTGCGCCCGCGCGGTGCCGAGCTGGTCGACAAGGCTTTGTTCGCCCAGCGAATAACCGGCGAACACGAAACCGCCATTGCGTCCGGACGCGCCGAAACCGACCTGTTCGCGCTCCAGCAACACGACATCGCCCACCCCACGCTCCGCCAGACCCAGCGCGGTATTCAAGCCGGCGTAACCGCCGCCGATGATGGCGATGCGCGCGTCCTGACGGCCCTGCAACGGCGCAAACGCCGTATACGGCGTAGCGGTTGCACGGTAGTAGGACAAAGGCGAAGACTGCTTCATGAGCCGACCATGCCTGGGATTTTCTCTGTACCAAGGATGAGCATAGCGCGGCACATGGCAAGGAACATTGTCAGCCGCGCGATAGGGCTTGTCGTCGGGCCGTCGTGGGATTCAGAGGTTGCCGAGAAATGCCCGCACGGTCGGTGCCAGTGCTGGATCCTGCATCGCCATGTGCATGGTGGCACGCACCAGCCCGGCCTTATTGCCGCAGTCGAAACGCGTACCTTCGAAGCGGTAGGCCAGTACCTTGCCCTGTTCTTTCAACAAGGCCTCGATCGCGTCGGTAATCTGGATTTCGCCACCCGCACCCGGGGTGGTCTGGTCCAATAGCTGGAAGATGCGCGCAGGCAACACGTAACGTCCGACCACCGCCAGGTTCGAAGGCGCATCCGCCGGTTTCGGCTTTTCCACCATATGCCTGATGCTGGCACTGCGATCATCGATCACACTGGCATCGACGATACCGTATTTGTCGGTCTGGTCGTGCGGCACCTCTTCTACCGCAATCACGCCAGCTTGCTCAGCCTCGGCCAATTCAGCCATCTGCCGCAGCGCACCCTTGCCACCGTTCCAGATCAGGTCATCGGGCAGTATCACGCCGAACGGTTCGTCACCGACGACAGGCCGGGCGCATAACACCGCATGACCGAGACCGAGCGCCTCCGGTTGGGTCACGAAGATCGCCCGGACATGCCGCGGCAACGTACCCTGAACCAGCGCCAACAATTCAGCCTTGCCTTTTTCCTGCAACTTCGCCTCCAGCTCGTAGGCCTTGTCGAAGTAGTCGGCGATGGCATGCTTGTAACGGTTGGTGACGAACACCAGCGTGTCGGCACCCGCGTCCACCGCCTCATCGACGGCGTACTGGATCAGCGGCTTGTCGAGCACCGGCAGCATCTCCTTGGCCACCGCCTTGGTTGCCGGCAGGAAGCGCGTGCCGAGTCCGGCAACGGGAAATACCACCTTGCGCAATGGCTTGCTCATGTACTCTCCGGGTTGGTACGGCGGATCGAAACCACGTTGTCGGGTTGGGACTCTTCGCTCCAGCGAAACGAAGGCAGCAGGCTGGAGACGCAGCGACGAAGATCTTCTTCGTTGTAGGCAGTCACCGCTTGGTCCGCGTTGTCGAGCATGGCCTGCAGCAGCTCCCAGGACACTTCGCGGTGCTGCGCCAGAAAAATCTTCGCATGCTCGGTGGCGCGATAGTTTTCCAAGGGGTGAAAAAGCTCTTCGAACAGCTTCTCGCCGGAGCGCAAACCGGTGTAGACGATGGCGATCTCGCTGCCCGGTTTTTTTCCGGCCAAATGGATCATCTGCTCGGCGAGATCGCGTATTTTCACCGGTTGGCCCATATCCAACGCAAAGATTTCGCCGCCGACGCCGATGCTTGCCGCCTGCAAAATCAGCTGACAGGATTCCGGAATCGTCATGAAGTACCGCGAGACTTCCGGATGGGTCACCGTCACCGGCCCCCCCTCGCGAATCTGCCGGCGAAACAGCGGGACCACCGATCCGGCCGAATCCAGCACATTGCCGAAACGTACGGTGATGAAACGGGTTTCGGCGTGGGCGTTGAGGTTCTGGCAATAGATTTCGGCGACGCGCTTGCAGGCCCCCATGACGCTGGTGGGATTGACCGCCTTGTCGGTGGAGATCAACACGAAGCACTCGACACCGGTCTGACACGCCAGATCCGCAACCGTGCGGGTGCCCAGCACATTGTTGCGAAAGGCGGTGCGCAATTGCGCCTGCAACATCGGCACGTGCTTGTAGGCAGCGGCATGAAACACCACTTGCGGCCGCGACTCGATGAACAATTTGCGCATTGCGGCCGGATCGCCGCAATTGGTCAGCACACCCTCGAGGATCAGCTCGGGAAAGTCCGCCCGCAACTCCTGCGTGATGCGATACAGGTTGTATTCGCTCTGTTCCACCACGATCAACGACTGCGCCCCAAGCCGGGCAACCTGCCGACAGAGTTCCGAGCCGATCGAACCGCCGCCGCCAGTCACCAGTACCCGCCGGCCAGTCAAGGTCTGGCGGATCGACTCCCAGTTGAGCTGGACGGTGTCGCGACCGAGTAAATCCTCGATCGCGACTTCCTTGATTTCGTTGAACTGGGCGCGCCCCGCGACCACGTCTTCGAGGCGAGGCACGGTGCGATAGGGCAATCCGGTGGCATCGCAAAGCGATACTACATGCCGCATTTCGAGGGTCGAGGCCGCGGGCAATGCGATCAGCAGCATCTCAACGGCGGCCTCGCGCGCCACCTCAGGCAATTGCTCCAAACGGCCCAACACCGGATGGCCATTGATGCTGGCGCCCCGCAGGCTGGCACGATCATCGATGAAACCCACCACGATATATCCGCTGTCGTGATGAAGGTCACGAGAAAGGACCTCGCCGGCGCGATCCGCACCGATGATCAATACCCTTTTTACCGACGGGCTGAGCAGATCGCGGCGATTGTCCTTCCAGAACCGATAAGTCAGCCGTGGCACACCCAGAAACAGCGCCAGCAGTGCCGGGTAGATCAGCAGTACGGAACGCGGCACACCACCCAGGCGGTTGTAGAGGAACAACGAAAGGCCGATGGCCAGCGAACCGATTACCACCGCGCGCACGATGTTCCAAAGATCCGGCAGACTGGCGAAGCGCCACACGCTCTTGTACAGACCGGTCCAGCGAAAGATCAGCCCCTGCACCAGCAAGACGATGGGGAACTCCAGCAGCTGGAAACTGACAATTTCATCCGGACGCAGGGCATAGCGCAACAGCTTGGCCAGCCACCATGCCAGCACGGTCACCGCCAGGTCGTGAAGAATTACCGCCATGCGGGGATGAATCAAACCGACGAGTTTACGCAGTGACATGACGACCCTCGGCCGAGTGGCGCCGCAGACAGCGACGTTTCAGCGCCAGCCAGATGGTGGCCGCTGCCAGATAGAAGAAGATGGTAACCGGGAAGGCAAGCCGCAGATGACTCCAGGCCAACCAGGCGAACGGGGCGGCGACCAACAGGTTCCACGCCAGATAGGCCCGATCCGTGGCCGCATGGCTCATGCCACTGCGAACCAGCCACTGGTACAAGTGTTCGCGATGCGCGGCATACCAGCGGCGGCGGCCGAGCATGCGCGTCAACAACGTCATGCTCGCATCGGTGACAAATGCCGAGGAAAGAATCAGCGCGGACCACAACAGCGAGGACTGGCGTTGCCACAACATCGCGCTGAACGCGAAGATCAGCAGGCCCAGGCTGCCACTACCCACATCACCCATGAAAATGCGTGCGGGAGGGCGGTTGTAATACCAGAAGCCAAGGGTCGCCGCAAAAAGGGCCGCGGCAAGAAGGGCCATCGTCGGTAGCGACGTGCCCCAGGCCAGACAGCCAAGCCCCGCCGCCACAAACATGGCCTGTTGCGCCAAAATCCCGTCGATGCCATCCATGAAGTTATGCAGGTTCACGCTCCAAATGCCGGCGCCCAACAACAAAGGCAGCCACCACCAGGCCATGCCGATACCCAGCAACGACGCCGAAAAGCCCCCGACAGCAAGTACCTGAACACCCAGCCGGGGCCATATCGGCAAGGAGCGGTGGTCATCCATCCAGCCGGCCAGCGCGACCAGCAAGAGTGCACCCTCAAGGCTCAACATGACGCCGACAGGCCATGCCGGCGCGAAACCCCAGAAGACCGCTGGCAGGCACACCAGCATGGCCACCACCAGACCGATTCCACCGCCACGGGGAGTAGCCTGATGATGGGATCGACGCTGCCCCGGTTGATCCAGCATGCCTCGTCGATGGGCGTACGCCAAGGCAGCGCGCGTCAACAGCAAGGCGCTCAGAAAAACAGTCAGTAACCATCCGCTGGCAAGAACTATCCTCATATCACTCGCTGGCCACTCCATGAATCGGTCGAATCGTACTCCAGCTTTTGCAGCTGGGGCATTGCCAGTGATGTGCCTTGGCGCCAAAGCCGCAGCGACTGCAACGATACATCGCCTGCCCCTCCAGCAACTTGCGCGTGAGGTCGCGAAGGATCAGGAAATTTTCCCGCACCTCGCCTTCGATCTTGTCCATCGTGGCGTCGATCAAGGCCATCAATCCGCGAACCGACGGGCGCTGGCGCAACTGTGACGTCAGAAAGTCGATCGCCGCACGTTCGCCATCGCGTTGCCGGTAGAGCCGGGTCAACGCAAGCACCGGGGAAATGCCGTGATAGCGGCCCAGCATGTCGCGCAGAAATACCTCGGCACGCTCCATCTGCTGCGAACGCGCGTAGCAATCCAGCAGCGGCGGCAATATCTCCGGCGTAAAGGCGATATCGGCATTTATCGCCGACTCGTAGGCCACCACGGCATCGGCGTGTTCGCCCGCCTCGGAATGCAATCGGCCAATCAACATGAAAGCGCGGACACAATCGGGCTGGCAGTCGAAAGCCTTCTGCAGATATTCCCGGGCTTCGGCCAAGGCCCCATGTTGACGCGAACGATCGGCCAGTTCGCAATAGAACTGGGCGATCATGGTCGCCTCGTCTTCGCCGGTCATCACCTCGAATCGGCGTGCGTGCTCGATGGCCTTGTGCCAGTCACGTTCGTGCTGATAGATCGCGATCAAATGACGCAACGCCGAAGGTGCGTGCGAATCCAGCGCCACCAAGTCGGAAAACAGCGCCTCTGCACGATCGAGAAGACCGGCGCGCATGTAGTCCTCACCCAGCTCGAGCAAGGCCACGGTCTTCATCGCATCGGACAGACCCGGACGCGACACCAGATGCTGGTGCAGACGAATGGCACGATCCACCTCGCCGCGCCGACGAAACAGGTTGCCGAGCGCAAGGTGGGTCTCGACCGTGTCACGGTTGTATTCGGCCAGCTTGAGGAAGACTTCGATAGCCTTGTCCTGCTCCTCGTTGAGCAGATAGTTCAGACCGCGGAAGTAATCGGAGGAAAGCTCGCTTACCCGCACACCGGAGCGTCGCGTCCCGACACGGCGCGAAGCCCACCAGCCCAGGACAAAGGCAGCCGGCACCAGCGCAGCCAGCGCATAGAGGGAACTCATGAGTCGACCGGCGGCTTCTTGGCGGTGTCTCGCCGTTGTTGATTGCGCAAATGACGTTGACGCCGGCTGACCCCGAGCCATGCCGTAAGCCCGCCCAGCAACCACCCGATGACCAACGCACCAAGCAAGGCTGCCCCTTTGGGCAATTGCCATTGCACAAAGCCGAAATCGTAACTGACCAGGTCGGCATTGAGCGCCCCCAGCAACACGCCGACGGCGATGAAGACTACAAGAATGGAAATCACGAGCAATCGCATCGTGCGACTTTACCTGATTGACCTGAGCGCGCACAGCTGCGGCGCATGATCGATGGGCGTTGATTCAGCGCTACGGCCAAGTCCCCGCCAAGCTGTGCCCGGATACGGCGTCACACGCATAAAAAAGGCAGGACCGACTCGCGCCGCCTGCCCATCTCCTCGACTTCCTTCCCCATGCATGTCAACTGGCTATCTGCTCGGGGTCGAGATTCACCCGCTCACGCAGCTCCTTGCCCGGCTTGAAATGCGGCACATGTTTGCCGGGCAGTGCCACGGCCTCGCCCGTCTTGGGGTTGCGGCCCATCCGCGGTGGACGGTAATGCAGCGCGAAACTGCCAAAGCCACGCACTTCGATGCGTTCGCCATGGGACAACGCATGGCTCATCTGCTCGATCACGCTCTTGACCGCCATTTCGACATCGGCAAATGCAAGGTGGGTTTGGCGCCTGGCCAGCGCCTCGATCAATTCGGATTTGGTCATGGGACCCCAATGTCCGTGACATGAATCAGCAGGGCGGCACGGCGCCGCCCTGCATCAGACGTTTACCGCGTTCAATCGGCCTTGTTGAACTGCTCTTTGAGCAGCGCACCGAGCTTGGTCGTACCGCTGGCAGCCGACGAATAATCGACGACTTCCTCCGGCGCGTCCTCCTCGTCCTTGGCACGGATCGAGAGCGCCAGCTGACGCCCCTTGCGGTCCATACCGGTGAACTTGGCCTCAACCTGATCGCCCACCTTCAGATGCTCGGTGGCATCATCGATGCGCTCCTTGGCGATGTCGTTGGCGCGCAGGTAACCCTCGACGCCTTCGCCCAGATCGATCACCGCACCCTTGGCATCGACTTCCTTGACCGTACCGTTGACGATGGTGCCGCGCGGGTTGGCCGCCATGAACTGGCCGAACGGGTCCTGCTCCATCTGCTTGATGCCGAGCGAAATACGCTCGCGCTCCGGGTCCACCGCCAGCACCACGGCTTCGATCTCTTCGCCCTTCTTGAAGTCGCGCACGAGATCTTCGCCGGAGACCTGCCAGGAGATGTCGGACAGATGCACCAGACCGTCGATACCGCCGTCCAGGCCAATGAACACGCCGAAGTCGGTGATCGATTTGATCTGACCGGAAACCTTGTCGCCCTTCTTGTGCATGGCGGCGAAGGCTTCCCACGGGTTCGAGCGGGTCTGCTTGATACCCAGCGAGATACGACGGCGCTCTTCATCGACGTCCAGCACGGTGACTTCGGTTTCGTCACCGACCTGAACCACCTTGGCCGGATTGACGTTCTTGTTGGTCCAATCCATTTCGGATACGTGCACCAGGCCTTCCACGCCCGGCTCGATCTCGACGAAACAACCGTAGTCGGTGACGTTGGAAACCTTGCCGAACAGGCGGCTGCCAACCGGGTAACGGCGTGAGATGGCCACCCACGGGTCGTCGCCCAGCTGCTTCAGACCCAGCGAAACGCGGTTGCGTTCCTTGTCGTACTTCAGCACGCGCACGTCCAGTTCGTCGCCGACGTTGACCACTTCGGACGGATGACGCACACGCTTCCACGCCATGTCGGTGATGTGCAGCAGGCCGTCGATGCCGCCCAGATCCACGAAGGCGCCGTAATCGGTGAGGTTCTTGACCACACCCTTGACCACCGCACCCTCGACCAGACGCTCCAGCAGCTTCTCGCGCTCTTCTGAGAACTCGGTCTCGACCACGGCGCGGCGGCTGACCACCACGTTGTTGCGCTTGCGGTCAAGCTTGATGATCTTGAACTCGAGTTCCTTGCCCTCGAGGTAAACCGGGTCACGTACCGGACGCACGTCGACCAGCGAGCCCGGCAGAAACGCGCGGACGTCCTTGATGTCGACGGTGAAACCGCCCTTGACCTTGCCGGAAATCATGCCGACGATGGTCTCTTCCTTGTCGAACGCCTGCTCCAGGTCGTCCCACACCATCGAGCGCTTGGCTTTCTCGCGCGACAGCTTGGTCTCGCCGAATCCGTCTTCCAAAGCTTCGAGAGCTACCTTCACCTCGTCGCCTACCTGCACCTCCAGCGTGCCTTCTTCGTCCTTGAACTGTTCGATCGGGACGATGCCTTCGCTCTTCAGGCCGGCATTGATCACGACAACGTCGTTGCGGATTTCCACAACAATGCCGGTGACGATGGCGCCAGGCTTCAGCTTGGAGATGGCCTGCTGGCTCTGTTCAAACAGTTCGGCAAAACTTTCAGTCATGTTGATTCCGTCATGGGAAAGGACCTCGGCACGTTGCGCGTTCTGGCGTGTTGCGCACGAACCATCCGGTCCACCGGTTGAGGGTGTCGTCAGCGATTCCACCGGAACCGGCCTCTGCCACCGTGGGTCAAAGTCCCTGCCGCAGCAGGAACACAAAAACCGTCACGCAAACCGGGTCACGGCTGCACGACGGAAAGTACTTTCGCGACGACGTCCTCGATGCCCATGCCCGTGGTATCCACGAGCAGCGCATCTTCGGCAGGTTTGAGCGGCGCAACCGCACGCGACGCATCGCGACTGTCACGCGCCTCAATTTCGCGCTGAAGGCCGCCAAGTGTAACGCTGAGTCCCTTTTCCTTCAACTGCTTATAACGTCTTTTCGCACGTTCCGCCGCGCTGGCGGTCAGGAACACCTTGAACGGCGCGTCAGGGAAGATCACCGTGCCCATGTCGCGCCCGTCGGCCACCAGGCCCGGTGACTTGCGGAAGCCCAGCTGCAATTGCACCAGTGCCTGTCGTACCGTGGGCAGGGAGGCGATCGCCGATGCCGCCGCACCCGCGGTTTCGGTACGCAGTTCGTCGGTAGCGTCATGGCCGTTGACCCAAACCCGCGTTCCGTCAGCCTCAGCTGCCGCCCGAAAACGGATTTTTGTCTGTTCGGCGCATCGCGTTACGGCCTCGACATCGGAAAGGTCCAGGCCTGCCACACCCGCGGCATAGCCTACCGCGCGGTAGAGTGCCCCCGAATCCAGCAGGTGCCAGCCCAGATGCGCGGCCACCAGCGCGCTGATGGTGCCCTTGCCTGATCCCGACGGCCCATCGATGGTTAGCACGGGGACCGATACGACATGGGGCATGGCAATTCCTGCTGCAGACATGGTGGCCCCTCAGTCTAACGCGTTGACCCCACCCGACACCGGTGCTATGAACCCCGTCTCACCTGTACAACCGAAGTGCTGGCCGCCGTCATGACTGATCTTCGCCGCGAATTCGAGCAAGCCGCCAAGGACGTGCAGCAACTGAGAACCCGCCCCGACAACGACACCTTGCTGAAGCTCTATGCTCTGTACAAGCAGGGCACGGAAGGTAATCTGAGCCGTACCCAACCCGGCTTTTTCGACTTTATCGGCACCGCCAAGTACGAGGCCTGGGGCCAGCTGCAAGATGTTTCAGAGGAAGACGCCATGCGCCGCTATATAGCACTGGTGCAGCAGCTGCTGGCCTGAGTGCAAGCCATGCCGCCGGCCCTCCCCTTGCTTTTACGTCCCTGAAAGCGGCACATTCATACGATCGTTTGAGTTGCCACGGTATCGCCATGCCCTTCCCCCAGCTGTTCAGCCCACTCGACCTGGGCCACGTCACCCTGCCCAACCGCATCCTGATGGGTTCGATGCATACCGGGCTGGAGGACAAGGCGAGCGATTACGACAAGCTGGCGGCGTACTTCGCCGAACGCGCGCGTGGCGGCGTCGGCTTGATGGTGACGGGTGGCATTGCACCCAGCATCCGTGGCTGGCTCAAGCCCTTTGGCGGGCGGTTGTCGATGCCTTGGCACAAACCGCGACATCGCAAGGTAACTCACGCCGTGCACGCCGAAGGAGGCCGGATATGCCTGCAAATTCTGCATGCGGGACGCTACGGCTATCACCCGCTGTCGGTGGCGCCCTCGAAAATCAAGTCGCCGATCACCCCCTTTACGCCCCGCGCGCTGTCCAGCAGCGGGGTCCGCACCACCATCGGCGACTTCGTGCGATGCGCCCAGCTGGCACGGGAGGCCGGCTACGATGGCGTCGAAGTGATGGGCTCGGAAGGCTATCTGATCAACCAGTTCATTGCCGCGCGCACCAATCGGCGCACGGATGCATGGGGTGGCGATGCCACTGGGCGGATGCGTCTGGCGATCGAAATCGTGCAACGCACGCGTGAAGCGGTCGGGCCTGATTTTATCCTCATCTATCGGCTGTCGATGCTCGATCTGGTCGAAGGTGGCCAGGACTGGGGCGAGATCGTCACCCTGGCCAAAGCCATCGAGGCGGCCGGCGCCAGCATCATCAATACCGGCATTGGCTGGCATGAGGCGCGAATACCGACGATTGTTACCAGCGTACCGCGTGCCGCTTTCGCCTGGGTCACCGGCAAGCTCAAGGGTGAAGTGGCGATTCCGCTGATCGCCACCAACCGCATCAACATGCCGGAGGTGGCCGAGCACATCCTCGCCAGCGGGGACGCGGACATGGTGTCGATGGCGCGACCACTGCTGGCCGATCCCGAGTGGGCAAACAAGGCCAGAACCGGTCACAGCGAGCGCATCAACACTTGTATCGCCTGCAACCAGGCTTGCCTCGATCACGTATTCAAGAACCAGCGCGCCAGCTGCCTGGTCAATCCTCGCGCCTGCCATGAAACCGAACTGAGGATCGAACCGACCAAGACCCCCCGACGAATTGCCGTGGTCGGCGCGGGGCCAGCCGGCATGGCCTGCGCCAGCACCCTTGCCGAACGGGGTCATGACGTCACCCTATACGAAAAGGCGGAGGAAATCGGCGGCCAGTTCAACTACGCCAAGCAGATCCCCGGCAAGGAGGAATTCCACGAAACGCTGCGCTATTTCCGGCATCGCTTGGGCGACACCGGGGTGAACGTGCACCTGGGCCAGGCTGCCGACGTAACCGGGCTGAGCGCGGGCCACTACGACGACGTAGTGGTTGCCACCGGCATCACCCCGCGCCAGGTGGCCTTTCCCGGCAGTGACGACCCGCGCGTACTGAACTATCTTGATGTCCTGGCCCGACATTGCCAGATTGGCAAAAAGGTGGCGATCATCGGTGCCGGCGGTATCGGCTTCGACGTGGCCGAATTTCTGGTTGAAGCGCCGCCCTCTCCCACTACTAACATCCCCCGTTGGGCCAGCCAATGGGGTGTGGATATGCAGCTCAGCCAGCGCAGCGGGCTGCAAACGGCGCAGCCGGAATCACCGGCGCGGGCGATATGGCTGCTGCAACGCAGTGAAGGGCGGCCCGGGGCACGGCTCAACAAAACCACGGGATGGGTCCACCGGGCCACCCTCAAGGCCAAACACGCCATCATGCTGGGGAATGTCCATTACCAGCGCTTCGACGACCAGGGACTGCATGTCTCCATCAACGACGTAGCGCAAATCCTGCCGGTCGATAACGTCGTGATCTGCGCTGGCCAGGAGCCCAATCGGCGACTTGCCGACGATCTGCTCGCTGCCGGGATCAAGACTCACGTGATCGGTGGCGCCGCTGTGGCAGCCGAGCTCGATGCCAAGCGTGCGATCGCACAGGGAACCGCATTGGCCTGCAGGCTCTGAGCGAGGCCCCCGCCCAGTGCTGAAATTTCAGCCGCACAAAAGAAAGCGCCCTGCGGTACGACGCATCGATATGGGCCAGGGGGGAGAAGGCCAGATATCGTATTTAGCGTCGCCGCAGGGCGAGGGCCACATCGTCAGGGGGAGGGGAGACGATGTGACGAGGAACATTTTATGTTCGACACGATAAAGTATCTAATATATATTTGTGACCTAACTTATATGAAATACATATATGTTTGACTTCCGCCAGCTGCGCTACTTCATCGCCGTCGCCGAGGAACTGAGTTTCACCCGCGCGGCCATGCGGCTTCACCTGTCCCAACCTCCCCTGTCCCAACAGATCCAGGCGCTTGAGCGCGATCTTGGCGTCCGGTTGCTGGAGCGTACCAAGCGCCACGTGGCCTTGACCGAGCCCGGCAGAATATTTCTCGAGCAGGCGCGTCAGATTCTGGCCAAGGCCGACGAACTGCGCAGTCAGGTGACGGCGGCGGCGGCCGGATACAGCGGACAGCTGCGTCTCGCCTATACGGCCTCGGTTTCTTTTCACCCGGCATTGCCGCAAACCCTGCTGCGCTACCGTCAGGTAGCGCCCAATGTCCGCCTTCAACTCAGCGAGATGTATACCGCACCGCAATTTGCGGCCTTGCTGGCAGGGCACATCGACATCGGTTTCGTGCGCGATGAGCCGGCCCACGCTCAGGATGCCAGCCAGCTCAGGCTTAGCGTGATCGATCGTGAACCGCTGCTGCTTGCGCTTCCCACCGGGCACGCGTTGGCCAATCGCAGCAGCATCAGTCTGGCCGAAGTGGCCGGCGACGCTTTTGTATCGCAGCCGCGCGAGCTGGCATCGACCCTGTACGACCGACTGGTGAAATTGGCGGGAAAGGCCGGCTTCCAGCCAAAGATCGGCCAGCATGCGCAACAGATCAATGGCTTGTTGGCCCTGGTCGCCGCAGGCCTTGGGCTGGCGCTGGTTCCGGCATCCATGCGTGCCGTGCGTCTGGCGGGAGTGAGCTACCTGCCACTGGAGGACGCCGATGCCTACATGCTACTGGCGGTCGCCTGCCGCAGTAACGACCACTCCCCGGCGCTACTGCAACTCTTGTCCACGGTAGCCGAATCGGCTATCGCACCCGGCTTGTGACATTTTCTGCGAACCGCTACAATTGCGCGCTTGTATTCTCGTTTTTAGAGTCAGGAGCTGGCCGTGAAGGTGCTTAATTCTTTGAAGTCCGCCAAAGCGCGGCACCGTGACTGCAAGATCGTGCGCCGTCGCGGCAAGACGTTCGTGATCTGCAAGAGCAACCCGCGTTTCAAGGCTCGTCAGCGCTGATCGCCAGCCGCGATGAGGGCATAAAAAGAGGGCCGCTTGTCGCGGCCTTTTTTTATGTCCCAGGGGGCAGGGATGGCGACCCTTACTCGTAACGCACCCCGATGATTTCATAGTGCTTGACCCCATTGGGGGCAGTGAACTCGAAACTGTCGCCGGCACTCTTGCCGATCAATGCTCGCGCAATCGGCGAGGACACAGCAATCAACCGTTGCTTGATATCAGCCTCCAGGTCACCCACGATCTGGTAGGTGACGGCGGCTCCGCTGTCTTCATCCTCCAGGTCGACGATGGCACCGAAGACCACCCGGTTGCCTGCGTTCAGTCGCGACACATCGATCACCTCGGCAGTTGACAACGCTGCCTCGAGTTCACCGATGCGTCCCTCGGTGAAGCTCTGCTGATCACGCGCGGCGTGGTACTCGGCGTTCTCCTTGAGATCGCCGTGGGCCCTCGCTTCGGCAATCGCCGCAATGATGCGTGGCCGGTCGACCGACTTCAGTCGGTCCAGTTCCGCCCGCAGGCGTTCCGATCCCGCCTTGGTGATAGGGGCGCGGCTCATGCGCTCAACTCCTTGTGCAGTTCCTGCAGGCTGTGAACCTCGTCTCCACTGTGGAAGTCCAGCGAATGAACCAACGCACGCGCGCCTGCGACAGTAGTGGAATAGGTAACGCGATGCTGCAATGCCTCGCGCCGGATCGAGAACGAGTCGGCGATCGCCTGCTTGCCCTCGGTGGTGTTGACGATATAGACGATTTCGCCATTCTTGATCAAGTCGACAATGTGCGGTCGGCCCTCAAGCACCTTGTTGATCCGCTCGCAGACCACCCCGCGCGCGGCCAGATAGCTCGCCGTACCTGACGTAGCGACCAGACTGAAGCCCCGGGCAATGACATCCATCGCCACCGCAAGCAGACGGTCCTTGTCAGCATCCCGCACCGAGACAAACACCTTGCCCTTGCCCGGCGTACGGATCCCGGCTGCATCGTGCCCGCGGGCAAAAGCGGCGCCGAAGCTTCTGCCAACACCCATTACCTCGCCGGTGGAGCGCATTTCGGGACCGAGGATCGGATCGACGTTCTGGAACTTCAGGAACGGAAAAATGGCTTCCTTCACCGAGTAATACGCCGGAATAACCTCGCGGGTAGCGCCCTGCTCGACCAGGCTTCGACCGGCCATCGCACGCGCTGCGATCTTGGCCAGCGGCACACCGGTCGCTTTGGACACGAACGGTACGGTGCGCGAAGCACGCGGATTCACCTCGAGAATGTATACGGTATCACCCTGGATCGCGAACTGGGTGTTCATCAGCCCGATCACTTTGAGTTCCCGAGCCATCGCCGCCGACTGACGACGCATCTCGTCCTGCACTTCGGCCGTCAGTGAATACGGCGGCAGCGAGCAGGAGGAATCACCGGAGTGCACGCCCGCCTCTTCGATGTGTTCCATGATGCCACCTATCAGCACGTTGCCCTCGGCATCGGCAATGATATCGACATCGACTTCCACGGCGTGATCGAGGAAGCGATCCAGCAGCACCGGCGAATCGTTGGAGACCTGCACCGCCTCGCGGATGTATCGCGACAGATCGTCGTCGTCGTAGACCACTTCCATGGCTCGACCACCGAGCACATAGCTCGGACGCACCACCAATGGGTAACCGATCTCGCGCGCCAGTGCCAGCGCCTCGTCAGCGTTGCGGGCGGTACGATTCGGCGGTTGCTTCAGCCCGAGCTTCACAATCATCTGCTGGAAACGCTCGCGATCCTCGGCCAGATCGATGCTGTCCGGTGTGGTGCCGATGATCGGCACGCCTGCAGCCTCCAGTGCCCGGGCCAGCTTGAGCGGCGTCTGACCACCGTACTGCACGATCACGCCCTTCGGTTTTTCCAGATCGACGATCTCCAGCACGTCCTCCAGCGTCAGCGACTCGAAATACAGTCGGTCGGAGGTGTCGTAGTCGGTCGAAACGGTCTCCGGATTGCAATTGATCATGATCGTCTCGAACCCGTCCTCGCGCAGCGCCAGCGAGGCGTGCACGCAGCAGTAGTCGAATTCGATGCCCTGACCGATCCGGTTGGGGCCGCCCCCGAGCACAATGATCTTGTCGCGATCCGTGGGGTTGGCCTCGCACTCTTCTTCGTAGGTGGAATACATGTAGGCGGTGGTAGTGGCAAACTCGGCCGCACAGGAGTCGACCCGCTTGTAGACCGGGCGTACACCCAGCGTGCGGCGCAGATGGCGCACTGCGGCCTCGTCGGTGCCGGTCAGCTCCGCCAATCGCGCATCGGCGAATCCCATCCGCTTCAGTTCGCGAATGCGTACCGCATCCAGCGCAGTCAAGCCCTGCGCTCGCACCTCGTCCTCGGCCAGCACGATGTCCTCGAACGCGGCGAGGAACCACGGATCGACGCGGCTGAGGTCATGCACCTCCTCCAGCGTGAGCCCGGCACGGAACGCGTCGGCGAGATGAAACACCCGGTCCGGTCGCGGTTCGCGAAGTTCGCGCTTGAGGGTAGCCAGCCCTGCCTCGGTACTGATGTCCAGACCGGTGGGATTGAGGCCGGTCTTGCCGATCTCCAGTCCGCGCAGGGCTTTCTGCAGCGACTCGTGGAACGTGCGGCCGATCGCCATCACCTCGCCCACCGACTTCATCTGGGTAGTGAGACGCGCATCGGCGGAAGGAAATTTTTCGAACGCGAAACGGGGAATCTTGGTGACCACATAGTCGATCGTGGGCTCAAACGACGCCGGGGTGAGCCCACCGGTGATGTCGTTCTTCAGCTCATCCAGGGTATAGCCCACGGCCAGCTTTGCGGCGATCTTGGCGATGGGAAAGCCGGTGGCTTTGGAGGCAAGCGCCGAGGAGCGCGACACCCGCGGATTCATCTCGATCACCACGACACGGCCATCCTCGGCATTGATGCCGAACTGGACGTTGGAACCACCGGTATCTACACCGATCTTGCGCAGCACCGCGATCGAGGCATCGCGCAGGCGTTGGTACTCCTTGTCGGTCAGCGTCTGCGCCGGCGCCACCGTGATCGAGTCGCCGGTATGCACGCCCATCGGATCGAGGTTCTCGATCGAGCAGACGATGATGCAGTTGTCCGCCGTGTCGCGGACCACTTCCATCTCGAACTCCTTCCAGCCGAGCACGGATTCCTCGACCAGCACCTCACCCACCGGCGATAGCTCCATGCCGTGCTTGACGATGGTCTCGAATTCCTCGCGATTGTAGGCAATGCCGCCACCGGAACCGCCCAAGGTGAAACTGGGGCGGACGATCGTTGGGTACCCTACCTTGAGCTGGGCCTCCACCGCTTGCTCGAAGGTACGCACGACCTCGGCCTTGGGGCACTCCAGCCCGATCTCGGCCATCGCCACGCGGAACAGTTCGCGGTCCTCGGCCATGCGGATCGCCTCACGCGAGGCGCCGATCAGCTCGACCCCGTATTTGGCAAGGACGCCGTGGTCGTCCAGGTCGAGCGCGCAGTTGAGGCCGGTTTGCCCGCCCATGGTGGGCAATACGGCATCCGGGCGCTCCTTGGCGATAATCCGTTCCACCGTCTGCCAATTGATCGGCTCGATGTAGACCGCATCCGCCGTGTCCGGGTCGGTCATGATGGTGGCGGGGTTGGAGTTCACCAGGATCACCCGGTAGCCCTCCTCTTTCAACGCCTTGCAGGCTTGCGCCCCGGAATAGTCGAACTCACAGGCCTGGCCGATCACGATGGGGCCGGCGCCGATGATCAGAATGCTTTTTATGTCGGTACGCTTGGTCATCTCAGCGGCTCTCCTGCATCAGCTTGGCGAATCGATCGAACAGGTAGCCGATATCGCGCGGCCCCGGGCTCGCCTCGGGGTGTCCCTGGAAACAGAAGGCCGGCCGGTCAGTCAGGGTGAAGCCTTGCAGCGAACCATCGAACAGTGAGGCATGGGTGATTCGCGTATTGGCCGGCAACGTCGCCGGATCGACGGCGAAGCCGTGGTTCTGCGAGGTAATCAGCACGCGCCCGTCGTCCAGATCCTTGACCGGATGATTCGCCCCGTGATGACCGAACTTCATCTTGAGCGTCTTCGCACCCAGTGCCAGGCCCATGATCTGATGGCCGAGGCAGATGCCGAACAGGGGAATCTTCGCGTCGAGCAGCTCCCGGGCAGCGGCAATGGCATAGTCACACGCCGCCGGATCTCCCGGCCCGTTGGATAGGAACACGCCATCGGGTTTCATGGCCAACACCTCTGCCGCAGGCGTCTGCGCCGGTACCACGGTGATCTCGCACCCTTGTTCGGCCAACAACCGCAGAATGTTTTGCTTTACGCCGAAGTCATAAGCAATCACTTTGAAGCGCGGCGCTGGCTGACTGAAGGTCGTGCCGTCAAGATCGTATACACCTTCGCACCAGGTGTAGGGCTGGCCAACACTGACGACCTTAGCCAGATCCATGCCGTTGAGACCCGGAAAAGCGCGCGCTTTGGCTAGCGCAGCCTCTGGGTCAACCTGCTCACCGGCAACGATGCAGCCGGCCAGCGCGCCTTTGTCGCGAAGTATGCGGGTCAGTCGACGGGTGTCGAGACCGGCGATGGCGACGGTTCCATGACGTCTCAGGTAGTCGGGCAGGCTTTCTTTGCTGCGCCAGCTGCTGGCGCGACGTGGCACATCGCGCACAATCAGGCCCGCTGCATGCACGGTAGTGGACTCGACATCCTCGGCATTGCAACCGGTGTTGCCGACATGGGGGTAGGTCAGGGTCACCAGCTGACGGGCGTACGAGGGATCGGTCAGGATCTCCTGGTAACCGGTCATGGCTGTATTGAAAACTACTTCACCTACGGTTTCACCGAGGGTGCCCACGGCGTAGCCATGGAACATGCTGCCGTCTTCGAGGGCGAGCAAAGCGGGAATGGACATACGTTAACCGCCTTTTGGATGCAGCGAAGTCCGCAAGCCGCACCATGGCAGGCCTGGGGAACTTGGTGGGGAATGGATCAGGGCGGGTCGAAATGATAGGCGGCAGCGCGCCTTCTGTCCACCGTACCACGGATGGATTCCTCGGATTCATGGCGATCACGGCAATTCTTCCAGCGTTACACTAAGCCATGTTCGCAAGGAGTTGAATGCCCTCATGAGTGCTGTCGTGCTGCTCGATCCCGCCCGTCTTGATCGCCCCGATACCACGGTGAAACAGCATCCCTTCCCGTTTCTCGTCGCCCACGGACAGCTTCCGGACGAAGCACGCACCGAGTTGAATCGTGACTTCCCACGCTATGCCAGCGCGGGCTTCTTTCCCTATGACCCGAGCGAATGCGGGCCGTCGATCAATGCCTTGATCGACAATATGACCGCGCCCGCCTTTGCCAGTGCGGTAGGGAGCCGGCTCGGCATCGACAACCTCGGCCAATACCCGACGCTGACGACACTATGCCGACTGTTGAACAAACGGCACGGCACTATTCACACGGATAGCCAATCCAAGGTCGTGACCGCCCTGCTCTACCTGAACACGCAGTGGCCGGATACCAGCAACGGCTGTCTGCGTTTTTTGCATAAAATCGATGACATCGACAGCACTATCGTGCCCGAGTTGCTCCCGCTTTACGGCGAACTGGCCGCTTTCCGACGCTGCGAAAACTCCTTCCATGGTCATCTCCCCTACGAGGGTGAACGCCGCGTCATCCAGGTCGCCTGGTTGACCAGTGAGGAAGAGAAGCTGCGCAAGACCAAGCGCGGGAAGTTTTCGCGGGCATTCAAGAAGTTCTTCGGCAAGCTCGATACCCGACTGGGTGCCGGCCGCGATCGCAGTGCTTCGCATCGTGATTGACAGAATAGCTTTCAGCGCATGAGCTCATACCACCCCATGAAAAGCGCAAATACCGCATAGAACAACCCGGCCGGCAGCAGCCGCACAGCATCGACCCGGCCCTCGCGAAACAGCCACCACAGGTAGCCGACTGCGAGGATGGTGACGCCGCTGGCCACGATCAGCGGGGCATCGAACAACCAGGGTGTTGCGAACAATGCCAGCGAGCTGGGGACGGTCGCCTGGATCATCATGGACCCGGAAATGTTCGCCAGGGCCAGGCGCTCCTTGCCCTGACGCACCCAGATCAGCGCATTGACGGTCTCCGGCAGTTCGGTGGCTACCGGACTCAATACCAAGGCAATCAGATGTGCCGGCAAACCAAGCAGCACGCCGAGATCCTCAAGCCGTCCCACAAACAACCTGGAGGCGACCGCAATAAGCAGCAGAGAGCCCGCCGTCTGGATGGCAACCCAACCCCAGGAGGGCTCGGCGTGCCGCGGTTGCAGCTTGAGCGGCTCGAGCGACTCATCTTCCGGCGCGCCGTCGATGCGGCGCATCTCCCCGCGAGCATAGGCGGCGTAGGCGAGCAAAAACCCGATACCGAGCCATGGCTTGATGCTGAAGGCAACCAGCCCCAGGCCGGCCTTAACCACGAAGATCGCCAGAAACCAAGATTGATCACGGGCCAGTCGCCGATGGTCGACACGAATAATCCGGTCAGCGCGACGCAGCTTGCGGCGATTGCTCCACAGTGCCGCACCCACGACGGCATAGGCGATGGTCGCAAGCACCAACGGGCCACCCAACGCGGCGCCCACGCCGATGTCGCGCGCCTCTGGCGTCTTGCCGAAAATCACGGCGACAAAGGTCACCGCGCTTTCCGGCAGCGCGGTGCCGAACGCAGCCAGCACGGTTCCGGTAGCGGTCGCGCCCAGCTTGAGCTTGCGGCCGCACCACTCGATACCGTTGACGAAGTATTCGCAGGCGACATAGATCGCTGCCGCCGAAACCACGAGAAGACACAAGACAAGCAGCATGAGCTGAACCTTGGCCGGGCGAGCGATCTACCTATGGCACAAAGACACCGCTCGCCCGGCCCGGGTGAGCATGTCGATGACCAAAGGTCTCGCCGGGCACATCGATACCCGAGGGGATCGATGGCTGTCCGTACCACAGTGCCGCAAGGCACCAAGTGTGTTGATACGGACGCCTCGGGGGTTGAGGCGGGCTACTCCCCAATGACAACGCTGCCGATGCTAGCGATAGTCACGATGTCAGACAAGCGCTGTCGACAGCACGTCCCCAAATAGCATCAGGGCGCGAGCAATCGTCTGGGCGCAAGACGGTCACAGCACATCGTCCAGTTGCCAGCTTCCCGCGGAGCGCCCGTGCAGCCACTGTGCCGCCTGCAGCGCGCCGCGAGCAAAAACAGAGCGATCGGTAGCGCGGTGACTCAACTCGATCCGTTCACCCTTTCCGATCAACAAGGCGTGGTGTTCACCGACGATATCGCCACCACGCACGACCGCGAAACCGATGCTGCCATCCACGCGTTCCCCGGGGCGACCCTCGCGGCTATACACCGCCGCCGTCGCCAGATCGATGTTTCGCGCCGCCGCAGCCGCGTGCCCCAACGCCAATGCCGTGCCGGAAGGTGCATCCTGCTTGTGGCCATGATGGGCCTCGACGATCTCCAGATCCCACGCGGGGAAAGCTGCTGCAGCCTCGCGTAACAGGCGCGTCAACATCGTCACGCCAAGGCTGAAGTTCGCAGCCCGCAATACGGCAATGTGCTCGCAGGCACCCTCCAGCCTCGCCTCCAATGCGCTGTCGATACCGGTGGTTCCGGTTACCAGCGCGGTACCGTTGGCCAAGCAATAATCGAGCGCCGCCGCCAACGCTTCCGGTCCGCTGAAGTCGACGACAACATCCAGGGCGGGCGCTTGCGACCAGTCATGCGCATAGCGCAAGGCATCGCTCGGCCCGGGGAATACCGACGCCCCGTCGGATTCCGACCCGGGAGCGACGACGGCATAGTCGAGCCGAAAGGCCGGATCCTCCTTCAAAAGCCCCAGCAAGGCCTGGCCCATGCGGCCAGAGGCGCCGTTGATGGCCAGGCGAACCGGGCGGCTCATCGCGTCGCTCTCACGATGGCGCCAGCATTGCCGGATGTCTCGGGTTGCACGGACGTGTTCATGCCGTGACCTTGGACCAGAACTGCTTCACCCCGTCGACCCATCCCTTGGCACGCGGCGTGTGCTTGTCGGCATCAGCGCCGTCGAATGTCGCCTCCAGTGACTCCAGCAACTCACGTTGCTGCCGGGTCAGGTGTACCGGGGTTTCAAGAACTACCCGACAGATCAGGTCACCATAACGGCTGTTGCGCACCGACTTCACACCGCGGCCACGGAGACGGAACTGGGCACCGGTCTGGGTTTCGGGAGGAATATTGATCGGTACCTCGCCCTCCAGCGTGGGTACCCGCAGTTCGGCACCAAGTGCCGCCTGCGAAAAGCGGATCGGCAACTCGCAGTGCAGGTCATTGCCTTCGCGCCGAAAGATCGCATGTTCACGCACGTGAACTTCCACATACAGATCACCTGACGGCGAACCTGACGGACCCGCCTCCCCCTGGCCGCTGAGGCGGATGCGGTCCCCGTTGTCCACGCCTGCGGGAATCTGCACCGACAATGTCCGGGTCTCCTCGAGCCGGCCTTCGCCATGGCATTTCCTGCACGGCCTCTCGATCGCCTGGCCACTGCCGCCGCAATGGGGGCAGGCCTGCTGAATCGAAAAAATGCCGTTTTGCATGCGTACCTGCCCGTGACCATGACAGGTCTTGCATTTGCTGACCTTGCCGTCTTCGGAGCCGGTTCCCTTGCAATGATGGCAACCGACCTGGGTCGGTATCTCGATCTGGCGGCTTACCCCGAATACGGCCTCTTCGAGGTCGAGTTCGATGATGTAGCGCAAGTCGGCACCACGACGCTGACGGCCCCGGCCCGCCCCACTGCGGCCGAAGATATCGCCGAAAATATCGCCGAAAATATCGCCGACATCCCCAAAGCCTGCGCCACCGCCACGCCCGCCCATGCCATGTTCGAAGGCGGCATGGCCATGCTGATCGTACATCGCCCTTTTTTGTGCGTCGGCGAGGACTTCGTAGGCCTCCTTGGCCTCCTTGAATTTCTCCTGCGCGGCCGGATCATCCGGGCATCGGTCCGGGTGGTATTTCATCGCAAGCCGGCGAAACGACTTTTTCAACTCGGCTTCGCTGACATGGCGATCCACGCCCAGCACTTCGTAGTAGTCACGCTTGCTCATTCATGCATCCACACTCTTGTCGCGCCTCATCTGAGGCTAGTGATTCCATAACCCGCATTCAGCAGACAGCCCGCACCAGGAACCTCCCCGGCGCGGGCTGGCAGATCGGCCACGCCGATAGCGGCGGCGACTTACTTCTTGTCGTCTTTCACTTCAGTGAATTCGGCATCGACGACATCGTCCGGCTGCGCGGAGCCACCCCCAGGCGCTGCCTGCGCATCAGCCTCGGCGGAGGCGCCTCCACCCTGGGCCGCTGCCTGCAGCGCTTGGGCTGCCTGCTCAAGCTTCTCGGATTTTGCCTCGATAGCCGCCTTGTCGTCACCGTCCTTGACCTTTTCCAGATCGGACAATGCACCTTCGATGTTGCTGAGCTGGTCGGCCGGAATCTTGCCGCCGTGCTCCTTCAACGCCCCGCGGGTGGAGTGCACCAACTGATCGGCCTTGTTGCGAACGGCGACCAGTTCGTGGAACTTGCGATCCTCTTCCTTGTTCGCCTCGGCATCGGCGACCATGCGCTGGATTTCGTCCTCGGACAGGCCTGAACCGGCCTTGATCTCGATTTTCTGCTCTTTGCCGGTCTTCTTGTCCTTGGCCGACACGTGCAGGATACCGTTCGCGTCGATGTCGAAGGTGACCTCGATCTGCGGCATGCCGCGTGGCGCCGGATCAATGCCCTGCAAGTCGAACTTGCCAAGCGACTTGTTCGCGCTGGCGCGCTCGCGTTCACCCTGCAGTACGTGCACGGTCACAGCGGTTTGATTGTCGTCGGCGGTGGAGAACGTCTGCGCCGCCTTGGTTGGCACCGTGGTGTTCTTCTCGATCAGCTTGGTCATCACACCGCCCATCGTCTCGATACCGAGCGACAACGGGGTTACGTCCAGCAGCAGCACGTCCTTGACCGAGCCGCCCAACACGCCACCCTGAATCGCCGCACCGACGGCAACCGCCTCGTCCGGGTTGACGTCCTTGCGCGGCTCCTTGCCGAAGAAGTCCTTCACCGATTCCTGCACCTTGGGCATGCGCGTCTGGCCACCGACGAGGATCACGTCGTCGATGTCGGCCACACGCAGCCCGGCGTCATTCAACGCCGTACGGCACGGCTCGATGGTCCGCTTGATCAGCTCTTCCACCAGCGATTCCAGCTTGGCGCGGGTCAGCTTGATATTCAGATGCTTCGGACCGGACGCGTCGGCCGTCACGTACGGCAGGTTCACGTCGGTCTGATGATTGGACGAGAGTTCGATCTTGGCGCGCTCGGCGGCGTCCTTCAGGCGCTGCAGCGCGAGCGGATCCTTACGCAGATCGATGCCCTGCTCCTTGTTGAATTCATCGACCAGGTAGTCAATGACGCGCATATCGAAATCTTCGCCACCGAGGAACGTATCGCCATTGGTGGCCAATACCTCAAACTGTTTCTCGCCGTCGACTTCGGCGATTTCGATGATCGAGACGTCAAACGTGCCGCCGCCGAGGTCGTACACCGCGATCTTGCGGTCCCCGCCCTTCTTGTCCATGCCATAGGCCAACGCCGCCGCGGTCGGCTCGTTGATGATGCGCTTGACATCGAGGCCGGCGATCTTGCCGGCGTCCTTGGTCGCCTGGCGCTGGCTGTCGTTGAAGTAGGCCGGCACCGTGATCACCGCCTCGGTGATCGTCTCGCCAAGGTAGTCCTCGGCGGTCTTTTTCATTTTCATCAGCACCTTGGCAGCGATCTCCTGCGGCGCCATCTTCTTGCCGTCGGAAGTCTCCACCCAGGCGTCGCCGTTCTCGTGTGCCACGATGGCGTAGGGCACGATATGCAGATCTTTCTGCACTTCGGGATCAGTGAACTTGCGCCCGATCAAGCGCTTCACCGCGTAAAAGGTGTTCTTAGGGTTGGTCACGCTCTGGCGCTTGGCCGAGGCACCCACCAGTACTTCGCCATCCTTGTTGAAGGCGACGATGGATGGCGTGGTGCGGTCGCCTTCCGAATTCTCGATGACCTTTGCGCTGCTGCCGTCCATCACGGACACGCAGGAGTTGGTGGTGCCCAGGTCGATACCGATGATCTTGCCCATGTGTATGCTCCGAATCTTTTTGCGGCTCCACGGCCGCGACTGTTTTCCAGATGGGGGGCCAGCTTCTGCGATTCAATGCCGAAGGGTCCCCGGATGCGATTTCCTTAGCGCTGACCGGCGTGTGTTACCAAGGGTCTTGCCGGCAGCGCGGTCAATCAGTCACTTGCCACCGCAACGAGCGCCGGTCGCAGCAGGCGATCGTTCAGCACATAGCCTTTCTGCAATACGCTGATTACCGTGCCCGGCGCCGCATCCGGTGCCGCCACCATGCTCACGGCGTGATGGCGCTCCGGATCAAGCGGTTGGCCGAGTGGATCGATCTGTGACATGCCGTGGTTCTCGGCCACTTTCAACAACGACTTCAGGGTCAGCTTGATGCCCTCGCGCATCGCGCCGATATCTCCGCCCTCCACCGCCAGGCCGCTCTCCAGGCCGTCATAGACAGGAAGCAGTTCGTTCAGCAACTTCTCATTGGCAAAGCGGCGCGCCTGCTCGAGATCGCGGTGCAGGCGGCGGCGCTGGTTTTCCAGCTCCGCATGCTCGCGCAGGACGGTTTCCCGCAACTCAGCGTTGCTGGCCTCCAGCTCGGCCACTCGAGTATGCAGGCTGTCCAGTTCACTCGTCGAGAGCTCATCCGAGGGCGGCTGCCCCGCAACCTCGTCGTGAGACTGAGGATCGTTGTTTTGCATGTGTCACTCCAAACGAAAATCCGTGGCCCGCGAGGATGCCGGCCGGCCAAATGTGCGCGGAAAACCCCGCGTCCCGCTGCGGTTATAGGGTCGTGACGGCGCGATTCAAGGCGTCGCTGAGTAATCCGGCCGCGGCCTGAACCACCGGAATCACCCTTTCGTAAGCCATTCGAGTCGGGCCGATCACACCTACCGCCCCCAGCACCCGCCCTTGGGCCCCGTAGCTTGCGGTGACAACACTGCAACCATCCAATGCCGTAAAGCCCGATTCTTCGCCGATGAAGAGCCGGACGCCGGGAGCACGGGCACATACTTCCATCAATTGCAGCAGCTCATTTTTCTGCTGGAATGCATCGAATAATTCGCGAAGCCGCTGTAAATTGGCCAGCTCCGAGTAGGCCATGAGGTTGGTCTGACCGCTGACCAGCACGTCGTTGCCACCGGTCTGCGGCGCGAATGACGCCGTTGCCAACTCCACCGTGCTGGCCAGCAGTCGATTGAGTTCACTGCCCGCCTCGCGCAGCTCAACCAGCAAATGGGCGCGAATATCGTCCACCCGTAGCCCAGCAAAGTGGCTGTTGAGATAGTTCGCCGCCTGCTCCAGCTCCTGGCTGTCCAGCGCCTTGTCCAACTGCACGATGCGGTTCTGCACCTGATTGTCGGTGAACACCAGGATTACCAGCACCCGGGCCTCAGGCAGTGACACGAAGTCGATATGGCGCAGCGGAAAATCCGCTTGGCGCGGCACCGTAACCACTCCGGCAAAGCGGGTCATTGCGGAAAGCAGACTGGAAACATTGCCAAGCAGGTCTATGGTGCTGCCGGTAGGTTCGGACGGCAGCTCGCGCTGCAAGCGCACCATCTCATCCGGCGGCAACGGTTGAAGCTCGATCAGACTGTCGACAAACAAGCGTAGCCCGCGTGGGGTCGGTACACGGCCCGCGGACGTATGCGGAGAAGACACCAAACCAGCATCCTCAAGATCCGCCATGATGTTGCGGATCGTTGCCGGACTCACATCCAGGCCCGAGGATCGCGACAGTGTGCGCGAACCCACCGGCTCTCCGTCCACCAGATACTGGGCGATCAACGTCCGCAGCAAGCGTCGCGTGCGAGCATCCAGGTCGTGGCCGTGAGAATTTGTCATGCGTCGTGGCAATCCGTGAGACGCCATAGAAATAAGGTCTGCGCGACCAGCTTGCAAGTGGATGGCATGTTTTGTGGTGCCAGCCTGACGCTACAATTCCACGACTCCAGGACTCCGACCGGCCATGCTCACTTCGCTTTACGTCCGTCAATTCGCTGTCGTCGAGGCGGCCGAAATCGCTTTTGGCCCCGGGCTGACCGTGGTCAGCGGGGAAACCGGCGCCGGCAAGTCGCTGCTGGTCGATGCCTTGATGCTGCTTGCCGGGGGCCGTGCCGACAGCGGGATGGTACGTGCCGGCAGCGATCGCGCCGAATTGGCCGCAGAATTCGATCTGCGCGAATTGCCCGGGGCGCAGGAATGGCTGCAGAAAGAAGATCTGGATGACGATGGCAGCTGCCAGCTTCGCCGCGTCATCCGTGCCGAAGGGAGCTCCCGAGCCTGGATCAATGGTCGCCCCGCCAATGCGCGTCAACTTGGCGAACTTGCCTCGCAACTTGTCGAAATTCATGGTCAACACGAGCATCAGGCGTTGCTGTCACGCACTCATCAGCTGAATTTGCTCGACAGCTATGCCGGCCACCAACCGTTATTGTTCAAGGTCCGCGAAGCCGCGCGTCAATGGCGGGAGCTGGGCATCCGCATCCAGAGGATCTCCGGCGGGGATGATCGGGAACATCAAGTCGAACTGCTGCGCCACGAGTGCGAAGAGCTGGCCAAGTGGGTACTGGAGCCTGCCGATCTGCTGGAGCTGGAATCCGCCCACCGGCGCCTGGCCAACGCCGGGCGATTGGTCGAGGGCGCTGCGGGCGTCGTCGATCTGCTCGATGGGGACAGCGAATTTGCGCTGCGACGATTACTCGGTCGTGCCCACACCGAGCTGGCGAAGCTGGTTGCCCTCGACGGTAACCTGACACCGCATCTCGAACTGCTGGACAACGCCACAATCCAACTGGGTGAGGCTGCCGACGGACTGGGGCGCTACGCTCAGGATGTCGACCTCGACCCGGAGCGCTATGCGGAGGTGGACGACCACCTGGCCAAGCTGCATGAATTGTCACGTCGCCACCGCCTGCCGGTCGATCAATTGCACACCAAGCTTGAGCAGCTGCGTCACCAGCTGGCCGAACTCGAAGGTGCCGGCGAGGCCCTTGAAAAACTCGGCATTGAACACGCCCGCCTGCAGCAAGCCTACACCGTCGATGCCGCCCAATTGAGCCAGGCGCGGGCCGCTGCCGCCCGCCGGCTGGGCAAGGAAGTGACGACTTTGATGACGGAGCTGGGTATGGCCGGTGGTCAGCTCAGCATCGAACTGACATCTACCGACAACGACCAACCCGACCCACAAGGCAACGAGCGTTGCGAATTGTTGGTCAGCACCAACCCCGGCCAGCCCTTGAGACCCCTGCGCAAGGTGGCGTCAGGCGGTGAGTTGGCGCGTATCAGTCTGGCTATCGAGGTGGCTACCCTGGGTGCCGACAGCGTAGGCAGCATGATCTTCGACGAAGTGGATGCCGGCATCGGCGGTGCGGTGGCCGAAGTCGTCGGACAGAAACTCCGGCAACTGGGCAGCCGCTGCCAGGTATTGTGCGTGACCCACCTGCCCCAGGTCGCAGCGCAAGGGCACGCGCACCTATGCGTTACCAAATACAGCGACGCCGACTCCACCCACACACGTATCGACAAACTTGACGCCAAGGGGCGACGTGACGAACTGGCGCGTATGCTCGGGGGCGTCGAGATCACCCGTGAAACGCGTGCACATGCCAAACAGATGCTGGAGCGGGCGCAGACCGCGTAAGCCCCTCAGCGGCAACGTCTTTGAACTCAGTTGCTGGCTGACAGCAACCCCCGCTCACTGGCCATGCGGTAAAGGTCGAGCTCGGAGCCGGCACCGAGCTTGCCCATCAGACTGGCGCGATGGATATAGATGGTTTTCTGGCCGATACCCAGTTCCGCCGCAACCTGCTTTGGCGTGCGTCCGCCTGCCAGCAGCAAGAACACTTCGCGTTCGCGAGCGGTGAGGCGGTTGATCGGATCCAGCGTGGTGCTCGGTCGTTCGGAACGACGACGGCGCAAATCAGAACTGAGAAAACACTCCCCATGCATCACCGCACGAAGCCCCGCCACCAACTCTTCCGGTGCCACGCCCTTGCTGACATATCCACTGGCGCCCCGACGCAAGGCTTCGGATACATAAGGCTCCCCATCATGCATGCTCAAGACCACAATCCGTGTCTCGGGGGATACGCTGAGCAGATGTTCGATCAACGGCAGGCCGCTGCCATCGGGCAGTGAAAGATCCAGCGCCACCAGATTCGGGCACCAGTGGCTCACCGCTTCCACCGCGTCATCGGCGCTGCGGCACTCGGCCACGACGTCGAGGTCATGCTCGAGCTCGATCAGCCGTTTGAACCCCTCACGAACAATGGCGTGGTCATCGACCAGAACAATGCTGCACATCGCCCTACTTTACACAGAGATCGGCCATTTATGCTGATTCCTCGCCCCCGAATCATCGGACGCCGTACCATCTGGCGACGACTGAACACGCAGGTACCATCCAGCGATGCATCTGAAATCGCGTTTCATACCCGACTCCGGTCCGTTGCTCGGCGCCAGTTATCTGGTGCTGTGGCTTGGACTTGGCCTGACCGTTCAGCCCTATTGGATATTGCCCTATGGACTGCGTTTCGGTGCGCTGTTGCTCACTCCGACACGCTACTGGGGCTGGATTCTTGGTGTGGAGCTCGCCGCGGCGACCGGCATCCACCTGCTGCATGAGCAAGTGAACGATTGGGATACTTTTCTCATTGGTGAAGTATCCGGTCCCCTGGTCGTCGCGACAGGGCTCTGGCTGCTGCGGCATTTTCGCCTGCACGTCAGCCTGAACAGCCCGCAGGATGTGATTCGTCTACTGATCTCGGTGATAACGATCGTGACCGCTACCGCCGTCACGGATGCCACGCTGCTGACCCTCGCGCACATGCCGATTCCCTCCGCCCAGATGATTGAGGTACTCGGCCGCGACTTGCTCAGTCATTACCTGGGCATCCTGTTGATGGTGCCGCTGATGATCATGTTGCTGCGCACCGGCGTGGAGCGCAGGGCGCTGCGCAGCCTGCTGAAGGATGGTGTTCTGGTCATGCTGCCCGCGATGGCCATTCTGGTGGCGCTATCCATCCAGACCGAACCTCTGCCGCAATTTGCCCGCGTCCTGTCATTGGCTCCAGTTCTGTTTTTTGCCTTTCGCCACGGCTGGCGGGGCGCCAGCCTGGCCATGATCATATCCAGTCTTGGCATCACGCTCGTGGACCGGCACGTGGGCCATGTTCCGTCATCCGCCTCGGCGTACCTGTTCCTTGCCGTTGCCGGAACCGGTGCCATCATGCTCGGTTCGGCTACCGATGCGTTGCGGCGAAGCAGCACCCGGGTTGCGGAACAGAATGTCTATCTGGGTGCGGTCAATCGACGCCTGGATCAGCTCGCCCATCAATTGCGCGATGCTGCCCGTGGCAATCTGCATGCGGAGGAAAACCAGCGTCGATACCTTGCCGCCGAGTTGCATGACGAATTAGGTCAGAACATCACCGCGATCCAAACCCACGTAAAACTTGCTCAAACAAGGTTGCGACAGGCGGGCATGGACGACATCAGCAGCTCGATCAATACCATCCTGACGCGCATGCGTACTGCCCTGCACCGTCTGCTGGACGATCTCAGACCGGCCGTGCTCGATGAATTCGGCCTGTTCCGCGCCATCGATGAAGGTCCGATCAGAGAGCTGCTGGACGTTGCGGGGATGAAATACGTTGCAGAGCTGCATGGCGATCCCCGCCTGCTTGACGACGATACGCGCACCGCGGTCTATCGGCTCGCCCAGGAGGCGGCGACCAACGCGGTCAAGCATGCCAAAGCCAGCACCTTCAGATTGCGCCTGCGAATCGGGGAACACCAGGGGACAAGACTGGCCATGCTCGACCTGCGTGATGACGGCGTCGGTCTACCGCAACCCCTGCCGCGCGGTGGCAGGGGCTTGCAAGGCATGCGCGACCGGGTGACCTCGCTTGGGGGCCAGTTTCGCCTGCGCACCGACCAGCCAGGCGTGCACCTACGCATTTTGCTGCGAAGCAGCAACCCCTTGACTGAAACGCAGCGCAGGAACTAGGAATTTTTCCGATAGCCGAAAGGTGAAGGCTTCGTTAGGATGCTGTCAACGATGTGGGGGAGCCACCGTTGCAAGGCGGTGGTCAGGGTCAACCGTGGGGACGGTTACCCTGAAGGGACGGCAGGAAGCCGTCTTGCCGCTACCTGACAAGTGAATCGGCGTATGCCCACTCGCCATGAATACGGTAGCGGAGCAGCCGCGGGCGGACAGGAGTCCTCCCCGCGGCTTTTTTTATTTATACGTGTCCGTTTGCTGCCGCCCGTGCCCGACGCATGGACCCACCCCACGAGCTAGCGCCTCCAGCGAGCCTCGCCTCCCCATGGTGGCGGAGGCAAGCAGAGGGGATATCAACGGTCCACGTGTTTCGGGCGCACATACAACACGAGACTGTGATCCTCGATCACATAGCCATGCCGCGCGGCAATTTCATGCTGTAGCCGCTCGATCTCGTCGCTGACGAACTCGATCACTTTTCCGCTGTCCACATCGATCATGTGATCGTGATGCTTGCCACGATCGAGTTCGTAGACCGCCTGACCACCTTCGAAATGGTGCTTGACTATGATTCCCGCCGCCTCGAACTGGGTCAGCACGCGGTATACCGTCGCCAAGCCGATGTCTTCCTGATGCGCAAGCAGATTCTTGTAAACATCTTCCGCAGTGAGATGTTGAACCCCTTCCTCGTCAAAGATCTGCAAGATCCGCATCCGCGGGTGGGTCACCTTGAGTCCAGCTCGGCGCAGCTCTTTGGTTTCCTGTTCCATAACCACTCCCCGCACACGGTGCGACCAAGCCGTTAGTGTATCATCCGACACCTTCACGATCCGGACGCAAGACGCATGCAAAAGCTGATCACCCTGCTGATTTTCACCACACTGGCGCTTTCTATCGCCGGTTGCCACATCGTCTACACACCCGACGTACAGCAGGGCAATCTGCTCAACAAGACCATGGTCGACCAGCTGAAACCCGGCCTGACCAAGCGCCAGGTGCTGGTATTGATGGGCACCCCTTCGGTTCGCACACCGTTCAACCACAGCCGATGGGACTATGTTTCCACCCAATCGCATCGCGGGGGACCGATCAAGATTCGCACCCTCACTCTCACCTTCAACAACGATACGCTAGTGCGCACGGAAGGCGACTTCTTCGCGCAGGATACCCAGCAACTGGTCAAGGAAGGCAAGAAATACCAGGCTGGCTATCCGGTCAATGATACCAAGGGCGACAAGAGCAGCGGGCCTGATACGACCAAGAAGGATGGCGGCCTGGGCGGTGACACCAAGGGGCAATGATCGAACCGTGATCTCGCCTCCGCGCCGGATCCGACCGGATCACTTGCCGTCAGCGCGCCGGCGACGTGCCGCCATGGGATCCAGCACCAGCGGACGGTAGATCTCCACTCGGTCGCCCTCGGCGAGACATTGCTCGGGTACCACACGCCGTGAATGGATGCCTAGCCGCATGGCGTCGAACGTCATGGCGGGAAACAGGGGCAGAATGCCGGAGGCCGCGACGGCCTGTCTTGCTGTACAACCCTCCGCCACAACGACTTCCCGGCAAACCTGTTTCCCGGGTGCGGCACAAACCACTTCCACCTTGATCGTCCGCTCAACCATAAACGCGATCAGCCTCACGACAGAAATCATCGACCATGCGGCCCGCCAGTCCCTGAAAGCCCAGTTTGACCGCCCCACCACCAAGACGTCCCGCATATTCAAAGTCGAGCGCAAACGCGACCTTGCAACCCGCATCACCGAGCGCGCTGAAGGTCCACACGCCATCGAGACTGCGAAAGGGGCCATCGACCAGAGTCATATGCAGACGTGTGGGCCGTTCCAGCGCATTGCGCGTGGTGAAACTCTGGCGAAACCCGGCGAACTTGAGATCGAGCCGTGCCACCAGCACATCTTGTCCACGTTCGAGCACACTGACGCCGACACACCAGGAGAAGCGCTTTGGGTATGCTTCAACTTCATTGACGAGGTCGAACATCTGCGCCGGCGAATACCTCACCAGAGCGCTGCGACGAATTTCGATCACGGCTGCCTCTTCACAATAACGCATGGCTCTGCCCTCAACGGCAAAGCCGGTATCAGGGCAACGAGGCCCGAGTTTAACCGACATGGCCAAAACCAAGGACAAGAAAAGTGACGCCGGCAGCACCATCGCCCTGAACAAACGCGCACGCTTTGAATATCACATCGACCAGCGCTTTGAAGCCGGGATTGCCCTGCAAGGCTGGGAGTTGAAGTCGTTGCGCGCCGGCCGGATCAACTTCGGCGACAGTTACGCGATCGTGAAGAATAGCGAGATCTTTCTCTTCGGCGCTTCAATTCCTCCTCTGATCAGTGCCTCCACGCACGTGATCGCCGACAACCGGCGCACCCGCAAGCTGCTTTTGCACCGCAAGGAGATCGATCAGCTGATCGGTGCGGTCGAACGCAAGGGCTATACCTTGGTACCGACGGCGATGTACTGGAAAAACAGCCGCGTCAAAGTCGAGATCGGCCTGGCCCGAGGCAAGCAGGAGCACGACAAGCGCGATACGGAAAAGCAGCGCGACTGGCAGCTCGAAAAGCAACGCACCATGCGCTCACACAACCGCGCCAACTGAATCGGTCTCCGAAAAACCAAAAGGCCCCTGAAAAATCAGGGGCCTGTACTTGGTGGAGGTGGCGGGAGTCGAACCCGCGTCCGAAAGCGTTCAATGCCCGGATCTACATGTTTAGCTCACCGTTCGATCTCGTTCCGCGACAAGCACGATGTGCGAAGCGCACCGCAGAACCAGCCTGATTGATTTAACCTAGTACCGCCAGGCGGCAGTCTTCGGCGATCCCGTGATAATGACCCTACACCGACAAGCACGAGCACAAGTGGGTTCGGGGCTTACGCCTTAAGCGGCGAGAGCGTAGTTGTCGTCGTTGGCAACTATGAGTTTGCTGCTGGATTAACGAGGAAAGCTGCCCCCTCGACATGCACCAAGCCATCTCACTACCCCCGTCGAAGCCAGAACACCCCCGGGGAAACTGATGTGGCCGAACCAGTATATGGGGTGGAGAGCCACATCATCAATGCCGTTTAGCGTGGGCGCCCATCTGGCGTTCATCCGGCGGATGTTCATTGAACCCAATATGGCTGCTGCGACGAATCGACGCATCCTGACCATAGCCTTCCGACGCGAGAGTTCGAATACAGTTGAGTCGGTGTTGTTTGCACGCTGAAGCAACCTCTATACTCCTAAGCTTGCATATCCTTATGTACCGCCGACTCGTGGAATAACTCGATGACTCGACTGCAATTGCTCGGCTTGGCCGCAGCTACCGCTTTCTTCGCCACCGCCAGTGCCCACGCCGAGGGCGACAAGGCCGCAGGGCGCGCACTGGTCTACACCTGCGCTGGTTGCCACGGCGTCCCGGGGTACACCAATGCCTATCCGCAATATCCGGTACCGAAGATCGCCGGGCAGAACGAGCAGTACATCATCGACGCCCTGCACGGCTACCAGAGTGGCAACCGCAAGCATCCAACCATGGATGCTCAGGCACAGAGCCTGTCCGATACGGACATCAAGAACATCGCCGCCTACCTTTCCAGCCTCGCCAAGTAGCCACCAAGGATTTGCGCATGAAACGTGCACTCACCCTGCTTTCATTCGGCGCCATGCTGGCGTTCGCCTCAACGTCGCTTCTGGCCAATGGCAATATCGAACACGGCAAACAGAAGGCAGGCACCTGTTTTGCCTGTCACGGAGCCGATGGCAATGCCGTGGTTCCGCAATATCCACGTCTTGCCGGTCAGTACAATCTCTACCTGCAGCAGGCATTGCACGAGTACAAGGACGGAAAACGCGACAACCCGATCATGAAGGGTATGGTCGCTACCTTGTCGAATCAGGACATCGAGGACATCTCGGCTTACTTCTCCAGCCTGCCCGGCAAGCTTGATACCTTGCAAGGCCATATCCAGGGCGACAAATAAGGCCGCCAACAAGTCCGGCGCCTCGACCAAAAGCCGATGGCCGACAACACGCGATCGGCCTGCTGTCGTTGACGTGGCTCAGTGGATGGCCGACTCCCCTTCCGCCTTGCGGTAATAAGGCTTTTCGCCACCGGCATGATCGGTGGCGTCGCGTACCGCGGTGATCTCGGGCACGCGTTCACGCAAGGTTTTCTCCACGCCTTGCTTGAGCGTCACGTCGACCATGCCACAGCCATGGCAGCCACCGCCAAATTGCAGCAGCACCGCGCCAGCGGCATCGATCTCCAGCAAGCTGACCCGCCCCCCATGCGAAGCAAGCTGGGGGTTGATCTCGGCATCGAGGACATAGCGCACGCGCTCGATCAATCCCGCTTCCGCACCGGGTATCTCGCCCTTGATTTTGGGAGCACGGATGTTGAGCTGCCCACCGGTGGCACTCGGCTCGAAATCGACACTGGCACCCTCCAGCCAACTGGCACTGTTGCCCTCGACGTGGAAATCGAAGCCGCTGCACTCGATGGTCCACTCCTCACCGGAAAGGTCCACGGGCTCGCAGAACTCCAGCTCGCAGTTGGCTGACGGGGTGCCTGGCGCGGTAACCCGCAAGCGGATACCCAGGTCGTCACCGCCCTGCTGGGAAAGAAGGCGCAGGAAATGCTGCTGCGCGCGTTCGGAAATCTCGATCATGCCTGCTCCACTATCACTTGCCGGGTGCCAACGCATCGCGCCAGCGAAACAGCACCATTTTAGTCCTGTTTTAAATTCCATGCACGTTTTGACTTTTGCGCACGCAACTTCGACGCTTTACGCCCTGTACTGTCAGTCCACGGAGCACCGCATGAACACCAACGACCTGTCGACCCAGCATTGCCAGCCCCGCAAAGGGCCGGAGAACGCGCTCAATTCTGCGCAGGTGGCGGAACTGCTGCAGCGCCTGCCGGGCTGGCAACTGCACGACGGCGACAAGGCGATCGTCAAGGATTTCCGCTTCAAGGATTTTCATCACACCCTGGGCTTCATCAATGCGCTGGGCTTCATGGCCAACCAGGAAGACCACCACCCCGATCTCGAAGCCGGCTATGGCCATTGCCAAGTGTTATGGTCGACCCACGACGTGGGAGGCCTGTCGCTGAATGACTTCATTTGCGCGGCACGGGTCGAGGCCTTGCTGGCGCGCTGATCAGAAGTCGGTACGCGACTTGTCCCGTGAATAAACCAGCCGCTTGCCTTTGACGGCAAGCACGTCGAGAAAGTCTTTCAGGTCATCCGGCAGCGGCGTGGAAAAACTGTACCCGCGATCCTCGAGCTCGAAACTCATGTGCGAGGCATGCAGGAACATCCGGCTCAGCCCCATCTCCCGAAAACGCTTGTTCATTTCCTTGTCGCCGTATTTCGGATCGCCCGCCAGCGGGTGACCGATATGCGCCGCGTGCACGCGGATCTGATGGGTGCGGCCGGTGCCGAGGATAGCCTGCATCAGACGGGCACCGGGGTATTGCTCCATTTCACGGAAGAAAGTCAGCGAGGGCTTGCCGTTGTCGGCCACCCGCACCATCCGTTCGCCGCCCTGCATCACGGATTTGAGCAGTGGCGCGTTGACGTCAAACTTGGCCTTGGACGGGTGTCCGAGCATCAGACACAGATACTGCTTGGTCACCGTGCCGGCGCGGATCTCGGCCTGCAGACCGGTGAGGCCGGCGCGGGTCTTGGCGAACACCAGCACGCCGCTGGTGTCGCGATCCAGCCGATGTGCCAGCTCCAGGTGGTCCTGGGGCCGCGCTGCGCGCAGCAGCTCGATCGCACCATGACTCACGCCACTGCCGCCGTGGCTGGCCACGCCGGCGGGCTTGTCGATGACCAGAAAGTGCTTGTCCTCGAAAATGATCGCCTCGGCGACTTCGGCGACCTGACCGTCTCGCGGCGCCCGTCCCTCGGGGCGCTCAGCCACCCGCACTGGCGGAATGCGCAACGTATCACCGTCAGCGAGACGGGTGTCCGGCTTGGCGCGCTTGCCATTGACGCGCACCTGGCCGGTGCGCAACAACCGATAAATCATGCTCTTGGGCACACCCTTCAATAGCGTCACCAAGGCGTTGTCGATCCGTTGGCCATCGCGTTCCGGACCAATCGCGACTTGACGTACGCCATGAGGTACGTCGGGGGAAGTTGCCGTCTGCATTGAAAAAAACCTGCTGTAATAGGATACTCGCCAAGCGCTTGATTCTGCCCATTGAAGTCTGGATAGGGTGGAATGCCCGCCCGAAACGTCGGCGAGGATTGCGCCGGTTGCCTTTGGCAGCCGGTCGCGGCTCCCTTTCATCGTAACGGTTTGGGAAGCTGTTTGTCCGATGCCATGCGGTATCGGGGCAGCTGGCGCGGCTGACCGAATCATCCCCGACACCGGTAACGGTGCCGTTTTTTTTGCCGCTTAACCGCAGCGGCGCGATTCCCGGCAGGCCGCCATTGTGGCGCCACCGTGACTCGCGACGCGCGGCCAAGCCGAGGATTACCACCATGAAACGTATGTTGATCAACGCAACTCAGCGTGAAGAGTTGCGTGTGGCCATTGTCGATGGCCAAAACCTGTACGACCTGGACATTGAGATCCCTTCGCGGGAACAGAAAAAGTCCAACATCTACAAAGGCCGCATCACCCGTGTCGAGGCATCGCTGGAAGCCTGCTTCGTCGAATACGGTGCTGAGCGTCACGGTTTCCTGCCGCTAAAGGAAATTTCCCGCGAGTACTTCACACCGGGCCTCGACCATCACAAGTCGGGCATCCGCGAACTGCTCAAGGAAGGCCAGGAAGTGGTCGTGCAGGTGGAGAAAGAAGAGCGCGGCAACAAGGGTGCCGCCCTCACCACCTTCATCAGCCTGGCCGGCCGCTACATGGTGCTGATGCCGAACAACCCGAAGGCCGGTGGTGTATCCCGCCGCATTGAGGGTGAAGACCGGCAGGCGCTGAAGGAAGCACTGGATCACGTCACCGTACCCGACGAGGTCGGCCTGATCGTGCGCACCGCCGGCCTCGGCCGCGATGCCGAAGAACTGCAGTGGGATCTGGATTACCTGCTGCAGCTGTGGAAATCGATTTCTGAGGCCGCCGGCAAACAGAAGGCGCCGTTCCTGATCTACCAGGAATCGAAATTGTTCATTCGTGCCCTGCGCGACTACCTGCGCAGCGACATCGGCGAGATCCTGATCGACGACGAGCCGCTGTTCAACGACGCGCGTGACTTCATGCAACAGGTGATGCCGAACGCGCTGCGCAAGCTCAAGCTGTACAAGGACGACACGCCGCTGTTCACCCGCTACCAGATCGAGACGCAGATCGAGAGCGCGTTCGATCGCCAGGTACGCCTGCCATCGGGTGGCTCGATCGTGATCGACCAGACCGAAGCGCTGACTGCGATCGACGTCAACTCATCCAAGGCCACCAAGGGCAGCGACATCGAGGAGACCGCGTTCAACACCAATTGCGAAGCCGCCGTTGAAGTTGCCAGGCAGGCGCGCATCCGCGATGCCGGCGGCCTGATCGTGATCGATTTCATCGACATGGACAGTCCGAAACATCAGCGTGAAGTGGAAGATCGTCTGAAGGATGCGCTGAAGCTCGATCGTGCCCGTGTGCAAATCGGTCGCATCTCGCGTTTCGGCCTGCTCGAAATGTCGCGCCAGCGACTGCGACCGAGTCTCGGTGAAGCCACCCAGATCGTCTGCCCACGCTGCGAAGGCCATGGCCATATCCGCGGCGTTGAATCGCTGTCACTGTCGACCCTGCGCCTGATCGAAGAGCATGCGATGAAGGACAACACCGGCCAGGTGCTGGTGCAGGCACCCGCCAGCGTCGTCAACTTCCTGCTCAACGAGAAACGCGCCAGCGTGGTCGAGATCGAGATGCGCCACAAGACGCACGTGATGATCGTCGCCGACGAAAAACTCGAGACCCCGCATATCGAGATCCAGCGCATTCGTGAAGCGGACATGGGTGAGCACAGCAAGCCCAGCTATGAGCGCCTGACCACCGTGGAAACCGCCGAACTGCCGAAGATGGGCCAAACCCTGGGCAGTAGCGAGCAACCCGCCGTCAGCGGTGTCGTGCCCGCAAGCCCCGCCCCGATTCGCGAAGAAAGCACGGCCGTGGTCATGCCAACACCAGCGCCCCGCCCACGAGCGGCGGCCGCACCAAGCCGATCCCGCTCCCAGGAAGGCCTGCTTGCGCGACTGCTTGCCTGGTTCCGCAAAGATGCCGAGCCGGTTGCCGGCAAACCGTCACCCCGACGTGACGCAAGCAACCAGGGCACGCGTGACAATCGCCAGGAAGAGCGCTCCGGTCGGAGTAGTCGTGGCGCTTCGGCAGGAACGGGTTCAACCCGTCAGCCACGTCGCGAGTCCACACAGCAGAATTCTGCGAAATCCACGGCACAGCAACAGGCTCGCAACAGTCGTCAGCGCAACAACGAAACCCAACCGCGCCAGAAACAGCAGCCAAGCAAATCCGATCGCCAGCCCAAGGCCGCCGCAAGCGAAAGCGGCACACGTCCGGAGCGCACCCAGAACGCCCCCATGGCGAAGGCGGAACGGCCATCACGCAACGGCAATACTGAGCGTGCGACAACACCAGCACTGAATGACGCCGCCAAAGAGGCCGAGCTGCTCACGCCAATGGTCGAGGAAGCGACCGCGGCACCCGCCACTGAAAGCACCCTCGACGCCGACGGCAACGCTACGCGTCGACGCCGTGGCCGTCGCGGTGGTCGCCGTCGTCGTCGCCAGGATGGCGGTACGCCCGACAACAGCACGGCGACAGAATCTGCGCAGGCGGAGGCCTTGGATGACGAGGATCGCGATGATTCCGAGGGCAAAAAGGCAAAGTCGAAAGCATCGGCTCAAGGCGAAACGGCAGGTGTCGCCGGCCCGGCCATCGCGGTAGCCGCCAGCCAGGCTCCTGCCACCGCAGTCGACAGCTCCTCGCCCGCTGCACAGTCGCCTGCTCCGGCTCCAGCATCCCCGGAAAAGCAGGTTCCAGCGAATCCGGTTCCCGAGGCCTCCACGACAGAGGATCGTCACGCGCCGACGGCGTCGACCGTTCGCCCGACGGCACCCGTCACCACGGCAGCTTTCAACCTGCCGACCTTGCCACCGATACCCGATCCGTCCGCGGCAACCACCGCCGACACAGCGGACGCTGCGACAGCGAATCCACCCGTGGCACCGTCATCCGCAGTGCCAGCCCAGCCCTCAAGCAAGCCGGCCATAGCCACCAATACCGATACCGTGCCCAAAACGGCAGCGACGGCCACCGCCAGTGAAGCCGTCCTGACGACCACCACACAACCGGTGGCAGCCGCGGCGACGGTCGTCGCGAAACCCACGATGGCGGACAAGGCTGACACGGCACCCGAGTCAGCACCTGCCACCACGCAGGCACCGACAAGGCCTCCCGTCGCGCCGCGTGAGGTCGCCCCGCGTGAGGAAGACAAATCGCTTCCTGACGTAAGCTATCGTGCAGACGCCCGTCCGCAGACAGCTCCTGCGGACGCCGCTGTGGTGCTACCCAAGCAGGGGGATTTGTTGACCCCCAAATCACCCTCGGTGACGGCTACCCCGGCAGAACCCGCCTCACCCGGTGGCGATGCCTCAAAGGATCATGCAGATCACCGCGAACGACCCTCGGACGCCAGGGAGTAAGTCCGGATCACGCGGACTCATGAATAAAAAAACCGGACGCAAGTCCTGAGGTTTCCCCACAAATCTCCTCGATCAATCAACACCTTGCGTGCTGACTGAAGGAACAGTGCGCGCATGATGCGGTCATTCCTCACGGGTTACGAAGCCAGAGGAGATCGCACCATGCACGCCACCAAAGTATTGCA
>JASBTI010000031.1 GCA_030148505.1 Rhodanobacter sp.
CACGGGTGTGCCGGCCTCGCCTTGCTTGAGTACGGCCAGGATCTGGCTGTCGGTGAATCGGGATTTCTTCATGGAACCTCCTCGGGAAAGATTACGAGAAAATTCCACTTCTGGCGTCAGCTAACTGGCGGGGGGATTACCGCGTGATGGGTGGCGAGACGTTCGGCTTCAGCTACGACGGGCGCAATCGTCTGGCTGTGGTTCAGCGCAACGGTGTCACGGCGGGTACCTATCTCTACAATGCGGCAGGCCAGCGCATCGGCAAGATCACCGGTTCGACCTCAACGGTGGGAGCCCCTGTCAGCGCTGCGCTTGGCCGGCTGATTGGCAAGAATAGCCACCTGAACCCGCACGCCGTTACGCATATCAACAAGATTTTTTTTCTGGGCAAATTCCAGCAGTCCAGCACCGAGCGCTACGCCTACAACGAGGCCAGCCAGCTGATTGGCGAATACGGCGCGACCAACCGCGACTATGTGTGGCTGGGCAATCTGCCGGTAGCGGTGATCGACAACACCATCAGTGGCAGCGTCACCACCAGCACCGTCAACTACATCACCGCCGGCCCGCTCGTCGCGCCGCGAGCGGTGACGGACGGCAGCGGTACACTACTCTGGTCGTGGGCGTACCAGGGCAACCCGTTCGGCGAGCAGCAACCCACCTCGACCACGGGCTACGTGCTCAACCTGCGCTATCCGGGGCAGTATTACGATGCGGAATCGAACACCAACTACAACATGTTCCGCAACTACGAGCCGGCGACGGGGCGGTATTTGCAGAGTGATCCGATCGGGCTTGCCGGGGGCATCAGCACGTATGCCTATGTCGGTGGCGATCCACTCGATTACATCGATCTACTTGGTCTCAACTGGCATATTTCGCAGTCTACAGGCCAAGTCCGTGACGATCATGGGAACATTATCGGCCAAAGTTACGCGGGCCACGGTCCAGGAGTAAACAATCCAAGCATGCAAAACGTTCCTATGGAGGGCCCTCTTCCACGAGGGACGTATACGATTGGGCCACAGCAAAACAACCGTACGCACAACGGCAAGAATTTGATCATGTCTATGAGGTTAACCCCTTCACCATCCAATCAGATGTTTGGCCGGGCCGGTTTTCTAATTCATGGGCCACATGCGAATGATCATAGGGACTCTTCGAATGGCTGCCCTATCATGACTAGATCGATGCGGAATCAAATTGGTCAAAGCAATGATCACATATTAGAAGTCGACCCATGAAACTTAAGACCAGTCTATTAACTTGCCTTGGCCTGATGCTGGCGACCGGATATGCATGTGCCGAGAAATCATTCGTTACAGTAGCGCCGCAGGGTGAAGCGATTGTCCTCGAGAACCATGGCGATTCTAGTATTAGGATAAAGATCAAAACGCATGAAGTGCAGATTGGTAAACCAAGCGATGGAATGCCCGTCGTCGTCGACTCAAACTGTACATACAGTAAGTATCCGTGCAGCATCGTCGATCGTCTGAGCATTACAGTTGGTGGGGTGGCATTGTTTGTGCCGCGTTCCCTATTTTGTGATTTGGCAGATTTAAATAGCGCTGAAATTCGCACGAGAGGTGGTCATTCAGTTCTCACGCTTCTTGGTGGTGATGCGTCAGAGAGCTACATTATAAAAATTAACTTCGATGGAAAAAATATAAGTAAAAGAATCTTATCCAGTGCAGCGGAGCCTGATCAGCCATTGGAAGAGACCATCTATCATGTCAATACGACGGGTGATTGAGGATGAAAAGCTTAACGGGTCGCACGCCAATGTGGTCGGTGGATTCAACAGCGCAAAACCTCAGGGTCAGGTTCTGAGGTTTCACCACGAATTATGCTGCCAAATCAACACCTTGTGAGCAATAGGGCCGGGTCTTGTTTTGTCACATGACCTAACCTAATCTCCGACGATGTCTCGTCCCCTACGCATTGAGTTTGCCGGTGCGCTGTATCACGTGATAGCGCGAGGCGATGCGCGAGCGGCGATCTTCCTGGCTGACGTGGATCGAGAGGCCTTTCGTGCGGGCCTGTCGCGGGTGGCTGCGCGCTTCCAGTGGGGTGTGTGGGCGTATTGCCTGATGGACAACCACTACCACTTGCTGGTCGAAACCCTGCAGCCGCGGCATGCGCGAGGTGAACGGTGTCTACACGCAGGCGTTCAATCGGCTTCACGGCTGGGTCGGCCATGTGCTGCAAGGCCGCTACAAGGCAATCTTGGTCGACCAGGACAGCTACTTGCTGGAGCTGTCGCGCTACATCATGCTCAATCCCGTGCGAGCACGGCTTTGCGAGGCGGCGGCTGACTGGCCGTGGAGCAGCCTATCGGGCCGTGATGGGAAAGGTGGCGGCGCCAGACACGCTGGCAGGGGCCGGGACGCTGGCGTTGTTTTCGGAAGATCGAGGCGTGGCGCGGCGGGCATTCGCGCGCTTTGTGGCGGAGGGGACCGGGGTGTCGTTGCCAAAGAGCCGGCAGCAACTGTTTCTCGGTGATGACGCATTTGCGCAGCGAATGGCAGCACGCGTCAGGGCACCCTCACGGGAAGTGCCTCGGAAGCAGCGCGTAAAGAAATCGCTGGCGCAATATGAGTGTGCTGCGGACGACCGTGATGGCGCCATCCGCGACGCTTACGCCAGCGGTACCTATACCCTGAGGGCCATCGGCGAGCATTTCGGGCTGCACTACGCCACGGTCAGTCGAATCGCGCGTACCTGAGATGTGGCAAAACAAGACCTGACCCTGCTGCTTCTGCTGCTTGGCAGGTGGAGTGTCTCAGTCAGTGGGCGAGCATGTGTCTGACGGCGACATCGAGCGGCGGCAGGTAGTGTTTCACTACCGTGGCGATCGTTTGCGCGTCGATGTCACCCAGATAGTTATGCACGAGAATATTGCGAAATCCACCGATCTGTTGCCACGGAATTTCCGGGTAAGCATTTTTGAGTTCGTCGGGCAGGCGTTGGGTCGCCTCGGACAAGGTCTGCAGGTTGCGCAAGCTGGCGTCGTAGAGCACCTCGTCTCTTGTCAGGTCGCCGCGCTGCTCGATACGTCGAATCTTCTCGATGGCGGCGAGAACATGTTGCGCGTAGACCCGCCAATCCTTGCTCACAACTCGACCGCTTCCTTCAGCACGGCGTCGCGCAGGTGAGGGTTAAGTTCGTGTTCCGGGATCAGATCCAGCCGTCGGCCTGTAATTTGCGCCAGACGCTCGGCCAATGGCATGCGCTGACCGAACAGGTCGTATCCAGGTGGGAAATCCACCAGAAAATCGATGTCGCTATCTGGCCGTTCCTCGCCGCGCGCGACTGAGCCGAACACACGGATGCGACGTGCACCGAATTGGCGGCATGCGGCATGAATGGCGTCTTTTTGTCCGTGCAGTGCGTCAAGTAACATCGTCCAGGCCTCGCGAGAGGATAGGTGCCGCGATGCGGCAGCGCTTGTCGACCCCAGTGTAGCCGTGACAGGTGGATAAGAGGGGACGGAGGAAGTTATGTCGGGTCCCGGCTGATTCAGATACGGCGCCAGCGTCTGTGCGATCGCGTTCATGAATGCCTGTGCGCGTTGGGGCCTGGGCTTCCGCTCGCGAGTTCGGTGGCGGCGATCCGGCCGCTGCTGGCCTATGCGAGCAGGGCGATCGCCGCGTTGCCGAGCAGCGAGTAGGTCGACGCGCTCAGGCCGGTTGGCGTTGCCCTGAGGCGGATTTCAGGGCAGCGCCATGTTTTTCTTTATTTTCACCATAAAAGGTGAAAATATAGCGACCATGAGCCTGCAACTGACTAGCCGCCAATCGAACATCCTCGACTTTATCCGGGGCCGGCTGGAGCAGACCGGGCAGGCGCCGACGCTGGAGGAGATCGGCCAGGCGATGGGGCTGGCGAATGTCAGCGCGGTGCTGAAGCACGTGCGCTCGCTGGAGGCCAAGGGGCGGTTGCTGATCGAGCCGAACCGTTCGCGCGGAATCCGGCTGGTGACCACGGCCGATGCGCTGGATGCGGACACCATGGAGTTGCCGCTGGTGGGTCGGATCGCCGCCGGCGAGCCGCTGTTTTCCGAGGCGCGGATCGAGCGCACGCTGCGGGTGTCGCGCTGGCTGTTCCGGCTGCCGCCGGACTATCTGGTGCGGGTGGTCGGCGACTCGATGCGTGACGAAGGCATCCTCGATCAGGATCTGGTCGGCGTGCATGCCACGCCGGTGGCGCGGCATGGTCAGGTGGTGGTCGCAAGGGTCGACGGTGATCGCTTCACGATCAAGCGGCTGCACTGGCAGGGCGAGGTGATCCGCCTGCTGCCGAATAGCCCGGGTTATCAGCCGATCGATCCGGACCCGACCGAGGATTTCGCCATCGAAGGCCTGTTTGCCGGCCTGCTGAGGGGCAGCTGATGAGCGCGGTGGTGGCCTTGTCCACCTTGCTCGACGCGCAACAGGTCTGGCGCGGTCGCGCCGCGCCGGGTTCCCATGGTGAACGGTCGACGGGCGAACAGCCGACTGGCTGGGCCGCGCTGGATGCCTTGCTGCCCAGCGGCGGCTGGCCCGAGGCTGCGCTGTCGGAAATTCTGCTGCCGCTGGATGGCGTGGGCGAGCTGCAACTGGTGCTGCCCACGCTGGCGCGGCTCAGCCGGGGGACGCGCCCGGTGGTGCTGGTGGCACCGCCGTATGCGCCGTGCGTGGCCGGCTGGCGCCAGCACGGCGTGGACATGCGCCGGGTCGAGATTGTCACCGCGGCGGCACGCGAGGTGCTGTGGGCGACCGAGCAATGCCTGCGCTCGGGCAGTTGCGCGGCGGTGCTGGCGTGGCCGCAGCAGGCGGATGACCGTGCGCTGCGCCGTCTGCAGGTGGCGGCCGACAGCGGCCGGGCGCTGGCGTTTGCGTTTCGCGATCGCCGGCATCTGGCGAATGCCTCGCCGGCGGCGCTGCGACTGGAGCTGGAAGCTGCGCCGCGGGCCCAGGTCTGGGTACGCAAATGCCGTGGTGGTGCGGTGCCGGCGCAGCCGGTGCCGCTCGCGCTCGCTGCCCTGCATTGATGGCCGGCGGACATGTTGTGGGCCTGTGTATTGCTGCCGCAACTGGCGCTGGATGGAGTCCTCCGTCGGCGGCCCACGGCCGACCCACTGGTGCTGGTGGCCGGTGCGGCGCAGGCGCGCAGCATCCTAGCGGTCAACGCCGCCGCGCGTGAAGCCGGCCTGCGCGTGGGGCAGCGGCTGACTGCCGCACAAGCCTTGCTGGCCAGCTTCGAGGCCTTGCCGTACGAGCCCGGCGCGGTGGATCGCTGGCAGCAGTTTCTTGCTGCGGTAGCGTATCGCTACAGCTCCGAGGTGAGCCTGTTGCCGCATGCGATCGTGCTGGAGGTGAGCCGCAGCATGGGTCTGTTTGGCCCATGGCCACGACTGGAAAGCCTGCTGCGTGCGGATTTCACCGCGCTGGGCTTTCGTCATCGAATCAGCGTCGCACCTACCGCGCAGGCGGCGTATGTGCTGGCTGGCGTCGACGACGGCCAGGCGGTGCTGACGACGGAGGCGCTGGGCCGCGCGTTGCAGCACGTGCCGCTGCACAAGAGCCGCCTGCCGGCCGCGGCTGCCACTGCATTGCCGGGCATGGGCATCCGCAGTCTCGGTCAATTGCTGCGGCTGCCGCGCGATGGCTTGCGCCGACGCTTCGGTACCGAGCTGCTGCTGGCGCTGGACCGCCTGACCGGCGAGACCCCGGCCGGTCTGGATAGCTTTCGTCCGCCGGACAGCTTCGACCTGCGTGTCGAGTTGTCGCATGAGGTGGAGAACCTCGCCGCGCTGGTGTTTCCGTTGCGCCGCATGACGGCCGATCTGGCCGCCTACCTGGCCGGTCGCGACGGTGGCGTGCAGCGCTTCCTGCTGCGACTGGAACATCGCGACAGTGTCACCGACGTGGCGGTCGGCCTGCTGGTGCCGGAGCGTGACGCCGGCCTATTGTTTGAGCTGGCGCGCGGACGGCTGGAGCCGGTGCAACTGTCCGCGCCGGTACTTGCCCTGCGTCTGCTGGCGCGCGAGTTGCCACCGTTCGTGCCGGCCGGTCGCGACCTGTTTGACGAGCGCCCGGCGAATGCCTTGCCGATCGAGCAGCTGCGCGAGCGCCTGCGTGCGCGCCTCGGCGACCGTGCCGTGTATCAACTGGGCAGCACCACCGACCCGCGACCTGAGCGGGCCCAGCGCATCGCGGCGCGTGACGACGGTGGGCAGGAACCGTCGCCACGACCGACCTGGCTGCTGGAGCGGCCGATTCCGCTGCGCGGGATGGCGCCGCGCATCCTGTCCGGCCCCGAGCGGCTGGAAACCGGCTGGTGGGATGGTGGCGAAGTGTGCCGCGATTACTACGTGGTCGAGACCGCGCAGGGCCAGCGCGCATGGGCGTTCTGCGCGCCGGGCGAGCAGGCCGGCTGGATGTTGCAGGGCTGGTTCGCATGAATGCGTATGCCGAGCTGCATTGCCTGTCGGCGTTCTCGTTCGGGCGCGGGGCGTCCAGCGCGCGCGAGCTGTTCGAGCGTGCCAGAAACTGCGGTTACAGCGCGTTGGCGATCACCGACGAATGCTCGCTGGCCGGTATCGTGCGTGCGCTGGAAGCCTCGCGCGAGACCGGCGTGAAACTGATCGTAGGTGCCGAATTGCAGCTGGAGGATGGGCCGAAACTGGTACTGTTGTGCGCGACGAAGCAGGGCTACACCGCGTTGTGCAATCTCATCACACGGGGTCGGCGTGCAGCGGCCAAGGGCACCTATCGACTGCGCTGCGCCGATCTGGCGGATGGCCTGCCGGGCACGCTCGCCTTGTGGCTGCCCGAGCGTCAGCCCGACCCCGCGCACGGGCGCTGGATGCGTGCGACCTTCGGTGATCGCGTGTGGCTGGCGGTGGAATTGCACCACGGTGCCGACGATGCGCGGCGCCTGCGCGAGCTGAAGATACTGGCGGCCAGTCTCGATCTACCCCTGGTCGCCGCCGGCGATGTGCACATGCATGTGCGGCGCCGGCTGGCGCTGCAGAACACCTTGACCGCGATCCGCCATCGGCTGCCGATCGCCGAGGCCGGCGCGCTGATCTTCCGCAACGGCGAGCGCCACCTGCGCCGGCGCGAGGCGCTGGCGGCGATCTATCCCGCTGCCTTGCTGCAGGAGAGCGTGGCGATCGCCGCACGCTGCCAGTTCAGCCTCGACCAGCTGGAATATAGCTATCCCCGCGAACTGGTGCCGGCAGGGCACAGCGCGATCAGCTGGCTGCGCCAGCTCACCGAGCACGGCATGCGCTGGCGCTGGCCGGACGGGGCGACGGAAAAAGTCCGCGCGCAGATCGAACACGAACTAGACCTGATCGAGGAACTGCACTACGAGTCATATTTCCTCACGGTGCACGACATCGTGCGCTACGCGCGCAGCGAGAAGATCCTCTGCCAGGGCCGCGGCTCGGCGGCCAACTCCGCGGTGTGTTTCGCACTCGGCATCACCGAGGTAGACCCGACGCGGATGAATTTGCTGGTCGAACGCTTCATCAGCAAGGAGCGCAACGAACCGCCCGACATCGACGTGGATTTCGAGCATGAGCGACGCGAGCAGGTGATCCAGTACATCTACGCAAAGTACGGCCGTGAGCGCGCCGCGCTGGCAGCCACGGTGATCTGCTATCGCGGCAAGAGCGCGGTGCGTGATGTGGCCAAGGCGCTGGGCTTGCCGCCCGAGCAGGTGGACCAGCTGAGCGGCATCTTCGCCTGGTGGGATGGCGTGACCAGCCTCGATGAACGGTTGCGCGAACATGGCTTCGACCCGCACAGCGCAGTGCTGCGCCGGGTGCTGAAACTCACCGCCGAGCTGCTCGACATGCCCCGACACTTGTCGCAGCACGTGGGCGGCTTCGTGATCAGCGATGCGCCGCTGAGCGAGCTGGTGCCGGTCGAGAACGCGGCGATGCCCGATCGCACCATCATCCAGTGGGACAAGGACGATCTGGACACGATGAAGCTGCTCAAGGTCGATTGCCTGGCGCTGGGCATGCTCAGCTGCGTGCGCAAGTGTCTGGATCTTCTGCGCGCCCATCGCGGTCAGGATTACACCCTGGCCACCTTGCCGCACGAGGACCCGGCCACCTACCGGATGATCCAGAAAGCCGACACCCTCGGCGTGTTCCAGATCGAGAGCCGGGCGCAGATGGCGATGCTGCCGCGGCATCGGCCGGCGAGTTTCTACGACCTGGTGATCCAGGTGGCGATCGTGCGGCCCGGCCCGATCCAGGGCGACATGGTGCATCCGTACCTGCGCCGGCGTCGCGGCGAGGAGGTGGTGGACTATCCGTCGGAGGATCTCAAGGCGGTGTTCGAACGCACGCTCGGCGTGCCGTTGTTCCAGGAGCAGGTGATGAAGCTGGCGATCGTGGCGGCCGGCTATACGCCGGGCGAGGCTGATCAATTGCGCCGGGCGATGGCGGCGTGGAAACGTCATGGCGGTATGGAAAAGCATCGCGAGCGGATCATGCGCGGCATGCTCGAACGCGGTTATACCGCCGAGTTCGCCGCGCGACTGTTCGAGCAGATCAAGGGCTTCGGCAGCTACGGCTTTCCCGAAAGCCATGCGGCGAGTTTTGCCGGCATCGTCTACGCCAGTTGCTGGCTGAAATGCCACGAGCCGGCGGCGTTTGCCTGCGCGCTGTTGAATGCCCAGCCGATGGGTTTCTACGGCCCGAGCCAGATCGTCCAGGATGCACAGCGCCACGGCATCGCGGTGCGCCCGGTGGATGTGCGCCACAGCGACTGGGACTGCACGCTGGAGGATGACCCGCGCGGTCGCGGCCAGCCCGCGCTGCGGCTTGGCCTGCGCCAGGTGCGCGGTTTTCGCCAGGAGGTGGCTGAGCGGCTGGCATCGGCGCGTGCCGCGCGCGAGTTCACCGACTTGGTCGACCTGTGCACGCGTACCGGCATCGACCGGCGCCAGCAGACGTTGCTGGCCGAGGCGGGCGCACTACGCGGATTGGCCGGTCATCGCCATCGGGCGAAGTGGGCGGTGGCGGGCGTCGAGCCGCAACTGCCGTTGTTCGGTCGCGCCAGTCCGGCCGAGCAAGCGATCGTTTTGCCCTCACCCACGACCGCAGAAAACCTGCGGGCCGACTATGCGCGCACCGGCCTCAGTCTGGGGCCGCATCCGCTGCAACTGATCCGTCCACGACTGCGCGCAGCGCGCTATACGGATTCACGCAAGCTCCGTAGCCAGCCGCACCAGAGCCGGGTACGGGCGGCCGGCCTGGTCACCCAGCGCCAGCAGCCGCAGACCGCCAGCGGGGTCACCTTCATCACCATGGAAGACGAGCACGGCTTCATCAACGTGGTGGTCTGGCGGCATGTCGCCGAGCGTCAGCGGCGTGTGTACCTGGAGGCCCGCCTGCTCGGCGTGGAAGGACAGTGGGAAAGCGTGGACGGGGTCAGTCACCTGATCGCCGATCGGCTCGCCGACATGAGTGCACTGCTGGGCGCGCTGGACAGCCGCTCGCGTGATTTTCATTGAGTGGTGGAGCGCAGTGGCGATGTCGAGCCAGACACGCTGGCCAGGCTGGTAGCCACGCCAAAACTGATCGCCATGATCATCGCTACCGCCATGCACGCGCTGCCGAGGCGGATGCGGTGCGCGTCGATGCGGGGAATCAGCCGCCACAGCAGCAGACTGCCGATCAGCATGTCCAGCACCAGGGTCCAGCGCAACAGACCGGAGCGCAGCAGCGCGCCATAGGGCGGGTCCAGATGGCCCTCGAACGCCGCGACACCGACGATCAGTAGCATGCCGACAAGGTTCCACGCCAGGCAGGCCAGGTAGACGCGGTTGAAGACCACGTTGCCGCGTTCGGCCCAACGCAGTACCGGCCACGCGATCAAGGCGAAAAACAGCGCGAAGATAGAGCTGTACAGCACCCACCAGAGCAGACTGCTGAGTAGGGTAAGCAAGCTGGTCATGCGAGGTTGTGAAAGCCCAGCTTCCGCAACAGCTTGGCCATCAGCCAGGCCGGCCCGATCAGCAGATAGGAGAGGTCGGTGAGAAAGCTCGGCCGCCGCCCCTCGAATTGATGCCCGATGAACTGGCCGATCCAGGCGACGACGAAAATGCCGATTGCCCACCTGCGCAACGACGGCGCGCCGAGCTGAACGAACAGCAGGTTGGTGAGCAGGCCCAGCAGCGCAAACGCCACCAGCAAACCCAGCGCCAGTCGTTGGGCGTGTTTCCAGTACCAGTAGAACGCCAGCACCATCACGCCTACCGCCCAGGTGCCGGGACGAAACAGGCTGGCTGGGACCGGGACGGTCCACAGCAGAGCGATCACACTCCACACGATCAGCGGTACGCAGATCCAGTGCAACACCTGGTTGGTCGGGTTCTGATGGTCGGCGCTGTAGCCATCGAGCCAGCTCTGCATCGTGCGCATGGCACTACTCCCGGTTGAGCCGCATCAGTCGAGCTGGATACCGGCCAGACGTTCCAGCGCCTCGGCATATTTGGCGGCGGTAGCGGCAATGATCGGCGCCGGGATCACCGGGCCGGGTGCGGTCTTGTTCCAGTCCTGTGTTTCCAGCCAGTCGCGCACGAACTGCTTGTCATAGCTGGGCGGGCTGATGCCGACACGGTAGTGCTCGGCCGGCCAGAAGCGCGAGGAGTCGGGAGTCAGCATCTCGTCCATCACGTATAGCGTGCCCTCGGCGTCGGTGCCGAACTCGAACTTGGTGTCGGCGATGATGATGCCGCGCTCGGCGGCATAGGTGGCAGCCCACTGGTAGATCGCGAGTGTCGCATCGCGCACCTTGCCAGTCAGCTCGCTGCCGATGGCGGCAACCACCGCGTCGTAACTGACATTTTCGTCGTGGTCACCGACCGCGGCCTTGGTCGATGGCGTGAAGATCGGTGTCGGTAGCTGCTGCGCCTGTTGCAGGCCCGCGGGCAGGGCGATGCCGCACAGCGAGCCGGTCGCCTGGTAGTCCTTCCAGCCCGAACCGATCAGGTAACCGCGGGCGATCGCCTCGACCGGCACCGGCTTCAGGCGCCGCGTCACCACGGCGCGCTTTTCATACAGCGCCAGATCGGTGCCGGCCGGCAAGACCTCCGTCAGCGGCACATCGAGCAGGTGGTTCGGCAGCAGGTGCGCCGTCCGGGCGAACCAGAAATTGGAGATCTGCGTCAGCATCTCGCCCTTGCCGGGGATCGGATTGGGCAGCACCACGTCGAAAGCCGACAGTCGGTCGGTAGCCACCATCAGCAGCCGCTCACCGGGTAACGCGTAGACATCGCGCACTTTGCCGCGGTGAATCAGTTCCAGTCCGGGCAGGTTCGATTGCGGCAGAGTGGTAGGCACGAGCATGGTTCCGCGAGCAGGATGAACGCGTCATTCTAGCTGCTGCGGCCGCCTGGCCGGAAACGGGCTGTGGGGGATTTCAGGCAGACTGCTAGAATTGACGATCTTCAGCCCCACTATCTGCCGCATGCGAATCCTATCGACCGCGATCCTGTGCCTGATCGCCGCCAGCCCCGGCGTTGCCCGGAGCCAGAACACACCGCCGCTGCGGCCGAACCGGCTTGGCCTGTGTGCGGCCTGTCACGGCGCGACCGGTCACGCCAGCATGCCGGGGGTGCCGAACCTGGCCGGCCAGAATCTGGATTACCTCCGCCAGGCGCTCAAGCAATACCGGGATGGTCGTCGTGCGGCGCCGGTGATGCGCGCCGCGATCGGCCCGCTCAGCGCTGCCGAGCTGGATGCGCTGGCCCGCTGGTACAGCGCGCAATCGCCGCAGCCGCAGGCGCAGCGATGAGTCTCTCCTATACCTTGTGGTTCGCGTTTTTCGGGCTGCTCATCGGGCATGGCCCCGGGGCGATTGCCGGTGCGATCCTCGGTTTCATCTTCGACAACCTGCGGCACAGCCGGCGTCGACAGGCGACCCCGGAAGCGGGTGGCTTTGTCGGCCCGCTGTTTACCCTGCTGGGTGCAGTGGCGAAATCCGATGGCCGGGTGTCGGAGGCCGAGATCGCGGTGGCCGAACGCATGATGTCGCGGATGAAGCTCGATACCGAGAAGCGCAAGCAGGCGGTGGCCGCGTTCAATGCCGGCAAGCAGCCGGAGTTCGACGTCACCCGCACCATCACCGAGCTGCGCAACTGGATGGGCATGCGGCGCGATCACGCGTTTCCGGTATTGGACGTGGTGATTGAAACCGTGCTGGCCGAAGGCAATCCGCCACCGGAAAAGATGGCGATCCTGCGTCAGCTCGCCTTCGCCCTGCGCGTCAGCGACGTGGAGCTGATGGCGCTGCTGGCGATGAAAGGTTACGCGTGGAATGCTGGGGGAGCCGGTCAGCGTGGTTATGGTCGAGGTTACGGTTCGAGCGGGAACTATGTGCCGCCGCAGCGCACGGTACAGGGGCCGGATCCGTATATCGTGCTCGGTATCGAGCGCAGTGCCGATGAGCGGGCGGTCAAGCGCGCCTACCGAAAGCTGATCTCCGAACATCATCCCGATCGCCTCGGCGACCTGCCCGAAGACATGCGCAGGCGCGCCGAGGCGCGTGCCAGCGAAATCAACGCCGCCTACGATCGCATCAAGGAAGCGCGCGGGTTCAAATAATCGTAGATTAGATCCCGCAGAGATTCCCATGCGTGTAGGAGCGCACCCTGTGCGCGAATGCTCTTGACGCCGCAAAGGCATCGCGCACAGGGTGCGCTCCTACACCCAGATACCGCCTTACAGCCAGGCCATACCATGCCCAAGCAAGCCCCGATCATCGCCCCGTCCATTCTTGCTGCCGACTTTGCCCGACTAGGCGACGATACTGCTGCCGCGCTGGCGGCGGGTGCGGACTGGGTGCATTTCGACGTGATGGACAACCATTACGTACCCAACCTCACGATAGGGCCGATGGTGCTCAAGTCGCTGCGCGACTACGGCATCAGCGCGCCGATCGACGTGCACTTGATGATCAAGCCGGTGGACCGCATCGTGCCGGATTTCGCCAGGGCCGGTGCCAGCCTGATCAGCTTTCATCCGGAGGCCAGCGAGCATATCGACCGCACCCTGGGGTTGATCAAGGAGTCGGGCTGCCAGGCCGGGCTGGTGTTCAATCCGGCCACGCCGCTGGACCACCTCGATTACGTGATGGACAAGCTCGACCTGATCCTGATCATGTCGGTCAACCCTGGGTTCGGTGGACAGAAATTCATTCCGGGGACGCTGGAAAAGCTGCGTCAGGCACGCCAGCGGATAGACGACAGCGGTCGGGCGATCCGGCTGGAAGTGGACGGTGGTGTCACCGCGGACAATATCGGCGCCATTGCCGGCGCCGGTGCCGATACCTTTGTTGCCGGTTCGGCGATCTTCCACGCCAAGGACTACCGTGCTGAGATCGCCGCCATGCGCCAGGCCATCGCCTGAGCCTCGCCGCCGCGCACAAAGGGTTTGGTGTCGCCCTGGCGGGAGGCCGGAATACACACATAAAAATCCCGGCGCCCTTGGGGCTGCGCCGGGATAAACGTCGTCGGAGCACGTCAAGACTACATCAAGCGATTGGCGAACCGGCACGACCGCCGCAAGGGGAGGGTCGGCTGCCGCACCGGGCACGTTCCACGGCAATGGAGACGCTGCCAATCACAGTTAATCGACCGTCCTGGCGGCAATTGGTTCCCGAGGAGAGGTAATTGTCGTGATCATATTCTTGGCGGCGCTTCGCCAGGCGCTCGCATAAAAAAATCCCCTCACCAGGAGGGGAAAGGGAACCACCACGGAGGGTTGGAAAGGATGTCTCAAGCTGGCTTTGGACAAGGGCGTACTTTTGATGTCGCCGGAACCCGCGATCCCCTGGGCAAAATCAAGTCTTCGGGAGCGGCGGTTGGTCATGATGGTGTATGCGTCGCCCCGGGTTACAGGGGTTGCCAGTCCGGGTCGGGGTCGTCAAGGGCGATGGCCGCCGCCCGGCAAAGGCAATGCAGGCGGTAGGCGTGTTGGATGTTCGGCATGGCGGGCTCCCTCAGTGCAGGCCGAGAAGCAGGCCCAGCAGCAGGGCGCCCAGCGCCAGCGTCACGCGCAACGGCTCGAAGCTGCGCAGTTCGGCGTTGAGATCCGCTTTGCCGGATTCGGGGATTGCCATGATCGATTCCTCACGTGGTGTGCCTGCCTTGCATGACACACCGCGGCGGGGCGCTGCAGCCGGCGCAATCGGGCCGACTTGTTGCCGGCATGTGGCGGAATGCGGGCAGCGGTGCGCGGAGGCTTGCGCCCCGGCGGTTCACATAGCACGCTGCAAGCATCACACCAGGAGCGCGCCATGGGCCGCAGCATTGCCATCGTCGAAGACGAACCGTTGATCCGCGCCAACTACGTCGAGGCGTTGAACCGTTTTGGCTATGACGCCCGCGGCTATGGCTCACGGCAGGAGGCCTCCAGCGCCTTCGCGATGCGCCTGCCGGAGCTGGTGATCATCGACATCGGTCTCGGCGACGAGCCCGAGGGCGGTTTTGACCTGTGCCGCGAGCTGCGAGCCAAGTCGGCCACGTTGCCACTGATCTTCCTCACCGCGCGTGATTCCGACTTCGACGTGATCTCCGGCTTGCGCCTCGGTGCCGACGATTACCTCAGCAAGGACACCAGCCTGCACCAGCTTGCTGCCCGCATCGCGGCGCTGTTTCGCCGCATCGAGTCACTGAAGGCACCGGCGTCCAGCGAAACCGTGATCGAGCATGGTCCGTTGAAGCTCGAATCCGAGCGCATGCGAATCAGTTGGCAGGGTGAGGAAGTCCCGCTCACCGTTACCGAGTTCTGGATGGTACATACGCTGGTCCGTTTCCCCGGTCATGTGAAGAACCGCGACCAGCTGATGCGCGAAGCCGAGCTGGTGGTGGACGATGCCACCATCACCTCGCACATCAAGCGTATCCGCAAGAAGTTCATCGCGGTGGCGCCCGCGTTCGACGCGATCGAGACCGTGCATGGCGTCGGCTATCGGTGGAAACCATGAGGCGGTGGAGATGGTGGCTGCTGGTGTCGCTGCTGGTATGGATGTCGGCACAGGCGGCGGATCAGCCCGCTGCAGCCGCCGGCGACAAGACGATAATGGCCTATGGGAAGGCCGATGGTGCGGCACCCGGGTGGGCCATCGTGACGCTCCTGCCGGGCGGCTGGACCGGGGACTGCTGCCACTACGCCAAGGCGATCGGCGTGAACGAGGTGATCTATCGGGGTACCTGGACCGGCAAGCCGGAGCGGGTGATGGTGCTCAACGTGTGGCCGCGCAAGCTGCCGACGCTGGCCGCCGAATGGCGGGCCGATCGCAAGCATTACCTGAGCCTAGACCCGCGTGCGAAGGTGAAGGCATTTGCCGTCGACAATTCGTCGATGCGCTGCCACGGCATGTTGTATCAGGGTAGCGATCACGTTGATGACGCCGTGGTGTTCTGTGATCCCGGGAAGATCACCGGCATCCGTTACAGCTGGTCGATGACGATCGCCGCCAATGACCCGCAGCGGCAAAAGCTTGTGGCGCTGTTTCGGCAGGTGGTCAAAAAGTCGCTGTACATGACCTACCAGAAGACACCCGGGTCAGCGGCCGGGCGCGGGCCGCATTAAGCTGCCTTCGCTGTCTTTTCGCTGGATCACCATGCCATGACGTTGCGTCGCAAGCTTCTGCTGGTCGCCCTGTGCACGCTGGCGCTGCCGGTGGCCGGCTGGCTGTATGTGCGACAGATGGAGACCTTGCTGCGCGAGGGCCAGGCGCAGGCGCTGCAGGCGTCGGCGCGGGCAGTGGCACGCAGCCTGGTGGTCACCGGTGCCGTCAAGCCCCAGGATGGCAAGGTCTGGTACGTGCAGCAGGCGACCAATCCGATCACGGTGGATGGCTACGGTGACGACTGGGCGCCCTTGACACCGTGGAGCCAATCGCTGGGTCATGGCGGTCGGCTGCTGCTGGCCGAGGACAGCGATGGTCTGTATCTGTTTGCCCAGGTCTCCGATACCCACCGCACTCGTGCCGATGCCGACGATCCGAGTGCGCTGTCTGCCGATCACCTGATACTGAGCCTGGGCAATGCCCAGGGGCGACAGCGTTACCTGTTGGCCAGCGCCGCGCCCGGCAGCGTACTGGGACGGGCGCTCGATCCCCCGGTGAGTGGCCTGCCGGACCTGCTGCCCGCGCAATGGCAAGAGAACGGCAGCGGTTTTCGTGTCGAGCTGCGTTTGCCGGACAGGAACGCGCTGAGAACCCTTGGTGTGGGTGCTTACGTCGCTGCCACGGGCGGCAACCCGCTGGCCGTTGAAAGCCGGCCGCTGCGGCAGTATTCGGCCGTGCTTTCCGACGAGCTGGCCAGGCTGGTACCCGACCGGGTGCAGGCACGGGTATTGTCGCCGCAGGGTTGGTTGCTGGCACGCAGTGGCCGGCTGAATACCGCGCCGGGCGCGCATGGCCAGCCGGGGTGGTTCGCCTCGCTGATCTACCGGTCGCTGTTGGCGACCCGATTGGAGAACGCCAACCTGTGGTCGCAGGATGTGCCGCGACTGGATACCCGCGAAGTGATCCAGGCCAGTACCGGCAAGTCGGTCAGCGTGTGGCGCAACGGTGAAGAGCGCGGCAGCGTGGTCCTCGCCGCGGCGGTGCCGATAAAGCATGCGGGCCAGGTCGACGGCGTCCTGCTGTTGGAACAGGCCAGCCGCACCGTGCCGTTGCTGGCCAACCGTGCGTTGTTCGGCTTGCTGCTGACCAGCTTCGGCGTGCTGCTGGTCGCCGGCGGGATTCTGCTGGCCTTTGCCACCCGGCTCAGTCTTCGGTTGGGTCGATTGCGCAATGCCGCCGAACGCGCGCAGCTCGGTGACGGGCGTCTGGATGGTCTGTTCCGGCAAGACCGGTTCCCGATGACCGACGCGCCGGACGAGATCGGCGACCTCGCCCGCAGCTTCGAGCGGCTGTTCGAGGTGGTCGATGGCTACACCGACTACCTGCGCACGTTGGCATCCAAACTCTCCCACGAGCTCAACACTCCGCTGGCGATCGTCAAATCGTCGCTGGACAATCTCGAACACGCGGCGATGCCCGCCGATGCACAACCCTATCTGGAGCGTGCACGCGACGGCGTGGCACGGTTGGGCACCTTGGTACGAGCGATGAGCGAATCGAGCCGGATGGAGCGGGCGATCAGCGCGGCCGAACCGGAGGATGTCGATCTGCGCGAGGTGGTACGCGGCTGTGCCGAGGCTTATCGCGCACTGGTCGGCACCCGACGGCTCGATTGCGAGGTGCCCGAATTTCCGTTGCGGCTGCATTGCGTACCCGAATTGATCGCACAGGCATTGGACAAGCTGCTTGACAACGCGCTGTCCTTCACGCCGGCCGATGGTTGGTTGCGGCTGTCGTTGTGCGCCACGGTGGAAGGTGCGGCGATCGAGCTGGCCAATCAGGGGCCAGCGCTACCCGCGGCGATGCAAGGCCGTCTGTTCGATTCGCTGGTCAGCCTGCGCGACAAGGCGACGCCGGGCGATGCACCGCATCTGGGACTGGGACTCTACGTGGTGCGACTGGTTGCCGAACGTCACGATGGCATCGCCACCGCGCGCAATCTCGACGACGGCCATGGTGTCGCCTTCACCCTGTTGCTGAAAGGCATGCCGCGGCAGCGGCTCGGGGGTTGAGGTCGAGCTTCCCCTACAATGGCGGCTTCCTTGGTTTGGCCTTGTGGATTCCCGACGTGATCTCCCGTGACGAATTCGATGCCCTGGTAGCTCAGGGTCACACCCGCATCCCGTTGGTGCGCGAGGTTTTTTCCGACCTGGATACACCGTTGTCGGTGTATCTGAAGCTGGCCGATGGCCGCTATACCTTCCTGCTCGAATCGGTGGAGGGCGGTGCCAACTGGGGGCGTTATTCGATCATCGGCTTGCCGGCGAAGCGGGTATACCGGCTTCGTGGGCACGAGCTGGAGGTGGAGGACTCGGGCGAGGTCACCGAGCGCCGTCATCTCGACGATCCGCTGGCGGAGATCGAGAAATTGCGCCAGCAGTACGACGTGCCGCGACTGCCACAGCTGCCCGCGTTCAGCGGCGGCCTGGTCGGTTACTTCGGCTTTGAGACAATCGGCTACATCGAGCCGCGGCTGGCGCAATGGGATCGTGCCGACGAACTGGGCACGCCGGACGTGTTGCTGATGCTGGCAGAAGAGGTGGCGGTATTCGACAACCTCAAGGGCCGGCTGTACCTGATCGTGCACGCCGATCCGTCGCAACCCCAGGCCTATGCCCGGGCGCAGCGCAGGCTCGATGCACTGGTCTATCGGCTGCGCCAGGGTGGTGCCTCGTATCCGCAGTTGACACAGTCAGTGGCTCTGGACGAGAGCGACTTCAAGTCCTCGTTCACCCGCGAGGCGTTCGAGGCGATGGTGGAGCAGGCGAAGGAATATATTCGTGCCGGCGACATTTTCCAGGTGGTGCCATCGCAGCGGCTGAGCGTCGGTTTCAATGCGCGTCCGGTCGATGTTTACCGGGCGCTGCGCGCGATGAATCCCTCGCCGTACATGTATTTTTTCGACCTCGGCGATACCCAGATCGTCGGTTCCTCGCCCGAGATCCTGGCGCGACTGAAGGACGGCAAGGTGGTGGTGCGCCCGCTCGCCGGCACACGCAAGCGGGGGGTGACGGAAGCCGAAGATCAGGCGCTGGAGGCCGAGCTGCTGGCCGACCCGAAGGAGCGCGCCGAGCACGTGATGCTGATCGATCTTGGTCGCAACGACATCGGGCGGATCAGCGAGACTGGCAGCGTCGCGGTGAGCGACTCGTTCGCGATCGAGCGCTACTCGCACGTGATGCATATCGTGTCGGAGGTGCAGGGTACCGCCAAACCCGGGCTGAGCTACATGGATGTGCTCAAGGCGACGTTCCCGGCCGGTACGCTCAGCGGCGCACCGAAGATTCGTGCGCTGGAGATCATCCAGGAGCTGGAGCCGAGCAAGCGCAACATCTACGCTGGTGCAATCGGCTGGATCGGCTGGTGGGGCGATGCCGACACCGCGATCGCGATCCGCACCGCGGTGATCCAGGATGGCCGTCTTTACGTCCAGGCTGGCGCAGGCATCGTCTACGACTCCGACCCCGCCGCCGAGTGGGAGGAGACCATGAGCAAGGGGCGTGCGCTGTTCCGTGCGGTGGCGCAGGCGGCGAAGGGCTTGTAACGACTGTCGTTAGGCCGTCGGGGAATGAGCTCTATGCAGAGCGTGCATGGTGCAGCACCGAAGATCTTCGGTGGAGGCGCGATGTGATGGCCGGTCCTGGGCATTGCCTTGAGGATCCCTGGACTTGAGGTCGTGACCTTCGGCAAAGTTTCCGTCCCTGGCTCGTCGAGCATTTTTGCAATGGAACGCCGGAGTTTCTTATGAGGGATTTACGTCGGGAGCCGCACTGGCTGGTGTTCGTGGTGGTAGTGCTGGGTGTTTTGCTGGTGCAAAGCATGCTGATCTTCAATCCAGGCTATTTCAGCCACGACGAGCTGCAGTGGGCTGTGCTGGCCAACCAGCATCGAGGGTGCGCCTTCTGCAATGGGATGTGGGCGAACCTGCAGGCGTTCCAGTATCGCCCGCTGACGTTTTCGATCTGGATCTGGTTGTCGCGGCGATGGTTCGAACATCCCTACGCCTTTCATGCCGTATTGGTGTTGGCGGGCGCGGTGAATACGGGAATGCTGGCGGTGTTGTTGCGACGAACAGGCCTTGATGTAGCAAGTGTCGTCCTGGGTAGTCTGGTATTTGCGCTTGGCCCCTACACGCTTTTCACGGTCGGTTGGGTTGGCACGCTCGCCGATTTGATTTGGGTAGGCTGCAGTCTGGCGATCGGTTTGCTGATGCAGCGGGATGTGCGGCTGTGGTGGTCGTATGCCGCCGTATTGGGACTGACGATGTTGGCCCTGCTAGCCAAGGAAACGGCGATAGTGATTCCGGCCCTGCTGGCGCTGGCGTGGTGGTTTTCGGGTCGACGTCGGCCGTGGGCTATTGCAACGCTGATGGCGATGGTGCCGGTGATGATTTACCTGGCGCTTCGGCTCAAGATCATTTTGCATGGGCCATCGGGACATGCGGACCTGTATGCATGGAGCGTGGCGTCGATCCCGGTGCGCTGGGCCGAGTTTCAGCTGTTTCCCATGGTCACCAACCTGTTCGGCAGTGACGGCATGCTGGCGCACGGCTTGCACGGCAGTCATCTCCACAAGGCCATGTTGCTCTGGCTGTTGCTGGCTTGGGCGTTATGGCGCGCCGGACCCCGCTATCTGGCGGCGTTTCTGCTGGCTGGCACGGCAGCCCTCGGGCCGGTACTGATTCTGGACGTAGCGGCGACGTGGTATGGCTACGGCTTCGGTGCGGTCGGCACAGCGGTTTGCGTGATGGCATGGAAACCGATGCCGCGATCGGGGCGAGTCGTCCTGCTGCTGGTCGCGGGGGTATGTGTCTGGCATGGCATCTACGTCATGCGCACGACCCGCGATATCGGTGAAAAGCAGGCGCGGTTTTCGCCGGCTCTGGCGACAGCGATCCGCGAGTCCGCAGGCCACCCTGTCACGTTGTCGGTACAAAATGAGCGCGAGCGTTGGATCTATGTGCGCCTTACCTTTCACATACCCAGCTACCAAGGCGTGTTGATCGGCGATCGCGTACGTTTGGTGGCGCCCGGCATGCCTGCCGATTACGAAGTCATGAATGACGGTGGGCTGGAGCGGCTCCCGCTTCAATGAGCGCTGGTCGTCGGGTAGGGCATCAAGGGGCAAATGAATCCCTCGTTCGGTAATACCTGCCCGCATTGTTATTGCCACTGGAGTCGCACTTGGCGCGGTATGGGGTGGATGTAGTGCAGGGGTGGGATGTTTCGGAGCTGGAGCGTGCTTTCCGGTTGGTTGACGCGCCCCGCGTCTCCTCCATTGAGCGCCTCGTGCCATCGAGCTGTTGAAGCGGTCCAAGCGGGCAACGGCGTTGCTGGACAGGCGCTATAGAAAAGCTTATATAACGAATCATGAATTCGCGCCCCCTAAAAGCCGAAGGTCGTTTCTGGCTGACCCAGCCCGGCTCCAGTGCGATCGGGCACGGCCGTATCAAATTACTGGAGTGTATCCACCGCGGTGGCTCGATAAGCCAGGCCGCTCGCGACATGGGTATGAGTTACAAGGCGGCCTGGGATGCAGTAGACGGGATGAACAACCTCGCCGATGGCCTGCTGGTGGAGCGTACGACCGGGGGACGCCACGGGGGCGGCACCCGATTGACCGAGCGGGGTCTGCGGGTGATCGAGGTATACCGTGCTGCAGAAGCCCAGTTCCAGGATTTCCTGGCCCGATTGGGCATTGGCATTGCAGATTTCGAGCATTTCTTTGAAGTGATGCGGGAGGGGGGGATGCGTACGAGTGCACGCAATGAGCTGGCAGGGAAGGTCAAGTCCGTAACGCTGGGCGCGGTTAACGCCGAGGTGGTACTGGACATCGGCGGGGGAGACGAGTTGGTGGCTGTCATCACCAACGCCAGCGTGGAGAATCTTGCGCTTCAGCCGGGCGGGACTGCCTATGCCCTGGTGAAGGCGCCATGGGTTGTCCTGACTACCGGCGAAAGGATTAAGACCAGTGCCCGAAATCGCTTGTGCGGGAAGGTCGAGAGGGTGGAGGAGGGCGCCGTCAACGCCGAAGTCACCCTGACGCTCCCCGGCGGCAAGCGCATGGCCGCCATCGTCACCAACGACAGCGTGCGCGAGCTTGGCCTGCGGCCCGGGGTACCCGCCTGTGCTCTCATCAAGGCATCACACGTCATCGTCGCGGTCAACGCCTGAGTCGCAGCATCGACTCGGATCCCGAATAATTACCCAGAGAGAGTGAATCATGTGGACAAAGCAGGCTAGGCGTTCCGCGCCCATAGCGTTATTAGTTTTTGCTATAGCGATAATCGGTCATCCGGAGACTGCGTCGGCGGCCACACCCCTGACGGTAGCGTATGCAGGTTCGATGGGTGCCGTGATGGACAAGGGTTTGGGACCGATGTTTGACAGCCTGCATGACAGCACCTTCCAGGGCATGGGGCACGGAGCCTATGGTCTGGCCCGGCTTCTGGCGGCTCGGCAACAACGGGCCGATGTCTTCGTTTCCATCACCGCCGGACCGGTGGAAATTCTGCAGAAGGCGGGTTTGCTGGGCAAAGCCGTGCCGGTTGCCAGCACACAGATGGTGATCGCCTACAGCGACCGCAGTCGCTACGCCAAAGCCCTGCAAGCAGCGCGTGATGGGGGAAAACCCTGGTATGAAGTGCTGAAAACGTCCGGCCTGCGTTTCGGGCGCACCGACCCCGCAGTAGATCCCCAGGGACGCAACATCATTTTTACCATGCAACTGGCGGAGCGCTATTACAAGCAGCCCGGACTGGCTGCGAAGATTCTGGGTCCAGTACGGAATGCGAAACAAGTCTTTGCCGAACCTTCCTTGCTTTCGCGACTGCAATCCGGTCAGCTCGATGCCTCGTCGGGCTACCTGAGCGCGGCAATTTCCCAGCATCTGTCGTATGTGGTACTGCCGGACGAAATCAACCTTTCCAATCCGGCGATGATTGGGACGTGGTACAGCCTGGCCCATTTTTCCATCCGCCAGCCGAGTGGCAAGGCGGTCGAACTCACGCCGCAGCCCTTAGTGTTCTACGCCGGTGTGCTCAAGAATGCGGCACACCCCCGGCTTGCCGCCCAGTTCGTCGACTTTCTCCGCAGCGCCAAGGGGCAGAAACTGTTGTCGGCTTATGGCTACAGCAAGCCCAAGGGTCACTCGCTCCGGCCTGCTCCCTGAGCTGTTGGCCATGGCCAAAGCCAGCTGGATCTACTGGATCGGCGCACTGGCACTGATGGTGCTGGTATTGCCTTTTGCCGGATTGCTGGTCAGCACCCCCTGGCTGCGAATGCATTTCCAGCCGGGCGATGTCGAGGCGATCAGCGTATCCGTGCTTTATACACTGCTGGCGTTGAGCATCGTGGTCGTATTCGGCACCCCGTTGGCATGGTGGTTGGCTCGCTGCCAATTTCACGGCAAGGTCCTGATCGACGCGCTGACCCTGTTGCCCCTGTTGGCCCCACCGCTGGCCATGGGTTTGCTGCTGTCCATGGTGTTCGGCCCCTATGGCTGGCTCGGCGAACCGTTGCGTCGACTGGGCCTGGAGCTGACCAATACCCCTCAGGCTTTTGTGCTGGCCCAAGTCTATGGGGCAGCGCCGTATTACATTGTGACCGCCAGAGCCGCTTTCGAAGGTGTTCCGCGCGAACTCGAGCAGATGGCGCTCACCCTGGGGCGGGGGCCATGGCAGTCGTTCTGGCGGGTGACATTCCCGCTCGCCGGGTTGGGACTGGCCTCCGGGCTGGCGCTGGCCTGGGTCCGTGCGATGGGCGAGTTCGGAATCGTGCTGATCGTCGCCTACTTCCCGCAAGGCATCCCGGTAAAACTTTGGACCAATCTGCAGGACAGTGGACTCGATGCCGTCTACCCGTTGCTTTGGCTGTTCTTCATCGTAGCGCTGCCGCTGCCTCTCGCTTTGGGCCTGTTGTCGCGGCGCCAACCGGTATATTGAGCATGCATGTGCATTATCGCCTGCACCAGCCCTTGCCTCTGGATGCAAGGCTGCAGCTTGACGGCTTCACCGTTTTGCACGGCGTGTCCGGCAGTGGCAAGACCAGTCTGCTCCGGGCGATCGCCGGACTGTTGCCGGGCCAGGGCGAACCGTGGGGTGGTTGGCCCGTACAACATCGCCCCGTCGGCTATCTGCCCCAGGGCTGCGCACTGTTTCCCCATTTGCGGGTTTGGCAGAACGTGGCTTTCGCGCTTGACGGCTCCCGCCGCCAGCGGCGCTCGCGAGCGATGCAGCTGCTTGATGAGCTCGGCCTCGCCTGGTTGGCCGAGCGATGGCCAGGGCAGATCTCTGGCGGTCAATTGCAACGGGTGGCGCTCGCGCGCGCGCTCGCGCGACAGCCCCAGCTTCTGCTGCTCGACGAACCCACCTCGGCACTGGATCCGGTAACCCGCGGCGATGTCATCGACGAACTGCTGATCGGGATACGGCGTAGCGGGGTGCCCGCCCTGGTTGCCAGCCACGACCTGCAGCTGGCGACGGTGGCTGACAGTGTGGCGCTTCTGGCAGATGGCCGGGTCATTCAGCAGGGATCACCGGCTGAGGTATTTCGGCGACCGATGAATGTTGCGGCGGCGCAGCTGCTGGGGATCAGCAACATCCATTCCGCCACAGTAGTGGGACGACACGGTGCTCTGGTCGAACTGGACTGTGGCGGGCTGCGGTTGCACGCCTACGCTCCCGCCGACCTGGGTTGGCACAGCGAAGTTCGCGTGGCAATAGCTGCCGAAGCGATTGCTGTGGAGCCTGTCCGTAAAGGGGTCCCGCTGACCCTGGTACACCGGCGTCGGGAAGGCCTTTGCCAGCGACTATGGCTGCGGAGTGCGGCAGGAGTGACCATGCAGGCCTTGTTGCCGCCGTTGGCCGACAACGATTGGCAGCTCGGCGACATGCTGCAACTTAGCGTGCCGTCTGCGCATGTGCATCTGTTTGCGTGCAACGCCAGGGGCGCGATGCCATCGGCGGGCAGAGGCTCCACGCAGACCACGGCGGCAGGCATACCAAGTTCCGCATGAGTCCAAAGCGCGACGTTCGGTCGTGATTATCGTTATATAAAAATATATATAACGTCTTTTAGATAACGACCCTCGAGACGAGGGAAAGGAGACAAGATGAAGCTTCCTCTGGCGCAAGCATTCGCCGCACTACTCGGGCTGGCATTGGGCTCTACCGGCGCGGCCCGAGCCAACACCACCGACTTGCTGGAGGTACTGCATAAAAACCGCACCATTACGGACGCTCAGTACGCGAAGCTAAAGCAGCAAGCAATCGGCGAACAAAAGACGGTAAAACCACAAGCCTTGGCGGCACCCCAAAAGTCGTTCACCCATCTGCCGCGGATAGATGGCTATGGGCAGTTCGACATCCCGCTGGCCGTCAGCAATGCCAGTTTGCTTGGCAGTAGTACCAATCTGCGTCGATTCTATGTGCACATCCACGACCAGATGGCGCCGTCCTGGGCCTACTCGACAACCTTCGGCTATTTCAGCGGCAAAACCTATTTCGTCGGCGCCGATGTCCGCTACAGCGGGTTCAGGCATCTCACTGTGACCGGCGGATACTTCAAGGAGCCGCTTTCCCTGTCCTATCTCACCTCGCCGAAGAATCTGCTGTTTCCTGAACGTCCCTTGCCGGTGATGGCGCTTTCTCCGGGAAAGAAGATCGGTGTGCAACTGGCAACGCATGGTGATCGCTGGACGCTGGCGGGAGGTATTTTCGGGGGTGGCTACAACCAGACAGCCACCTCTGGGGTGGCCGGGCGATGGGGCGAAAGTGTTCGCGCGACCGTCACTCCGTGGCGAACACCTGGCTCCCTCTGGGAGGTCGGGGCAAGTTATGCCCTGCGTATGGCCGACAGCAATCATCGGGAGGTGTTCGGCTATCTGCCGGAATCGTTCGTCGTGGGTACCAAGCTGGCCACGACCTCCAGCATCCGGCACGTCACATCATTTTCCACCCGCGGTCTTGAAACTCTTCTGCAAACACATGCCATGGCAGTGCAGAGCGAATATCTGATGACCCGAGTGCATCGCGCAGATGCACCGGCCCTCACATTCCCCGGCTGGTATGTGCAAGCCAGCCTGGCGCTGACAGGTGAGCAGCGACACTTCTCACCTAGCATGGGAACGCTGGGTGGAATCACGCCGCGCCATACCGTATCCCAGGGCGGCTGGGGGGCGTGGGAACTGGCGGCGAGGTACAGCACGCTGGACTTGAACAGCAACGATATCAGTGGCGGGGAAGAACGCAATGCCAGCATCGGGGTCAACTGGTATCCGGAAAAGCCTCTGAAGTTGATGTTTGACGCCATCCGCATCCTGCCACTGCAGGGCGGACCGCACCCGCGTCAAGACAGCACGATCATCATGGCCCGATTGCAGGCCGCATATTGAGTGGAGCCGGCGTCATCGCAGGCAACGAGTAGGGCGCCGGGGAACTTGGACAATGGAATCGACCCGGGATATGAGCAGGTTCCAACTCTTGAGCAGATGGCACCGTGCGCATGGGGAAAGCGCAGCGCGGAGAACATCCACCGGCTACGGGTCCCGATGGCGTCGAAGCTCGGTCTTGTGCCGCAGACCATACCAGGCCGGGTGTGGCGGTACGAGGTCGATGCGCGTAGTCGCGAGGTGTGACCTCGCAACCGTCCACTTATGTGGAGGCGCTTTCCACGATCAACATCGGAGTACCTTGAGGACGGAGGATGGCTCGATGTACGAACGAGCGTTTGCTACCGTGGGCACAGCGCCTTGCGCTGGCTGGCGGCCGCACCGCTACCGTTATGGGGCGCTTGGTTCATCACCCGACGGGTGCTTGGCTCCACAAGGTTGATAATTACCGGAATGAACAGGCACAGGCCGGAAAATAGCCGGCGCGACAACGAGCGGTCAGCTGCAGCGCAAGCGCTCTCATATAACGACCACTAACCTCCGAAGGACATTTCATCGTGAGGCAACGGGGCCGATGCTCCTGCTGAACGTCGCCCCTAAGCAAGCGCTGTTTGGGCGAGAAGGCTTCGACAAGCGGTGGATACATGCAAAAATGGCGCGTCTGGCGAGTTTCTGGGATCTACTCGAGGTATCAACAGAATTTGCGGGCATCCTGGCGCATATCTGACCGACGCTCGTACGTGGCTCGCCACGTAATTCAACTGGGTACATAGCAAATGCTGCTGATGATCGACAACTACGACAGCTTTACTTTCAACCTCGTGCAGTACCTCGGTGAACTGGGACAGTCGGTGAAGGTGGTGCGCAACGATGCGCTGGACGTGGCGGGTATCCGCGCGCTGCAGCCGTCGCACATCATGATCTCGCCGGGGCCGGGTACGCCGGATGATGCGGGGGTGTCGCTGGCGGTGCTGGCCGAGTTGTCATGTGATATTCCGGTGTTCGGCGTGTGCCTGGGACATCAGGCGATCGGTCAGGCATTCGGCGGCAAGGTGGTTCGCGCCAAGCAGATCATGCACGGCAAAACCTCGCCGGTTCGGCATCGAGGACAAGGCGTTTTTGCCGGTCTTCCGGAACCGTTCGAGGCCACGCGCTACCATTCGCTGGTGGTCGAGCAGTCCTCGCTGCCGGATTGCCTGGAAGTGACCGCCTGGACCGAAAAAGACGACGGCTCGATCGACGAAATCATGGGTTTGCGCCACAAGACGTTGCGTGTCGAAGGCGTGCAGTTTCACCCGGAGTCGATCCTGACCCAGCACGGTCACGATCTGTTGCGGAATTTCCTTGGTCTGCCGCTGCAGTTGGCGGCATGAGCGGGAACGCGAACGGCAAAGGCGGCCGTATTCTCGACATTACACCGCAGGAAGCGTTGCAGCGCACGATCGAACATCGCGAGATCTTTCACGACGAGATGATCGCGTTGATGCGGCAGATCATGGGCGGCGAGGTGAGTCCGTTGATGACCGCCGCGATCATTACCGGATTGCGGGTAAAGAAAGAGACCATCGGCGAGATTACCGGCGCGGCGCGGGTGATGCGTGAGCTCTCGGCCAAAGTATCGCTTGCCGGGCCGGAAGTCGCGGATGGCGCCGGCAATGCGCATCTGGTCGATATCGTGGGCACCGGGGGCGACGGTGCGTCGACCTTCAATATTTCCACCGCTTCGATGTTTGTCGCGGCGGCGGCGGGTGCCCGGGTCGCCAAGCACGGCGGGCGTAGCGTATCGTCGAAGTCGGGCAGCGCGGACGTACTGGAGTCGCTGGGGGCGTCGATCGCGCTGACGCCGGAACACGTCGCGCAGTGTATGGCCGAGACCGATATCGGCTTTATGTTCGCACCGAACCATCATCCAGCCATGAAGGTCGTGGCGCCGGTACGCAGGGAGATGGGTGTGCGCACCCTGTTCAACATCCTCGGGCCGTTGACCAATCCCGCCAATGCACCGAACATCCTGATGGGCGTGTTCCATCCCGATCTCGTCGGTATCCAGATTCGCGTGCTACAGGCGCTTGGTGCGGAGCATGCACTGGTGGTCTGGGGACGCGACGGTATGGACGAAATTTCGTTGGGAGCGGCGACGCTGGTCGGTGAGCTGCGACACGGGGTGGTACGCGAATACGAGATCGAACCGGAGGACTTTGGGCTGGCGATGGCATCCAGTCGCAATTTGCGGGTGGAGAACGCCGAGGAATCGAAGACGATGTTGCTGGAGGTGCTGGAGGGGCGTCGGGGCATACCGCAGGATATCGTCTGCCTGAACGCGGGTGCGGCGCTCTATGCGGCCAATGTGGTCGACTCGATCGACGATGGCATCGAGCGCGCCCGGCAAGCGATTGCCAGTGGTGCCGCTCATGCGAAAATGCAGGCGTTTGTGGCCGCCACGCAGCGGCTGGCCGCGAAGCCATAACGTGTCGGTGCGCGACAGCTTGCAAGACAGTACGCTGCGACCATTGCCATGGTGCATTTCGGTGTACCCCCACCCCTTCCAGTGAGATGCCATGACTGACATCCTCAATCGCATACTTGCCCGCAAGGCCGAGGAGGTCGCCGAGCGTCAGGCACGCCTGCCACTGGCCGAACTTTCGGCGCGAATCGCCACGCTACCGGAGACCCGCGGTTTCGCCGCCGCGATCGAGGAGAAAATCGCCGCCGGCCTGCCTGCAGTGATTGCCGAGGTCAAGAAGGCCAGCCCCAGCAAAGGGGTTATCCGGGCGGACTTTGATCCAGCGGCGATCGCCCGCAGTTACGAAGAGGCGGGTGCTGCCTGTCTCTCAGTATTGACCGACAGCGATTTTTTTCAGGGTAGCGAGGCCTTTCTCCGGCAGGCACGTTCGGCGTGCTCATTGCCGCTGTTGCGCAAGGACTTCATCATTGACCCCTATCAGGTGCATGAGGCGCGAGCGATCGGTGCCGATTGTATCCTGCTGATCGTCGCGGCGCTGGAGGATGATGTGTTGCTGCAACTCGCGCTGCTCGCGGCCGAGCTCGATCTCGATGTGCTGTGCGAGGTACATAACGAGGAGGAGCTGGAGCGTGCGCTCGCGCTGCCGGTGCCGCTGATTGGCGTGAACAACCGCAATCTGCGCAATTTCGAGACCTCGTTGGAAACCTCGCTGGCATTGCAGGAGTTGATCGAGTACGACCGTGTACTGGTGGCCGAATCCGGCATCCACACACCCGAGGATGTCATGCGTTTGCGGGAGGGCGGCATTCAGGCCTTTCTGGTCGGCGAGGCATTCATGCGTGCCAAGGATCCGGGAAGCGAACTACGGCGGTTGTTTACCACCTTGTGAGCGACCTGACCGAGGCAGAGGCTAGGATGGTCTTAAGCGATCAGACGGTGTCCGCAGACGATGCTGCTTCGCCGCGTATCGTGCTGTTCGATTTCGATGGCGTGCTGATCCATGGCGATGCCTTCAATCTGTTTCTTCGCTCGCGCTACCGACGTGCACCGTGGCGTTTTGCGCTGGCTGCGATGTGTCTGCCGCTGTGGTTGCTGCTGCGGCCGTTCTCGTCGCGACTGGCCGGCCTGGTGCTGGTGCGGGTAGCGCTGGTGGGCGTGAGCGAACGACGTTATCGGGAAGCTGCAAGCGATTTCGCGGCGTTGCTGGCGCGGCGACCGCGGCAATTCTGCCGTGACGGTCTGCAAGCCTTGCGGCGACATCAGTCAGCCGGGGACCGTGTGATCGTGGTGACGGGCTGCGAGGACGTGCTGGTGACTGGCATCCTGCAGCAGCTTGGCTTGACCGGCCTTGAGGTGCTGGCATCGCAGCTGTCTTCGGGTGGACTGGGCATGCGTCTGCGCTGGCACAATGTCGGTGTACGCAAGATTCGACGGCTGGCGCGACATGGCGTGAGCCAGTGGAGCAGAGCGTATACCGACTCCTTGCAGGACGTGCCGATGCTCAAGCCCGCAGCGCAAGCGGTACTGGTCAATGGCACCCCGAAACTGTGCAAAAAGCTTGAAAAGGCGCTGGGAAGAGCGATTACCCGGGTAGAGTGGTACTGAGCATGTGGGGCGGTGGCAACTCGGTACCGCCGGCCGTCGCGCAATGGTAAGAGGTCTCAGAACGGCGTCCGTGGCCTGCCGCGGTTATCATACGGGGGGTCATCCCACTGGCGTACCCATGCTTCTCACCCGAACTGCTGCCCGGCGGCCGCTTGAACCTTCCAGTGATCACTAACGTCGTGCCTTTTGAACCGGCGTTGCGTGATCATTTCTATCGTCTGAACGCCGCTTGGTTGAAACGCTATTTCGTGATCGAGCCAATCGACGAACAGGTATTGCGCGCCCCCGAAGATCAGGTGCTGGCGCGAGGCGGGGCGATCTTCTTTGCCTTGGTCGGGGATGAGGTCGTCGGTACCTGTGCCTTACTGCAGGAGTCGGCGGGTCGTTTCGAACTGTCCAAGATGGCCGTGGACGAAGCATTCCAGGGGCTGGGTATCGGTCGCCGGCTGCTGGATGCGGCGATTGCCGAATTCCGGCGCCGCGACGGTGGAACGCTGTTCCTCGAATCCAGCCGTCGCCTTGCCACCGCGTTGCACATGTACCAGCGGGCGGGTTTTGTATTGCAGCCGGCGATTCGTAGCGGATCGCACTACGCGAGAGCGGATGTCTACATGGTCTTTGCACCCGATCAGGCGTGCGCCCCCGGCGCCGACTAACGGGTACCCAGTATCACGATGGTCTTGCCCGATACGTTGATCATGCCTTGCTCTTCAAGCTGCTTGAGCACACGTCCGACCATCTCGCGCGAACACCCCACGATACGGCTCACTTCCTGCCGCGAAATGCGGATCTGGGTACCGTCCGGATGCGTCATCGCGTCGGGTTCCTGGCACAGGTCGAGCAAGGTGCGGGAGATGCGGTTGGTGACATCCATGAAGGCCATCCGGCTGACCTGGCGCGAGGTCCGCAGCAGACGATTGGTGAGTTGGGACCCGATGGCGAACAGGATCTTTGGACATTCTTCGCGTAGCGAACCCTCCATCAGCTGGAACAGCCGTTCGTAGCTGATCTCGGCCATTTCACAGGGTGTGCGGGTGCGTACCATCGATTCGCGCTGCGCCTGTTCCACGAACAGACCCATCTCGCCGATGAATTGGCCTCGGCTGATATAGGCAAGGATCAGCTCGCGCCCTTGCTCGTCTTCGGTGCATACGGCCAGCGAGCCTTCGACCACGTAATACAGGGTATTGGCCGGGTCGCCGGGTCGGATGATGGCGGTCTTTCCCGGGTAGCGCCGTCGATGACAAAGGGCGAGAAAGCGCTCCATTGAGGCAGGATCTGGCGCGAACCCAAGAGGTGCCTGGGAACGTTCGAAGGCCTGTTGTAGCTGATATTTGAGGGGCTGGGCCACGATGACTCCTGAGCTGGCGGATTACCACGGTGATCATGCTGTGTTCACCTCACTGAACACAGCATGCCAAGCATTATGGCAAACCTGAGGGACGATCATAGGTTTTGCGTACGCCGGTTCTGTTTTGGAAATTTTTACCGCATAATTCGCGGTCTTGCGGCGGACAGGGTTGCCACGTCTGCCGTCCACAAGGGTCGCGAAAGCCTGTGGCTGCGCACCGTACACACAGCGGGGACTCTTGTCGCTAACCCGCCTCTACAGCTGGCCGGAATGGCCATGGAGAGCCTCGTGGTGAAACCACTCCCTCGTTTGCGTCTGCAGGGTTTCAACAACCTGACCAAGGCCCTGAGCTTCAACATCTATGACATCTGCTATGCGGTGTCGGAAGAGCAGCGCGGTCGCTACATTGAATACATCGACGAACAATACGATGCCGATCGTCTGACCCAGATCCTTACCGACGTGGCAGATATCATCGGCGCCAACATCCTGAACATTGCCCGCCAGGATTACGATCCGCAGGGAGCCTCGGTCACGATCCTCATTTCGGAGGAGCCGGTACTGCAGAAGCTCGGTCGTGACACCATCTCCGGTGCCGTGGTGGCGCACATGGACAAGAGTCACATCACCGTGCATACGTATCCGGAGACGCATCCGCACAACGGTATCGCCACGTTCCGTGCGGATATCGATGTGGCCACCTGCGGCGTGATCTCACCGCTGAAGGCGCTGAATTACCTGATCGACAGTTTCGAGTCGGACATCGTGGTGTGTGATTACCGGGTGCGCGGATTCACCCGCGACGTGAAGGGCAAGAAGCACTTTATTGACCACAAGATCAACTCGGTGCAGGACTACCTGGCACGGCATATTCGTCAGAAATATGAAATGTTCGACGTCAACGTGTATCAGGAAAACATGTTCCACACCAAGATGCACATCAAGGACTTCGATCTCGACACTTACCTGTTCGAGTCACATGCCGACGACCTCTCGTTCAAGGAGCGCCAGCGAATCGAGTCACTGTTGCGACGCGAGATCGAGGAGCTGTTCCACGGTCGCAACCTGATGTGACAAAAAATCTGCCGGAAGGCCGGTGTTTTGTCGCCCGGATTGGGTAGGAGCGCACCCTGTGCGCGATGCTGTTGCTTCGCGCACCGGCCGTGCCTCTACAAGCGGTATGCCACGATCTTCATCACCGCCGAGCTGAAATGCATCAGGGCGGGCAGTGGAAACGGCAGGTCGATGCCGCCGCGCTGTTGCGCGGCGTGGGCATGGCGGATTTCATCGGTCTGCATTTGCGCCAAGATGGCGTGGGAGCGTTGGTCCTGGCCCGGCAGCTTTTGCAGGTGCTCGGCCAGATGCGCTTCGACCTGATGCTCGGTTTCCACCACGAAACCCAAGCTGACCGGATCACCGGCCATGGCCGCCGCGGCGCCGATGGCATAGCTTCCCAGGTACCACAGCGGATTGAGCCAGCTCGGCCGGCTGCCCAGTTGCTGCAGGCGTTGCGCACACCAGCCCAGATGATCGGTTTCCTCGGTGGCCGCGTGCAGCAAGTGCGCGCGGTTGTCAGCATCGCGGGCCAGTGCGGCCTGCCCGAGATAGAGCGCTTGCGCGCACACTTCGCCGGTATGGTTGATCCTCATCAGGCCGGCGGCATGGCGGCGCTGCGCCTGATCCATGTCGGCCTCGGCAATCGCCGTCGCCGGTGAGGGACGGCTCGTTGCAGGCACGCCGGCGATGGCTTCCAGCGCCCGCTCGCCGTGCGCCAGCAGGCGATCGAGGCGGGTCAGTGTGCGGACAGCTTCTGGCATTCCAGTCTCCATGGCGCGCTCAATGGGGTGGTTCGAGCTGCTGGGCTAGCAGCGTCAGTGGGTGCTGATGCGCGCACTCCAGGCTCAGCTCGCCGAGGCCGGCAGCCAAGTGCAGGCGGCAACCGATATTGGACGACAGCAATACGCTGGTTTTCAAGCTGGCGACTTGCTGCAGCGTCTGATCCCGCAATCGTGCGGCGCGCTCGGGGTATTCCAGCAGATGGCTGCCTGCGGCACCGCAACAATGCGGCGGTCGCGGCAATACGCTCAGCTGAAGTTCGGGAATGTGACCCAGCAAACGCAGTAAGGCGGCATCACTGCGGGTGACATTGATCTGCGTGCAAGGAAGATGCACGGCCACTCGCCGTGCCAGTGGGCGAAAACGCAATACCTCAACATGGGCGGCCAGCAACTCCACCGGATCGCTCACACGGACCCCGGGCAATGCCCGTCTCAGCGTACCGACGCAGCCTGGGGTAACCGAGAGCAGTTGTGTGGCGCCACTGGCCTGCCAGACCTGTCGGACCTGGTCCGCGGCGTGGGTGGCCGCTGCAATGGCTCCGCCGTGCAGATCGAGCGCACCACAACAGAATGCCGGCAGCACGCTGACCTGGAATCCGGCGGCTTCCAGCAAGGTGACGGCCGCACGTTGCGCTTCGGCGTCGTCGATACTGGCGATGCACCCCGGAAACAGCGCCAGCGGCGCGTTCTCCACTCGAGGCCTGCTGGTCTGGACCGGTGCGGCAGGGGCCGTCGCGGGCAGGCTGAGCAGGGCGGCACGCCACGGTGAGGCCGGCGGAAGCCGTCGCGCCAGGCGATTCTTCCAGCGTGGCAAGCCAAGCCAGCCGGCGATCCGGCGTAGTGCGCGCATCCGTGCGGGCCGCTTTGCCAGGCTCAACAGGTGCTGTGGGCGCCGCGGTGCCGGCCCAAGCAGGGAACGGGTTTCGACCAGCAACTCCGCGTAGCGGACGTCGGCCGGACAGACAGCCTCGCAGTTCAGACACCCCAGGCAGTGATCCAGGTGCAGGCGCAACGCCGGACCCGCTTCCACCTGGCCTCGCGCCAGTGCCGCCGCAATCGCGATGCGTCCGCGCGGCGACTCCGCTTCATTGCCGTCCAGCGCATAAGTCGGACATACCGGCAGGCACAACCCGCACTGCACGCATTGATCGGCGAGTTCGGCAAGGCGACCGGTTGCGGGGAGTTCCTGGGACTTTTCAAGCAGCATGTCAGTCATGCTATCATTGCCAACTCACAGCCCGCCGGTCGGCAGGCTTGCGCCACGGGTGGCAGCTCCGCTATCATCTCGCGCCTTTGATCCACCGATGATGCGTACCGCCTGACGGCGGCAGAACAGGTATTCTGAAATGAAAACGTTTAGCGCCAATGCAGACAACGTCAAGCGCGACTGGTTCGTGGTCGACGCCACGAACAAGACGCTCGGTCGCCTGTCGACCGAGATCGCTCGTCGTCTGCGCGGCAAGCACAAGCCGGAATACACCCCCCATTGCGACACTGGCGATTATATCGTGGTGATCAACGCGGGTAAGGTGGCCGTTACCGGAGCCAAGCTGGACGACAAGAAGTACCATCGTTTCACCGGTTACGTCGGCAACCTGAAGACCACCAGCCTGAAGGACTTGCTGGCAAGCTATCCGGAGCGCGTGATCGAGATCGCCGTGAAGGGCATGCTGCCGAAGAATCCGCTGGGCCGCGAAATGTATCGCAAGCTCAAGGTCTATGGTGGTGCCGAACATCCGCATACCGCACAGCAGCCTCAGGCGCTGGAACTCTAAGGAATCAGCATGACGATCCAGCAGAATTACGGCACTGGCCGCCGCAAGACTTCCGCCGCCCGCGTGTTCCTGCGCAAGGGCAAGGGCGACATCGTGGTCAATGGCAAGTCGCTTGAGCAGTTTTTCGGTCGCGAGACTTCGTGCATGATCGTGCGCCAGCCGCTCGAGCTTACCGAGAACACCGACAAGTTCGACATCATGGTGACGGTCGCCGGCGGTGGTATCACCGGCCAGGCCGGCGCGATCCGCCTGGGGATCGCCCGCGCTCTGATCGAATACGATGAAGCGTTGAAGTCGCCGTTGCGCAAAGCCGGTTTCGTCACTCGCGATGCTCGCGAAGTCGAGCGCAAGAAGGTCGGCTTGCACAAGGCACGTCGCGCCACGCAGTTCTCGAAGCGCTAAGCCCCGGTTTAGCCGCCTCACGACTCGGTGCTGCACGGTCAGAGTGCGCCGCGTCACTTGTTTTAGGGAGATCGTCTAACGGTAGGACCACAGCCTCTGACGCTGTTTATCTAGGTTCGAATCCTAGTCTCCCTGCCAAAACAAACCCCGCCTCGGCGGGGTTTTTTTTCGACTCCGGAAAAAGCCACCTGATCGGCGACGGGAACGAAGGGACGTGGGGTTGACCACGGAGCGGGCTGCACGCACGGATACCGCGCGACCGCCATCGTGTGCCCAGTTTCTCAGGGCAGTAGGGTGTGCATCGACCCCTCAGATTTCGCGATCACCCACCAGCACCACATCGGCAGGACGGCGGGCGAACAGCCCTACCGCGACGATGCCCGGCAACTGGTTGAGCTGGCTCTCCAGGGAAACCGGATCGGTAATTTGCCAGCCATGAACATCGATGATCCAGTTGCCGTTGTCGGTAACCACGCCGTCGCGCCATACCGGCTGTCCACCCAGCTTGACGACTTCGCGCCCGATCAGGCTGCGGGCCATCGGAATGACTTCGATCGGCAGCGGGAACTTGCCGAGGAGGTCGACCTGTTTGCTGGAATCGATGATGCAGACAAATTTCGCCGAGGCCGCGGCAATGATTTTTTCACGGGTCAAGGCGGCACCGCCGCCCTTGATCAGTCGCTTGTGCGGGTCGCACTCGTCGGCACCATCGACGTAAAGGGTCAGCGGTCCGGCATCGTTGAGGCTGAGTACCGGTATGCCGAGCTTGTTCAGCTGTGCGGTAGATTGTTCCGAACTCGACACCGCACCCTGAATGCGATCCTTGATATCGGCCAGTGCATTGATAAAAAAGGCGACGGTGGAGCCGGTGCCTACCCCCACAATGGCGCCGTCCTCGACGTGACGAATCGCGGCCTCACCGGCCAGGCGTTTTTCGTTAGCGTTGCTCATTCGGCTACCATGTGTGTAGGGATGCTGCCATTATGCCGCCCGTCAGGCATTGCGGCGAGGGCGTTGTGTTGCGGGGTAACGGACATCTACCCTCATGGCTTCGCGGAACTTGTCACTCAAGGCCGAGGATGTAGGTCCACGCGTTCGCAGCAACCGGCATCACCGAGAGGCGGTTGCCTTTGCGCAGCAGCGGCATTTCCGCCAGCGCATCGTGGCTCTTGAGCTCTTCCAGGCTGATGGTGCGCTTGAGCTTCTTGACGAATTTGACGTCGACCAGCATCCATCGTGGTTTGTCGCGTGAGCTGCCCGGGTCGAAATATTTGCTCTTGGGGTCGAACTGGCTGGGGTCCGGATAGGCGTCGGTAGCGACTTCCGCTATGCCTACGATGCCAGGGGTTGCGCAGTTGGAGTGATAGAAGAAGATGCGATCGCCCTGACGCATCTCATCGCGCATGAAGTTCCGTGCCTGGTAGTTGCGCACCCCGTCCCAAGGTTCTTGCCGCTTGCGTTTGAGATCGTCGATCGAGAACGCCTCGGGCTCGGATTTCATCAACCAGTAGCGGGTTTTGCCGGAGCTCATGCGGTTGTCTCGTGGCTGGGATGGCTGAGGGTGCAGTCGATAAGCTCGCGCTCGGTGGCAATGAAGTCGAGACTGATGTCCCAGCTTGCCGGCTCAATGTAGGGCAGCTCCTGAAAGGCGTAAGCCACGCCGACCAATAACGGTTCGGTAGGGCGTACCTGGTCGGCGAGAAATGCAAAGCTCCGGTCGTAATAGCCGCCACCGTAACCCAGTCGACGACCTTGGCGGTCGAAGCCAAGCAGTGGCACCAGGACCATGTCGAGCCGGGCCGGTTCCAACAGCTCGTCCAGTGCGGTCGGCTCAGGAATGCCATAGCGATTTGGCGTAACTTCGTCACCGCTTTGCCATGCTGCAAAACGCAAACACCTGCCGTCGATCACCGGCAGCAGGAATTGCTGGCCGCGCGCCAACAGGGGCGGAATCACCAGGTTCAACGGCAGTTCGCCATCGCAGGCCCAGTAACCCGCCACCCGGGTATCGGTGTGATATTCGGGCAGTTGGTCCAGGCTGCGCCGCAATCCTTGTGCCGCCACGATGCGCTCGCCAGGGCCAAGGCCACGTCGGCGCGCCGCCAGATCTCGACGAAGTTCGCGGCGTTGGGCGGTGGCGTCCACGTGTCGCGTGCTCCAGGAGGCAGGATCGCCCGGCAAGCCAGAGTGATCGGTGTCCGAGGTTGCGCTGGCAACGTCGGACGTGAAAGAAGTAGCGTCTACCGCGATGCCGCTGCCCACCGAACGACCTTGATCCAAATGGATCAGGTGGGAGAGCTACATGGCCTCAAGGCTTTCCGCACGTGACGGACATGCACAACAGCCGATGTGAAGCCGACCCGGGGCCGTATTTAGGAACAAGGCAAATGTAAGAGTGTGCTGGCGCACATCGCAGTAAACGCCGACCTGCATTTTAGGCGGTTGTCGGAAAATCTGCTACTGAAACCGGAAGGCGCGGGTTCATATTAGGGGGTGAATTCAACGTTTGGCGGGCTCGCTTTCGAGCGCGGCATCCAGCTTATGTCGCAGTGCGACAAGACCGGCGCTCAGTCGTTGCTCCTGGCCGTCGCGCTGCTTGCGCAGGGTCAGCAGTTCGTGGGTGATGCTGACTGCGGTCAACACCGCCAGCCGCTCGAATCCCGGCGCCTTGGCATTCGCGCGGAGCTCGCGCATCTTGCGGTCGAGAAAGCTGGCGGCCTCGATCAAGCCTTCGCGCTCTTCCGGCGCGCACGCGATCAGGAATTCGCGATCGATCAGTCGTAGCGCAACCGGTTCACTGCTGCTCATGGGGTACTCTCAATCAAGGGTGCTTTCAGCCGTTGTTTTCAAGCGACTTCAGCCGCTGGATCATCGCCTCGACGCGACTGCGTGCCTGTTCATTGCGTGCCAGCAGGCCGGCGCGTTCGCCGGATAGTTGCTCCTGGCTCTGCCGTAGACTGCGGTTTTCCTCAGTCAGGCGACGCACGGTGTCGAGCAGGCGATCGAGCTGCTGATTTAGCACAGCAAGCTCCTGCTGGACCGGATCGGTTGGGGCGTGCTCGGGCGTGCTCATGGGCAAGACTATAGCAGGACGTCGGCTGAAATCAGCACCAGATGCAGTCAGTTGGGAGTGTGTGCGGTAGCTGCACTAAACTGGCGGGCATTCCCAACTGGAGCATCATCATGACAGCAACCGGACTGCTCGGCCAAGACGATATCGCTGCCCTGATCATGCGCCTGCGGCTAGGCATTCAGGCCAGCGAATTGCACGGCTCGCTGTGCGGCTATCTGGCTGGCGGCGGCTCATTGCGGGGGGCTTCGGTGCTTAGCGCGCTGCAACTGGATGCCGAGGGCGAAAAGACTCTTCCCAGCGCAAGCGACCAAGCGTTGCTGGATCGCCTGGTCAAGCAGTGTGAAACCGACCTGGCCGATCCGGAATTGGGCTTCGAGCCTATCTTGCCGGACGATGACCGACCCTTGACCGAGCGTGCCGAAGCCATGGTCGAATGGTGCCAGGGCTTTCTCGGCGGGTTTGGCCTCGCTGGCGCCACGGCACATGCGAAGCTTTCCGAGGAGGCGCAGGAAATCCTGCGTGACCTGGGTGCGATCGCAGGGTCCTCATTTGACTTTGAGGACGAAGCCGAGGACGAGGACGCGTTGATCGAAGTGCAGGAGTTTGTACGCGTGGCTGCGATGCTGCTGCAAACCGAGTGCGCCGCATCCGTCAAGCCGGCCAGTGGGCGCTTGCATTGAGCTCTGCGGTGTCTGAGCGTGCGGGACCGGCGATTGCGGCAGAAGAATTTGCACGCCGTCGGCAGCAGCTGATGCTGATGGCCGGCAACGATGCGGTGTTGCTGGTAGCGGCTGCGCCTGAGCGCATGCGCAACGCGGATGCCGCCTGGCCGTATCGCCAGGATTCGGATTTCCATTATCTGTCCGGTTATCCGGAATCCGATGCGATTCTGGCCCTGTTGCCGGGACGTCAACACGGCGAGGTGGTGATGTTTTGCCGTGAGCGCGATACCGAGCGCGAACGCTGGCATGGTCGCTCCATCGGTACCGACCAGGCCGTAGCGCGGTACGGCATGGACGATGCGTTCCCGATCGAGGACATCGACGACATCCTGCCCGGTATGATCGAGGGGCGGGGGCGAGTGTATTGCCACTTCGGTCGCGAGCCGGAGTTTGACGCCCAACTCCTGGGCTGGATGCGGCGGTTGCGTCAGTTGCGTGGCGGCGGCGTCGTGCCAAAGGAGTTTGTCGCGCTTGGCCATCTGCTGCACGACTTGCGCCTGTACAAGTCGCGCGCCGAACTGCGGCTGATGCGGGCATCGGCGGCGGTTGCAGTCGAGGCGCATCTTGCGGCGTTGAAGGTCGCCACGGTCGGTCGGCGTGAGTACGAAGTGGAGGCTGAGCTGTTGCGTGTGGTGAGGAGTCGCGGCGCGGTACCAGCGTTTTCACCGATCGTCGCCAGCGGCGCGAATGCGTGCGTAATGCATTATCAGAGCAATATGGCGACGCTACGCGACGGCGAGTTGCTGCTGATCGATGCCGGAGCCGAGTGGGATTGCTACGCGTCCGACATCAGCCGGACCTTCCCGATCGGCGGACGCTTCAGCCGAGAGCAGCGCGCCCTGTACGAAGTGGTACTGGCTGCGCAGCTGGCAGCGATCGATGAAGTACGACCCGGTCGCCCGTTCAACGCGGCTCATGAGGTTGCGGTACGGTTGCTGACCGAGGGTTTGTGCCAGCTCGGGTTGCTGAAGGGCACGCCCGAGGCCGCCGTAGCCGACCGCAGCTACGAGCGTTTCTTTCCCGCCAAGACGGGGCATTGGCTGGGGCTGGATGTGCATGACGTGGGTGACTACCGGGTAGGTGGCGAATCCCGCTTGCTGGAGCCGAACATGGTGCTGACGGTAGAGCCAGGCCTGTATGTGGCGCCGGACGACCGCTCGGTGGCGGAGCGCTGGCGGGGGATTGGGATACGCATCGAGGACGATGTAGCAGTCACCCAGGATGGCCATGAGGTGCTTACGGCGTCCATGCCGAAGGAAGCCGAGGTGATCGAGGCCTTGCTCGCCGATCGCTGAGTGCCGGTGAGGGAGGGCCCTGTTCTGCGACGATCGGCGGCAACCAGGAATACTAGTCGAGGAGTCCGAGCAGGCATGCCACGCCGAAATCGAAACCCTCGATGATCGCGAAACCGATCAGGGCGTTGACGGGCATGGGTGAGCAGATCATCCGCAAGCTGACTTAGTCAACAGGACGACCTCCTCAACGCGCCCGGGCACAGCCGACCCTCGGTCGGAAAGCAGGATGATCAGCGTCGTAGATGCGTAGTCGCCCTTTTGAGCCGACTCAGCTCAGGGCGAAGGCATCGCGAGTGAGATTTTCCGGTGCGTCGCTGGTGCATGCCACGTCGTCTTCGATGCGGATGCCGCCGTAGCGGCGGAACGCGTCGACTTTCGTCCAGTCGACGTCTTTCGATGCCGGCTTGGCGCGCAACTCCTCCAGCAGCATGTCGATGAAGTACAGGCCCGGCTCGATCGTCACCACCATGTTCGGTTCAAGTGTACGGGTCATACGCAGGAATGGGTGGCCCTGCGGGCGGTCGATGGTTCCGCCGTGCTCGTCCTTGGCGAAACCGGCCACATCGTGCACTTGCAAGCCGATGGAGTGACCCAGTCCATGCGGAAAAAACGCTCGCGTGATCCCGCTCTCCACCGCGGATTCGGCACTCGTGCGAATGAAGCCGTTCTGCCGAAGGATGGCACCGAGCTGAAGGTGGGCGTGCAGATGCAGGTCTGCGTAAGGGCGGCCAGGCCGAACCATCGCCACCTGACTTTGCTGGGCGGCGTCCATGGCGTCGATCAGCGCCTGAAACTCGCCGGCCCCGGTAGCGGCGTAGGTGCGGGTGATATCGCTGGCGTAGCCATGTACGCTGGCACCAGCGTCGATCAGCAGCGAGCGCGCTGGTTGGGGCGCATGACGGGTGAACTCGGTATAGTGCAGGACGGCGCCGTGCTCGTTGAGCGCGACGATGCTGGCGTAGGGAAGTTCGGCATCGATCTGGCCGGCGGCCTCGAGGTAGGCCTGATGGATACCGAGCTCGCTTTTACCTGCGCGAAAGGCGCCTTCGGCGGCGCGATGGGCGCGGGTGCCGATGCGGCTTGCTTCGCGCATCAGCTCAAGCTCGTACGGCGTTTTGATGGCGCGGTGATAGTGCAGATAGTCCATCACCGTCTTTGGATTGTTGATCTCGATGCCGGCGACGGCGGCCTGAGCCTCGCCGATTAGGGCGCACTTCCCCTTAGGAAGTTGAGCCACGGCCTCCTCAGGGCTGCGCACGATCACGATTTCGAACGCGTCGACCCAGTATCCGCTGGGTGCGTCCGGAACTACATGCCAGTAATCGCGGGGTTGAAGGAAAATCAGCTTTGGCTTGCTTCCGGGAGTATGGATGAGCCAGCTTCCCGGCGCGCTGGTGAGCGGTAGCCAGTGTTTGAAGTGCGGATTGGCCGCATAAGAATAGTGCAGGTCATCCAGAAACTTGAGGCCAGGCAGCCCGGCCGCGACCGCCAGGTGGTCGAAGCCCGCGTGGGCAAGTGCCTTGTCGGCACGCTCGCGTACGGTAGCCAGATGCTGGGGGTAGAGCGCAGCGAGACGATCGTTCATATCAGTTCCTGCAGGTGAAGGTTTGTGGCTCGCACATCAAACGCCAAACAGACATCGAAACACCGGCCGGCGTCTCGCCGCCGGCAGCGCTGATTCGACGCGTACCCGGCCGTGTCCGGGAACAATCAGCTCATGATGCCAGCGCGGGATCCGTTCCAGTTGGCGAACACGTGGTTTCAGGTACTGGCCAGCCAGCTTTCGAGCCGGCTGGCGTCGGCGTCGGTGATCGCGACAATCCGGTAGCCCGCCCATATCTTTCCGGGCGTCGCGGCCGGTTCGTGCCACTGTTCCTGAATACCTATCTCGAGCGGTTGCGACTGCAGCAGCAGCCGGCTTGTGCTGGGCAATGTCAGGTTCACTTGATAAATCGCGTCACTGCGTGGGGCTTCCGTACTGATCAACAGCATGCCCGTGGAAGACAGATTGCCCAAGTGCCCGATAGGTTGATCACTGATGGCATCGGTAACGATCGCCGTGAAGGTTGCACGCTTGCGCTGGGCACGCCTTTTATTGAACTTTTCGTCATGTGGACTCGTCATCGGATCGACTCCCGCGGAGCGTGCTCGGTGCTGGTCGCCTGGCCAAGACTGTGAGTCAGACTGTGCCATGCACGATCCAACAGACTGTCTTTTTGGGGGGGGAGCTCGCGAACCGTGCCGCTGGCGATTGCCAGCGTCAGTTGATGCAGGGTCATGGCGTCGCAGCGCAGGCCTCGCCGGGTTACAAACAGCGTGTTGCCGGACACCGGTGAGAACCAGGCCAGCTTGCGTTGCGTGTGCTGCCCCGTTTTCGTATCGAGAAACTCGAACCAGGTGCCAAACGGCAGCTTGCGAAGGTGGTTGTGGATGCGTGCTTCTTGCGGACCCAGCATCGGCAATGGCGCAGCAGGCTGTGTTGTCGCCGGCGTTCGAGTCGGCGTTTCGCTTCGCTCACCGAGGCGGTGGTGCTGCTTGAGGCGCTGTGCAAGATGCGTGGTGCTGGTCCGGTTGTTAGCGGCTATGGCAATGGCGGGGGGGCTTGATGGGAGCCGGTCGGACGCGGGCCAATTCGTCGAGCTCGACGCTGCCGCCAGCGTTTTTTCGCTGTTTTGCGTGGTTTCGGTTTCGCTGGTGTCGACGGTCACTGATGGCTCGGTGGCGGGGGGCGACGGCATCGGCTTTGCGATATCCACGGCAATGCTTGCCAGCAAGCGTCGGGTCATCTGCTCGGCGTCCTCGACCGGCATGCCGATCTGTTGCAAGCCGGCCTCCACTTCCTGTTGCAGTTGTTGCCGGTCGTCGATCGGCAACCGACCGAGCAGCTGATCGGTAATCATCAGCTGACCCTTAAAGGCGGTACTGTCCTGGCCGTGGCGTAACAAGGTCAACGCCAGCACGTCGGACCAGGCACGGTCCAGGAGGGTGCGAAGGAGGCCGCGCGGCGACGACTGGGTAAAGCGCTCCGCCATCAGCTCGCCAGCCTGGCGGCGGGCCTGATTGAGCCGCTCCCGCCCCTTGGCTGCCTCCACATGGCGGCGCTCAGCCGCTTTTGCCTTGCGGCTTAGCAAGCCGAGGTGGTGCTCGATATCGGCCAGCAGCGTCGTATACAACCCTGCGCTGGGGGGCTCCTGGTTGGCGCGCTTGACCAACTGCTGGAGCTTTTCGGCAAGTGGTCGATTGCTCTGGTCGTCGCCCTCATCGAGCCAGTCATTGGCAGCGGCCGCGACGGTATCAAGCAGCTTGCGCGCGGGATGTTCGTGTTGCTCGAAAAAATCGCTGTCGGTGACGGCCATGCGCAATACCGGCAGTTGCAAGTCGCCGAGCAGCGCGCGCGCGCTGCCGCCCTGCCGCATCTGCTGGCCCAGTTGCTCAAATAGCATGGCGACCAGTTCCACCGTGTCGCCTTGCTCGCCACTCAATTGGGTGGAGGGGCTATCGGCCGGTTTGCCGGCATTGAGCTGGGCCAGCAGCTCCTCGCGCAGGCGTTGGGCGCTGCGCAATTCGCGGCTGGCCTTGTCGGTAACCTGGGCCAGATGCTGCTGCAAAGCTCCCAGGGCCGTCTGCAGCTCTTCTTTGCTGGCGGTGCGCCCCGCCGATGGGCGGCCCGGAGCAGTGTCTCCGCCACGTTGCTGCGCCAGCAGATTCCGCAGCGACTCAAGTACTTCGATGGAGCCACCTTCGCGGTTTGTCGCACCTGCGTCGGGCGCGGGTGCCGCGGCTTTCTGGCCGGGCGGCCCGGAGCTTTTTTCGACAGCGACCGTGTCATGGCGGGAGTGTTGTTGGACCTGGCGAGGTACTGGTGCATGGCGCAGTTGCCGCAGGATGCCGTCGCCGATCAGCTGTGCATTGACAGCGTCGTATACGCTCGCCAGAGAGGGAATGATGTGCTTGTCGAAGCTTTGCAGCATTAGCAGATGATGCTGCAAAGGCAACTTCAGCTCGCCACCGGCGAGGTGAAATATCCGGGCCAGGGAATGAGGGCCTAGCGGTAACGCATCGCCCTCCAGCGGCGGCGCGGCAACCAATACCGCCAGCCGATAACCGAGTTCATGCAAAATCTGACTGTGTCGCGCTTCGCCGCGACCGCCAAGTTGCGTTACAGCCATGGAGAGCTCCTGCTCGGCTGGATCGAGCAGCTCCAGCGTCCGCCAGGGCTTGTCGCTCGAACCGCTGGGGGCGGTGTCCGGTTCGCGGCCCATCGTGTTGAATGCCGCATTGAGTCCGCTGTTGAAGCGTTGTTCGAACAGCACACGATCCTGCAATACACGCTGACGGCTGAAGAAATAGTCCTGCTGTTCGGCGGTACGGTGGGTGCGTTCAGCCAGTGCGAACAATTGCTCCTCAAAGCCCCGCAGACAACGTCGCAAGGGTTCATGCAGTGTTTCCAGGCACTGCAGATAACTGGAATCCAGCAATTTCTGCGCGCGCGCAGGCCACCGATTCTGGCTGCCTTGGGTGGTATGAGGGGTCGCTGCGCTGCGACGCCGATCCTTTTCGACATCCATGCAAAATCTGCCTGTTTCCCGGAGCGACGAGTTTATGCCGGATGCTGCGGGTATGCCATGACGGGCATCGGCAGGTCCAGCGACCTTTAAGGCAGGAAGCTCGCCACTACGTCGTTCAGAAAGCGCTGGCCCAGCGGTGTCGTCTGCAGCCGCTCTGACGAATCATATAGCCATCCGCGCCGCATGGCGGTGGCCAGCGCGGCTCGGAGGGTTGTAGGCGACAGGCCGGTTCTTTCGCTGAAATCGCCATGCGGGACCCCGTCGATGAGCCGCAAGGCGTTCAACATGTATTCGAAGGGCAGTTCGGGAGGGGCGACCGTGTTGTCGCCCCCAATGCGGTCTGCCCCGCCGCGGGCGCCCAGGTAGGCACGCGGATGGCGCGTTTTCCAGCGACGGCGAATCTGCCCGGTTTCGCTATCGCTGATTTTGCCGTGGGCACCCGCGCCGATACCCAGGTAGTCGCCGAATCGCCAATAGTTGAGGTTGTGCGTACAGCGCCGGCCCGCCGCTGCATAGGCCGAAATTTCATACTGGCCGTAGCCTGCGCAGGCCAGGCGCTGTTCGCAAGCTTCCTGCATTGACCAGGCGTAATCGTCATCCGGCAACGGCGGCGGATTGGCGGCGAAAGCGGTATTCGGCTCCAATGTCAGCTGGTAATGGGAAATGTGCGCCGGTTCGAGGGCGAGCGCACGCTCGACATCCTGCAGTGCGCCTTCGAACGTTTGCTGAGGCAGCGCATACATCAAGTCCAGGTTGATATTGGCATAGCCGGCATCCTGCGCCGATTTGACGGCGGCTTCGGCCTCGCTGGCGCTGTGGATACGACCGAGTCGGCTCAGCTTGTCGTCGTCAAAGCTCTGGATGCCGAACGAGAGTCGGTTTACGCCGGCTGCCAGGTAGCCGTCGAAACGACCGTGCTCGACGGTACCGGGGTTGGTTTCGAGAGTGACTTCGACATCGTCCTTGAGCGACAACCGCTCGCGCACTCCATCGAGCAGGCGTGCTATCAACGCCGGTGCGAACAGGCTCGGCGTGCCGCCGCCGAAGAAAATGCTGACGATAGGGCGGCCGTTCAGCGCGCTGCCGAAGTCGGCGCGATCGGCGTCGAGGTCGGCCAGCAGATGATCGATGTAGTCGGCGTACGGTGGCGGCTCATGGCGCAGGCCATGCGAGTTGAAGTCGCAGTAAGGGCATTTCTTCACGCACCAGGGCATGTGGATATAGAGCGACAGCGGTGGTGCGATCAGGCTCATGTCGTCAGCCGCCGTATTCGGCCAGCCGGGCATGCAGCTGCGCCAGGGCACGGCCACGATGGCTGAGGCGATTCTTCAGAGCCGGGTCCAGTTCGGCAGCGCTGGTCAGTTGGCCTGCGGGCAGAAACAGCGGGTCGTAGCCGAATCCCCCGACGCCGCGCGGGGTCTCGAGCACGCGACCGTGCCAGCGGCCCTCGACGACCAGTGGCGTGGGATCATCTGCGTGTTGCAGCAGCACCAGCACGCAGATGAAGAACGCTTCGCGCTTGTCCTGCGGCAGGCCATCGAGCTCGTGCAGGAGCTTTGCGTTGTTCGCTGTGGCGTCACCGTGGCTGCCGGCGTAGCGGGCCGAATACAGCCCCGGGGCGCCTCCCAGTGCCGGGACGCACAGCCCGGAATCGTCAGCCAACGCGGGCAGTCCGCTCGCCCGCGCTGCATGACGTGCCTTGAGCAAGGCGTTTTCGATGAAGCTGAGGCCGCTCTCTTCGGCATCGTCGATGCCAAGGCTCCCCTGCGCGATCACTTCCAACCCGCTGCCGGTCAGCAGGGCGTTGAACTCGGCAAGCTTGCCACGGTTGCTGCTGGCCAGGACGATGCGTTGCATGTGGATACGGGTCCTCTGGGTGTTGTTGGCAGCGCCTTGCGCGCACGCGCAGCGAACGGATGGGCGTGATCGCTACGCTAGCGTGGCACGCTTACGGCGTTGAGGACGCCAGCGCCGCGCGTTGTGCGGCAACCAGCTCGCCGATCCCTTGCTCGGCCAGCGCCAGCAAGGCATCCATCTCATCACGACGGAACGCATGACCCTCGGCGGTGCCTTGTACCTCGATGAAGCCGCCGCCATCGTTCATCACCACGTTCATGTCGGTATCGCAGTTGGCGTCTTCGGCATAATCGAGGTCGAGTACCGGCATGCCCTGGTAAATGCCCACGGAAACGGCGGCCACCGCGCCAACGATCGGGTTGCGCTTCAGGTTTTCGCGTTTCATCAGCACGGTCACTGCGTCGACCAAGGCCACATAGGCGCCGGTGATGGCCGCAGTGCGGGTACCGCCATCGGCCTGCAGCACATCGCAGTCGAGGGTGATTACACGCTCGCCCAGTGCCTGGCGATTGACGCAGGCACGCAGGCTGCGCCCTATCAACCGCTGGATCTCCATGGTGCGCCCCCCCTGGCCGCCACGGGCAGCCTCGCGCTGCATCCGCGTATTGGTGGCGCGCGGCAGCATGCCGTACTCGGCCGTGACCCAGCCTTCACCCTTGCCACGCAACCACGCCGGGGTACGGTCCTCGATGCTGGCGGTACACAGCACCCGGGTGTCGCCAAAACTGACCAGTACCGAGCCTTCGGCGTGGCGGGTGTAATGACGTTCGATGCCGATCGTGCGCAATTGATTGCTGGCGCGGCCGCTGGGACGGGTAACGGAATTCATGGAGAGTGGCCGGATTGGGCAAGGCAGGACCGGAGAGTTTACCATTGCGTTCCTTTATTCCGCGCCGGACGGTTCAACCATGATTCGCAGCATGACCGCCTACGCCAGTGCCGAGAGCACGGGCCCCGCCGGGACGCTCAGCTGTGAGCTGCGCACGGTGAATCATCGCTATCTGGAGCTCAGTCCACGCCTGCCCGAGGATCTGCGCGGGCTGGAGTCGTCGTTGCGAGAACGGGTGGCCGCCAAGTTGTCACGCGGAAAACTCGATCTGACGGTGCGACGCACCGGCGATGGTCGCAACGAGGCATTGCAGGTCGACAACGGGTTGCTGGGACGGTTGTCCGAGTTGGCTCTGGATCTCGATGCGCGCTTTCCGAAGATGCGTGTCGAATTCACCGAATTATTGCGCTTCCCCGGTGTGATGCGGCAGGCCGAAAATGACCCGCAGGCACAACAAGCCGCGTTGTTCGACGTGCTGGACCGTGCTCTGGATGCCCTCACCGCCACGCGTGAGCGGGAAGGAGCCAAGCTGGAGCAGATCCTGCGAGACAAACTCGATGGTATCGAGCGGGTGGTTGCGGATGTACGTGCATGGATGCCGCAAATTCATGCTGCACTGCGGACGCGGCTGGAAACCCGGCTGGCGGATCTCAAGCAGCCGTTGGAGCCGGGACGGCTGGAGCAGGAGCTGGTGCTGCAGATCACCCGCACCGACGTGGACGAAGAGCTGGATCGACTCAATACGCATATCGATGAAACTCGCCGGGTTCTGGGCCTCGATGAACCGGTTGGCCGTCGTCTCGACTTTCTGATGCAGGAATTCAATCGCGAGGCCAATACCCTTGGCTCCAAATCGGTCGACGCACGCAGTACGAATGCTGCAGTCGAGCTGAAGGTGCTGATTGAGCAAATGCGTGAACAGGTACAGAACATCGAGTGATCATGAGCATCGAATCGACTCCTCCACGCGAAGGTACGCTGTTTGTGGTCGCGGCGCCCTCCGGTGCCGGCAAGTCCAGCCTGGTCAATGCCCTGCTCGAACGCGAGCCGGCGATTTCGCTGTCGGTGTCGCATACCACGCGGCCGCCACGACCGGGCGAGACGTATGGACGCCACTACTATTTCGTCGAGCGCAACGAGTTCGAACGGGAAGTTGCCGAACGTATCTTTCTGGAACACGCCGAAGTACATGGCAATCTCTACGGCACCTCGCGCACCACGGTACAGGCCCTGCTGGCACAGGGCCGTGACGTCCTGCTGGAAATCGATTGGCAGGGCGCCGAACAGATCCGGCGCAGCAAACCCGATTGTGTCAGCGTATTCATTCTGCCGCCGTCGCGGGCAGAACTGGAGCGGCGTTTGCGCGGTCGCGGCTCGGACAGTGCCGAGGTGATTGAGCGACGGTTGCACAATTCCCGGGAAGAGATTGCGCATGCTCACGAGTTCGACTATATCCTGATCAATGACGAGTTCGGACAGGCATTGGGAGACCTGCAGGCCATTGTTCGCGCGGTACGTCAACGCAGTGCATTGCAATGGCGTCGGCACGAAACCCTGATTGCCGAGCTGCTGGCGGCCGATCCCGCCAAGTGAGGCCGCGTTAACCGTTGCCACATCGCCTTTGCTGATATCGTAGGTTACCTTCAGCACTTTGCCATGATGCTTCCCCTCCATGACCGATTTCGTTCACGCCACGACTGATGACAGCACCTTGGTGCGTATTCGCGGGCTGACCACCGTGCTGAACGGAAAGCCCATTTTTGACGGGCTGGACATGGATATTCCGCGCGGCAAGGTCACCGCGATCATGGGTGCCAGTGGTACCGGCAAGACCACCTTGCTCAAACACATCACCGGCCAGATGCGGGGTGATGCAGGCGAAATTCTGGTGAACGGGCAAAACGTTGCCACGCTTTCGCGCGACCAGTTGTTCACGCTGCGCGAGGGGATCGGCTATCTGTTTCAGAATTCGGCCTTGCTGACCGATTACGACGTCTTCGAGAACGTGGCTTTTCCCCTGCGCCAGCATACGAAACTGCCGGAAGTACTGATCCGCAATCTGGTGATTTTGAAGTTGCAGGCGGTGGGCCTGCGCGGTGCGGCCTCCCTGATGCCCGGCGAGCTCTCCGGTGGCATGGCCCGTCGTGTGGCATTGGCCCGTGCCATCGTATTCGACCCGATGTTGATCCTCTACGACGAACCTTTCGTGGGACTTGATCCAGTCGCCCTCAATCAGGTGCTGAAATTGATCCGCACACTCAACCAGACACTCGGCATCACCAGCGTGCTGGTGGCTCACGAACTCGAGGCGGTCAAGCAGGTGGCCGATCATGTGTTTCTGATCGCCAACGGCAAGGTGGTGGCGCAGGGAGACCCCCGAACGATCGCCGAAGACGGCTCCCCATGGACACGGCAGTTCTTCGGTGGCGAGGCAGATGGGCCGGTGCCGTTCCAGTATCCCGCTGGTGACCTGGGTAAGGCGCTGGGCTTTGCGGGGCTGGCGAAATGAAGCCGCGTACAGGAATCGGCGGCAACCTGATTGTCCAGTCCTTGGCGCAGATCGGCAGTGGCGGATTGTTCCTGCTGACCTTGTTGGCGGCGATTCCCCGCAGCCTGCGTTATTTTCGCGAAACGCTTCGCCAGTTGTGGTTTGTCGGGGCGATGAGCCTGACCATCATCATGGTCTGCGGGTTGTTCGTAGGCATGGTGCTGATGCTGCAGCTGTATCACGTGCTGTCGATCTTTGGGGGTACTTCGGCCAGCGGCATGGTGGTGGCCTTGTCGGTATATCGCGAATTGGGCCCGGTGGTGACTGCCTTGCTGTTTGCCGGGCGTGCCGGTACCTCGATCACGGCCGAAATCGGCTTGATGCGTGCTACCGATCAGATCGACGCAATGGAAATGATGGCGGTCGATCCGATCGCCTATGTCGCCACACCGCGCTTTTTGGCAGGCTTGATCGCGATGCCCCTGCTGACCTGTGTGTTCTGCGCGATGGCGATTTTCGGTGGCCACCTGGTCGGCGTCACCTGGCTGGGCATCGACAATGGCACGTTCTGGTCGAACATGACTGCAGTGGTCGATCTGCGCACCGACATCGTCAATGGCGTGTTGTTCAAGAGCCTGGCATTCGGCACGGTGGTTTCGCTGATTGCCGTCTATCAGGGGTTTGCCACACCGCCGACCAGCGAGGGTGTGGCATACGCAACGACCCGTACGGTGGTGGCCTCGTCGATCGCCATCCTGGCGATCGACTTCGTGCTTACCGCTTTCCTTATGTGACTGACATGACCATTTTTTCGTACATCCGCAACTTATCGAGGAACGTGCCGTGAGCCAGCCAAGAAGTTCGTATGCCGTCGGCACCGGTCTGTTCATCGTGCTGGGTTTTGCCGCGCTGGCGTATCTGGCGACGCAGACCACGTCGATCGCCAATGTGCATCAGGGTGCCAGCTATACGGTGGACGCGCATTTTGCCGACATCGGACAGTTGAAGGATCGCGCGCCAGTGAAGATCGCCGGCGTCAGGGTAGGGCAGGTGCAGTCGATCAGCCTGGCGCCTGGCCAGGATGCCGCTGACGTGAAACTCTCCATCGACACGCGCTATGACCGGATTCCGCTTGATTCGGTGGCGAGTATCTACACCAGCGGTCTGCTCGGCGATCAATACATCGGTATCGAATATGGCCATTCAAAAAAGGTCGTGGCCAATGGGGGGACGCTGGCGCTGACCAAACCGGCCCAACAGCTGGAGGCGATGTTGAGCAAGTTCTTCGGTGCCGGTGGGGTCGCCGACAACCTGGGTGGAACGTATAGCGTGACCGCTCGCTTCAATAATGTGGGGACGCTGTCCGTCGGCGCTCCGGTCAAAATGGCAGGGGTCCCGATCGGTAGTGTGCAATCGGTTCAGGTCGATCCGGTCAAACTGGATGCCAAGGTGACCCTGGCTATCGACAAGCGCTATGACCAGATTCCCGACGATTCGGCGGCAGCGGTATTCACCAGCGGTTTGATCGGCACCCAGTATGTGGCGATTCAACCCGGTGGTTCGCCGGATGTGCTCAAAAACGGCGATCAGTTGATCCTGACCCAGTCGGCGATGCAGCTGGAGGACCTTATCGGCAAGTTCCTGGTCAACGGTTCGTCCAATGGCAGCAGCAAACCGTCCACTACCCCCTCCGGCAAGCATTGAGCCGGCTTCCTTGAAGGAGTTTTTCATGTTGCGCAAATTGGCTCTCGCCACTGCCATGGCCATCGGCACCGTCGTTACAGTCCCGGTTTTTGCGCAGGCTTCGGCGCCCGCCGCGGCACCGGTGGCCCAGCAGACACCGGCGCAGATCGTGCAATCAATCGCCGATCAGCTGGGTACCGCAATCGAAGGTCATACCGCTGAGCTAAAGCACAACCAGAAGAAGCTGATCGCGATCATCGACAAGGCATTCCTGCCGCACTTCGATATCGACTATGCCTCGATTCTGGTGCTTGGTCGGCATGCCCGCGAGGCGACTCCAGCCCAGCGTGCCCGCTTCGCCCGGGCGTTCTATAACTCCATCACGGATCGTTATGCCGATGGGTTGCTCAACTACACCCGAGGCCGGGTCAAGGTGTTGCCTTTCAAAGGCACACTCAATGATCAGCGTAGCGTCGTGCGGACACAGGTGGTGTTGAGCGATGGCAAGCTGATATCGGTCGACTATGCGTTTCGCAAGACTCACGATGGTCAGTGGAAGGCCTATGACGTCATCATCGAAGGCATTTCCTACATCACCAATTATCGCAACCAAGTAGATGCTGAAATTCGCAAAGTGGGTATCGAACAATTGATCAAGAATCTTGAGACTCAGGGTGATAAGGCCCTGAAGACCATGGAAAAAGACAGCAAGGGCTCGTAGACGTGAACGGTAACGCCGGGCAGGAATTCCAGTTGCTGACCAGCACACCGGAGGTGTGGGCGGCCAGTGGCGTGCTGACTTTTGCCACCGCAACGCGGGCTTGGGTGCAGATGCAGTCGGCAATGGCAGCCGCTCAACGTCCCCCGCGGCAACTTGATCTTGCCGGCATTCGTCACAGCGACAGTGCCGGGCTGTCTTGCGTGTTGGCGATCGTGGCCGAGGCGCAGCGTGACGGCGTGACCCTGGCGGTGCTGAACATGCCTGAAGGCATGCGTACCTTGGCCCAGGTGTGCGATGTGGATCAGCTGCTGGGTTGAGCGGCTGAGTTGATACTGCGCTTCAGTCGTGAAAAAGGGGCCATCGGGCCCTGAGGTTTCCCCACGTTTTCATGCCGGGACCCCCAGTTGATCCAGCAGTTGTGAGCTGGGGTGTCGTAGCTGATCGATGAGTTCGCTCAAGCGCGTGCCAGACCATCGTCGCACGAGTGCCTCGCGACCTAGCCGCATG
>JASBTI010000044.1 GCA_030148505.1 Rhodanobacter sp.
TCACCGACGTAATCTTCAAGCCGCTCGGGGAACAGCACACTCTGCGAGCGATCCACTCCTTCTACAAATCGGCTCATCGGCTGGCTCTCGTCGATTCGACGCGCCAATTTTATCCGATGGCGGAGTTTTCACACAGCCTGGACCCATTTCTGCCGGTCACGACCGTCCGCTGTCGGGCAGGCCCGTCTTCAACGTTTTAGTTCACCTAGTCTGCGCGGGTTTTCGCGCAGGTCCGGTGGATTGCAGAGTTAGCTCTCATCGCCGAGTAGCTGACGAAGCTGTCTCTCAAGGCCCGCAAGTGCGTCTTTGACGCTTCCTTCAAACTTCTCCGTGATCTCTATCCACTGCTGAAAATCAGGGGTAGGCGGCAGATCGACGGTAAAGATGAAGAGATTTGAGATGGATATCAATTCCTGATTCATCTGCCGGATAGATTCGGCGACTGGTTGCGAAAGAAATACTTGGTTCTGGGAATAGTACGGCGTGAAGTCGGCGGACGCCTCAACTACGTCCTTTCGCCGCTCTTCCTTTGATCGCTCGCCGGAAAGCTCAAGAGGTTTGACATAGTTGGCGACGCAGTCATGAAGCTTCTTTAGCTTCGCGTAGGTATTAGCAATACGTCTACTCGTCGCGTATGCAGATGAGAGAACGTGGTGTTTCTTTGGTTTGCAGCGATGTTCAGAGACGACTTGAGTTGCTCGATTTCAACGTCCGATCTGGCCTTGAGTTGTGCCTTATGGGTTTCGAGCTTCGTATCGTATTCCGCTTTGATTGCGTTCTTGAGACGTTCGGCTATCCATGTTTTCGTGATCCATAGAAGCAGACCCGACAATGCGGTACTTACGGCGCCCGACGAAATGACGGTTATGGCAAAGTCAGAAATCATCGGTGGGTTACCAATATGAGAGCTAACGCTGGAATTCAGCCGCCGGCAGCCCGCGTAGCGGGTTGCCGGTCGGCTGCAATGACTTGTTATGCGGCACTGGCTATTGCTTCATCGTTTTAATACTGGCCTTCACCAACTTCTTGACCAGAGACTTTGGCATTGGTTCGTCTGCGGGAAAGCTGATAATGGCCTTCGTGGTCTTGTAAGCAGAAATCTCTTCTTTGTGTTCCTCCAACACTGGAGGTCGAACGTGCAAGCGAACATAGGGTGCTTTAAAGCTGAACCAGGCAAACATTCCGTTGTAATTGTAGCCTTCGTACAAATATCCGGGTATTTGAAAATAACTAACGGTTTCGGTAGCACCCGGAGCCGCGCTCTGTATCGCTACGCGAACGTCTCTCAATTTGGCTTGTACCTCTTTCGGGCATTCCGCAATGTATTCGTCGACACCGCCGGGCACAATGTCGCTGGATTTCTTATTTGTTTTTCGTGTCATGGCTTATCTTCAAATTGCATAGCATAGCGCCAAACTCTGGCCGCATAACTATTGAATGTACGGACCCGTGGGTCCGGTTATACATTTCGCGCCGGACTGTGCCAAAGGTAGCACAACCATATGATGTTGAAGGAACTTTCAGGCACCCGGTCCGGCTAATTGTGATCGGTATAGACTGACCCAGATGACGCGGGGGATCGGGCCTCCGTGCTCTGCCGGAGCACGAACAAGGGAGACCCCCAGCGGCCGCTATTCGGCAGTCTTGCGGACGCCGCGACCGGCCTTACCTGGCCGATTCGAGACATTAGACCGCTGGAAATATCTGATTCAGCCGGAGCTCTCACGCGCTTCCTTCTATGGCTTTCGCCAACGCGCAGCGGTGGCGCACCGAGTGCACGCCAGGATGGCGTGCTGCTCTACCCGGGGCCCCTGTGAGGCGGTGCGGTGGGGACGACAGGCCCGCAGGGGAGTCGACAAGGATGTCGACTCCTTTTCGCCCGGACAGGAGTCCGGTCGAAAAGCCCGGCCCCGCCTCACGGACTTGCCGGGCAGGATGCCCGGGAAGCGCCAAGCGGGGTGGCCTTCTCTGTTGGTTACTTATCTTTACTCCGGGCATCCTGCCCTCCGCCCTTCGGGCCGGCTTCGCCGTTCGTGCCCGTTCCGGACGGGCGCGTGGCCACGCAAGAGATAAGTAACTCGGGCCGCGAAGCGGCACGAAACGCTCTTGATTCACGCAACACCAAATAACCAGAGCGAAGAGCATCGCGCACAGGGTGCGCTCCTACAGGTGGCATCAAAAAGGCTTCGACGTTGTAGCGCAGGTGCCAGGAACGGAGACTGAAACCTCAGGGTGAGAATGCACTTTTTGAGTGGCGAATGCTGGCCGACGGCTGCCGGTCAACTCCGCTGGCGAACCTTGCCTGTTCCACCGGCGACGGCGGTCCGTGGCGGTGGCAAGGGTGGGCAGGTCGATGCTGTTTTGCAGAACGCCCGGCGATTGCGCCGGTGCGGATGGCTCAGCGTCGGTACGGCGCCAGCAAATCGGGATCGTCGAACAAGCCCGACGGCAATTGATAGCGTGGCTCGCGGCCGGCGGCGATCAGCTCGCGAATGCGCGTGGCGGAGATTTCCAGCGGGGTGACCGACAACGCGATCAGCTTGCCCGACGGCAAGGATCGCAGGGCCGCCGGATCATCCACCCAGCGCGGGCTCGCTTCGTCTTTCAGCACGTTGGGCAATGCCACCTGTTCGCCGGGCCGGCTGAGCACGCCGATATGTGCCAGGTGGAACAGCCTTTGCCAGCCATGCCAGGCCGGCAGGCCGGCAAAGGCATCGGCGCCGAGCAGCAGCACCAGCGGGCGATCACCCTGCTCGGCGCGCAGCTCGACCATGGTGTCGACGGTGTAGGATGGCCCGCTGCGCGTCAGCTCGCGTGCATCCAGCCGCAGTCGCGATTGGTCGCGCAGCGCCACCTGCAACATCGCAACGCGTTGCGCTGGGCTGGCGATCGGTGGCGGCCGGTGGGGCGGCACACCCGAGGGCATGATCAGCACGTCGGCGTCGAGCAATTCGGAAGCTTCCCAAGCTACGCACAGGTGACCGAGATGAATCGGGTCGAAGGTCCCGCCGAAGATCGCCAGCGGTTTCATGCCAACGATGCTGCCGCACGCGGTTCGGCGATGGCGGCAATCAGACGCTCGGCCTCCTGCCATGGGTCGCCGACTTCACGCCCCTTGGCCATCCGATCAATGCGTGAAGCCCGCGCCAGACATTGCAGCCAGTGCTCGCGTGGGGCGCGGCGCAGCGCCTGGCGAAACAGTTGCTCACGTGCCTGCCACAGACGCTCGACCTTGGCCTGGGCAGCAAAATCCTGGGCATTGGCCAATCGCAACGCCAATTGCAATTGATTGACCAGCCAGCCCATCAGGCCAATCAGCTCATCCCCTTCGGCTCGCAGGCCGGCGAGAATATGCAGCGCCCGCGCGCCATCACCGGCAAATGCGGCATCGGTGAGTTTGAATGCATCGTAGCGGGCACTGTCGGCGACCAGCGCCTCCATTTCAGCCGTATCGATGCGCCCTTCGCCGTGCAGCACCACCAGCTTGTCGATCTCCTGCGCTGCCGCGAGCAAATTGCCCTCGACACGCTGCGCCAGCAACATCGCAGCCTCGCGGGTGGCGGAGAGACCCCGCGAGGCCAACCGCGCGCCGATCCACGCGCCCCACTCGTGCGGACGCGGCGGGTTGAATACCACCATGGTGCCGCGGGCATCGAGCTTCTTGCTCCACGCGCCCTCGTGCTTGTTGCTCCACTCCATCGCGGTGATCAGCAAGACCACGTCCGGTGGCGGATCGGCGCAAAATGCCGTGATCGCCTTGGCGCCCTCGATACCCGGACGACCGGTCGGCAATCGCAGGTCGAGCAAACGGCGGCTGGCGAACAGCGACATGCTGGCGCCGGCACGAGCCAGATCGTTCCAGTCGAAATGCTGGCCGGCATCCAGCACCTCACGCTCGCTGTAGCCGAGCTTTCTGGCTTGGGCACGCAAGGCATCGGCCGCTTCCAGCACCATCAACTCGGTGCCGGCAAGCAGGTACACCGGCGCCAGGCTGTCCGCCGTCAATGCCTTCTGCCATTGCGCGGGACTGATCGGCATCAGCGAGTACTGGAAGCGTTCGCCGGTGCGCCCGCCTGATGCTTGCCGATCGCCTGCAGGCGGAACAGGATCGCCTGCACCATGTCATCGTTGAGACTGCGCTGGATCTCTTGCACTTGCGAGGCGTTGCCCACCGTATCGGTGGCGTCGTAACTGAATTGCCGTGACATGGTGATGGTCTGGGGCGCTACCAGCATGCGACCTTCGGCATCGACCACGTTGAACTGGACCTCGTCGTGCACCGCGTATTCGGTGATCCGCACGTAGCCGCCAGCGGTCAACGTATCGGTGCTGAACCTCGCTACCGGCACGTTCAATTCGGCTATGCCTGGGCCTCGACTGTCCTCGATGCTGGCGCCGGCGCTGCGCAATCCGCGTGCCAGGATGCGTTGCAGGTCGCCGCCACCGTTGACCACCAGGTGGATCCGTTGCATCGAGGACGGCAGTGCTGCATTCCGGCGCAAATGAAAACCGCAGGCAGCGAGCGCCAGCGCCGATACCAGCAGCAGCACGGTCTGGAAGGATCGACCCTTTTTGATCAGGCTCATGGATGTCATCCTGCGACGATATTGACGATCTTGCCGGGTACCACAATAACCTTGCGTACACTCAACCCCTGCAGGAAGTTCACCACCTGCGGTTGCGCACGCGCGAGGGCCTCGGCCTCCGCCTTGGAGGCATTGACAGGCAGTTCGATGGTAGCGCGCAACTTGCCGTTGATCTGCACTGCCAGCGTCACGCTATCGCGCACCAGGGCGGCCGGATCGACCTGCGGCCAAGGCTGGTCCTCCAATATCGCCAGCGGATGACCGAGCACTTGCCACAACGCATGGCTGATGTGCGGCACCACCGGATTGAGCAGCAGCACCATGGCTTCCAGCGCCTCATGGCGCACGGCGCGGCCCTGCTCGCTCTGGTCATCGAACTTGTTCAAGGCGTTCAGCAATTCCATCAAGGCGGCAATCGCGGTGTTGAACGCATGACGCCGACCGAAATCGTCGCTGACCTTCTGGATCGTTTCGTGCAGCTGACGCCGCAGCGTTTTCTGGCCCGGATCCAGCAATGCGGGATCGACCACGGGATGATCCGGGTTTGCGGCGTGTGTGGTCACCTCGCGCCACAGCCGCTTGAGAAAGCGCGCCATGCCCTCGACACCGGCTTCGCTCCACTCCAGCGACTGCTCCGGCGGCGCCGCGAACATCGAAAACAGGCGCACCGTGTCGGCACCGTATTTGTCGACCATGGTCTGCGGATCGACACCGTTGTTCTTGGACTTGGACATTTTCTCGATGCCACCGATCTGCACCGGCCGGCCGTCCGCTTTCAGCAGCGCGCCGACCACACGCGCCTTCTCGTCACGGCGGATTTCGACCTCAGACGGGTTGATCCAGTCCTTCGAACCGTCGGCGTTGTCGCGATAGAACGTTTCGGCAATCACCATGCCCTGACACAGCAGGTTCGTCGCCGGCTCATCGCTGACTACCATGCCGGCGTCGCGCAACAGCTTGTGATACAGGCGGAAATACAGCAGATGCATGATCGCGTGTTCGATACCGCCGATGTACTGGTCGACCGGCAACCAGTAATTGGCCCGTTCATCGATCTGCGCGTTCGCGCCCGGGCTGGTATAGCGGGCGTAGTACCAACTCGATTCCATGAAGGTGTCGAAGGTATCGGTCTCGCGCTCGGCGGCTTCACCGCACTGCGGACACGTGGTCTTGCGCCACTCCGGGTCGGCCTTGATCGGCGACTGCACGCCACTGAACGCCACGTCCTCGGGCAGCACCACGGGCAGTTGATCTTCGGGCACCGGCACCGCACCGCACGCTGGGCAATAGATCACCGGAATCGGGCAGCCCCAGTAGCGTTGCCGGCTGACGCCCCAATCGCGCAAGCGCCAGTTGATCCGGCGCGACCCGCCACCCTCACGCTCGAAACGGGCTGCCAGCGCGTCCAGGGCCTGCTCGAACTCCATGCCGTCGTAGTCGCCGGAATTGACCAGCACGCCACGCGCCGTCCACGCCGCCTCCTCCTGGATGCGGCGTTCGAAATCCTCGATCACACGTACGGGTGCGGAAATATCCTGCGTGTTGATGTCGCGCCCACGCAAGGCGGCACGCATCGGATCGATACCGACCCCCACGGACAGGTCGTGCTCGATCTCCTTCAAGGCATCGAGTACCGAACGGTCGACGATCACCATCTTGATCGGCAGGCTGTATTTCTGCGCAAACTCCCAGTCACGCTGGTCGTGCGCCGGTACCGCCATCACTGCGCCGGTGCCGTAGCCCATCAGCACGAAGTTGGCGATCCAGATGGGTATCGGCTCGCCGCTGAGCGGGTGAATCGCCCGCAGGCCGGTGTCCATGCCACGTTTTTCCTGGGTCTCCAGTTCGGCCTCGGAGACGCCGCCTCGCTTGAGGTCGGCGATGAAGTCGGCCAGCTTCGGGTTGGCCTTTGCAGCCTGCAAGGCCAGCGGATGCTCGGCCGCAATCGACAGGAAGGTGACACCCATCAGCGTGTCGGGACGGGTGGTGAACACACTCAGCGGATCACCCTCGCCTTCCAGCGCGAAGTGGATCTCCAGTCCCTCGCTGCGCCCCAGCCAGTTGCGCTGCATGGTCTTGACCGCGTCGGGCCAGCCCGGCAGCGTGTCCAGGCCGTCCAGCAGCTCCTGCGCATAGTCGGTGATCTTCAAGAACCACTGCGGGATCTCGCGCTTCTCGATAACGGCACCGGAGCGCCAGCCGCGACCGTCGACGACCTGCTCGTTGGCCAGCACGGTTTGATCGACCGGGTCCCAGTTCACCACGGCGTTCTTGCGGTAGGCCATGCCGTTCTTCAGCAGCCGGGTGAACATCAGTTGTTCCCAGCGGTAATAGTCCGGTCGGCAGGTGGCGAACTCGCGGGTCCAGTCGATCGCATAGCCCAGCGATTTCAGCTGGCTACGCATGTGCTCGATGTTGGCGTAGGTCCATTTGGCCGGCGCGGTGTTGTTCTTGATCGCCGCATTTTCGGCCGGCAATCCGAACGCATCCCAGGCCATCGGCTGCAGCACGTTCTTGCCGTTCATCCGCTGGTAACGGCTAATCACATCGCCGATGGTGTAATTGCGCACATGGCCCATGTGCAACGCACCCGAGGGGTACGGCAACATCGACATACAGAAAAACTTGGGCCGCGAAGCGTCCTCGGTGACCTCATAGGCCTTTTGCGCCGTCCAGTACTGTTGCGCGGCGGACTCCACCACCTGCGGGCGATAGCCCTGCCCGGTCGTGTCGTCCTGCTCGGCGGGAGTCGCGTCGTGATTCTGCTGCATGGTGGTTCGCGCCGTAATGCGGGTGAAGCAGCCGGCGACAGCCGACTGCAGGGGAACGGATCAGACTAGCCCAGCACAGGCCGGGCGCCAAGTCCGAGCCGCTTCCAATGACATATCCGCCGGTGCGAATCCGGCCTTCGCAGCGCGAGCGTCGCCGGGCTCCCGTGGCTTGGCATCGGGCCGGCGGTTTCCCCGGGGTCTCAGCGCGGCGGACAGGTCGCCGCCTGTCCCGCGGCAAGACGGCGTGCCACCGCCGCAATCTGTCCGGCGAGCACGCCAATGGCGCGCTGATGACCCTGCACCAGGGCGTCATAACCCGGACCGACCGCTTCCCGAACTCGGCTGGTACAAGCCAGCACGCCGCCGTGCCGCACATGCATGGTACGCACGCTCCAGGCCCCCTCGATCAAGGCATAGTGCCCCGCTTGCGAGTCGAAACGGCGAAGATCCAGCTTGATGCGCAGGCGCGGCTTGTCCCCTTCAGGCAACCCGCTGACATCCTGACTGCCCAGCGCCCGTGCAAGATCAACCGACAAGGCGCTGCGTACCTCGTCGGCCAGCGGCGCAATCCAGCGCTGGTCATTGAGCAGCACCACCGCCTGACCACTCTGGCGCACCAGCAATTGCGGCTGATCGACCTGCGCCGGCACGCTGACGGGAAGCAACTCGAACGCTGGCAAGTCTGCTCCCGTGTTTACCGGGGAAGAGGTGATGTCGACATCGCTGCCCGCTGGCGGCACCAGGGTGTAGTAGTGCATCGGCGCCGAAGCACATCCGCTCACCAGCAGCGCGATACCGAGGCCCAGCACGCACATCCGTTGACAGTTCATGGCCTGCTCCCTTGCGACGGTTGGCCGGCCGGCTTCACCGGTACGGCCAGTGGGGGTGGCGACGGTTTGGCATCCGCACGTCGGCCGCGCAACAACGCCGAGGGATGGGCGTCCAGATAGTCGACGAAGACACGCAACGAGCGGGCGGCACGCTGCAGCTCCTGCAACGTCACGCCGAGATTTTGTTGCAAGGGCGAGTCGCCGGAGAGCGCCTCGCTTGCCCTGCCCATCGTCATCTGCACGCCGTGCATGGTCTGACTGAGCTGCGGCAGCGTCTTGCCATTGACCTGCCTGATCGCGCCGTTGAGGCTGGCCAGGGTCAGGTCGAGATTCTTGCCGATACTGTCAAACGGGATCTTGTCGAGCTTGGTAACGATCTCGGCTACCTGCTCCTGCAACTTGTCAAAACTGCCGGGTACGGTGGGTATGGACATCGGCTTGGCATCCGGATCAAACGGCACTTTCGACGCATGCGGCACAAAGTCCATCGCCACGTAAAGCTGGCCGGTGAGGAGGTTGCCCGTGCGCGCCTGCGCACGCAGACCGTGTGCCACCAGGCGCGCCATCAGCTGGGACAGGTCCGGATTTTCGCCGCGTGCCTTCGCCTGCGCCTCCAGTTGCTGGTAGGCCTTGCCAAGACGCTGCGGGTAGACCACGGCGCCGACCAGCACAGGGAATCGACCGGTCTTTTCGTTGTAGTCAAGGCGCACTGATACCACCTTGCCCAGATTGATACCGAGAAACTCCACCGGTGCCCCGACGGCCAGGCCCCGAACAGATTGCTCAAAACGCATGCGGATATAACGTGGCGGGCCGTCTGGCGGCGCCATGGCATCCTCGCGGCTGTTGAACAACCGGTAGTTGGTGTCCTCCGGCGCCGGTGTATTGTCATGTGGGCCCTTCGGGTCCTGGAACGCCACGCCGCCGGCAATCACGGTGGCCAACGATTGGGTATCGAGCTTCAGGCCGTTGGCGCCCAGTGACAGATCAACACCGCTGGCATTCCAAAAGCGGCTGGCCGGGGTGACGAACTTGTCGTTCGGGCCATCCACGAAGATATGCAGCGAAACGCCCTCGCCGTCCTTGTCGAGCTTGTAGGAAACCACTCTGCCGACCTGAATATGTCGGTAATATACCGGCGAGCCGATATCCAGCGAGCCGAGATCATCGGTATGCAGTTCGAAGCTGCGACCCGGAGCGCCATGCTTTACCGCAGGCGGTGTCTCCAAACCCACGAAATCGTCCTCGGGCTTGGACGAGTCACCCACGTCGGCACCAATATAGGCGCCGGAAAACAAGGTGCCGATACCCGACACGCCGCCCAGGCCGATGCGGGGCCTGACCACCCAGAAACGGCTGCCCTTGGTGGCAAAGCCTTTGGCACTTCGCTCCAGCGCCACCGTCACCAGGACATGACTTCGATCGGGGCTCAGCCGGATCTTCTTGGCCCGACCGATTACCACGTTCTTGTATTTTACCGGCGTCTTGCCGGCGTCCAGTCCCTCGGCACTCTGGAAGCTGACGGTGATCTGCGGACCCGCCTGCAACCAGCTATTGACCACCAGCGACACGCCAATCAACGCTGCCAGCGCGGGCACCAGCCAGATCAGCGCGTTATTGAAGCGATGCCGCCGGACTACCGGCTGCGGTAGCTCGTCATGCTCCGGGCCATCCTCGCGGGGAGTGTTGTCGTCAGTCATCGGTGTCCCTGCCATCCCAGATCAACCGGGGATCGAAACTCATGGAAGCCAGCATGGTCAATACCACGGTCAGTCCGAAAAAGATCACGCCAGGCAGCGGCTCTACCCGGCTCAATACGTTGAAACGTACCAGCGCCGTCAGCAGCGACACCACAAAGACATCCAGCATCGACCAGTAACCGATGAACTCGATCAGCCGATAGAGCCGAGCACGCTGCGGCAAGGCCCAGCCGCTGCGACGCTGGCTGGTTACCAGCAAGGTCCCCAGGGTAAAGAATTTCAGCATCGGCACCACAATACTGGCGATGAACACGATAACCGCCAGGTCCGGCGATCCCTTGACCCACAACTCGACCACTCCGCTCAAAATCGTGTTGTCGTCGATATCGTTAAGGCTGGCCGTGCGCATGATCGGCACCACGTTAGCCGGTATGTACATGATGAACGCCGCGATCAGCAATGCCCAGGTGCGTCCGTAACTGCCCGGTTTGCGGCGATGCAGCGCCGACCCGCAGCGCGGGCAGGCAACCCGCGCCTCGGGATCGCGCCGGAACGGCACGTCGCTGCAGGCCAGTCCGCAGACATGACAACCCACCAGACCCCGCTCACTGGCACGCGGTAGCGCACTCATCCGCCCCGCTCCGCAGTCAGAGCCCACAATCGCCGCAGATCGACACCGGCAAAGATCGTAATCAACAGCGTCAACACCGCATAGGCGTATATGCCCGGATCTGCCAATACATCGAAATAGACATGTGCCTTGACGATGGCCACCAGTGCACCCAGCACGAATACCTCGCTCATGGTCCACGGGCCGATGTAATGCAAGGTCACCATCATCGGCGTGAAGCCCGGGGCACGACGTCCGCTGCGCGCAAACCACAGCAACCAGCCCAGCGTCAACATCTTCAGCAGCGGAAAGAAAAACAACGTGAAAGCCGCCAGTACGGACACTACCTTGGCCTGCTCCCGCCACATCGCGATGATCATGCCCCACAGAGTACTGTTGCTGTATTGCCCGTTCAGGCCCAGGGTAATGATCGGCCATACATTAGCCTGCACGAACATGATCAGCGCGGTAAGCACCAACGCCAGCAGGGCGTTGACGCTGAGGCCCTGATGACGCTCCAGTACCGCGCGACAACGCTGACACTGGGCTACCTCGCCACGCGCCAGCGGGCGACGCCGGTAAACCGTGTCGCAGTGCTCGCAGATCAGCAGCGCGTCGGACAAGGGTGTAGCCATATCTCAGTGACATACCTCGAAAGGGGGTAGGTCGTCATTCTCGCAAACCCGCGCGTTGTGCGTGCTGAACCCGCGCGCGTACATTGTGCCTTGATATGCTGGGCGATGCCCTGATCTGATCTTCGTCCGCCACCGCTGGAGCTTGCCGTGTCTGCCACTTCCCTTCCCCACGTGTTCGACGTGGAACAGCAACAATTTGAAGCCGACGTGCTGCAGGCCTCCCTGAGCACACCGGTCCTGGTGGATTTCTGGGCGACCTGGTGCGAGCCGTGCAAGACGCTGGGGCCGATGCTGGAAAAGCTTGCTGCCGAATACAACGGTGCGTTCCGCCTGGGCAAGGTCGATGTCGATACGCAGCAGGAACTGGCCGGCATGTTCGGCATCAAGAGCATTCCTACCGTGGTACTGGTGAAAGACGGGCAGGTCCTCGACGGCTTCACCGGGGCATTACCGGAAGGCAAGCTGCGTGAATTCCTGTCGCGCCATCTGCAGCCGCTCGATGCGCCAGCGGAAGAAGAGGCCGTCGCCAATGTCGACACAGAAACCCCAGCGCAGGCGATAAATCGGTTGCAGCAGGCGATCGCCGTGGAACCGGGCAAGGCGGAACTGAAACTGGAACTGGCGCTGGCGCTGATGCAAGCCGGCCAGACCGATGCCGCCGAAGCCGAGCTGACCGCCCTGCCCGCCAATCTCGCCACCGATACGCGTGCCTTGCGCCTGCGCAGTGAACTGGAACTGGCCCGTGCCGCGGCAAACGCGCCCGCACTGACCGAGCTGCAGCAACGCGTGGAGGCCGACGGCAGTGACTGGGCGGCACGTGACCAACTCGGGGTGCGACTACTGCTGGAGGGCGAGCCGGAAGCCGCACTGGAGCAATTTCTCACCCTGCTGCAAAAAGCCCGTGACTGGAACGACGGCCAGGCAAAGAAACGCCTGCTCGCCGCATTCAGTACGCTCGACGATACCGAACTGGTGGGCCGTTATCGCCGCAAAATGGCCTCGCTGTTGTTTTGATTCCCGTGCACGAGCGCACAAATGCGCTCCTGTACGTTGACCCAGTCAACCCATACCAGGCCGCCTATTCGGCTACGATTGCCCCTCCTTCCAACTCGAAGGCCCTGCGCATGCGTGCCTCCCATTTCCGCCGCTTGCTCAACCTGTGGCCACCGTTCCTCTTCAACAGCATTCGCCTGCAATCCCTCAGCGACGACTACCGCGAAGCGGTCGTGGTGCTGCGCCTGCGCCCCTGGAACCGCAACTATGTACGCAGCCAGTTCGGCGGCAATCTGTTCGCGATGGCCGACCCATTCTGGATGCTGCTGCTCATGCACCAACTGGGCGACGACTACATCGTATGGGACAAGGTCGGCACGATCGACTTCGTCGCACCCGGCCGTGAACACGTCTATGCTCACTTCAAGCTCGAGTCGGCCGTGGTCGACGAACTAAGGGCGGCGGCGGCCAACGGGCAAAAGGTCCTGCGCTGGTTCGAGACCGAGCTAAAAACCGCCTCCGGCACCGTAGTTGCCGTGGTGCGCAAGCAAATCTATGTGCGACTGAAGCCAAAGGCGCGTTGAGCCGAAATGGCCGGTGACGGCCAGGAACGCCAGGAGTTCGTCTGCACTCCCCGGTAGCCGCCGAGCCAACCGCGCCGATAGCCAGCTGGATCCAGGTCACCTGCGATACGTTTTGCATGATCGCCATGCGTGCCACCATCGCCTGCAACGGTTGATTCGCACGATCGCGAAAAGCCCAAGAAACAAACCGCCACCAACCCGCTACGGATTTCCGGGACAGCACCGCTACCCCTACAATGCGCCTATTCCACCGACGCTCATGACCATGCCTTCCTTGCGCATCCGACGTTACCTGCTGACTGGCCTGCTCACCTTTATCCCCTTGTGGGTGACGTGGTTGGTGTTCAAGTTCGTGCTCGGCATGCTCGCCGGCATCGGCGCACCGTTGGCTGGCGCACTGAGCAGTGCGCTGTCACTGCTCGCACCGCATGCCGCTGCCGCGCTGAACACCGAGTGGCTTAACTTCGTCATCGCCCTGCTGATCACGCTGGGCGCGCTTTACTTGCTGGGTTTCATCGCCAACCGGGTCATCGGGCAGCGCTTCATCAACGGCTTCGACGCGCTGCTCTCACGCATTCCCCTGGTGCAAACCATCTATGGCGGCACCAAGAAGCTGATGGCGGTGTTGCAGAACAAACCCAGCGGCGTGCAACGGGTGGTGCTGGTGGAGTTTCCCCGTCGTGGCATGAAGGTGGTCGGTTTTGTCACACGGGTGATGATCGAAGACGGTACGGGGCGCGAAATGGCCGCGGTGTTCATCCCGACCACGCCCAACCCCACCGGCGGCTATCTGGAAGTGGTGCCGCTGGACGAACTGACACCGACCGATTGGACCATGGATCAGGCCATGGCTTTTATCATCTCCGGCGGCGCCGTGGCGCCGGATACCCTGCCAGCCTCCCGCAAGGCGGCAATCCGACAGCCTGAGCTCGACGGTCCCTGATGAGCCTCGCCCGACGGAAGCTCAGCACGCCCCCCCTGCTCCACCCTCTGCGCGACCGAAGTTTCAGTATCCCCGACGCCACGGGGCGCCGCGTGGCACCGTGCACGCTGCAGCTTGCACAGGGCCGTCAAACGCCCTCAGACCCCTGACCTTTGACACTGTCCGCACCGTGACGTTTGACCTAGCTTGGAGGTGACATGGCTGTGTTTTGCGAGGTGCTAGCGAACATGCAGCCAGGGAACTGCTGGCCCATCCGTGCCACGGACAAATCACCCACCTCGAGGAAAATCCATGACCAAGCCGTATCTGAAACCGCTGGCTCTCGCGGTCAGCCTGGCTCTCTCGTTGACCGCCTGTGGCAAGCACGAAGCAGCCCCGGCAAACGCACCGGCCAAGAGCAGCAGCAGTACGCCGGCAAGCGCCAGCACCGTGGCCGCTGCCAGCCCGGCCAGCAAGAGCATATTCAATGTCAGCGAGCTGGGGCCGTTCGCGGAAGCCTGCCAGAATTTCAATACGTTCGTGAACGCCAAGTGGGTCAAGGCCAACCCGATTCCTGCCGACCAGACCGTATGGGGTTCGTTCAGTGAACTTCGCGAAAAAAGCCTGAAGGATCAACACCAGCTGGTTACGCAGGCCGAGAAAGAAGCCAATACGGCTAAAGCAGGCTCGATCGAGCAGAAAATAGGCTGGCTGTTCCATTCGGGCATGAACATGGACGCCCGCAACAAGGCTGGATTTGACCCCATCAAGCCGGACTTGGCTTCCATCGACGCGCTCAAGTCCAACCGCAGCGTTCCGGCATGGCTGAACAAGTCGTTCGCCAAGGGCGACGGTGCCGTGTTCAGCTTCGGCTCCGGCGCCGACTACAAGAACGCCAAACTGCAGATCGGCTACACCTACCAGAGTGGTCTCGGATTGCCCACGCCGGCTTATTACACCAAGCCCGAATACAAAGCCGTTCGTGCCGACTATGTCAAATACATGGCCAAACTGTTCGAGCTGACCGGTACGCCAGCCAAGCAGGCCGCCCACCAGGCCGATCTGGCGATGAAATTCGAAACTGCGTTGGCCAAGCACTCAGTGCCACGGGTGGAAATGCGCAAGCCGGCAAACCAGTACCATTTCGTGTCGGTCGCCGAAGCCGACAAGATGACTCCCCACTTCAACTGGAATGCCTTCTTCAAGGCCCAGGGGGTAACCGTCGACAAAGGCTTCTCGCTATCGCAGCCGAAATTCTTCAAGGAGTTCGACCACCTGCTGGCAAGCGCGCCGTTGGATGAGTGGAAGGCCTATCTGAAGTTCCACACCGTCTCCAGCGCCGCCGACGCCTTGTCCGAACCGTTCGTCGATGCTTCGTTCGACTTCTATGGCAAGACGCTACGTGGTCAACCCCAGCAGCGTCCGCAATGGAAGCGTGCGCTCAGTGCGGTCAACAACGCCATGGGCGAGGCCCTGGGGCAGCTGTACGTCGCCAAGTATTTCCCGCCCGAGGCCAAGGAACGCGCCAAGGAGCTGGTACACAATGTCCGCGTGGCGCTGAAGAACCGCATCGAAAACCTCGACTGGATGAGCGCCGAAACCAAGGCCAAGGCGATCGATAAGTGGAACATGTTCCTGCCGAAGATCGGCTATCCGGACAAATGGCGCAGCTGGGACGGCCTGAAGATCAGCCCCGACAACTACTATGGCAATCTGGAAGCGGCGGCCAAGTTCAACTACGACTATGACATCGCGAAGATCGGCAAACCCACCGATCGCCAGGACTGGGGCATGACCCCGCAAACAGTCAACGCGTACTACAACCCGACCGACAACACGATCAACTTCCCGGCCGCCATCCTGCAACCACCGTTCTTCTACGCGCACGGTGACGATGCCATCAACTACGGTGGCATCGGCGCGGTGATCGGCCATGAGTCCAGCCATGGCTTCGACGACCAAGGCAGCCAATTCGATGGCAGCGGCAATCTTGACAACTGGTGGACCAAGACCGACCGGAAAAATTTCGACGCCCGCACGGAGAAGCTTGTGCAGCAATTCGACAGCTACACTCCGCTGCCCGACCATCCCGACTTGCATGTCAACGGCAAGCTTACCCTGGGCGAAAACATCGCCGACTTGGGCGGTCTCAATATCGCCTACGATGCCCTGCAGACGGCGCTGAAGAATCATCCCAAGGAGGCCGCCGAGAAGATCGATGGCTACACCGAGGACCAACGCTTCTTCCTCAATTGGGCTCGGGTATGGCGTGGCTCGATTCGCGAAAAAGCCCAGATGGTATATCTGAATGCCGACCCGCACTCGCCCATGCAGTTCCGCGCCATGGGTGCCCCGTCGAACATGCCGGCATTCGCCAAGGCCTTCCAGTGCAAGCCAGGCGACCCCATGGTGCGACCGGCCGACAAACAGGTGAATATCTGGTAAGTCCCAGCTAAGGACCAATGACACTTCGGGACGATGCTGCCTCGGAATCGTCCGGCCAGGCGTCTCCAAGACATCGACCCAGGCCCCTAAAAAGCCCCGCTTTATCCAGCGGGGCTTTTTTCGTCATGGTCCGACTCGGGATCTGCAGCGGCGGCGTGAATGTCTGGTGTTCCGCCAGAGGCAAACGCTCAAAGCAGCGACATCACCCAGCCGCAGCCGAGCCTGGAAAACGCTGGTCGAATGGAGCGCCACTGTTCCCGTCATCATGACGACAACGCCAAAATATTTTCTCTCAACCCAGTCCGTCACCGTTTGCCTGAAGGCAAAAAAGACCGCAGACGCCCCGCAAGAAATTTGCGACAAATTATTGAAAAATAGGCAGTTACGCCCGACGACCGGTACGAAAAAGCCGACGAACGGCAGCTCGTCGCAAGAAATAATCGCAAGTATTTACGTTAAGCCTGCAGTCATATTGACGCCCTGATCGTGGTCCTGGATCCGAGGTCTTTTCGGCCTGGATGCGGGGTTCCGCGAGAGCCATCGACGGGTGGGAAATCAACTAACGTTAGGACCGCTGAGGGCACTAAGGGAACCCGGCAAATACCGGGAAGAGAAACAACTGCCACATTGGCACCGAACAGGGGGGCGAAAACATGAAAGCGACCCGGGCACATCTTGTGCCGGCCCATGGGTTTACGCTTGTTGAGCTGATGGTCACTCTGGTGGTCGCCGTCGTGCTCGCCGTGATCGCGATTCCCAGCTATCACACCATGACTCTCAATGCCCGACGGGACTCGGTGGTCGATGCGCTGGTGGCCTCGCTCCACTACGCCAGGAACCAGGCACTCAACCAGGATCAAAACACGACGGTGTGTGCGGGCACTCCCGGTCCTACGTGTGCCGGGGGCTCATGGACCACCGGCTGGGAAGTCGTCCAGGCGCCTCCCGCCTCAACATCCGTGGTGTTGACCAGCCACGTATTGCAGGCCGCGTCCACCGCACCGGCGCTGACGGCGGTTCAAGGCAGCGTCGGCTTTCAGTTTTCCGGTAACGGGCTGGTCACTTTCCTGCCAACACTCTCTAGCGGTACCGAGCTCATGAAGATCTGTGATTCGCGCGGTGCGGCCGCGGCACGTGCCGTGGAGATCAGTCGTGCCGGCTACATCCAGTCTTCGTCCAAGCCCGGCACCGCGCCCGATGGCACTGCGCTTTCTTGCCCCTGAAGAGCGGAATATGCCCATGACCGTGAAAAAGACAGGCCGCGGATTTACCTTGATCGAAGTCTTGATCGCGATGCTGGTGATGTCACTCGGCCTGCTGGGCGTCGCCGCCACCTTGATCACCGCCATGCACAGTTCAAATTCGAATTACCTCAAGCAGCTGGCGGTTCAATCCACCTACGACATGGCGGATCGCATGCGCTCCAATCTTTTGGCGGCATCGATGCCGAATTCCGGAAATCCATACATAACCGCGCTCAGCCCCCCGGGTGCTACGGCGCCTTCACCCGACTGCACCAGTTCCGCCTGCACGACACCGGCCCAGATGGCGGCCTACGACGTGTGGCAATGGAAAACAGACTTGAGGAACAACCTGCCGGAGGGGCTCGGCTCCATCGCGGTGGTCGCCGACCCCACCGACAACAAGGCGCTGGTGACGATTACCGTGCAATGGAGTGACCAGCCTGCCCGGGCGACGTTCAATGCCGCCTCGCCCGTGACCACCAGCACTTTCAGCGTGGTTACCCAACTATGAAATCCCGCACTGCAGGCTTCGGACTTGTCGAGCTGATGATTGCCATGGCGCTTGGCTTACTGGTACTGGCCGGCGTGCTGGTGATTTTTCTGGCACAGCGACAGGCTTATCAGAACGCCACATCGCAGGCCCTGATCCAGGATGCCGACAATGCGCTGTCGGCCTTCATCACGCCAGTAATACGAGGCGCCGGTTTCATGGGTTGCGGCACCATCGGCAACGGCGTGGTGACCTATGTCAGTACGCGCAACACGCCCCTGACCTTTGACACCAGCAGCGCCATCAAGGGTTTCGAGGCCTCCAGCATGCCGACCGCGATTGTCGATGGCGCTGCCAATGACTCCACAGCGAGCGACTGGACCCCGGCACTCGACGCTTCCTTCCTGACCCCTGCCGTCGGCGGCGTGGAGCAAGGCAGCGACGTGCTGACACTTGTCGGCGCACCGCCCGGCGCGGCGCCGGTCGGCATGATCAGTTTCGGGGCTGGGCTGATCAAGGTAAACGACTCCAGCGGAATTACCAATGCGCGGCAGATGGTAGCCCTGTCGGATTGCGGCAAAAGTTCGATTTTCGAGATCAATCCGGCGGCGAGCAACAATCTCGCCTACACCATGGGACCCAACGGCACGCCGGCATATCCCTCCGGTTCGCAGGTGATCCCGATTCAGCAAACCGCGTTCTTCGTGGCCAAGCGGAAAAACTCGGATCAAAGCGCACTATTCGAGGGTGTAATGACGATTCCTTCGGGAGGCAGCGCGGCGAATGCCACGTGGGCAATCAGCGAAATCGTACCTGACGTCATCAACATGCAGGTGCTTTACGGCGTGGGCGTGCAGGGGCAGACCGCGCAGTATGTCGATGCCAGCGCAGTAACCAACTGGAACGCGGTAACCACGGTAAGACTCGGATTCCTGATCGAGGGAAATTCGGCGTCAACTACCGCGGCGACCAATCAGACCTCGTTCAAGCTTTTCAACACCACCCTGAAGGTTCCCGCAGATTCGCGGCTGCGGCATACCTACTACATGACCGTAAACCTGCGGAATGCCACGCTATGAAGTGCTACTCCCGCCACTGCCACACGCCTCTTGCACCCGGCATGGTACTGCCTACCGTGTTGATCATGTTGCTGATCCTTTCGGTCGCCTCAGTGGTGCTCGTGGAGCAGATCAGTACCCAGACCCGCATGGCCGGCAACAGCGCGAATACCGACATGTCGCTGCAGGTCGCCGAAGCGCTGCTGCAAACAGCCACCAGCAAGCTGCTCTCCGGCGCCTATACCGAGGCCCAGTTTCGTGCCGATGCAAACGGGCTCTATTACTTTCGCGCCTCGAATTACAGCCCCAGCACCAAGGTTCCTTGGGAAACCGCGGCCGCCTGGAACAGCGCGCCGCAGCAGCCTGTCGTCAGTCCCGGGGACGCCACCACCGATCGCCGATTCATGATCGAAGAGCTGCCTGCTGTAGTCAGCCCGGGCGGCAGCACCCAAAAGGCTTATCGCATCACCGTCCGGGTCATCGGCCAAGGCCAGCAAGGCAGCGTAATGCTGCAGACCCTCTACAAAATCTGACCATGACTCGCAGGACTACCGTTATGCGCAAGTTGACATCATCCGCTAATCGTTTGCTGTCTTCCGGCATGACCGCTGCCGCGGCCGTGTTGTTGTGCGGCGTCCTGAATCTGCCCGCGGACGTTGCCTATGCCGGACCGGTAACCCAACCCATCTCCCAGGTGCCCCTGACCACGGTCGTGGCCAATCACCCGCAGGTCCTGCTGGCGGTGGGTAACTCCGAGTCGATGGACGGCAGCTTGTCGGGCGCCATCATGGTCGGTTCGGGATCGCTGGGCAGCTCGCTGTCCTCACTTGGCACCTCCAGTTCGCCGACCAACTACACCATTCCCACCGGGTTTACTCCGCCAATGACGCCCGCGGCTGTCGGTGTCGCGCCCTATACGGTTACCTCCAGCGGCACCATGTACGACAATGGACCCAGTCGACTGAATGTGGCGAAGGCGGGTATTGCGGCGATCCTGCAGCAATACATGAAGTCCGCCGATTTCGCGCTGATGGACTACAGCACATCAGGCGCGACCCGCTACACAACCTGGGTGTACTACATGTCGCAGAGCGGGGGTTTCACCTTCAGCAATACGGTGCCGGGCAATGGTGCAGCGTATGTCAACAACCCTTGCTACAACTACTCCAGCGCATCCTCTACGGTGGCCAGCAACTGCAAAGCCATCAACAATAGCGGCTTGTATTCGGTCGATATCGGCGACTACCCGTACATGCTCGTGCAGGCGTCCAGCGACGACCCCAGCATCAACGATGTGCTGTATGCAGGAGGAAACTGGGGCATTCCCGGCATTTTCGTTTCATACAACGGCCCCTCGCCCACCAACCCCTATACGGCCTATACCCTTTCCCAGTACAACAGCAATCTGGCGAATATCCTCTCCACCTATAAAAACACGACACCGAGTATCGGCAGCTGGGGAACCTACCCCACCAATGCGGGCTATATCCCTTTCGCACCCCAGGTGATGTACGCCGAGCGAGGCTTCGGCTACGCCGCAAATGCCAGCAGCAGCACCGGCGCCACCGTAGTTGGCATGACCTCGGCAATCGTCCCTCCGAGCACGGCGCCGACCACCGCCACGATCAGCGCCGCGATCGCCAAATTCACGCCGTATCTCGCGCCGGAGACCAGCAGTACCAGCACCAAGGAGATCAAGGCACTAGGTGGCCAGTCAGCCCTGCCCGGGCTGCTCGCCGGCGCTGCCGTTGAATTGCAGAAGGACAAGCCGTCCAGCAGTAGCAGCACCTGCGTCACCCATCAATACGTGGTGCTGATCACCGATGGATTGCCTACCCAGGACCTCAGTGGAAACTCGTGGCCGCCGCTGGGCAGTGACGCCGCAACCGGATATGGGGTCTACGCCACGTTCAACGCCGACGGTACGGTCAACAGCACCAACGACCAGGCATTGACCGATACCATTGCCAAGATCACGGCCCTCCAGGCCGCGGGCGTGGAAACCTATGTGATCGGCCTCGGTGCCGGTGTCGACCCCACGAAAAATCCGATCGCGGCCAAGACCCTGCATGCGATGGCAGTCGCCGGTGCCTCGGGTAGCGATTTCCTGCCGGCCACCAGCCCGCAGGCCCTGGTCAATGCACTCGGACAAGTCTTGTCCCAGGTGCTGGCCAAAAACATCTCCACCAGTGCGGCGGCGGCCAACTCGACGACATTGAACACCGGCTCGCAGGTCTACCAGGCTACCTTCAGCTCAGCGGACTGGAGTGGCGATCTGGCGGAATACGCGATCGATCCGGCTACCGGCGCGATCGCCACCACGGCAACCTGGAGCGCCCAGGCCCAACTGGACAAGAATGGCTGGACTACGCGCCATATTGCCACCTGGGATCCTTATGCGAGCACACCGGGAGGTATCCCGTTCAACTGGAGCAGTTTCTCTCCCACCCTGCAAGCCGAGATGGCCGCGTCGCCCAGCGGGGCGACTGATACCGGCCCCAACCGGGTGGATTACCTGCGCGGCAGCAATGCGCTGGAGCAGAGCGGAAGCAATCCCGGCGGCATATATCGCAACCGTGCACACTTGCTTGGCGACGTGGTCGACAGCTCTCCGAACTACGTGGGTGTGCCATCGGCGTCTTATTCCGACCTCTCGTACGATACGTTCGTCACCACGTATCAGTCGCGTACACCGATGATCTATTTCGGCGCCAATGACGGAATGCTTCACGGTGTCAATGCCGCGACGGGTGACGAGACGATGGCCTTCATTCCCAACGGGGTGTTCGCCAACCTGCCCAAGCTCACCGACCAACTTTACAACCAGCATCATCATTTCTTTGTCGACGGTTCGCCTCAGGTTCGAGACGTGCTTCTGAACGACGGCCACTGGCATACGCTCCTGGTGGGAGGCGAGAACGCGGGTGGCGACAGCATTTATGCGCTGGACGTCACCGACCCCAGCCTCTTTGTCAGCGATGCGAGCGTTGCCAATGCGGTGAAATGGGAGTTCACCGATGCCGACATGGGGCTCAGCTTCAGTACGCCAACCATCGTTCGCTCCAACGCGGTGAATGTGACCGATGCCGTCAGCGGCACCTCGGCCAAGGGCTTTGCCGTGTTGTTTGGCAATGGCTACAACAGCGCGACCGGCGACGCGATCTTCTACGCCGTCGATGCCTCCACTGGGGCCTTGCTGCGCAAAATCGACCTGTGCACGGCAGTGCCGAGCGCATGCAACGCCTCCACGCCCAACGGACTGTCCAGTATTTCGGCGGCCAACTCCAGCGGTGTAATAGGTGCTCCCGAAGATGTGGCGTATGCAGGTGACCTGCAGGGCAACCTGTGGGCAATCGATTTGAGCAACGCCAACCCCGCCAAATGGACGGTCCAGCTGCTGTTCCAGGCCCGCGATGGTAGCGGCAATCCCCAGCCGATCACCACGGCGCCGGCGCTGACTCCAAACCCGCACTTCCCGTCGGCGCTGGGCCTGATGGCATTTTTCGGCACCGGCCAGCTGCTCACCGCCAGCGATCTGACTGACTTGCAGACCCAGACCTTCTATGGGGTATGGGACAACCGCCTCGATCTATCCAACTATTCCACGCCTATCCCCAACCCGCCTTACACCCGTGCAGATTTGCAAAGCCAGACCATTTCGCTCGATACCAGTGGCAGCGTGCCCGTGGTGCAGTCCACCAACAACCCCGTCAACCTCACTTACGCTGCTTTCACCAGTCCGTCGGTGCCCACCCAGGAGGGGTGGTATTTCGACCTTGACCCTCTTAACAGCACGCAGGAATCGGCACGTTCGATCACCAATCCACGGGTGCAGAACGGTGGCGTGGTATTCACCACCAATGCGCTTTCCAGCTCAGCGTGCTCCGTCGGCGGCGCGTCTTATCTGATGAATGTCAAATACGACACCGGCGGCCCCTTTGCCGAGCCCGCCATCGGTCTGTCCGGGGGCATCACGATCGGCAACGGTACGGTGAGCGGCAAAAACCCGACCGGCATATTCATCAGCAACGGCTACAGCGCAGCACCCACTACGGTAAAGAGCAACAACGGCACCAATGTACAGATCATCAGCACCGCGAACGGCTTGAAAGTAGTACCCACACTCGGTACCCAGTCCAGTCGCGTGGGCTGGTGGCAAGTGCAATGAGGAGACCCACATGAAATTTCGTCGCTGCTTCATTCCGCTAGCCGCACTGGGCCTCAGCACCGCTGCGGCTGCCAGTGCGGTGGCGCCGAGCGTCACCGGCACCATCACCCAGGTCACTCCAAGCGGCGCGGATAGCCGGGTGGTCATCCGCGGGCATACCTACACCGTTACCCGCCAGACCAAGGGGGTCGGTGCTTCTGGCACCCTCGAACCCGGGCAAAAAGTGACGTTCTTCCTATCCCCCGACGGACGCACCGTCATTCTCGCCCAGGCACCCCATCCGCAGGACACCCAACCGTGAAAGGCTCCGCATCATGAAGACCAGCCTCCCCCGACGCGTGCTCACCGGCTTTACATTGGTTGAACTGATGATCGTCGTGGCGATCATTGCGATCCTCGGTGCGATAGCGATACCCAGTTACCTGAAGTACGTCATGAAAGGCCGCCGTTCCGACGCCATCGCCGCCCTGAGCCAGGACCAGGGCATCCTCGAAAGGTGCTATGCGGCGACCTTTGACTACAGCAAGGTCACCGTGCCATCGAGTGGCTGTGGCAGCTTGAGCAGTACTACACCCAACGTCTCGCCGCAGAAGTACTACGAGGTGACGCTCAGTTTTCCGGCGGCGGCGAGTACCGGTGCAGCGATCTCGTCGTATACGCTCACCGCTACGCCGGTGGCCGGCTCGCCCCAGGCCAGTGACAGCGGATGCACCGCCTTTGTCCTCACCAGTGCCAATCAGAAAACATCTACCGGATCGGCCAGCAATTGCTGGCAACAATGAGCTGAAGTCAGCTGGCGGTTCCCAGCAGGCGTCATGCAGCGGATAATCATCGGCCCCCTGAAGCAATGCGGCTGAATGATGTTCGTACCTGGTCAACGCTGGATCTCCTCTGCTGAACCCGAGCTTGGCCTCGGCACCGTGCTGCGCATCGAAGGGCGCGGCGTGCAGGTGCTGTTTGCCAAGGCGGGCGTCCTGCGCCCCTATGCAATCGACTCCGCTCCGCTGATCCGCGCGGAATTTCGCGCCGGCCAGCGCGTTGCCGGCAAGGGCATCGCGTTCCTGGTCGAGCGCGTGGAGATTCGCGACGACTTGCTGATCTACCGGGGTGAAGGCCGGGAACTGGAGGAAGGCCAGCTCGACGACGAGCAAAGTGTCAGTCAGGCGGACGATCGCCTGCTCGGGGGGCGGACCGATTCCGCAGCACAATTCACCCTGCGTCTGGAAGGATTGCAGCGGCGCGCCGAAGCGCGACGCTCTGCAGCCTGGGGACTTGGCGCCGCGAGGATCGGACTGATCCCGCATCAACTGCGGGTTGCCGGCATCGCCTCGGCGCGGCGTCCGCCACGCGTGCTGTTGGCTGACGAGGTAGGCCTGGGCAAGACCATCGAGGCGGGCATGATCATTGCTCGTCAGCTCGCCACCGGGCGCAGCTCGCGCGTACTCTTGCTGCTGCCGGACACCTTGGTCTACCAATGGTTTGTCGAGTTGCTGCGGCGCTTCAACCTCAGCTTTGCGATCTATGACGAAGAACGCTGCGAAGCGCTGGCCTCGGACGCGCCTGGCAATCCGTTCGAGGACGAGCAGCTGGTAATCGCCGATTTCAGCTTTCTTGAAAACTCCCCGAAACATGCGCAACAGCTTCTCGACGCGCCCTGGGACCTGCTGGTAGTCGACGAGGCTCACCATCTGGAGTGGTCTCCGCAGGCGGCCAGCCCGCGCTACGTCATGGTGGAACAGCTGGCCTCCCGCATTCCGGGCGTTATCCTGCTTACCGCCACCCCCGAACAACTCGGCCGCAGTGGCCATTTCGCCAGACTGCGACTGCTCGACCCGCAGCGTTATCATGACCTGGACGGCTATCTGGCCGAGTCCGACCGCTATCAGCAGCTCTCCAGGATCGCCGATCGACTGCTTGCCGGGAAGGCCTTGACCCACGACGAGCGAGACGTTCTGAGCGATGCGTTCCATGGTGACGACATCTTGCTCGGTTATCTGGCCGACTCGACCAAGCCCGCCCATGCCCGTGAGCTGCTGGCTGCACTGATCGATCGCCACGGCACTGGCCGCGCGATGTTCCGCAACCGTCGTGCCGGCATTGGCGGTTTTCCGAAACGGCTGCCCGAATGGCACCTGCTGGATGCCGACACGCTGGAGGAAGATACCCGCCAGTCGCTGCTGGCCGAGTTTCATGCAGACATTCAGCAACCAGTCGCCTTGATCGAGATCGACTACACCAACGACCCCCGCATCGGTGCGCTAATTTCCCTGCTCGACAACCACCCGCAGGACAAGTTTTTGCTGATCTGCCGTAGCCAGGCCAAGGTACTGGCACTGGAAGAGGTGTTGCGCACCCGCAGCGGTGTGGGTATTGCACGATTCCACGAAGGCCTCGGCATCGTTCAACGCGACCGCAACGCCGCGTATTTCGCCCAGGCCGATGGGGCCCGCTTGCTGTTGTGCTCGGAAATCGGCTCCGAAGGCCGCAATTTCCAGTTCGCCCATCGCCTTGTGCTGTGGGACCTGCCGCTCGATCCGGATCTTCTCGAGCAGCGTATCGGGCGTCTGGACCGGATCGGCCAGCGGCACGACATCAGCATTCACATACTCGCCGTCGCTGACAGTGCACAGCACATGCTGGCACGCTGGTACGACGAAGGCGTGGACGCGTTCCGCAGCAGTCCGGCCGATGGCCGCGAACTGCTTCGTCGCTTCGGCGAGCCGCTGGCCCGACTTGCTGACGAGCATGCCCGCGGCGATGACAATCGCGACCAGGAATTCGACGTGCTGCTGGCGGAAACCCGGGCCAGCCATGAACAGATGGCCGAGTTGATTCATGCCGGTCGCGATCATCTGCTAGAGCTGGCTGCCAGCCGCGACCTGCACGCCGACGAATTGCAGCAGGCCTTCAGTCGCAACGACCATGATCCCGGGCGTGACCTGTTTGTGCAGCGCTTGCTGGAAGCGTTCGGCGTCCACGTCGAAGAACTCGGCGGCCAAGTGCTGCTCCTCGATCCGCAATACCTTTCCACGGACGCGTTGCCGGGCTTCGCCGAAGGGCCGCAGTCGGTGACCTTTGCCCGTGATGTGGCACTGGCGCGCGAGGAACTGCCGCTGCTGCGGCTCGACCATCCACTGGTTGCCGGTGCCCTGGATCTGCTGCTGTCCGGTGAGCAGGGCAACGCCGCCTTCATGGTCGACGACGAGCTGCCGGCACGCACCGCGCTGCTGCAAGCCGTCTATCTGCTTGAGTGCGTGGCGGACCGCCGTCTCGACGCCGAACGTTTCCTGCCGACCATGCCGATCGTGGTGACCGTCGATACCAAACTGGCCGAACGCATCCACTTCCAGCCGGCCGAATCGTCGCTGCGCCGTGCGGCCGCACGTACCATCGAAGTCACACGCTACCGCAAATTCCTGGGCAAGCTGGTGCCGCCGATGCTGCAGCGCGCCGAGGCGCTGGCCGGCGCGCGCGGACAGGCGAGCATCGAGGATGCGCTTGCCTTGGCCACCGACACCCTGGACGCCGAACTGTCGCGCCTGCTGGCGCTGCGCGCCGTCAACCCGTCGATCAGTGACAAGGAGATCGACGCGATTACCCGGGAACGCTCCGAACTGCTGGCCGCCCTGCCGCAATCCCGGCTGCGGCTGGATGCGGTGCGATTCGTGGTCAGCACGGATTTCCTCGCGTTGCGTTGAAACTCAACGCATCAGGCGCCTGGCCGGTTTGATCGGCAGGCGCCCACGCCAGTACTCGATCAGGATATAACCGCCCAGCATCCCGCCGAGATGGGCGAAATGGGCGACACCCGCTTCGCTGCCGGTCACGCCCATGACCAGTTCCACCACAGCATACCCGGTGACAAACAGCCACGCCGGCATCGGCACCGGCAAGAAAATCAACATCACCTTCTCGTGCGGGTACAGCATGCCAAATGCCAGCAACAGTCCGAAAATCGCGCCCGAGGCACCAAGGGTCGGGTAGAAGCCATGCGTGAACCACTGCACCACGATCAGCTGCGCGATCGCCGCCACGATCGCGCAGACAAAATAATAGATGGTGAAGTTGCGCGCACCGAAAGTCCGCTCAATGGTCCCGCCGAACATGTACAGTGCAAACATGTTGAACAGGATGTGTGTGATCCCGCCATGCATGAAGGCATAGGTCACCAGCTGCCACGGCCGAAACCCTATCGATAGCAGGCCCTGACTACTCTGGAAGATCTGATCCGGTCCCCACGGCCACAACGCGAAATGCTGCAGCAGGACGTCACCCGCCACCTGCTGCAGGAGAAACACTACAACGTTCGCAATCAGCAGGTTGCGCGTTACCGGCGGTAGATTGAAAGGCATCAGGGTTTGTTCCAGAAAAATCCAGCGTAGCGACTGTCCGGCGCGCGCGCCATCCCGCCGCTCACGACAGTGCCCGTCGGAAGACGGCCAACCAGGCTCCCGAAGAGACATCGGAGCGGCTGGATCGTTCCAGGATCAGTACAGACGGGTTCAACTGCCCCACTTAGCCAGCCACAGGTGCAGAAAAGTCGTGCACGCCAGCGGACTTTTACGCCGACTCAACCGTTGCTGGCCACCAGCGCCATCGCATCCGGGCGTTTGGCGCCGGCAAAGTGACGGGCCCAGTAGACATTGTGCAGGCTGGAAATCTCCACCGACTTGCCGGTAGTCGGCGAATGGATAAAGCGCCCGTCCGCAATGTAGATACCGACATGTGAAATACGCCGCCGACCCTCGGTGTGAAAAAACACCAAGTCACCCGGCTTCATGTCGGCACGGTTGACCTTGAGGCTGGCCCGAAATTGGCCAATGGAGTTTTTCGGCAACTGCATGCCCACCGCATGGGCAAACACGTAGCGGACGAAACCACTGCAATCGAAGCCGGTGGCCGGATCATGGCCACCCCGTACATAACGGATATGACGCAGTTTCATCGCCAAGGCGATCAATGCCTTGCGCAAATCGGTGGCACTATCCGCAACCTTGTTGGCGCTCGAAACCGGCGCTGCCGTTTTCACCGCGCCGCCGGCAATGTCTAGCGAATCCCACGTGCCCCGTCGCGCGGCCAGCCAGCTGGCGGCATTCACCGGCACACCGGTATGCCTCTGCAACGGCGTCGGATTGAACACCGGCAATTGGCGCATCAGTGGAGATGAACCGTTGGCGACTAACGGAAAGTTGGCAAGTGTGCTGGTTTCAGCATGACCCGGCAAGGAAACGGACAGCAATAAAACCAGTCCGGTAAAGACACACAGCGGCTTGATCGGCATGCGGGAAAACCCTTGGAAACAATCACAGGATTGGCCGCCTGCGCACCTGGTGGAGGTAACCAGGGCGTGAATCTAACAAGATGGCACCCTGATTTTGTTCGATTGCCGTTAACTGTACGTGATCGTTTCAGATCTCCTCAGCGACCGTACAGCTTACCCGTCAAGTCGTTGAATCAACTAAATAAATTTACCATCATGCAGACCGTCGCACCGCGCTCCCATTCAGGTTTAGCGGTTGGCGGCAAGCTGCGGGCGTGCTCCGAAGAGGGCTGAACCGATACGGACCTCAGTGGCCCCCTCGGCGATGGCCAACGGAAAATCCCCGCTCATGCCCATCGAAAGCCGCGGCAGATCATGCCCCTCCCCCACGGCCTGGTCGCGCAGCTCGCGCAACCGACGGAAGCAAGCGCGCACCTCGTCGGGATCATCCGACTGGGTTGCCAGAGTCATCAAGCCGCGCACGCGCAGTGTGCTGTACTCGCGCAAGGCTTCGAGAAACGACAGTAACTGTGCCGGCGGCAATCCGTATTTGCTCGGCTCGCTCGATGTCTTGACCTGCACCAGCACGTCGATAAAGCGCTCTTCATGTTGCAACCGCCGATGCAGCACTTCAGCCAGCTCCAGCCGGTCCAGCGACTGTACCTCGGCAACCAGTCGCGCCACGTCCCGGGCCTTGTTGGTCTGCAGATGGCCGATCATCACCCAGCGGATGCCGCCATCCGCCAACGCCATGGATTTCTCACGAATCTCCTGCACTTTGTTCTCACCGAAACGGCGTAGCCCCAGCGCCATCGCGCTTCGAAGGACGTCCGCTCCAAACGTCTTGCTGACCGGCAGGATCTCCACCGAAGCGGGATCGCGACCGACCCTCCGACACGCCTCATCGACACGCCGACGGACGTCGGTCCATCGCGCGGCAACGCTCTGGTTGACGGTATTCATCTTGGGCTTTTCACCTTAGTCCGCAGAGCTGTTCTGATGATGCCGGGCTACCACCTCGGCAACGACCATGGTGACTTTCTTGCCGGTGGGAATGTGCAGAAATTCATTGGGGCCATGCGCGTTGGAATGGGGTCCCAGCACACCGGTGATCAGGAATTGTGCCTGCGGAAACTTTTCGCCCAGCATGCCCATGAAGGGGATACTGCCACCTTCACCCATGTAGGTCGCTGGTGCGCCGAAATAATGTTCCGAGGCATCGCCCACTGCCTGCTGCAACCAGGGTGAAAGTTGCGGCGCATTCCAGCCGCTGCCGTCCTTTTCCAGCTCAAAAGTAACCTTGGCACCGTACGGTGGATCTTTTTCCAGCAGTCGCTTGACGAATTCCCCCGCCTTGGCACCACTCAATGTCGGCGGCACGCGCAAGCTGAGCTTCACTGAGGTATACGGCCGCAACACATTGCCGGCACTGTCCAGCGGCGGCAGCCCACCGATACCGGTTACCGCCAGTTGCGGACGCCAGGTCCGATTGAGTACCAGTTCGGTCAGGTCTTCGGTGACCGGCCGCATGCCTTCGATCCAGGGAAACTTGTCGTAAATTTCCGCTCCCAGAACCACGGCCGAATGCCTGGCCTGCTCGATCCGCTGCGGCGGGATGTCCACATGCAGCTCCGACGGCAGTATCCGGCCGGTCACGGGATCCTCCAGTCGCGACAACAACTGGCGCAGGATGCGGAAGCTTGACGGCACCACGCCGGACGCGTCGCCTGAATGCACACCCTCTTCCAGCACCTGTACGGTGAGGTTGCCCCCGGTCAAGCCACGCAGCGAGGTGGTCAGCCACAGCTGGTCATAGTTGCCGCAACCCGAGTCCAGACACACCACCAGCGAGGGGTTACCGATGCGCGCGGCCAGATGGTCGACATAGTGGGGAAGATCATAGCTTCCCGACTCCTCGCAGGCCTCGATCATGATGACGCAGCGCGCATGTGCAATGCCTTGCTCCCGAAGGGCCAGCAGCGCGGTCAGCGAACCGAAGATCGCATAACCGTCATCGGCGCCGCCGCGACCGTACAACTTGTCGCCCTTGATCACCGGCGTCCACGGACCCAATCCTTCGGACCACCCGGTCATTTCCGGCTGTTTGTCCAGATGACCGTATAGCATCACCGTATCGTCGCCCTGACCGGGTACCTCGATATAGATCAGCGGCGTACGCCCTTGCAGCCTCACCACCTCCAGGGTGGCGCCGGGCAACTGCTCCAGTTTGGCGCGGGCCCAGGTTTCCATCAGCTTGACCGCGGCATCCATATGACCATGCTCGGCCCACTCGGCGTCGAACATCGGCGACTTGTTGGGAATACGGATGTACTCGACCAGCTGGGGCACGATTTCGGCATCCCAGAGGCCGTCGACAAAACGGGAAAGGCGCGCGGTATCCATCAAACGGGCTCCAGAATCACGGAAACATCCAGTGTAACAGTGAGCCCAACGGCTACCGCCCCTGCCCACAGCCACCAGGCGAATGCCGCCGCCATCGCCAAATCACTCGATGGCATCGGCCAGACCCGCGCCCAGGCCATCGTCGCCGGGCGCGAGGTCCATGGGCCGTTCAACAGCGTCAAGCAGCTGTCGCAGATCAAGGGCATCGGCAAAGCCACCTTCGGGCGCGATCGCAGTGCCATCCTGCTTGCCGATATCCCGGCGACATCCGGCAAAGCGCCACCGCAACGGCGCCAGTCGACCCGCTAAGGAGTAGTTTTCCAGGCAAGCTTGCGGTGCAGTCGACGGCGAGCTGGGCCGCTTGAGCTACACTCGCGCGCCGGTCCCACCTTAGTCCTGGTCGTCATGATCCTGCCGCGTTACCACATCGCCGCCTCCTCCATCCCCGGCGCCGGCAACGGGTTGTTTCTCGATGAACGCGTGGCCGCGGGTCGCATCATCACGGCCCCGGACGCGATCGACCGCACCTTCGTCCATGCCGAGATTGCCGCATCCGCCGAGCTCAGCGGCCAGATGCATGCGTGTGCACGCTGGTTCGAGGATCGCTATACGCTCTCGCCGGACTGGCCCGACGAGTGCTATATCAACCACAGTTTCAAGCCCAACGGATTGTGGCATCTGGGCTTCGTCTTCGCGCTGGACAGCCTGCCTGCCGGTACCGAGATCACGGTGGACTACCGTCATCTGCTCCCACCCGGGGTAGCGGAGGATTTTGCCGATTCGGCGACAGGTGAGACAATTACGGGATTGTCCTGGTCCGAAAGCCTCGCCATCAGCACCTCTGCGCTGGCCAGGCTGCTCGATACCCACCACCGCTGAACGTGATGTCTGATATACCAACTCTTGAAACGGCGCGCTTGCGCCTTACCGCGCTGACTGAACAGCACTTCAACGACTACGCCGCGATGCTCGCCGACCCCGGCAGCACACGCTGGATCGGTGATGGCCAGCCGCTGGACCGCACCAATGCGTGGCGCTCGCTGGCCATGTTGCTAGGTCACTGGCAATTGCGTGGCTGCGGTATGTGGGCTCTGGAGCTGAAGGAAAACGGCGAATTCATCGGCCGAGCCGGCCTGATGTACCCCGACGGTTGGCCGGATCTGGAGCTGGGCTGGATGCTCAAACCGAAACATCGGCATCACGGCTATGCTACGGAAGCCGGCAACGCGGTGCTCGACTTTGCCTGGACCCAGCTGCATGCGCAACGCGTGATCAGCTTGGTGCGCATCGGCAACGAGGCTTCCGACCGGGTTGCCGAGCGACTTGGCGGCGAACATATCGAGGATATGGATTTCTACGGCAGCCACAGTCATGTGTTCGCCTACTATCCGCCGCACCGCGAAGTCCGCCGCGCCTATGCCTGATAAGGCGAGGCCCGTCACTTGAGCCGATTACGGCGAGGCCGGTAACTGACCTCTTTGCCGCCCCTGTGACAGCAGGCGCGCCACCCTGGCCAGGGCCAACAAACGTGCCGCACGCATCCAGCCAACCACCAGTACGATCAGCTGGCCCAGTACCAGGGCCAGCCAGAACTCGCCACCAGCCGCAGTAACCTGCGTACGGGCCCATCCCAGGCCACCTGCAACAGCCAGGCCCAGACCCGTTACCATCAGATAGAACAACAAGGTTCGCAACGGCCGTTTCAGCAGTTGCCTGATACCGCGTCCCAGCGCACACGTCGCCGAGCGCAGCCCGCCGTCGGCGATGAACGCAGCACGGCTCGACTCCACTGTCGCCTGCGCCAACACGAACAACACCACGGTCATCCCGTATGCAACCCGCAACCCGTCAGTCGCCCGGGACTGCAGTACCGCTAGCGATGCTTGCTCGCGCGCCAGGTGCAACGCTGCCGCCGCAAGCGCCGCCGCGACGAGGTACGGCAGCAATGACCACAACATGACTCGTAACATCCGCCCGTACTCGACCAGGCCACTTTGCAACAGCATCGAAAAGCTGAGCGTGCGGCGGACGCGAGCACTGCCAATGATCATGCCATCGAGGAAAGGCAGCAGGATCAAGGTCAGCAACAGCGCCAGCGCCGCCGCCCCACCGAACCACGCTGCATGCTCCGAGATTCCACGCATCACGTCGCCGAACATCAGCGGGTTGAACTGCTGCGCCCACGCCATCGCATGTACCGAGTGGTCCAGCATGCCACCAAGTACATACCACAGCGGCAACGAAACCACCGCCGTCGGCAGCCACATCAGTAGCAACCAGAGCAGTAAGAATCGCCACTGCACGGCCTCGAACATCGCTGAAAGCAGGGCTCGGATACCTGCCGTTCGCACCGCTTCGTAAGCCATCACAAGGTCACCAGCAAGGCGTAGAAAGTTTGTAGGACAGCCGCAACATCTGCGGTCCAGCGACGCGACGCCGCGCCGTTGGTGCGGGTGGTAAGGCTGTCGTTGAGCTTGTTGGCATCAAGGTAGACCTCCTGTCGAGGGTCGAGCTCGGCTGAAACGACCTTGCTGGGCTTGATGAAAGCGAAACGCGCCCAACGTCGGTCGTCATTCCATGACACGTCCTCGCGACTGCCGTCTGCAAAGGTCACCCGCAGCAGCTCGGGGACCGGCGCCCCATCACGCCGCACGGTTACCGTGCTTTGCCAGGGGAACGGTCCCGAGCTGCCAGCGACCCTATTCGGATGCGCCTTGTGCCAGGCGCGGCGCTGGCGCGCGATGAGTTTGTCGAGCGCAGGCTTGTCGACTTCGACCGAGTTGCCGTCATGGGACAACACGCCCAGATGCGGCAGTACCTCCCGCGTATCGATGTCAGCCACACGGTCATCGATGGATTGCGTTCCGTAGACGTACTGATCGAACACTTGATTGACGTCTTTCGCGTCACCGGAAGCGTCGATCAGCGCTACCCGCAGGTCGGCCACCGAAGGGTGTCGAAAACGCCAGCGCTGGTAGTACAGACGCATCGCCCGCTCCATCACGCCCTTGCCCATGCGCCGGGCCAGATCGTGCATCATCGTGGCGGTACGGGTGTACGTCGTGCCGTAGCTGCTGCTGGAGAGCCGGTCCCAGCTATTCTGCGCCAACGGATCGGCCGGCCGTTCGAGGTGGGCGCCCAGGCGCTCCATCAGGAAACCGCTGATCGACGGCGTCAGTCCGAGCTTTTTCATCCACGGCGACGCCAGGGTCAAATCTTCGTGCCGTCGCTGCATCAGGCGGTCGTCCCAGAACTCGTTGAGCCCCTCATCCAACATCGGCTCCTCGAATTCGTTGGAGGCGACGATGCCGTAAAAATAGCCGTGACCGAACTCGTGAATGTTGACGAAATCGCTCATGTACTGGTTCATCGTGCCCGGCACGATTTTCTTGTAGCCCTCGGAAGTGAAAAAAGTCGGGTACTCCATCCCGCCCGCTTCGGAAGCGTTGTAGGGCGGAATCACCGCCGTCACCGTCGGGTACGGATACGCCCCCAGGGTCTGCGAGAAATAACTCAAGGCATCGGTCGTCGACTTCAAAGTGGGTGCCGCGCTGGCCGCGTACTCGAGCGGATAAATCACCCGCACCGTCACCTGCGGGCTGCCCGCACCGTGCCAGCTTCCGACCAGGGTCTTGTAGCCCTTGGCGGCGACCCAGGCGAAATCGTGCACGTCACCCTGCACGAAGTGATAGGTGGTCTTGCCATCCTGCTGCAACGGCCTGCCCTGCAACTGCCCCACGGCACCCACCGTATAGTCGCTGGGCACGGTAAGACGCACGTCATAGCGACCGAAGTCCGCGTAAAATTCACTGTTGAAGTGGAATTCGTGCACGTTCCAGCGGACTTGGGTGGCGCCACGCTCACCGGGAAGCTCCAGCACACCGATCTTCGGGAACCACTGCGCGACCAGGTTGAAATCGCCCCACCAGCCGGTCCGCTCCACCACCCGTGGCAGCTGGCTGAGGAAGTCGATGTCCAGCACCAGTGTCGCCCCTGCCGGCACCGGCTTATCGAGGTCGATGCGGACCACGGTATGATCCGTGGGCGGGCCGCCATCGGGATGGACGAAGTGCCATTTCAGCGTGATGCCGCCTTGCTGTACCTCGCGCAACGTGATGCCGCCCCATTCGCCCTTTTTCAGGCTCGCCGTGCCGCGTGAACGCCCGTGCGCAGTGAGTACCCGGCGCTCGGTGAAGAATGTGCTGCCGTTGTTGGCGAACGCATTGAGGTAGAGATGGAAGTACACGTGATGCACCGGACGGGTGCTGCGATTGCGCCAGGTCATCCGCTCCCTGCCGCTGACCGAATGTTTGGCAGCGTCCAGCGTGGCATCGATGGTATAGCTCACCACCCGATCGGAAAGTGTCGCCTCGCTGCCGCTACGCTGGCCCCCCCACGCATCTGCTGCGCTAGGTGTATCAATGATGGTTCGATGCGCCGGTGCAAACGGAATCGGCGAGGTAGCGGAATTTGCCGGAGCAGCCTCCGCGCTTCGTGGCATTACCGCCGCTGTTGCCGACTGGGCCACCACGTGGCCAGACCATCCCGCAAGCAACAGCATCGCTGCCACGGCAAGCTGTCGCTCGCCCCCGCTTCTCCCAAACCGCATGATCACCCCCCCGCTAACAGCCTTACAGCCTGCGCCAGAGCACTCTCCAACGCCTATAAGGCCAGAGGTCATGCTGGAGCGTCAGGGGGTGCCCCATATCCGCGCCGGGTGTGCCTTGTCATGCAACCGTCGTCTCCACAAATTGTCTAGGAATCACAACCTGCTGAATGAATCCGATGCTGCGCCGTCACCATCAACGCACGTCCGCCATGCTTGGGCCGCGATATCCTGTCACTCCTACGGGCAACGACAGCTCGCTCCCTCCAACCACCAGGAGTCACGGATGCGCATTCTTTTAGCCGAGGACGACTCGTCGATCGCCGAGGCCATTTGTGCGTCACTGCGTCACGGCGGTCACGCCGTCGATCACGTCGCCAGTGGCAGCCTCGCCGATAACGCTCTGCGCGACAACAACTACGATTTGCTGGTGCTCGACCTTGGTCTTCCCGCGCTCGATGGCAGCGAGGTATTGCGTCGCCTGCGCAGTCGCGGTGCCGGCCTGCCCGTGCTGGTGGTGACCGCCCGCGATGGGCTGCCGGAACGCATCCGGGTGCTGGACCTGGGCGCTGACGACTACCTGGTAAAACCTTTCGTGCTGTCCGAGTTCGAGGCCCGGGTGCGTGCGCTGCTGCGACGTGCCAGCAACCATGGCGTTCCGGAGATGCAGCTGGGACGGCTGCGGCTGGATTTGCCCGGGCATCGCGCCTGGATCGACAGCCACCCGCTGGAGCTGACGGCACGCGAATTTGGTCTGCTGGAGGCACTGGCACTGCGTGCAGACCGGGTCACCAGCCGTGCCCAGCTGATCGAAGCGCTCTGCGACTGGGACCAGGAGTTGACCGACAACGGCCTGGACATCGCGATCCATCGGCTGCGCCGCAAACTGCAGGGCAGCGGAACCGGGGTTCGCACGATACGCGGTCTGGGCTATTTGCTGGAGGAAGACAGCGAATCGGCCGGCGAGCCGGCATGAACCGTTTGCGACCCAGCCTACGACGCAGGTTGCTGCTCTTTTTGCTGATCCCGATGGCACTCTTGCTGCTGCTTGATGCCCTGCTGACCTACGGCGTGGCCCTCAACTACGCCAACGAAGTGCATGACCACGATCTCAGCGACGATGCCTTGACCCTGGCGCAAATGCTCAGCGACAAGGAGCTTGGCAGCGGTCTGTCACCACAGGCCCGCTTCCTGCTCCAATACGACCCGGTAGGGCGAAGCTATTTCTCGGTGCGCAGCGAGCAGCATGGCCTGCTTGCCGGCAACCCTCAACTCCCAGTTTCGCCACAGCCTCCTGCCTTGGGCGCGGAACCGATCCTTTACAGCACGCGGCTGGATCGGCATGCGCTGCGCGCTGCCACGGTCCATATCGCCTCGACTCAGCACCCCGATGACTCCCTCACCATCACTGTGGCGGAAACCTTGCGTGACCGCCACCTGCAGGCACGGGAAATCCTGTTTCTAGCGACCGTCATGCAATCGCTGTTGCTGATCTGCGTATTGTCACTGGTCTGGTTCGGTGTGAGCCATGGCCTGCGGGTACTCGATCCGTTGACCCAGCGACTGGCCAGGCGTTCGCACGAACTGACCCCGATCGGTGGCGCCGACGTGCCACAGGAGATCCTCCCCCTGACCCGCACCATCGACGCCTTGTTTGGTCGCCTGCGCAGTATGCTGGCGCTTCATGACCGCTTTATCGCCGATGCCGCGCATCAGCTGCGCACGCCGCTGGCCGGACTGAGTCTGCACGTCGACAGGGCGCTCGCCGATCCACGTCCGGAAACAGTGGAGAATGCGCTCTCGCACATCCGCCGCCTGACTCAGCGCGCAGCACGCACCTCCTCCCAGTTGCTGGCGCTGACCCGTGCCCAGGCCTCCCCGGTGGATGCGGTTGATCGCAGCCGCCTGGATCTGGCAAAACTCATCCCCGAAGCCGTTTCGCTCCGTGTACATGAAGCCCTCGTGGCCGGCGTGGATCTGGGGTACCAGGGACCTAAGCAAGCACTGTGCATTATGGGCGATGCTTCCAGTGTGCAGGACCTGCTGGACAACCTGATCGACAACAGCGTGCGCTACGCCGGTCGCGGCAGCACCGTCACCGTCTGCCTGCAGCAGCGTGACGATGGCGGTGCCAGCCTGATCGTCGAGGACAACGGCCCGGGTGTGCCGCCGGCATTGCTGCCGCGGCTTAGCGAGCGCTTCTTTCGCGCACCAGGCAGCAGCGAAGAGGGTAGCGGCCTCGGGCTGGCAATTGTCCAGCGCATTGCCGAGCGACACCATGCGGAGGTGATCTATCAACTGGGCGAGGAATGCGGTCTGTCCGTGGAGGTGCGTTTTCCCGCAGTGGGCACCTGAGCACAAAATCGATCTTTTGCCCTCTCTTCAGCCATACGTCTGTAGGCTTGTCCCGATATGCTATTGCGTTACCCGCTCCCACCGTCACCACGTAAGAGTCATGGCGCCGCCAAACGCAACCCTCCTCCATGCCTCCAGGAACCCAGATTTGGCGCCACTACGCCAGACCATCATCATGAAAGAACGCAGATCGTGCCCTTGAGTCGCTTCAGCCGGTCGCCATCCCGTCAATGGCTTGGCGCATGCCTGATCGGCGCATCGATGGGCATGCTGGCCGGTTGCGCCGCACCCCTGCCCAAACTGGCACCGCCGCTACCGGCCAGTTGGCAGCACGTGATCGCCGCGAATCCGGCCAAACCCATCGACCTTCACGGCTGGTGGCGCGCATTCGGTGATCCGGAGCTCAATGCGCTGGTCGATCGCGCGTTGCGCCGAAATCTGGATGTCGCCCTGGCGGTCCAGCGCCTGCGTGCCTCCCGCGCCTTGGACCGCCATGCCCACGCCCGTTTTCTACCGGCGCTGAGTGCCCGGACCAACGATGCCGTCGACCCAGACGCCACAGCTTCCTACTTCGTTGCCGGTTTCGATGCGAGCTGGGAACTGGGCATGTTCGGCCGCTCTGAAGGAGTCCGTCGCGTATCCCAGGCGGACCTGGATGGTCGAGCCGCCGACCTGCAGGCTGCGCGCGTGTCTTTGGTCGCCGAAGTGGTACGTGAATGGATCGACCTGCGCACCGCGCAGAAGCAGGAACAGGTATTGCTGAAAATCAGCCAGGCACGCCATCGCCAATGGCAGCTGATGCAGATACGCCAGCGCCTTCAGCTGGTGCCGCCAGTCACCGTGGATCGAGCGCAGGCTGCGTACGCGCAAGCCGAGGCGGCGTTGGCAGCGCCGCGTCAGGCGATCAATGCCAGCGCCCAGCGACTCGCCGTACTGTTGGCACAAAACCATCCCGACCCCGCCTGGCTCCGGCCGGGCAAGCAGCCTCAGTTAGGTGGCTGGCAACTCACCAATGCACCCGCCGAACTGCTGCGCACACGTCCGGAAATTGCCCAGGCGGAGGCCCAGGTGCTGAATGCCGCAGGCGAACTGGACCTGGCCAATGCCAACCTCTACCCCAGCATTGGCCTGGGCGCGTCGCTGGTTTGGTCGGCGCAAGTAATCAACAACCGGAAGTTTTCGCACTCCCCGAACGGTATTGTGTCACTGGGCCCACTCATCAACATTCCTCTCTTCGATTGGGGTATGCGGCTTGCTGCCAAACATGCCAGGGCACACGAGTTGCAAGCCAGCCTGCTGGCCTACCGCCAAGCCGTCCTCAAAGGCGTCGCCGACGTCGAGACGGCACTGGGCAGCCTGGACCAACAGGCACAGCGCGAAGATCAGAGCCTGGTCGCCTGGCAAGCCCTGCGACATGCCGAAAAGACCGTAAAAACACGGCTTGGGCTACAGCTCGGCAGTCCCATGGATGACATCGACAGTCAAATTGCCGCCGATCAAGCGGCTGTCGAGCTGGCCGACGCGCGAGCGTCTCACAGCCTGGCCTATGTGGCCTTGTTCAAGGCACTCGGCGGCGCACCCCTGCCAAAAGCGGACGTTCCGAGAGCCACGACTATGGCCACCCCCTCACCCGCATCAAAAACCGATGCCGACAAGGCGATTCCCTGATGGTGGCGCTCGCCCGCAAGACGCTGATCTACGAGTGGCGGCGCTTTCTGCCGGCGATGCTTGCCGTGGGTTTCGCCGGCTTGCTGCAACTGCTGCAGATCGCTCTGGTACTGGGTATCTTCGGCAGCACCAGTATCTACATCACCGGCTCGTCGGCTGACGTGTGGGTCGGCTATCCCGGCACGCAAAGTGTAGGTCAGGGGCGCGCTATCAATGCTGGCGTGGAGTCCCGCGTCCTGATGGACCCAGCGGTGGAGCGAGTCGAGCCGTACATCTGGGTCGATGGGGACTGGCGCGGGCCCCACGAAACCGGTGGGGTGTCGGTCTTCGTCTCAGGCATCGATCCGAGCCCAAATGGATTGATGTTTTCCAAGGCGCTACCCGCATCGCTGCGCGCCCGACTGGCTGAACCCGATGCGGTCATCGTCGACCGCTCGGTGCTCGATCAACTGGGGGTTGGCCTCGGTGAGACGGCGACCATCAACGGCCATCAGGTTACGGTCGTCGGTATCAGTACCGGTTTGCGCGCGCTCGGCGGCATCAACGTGCTGTGCTCACTGGACACCGCACGACAACTGGATGGCGATCCCGAGGATATCGGCCCCACCTACCTGGTGGCCAAGCTCTACCACCCAGCCCAGGCCGATGCGGTTGCCCAACGGCTGCGCGGGGATACCGCCTTTGGCCCGTACACCACCTGGAGCGCGCAGGATTTCGCCAACCGCTCGGTACGCTACTGGATGTTCGATACCGGCGCCGGTGCTGGCGTACTGTTTCTGGCCGGTATCGTCTTTCTGGTCGGTGCCGCAATCACCAGTCAGACCCTGATTGCCGCCGTCAACGGCTCGGTACGTGAATATGCCACCCTCAATGCGCTCGGCGTAGGCGTCGCTGCGTTGCGGCGGGTGGTACTTGAACAGGCGTTCTGGGTCGGTGCACTGGGGCTTCTGGGCGCCAGCGTGCTGGGTATGGTGTTGTTGCTGCTGGCCCGCAGTCAGGATGTGCCGGTAGTGCTCAATGTACCGGCTGCGCTGGCCTGCATCGTCCTGGTGATGGGACTGGCAGCGATCTCCGGGTTGGCTGCAATGCGCAGTCTTCGCCGGGCCGACCCCGCCACGTTGCTGAGGTAGACGCCATGCTCAACGTCCCTTCCCCCGCTGACTCGCCGCTGCCGGCGCTACAGGCCGAGGCCGTCAGCAAGGCCTTTGGCACGGGCAACCTGCGCACCCAGGTACTGGACAATCTCTCGTTGCGCATCGAGGCCGGCGAACTCACCTTGATCTCCGGCCCGTCCGGTTGCGGCAAGAGCACCTTGCTGGCGATTCTCAGCGGACTGCAGAAAGTCGACAACGGCCGCGTGCTGGCGCTGGGTAGCGAGCTTGGCCAGCTCGATCTGAAGGCACTGGAACGTTTCCGGCTGGAACATACCGGATTTGTCTTCCAGGGCTTCAATCTGTTCCCGGCGCTGAGTGCCTTCGAGCAGGTGGAGTTGCCACTGAACCACATGGGTCTGTCGCGCAGCGAAGCCCGCGAGCGTGCGCACTGTTCGCTGGACGAAGTGGGCATGGCGCGCCGCATGAAGCTGCGGCCATCGGAGCTGTCTGGCGGCGAAAAACAGCGGGTAGCGATAGCTCGTGCGCTGGCCAAGGAGCCGGAACTGCTGTTCGCCGACGAACCAACCAGCGCACTGGACGCCGCCAACGGCCAAATGATCATCGATATCCTGCACCGGATCGCGCGCATTCATGGCACCACCGTGCTGTGTGTCAGCCACGACCCTAGACTGGTTATCCATGCCGACCGGGTATTGTCGATGGAGGACGGCCGCATACTCAGCGACCGGCGCAACCAGGCGCCAGTCATCGACAGCAAGGTAGTCTCGCAATGAATCCGTTCGTCAAGAAATCGCCCACCCCGCGTCTGCCGCGCCACTCACCGGCCGTCGAGCTGAGGCGTTTTGGCAGTCTGGTGCTTAGCACGTTGTGGCTGCTGGCCGCCTGTTCCAAGGCACCCGACACCTCGAGCACCCATATACCGACCAGCGTCGCGCCAGCTTATGCAGCCGTGGCGCGCGGGCGGGTCGATATCGAAGGAGGCCTGCTGTCGTTGTCGATGCCACGCGACGGCGTCCTGTCCAAAGTGGCGGTGCATGAAGGTGACCGCGTCCACAAGGGACAACTGCTGGCCGCCCTGAATAGCGAGCCGGCCAAACTTGCCATCGGCGCCGCACAAGCGAACGTGGCACGGGCCGAGGCGCAACTGAAGCTGCTCAGTATCAAGCAAGCGGCCGCGAAGCAGCGTGCCGCGCGACTCTCCGCCGCCTTGGCGGCCGGTGCCGGGGACGGCCAGAGTGCCGACGATGCCCGCGAGGCAGCGGCGCAACTGGTCGCCGAGCAGGCTGTCGCACGGGCGGCACTGGCCATGAGCCGTGAGAAGCTGGATGAGGCACGTTACGAACTGAAGCAGCGTAGCCTGTTTGCCCCATTCGATGCCGACGTGGTCAAGATGTCCGCCCAGCCCGGTGCCAGCGTATCGCCCTCCTCGGGGCCACTGTTCACCCTATTGCCCGAAAAGCCGCGCATCGTACGCGCCGAACTCAACGAGAGCTTTGTCGGTGTGATCAAACCGGGCATGCACGCCGAGGTTTACGCCAACAGCAACCCGACGACCCAGCACTGGAGCGCTCATGTGCTGCGCATTGCCCAGGTATACGGGCCGGCAACGCTGGAGAACGATCCGCAGATACGCGCCAATGCGCGCACAGTGGAGTGCGTGCTGGCTTTCGACAAGCCGCAGAACCTGCGCATCGGCCAGCGTGTGACCGTGCGCTTTGCCACCCGGTATACACCGAAAGACTGAGGAAACCGCAAGCTGCGACGCTGTCGTACCTAATAAGGATCCCGGCTGCTTCGCAGACGGCGATTTTCCATGCGCAGGGCAGACGTGTGATTCAGCAGACTGATTTCTTTTTCGAAGGTGGCCGCAGCGGCGTACTGTTGATCCATGGCCTCACCGGCACGCCGATGGAAATGCGGCTGCTCGGCAAGGGGCTGAACCGCGCCGGCTTCACCGTCCATGGCATGCAGTTGGCCGGTCATTGCGGTGATGTTGAAGACCTGCTCGCCACCGGCTGGCGTGACTGGTATGCCAGTGTCGAGGAAGCCGCTGACGCCATGCGTGACAAAGTCGACCACCTGTTTGTCGGCGGCCTATCGATGGGCGCTCTGCTGGCGCTCAAGCTGGCGGCCGAGCGACCCGACGAAATCGATGGTGTCGGTGTGTACGGCGCCACCTTCCGCTACGACGGATGGAGTATCCCCCGGCTTGCGCGACTGTCCTTCATGTTGCCGCTGTTGAAGAAGCTCGGTATCGGGCGCAACCGGCATTTCATGGAACAGCCGCCTTACGGCATTCGCGACGAACGATTGCGGGCGCAAATCAGCACCGCCATGCTCAGTGGTGACAGCGCCGCGGCCGGCCTGCCCGGCAACCCCTGGTATTCGCTGGCGGAAATGCATGGCCTGGCCACCGAGGTACGCCGTCAGTTGTCGCAGGTGACCGCGCCGTGTCTGGTGGCGCACGCCAGCGAAGACGACGTCGCCAGTCTCAAAAATGCCGAACTGGTGATGCGCGAGGTCAGCGCCCCGGCCGAACTGCTGCTGCTGAACGACAGCTATCACATGATCACCATCGACAAGGAGCGGCGCACCCTGATCGAACGCTCGGCGGCGTTTTTTGACAACATCGCCGCGGCCGACTCCCTCCAGCACGTTGTGGCGGCCTGAGTATGCCCGCTGCAGATCCTGCTTCCTCGCTGGTCGCCGGCTTGTGGCTGCTCAATGTCATACTCGACACCGCCGGCCAGTTGGCCTTCAAGGCGGCGGCCGGCAACCCCGATGCCGGTGACGGCCTGGCGCGCTGGAAACATATGGCGGCTCGGCCATGGCTGTGGCTGGGCATCATCAGCTATGTCGCCGAATTTCTGGTGTGGATCGCCTTTCTGTCGCTGGTACCGCTTTCCGAGGGCGTATTGCTGGGCTCGATCAACATTGTCGCGATCATGATTGCGGGACGCTTCCTGTTCGGGGAAAAGCTGACCCGGCTGCGGGTGATCGGCATCCTGCTGGTAACCCTCGGTGTAACCATCGTCGGAGTCGCCGGATGAAGCGTTTCTACCTGTTCGGCTTTTTGCTGCTGATGGCTTTCGACACGCTCTCGCAGGTCAGTTTCAAGTACGCTGGCAGCCAGGCGCTACCGGTGGCTGCCAGCATGGCGTGGATACAGCGCGTGTTCGGTCAGCCATGGGTCTACGGCGCACTGATCGGCTATATCGGTGCTTTCTTTACCTGGATGAGCCTGCTCAAGCACGCTCCGATCGGCCCAGCCTTTGCCGCCTCGCACCTGGAGGTGGTGTCGGTGATGCTGCTGTCGATCTGGCTGTTTGACGAACCGCTGACCCTTCCCCGCGTACTCGGGGCGACAGCTATCGTCGCCGGTATCGTCTGCCTCGGCGTGGCCGAGAGTCACCAGCACCATGCCGCTGCCGAGCCAGGCACGACGCCGAACTGACTCCGCGGTAGGCTGTGCACATGCTGCCCCGTCGCCGCCTCGAATTGCCGCCAACCGCCGGACTGCCGTTGCGCTGGTCCGACCTGCGCCCCGGCCGCGCGACCTTGGTCGCGGACCTGGCCACCCAGCTCGGCACGCCCCCGCTGCAACTGGAATGCTCCGGCACCGCCAGCCTGTTGATCACCCTGAAAACGCTGCACCGACGACAGCCCCATCGGCCCACGGTGGTGGTGCCGGCCTACACCTGCCCGCTGGTGGCGATTGCGGTGCGGCAAGCCGGACTGCAGCTGCAACTGTGCGACCTGCGCCGGGGGCACTACGACATGGATGCCGCCGCGCTGCGCCGTGTCTGCGACGAACGCACGCTGGCCATCATCCCCACCCATCTGGGTGGTCGCGTCGCCGATGTCGCCGACGCTGTCAGCGTGGCGCGGAATATCGGTGCCTACGTGATCGAGGACGCGGCCCAGGCACTTGGCGCACGCCGCGATGGCAGCAGCGTGGGACTGCTCGGCGACGTCGGCTTTTTCAGCCTCGCCGCCGGCAAGGGCTTGTCGATCTACGAAGGCGGACTGCTGTTGACCCGCGACCCGCTGCTGCGCGAACAATTGGCGCACATGAGTGCCTCCCTGATCTGCGACCGACCCGGCTGGGAAGCGCGCCGCAGCCTCGAATTGCTGGGCTACGCTGCGCTATACCGTCCTGCCGGCCTGCGCCTGGCCTATGGCAACCCGCTGCGTCGCGCGCTGCGTCGCCATGATCCGGTAAGCGCCGTAGGCGACGACTTTCCGCTGCGCATCCCGCTGCACCGGGTCGGCCACTGGCGTCGGGCCATCGGAGCCCATGCCGCGGCGCGACTGCCGGCGTTTATCGCACACTTGTCCATCCAGGCCCGGCAACGCTTGCGGCGACTGCGGCAAATCGACGGCATCCAGGTGCTCGACGACCCACCCGGCGGCAGCGGTACCTGGCCCTTCCTGATGTTGCTGTTGCCCGATGAATCGCGGCGCGACCGCGCACTGGCACAACTATGGCAAGCCGGCCTGGGGGTCAGCCGGTTGTTTATCCATGCCCTTCCCGACTACGACTATCTCGCCGACATCGTGCCGCCCGAGGCGGTGCCACATGCCCGCGATTTCGCCGCACGCAGCCTTACCGTCAGCAACAGCCCGTGGGTGACCGAAGCGGATTTCGAGACCATCTGTGGGGTGCTGGAGGCAACCGTCGGCTGATGCCTGGCATAGGCCTGCAAAAAACCATCGGTGCCGGCAGAGGACGCGAAGCCGGATGCCTAGGCGAACATGCGCGCAGCCGATGGCCCAGAGGGCGAAGGGCGGGATGCCCGGAGTCACCGCAGGATTCGTCCACCACCTCTCTCCGCCAGATACACAAAACGCCGCTTTGGATCGGCGCGAGGCGGCATCAAGTTCCGGAGGGATTGTTCGTCCCATCTATGGGACTCACCCCTTCGCGCTGCGCGCTGCAGGGCCAGCCTGCGGCTGTCCGTAATGTTCCGAACAATTTTGTCGACTGCGGAGGCAGGATGCCGGAGCGAACATCGGCGCAGCCGATGGCCCGCAGGGCGAAGGGCAGGATGCCCGGAGTCACCGTTAGTTCGTCCACCACCTCTCTCCGCCAGATACGCAAAACGCCGCTTTGGATCGGCGCGAGGCGGCATCAAGTTCCGGAGGGATTGTTCGTCCCATCCATGGGACTCACCCCTACGCGCTGCGCGCTGCAGGGCCAGCCTGCGGCTGTCCAAATTCGTTCCGGACGAATTTGTCGACTGTGGAGGCAGGATGCCGGAGCGAACATCGGCGCAGCCGATGGCCCGGAGGGCGAAGGGCAGGATGCCCGGAGTCACCGTTAGTTCGTCCACCACCATCTCTCCGCCAGATACGCAAAACGCGCTTTTGATGAGCGCGAGGCGGCATCAAGTTCCGGAGGGATTGTTCGTCCCATCCATGGGACTCACCCCTTCGCGCTGCGCGCTGCGGGGCCAGCCTGCGGCTGTCCAAATTCGTTCCGGACGAATTTGTCGAACCCAAGAGGCTTCGTCCACCACCATCTCTCCGCCAGATACGCAAAACGCCCCTGACGGGGCGCTTTGCGTATCTGGCGGAGAGAGAGGGAGCGGATCGACACCCCAGCCAGACAAGCCCTTGCAGCGCCCGGCCTCGTCGGAAGTTTGACCTCCGAAGTTGACCAAGTCGGCAGAGCCTATCATGACCATTTGGGAAGACGTCAGGCGCTTGCTCTTGCAACAGCCTCGCCCAACTTCCCCTCGATCCATTCCGGCAGCATCAGATCGTTCCAGCGCGCCACAGGATGACCAGCCCACGCCCCCTTGGCCCTGGGCAATCGCCAACACTTGTTGCTTCGATCATCGCAAACCCCGATCCCCCGGGGCGTCAGCGCCAAACTAAGGTGGGGCACATCAGCCTCTCTCCAGCTCCCTCGATCACGGATGACCTCGTTGATCGCAACCTGCGCGATGGCGTCCACGTCTCTGGAAACCTGTTGGAGGGCCAACGTAACTTTGGTCGCAGTGGACGCCCCGGTGATCCCCCCGGGCATATACACCGCACCATCTACGGTGACACTGGACGAAATGCCTACTCGCCGCAGCTCTTTGATGTCCGCCTCCGAGAACGGCGAGGCGGGCGGGAGCAGTTCTCCCAGCCGGAAACGTTCCGCTTCCTTCGGCCAACTGCGCACGATTGCCTCGACCAACGCCCGACTTTCCATCGCGTCATGGGGCTTGATGTCCAGGCACGCGATCGCGTTGTCGAAAACGACGGCAAATAGCAAATGCTTGGAGCGGCCTGCATAGTAGGGATCGCCCATCCCTGAGCGTGGCACCAAGTGGAAATGATGGATGCCCCACTCTGCCCACAAGAGATCCGTCCTGTTTTGCCGTTTGATACCGCTGGGATCGTGGTGCTTGGTCAATCCCTTTCCCTGCATGGGATTGAGATCTTCGCCAGCCAGACTGCGCCGTTCAAATGCAGCAAGCCCCCGCCGGACCTCTCCCGACAATCGCCTAGGAAAGCTCTTCGAATACACCAACGGACGAGGCTTCGGATCCACGAACCGAAGCCGGAAATCCAACCACCGCAAGAGAGCCCTATCCAGATGTTGGACGGCCTTGGAATGGGTTAGTCCACAAAAGCCGATCAACGATCGGGCAATCGTTTCGGTGTCCGCCCGAAACTTACTCACGAGATCATCGTGGCATGGTGGCTTGTCTTGCATCGTGCTGACGAACCCTTCGTGATGCCCCCGTCCCTACCGTCTTTCCTGTTCGCCGACATCCAGGCGTCGGCCACAGCCGTCATTCGTTCGCTGAAGTGTCTGGCCGGACCCGCCAACGCAGTTCTGGCCCGTTGCCGCCTACTGTTTACGGCGGAACCGAGCTGCGGCGCTTCGATACTAAATCTTAGCCGGCAGCGGGCACCGGTTACGTCCGGTGCACGGTGGGGCTTATTTGACTTTGGGCACCCGCTTCCTGGGCGCAGTCGAAATCTCGCGGACGCCCTGCTCGACTTCGCTCGCCCATGCGATGAGGTCTGTGCTGCACTCCTGGCACCAATCCCTGATCTGTAAGCCATCCAAGCGGATCACGCCGCGCTCTGCTGCGGTGACGTAGTTCTGCGTCCGCCCCAAACGTTCGGCGAGGTCACGCTGGGTTAGGCCCGCTCGCATCCGCATCGCGCGCAACGTCGCCAGGAAGACCTGATTTTCTGGACGGTAGAGCGACTTTTGCGCTCGGTCCGTCTGCTGCTTCAACGCCATAGCCCCGCTCCAATTTTGGCCGGGCACTCACGTTATGGCGCAGATAGCGATACACCGTCTTTGTGTTTTTGTTTATTCTTCGTTCCGGAGGTCGATCGTAGTCTCGCCCTCACCAAGGAAGACCGGGCAAGCCTTGGTCAGTGCCATTGCCCACGACACAAGGGGAAACCTCGATGATGAACTCTCGCCATGCCATCGGCATCGGACTGATCCTCGCCCTATCGGCACTCAGCCCAGCCCACGCTCAGAGCTTCAGTGGTGCCAAAGGCCTGCTTTTCCGGGCAGCAGCCGCGGTTCTCGGCCAGCCCCAACAGCAACAGAACATGAAAACCACGGTGGTCCACTCGCCTACTGGCGCCAGTATCCCGGGCACCATGGGTGCCGGCCAGGCAGTCACGGATGGCCCGGTCTATCGGCCAATCTCCCCAACCCATGGGCAGTTCCCGGGCATCTTCGACGGCTTCTCTGTGCACGAGAGCGTTCGCCGTGGCCACTATCCGCGCGTAGCGCTGACGTTCGAAACCTACGGCGCGACCCTGGCGTGCTGGAAGGTCCGCGCAACGATCTGGCAGAGCGCGCGCAGTCACCACGATGAGCGTTTTGAGCTCTGCGATGCGCCGCTGACGGGCAAAGATGACCTCGGACAGCCCATGGTGATCCCGGACCCCACCCTCCCCCTGAGCAGCGTCATTCAGAGCCGGCACATCCTGCCCGCGCCCGGCCTGACGGTGAGCGACGAGAGAACCACGGGCCCCACGCCGCCCCGCTCACCTTTCAACATCAACATCGGCTCAACGACGCCGAACGCTGGACTTTTGCTCTTCCAATACAAAGCGATCGTCTCTCGCGCCATGGTGATTTCGGGCTACGCGTCGAAGAGCGACGTCTCCGGTGGAAACACGATGCTCAGCGCACCAACCGCTGGCAGCGCTGGCCAACTTTTCTGGGTCGCCGGTTTCGCGCCTGGCGGCGATCAAGACCACTGAACAGACCTGGCGCCTCCGACCCGAGGCGCCATCACCCCATTTGCTTCCAAAGGAGCTCCCCATGCTTTTCGCGTTGGCGCTGGTCGTCGCCGTGGTGCTGATCGTGCTCGCTCGACGTCGCTCTCGTAGCAGTTCATCAGTGAGGCACTTCACTGAAACCGAGCAGGATGGTTGGTATGTCATCGACGCAAAGCCTGCACCGGAGCCATGGTCGGTTCCCCTGCTCGCGTATATCGTCGCCGGCGTTATGGCCGTCGGTATCACGCTGATCTTCGTGTCACCGCGCAGAAGTGAAGGCGGTTTACTGGTGATCTGGCTGGTGTCTACCGTCGTTTTCTCGGCCCTGACTTGGCCACTGTTTCGCAAGACGTATTTGAAAAAGCGAAACGTCCAGGGCGGTCCGTTCGCGGTCAAGATCGGAGCAGTGCGCCTGGCGACCGGGCAACATGTGTCGATCCATGACTTCTATTCCGTGCAGCGCCGGAACACTGGGGCCCCGGGGCTTGACCACATTGCTTACTACGTGGACCTCGACGTTGCTGGACAGAATTACGTCCTTGCCGGCGGCATGACCTCCAACCAGTCGATGGCGGTCTATAACCAGGTCAATCGCCGGATCAGTGGCGAATGACCCGAAAGGGAACGCGGTTTAGAAAAGCCAGTGGGATGCCATGCTGATCGTGGTGCCTGCGCCGACGACGATGTGGTCCAAGACGCGGATGCCAATGAGCTTCAGCGCAGCGACGATTTCCTGGGTGATGGATCGGTCGGCGGTGCTGGGATCCGGATTTCCGCTCGGATGCCCGATTCCGGCCGAGCGGTTCGATAGCTGCGGCCAACTACGACCAGTATGCGCAATCTTCGACGCTATGCGGCAATTCCCAAATCAGAAAAGATCTTGTCCAGGTCAGGCTTCGACCCTGGGAATGGCCAATGCTGGTTCACCCTGCGCTCAAGGCGACCAACCAACCAGTAGGCCACAATGGCCGCTGAGGGATACGAAAAAAGTCCTTCTCCTTGACGATCCCGCACCCGGTCCAGGATGAACTCGTTCTCTCGGAAGAAGGACCTTAGATCCTCAGCCGAACTACCCGTGATCTTGTCTGCATATGAGGAGAGCAAATCCTCCAAGAGGTCCGTTCGGTTTCCATCGCTCAACGTGCGGGTAAGTTCGCACGCGACACGCTGCACCGCCAAAGCAGGCGCCTCGGCTTCGCGCACTGCCTCCATGGCTCTGCACAAGAGTTCATCCGTCGTCTCCATGAGAGCCATGCTGCGCGCGACCAATCTCGTCGCCTGCGACGGCACCTTCTGCGTCGCCTTATACATGGCGTCGTGCGATAGCTCTGCGATCGTATGCTGCAATAGCGTGCGCACCTGAACCTCACAGCACAAGGAGACACCTGCTGATCGTGGTTGCCTCACTTCGTAGTGATGGGATTGATACCCAAAGGTCTCGGGAGCACGCTCGATCTCATGGTCCGGATCCCTCGCTTGTAGACATTCCCAAGAAGACGACCGCTCCAATTGTGCGCGAATGGGGGCCAAATCCATTGAGGTCAGCACAACGAAGCGCACACCCACAAGGTCCGTCATTTCGCGGGTCGGGTCCCCGTAAGCCTTCTTGAGCTGCTTGGCTCGCGCAGACTGTGGATCCTTGACCCGGACGGAAGCAGGCACCTTCAACAGGGAGCCGTGTTCGCCGGAAACTTCGGCGCAGACCGCCTCGCCCCAAGCTAGAAGCGCCGACCGATTGCTTTCGATGTAGGCACCGATTTCCATCAGTCGGTCTCTGTGAATGAGCCACCGATAACCACAGTCGTTTCGGTTTCCGTTTGCTTTGTAACCTTCACAACCTGTGGATCAGCGTCCGCAGGGATCAGAAGCTTGACGCCATTGCTGAAATCCCACCGCCGAGGCCTTCGCAGCCGCGACTTGACGTAGGCGACATCTTTGGCGACGGCAGTCTTGGGAAAACCTCGGCTATCCAAGTAGTCGCAGTAGCTCTGCCGGACGGTCTCGTCTTGAATGTGGTTGGTGGCAAATTCGCTGGCGTTGATGATCGCCGACCCACTCCGCAGATCGACGCGAAGCGCTTCGCGCAATTCCCACTTTTCGTCATCACTCAGCGACGAGGTCTTGATGAATGTCTCGCTGTGCTCGAAGAAGTCTTGCGTCAGCTTCTTGGATGACTTCTGGATGTCCATGCCGAGGAAATGAGCATAGAAATAGGCCGCTGCCGAACGAGTTTCCGTCGCGGTAATCAGGTGATCGAACAGGAACGCGCGGTATCCCGTGGACACATATGACCCAAACTTCGCCGCCGGCCCCGCCTTGAGCTCCATGAGCAACCCAACCTTGTAGAGGCGTTGGGTCGGCGTGAGCATCAACGACTTCAGGTAGTCCATGGACACGGCGTCATCGGTATCTCCTGCCCCGAAGCCGTCATGAACTTCCGCCTTGATCACCGCCAGAAACCGGCAAGGCTGCCTGCCAATCCGCCCTCGCAAAACAATCAGGACACCGGACAGTCCATTGGTGTTCGCCTGCGCGGCGGCAAGTTTCCTGGCCATCGTTCGGGTGGCCTCGATGAAATGGTCTTTGCCCTGGTTGATGGCATCTGCTGCCACCTGAAAAAAGCTCTCCGCATCGGTCTTCTCGATGGACATTTCAATCCCGTGGGAGCGGCTGCCGAGCGCGGTGGTCAAGCGTTGCTGGAGAGCGTCTAGGCCCTCCCGGGGGATCCGCATGAGCTTGTCAGTCAGCACAGGATCCCGAGCCACTTTGCTCGCATCACGAGCGAAAACCCGATGAGAAATGATCTCGTCGATCTGAAGATTTGCGGTATCGAGCCCTGCCTGGGTGCTCGTTGTCGCGGCGCTGCTCGCTACTACGGCCATGCTTGTCCTACTCCTTGGCAACCGAGCCGTGCCGACATGGACGGCTGTCGATGAAAGTCACACGTGACCCAGCAACAGTAACGGCGGCGCATCCTTTCACTTGATGAAACACAGCCTGGCAGCCTGAGTAGGCGATCCCGACCAGCCGCGCGCCCCCTGAAGCGTGGCCTTCACCGCCGAGTATCCGGAAATTCGTCGCAAAATAAAACTCAGATCCCGCAACGGGTTACTGGGAAAAGGGCGAGAAGTGTATTAGACCCTACCTATTTCCCTGGCCCTCGGGAGGGGTGTTTCGAAGCGTAGAAAAAGCGACGGATCGAAGCTGGGGCATGAGGCCTCCGGGCAGATAACCCCACCTTCTCAAAAGGCGGATGTTTGTCAATCGCTCGACGCACGAGATCTGCGAAAAGGGGCAACTGAGCGATTCGGGGGTGGGGTGAAAAAATCCTAGATCGACCACGGCTCAAGCGTGATGTCGATTCCTCGAAAAGTGCGACAAAGCCCGCCAAATCAAGGGTTGACAGCATTTTTTCGACCGCTAGAACACAGCTCCTTTTTCACACCAAGCCGTGGTCATGCTCTCTTCCCCCGCCCTTTCTCCAGGCCTGATGCCGGAGCCTCATCTTTACGACCTGGTCGCTACACGCGACGGCCTCCGGCTGTCGCCGACCTGCGAGGAAGGCCATCGGCTGGTCGTCGAGCTGGTGGAGCGGCTGGGGCTCGGTGGTGCCATCCAACCCCGCCACGCACCGAAGTCATCCAAGGGGGACTGGAACGGCGTTGTGCTGCCTATTCTTCAGCCCAGCACCTGGTTCAAGAGTGGCGCCGACGCGCGCGTGGCCAATGACGTGCCTGCTGCAACGAAGCGCTCAGTAGCGATCGCCGCCGAGCCACAGCCGAATACTGTTCCCATTTCCAACCCGCCCCCGCTCCTCGCACCCGTCGAAGCCGAACCTCAACCCGAGGCATCAGCACTCACCTCATCCCATGGGAAGCTGCTAAGCGAAATGATGGCGCTGAACTTGGCGAACCTGGCGCGTGGGCCGAAGAAGGCAACGCCGGCCACCCGAGACCGCCGCTACATCCTGGCGCTCATGATGGATGTGCTCGGGGATAAGCCTGTGGCAGACATCACGGCTGAGGACGCCAACGCCGTCGCAGATGTGCTGGCATCCTGGCCACGCTATTTGGCGCATTACCCGGAGCTCAAAGGGCTGCCTGCGCAGACGATCGCTAAAACGGCAAAAAAGAAGAAGTTGCCGACGATCCAGCGGAGCACGCAGGGCAAGCACCTGATGGCATTGAACGCGTTCTTTAACTGGTGCGTCGAGACCGGGAATGCGCAGGAGAACCCGTTCCACTACGTAGACAACGGGCGCTATCGGGATGCCGTCCCGAAAAAGCGGGACATCTTCTGCGCGCAGGACCTTCAGGAGATCTTCGCGCCCAAGCACCTGCATCGGCACAGCGAGCCGCACAAGTATTGGGCGCCCTTGATCGCGCTGTTCACGGGCATGCGGGTGAACGAGGTGGCCCAGCTCTACCTCGATGACCTCCAAACCGACACCGAGGTGGACGACGAGGGCCGCGAGCACGCCATCCTGTATTTCGACATCTCGCCGTTTCGGGAAGGCCAGAGCGTCAAAACCGGCTATTCGGTGCGACGCGTGCCCGTGCCAAAGCAACTGCTGGATCTGGGCTTTGAACGGTATCTGGCTGATGTCCGGTCTTCGGGCTCTGACCGGCTGTTTCCTGGCTTGCCCTGGCATGAAGAAGGCGGACCGGGCCGCGCGATCTCCCGCTGGTTCAACAAGCACCATCTCCGCGCGGCGTGCGGTATCCGCTCAGAGAAGAAGTCGCTGCACTGCTTCCGCCACACGCTCACCACTCGTTGCGAACGGGCGCACGTGCCCAAGAGCATCATTCAGACTATTAACGGCCACTCTGACGGCCAGGGTGTGGATTCCCGGAGTTACGTGGCCAGGGGCTCCCTGCTGGAATGCCGGCGCACCTTGGACCGACTTGACTACCCGCCGCTTGAGCTCGTCCCATATGCGTCCGAGCGGTTCGCGCCTTACCTGGCCCAAGCGGCGGCGCAAGCCTCGCACGCGGAACGGCTGGGCAAGGAAGGGAAAACTGTGGTGAGCAGGAGAGGACGACGGCCAACAGTCCGAATTTCTACCGCACATGTCACACCAAACGCGTGATGCATGTCACGACACCCTTCCTCAGGACGTTATCGTAACATGATGATCTAAATTGATTTAATCATGTAATTTCATAAATTACCCACAGGCCCATTTCATTTGGTTGCATTTTTTTATTGACGCCCCGTTCAGATCGGAGTGAAATCCGATTATGGCCATCGTTCAGCGACAAAATATCGAGATCAACGCCCCCCGTGATTTGGAGGTTTGGGCGATGCATCTCGGTGTTTCAAGTCAGGAGCTAGCTTCAGCGATCGGAGCCGTGGGCACAGACCTGGATGAGGTGACTGCTTACCTGGCATCTGCGCGAGAGCCCATGGGGGCTTACGTTAATCGGATGCGCGCTCGACTAGATGAGATCGAAATTCAGTTCCAGAAGCTCGCTGATGAGCGAAAAAGCATCGTGTCGTTCCTTGAGGGCTTTGCTCAACTGCAACGTAGCCAGCGCCAGAGCAATGGTGAGTTGACTTTCACGGTATCGATGGAGAGCGGCCGGGAGTTTCCGGATGCCTTCCACCAGCATATGAATGAGTTGGCCTTCAGCGAGGTCCACCGACACGGCGTTGGCGGAGGGTCCTCCGCCCTCATCTTGGAGGCGGTTCACCGCCTTCTTTCGGATGGAAAACGCAGATCAATTCACGACATTTTGTCGTTTCTCGATGTCAGAGGTATCCCGCTCAAAACGGCTAATCGAGCAGGCTTTCTGAGCACGCTACTCAGTCGAGATTCGAGGTTCGATGCAAACCGCCGCGATGGTTGGGGGATTGCATAGTCTGGAAAGAGAAAACCCGGCTTCGTTGCGAGCGAAGCCGGGTTAGGTCAAACGCGCTTGGTAGGGCGCACCCCACGGCGAGGGAACAGTTCGCCAGAGGAGGTAAGGACAATGTTTGGCAAACACGCCGCCTTATCGGTAACGCTCAAGGCGATGGGCTGACTACACCGTCCGAGCCTATCGTCCCACGTGGGCGATCCAACTTTCAACCATCGCACCGCCAGCTCCCGAAAACCAACTGGCGCGAGCATTTGTTGCGTGATGAGCGAAATTGGACGCAATTACCGATCATATCGTTGGATCTCGACGCGAGATCCTGGAGGTAAATTTGCTATGGCTGATTGTCAGGTAACTTGCATCACGAAACCTCACCCCAACAGCTCGCACGAGCACATCACGCACTTGGGAAATCCGCCCAAGTGGAAGTGGACGCGCGAACAAGTGATTGCCAGCATCGATGCGAAGACCAACACATTCTTCGTTAAAGATCCGCGCACTGGTCAGCGCTCCGAGGTTGGGGTTGTCCGTCCGGCAGGTCGTCCCGCCTACCTGCGCACCTACGCAGATGGCAACTGGAACGACAATCTCCTGTCGCTCAATCAGTGCCCGATCTAAGCGGCCACAGACCTCAGGTTCGAAGTTTGTCGTGATGCTCTTGGGTGGCGGCATGTGCCGCCACCCAAGTTATATGGCGATCCCAACGCGGTGCTCACGGCCTCATCCTACGCCCGGGTGGCCTGATGGCGATTTCCATGCGCTCGGTCGGTTGCATCACATCGACCGCCGGAACCTCGATCACTGAAGAGACCGGCAGCGTCACCACTTCGACCCACTGCCTTTCCTCCGGCTCCGTGGTAGCGACCAGCATCTTCGCCCACCCCAAGTCCGCGGCTTGGATCTCGCTCATGGTCGCATCCACCGACCGCTGGTGCTCGCTGATCTGCTCATCCAGAGCCCTGCCCTCCTGATCCAGTCTTGCCAGATCCGCTTGCTGCATCCGGCCACCCTGCTTCAAGTCTTGGACACGACGGTGCAAGGTGTCGGCCTCTTCCTTGAGCTTGATCCACTGGTCCGGCCTCCCGTCTTTTCCAGCGGTCAGGGTGGCGGCACGCATTTTCCAGGGATGCCGTTCCGCCCACGCATCAAGTCGCTTCCGCGCTGTCGCCCGTCGTGCCCGCATTTCATCCAGTTGCCGATCGGTTTGGAATTTCGCCAGGCTGCCGGACCTTCGATCCTCGCGATGCTCACGCAGCCGCCGGCCCAGCTCGACCAATTGCACCAGCGCGCCTTCGATCTTTCGGATCAAGCGAAGCACCTGGACAAAGACCGTGAAACGCTCTGCCTCCGTCGGTGCAGGAACAACGTCCAGAAACCTCGCCACCAGCGACCCTGGCGCGGCCCGAGAGAGATCGCGGGGCAAGACCAGGATGGGAGCCGCAACGGGCGTCATCGCGATCGTTGACGGGTTGTTCTCAGAGGGGAATGGCGGGGCTTCGAGGGGCGTCGCGTGCTCCCCTTGATCGGCTATAGGGTCGGGAGAGGTCTGCGTTGCCAAACCTCCAGCCGGGCCTTGTCGTCCCCGAGCGCCACCCTCTTGGGCACGCTTCTTCTGCACATCCAGCACGATCGCTTGTGCAACTTCGTAGACTTTGGCCGGCACCATGATGTCGCCGCGGAGCGCATCGCCTCGCCGGGTAAAAAAACCCTTCCGTTCCATGGCCGTCACCGCCGCGCCCAACGTCGGCTGAGGCACGATAGGCAAGCCCATCCGCTCGTAGCTTCGGTGGTCAAAATCCGCCGTCAAACCCAGCGATGCTGTGTATTGATTGGCAAGCTCAGCCCAACGTTCGTTGAGCCGCTCGACGAACTCGCCCGAGCTGTTCTTATTCGAAAGCATCACCAGCTTCGCGCCCAAGCCCCAGTCGGACTGGCCGTCTTCGCCCTCGATCTCCTCCAGCCGCCGCGTAGGGAAATACAAATGGGCATGAAATCCCTGCTTGTCGTTCGGCTTTACCTGTCCCAGCGCGTCGACCTCGGCATCTCGGTGCAGGCCCATGGAGACGGATGTGTGCAGCTCCTCGCAGATGAACCGGGCCATTTCGCTCGCCATGTCTCCGGCTTGTTGGTCTGTGAGGCCGAAAGGAATGGGGATCCGGTAGTCCCGCGCGACTTGGGCATCTTTTCGCTTTTCCGCGGCCTCAACCCGGGCCCACAGTTCCTCGGGATCGGATGCCCACGGTGGGGCACCTTCGGGAGCAACAGTCAGCGCCCGGACGACTTCCTCGCCAAGCGCTCGGCGTCGATAGTCGTGCCACTCGCCAGTGCGCTTGTCGTAGAGACGCAAGCCAAGCCGATAGGCCACGCCGGCGATGGCGGAATGCCCGGCTTTGCGATTGTGCGTTTCGAGGTGGGGGCGGGCATGCAAACCCATAACGTCGTCCTTGTCGTATCACCTCTCGTCCAAGAGGCGGATGGTCGTCCTGACCGCGATGCGTGGCTGCCGCCGGCCGATGCATGCCCGCCCCCACGCAGACATCCAAGCAGATACGGGATATGTGTCAAGCATGCTTTACATATCTACTTCGGTTGGCCCGCCTTGTTTCCTCCTGGTGCCGCCCCGATTTCGGGAATCCCAGCGGAGGAAAGGAAACGGAGCATGAACAAAGAGGAGTATATGGAGCAACAAGAGCAGGAATTCGAAGAAGCACGAAGGCGGCAGATCGCCATCCGCGCGGCAAAGCTAGTCGTTGTCCATAAGACACCCCGCGACCAGGCGATACGCCATGCTCAGGAAACTCAGGATGTCTTAGATGAAGCTGCGACTGATCCGCACGGAGTGATCAGCACACTTGAAGAGGCGCAGGAACCGAAGGGGGCACGAAGCCCTAAGGAGGCGGCTCAAGTTGCAGCAGTCTCCGACGAGATCTATGAGATCTTGGAGGGACGCCCTTGATCCTTAGTAGCAAAAGCCAACGCTGAAGTTACTGACACTTAGCGTTGGCTTTTGCTCTGAGCGTCGTGTTCCCCAAGGAACACTAAGACGCGCTCTCGCCTTTGATTTCCCGCTTTTTGCGAGGAAACCATCTGCCCTGATACATTTCTTGCCTCTCGGGGCTTGACACCAATCGCCGATCAAGAAGAGGGATCGTAGACACAAACCGGGCTATGACGACCCACCCATACTCGGTTGTGCCTACGATCATGCGCAGCGCTGGAGCCCAACACGTCTTACCGGGCAGCTCCTGCCAGGTCGCAAAACATCTACGATTAACTGGTCATGAGGTGTCATGTGGATTTACCGTGCCGTTCGCTCGGGATGACGGGTGGGCGTGCCCTTATCCAAAAGGTATGCACCTGGTCAGGTCAATCCCACGCTGTGTTGCAGGATTGCTTTCAAAGCGAATCCTCCTCTGCAGCGCCATCGAAAATTCGATGACGGATGCAAAATACCTAAGGGTTCACCACGTTTCAAGGCGGGCTTTGTGTCAGCGCACGGTGCTTTGCCGGCAAGTCCAGCGTGTCGGCAGGTGGCGCGCCATCGAAACAGTGCCAGCCCCGGGATACGGGAGCTGGCACCTTAAAGCTTACTTCTTCTTCTTCGGCTTGCCCTTGTGCTTCGCCTGCGCCAAGTCCGAGGCAGCCACGGACTTCACCGTCTTGCTAGTTTTGGCGCTGCCCAACAACTTGCCCGCCTTGCTGGCGTCTTTCTTGCTGGTCGTCATGCATCTTCCTTTGGCCGATCTGGCCGATTGTTAAGGTAAAGGCGCGCACGCCGACCATGTGCTATACATAGTCTTCTGACCGAGGGGTTTGCCCTTTGTCAGTGCGCCCTCAGGGGTGCCCACCACGGCTCTTGGTCAGGCCCGTTTTCGAAGGCCGGACTGACCAAGGGCCTTTCCTATTTCGACCCTCAGTGGGCAGGCAAACACTGAGGGCCGAGCGCTAATGTTTTGAACATGACGGCCTCCATTCCCTGTCAGGTCGCTGGATTAGGATTGGCATCGGGATTTGGTGGGGGCGGCGGTATGGCGATGCTCGCTGGTGCTTCTGCCTCTGCAACCTCTGGAACCTCTGCAACCTCTGCAACCTCCCCTACCTCCACTTCCGCCGCAGCTTCGGCCTCGGCTGCCGCTTTGGCTGCTGCTTCCGCATTCCAATGCTCCCAAATCGCGTCGAGCTCGCCACTGGCCCCCACCTCAGCGACGCGGTCACGGAAGCGGCCGTAGAGCTCGTTCTGGACCTTTCCATGGCTTCGCATCCATTCCACGGCTGCGTTGGGGTTCAAGAGCAATACGTAGTGGAAGTCTCCCGAAGGCCCCTTCTTTGGGAGGATGAATAGGTTGTCCCGCAGAAACTTCATCCGACGGCGCCACGTGTCCACCGCACGGGCACCCGAAAAGCCAGCTTCCGCCGCAAAAGTTGCAGGATTTTCGATCACCACAAGCGGGCCATCCGGCGTGCGCGCCCAGAGGCAGAAGAGCGTGTGCCCAGCCGGCTGACCTTTCGATTGTTCGTCAATCGCCTCCATGGTGATCGGCAAAGTCCTGGGTATCGTGGTAAAGCCTTTGGTCGCGCCTCGGCGCCAAAGCCAGGCCTCGGGGAACTGCGGAAAGTGCAGCTCCATGAGTGCGGCGGCTCGCTCCGCCATACCGATACGCTTAGCCTGAGCTTGTTTAAGATTGACCATGACAGTGATGCCTCCCTTCGACGGGCATCACTTTCGCACCTGTCGCCTATTGGCCGCCACCCGTTTAGACGCGCGTTAGACCGTGCGGTCTCATGGCATTGAAGACGCCGAACATCACACCCTGCGAGCACCATATCTGGTGTAGGTGGTGGCCCGTGGCCGCACTATTACGCACGGAATTTTTCTAAATATCATTTCCTGTCAGATGGTTATGATAAATTCACGGTGCTCCGGTTCTCGTTGTTCTCTTGTTCTCCCTGTTCTCCGGTGCTCCGGGGGTTCCCCAAGGGGGCGCGAGGGGCCGGAGCATGTAGATTCCGGCCTACATCACTTTGCTGTGCCTGCCGAGCGATGCCCTGGGCGGCGCTGCGTGAAAAGCCCACCAGATACCATCTTCTCGTTAGCACGCAAGCTGCGTCACGAGCCTCGGGATTGCCATTAAACAAGGAGCGCGGCATGAGCACCAAACTGTGGGAGGACACTGTCGTCACCATCATTCGTGATGAAAAGTGGCTTCACGCTCAGCGGACGAACGGGCCACCGCCCTTGCTTCAATTAAAAATGAAAGGCAACGCCGAACAGCGTCTGGGCGACTTTCTTGATCAGGTCCAAGACGATAACAACCAGGATCGGTTTTTTCTCATTGAAGTGAAAGGAACGCGCGACGACATCAAAGCCGAATGGAACACTAAAAATGCTGATAAAAACCATCAAAAAGATGCCTTAACAGCAATCCAACGCTGGCTTGGTCGACGCAACAATCGCAACGAATTTGATCTGCTGTCCTTGTCACTTCGAGGACATTTATTCGCTTATTGGATTGATTACCCTGTTGATCCAGACCTTGATGTGACCAACCCGATAGAAGAAAATTTAAAGCCTTTTCTTTGCAAGAAAGGCTGCGTTGTTGTTGAACCATACGCCTTGGCTTGCGCGGCGCTACGAGGAAAATACAAAGATGAGTTCAAGGCAGCCTCTTCCTACCTAAAATCATTCTCTCTCGCCTATAACAGCAAATCGCGCTGGATGACCACTGCCCAGCACATCCCTATATCCTTGCTTTATGAAGGGCGTGCGCACTTACTCGAAATCGACAATACCTCTCCGGTGAAGACTGCGAGCACATGGCCACCGCTGGGTCTGACGCTCCCCGAGATGCACCGTTACGTGCAGAGCCTTTGCAGTGAATTTGGCGCAAATCAGGAGCCGATCCATGCAGTGATCATGTCAGCGTCCGGAGCGTTTTTTCGGGTGACCGCCACTACCGCCGAACTTCAACAGCTACTTCAACCCACACCACAAGCCCCGCAGCAACCAGCAATCAAGGTCGGCCCGACATTGTTGGCGATTGACAAAGAAGAAAAGGGTGCTTGGCGCACACTCATCGTTGCCAACCCCGCAAAAGCCACCGTAGAAGGTGCCAATGAGGCCATCCAGCAAATCCGTGCGAAGCGTGCAAGGGGGCGTCGCGTCCACCCAAGATAAGGCCGACCCTTATGCTTCTGCTGAAAAAAATTGGCTTGGAGGGCTGGGAGGAAGTTTCATCGGATCCCAACGTTCTTGGTAAATATCGACAGCCTCCTCCGCTACGCGCTGCGCCGATGAAGGGGGCTGGCTGGCAAGCGCGCAGAGATATGCCGCGATCCAAATTTTACGTTCGATTTCGAGATCCATGCCGCTCACCACGACAAAAAGGTACCGCACCTTAGGTGAGCGGAACCTTGTGTCAAGCATGGTTCGGCTACCGCTTTGCCAACTCTGTGAGATAAGCCCGCTGGAACTCCGGATCCGCCAGCGCATGCCGCAACAGATCCGCAGTGGTGCCCGCCACCACGCCAGTCTCCTCCCCTTCCACCGGCAACCCGGCCAGCCTCCGCAGCCTGTTCTCCCGCTCCACGAACAGGGGCCGCAAGGCGCTGGCCTTGTCCATCAGATACCCCTCGGTCGCCCCAGACACCACGCTGCCGGTCTGGCCCTGGGCATGGTGGAGCGCCGCCCCAGCCACGAGTAGCCGGGTCAGTTGCTTCATCTGGGCTTCCATGCCGATCTCGGTGGCCATGGTTCGGCGCAGGTCATGGGCCGTGATCCACAGGCCCGTTTCCTCCCGGAGGGTTTCCAGGATGTTCCGGGGTTCGGCAATCGGTTTGCCATGCTGGCGGGAAGGAAAGACCCAGACCTGCTCGGAGTCCGGGCGCCATCGCTCGTTGGCCGCCTTGCGTTGCAGGAGGATGTTCTTGGCCCAAGACTTCCAAGGTGATTATTCAAACAGAGCGATCTGATGTTTAATCCGGCCAAGATTGAGGTTCCATCCCAGCCCCGGCGCCACCATTTCAAGCATCTCTCGTTGGCCATACTCCCCGCTATATGTTTCCACATGCTCCTCATCGAGATCATGCCCAACGTAGGCACACCGCCACTCCAGGGGCACCTTGGCTGACTTCATCGTCTGGATCGCGGTTTGCCGCAGGCTGTGAAACCCATACTTACCCTTGGCCGGCTTCGTGATTCCAACCGCCTCGATGTGCCGGGTGAACGCCTTGCTGAGCCATTGGCCCTGCCCGTTCACGGCTCCGATCTTCACCTTGGAGAACAGCCGCGTCTCGTCTTTCTTCCGCAACTGCTCGACCCGTTCCATGAGCCCCAGGGTGAGCAAGTCGGGATGGATCGGGATGGTGCGCCGGCTGGCCTCGTTCTTGATGCTCTGCCCTTCCCCTTCGTCCGTGATCGTCAGGCACGGCACCCCGTCCACGGTCGTGAAATCGGCTAGAGCAAGTTGCCCCACCTCCGACACGCGGGCACCGGTGTAGAGACCGATGAGCGCGCCCCACCGGGCTCCCTCACTCAACATGGCCAAGGCTTCCGGTGCATAGAGCGCCTGGATCTGTTCCTGGGTGAAGGCCCGGAACCCCATCGCCTTCCGCTTCAACTTCTCCCGCTTGCGGAAAACCACGTGGCCCATGGCCGGGTTTTCGTCCTTGGGGAACTTGGGGTAATGCCCGGCCTGCACCGCCCAGGTGAAAAAGCCGCGCAGATAAGAGGTTTTGTTGACCAGGGTGGGGGTCTGCAAGCCACTGGCTCGCAGCGCTTCCACCCACATATGCACGTCTTCCCGCTGCACCTCATGCATGGGCTTTTTCACACCCACATGCCGCGCAAAGCCCATGATGGCCGCGGACTTGATCGTCAGGGTCTTCCGGATCGTTTCCGCCTCGATGCTTTTCAGCCACTGATCCGCCGCCAAGCCGATCGCACGAGGGCGAGAGGGCACCGCCACGACGGGCGCAGCGGGGGAGACAGGTGCAGCATGGACGGACAACGATTGGGCCAACGATGCGCTCAGCGCCTCAATCATGCCCGCCAGTCCCTCCACATCCGGAGAAGCGGAAGCAGACGATGGCGGGGGCGGCGCCTGTGCCAGCCAGGCCGGTGTTTCCTTGGCTTCTTTCAAAGCCGCCATCATGCGCGCGTGATCAGCTTCGTCCTTGGCTTCGAACCGCATGGAGCCATCCGCGCGGACCTCGCAAACGTAATTCAAAACTTCGTTACCAGTGCCCATGCGAAGTTGGACGTCGCGCCTCTTCGGCGGCACCGACACGCCGTCTTCCATGGGTTCCTTGGCCATCGCGCTCCCCCTGCTCCGTGCTGCAGCGAAGATCTGAGCATAGCGCGCGCCCAACGTGTAGGCCCACCAGCGTGCCAACGTGGGATCGCGGGTGCGCAGCGATTGCTTAATGACGCGTCGTCCGAGCAGCGGTTGAAGATCAGCAGGAACGATCAGGCGGAAGTGGAACACGCCCGAGACATGACGCAGAAGATGGTGTGCAAGCCGCATTGGATTTGACCAACCGACTTGACCAAGCGCCTTTACTTCAGGACACAAAAAAGCCCTGAAAAATCAGGGCTTTGATGTATCTGGCGGAGAGAGAGGGATTCGAACCCTCGATAAGGCTTTTGACCCTATACTCCCTTAGCAGGGGAGCCCCTTCAGCCTCTCGGGCATCTCTCCGGGTTTTTTCCGCACTGCGGAGCCGGTAAGGATACTGACCGACATGCTGGAGGTAAAGCTTTCATTACTCGATCAGCGGTCACCGGTCTCGCTGGGAACCTGATCTTGCTCGTGCTCGCCCTTGATTCGCTGATAGATTTCTTCGCGATGCACGGATACGGTCTTTGGTGCGTTGATGCCGATGCGCACCTGATTTCCCTTTACGCCAAGAACAGTGACGGTCACCTCGTCACCGATCATCAGGGTCTCACCGACCCTGCGGGTCAGAATCAACATAATTGCTACTCCATAAAAGCTGTTGGTCACAGGCCTGTAAATTGATGGCGCCTCACCCCTGAGCATCCACCTTTTCGCAGTTCGACGATTGATCCATCGAAGGCCCTACCGCCTTCCCGGCTCACAGCCAAAACACCTCCTGAGCGTCCTGACTGGCGACGCCACCGTTCCTGGAGGCGCCGACATTGTGCCGATACTAGCCGAGCGCGATTGCGATGTGCAATCCGCGCGGATGGTCATGAATGAAACCTTTCACACCATACTTTCGCGTACTTAGTGGCTCGAAACCCAGTCCGCCAGCGTCGCCAGGATTCTCGGCAGCTGCGGCGCATCCGCCCCGCCGCCCTGAGCCATATCGGGCCGGCCACCGCCTTTGCCGTCGATCTGGGCAGCCACATGCGCCACCACGCTGCCTGCTTTGACCCGCTGCAGCGCCTTGCCGTGCACGCCGGCGATCAACGATACACGACCATCCGATGCACCCGCCAACAAAATCACACAGTCACCCAGCTTCTGCTTGAGCTGGTCCACGCCATCGCGCAGCGACTTCGCGTCGAGCCCCTCCAATCGGGCGGCAACGACCTTGATGCCATCGACGTCCTTCGCTGAAGCGGCGAGATTGACAATCGCGGAGCCGGCTGTCCTGCTACGCAAGGCATCCAGTTCACGCTCAAGCTTTTTCTTCTGCTCAAGCAACTGACGCAGTTTTTCCACCACGTCATCGCCGCCGCTGGATAGGAGCTGGGACAACTCACCCAGGCGACGTTCTTCGTCGGCGACCCATGCCAGTGCCGCCTCGCCCGTGACGGCCTCGATGCGACGCACCCCGGAGGCCACGCCGGCTTCTCCAACGATCTTGAACAAGCCGATGTCACCGGTGCGCTCCACATGGGTACCGCCGCACAGCTCGGTGGAGAATTCGCCCATCTTCAGCACCCGCACCTCGTCACCGTATTTCTCGCCGAACAAGGCCATCGCACCGAATTCGATCGCCTCGTCGTAACCCATCTGATGCACTTCAGCGGCCGCATTGCGGCGCACTTCGATGTTCACCATCATCTCGACCCGAATCAGTTCCTCGCGGCTCAACGGCTTGAAATGCGAAAAATCGAAACGCAGGCGTTGCGGCGCCACCAGCGATCCTTTCTGCGCCACATGCTCGCCCAGCGCCTTGCGCAAGGCAGCGTGCAGCAAATGGGTGGCTGAATGATTGAGCATAATCGCCTGACGTCGGGTACCGTCCACCCTCGCCTCGACCGTATCGCCGGTGCGCAGCGGCTGCGCACCGCGCCAGCGGCCGGCATGACCGAAGAACACGCCCCCCATCTTCAGCGTATCCGCGACCTCGAAACAGCCCGCAGCGCTCAACAACTCCCCGGTATCGCCGACCTGCCCGCCGGACTCGGCATAGAACGGTGTTTGATCGAGGATCAGCAAACCCTCCTCGCCGTCGGCAAGCTGGTCGACCTGGCTGCCGCCGCGCACGATCCCCAGTACCTTGCTGTCGATGCTGCGCAGCGTCTCGTAACCGAGAAACCGGGTGGGTTTCAACTGGCTGGCCAGCTCCGCCGGCATTTGCCCCCGTGCTTCGAAACGACCGGCGGCACGCGCGCGCTCACGCTGCTCGTTCATGGCGCCCTCGAAACCCGCCATATCGACCTCGAGACCGCGCTCGCGGGCGATATCGGCGGTCAGGTCGACCGGAAAGCCGTAGGTATCGTAGAGACGGAACGCATCCGCGCCGGCAATCGTCTTGCCGGTCTTTGCCGCGACTTCGTCGAACAGGCGCATGCCATGTTCCAGCGTCTCGCCGAAACGCTGTTCCTCGGCCCGCAGGGCGTCTTCGACAAAGGCCTGCCTTGAAGCAAATTCGGGATAAGGCTGACCCATTTCCTCGACCAGCGGCGCCACCATCTTCCAAAAGAAGTCGCCGCGCACGCCGAGCATCCAGCCGTGCCGCAACGCGCGCCGGATGATCCGGCGCAGTACATAGCCGCGGCCTTCGTTGGACGGCAGGACGCCGTCGACGATGAGGAATGCGCAGGCACGGATGTGATCGGCGATCACCCGCAACGACTTGTTCGACAAGTCGGCCGTGCCGGTGAGCTTGCCCGCCGCCGCGATCAGGCGTACGAACAGGTCGATCTCGTAGTTGGAGTGCACATGCTGCAGGATCGCCGCGAGGCGCTCCAGGCCCATGCCGGTGTCCACGCACGGTGCCGGCAGCGGACTCAAGGTGCCATCCGGCGCCCGGTCGAACTGCATGAACACCAGGTTCCATATTTCGATATAGCGATCGCCGTCCTCGTCCGGCGAGCCCGGCGGTCCACCGGCAATCTGCGGACCGTGATCGTAGAAAATCTCGGAGCTGGGGCCGCACGGGCCGGTATCGGCCATCTGCCAGAAGTTGTCGGAGGCGAACGGCGCGCCCTTGTTGTCGCCGATCCGGATGATGCGCTCGGCCGGCACCCCGATCTCGTCGCGCCAGATCGCAAAGGCTTCGTCATCGGTGTGATAGATCGTCACCGTGAGCTTTTCCGCCGGCAGCTTGAATACCTCGGTCAGCAGCTCCCAGGCCCAGACGATCGCCTCGCGCTTGAAATAGTCGCCGAATGACCAGTTGCCCAGCATTTCGAAAAACGTGTGGTGCCGCGCGGTATAGCCCACCGCATCCAGATCATTGTGCTTGCCACCGGCGCGCAGGCAGCGCTGCACATCGGCCGCGCGCACATAACCGGGCTTTTCGCTGCCCAGGAATACATTCTTGAACGGCACCATGCCCGAATTGGTGAACAGCAGGGTCGGATCGCTCGACGGCACCAGCGAGCTGGAGGGCACGATGGTGTGCCCCTTGGCGCGGAAAAAATCAAGAAAGGCGGAACGGATTTCGGAAGTCTTCATGCAGATCGCAAAGGCCAGCTGAAAGAAAGGCCGCGCCGTGGTCAGGCCGACGCAATCACTCCCACCGTCATTCGGGATGACGGATATCAGGCATCGTCGTCAGCAACCTCGTCCACATCGGCGCGGGTAACACTGCGTACTGTGGCGGCGGGAAAGCCCCGACGCAAGAGGAACTGCGCCCGACGGGCGCGTTCGGAGACGTCTGCGGCGCCGGTTCGACCGTAGCGTCGACGCAACTGGGTGGCAGCGGAAACCTCCCAATCCACCTCGGCAGCGTCCAGCAATTCGCGAATTCGCAAGTCCGGCACTCCATGGCTTTTCAACTCGACGCGCAAGCGCAAAGGCCCGTAGCCTTGGGTAATCCGGCTGCGTACCAAGGCCTCGGCAAAGCGTTCGTCATCCTGATAATGCTGCTCGCCCAGACGATCCACTGCTGCCGCGGATTCTTCGCCGTCGTAGCCCCCAAGCTGCAGCTTGGTCTTCAATTCCCGGCGCGAATGCTCGCGCCGGGCCAGCAGCCCCAGCGCCTTGTCGTACGCGCTGCGCTTCGGCCGGCCCCGATCGCCGGAACCGGAAGCACGACGTTTCATGGCGATACCAACAGGCGGGGTGCTGACGAGTCCAGCCATGCCAGTTGCGGGAGACCGCTAACCGCCATCGATCAGGCTTCCTCGACGGCCTCTTCCGCAGCCGCCGCAGACTTGCCGGTCGGCACCAGCAGACGCAGGCGCAATTCCTTGTCGATCTCGTTGGCCATGTCCGGATGCTCGCGCAGGAACTGACGCACATTCTCCTTGCCCTGGCCGATACGATCGCCCTTGTAGCTGTACCAGGCGCCGGATTTGTCGATCAGGTTTTCGGCCACGCCCAGCTCGATGATCTCACCCTCGCGCGAGGTGCCTTCGCCGTAGAGAATCTCGAATTCACACTTGCGGAACGGCGGCGCAACCTTGTTCTTGACCACCTTGACGCGGGTTTCCGAACCGATGATCTCCTCGCCTTTCTTGACCGCGCCGATACGGCGGATATCCAGCCGCACCGAGGCATAGAACTTCAGTGCATTGCCGCCGGTGGTAGTTTCCGGGCTGCCGAACATCACGCCGATCTTCATGCGGATCTGATTGATGAAGATCACCAGGGTGCCGGACTTCTTGATGTTGGCGGTGAGCTTGCGCAATGCCTGGCTCATCAGACGGGCGTGCAGACCGACATGGGAGTCGCCCATCTCGCCTTCGATTTCCGCCTTCGGGGTCAATGCGGCGACCGAGTCGACCACCACCATGTCCACGGCGCCGGAGCGCACCAGCATGTCGGCGATTTCCAGCGCCTGTTCGCCGGTGTCCGGCTGCGACACCAGCAGGTCATCGACCTTGACACCGAGTTTCTCCGCGTAGCTCGGGTCGAGCGCATGCTCGGCATCGACGAACGCGGCGGTACCACCGGCGCGCTGACAGCTGGCGATCGCCTGCAAGGTCATGGTGGTCTTGCCGGAAGATTCCGGACCGTAGATCTCGACCACGCGGCCCCGCGGCAAGCCGCCCACGCCCAGCGCGATATCGAGCCCCAGCGAACCCGTCGATATCGTCTCGATGGCTTCGTTGACGCGGTCGCCCATGCGCATGATCGCGCCCTTGCCAAACTGCTTTTCGATCTGGCCCAGGGCGGAGGTGAGTGCCTTGCGCTTGTTGTCATCCATCGTCTTGAATTCCGGTTGGGCTGTGAGTGGTGCAGATGATGCCCGGACTGCGTCTCACGGGCTGCGATCAATTCGATCGGCTGCGGTAACGGCAGTATCCCATACCGGGGGAGCCGGCCTGAAGGCATACGGCGCGTTATTCCGTCAGCATTTTACGCAAGCCCGCGAGCGCCGCCGCCACCGTCTGACGCCGGACGGCCTCGCGGTCGCCCGCAAACTGGAACAATCGGGCATGACCGTAGCCGCCACGGCGTTTCCAGCCGATCCATACCGTGCCGACCGGCTTTTCCGGGGTGCCGCCCGAAGGCCCGGCAATGCCGGTGACGGCCACCGCCAACCCGGCTCCGAAGCGCGCCAGCGCCCCGGACACCATCTCCAGCACGGTTTCCTCGCTGACGGCGCCAGTGCGCTCCAGGGTCTGCGGATTGACCCCGAGCAGGGCCTCCTTAGCCTGATAGCTGTACGTCACCACGCCGGCATCGAACCAGGCCGAGCTGCCCGCCAGGTCGGTCAGCGTCTTGGCGATCCAGCCGCCGGTGCACGACTCGGCCGTCACCAGCATCAACTTGTGGCGTTGCACCTCGATCGCCACCTCCCCGGCCAGCGCCAGCAGCTGGCCATCAGTAGGAACAGACGACGACTCCATGCGAGACTCCCGGACTTGAGTGGACCCGATGCAACGCACGGGGCTACCGTTCTACCCGTTCCGCGCGACCACGCCAAGACTTGCATTGCATGAGCCAAGAAGAACTTCCCAAGCACACGCCGTTCATGCGCCAGTATCTCGCCGCCAAAGCCGAGCACCCGGAGGTATTGCTGTTCTTCCGCATGGGCGACTTTTACGAGCTGTTCTACGACGACGCACGCAAGGCGGCGCGGCTGCTCGACATCACCCTGACCCAGCGCGGGCAGTCCGCCGGCGCGCCGATTCCGATGGCCGGCGTGCCCTACCACGCGGCAGAGAGTTACCTGGCCCGCCTGGTGCGCCTTGGCGAGTCGGTGGCGATCTGTGAGCAGATCGGCGATCCGGCGCTGGCCAAGGGCATCGTCGAGCGCAAGGTGGTGCGCATCATCACGCCGGGCACGGTGACCGATGCCGCGCTGCTGGAAGACCGCCGCGACAACCTGCTGCTGGCGATTTCCACCGGAGCCGGCACGGGTTATGGCCTGGCCTGGGTCGACCTGTCCAGCGGCCGCTTCCTGCTCAGTGAGGTACCGCATGCCGAAGCGCTGGCAGCCGAGCTGGCGCGCCTGCAGCCCGCCGAGACCCTGATCGACGAGGGCATCGCCTGGCCGAAACTGGTGGAAAGCCTGCCCGGCCTGCGCAAGCGCCCGCCGTGGCATTTCGATGGCGATGCCGCCAGCCGCGAATTGAAGCGTTTCTTCGGCACGCGCGACCTCGGCGGCTTCGGTATCCACGACATGCCGTTGGCGGTGGCCGCGGCAGGTTGCCTGCTGGGCTACCTCGAGGAAACCCAGAAAAGCGCGCTACCTCATCTCAGCGGCATGGCCGTGGAGAGCGCCAGCGAAACCATTGCCCTGGACGCCGCCACCCGCCGCAATCTGGAGCTGGACACCCATCCGGGCGGTCGCAGCGAACACACCTTGCTCGGTGTACTCGACGAAACCGTGACGCCGATGGGCGCGCGTTTGCTGCGACGCTGGCTGAACCGGCCGCTGCGCGCACGCCAAGCGCTGCGGCTTCGTCATCAGGCCATCGGCACGCTGATCGACAGTCGTCGTCACGAAAGTCTGCGCGAGGCGTTGCGTAGCATCGGTGACCTCGAGCGCATCCTCGCCCGCGTCGCCCTGCATTCGGCGCGACCGCGCGATCTGGCCACGCTGCGCGACGGCCTCGCCGCCGCCCCGTCGCTGCGTGAGCAGATCGCGGCCCTGGACAGCCCCCTGCTGCACGCGCTGGTCGAGCGCATCGGCGACCATGCGGAAACCGCGTCCCTGCTCGCACGCGCCGTGGTCGAACAGCCGCCGGTACTGCAACGCGATGGCGGCGTGATCGCCGACAGCTACGACGCCGAGCTGGACGAATTGCGCCGGCTTTCCACTCACGCCGACCAATACCTGGTGGAGCTGGAAGAGCGCGAGAAGGCGGCCAGCGGCATCAGCACGCTCAAGGTCGGCTACAACCGCGTACACGGCTACTACATCGAGATCAGCAAGGCGCAGTCCGACAAGGCACCCACCCACTACACGCGGCGCCAGACCACCAAAAACGCCGAGCGCTATATCACCGAGGAGCTGAAAACCTTCGAGGACAAGGTGCTGTCGGCAAAAGAGCGTTCGCTGATGCGCGAACGCGTGCTGTACGAGGCCTTGCTCGACACCCTCACCGAGCGGCTGGAGCCATTGAAAGCCGCCGCGGTCGCGATCGCCGAACTCGACGTCCTGGCAACCCTGGCCGAACGTGCCCAGGCGCTGGACTGGAGTGCCCCGGCACTGACCGAAGACACCTGCATCGACATCGAGCGCGGCCGGCACCCGGTGGTCGAGAAGGTGCGCGAGGAACCGTTCGAACCGAACGACCTGAAGCTCGACGACGCCCGCCGCATGCTGGTGATTACCGGCCCCAACATGGGCGGCAAATCTACCTACATGCGCCAGAACGCGCTGATCGTGTTGCTGGCGCATATCGGCAGCTACGTACCGGCATCCCGCGCGGTGATTGGCCCGATCGACCGCATCTTCACCCGCATCGGGGCCGGCGACGACCTCTCGCGCGGGCAGTCGACCTTCATGGTGGAAATGAGCGAAACCGCCAATATCCTGCACAACGCCACCGAACACAGCCTGGTGCTGATGGACGAAGTCGGTCGCGGCACCAGCACCTATGATGGCTTGTCGCTGGCGCAGGCCTGCGCCGTGCACCTGGCTACACGCAATCGCGCCTTCACCTTGTTCGCCACGCACTACTTCGAACTCACGGCGCTGGCCGCACAGCATCCGTGCATCGCCAACGTGCACCTGGATGCGGTGGAGTTTCACGATCAGAAGCGCGGTGAACAGCTGGTCTTCATGCATGCCGTCAAGGAGGGCCCCGCCAACCGCAGCTTCGGCCTGCAGGTGGCGGCTCTGGCCGGCCTGCCCCGCCCCGCACTCGACGAAGCCCGTCGCATCCTGCAAGACCTCGAGCGCACTGAACTGCCCAGCAACGGGATGCCCAATCGCGCCGGAAAGACGCCCCAGAACGAGACCCCGCAACTCGCGCTGTTTGCTCCTCCCGCACCGTGCCCCAGCGAAACGCTGCTGCGCACCCTGGACCCGGACGCGATGACCCCTCGCGAGGCCCATGATGCACTGTATCGACTGCGCGGGCTGCTTTCCGAGTAGTGGCCAGCGATGCCCGGCGCGGCCACCGATACCCGCGTGCAATACCATTCATCCGACCCCGGCCATAGTGGCCTGTATCCGGCATCGCCGCCCGGCAGCGCAACGGGCTGTTGTACATCGCCGCTTCCCCACCGCGAGGATCACCATGAGCGATAGCGCCACCTACCAACCCGCGAAGATCTGGCATTGGAACAAGAACAATGGCGGGCGCTTCGCCAGCATCAACCGGCCGACGGCGGGGGCGACCCACCAGAAGACTCTGCCCGCCGGGCACCATCCGCTGCAGCTGTATTCGCTGGCCACCCCGAACGGCGTCAAGGTGACGGTGATGCTCGAGGAGCTGCTCGCCCTCGGGCACGCCGGGGCCGAATACGATGCATGGCTGATCCGCATCGACGAGAGCGACCAGTTCGGCAGCGGCTTTGTCGAGATCAACCCGAACTCGAAGATCCCGGCGCTGCTCGATCGAAGCAGCGAGCCGCCGGTGCGCGTGTTCGAATCCGGCGCCATCCTGCTCTATCTCGCAGAGAAGTTCGGCGCGTTGCTGCCTACCACGCACGCCGCGCGCACCGAATGCCTGAACTGGCTGTTCTGGCAAATGGGCAGCGCACCGTTCCTCGGGGGTGGTTTCGGTCATTTCTATGCGTACGCACCGACGAAGATCGAATACGCCATCGACCGCTTCGCGATGGAAGTGAAGCGGCAGCTCGACGTCCTCGACCGACACCTGGCCGAGCATGAATACCTTGCTGGCGAGGCGTACTCGATTGCCGACATTGCCGTGTGGCCCTGGTACGGCGCGCTGGTGCGCGGCCTGCTGTACGACGCCGGCGAATTCCTGCAGGTTCAGGACTATGCCCATGTCCAGCGCTGGGCCACCGCCATCGCCGAACGCCCCGCCGTACGGCGCGGGCGCATGGTCAATCGTTCGTTCGGCGAGCTGTCCAGCCAGTTGCACGAGCGACACGACGCCAGCGACTTCCACACCCGCACCCAGGACAAGCTGCAACCGTCCGCCCCCGCCGGAGCGAAAGGCCCATGACGATGAAACTTTACGACAGCCACCGCGCACCGAATCCACGCCGCGTCCGCTGGTGCATGGCGGAAAAAGGCATCGACGACATCGAGATCGTGCCGATCGATCTCTTCAAGGGCGAGCACCGCACCCCCGAATACCGCGCCCGCGCCGGTGTGCCGAACGTACCCGTACTCGAACTCGACGACGGCACGGCGATTACCGAGTCCATCGCGATATGCCGCTATCTGGAGAGCCGCTATCCCGATCCCAACCTGTTCGGCCAGGATGCGAAGGAAATCGCCATCGTGGAAATGTGGATGCGCCGCGCCGAAATGCTGCTGGCGACACCGCTGATGCTGGCGGTTCGACACAGTCATCCGGCGCTGGCGGCGCTGGAGAAGCAGGTACCGGAATTTGCCGCCGCCCAGTTGGCCGGGGCGCAGCGCGCCCTGCCGTTGTTCAATCGTCGGCTCGGCGAGAGCCCCTTTATCGCGGGCGAACGCTTGACCATTGCCGACATCGTGGCCTTCACCGGCCTGGACTTTGCGCGCATGGTGAAATTCCGACCGGACGCGTCCCTGAACCATGTAGCGCAGTGGGCCGAGACGATGCGTCAGCGACCCGCGGCGGCGGCAGGAGCCTGAGCCACAAGCAGCCGCCGGGTGGGCGCGCGGTGCGCGACCACCCGGCAAGCCGCACTGCTCCGCCCAGGGCACCGAGCAGACAGGATCGTTGCGGATCATGGCCGCCGATCGACGTTTGGTGCCGCCTGCGTGTATCGCACACTTCAAAGATAGGCAAAAACTATCGTACCCATCGAAATAAATGCCTTTCATCAATGCCAAGCTTGCCGTAACGTCATCCAGGCAGATCGCAGTATCGCGATTTCCCATGGCGTAATTCGGACGCCCAGCCAGACCGAGTCGCTGAATCCCACCGAGCAGAGGTAGCTGACGCATGTCAATCGAATCGAAATGCCCGTTCAATCACACTGCCGGCGGCGGAACATCAAACCGCGACTGGTGGCCGAATCAGCTCAGCCTGAAGATCCTGCATCAGCATTCGTCACTGTCCGATCCCATGGACCGTGACTTCAACTATGCCGAAGCGTTTCAAAGCCTCGACCTGGCCGCCGTGAAGAAAGACCTCCATGCGCTGATGACCGACTCGCAGGACTGGTGGCCGGCGGACTTCGGCCACTACGGACCGTTCTTCATCCGCATGGCCTGGCACAGTGCAGGCACCTACCGCATCGGCGACGGTCGCGGTGGCGCCGGCACCGGGCAGCAGCGCTTCGCGCCGCTCAACAGCTGGCCCGACAACGTCAACCTGGACAAGGCCCGTCGACTGCTCTGGCCGATCAAACAAAAATACGGCCGGAACCTTTCCTGGGCCGACCTGATGGTCCTCACCGGCAACGTCGCGCTGGAATCGATGGGCTTCAAGACCTTCGGCTTCGCCGGCGGGCGGGCCGACGTCTGGGAGCCCGAAGAAGACACGTACTGGGGTGCCGAGGCCAACTGGCTGGGTGGCGACAAGCGCTACTCCGGCGAGCGGGATCTCGAGAATCCGCTGGCGGCCGTGCAGATGGGGCTGATCTACGTCAACCCGGAAGGCCCGGACGGCAACCCCGATCCGATCGCGGCGGCCCGGGACATCCGCGAGACCTTCGCGCGCATGGCGATGAACGACGAAGAGACGGTAGCGCTGATCGCCGGCGGCCACAGCTTCGGCAAGACCCACGGCGCCGGCCCGGCCTCCCATGTGGGGGTCGAGCCCGAAGCCGCCGGCATCGAGCAGCAAGGCCTCGGTTGGAAAAGCAGCTATCGGTCCGGCAAGGGCGGCGACGCGATCGGCAGCGGCCTGGAAGTCACCTGGACCACCACGCCGACAACGTGGAGCAACGACTTCTTCGAGAACCTGTTCGGCTACGAATGGGAGCTGACCAAGAGCCCGGCAGGCGCCCATCAGTGGACGCCGAAGAACGGCGCGGGCGTCGGTGCCATTCCGGATGCCTTCGACCCGTCCAAGCGCCACGCGCCAACCATGCTGACGACGGATCTCTCGCTGCGCTTCGACCCGGCCTACGAAAAAATTTCCAGGCGCTTCCACGCGCACCCGGAGCAGTTCGCCGACGCTTTCGCCCGCGCATGGTTCAAGCTGACCCACCGCGACATGGGGCCGCGTGCACGCTATCTCGGTCCGGAAGTGCCCGCCGAAGAGTTGCTCTGGCAAGATCCCATCCCCGCCGTCGACCACCCGCTGGTGGATGACCAGGACATCGCCGCCCTGAAGGGCAAGATCCTGGCGTCCGGCCTGACCGTCGCGCAGTTGGTGTCGACCGCCTGGGCCTCCGCATCGACCTTCCGGGGCTCGGACAAACGCGGCGGCGCGAACGGTGCGCGCATCCGCCTGGCTCCGCAGAAGGATTGGCCGGTCAACCAGCCGGCGCAACTGGCCCAGGTATTGAAAACCCTTGCAGGCATCCAGAACGACTTCAACGGCGCGCAGTCGGGGGGCAAGGAGGTATCGCTCGCCGACCTGATCGTGCTGGGCGGTTGTGCCGCTGTCGAGCAGGCGGCGAAAAATGCCGGTCACACCATCACGGTGCCCTTTACGCCGGGACGAATGGACGCCTCGCAGGCGCAGACCGATGTCGACGCCTTTGCTCCGCTCGAACCGCTCGCCGACGGCTTCCGCAACTATCTCAAGGGCAACTACGGTGCAGCGGCCGAGGCCTTGCTGGTGGACAAGGCGCAGTTGCTGACCCTGACCGCCCCTGAAATGACCGTGCTGGTCGGCGGCATGCGCGTGCTCAACACCAATGCAGGCCAGACCGCACACGGCGTCTTTACCGGCCGCCCGGAGGCATTGAGCAACGACTTCTTCGTCAACCTGCTCGACATGGTCACGGTGTGGACACCGGCATCGGATGCCCACGACACGTTCGAAGGGCACGACCGCAACACCGGCAAGCTGAAGTGGACCGGCACGCGTGTCGATCTCATCTTCGGCTCGCACTCCCAGCTCCGGGCGCTGGCGGAGGTCTACGGAAGTTCCGACGCGCAGGCGAAGTTCGTCCACGACTTCGTGGCCGCCTGGGACAAGGTGATGAACCTCGACCGCTTCGACCTCGCGTGATCCGGCAAGCCGGCGCTTGGATGGCATAAGGCCGAACCGGCGGCCCGGGCAAGCCCGAAGGCGGACATTCCCCTGCGACGCGTGTCGTTGCAGGCGGATGTTCGCCATCGCGTCGTTGATGCGCCGCAAGCGCGACACGCTAGTCGCCTGCTCACCGTCGCCACAGCAACGGATTGCCATCGCCCCTAGAACGGGCTTGGCTCGCCAGCGGCGCTGAGCCGCGAATTGGAGCGGACGACTTCGGCCAGGGACTGCCGCACAACAAGTTCACTCTGCCCGCGTTTCCTCGAATTACCGGCCTCCAGCTCGTCATCCCTGCGAAGGCGGGGATCCAGTGACGGCTCCGCCTCCGGACTGCTAAATCCCAGAGCTTTCGTGCGCCTGCGGCGCCCGAGTCACTTATCTCTTGCGTGGCCAAGAGATAAGTAACCAACAGAGAAGGCCACCCCGCTTGGCGCTTGCCGCCCATGCATGGGCGACAAGTCCGTGAGCCGGGGCCGGGCTTTTCGACCGGACTCCTGTCCAGGCGAAAAGGAGTCGACATCCCTGTCGACTCCCCTGCGGGCCTATCGTCCCCACCTCACCGCCGCACAGGGGCCCGGGTAGAGCAGCGCGCCATCCTCGCCGACACTCGCGATGCAATTAAAGGGGACGGGGCTAATTAACTGTCCAGCTGTCTAGCCATGCCACTTCAATCGCCTGCAACCTGCCGTCCGCGCAAGTAACCAAGGCTAGCCCGCGCCATGCATGGCGCTTAATTAGCCACGTCCCCTTTTATCCTAACGCTGGAATTGAGCGGCGGCGAAGCCGTCCGCCTCGAACGAGATGTCAGGCGCGATGCTCGATTTTTGCACCAAACACCAACATGACGAGCTGAAGGCCGAGGAGAATGCCGGCTGCCATGACCAAAGGTACCAGGGCCTCAACGTAGAACGAAACTTGTGAAACGGCCAGACGAGCCAAAACGACAAGTGCCTGTGCCAAGCAGACGTAAGCGCCCAAATGGAAGAATTGAAGAGGCTGCCGGAAGTTGAATGGGTTGAGATGCCACGAAGGGCGGGCCCAAGACTTTGCCGAGCGTGGGTTGATGACTTGAAGCCCGAGAACGAGCAGCAGCCCCCTTGCTGCCCACCGACGGTTCGATGCCGGCCTCGGCCAGGCGCTCGGTGTAGCGGATGCCCTTGTAGATCTGCGCCGATGACTGCGTGGCGCAACCGGCAAAGAGCAGACTTGCAGAAAGCAGCAACCCGATTGCGAGATTCTTCATTTGCACGCCAACGCTGGAGTTGAGCGGCGGCGGAGCCGTCCGCCCCGAACGAGTAAAAAGAGACTTCCTCCCCTTTCGGCCTCGAGGGCCATGATGGTGTTGCGAAACAACCGTCAGCAGAAGAGGAAGTCTCCATGAGCACTATAACCATCGGCGTGGATTTGGCGAAGAGCGTGTTTTCGGCATGTG
>JASBTI010000036.1 GCA_030148505.1 Rhodanobacter sp.
GCCAACCTTCTGATCGAATCGCAGATCCGATGGCAAACATCGCGATGCCCGCATTGATCCACGGGGAATGCGATCTAGGCGTCCTGCGCCGCAAAACTGATCCACGTGATCCGCAAAAGCGTTTTCACACAGCCTGGACCCATAGCGGTCACTTCCTAGCCCACTTCCCACGTCAGGTTATAAGTCTGGTTGTTAGCCGGACCCAGCAAAGATAAGCTCCAAGCAGAACACGGGGCGCCAAGGGTTCTTGGCACGATCAATTGTGTATCACCGGGCCAGCGGCCCTCATATTCAGTAGCTATACGTCATGACAGTTCATCGCTTTGAAGGACAAAAGCTCGCCGGAACAACCCTTGATAGCCAAGGCGAACGTCTAACTCTTGAAGACCTTCAAGGCTATGTTGATTTTTGCAGAGGCAGAAAAGTTCCCCTGCATCAACAGCATCAGATGGGCGAGCCTACGACGGGCTTCATTGAGAACGTCAGGCTTATGCAGGATGACGAGAGTAATGGCGACTGGACCGTGCTTGGAGACGTAACCGTAGAATCGGGCGCCTTCGAAAAAGGAATGCGCGGATTCAGCATTTCCTTCGTAAGACCTCTTGTTGAGAGGGAGCTGGCAAACTGCTTTCTCGACATCCCGTACCCGCACTACAACAATCAAGAATTTGTTGCGGAACTCGCCTCAGACCTCGACCTTAAGATCGGCAGGTGGGTCAAGAAAAGTGCAGGAAACACTGATTACGCACTTTTCGGCGCCACTATTGCGTTTGCTCTTACCCCTGTATGGGACCACCTTTACAAGAGTCGGGTGGCACCGATAATTGATCGATTTTTGGACGAACATCTAGATCGACTTACTGCCAAGAGTCTTACCCTGGAGCATATACAAATCGTGCTGCACGGTGGTCACGAAGTAGAGCTTCGTTTTATTTCCGAGCGCGGCAAAGAGCGGTGGTGTTTCGCTCAGCAATGCTTAACTGCAGGCATCACTCTTGTCGCACAGAAACTCCAAACGAACCCCATGGCTGATGAGCATGGAGTTCAGCGGGTTGTCCTTCGTTACTCAACACCTGATCGTGCTTATGAGGTGTCTCGTATCGAGTACCGCAATGGACACATTGACGTATGACAAGTCATTCAAGCCGAAACCGCTTAGCGGCGCGATTTGATTCAAGCATTCTGCCATAAGAGAGACCCCGTGAAGGAATTAAAGGGGACGCGGCTAATTAACTGCCCAGCTGTCTAGCCATGCCACTTCAATCGCATGCTACCCGCCATTCGCGCAAGTAACCAAGGCTAGCCCGCGCCATGCATGGTGCTTAACTAGCCACGTCCCATTTTATCGGTCCATTGGAGCGGCCACGGCGTGGGCTATCACAGGATCGTTGATTCAGGCTTTTTGTGCCAAAGCTTTTTCGATCTTTTTGTCGGTTTTGTACTGGCTTAAGGCGTAAACAGCCCAGATGGTAGCCGGCAGCCATCCGAGCAGGGTGAGTTGGAGCAACAGGCAGATCACACCGGCAATCGGCCGACCAATAGTGAAGAACGTCAACCATGGCAGAATCAAAGCAATCAAAAAACGCATATGGCATTCCTTAGAAGAAAGTAGTTGGAACTAAATTTTCTTCGGTTCCAGCTTTCTCAATCTAGCGACGTGGGCAGGGTTCGGCAAGAAACCGGCAACTCGCCAGTCAGCCCGCTACCGTAGCGGCCTGACTTAAACCAAGCGCCCTCCACGAAACTCGGGGCGGAGCAGTCACTGGATCCCTGCCTTCGCAGGGATGACGAGATGGAGGCAGGTAATTCGAGGAAACTCGGGCAGAGTGCCTTTGTTGAGTGGCAGAAACCGGCCGCTGTCCGCCAGTCGCACCCGTCTCTCGCCAACATTGCGTCAATCTGAAGGCATCGCCAACGTGCAGGATGCATCGGCTCCTGCTTGCGGGTTTCATCGGCATCTGCAGTCGGTGCCCCTGACCGGCCGATGATCCGCCTCCGACATCCCGACAGCCAAAGCGCGTGCGTGGGTTCTGGGGACACATTCTGCGTTGTGGTCGCCAGCGCGGGTGAGGTCACCTGCTGCATTGTGCCGCCCAGCTGTTTGCCGTGCGGTTTGGCGCGTTATCGGCGGGTGCGATCCCAGGCGCGTACGGCGTCGGCGAAGGCCAGGCAGTCGGCGAAGCGGTTGTACAGCGGGACCGGTGAGATGCGGATCACATCGGGTTCGCGCCAGTCGCCGATGATGCCTTGCGCAACCAGGTGGTCGAACAGGGCTCGGCCCGCGGTGCGGCCCGCGATGACCCGAATCGAAAGTTGCGCACCGCGGCGCGGCGGATCGGCGGGGGTCACCACCTCCAGCAGGTCGGCCAACTCGGAACGGACCAGCCATTCCAGGTAGCCGGTGAGCTGCAACGACTTTTCCCGCAGCGCGGGCATGCCGGCGCGACGGAACATCTCCAGCGAAATCCGCAACGGTGCCAGCGCCAGGATCGGCGGATTGGACAGCTGCCAGCCTTCCGCACCAGGTGTGGGGTCGAACTGCGGTCCCATCTGGAAGCGGGTGGCCTTGTCGTGCCCCCACCAGCCGGCGAAGCGCGGCAGGTCGCTGCGCGCGTGGCGCTGGTGGATGAAGGCGCCGCCGACGGCACCGGGACCGCCGTTGAGGTATTTGTAGCTGCACCAGATGGCGAAGTCGGCACCGCTGTCGTGCAGTTGCAGTGGCAGGTTGCCGATGGCATGGGCAAGATCGAATCCCACGGTACAGCCATGCCGGTGCGCCAGCGCGGTGATGGTCTTGAGGTCGAAGGCCTGACCCGTGCGGTATTGCACGCCCGGCAGCATCACCAGGGCGAGCCGCGAGCCGTGGTCGGCCAGCGCGCGCTCGATCGCGGCGGTCGACAGGATGCCGTTGGGTTCGTCCGCCTGCAGCTCGATCAGGCAGTTGGCCGGGTCGAAGCCGTGGAAGCGGATCTGCGATTCCACCGCGTAGCGGTCGGTCGGAAATGCGCCGGCTTCGATCAGGATCGCTGGGCGCGCCTCGGTGGGGCGGTAGAAACTCACCATCATCAGGTGCAGGTTCACGCCCAGTGTATTCATCGCCACCACTTCGTCGGCTTCCGCGCCGAGCAGGCTGGCGAGGTCGTCGCGCAGGTTTTCGTGGTAATCCATCCACGGCAGGCGACCCTTGAAGTGCCCTTCGACGCCCAGCTCGCCCCAGTAGTCCAGTTCCGCCGTGACCGCCTCGCGCGCGGCCCGCGGCTGCAGCCCAAGCGAATTGCCGCAGAAATAGACGCCGTCGCGCGACTGTCCCTGGCTGTCGCGGTGCGGCGGGATCAGGAATTCGTCGCGGAACGTGCGCAGTGGATCGGCCGCGTCGCGGGCAGCAGCCCAGTCGGCGGTAGCCTGGTAGTCGTGCATGGCGATGTCCTGGGTTTTTCTCGACGGAGCGGCGGCACTACTTCAGCCGCGCAGCGATCGCTGCGCAGCCACGATCAAACGCCTGCGTCCATGTCGCCCCGGCGAGGCTCTGACTAGGGCGCACGCAGCGCAATTGGATCGCATGGCCATCCTTGAACCAGTAGTGTTCGGTGTAGCTGAACTGCACGCCACTCTCCTGCGCAGTGTAGATGTCGCTGTTGGGGAGGGGGGCAACCTGCGCTTCCTTGTAGCCGGGCAGTTCCAGCGCCTTGGCGGTGGCTTCGGCCATGTACTGGTGGAAGTCGCTGATGCTTTTGGCGGGTTTTACCGTGACAGTGACGCGAGCCAGGCTGGTCTTGCCGGTGGGCGAGGGGTCGGGGACCTGGAATACGCGTACTTCCGGATCGCCCTGGGTTTCCATGATGTCGAGCCAGGTGGCTGGCGTACTGAATTTGATACTGCCGTTGGCCATGCTGACGTCGGTAGCGTGGGCGCTGCCGCTGCCGAGCAGTGATAGGGCAAGAAGCACGTTGGCGGCGAACGATGCGGTGAGGCGCGGGAAACTCATGCTGACTCCGGAACATTGAGGTCGGGGGCAAAGCGATGTCGGGGCAAGCCAAGCCACTCCAGTGCGGTCCCGTGGAACAGTCTGGCACGCGCCTCCTCGTCCAGGCCTAGTGCCTCGATGCCGCTGCCGGGTTGTTGCTCCCCCAGGGGGAAAGGATAGTCGGTACCGAGCATGACCTGTTCGACGCCCGTCACATCCAGCAGATAGCGCAAGGCTTGCTGGTCGTGCACGCAGGAGTCGAAGTAGAAGCGCTTGAGGTACTCGCGCGGATTGCGGGGGTTATCGGTGGCGACCAGGTCCGGGCGCATGCGAAAGCCGTGCTCGATACGTCCGATCGTCGCCGGAAAGCTGCCGCCACCGTGCGCCAGCATTACCCGCAACTTCGGCAACCGCTCCAGTACGCCACCAAAGGCCAGGCAGCAGGCCGCGCGGGATTGCTCGGCGGGCATGCCGACCAGCCATGGCATCCAATACTTCGGCATGCTGGCGGCTCCCATCATGTCCCACGGATGCACCAGCACGGCCGCTCCGAGGTCGGCGGCAGCTTCGAAAAACGGAAACAGTTCAGGCGCGTCCAGGTTCCACTCGCCGCAGTGCGAGCCGACCTGTACGCCTTGCAGGCCGAGTTCGTCGATGCAGCGTTCGAGTTCACGGATCGCCAGTTTTGGTGCTTGCAGCGGCACCGTGCCCAGACCGGCGTAGTGGCGCGGGTAATCGCGGCACAAACCCCCCATGTGGTCGTTGAGATGCCGGTGCAGCTCCAGCGCCTGATAGCCAGGCGCCCAATACGACATCAGCACCGGTACGGTGGAGATTACCTGTACGTCGACATCGAAGCGGGCGTAGTCGTCGATACGATGCTGCGGGTCAAACGCCGTATCCCAGACCTCACGAAAGAAGCGGCTGTCCTTGTAGATGCGATGCCGCCCATCGGTATGCGTCATCACCGGGAAGCGGTCGTCGCCGTATTTGGCCGCCAGGTTCGGCCAGTCGCCGGGCAGGATGTGCGCGTGAGTATCGATCTTCAGCATGTGCGCAGTGTAAAACCTGGCCTGGGTCGCGTCGCGCTGCGCTGCACCGTTTGCCGGCATCCGGTGCGAAATGGCGCTCTCGTCAGGCGGCTATGTCCTTGCGTCAGTCACACCCGTCTCCGCAAGGGTGCGGATCGGCTCACGCGCGGCCGGCAAACTCACCTGTCAAGGTATTTACCCAGACCTTCTCGTCGTTGCTGATGTATTCGGGGACCTGGATCTCCACGCCGGTGTTGAGCCGGGCCGGCTTGGTCCGCTTGGTCGCACTGGAACCTTTCATTTCCGGCGCGGTATCGACCACGGTGAGGGCGACGCTGGTGGGTACCTGCAAGCCGACCGGCGCGTCGTCGATCAACTGCACGTAATAGCCTTCCACACCTTCCACCACGTAACCGGCGCTGTCACCGACCAGCTCGGGTGACAGCAAATACTGGGTATAGTCCTCTGCATCCATGAACACGAATACCTCGCCGTCCATGTAGGAAAAATTCGCCGCACGCCGCACCAGGTCCATCTCCCGAAGCTCATCGTCGGCACGGAGGCTGAGGTCGAACTTGCGTCCACCGGGAATCGAATACAAGGTGAAGCGGAAGGTGACATTGCCGCCACGCGCGCTGGGCGAACTACGCTCGATATCACGCACCTGGTAGACGGTGCCATCGTGTTCGACCACATTGCCTTTCTTGACGTCGGAAGCTTTCATAGGGCCAGAAGTGAGTTGAGAGGAGTGAGGAGTGAGGAGTGAGGCGTGAGGCGTGAGGCGTGAGGCGTGAGGCGAGCCTTTACTCGCTTCTCACTCCTCTTCACTCACTCCTCGCTACTTGGGCTGCAGGCGAACCGCGCCATCGAGGCGGATCGTCTCGCCGTTGATGTAACGGTTGCCGAGGATGAAGGCGACCGTATCGGCGTATTCCGTCGGTTGCCCGAGGCGCGAAGGAAACGGAATCGAGGCGCTGAGCGACTGTTGCACCGCCTCGGGCATGCCGTCGACCATCGGGGTCCAGAAAATCCCCGGGGCGATGGTCGCCACGCGGATGCCGAAGCGTGCCAGTTCGCGCGCCATCGGCAAGGTCATGCCGACCACGCCGCCCTTGGAAGCCGAGTAGGCCGCCTGACCGATCTGCCCTTCGTAGGCGGCCACGCTGGCCGTGTTGATGATCACGCCGCGTTCGCCGTCTTCGCCGGCCTCGTTGTCCTGCATCAGGGCGGCGGCGGCCTTGGCCACGTTGAAGCTGCCGACCAGGTTCACCATTACCGTGGTGGTGAAGTTGGCCAACGGCATCGGGCCTTCCCTGCCGAGTACGCGGCCCGCCCCGAGAATGCCGGCGCAATTGATCAGCACCGTCAGCCCGCCCATCGCCTCTTTCGCGGCAGCCACATTGGCGGAGACGCCGTCCTCGGCAGTGACATCGGTGCGGTAAAAGTGTGCGGCATCGCCCAGCTGCAGTGCAGCTTGACGGCCTTTGTCCTCATTGACATCGAACAGCGCGACCTTGCCACCGTGCGCGACGAAATGCTCGGCCACCGCGTGGCCGAGACCGGAGGCTCCGCCGGTGATGATCGCCTTGACCTGATTGAGCTGCATAACAAAGGGTCTCCTGCCTGAAACGTGAATGGTAGCCCAGTGGCAGGGTGACAGCGAAGCTGCTGCCCGCTAAATGCCCGCGCCAAACGGCGAGGTCGCCGACTTGGCGCATTCACCTTAGGGTGCGGGAGCAACGGCAATCTTGCAGCGGCGGCCGCGCTGATTGCGTCCCGTGGTTGAGACTGTCAGCCGAGAGGCATTTTCGCGCCATGGTGCTGCAAGATCCATTGGCCATCACAGCAGGGTGCGTTACTCATAAAAAAGCCTTGGATGCCACGGCCGATCTGCGCTGCGTTTCTGATGTGTTCCACGATTTGCGGCCGTAGCCCAGCCCGTGGGTCGGGAAGATCAGGGGCAGAACGATCACCCGGATCATCGCGACCGCAGTCGGCATCATCAAAACCAGGGCCGGGATCATCAGGGTCGGGGGCGGGCATGACCGCCAGGGCCGAAATTATCGCGCCGGTCGCGAGGGCCATCATGCGATATGCGAGAGCGGCCATCGGGAGGGTTGGTACCGGCGCGGTGGCCGTGTGCCGTCCGAGTATCGCGGCGGGTCTTATGTGGTGAACGACTGGCAGAGAGAGCATCTGAGCCGGCCGCAGTGCGGCTATCAGTGGGTCCGCGGTGACAACGGTGATTTCCTGCTGGTCGCGATCAGTACCGGTGTCATCCTGAACATCCTCTTGCAGCATTGAAGCAACACCGGCAACCGCCATTACATGTTCAGAACGGGCAGGCCCGCCCATTGGCAGGCCTGCCCGCTTGTCGAATCAGCCCCGCTGCGACAGATCGCCGAGCAGGCGATGCAGCGACGGTGAGTCGATCATTTCGGCGAAGGGGATCAGCGGCTGTGGGCTGCCGGCCACAGGTTGCAGCTCCTTCTGCCATACCCCCACATCCCACCAGCGCTGCAGCTTGTAGCCGGCGTTGCGCCAGACGCCAGCGGGGCGGAAACCCATGCTTTCGTGCAGTGCCACGCTGACCGTACCCGGCAGGGTGATGACGCCCACAGCCTGGTTGATACCCTGCAGGCGCATCACCTCCAGCAGGTAGCCATACAGCCACCGTGCCATGCCACGGCGACGGGCATCGGTATGCACATAGATCGAGGTTTCGGCAATCCAGTCGTAGGCGGCGCGTTCACGGAAGCGCCCGGCATAGGCGTATGCCAGCACCTTGCCCGCTTCCTCGCAGACCAGCCACGGATAGCGTTGCAATCGGGTGCGGATGCGTTCGCGCATGATCTCGACGCCTGGCAGCGTCGTCTCGAATGTGGCGGTGCCTTCCACGACCGAGGGGGCGTAGATCGCATGGATCGCGCCGGCATCCTCATCGGCAGCAAGGCGAATGACTGGCGTCGTCATCGGCGGGCTCACAGATCGAGAAGATAAAACTGATCGCAACTGAAGTGGCCGGTGCCACCCATCGGCCCGTCGAGCGGCGTGAAGCCGCTGCGCCGGTACAGTGCCTTGGCCCCGTCCATGCCGGTCAGCGTCTCCAGGTAGCAGCGCCGGAAGCCGAAGCTGCGGGCGGCGTCCAGGCAGCGCTGCATCATCGCGGTGCCGGCGCCGATACCGCGCGCCTGCGGCAGGAAGTACATCTTGCGCAATTCGCACACATCCGCTTCGGCGTTTTCCAGCGGCGCCACACCACCGCCGCCAAGGATCTGTCCGTCGCGCTCGACCACGAAATAGGCGCTGCGCGGCTGGGCGTAGGCCTGGTACAAAGTATCGACCTCGGCATCGTGGATGGCGAATCCGGGGCCGTCGGCACCGAATTCGGGCATGACCCGACGGATGATGGCGGCCATCGCCGCATTGTCGTCAGGGGTAATGGGGCGGATCGTGAAGGTTGCAGACATGTGGAGTCTTTCATGGTGGTAAAGGGAGAGTTGCTCAGCTTGCCGTACGGGCGCGGGTGACCCGGCTGGCGGTTTCCTGATGCAACTGCGCGGACAGCCAGGCGCCGGTGGCAATCAGCAGGTCCAGATCGATGCCGGTAGTTATGCCCATGCCGTGCAGCATGTAGACCACGTCCTCACTGGCGACGTTGCCAGTGGCGCCCTTTGCGTACGGACAGCCGCCGGTGCCTGAGACTGCGCTGTCGACCACCCGCACGCCTTCTTCCAGGCAGGCCAGGATATTCGCCAGCGCCTGGCCGTAGGTATCGTGGAAATGTACCGCCAGCGCCCGCATCGGTACCTCCTTGGCGACTGCCTGCAACATCGCGCGGGCCTTGCTCGGCGTGCCGACGCCAATGGTGTCGCCCAGCGAAACTTCGTAGCAACCCAAATCGTAAAGTCGCTTCGCCACTCGTACTACTTCGCGCACGGGCACCTCGCCCTGGTACGGGCAGCCGAGCACGGTGGAGACATAGCCGCGCACCTGCACACCATCAGAGCGGGCCTGCTCGATCACCGGCACGAACCGGTCGATGGATTCGTCGATGGAGGCGTTGATGTTCTTGCGGTTGAACGCTTCCGATGCGGCGGTGAAGATGGCGACCTCGGTGGCTCCGACCTCGCGGGCCCGGGCATATCCCTGCGCATTGGGCACCAGGACCGGATAGCTGACCCCCGGCACCTTGCGGATACCGCGGAACACCTCGGCGGCATCGGCCAGTTGCGGTACCCATTTCGGGCTGACGAAACTGGTGGCCTCGATGGTTGTCAGGCCGGTCGATGACAGCCGGTCGATCAGTGCGATCTTTACCGCGGCGGGCAATAGGGTTTTTTCGTTCTGCAGGCCGTCGCGCGCGCCGACTTCGACGATCCGGACGTGAGGGGAGGTGTCGCTCATGGAAGACTCCTGCAGACGGGCATGGCGTGGATTTCAGTCGACAAAGACGATGGCCACACGACGGTTGTGGCTGCCCTTGTTCTCGATCTTGCTGACCCGTACCGCGCCGATTTCGCCGGTACGTGCCACATGGGTGCCACCACAGGGTTGCAGGTCTACGCCTTCGATCTCGATCAGCCGGATCTGTGGCAGATGCATCGGTGGGGTGACTGACATGGTGCGGATCAGCTCGGGCTGGGCCGCCAGTTCGGCACCGCTGATGTGGCTTACGCGCAACGGCAGGTCGGCCTCGACAAGTTGTTGCAGACCCGCGGTGAGCATGTCGGCATCTAACGTGGAGTCGCCGGTGTCGAAATCGAGCCGGCCGCCGCGATCGGTGAGGTTGCCGCCGGTGACGCCGGCCTTGACCAGCGAGCCGAGCAGGTGCATGCAGGTATGCATGCGCATGTGCCGATGTCGCCGGACCCAGTCCAGCGTCAGGGTGACCTTGTCACCCGCCGTCAAGCGCGGTGCATCCGACGCCAGTAGGTGCTGGATCTCGCGCGTCTCACGATCGCGGCGGGTGTCGATGATGGCCAGCTGACGTCCATCGGCCAGTTGCAGCATGCCGCTGTCGCCGGGCTGACCACCGCCAAGCGGGTAGCACACGGTGTCGCTCAGCACCAGGCCGGCCTCGTCGTGGCGCAGCACCCGCGCCTCGCACGCACGCTGGTAGGGATCGTCGTAGAACAGCTCGCTCATGGCATCGGACCTAGCGGAAATCAGCTGGCGAAACGCACCAGTACGGCGTCGGCCTCGACGAAATCGCCCTGGCCGGCGTCGATGCTTTCGAGGGTGCCCGCGCGCGGTGCCTTCAAGGCCAGCTCCATTTTCATCGCCTCCATCACCAGCAGCTCCTGGCCCTGTTCGACATGATCGCCGGCGCTTGCCTTGATCAGCACGATGCGGCCGGGCATCGGCGCGATGATCTGGTTGCCGCCACTGCTTTCCGTCGACTCCCAGGCAAACGCGGTGGCGCGGGCGAAGCTGTAACGCTGGCCGTCGGCGTCGTGGATGAGGAGATGTTGCGCATCGCTGCGCACGGCCAGGTGTTGGGCCTGGTCGTCGTAGCGGGCGCTCAACGTCGCACCGTCGTGGCGAGCGCCATGAACCGTGCAGCTGGCTTCGCCGTGACGTAACTGATAGTCGCCATCGTGGCCGCGCGCCTCGACCTCGAAACGCTGCTCGCGCCACGACAGTGCCACGATGCGCTTGCCGTGATGGCCAATGCGCCAGGCATCCCCTTTTGCCCAGGGCGAATGCGGGTCGCTGCTGGCGGCGACCTCGCCGCGTGCCGCGTGTTCGTCGTGCAGCAGCGCCGCCACGGTGGCGGCGAACAGCACACGCTCGGCAGGCGCTGTGTCACCGGTCAGGAACTCGTCCAGGTGGCGATCGAGGTAGCCGGTATCGATCCGGCCCTCGACCACGGCCGGATGTCTGGCCAGTCGTTCGAGGAAGCCGATATTGGATTTCGGTCCAACGATTTCGCAGCCGGCCAGCGCCTCCCGCAGACGCTGCAATGCCTGGCTGCGGTTGGTGTCGAACACGATCAGCTTGGCGATCATCGGGTCGTAGAAGATCGTCACCGCGTCGCCTTCGACCACGCCACCGTCGATGCGCACATGCGGCGAGCAGGTCGGCAGCCGCAACGTCTGCAGCCTGCCGGAGCTGGGCAAAAAGTTCTGGTCCGGGTCTTCGGCGTACAAGCGCACCTCGATCGCATGACCGTTTGCGCGCACCTGCTCCTGTCGCCATGGCAGGGCTTCCCCGGCGGCGATGCGCAATTGCCATTCGACCAAATCCACGCCCAGGGTCAGCTCGGTGACCGGATGCTCGACCTGCAGCCGGGTGTTCATCTCCATGAAAAAGAATTCGCCGCTCTGCGCCACGATGAATTCGACCGTGCCCGCACCGACGTAGTCGACGGCCTTGGCGGCAGCGACCGCGGCCGCCCCCATGCTGGCGCGTCGTGCCTCGTCGAGGAACGGCGAGGGCGTTTCCTCCAGTACTTTCTGATAGCGGCGCTGGGCCGAGCATTCGCGCTCGTTCAGATGGATCACGTTGCCCTGCGTATCGCCGAACACCTGGAATTCGATGTGTCGGGGATGTTCGACGTAGCGCTCCAGGATCACTCGCGCGTCGCCGAACGCACTGGCCGCTTCGCGTTGGGCCGAGGCCAGTGCATCGGCGAATGCCTCGACGCTGCGTACGATCCGCATGCCCTTGCCGCCGCCGCCGGCTGCCGCCTTGATCATCAGCGGGAAGCCGGTAAGCGTGGCCTGTTCGGCCAGATGCGCGGGTTCCTGGCTTGCGCCGTGGTAGCCCGGTACCAACGGCACCGCATGCTTTTCCATCAGCGCCTTGGCCGCGGCCTTGGAGCCCATCGCTTCGATACTCTCCGGCTTTGGGCCGATAAAGGCGATGCCGGCCTCGGTGCAGGCCCGGGCGAAATCGGTGTTTTCCGACAGAAAGCCGTAGCCAGGGTGGATCGCCTGGGCACCGGTCTTTTTGGCCACCGCCAGAATCGCCGCGCCGCGCAGGTAGGAATCCCCGGGCCGCGGACCACCGATTGGCCACGCCTCGTCGGCAAGGCGCACATGTTGCGCACTCGCATCGGCCTCGGAATACACCGCGATGGTGTGGATGCCGAGACGACGGCAGCTGCGAATCACCCGGCAGGCGATTTCGCCGCGGTTGGCAATCAGTACGCGTTCGAACATGCAGGATCCTCGGGGCTGTTCGTGTCGGTGCAAGCGCATCAAATTAACAGATGGACGCATATTTCGGTGGATGAGAGCGCTGGATGGTTTCCGGGGTTCAAGACGTACGCGAGCACACCGGATGCCACGTTACAGACCAGCGATCAGCTGTTGCCGAGCCATGCTGGTGGTCGTTTTTCCAGAAACGCGGCAAGACCATGCTGTCCCTCCTCGGAGACGCGCAGACGGGCGATCAGCTCGGCGTTGGCGATATCGAGACGCTCGGCTTGTGTCAGATCGGTACCGCCGATACGCAGCGCCAGCTGCTTGGCTTCGCGCTGGGCCAGCGGACCGGCCTTGGCCAGCAGCTGCAGCTGTTGTTCGATCGCCTGATCGAGTTCGCTGGCCGGGACGGCGGCATGCAGCAGGCCCATCTGCACCGCGCTGGCAGCGTCGAACACCTCGCCGGTGACAAACAGCCGACGCGCCTGGCGCAGGCCGATCGCGGCGATCACGTAGGGCGAGATCACGGCCGGTACCAGTCCGAGCTTCACCTCGGAGAGCGAGAATTTTGCCTCGTCGCTACCGATCGCGATATCGCAGCAGGCGACCAGACCGACACCACCCCCGTAGGCGGCACCGTTGACCCGGACGAGGGTAGGCTTGGCGAGGAACTGCAAGGTCCGCATCAGCCGCGCCAGACGTAGCGAGTCGGCACGATTTTCCGTCTCGCTGGCAGCGACCATGCCGCGCATCCAGTGGAGGTCGGCACCGGCAGAAAAGCTGCGGCCATGGCCGGTCAGCACGATGGCCCGGATTGCCGGATCGGCCTCGGCCTGCTCCAGCGCGATGGTCAATTCGGCGATCAGAACGTTATCGAACGCGTTGTGCACCTCGGGTCGGTTCAGCGTCAGCCAGGCTGTACTTCCGCGGTATTCCCGCCGGATCGCGTCGCTCATCGGTCAAATCCTCAAATGACATCATCATAAACGCTGGACTGCTGCGACATGACGCCTCGGATGCGATAGGCGGGCTTTGGGTCTACAATGCGAACAATTCTTATTTGTGGCGTCACCCGTGCGTCTGTCCGACTTGCCCAAAGATGTTCCTGCTGTGGTCGATCATGTGGACGATGCGCAGGCGTCCGATCCGATTGCGCAGCGTCTGCGCGACCTCGGTTTTGTCGACGGGGAGCCCGTGCGGGTGATCGCCCTCGGCCCACTGGGTGCCGATCCGCTGCTGGTGCAGATCGGCTCGACCCGCTTCGCGCTGCGTCGTACCGAAGCCTTGCGGGTCAGTGTGAGGCAGCTGGTCGCATGAGCGCATCGAGCTTGCGAGTGGCGCTGGTCGGCAATCCCAATTGCGGCAAGACCGCCTTGTTCAACCTGTTGACCGGCGGTCGCCAGAAAGTGGCCAATTACGCTGGTGTCACGGTCGAGCGCAAGGAGGGGCGCTTTACGGCGCCGTCCGGCCGCCTGCTGCAATTGCTCGACCTTCCCGGCACATACAGCCTGGAGGCGAACAGTCCTGACGAAAAAATCACCCGTGACGTCTGCACGGGTGCGCATCCCGGCGAGCCGGCACCGGATCTGATCGTTTGCGTCGCCGATGCCACCAATCTACGCCTGCACCTGCGTTTTGTGCTGGAGGTCAAGCGGCTGGGTCGGCCGGTAGTGCTGGCGTTGAACATGATGGATACTGCGCGCCGACGCGGCATCGTGATCGATGTGGACGAAATGCAGCGCCGCCTCGGGGTACCGGTGGTGGAGACTGTTGCGGTAAAGCGCGGCGGCGCGGAGGCATTGATCGCCCGCGTCGATGGCGAGATCCCGGTCGCTGCGCCGGTCGAGTCGGACGATGCGGCGAGTCGGGCCGGGTTGCACGCCCAGGTGCGCGAGCTGCTCGCCGCCACCGTGAAGATGCCGCGGGCGACTGCGTCGCTGGACGATGCCATCGACCGCTGGGCCCTGCATCCGGTGTTTGGTCTGGCCCTCCTCGCCGCGTTGATGTTCCTGATTTTCCAGGCGGTCTTCTCCTGGGCGACGCCATTGATGGACGGCATCCAGACAGGTATCACCGCCTTGGGCGGCTGGCTTACCCAGGCGCTACCTGCCCGAAGTGCCTTGCACAGTCTGCTCAATGACGGCATTTTTGCCGGCCTCGGCGCGGTGCTGGTGTTTTTGCCCCAGATTCTGATCCTGTTCCTGTTCATCCTGGTGCTGGAGGAGTCGGGTTATCTGCCGCGCGCGGCATTCCTGCTCGATCGGATGATGTTCAAGGCCGGCCTGACCGGGCGCGCGTTCATCCCGTTGCTGTCGAGTTTTGCCTGTGCGATTCCCGGCATCATGGCGACCCGCAGTATCACCGATCCGCGCGATCGCCTGACCACGATTCTGGTGGCGCCGCTGATGACGTGTTCGGCGCGCTTGCCGGTATACACGTTGCTGATAGCCGCGTTCATACCGCGACAAACCGTGGCCGGGCTGTTCAACCTGCAGGGCATCGTGCTGTTCACGCTGTATGTGGCCGGCATCGTCAGCGCGCTGGTGGTTGCCAGCGTGATCAAGCGGTTCCGTCGCGACAAGAGCGAGCATGCGTTGTTGATGGAGTTGCCGGCCTATCGCCTGCCGCATGTCCGCGATGTGGCGCTGGGACTGTGGCAGCGCACGGTGATTTTCATGCGTCGCGTCGGCGGCATCATCCTTTCGCTGACCGTATTGCTGTGGTTTCTGTCCAGCTTCCCCGGCGCGCCGGCCGGTGCCACAGAGCCGGCGATCAATTTCAGTCTGGCCGGTCGCCTCGGTCATGCCTTGCACTACATCTTTGCGCCGATCGGCTTCAACTGGCAGATCTGCATTGCCCTGGTGCCGGGTCTGGCTGCCCGCGAAGTGGCGGTATCCGCGCTGGGAACGGTTTATGCGATGTCCGGCAGCGACAGCGTACTGAGCAGCCAGCTCGGGGTGGTGATCGCACATCAATGGTCACTGGCTACGGCCTTGTCCTTGCTGGCCTGGTACGTGTTTGCGCCGCAATGCATGTCGACTCTGGCGGTGATTCGCCGCGAGACCAATTCCTGGCGCTATGTGGCAATCAGCGCGGGTTACATGTTCGCACTGGCCTATATGGCTTCGTTGCTTACTTACCAGATCGCGAGGTTGCTGACATGAGCGGTTTTGCGTTGATCCAGACTCTGGTGATCGGGACTGTGGTGGTAATCAGTGCATGGCATGCGTTTCGCAAACTGTTGCCGCAAACCAGTCGGCGGGTGCTCGCGGCCTTTGCCGCGGGGCTGGATTGTCCGGGCCGTTCGACGCCGGTGCGTCGCCTCGGGCGCTGGCTGCAGCCCGCTGAAACCCGCGGCGGCGGTTGTGGCAGCAGCGGTGACGGTTGCAGCAGTTGTGGTAACTGCGCTACCAACCCATCGACCGCGACAGAGGCGCAGCCACTGGCATTCCGCCCGCGACGGTAAATCGGCGTGGAGTGACGCCGAGCGAGGGGGACGCCGTTGGCGTTTTATGCGGTCGTCAGCGTAATCGGCGGCTGATCCATGCTGGCAGACGGGCACGAAAAAGGCCGGCTTGCGCCGACCTTTCCTCTCAACGTGAATCGCGGAGCCGACTTATGCCAGTTCGTGGATCTTCGCGTTGAGGCGGCTCTTGTGCCGTGCCGCCTTGTTCTTATGGATCAGGCCACGCGCCGCGTAACGATCCATCACCGGCTGGGCGACGGTGAACGCGGCGATGGCACCGGCCTTGTCCTTGGCCTCAATGGCCTTGACGACCTTTCGCAGGGCGGTGCGGACCATGGAGCGGGCGCTGATGTTGCGCAGGCGGCGCTGTTCGGACTGGCGCGCGCGCTTCTTCGCGGACTTGATGTTGGCCAAGGTAGAACTCCGGTGAGCAGGGTTGGAAAAAGACGCTAATTATGCGGTGGAATCCGGGTTGCGTCAATGCGTAAGGAGGTGATGCACTTGACCTGACAGGATCGTCCCGGCTGCTGAGCTCGGCAATACTGCCTGGATTTTGCCATGTCCGGGCTGTCATCTTGCCTCTGACGGCTGTCAAACTAGAGGTCGGCGTCCAATCCGATCGGGGGCGTGAAACTTTTCCAGGCCATAGCTCAAGGTTTCTCAAGGCGCATGAAGTCCCCCAGCATGTTACGCGGGTTGCTCTCGTTCAGCAGCATGACGATGGTATCGAGGGTACTCGGGTTGATCCGAGACATTTCGATCAGTCATGTATTTGGCGCCAACGCCGCTACCGATGCGTTCTGGGTGGCTTTCCGGGTGCCCAATTTCATGCGGCGGCTGTTTGCCGAGGGCTCCTTTTCGACCGCCTTCGTGCCGGTTTTCACCGAAGTCAAGGAAACCGGTACGCATGAGGACCTGAAGCGGCTGATGGCGCGGGTCTCGGGGACGCTGGGCAGCGTCTTGCTGGTGATCACCGCGCTGGGGTTGATCTTTGCACCCCAGGTCGCGGCGCTATTCGAGCCGGGGGCGATCGACGAGCCGCACAAGTTCGATCTCACCATCGACCTGCTGCGGCTGACCTTTCCGTTTCTGCTGTTTGTTTCACTGACGGCGCTGGCCGCCGGTGCGCTGAACAGTTTTCACCGCTTCGCGCTGCCGGCGCTGGCGCCGGTGATCCTCAACCTGTGCATGATTGCGGGGGCGCTCTGGCTGGCGCCGAAATTGCACGTGCCGATCATGGCTCTCGGGTGGGCTGTGCTGGTGGCCGGGGTGCTGCAGCTGCTGTTTCTGCTACCGGCGTTGCACCGCCTGGACCTGCTGTCGCTGCCGCGTTGGGGCTGGCGGCATCCGCTGGTGCGCCGGATCATGCGGTTGATGGTGCCAACCCTGTTCGGCTCCTCGGTGGCCCAGGTCAACTTGTTGCTGGATACGGTAGTGGCCTCGCTGCTGGTGACTGGGTCACAGAGCTGGCTGTCGTTGTCGACGCGCTTTCTGGAGCTGCCGCTGGGCGTGTTCGGGGTGGCGCTGGGTACGGTGATCCTGCCGTCGCTGTCGCGTCATCACGTCAGTACCGATCGCGCGGGTTTCTCGAGGGCGCTGGATTGGGGTATGCGAATCTCACTGCTGATTTCGGTGCCGGCGATGCTGGCGCTGTTGTTGCTGGCCGAGCCGGTGGTGTCCACGCTATTCCAGAATGGCCGATTCAATGCCTTCGATACGCATATGTCCACGCTGTCGATTCTGGCGTTGTGCTGTGGCTTGCCCGCCTATGCTATGGTCAAGGTATTGTTGCCGGCGTTCTACGCCCGCCAGGACACGCGTACCCCGGTGCGTGCCGGGGTAATTGCGATGATCGTCAACATGCTGCTGAACGCGGTGTTTCTGGTGATGTTGTTCGAGCTGTGGGCGTCGCCGGCGTTGAAGCAGCAGAGCTGGCTGGACGGCATCGCGCAGGTACCCGGTCTGCACCTGGCGTTGGGCATGGCCAGCGCGGTATCCAGTTACCTCAACTTCGCCTTGCTATGGCACTGGCTGAAGCGGGCCGGCGTGTATGACCGACAGCCTGGCTGGTTGGGGCACTGGCTGCGCCTGGGCGTGTCATGTGCGGTGATGGTGGTGGTGTTGTTGCTGGGTCGCTGGCTGTGGCCGGACTGGACCGAAGCACGAGTGATCACCCGGGCCTGGCATCTCGCCGTGCTGGTGGCAGCCGGTGCGTCGGCGTATCTGGGCACGCTTTATCTCTGTGGCTTCCGCTTACGTGAATTGCGCGGGGTCTGAGCCAATTCGCGAGACCGTCAGGCAATACCCGGCGGGCTGCCAGCCTCAATGGTGCGTCCGCGACCGTTATACTCCGCCGATGATGAGACTTTCCAGGGACGTCGCAGGCCCTTGCCTGGCGCCGCGCGGCAGTGTGATGGCGATTGGCGCCTTCGATGGCCTGCACCGCGGCCATCAGGCGCTGTTGACACAGGTGCGCGAACGGGCGCAGCAGCTCGGTTGCGCGCCGTTGGTGGTGAGTTTCGAGCCGTTGCCGCGTGCCTTTTTTTCCCGCGAGCCGCTGCCGCGGCTGTCCAGCGTGCGCGAAAAGCTTCGCGGTTTCGCGGCGGCGGGGATGGAGCACACGTTGCTGCTGCGCTTCAATACGGCATTGACCGCGATGTCGGCCGAGGATTTCGTGCGTCGCGTACTGGTCGAGCGTCTGGCGGCGCGCGAGGTCTGGGTGGGCGCGGATTTTCGCTTCGGCCACAAGCGCGCAGGCGATATGGCGTTGCTGGAGCAGATGGGGGCGCAGTTCGGCTTTGCGGCGTGCACTATGCCGGCTGTGCAACTTGACGGTGCCCGCGTCTCGGCCAGCCGGGTGCGTCTGTTGCTGGCCGCGGGGGAGTTCGCCGGCGCAGAACCGCTGCTCGGCCGGCCCTTCGTCATCGAGGGCAAGGTTGACTATGGCAAGCAGCTGGGTCGTACCCTCGGCTATCCCACCGCCAATATCCATTTGCAGCAACGCGTCAGCCCGGTGCATGGCGTCTTTGCGGTGCGTGTTGGCCTGGGCGAGGGCGAATGCAGCTGGCCGGGCGTCGCCAGCCTCGGTGTGCGACCGACAGTCAACGAAGTCAGCGAGCCGCTGCTGGAAGTTCACCTGTTCGACTTCGACGGCGACTTGTACGGGCAACGCATGGCGGTGGAGTTTGTCGCCAAGCTGCGCGATGAGCAGAAGTTCGATGGACTCGAGCCGCTCAAGGTCCAGATGGCCGCCGACGCCCGCATGGCGCGCGAGTTGCTGGGCATGAATCCACGTCTGGCACAGGAGTGAGAGACGCCCGACATTTCAGTTTGCTCGGCAATCCACTAACTTGCACCCTCTTTAGCCGGCCGCTGGCTGGCATCAACAGATCCGTAATGGCATGACGCAATGACCCACGACTACAAGAGCACGATCAACCTGCCGCAGACCAGTTTCCCGATGCGCGGCGACCTGCCAAAGCGGGAGCCGGGCTGGTTGGCCGAGTGGGAGCGGGTCGACCGCTATGCGCAGATCCAGCAGCACACGGCAGGCCGCGACAAGGTGTTTGTGCTGCACGATGGCCCGCCGTATGCCAACGGGGCGATCCATATCGGCCATGCAGTCAACAAGATCCTCAAGGACATCACGGTCAAGTCGAAACTGCTGGCCGGTCATCGTGCGCCGTATGTGCCCGGTTGGGACTGCCACGGCTTGCCGATCGAGATCGCGGTGGAGAAGAAGTTCGGCAAGCCGGGCGACAAGCTCGATGCCACCGCGTTCCGCCAGAAGTGCCGTGAGTACGCTGCCGGGCAGGTCGATACCCAGCGTGCCGACTTCACGCGGCTGGGCGTGCTTGGTGACTGGAAGCGGCCGTATCGCACGATGGATTTCGCCTACGAAGCCGACATGCTGCGCGCGCTGGCACGGGTGGTGTCCAACGGCCATGTGGTGCGCGGTGCGAAGCCGGTGTTCTGGTGCTTCGATTGCGGCTCCGCGCTGGCCGAGGCGGAAATCGAATATGCGGATAAGCATTCGCCAGCGGTCGATGTGGCGTACGACGCGGTTGATCCAAAGGCGTTGGCGGGCTGCTTCGATGTCGATGCAGGAGGGGCGATTGTCGCAGTGCCGATCTGGACCACCACGCCGTGGACGCTGCCGGAAAGTCAGGCGGTGTCGCTCGGTGCCGACCTGGAGTACGCGCTGATCGAAGGCCCGTCGCGCAACGACCACCGCGTGCTGCTGGTGGTTGCCAGCGCCCTGGTCGAGCGCGTGGCACAACGCTACGGCATGGAGCAGGCCACGGTGCTGGGGCATGCTGCCGGCAGTGTGCTGGAGGGACTGGCGCTGCGCCATCCGTTTTATCCGCGCGAGGTACCGGTGATTCTCGGCGAGCATGTTTCGGCCGAGGACGGCACCGGTGCCGTACATACCTCGCCCGACCATGGTGTGGAGGATTTTGCCGTTTCGCGCGAATACGGTATCGAGACCTTGAATCTGGTGGAGAGCCGCGGCACGTTCCGCGCCGATACGCCGGCGGTCGGCGAGGTGGCACTGGCCGGCCAGCACATCTGGAAGGCCAACGATGCGCTGGTCGATCTGTTGCGCGCACGCGGTGTGCTGCTGGCCTTCGTGAAGATCGAACACAGTTATCCGCATTGCTGGCGGCACAAGACGCCGGTGATTTACCGCACCACCCCGCAGTGGTTCATCTCGATGGAGCAGGCGACGTTGCGAGAGACCGCGCTCAGTGCGATCAAGCAGGTCCGCTGGGTGCCGGGCTGGGGCGAGGAGCGCATCGCCGGCATGGTCGCCGGGCGGCCGGACTGGTGCATCTCGCGGCAGCGTGTCTGGGGTGTGCCGATCGCGTTGTTCGTGCACAAGGCGACGCAAGAGCCGCATCCGCATTCGGTCGAGTTGCTGGAACAGGTCGCGCAAAAGGTGGAGCAGGGCGGCGTCGATGCGTGGTTCGCGCTCGATCCGGCGGACCTTCTCGGTGACGAGGCGAAGGATTACGAGAAAGTCACCGATGTACTGGATGTGTGGTTCGACTCCGGGGTGACCCACTACGCGGTGATCGGCGAGCGCCCTGAGCTGCAGCAGGGGCGCGCAACCCATTACAAGGTGATGTATCTGGAGGGCTCCGATCAGCATCGTGGCTGGTTCCAGTCCTCGCTGCTGACTTCGTCGGCGATCTTCGGACGCGCGCCCTATCAGGACGTGCTGACCCATGGTTTCGCGGTCGATGCCAACGGCCGCAAGATGTCCAAGTCGCTGGGCAACGTGGTGGCGCCGCAGAAGGTGATGGATACTCTCGGCGCGGATGTGCTGCGGCTGTGGGTAGCCTCGGCCGACTATCGCAACGAGATGACCGTCTCCGACGAAATTCTCAAGCGCGTCTCCGACACCTACCGACGTATCCGCAATACCGCGAAGTTCCTGCTCGGCAATCTGCACGGCTTCGATCCGGCAAAGCATCTGGTGCCGGTCGAGGACAGCTTGCTGCTGGATCAGTGGGCAGTGCAGCAGGCCTTCGACGTACAGCAGGCGGTGCTCGCCGCGTACGAGCGCTACGACTTTCCGGAGATCATCGCGCGAGTGCAGAACTTCTGCACCAACGAGCTCGGTGCGCTGTACCTGGATATCACCAAGGACCGTCTCTACACCATGCCCACCGACAGCCACGGTCGGCGCAGCGCACAGAGCGCGATGTACCGTATTGCCGAAGCACTGGTGCGCTGGCTGGCACCGGTGTTGAGCTTCACCGCCGAGGAGATCTGGCAGGCATTGCCCGGCCCGCGCGGCGAGAGCGTCTTGTTCGAAACCTGGTACGACGGCTTGGCGGCAACCCAGGGCTCACCACAGCAGCGCCAATGGTGGGCGGACCTGCTGGCCATGCGCGAGACTGCCTCGCGTGTGCTCGAAGGCATGCGCAAGGCGGAGCAGATTGGTGCGGCGTTGGAGGCACGGCTGGCGATCCATGCTGACGATGCGACCCGCGCGCGCTATGCCGAGGTAGGTGACGAACTTCGCTTCTTCTTTATCACTTCCGAGTTGCAACTGGCGCCGCTGACCCCGCGCCCGGACGATGCGGTGAAGCTGGAGCTGGAGGGGACTGAGGCCTGGGTGTCGGCCAGTGTCAGCGATGCCGCAAAATGCGTGCGCTGCTGGCACCGCCGCGACGATGTCGGCCGCCATGCCGAACAACCGCAGCTGTGCGGTCGTTGCATCGGCAATATCGAAGGATCCGGTGAGGGCCGCCGCTGGTTCTGATCGAGTCCGTGTAGGGTGCGCTCCTACCGGCGACCCGTTGTCCATCGGCGCTCAAACAACCTGTCGGATAATTCACCTCCCATGACTTCCAAACCCAATGCACTGACCTGGCTGTGGCTGTCTGTCATCGTCATCGCGCTCGATCAGCTCAGCAAGTGGTGGGCGCTGCACGCGCTGGCGCCGGCGGGTTTGCCGCATCCGGTAATCCCCGGTTTTCTGAACTGGACGCTGGCGTTCAATCGCGGTGCCGCTTTCAGCTTCCTTGCCGACGGTTCCGGTTGGCAGCGCTGGTTCTTCGTGGTACTGGCGGTGCTCATCAGTACGGTGCTGGTCGCGTGGCTGGCGCGTACGGCGCGACGCGACTGGCGCACCGCGATGCCCCTGGCGCTGATCATCGGCGGCGCCATTGGCAACGTGATCGACCGTTTGCATGCCGCGCAGGTTACCGATTTCATCCAGGTGTATTACCAGCAGTGGAGCTACCCCGTGTTCAACCTGGCTGATTCCGGCATCACTGTCGGCGCAGTGATGCTGATCGCATTCGGACTGTTCAGCGGCAAGTCTTCGGGTGGCATGCGATAATTACCAAGGCAAGAGCATCGCGCACGAGGTGCGCTCCTACACAGGCCCGACTTACCTGAGACTTCATGGACATCCTGCTTGCCAACCCCCGTGGATTCTGCGCTGGCGTCGATCGCGCCATCGCCATTGTTGAGCGGGCACTCGAATCATATGGCGCGCCAATCTACGTCCGGCACGAAGTGGTGCATAACCGTTACGTGGTCGACAAGTTGCGTGCCGATGGCGCGGTTTTCGTCGAGGAGTTGCATGAGGTACCCGATGGGGCAACGGTCATCTTCAGCGCACATGGCGTGTCGCAGGCCGTGCGTGAGGAGGCGGAGCAGCGCGATCTCAAGGTGTTCGACGCCACCTGTCCGCTGGTTACCAAGGTGCACATGGAGGTCGCACGACTCGGCCGTATCGGGCACAGCGTGATCTTGATCGGCCATGCCGGCCATCCTGAGGTAGAGGGCACGATGGGGCAGTGGAACCCCGCCAACCGCGGTGAAATACTGCTGGTTGAGTCCCTGGACTGTGTGGTCCGATTGAAGCCCCGGTTTCCCCAGCAGCTGGCGTATGTGACACAGACAACTTTGTCGGTGGATGACACCAAGGCGATCATTGAGGCGTTGCGCGCACGGTTTCCCGACATCGAGGGGCCCCGCAAGGACGATATCTGTTATGCCACGCAGAACCGTCAGGATGCCGTGCGTCGCCTGGCGGATGCCGTCGATCTGATGCTGGTGGTCGGCTCGATCAATAGCTCCAACTCCAATCGCCTGCGCGAACTGGCCGAAAAGCAGGGTGTGCGCTCGTTTCTGATCGACAACGCCGAGCACATCGAGGCGGGGTGGCTCGATGGGGTCAAGCGGATCGGCCTCACCGCCGGAGCGTCTGCGCCGGAGAAGCTGGTACGCGATGTCATCATCCGACTGCAGGCATGCGGTGCGGGCGATGTGCGTGAGCTGGACGGCGAACCGGAGAACATCACGTTCGCACTGCCAAAGGAGTTACGCATGGTGGGCGGCAACAGCTCGGTCAACTTCTGATTCGAGGTGGCGCTGGCCGCGGCCGTCTTGCGTGAGGCATCGCTTGCGCCATATTCCCCCGCACCGTAAAATTCACGGCTGATTGCCGGAATAGCTCAGTTGGTAGAGCGGCGCATTCGTAATGCGTAGGTCGCAGGTTCGACTCCTGTTTCCGGCACCACGTATCGAGAATCTGATCGATTCCCGAGTTGAGATACTTCTCCCGTCTTGATGCCAGGACGGACGCCAAAAGCCCCGAGGAGACCTTGGGGCTTTTGCGTTTCCGAAGGACGGTGAGAAGAACCACCGGATGGTTGCCCCTGGGTGCCGGCCAACAGGTATCTGGAGGGCGAGTGACGAAACCGGTCGTTTTCTGCGATTGCAGATCGAAGGAGGCCGCTATGCAGTGGACGCAAGCCAGCGGGCCGGCAATCAGGAGCAGACTCTGCTACCAGCGGTAGCGAGGCCCCCATCAAGGCCTAAAACCGCCGAGCGGATGATCGCGACCCGCTTCCTGCCGTCAATCGAAAAGGTTGGCCATATCCGTCATGGGAAGCCGCTGGCGCCGGGTGAAGGACGTTGCCCGAATTTCCTGGCGTATGTACCCAAAATCAGCAGCGTCGATTTCCCTTGATCACTCCGGTGATTGGCGGGCCAGGATGAGGCATGCGGCGGGCTGTCGCAGTGGCCGTTGTTATCGACTCGCAAGTTCATGCAGTTGGCTGCGTTGCTGGTTGAAGAGGTTGAGCGATTTTCTTTTAAATCAATGAATTGATGATAGCGCTCCGTACTTCAGGGGGGGGTGACAGTCATCAATATAACGCTGTGTCGTAGATGCAGATGGCGGCGCGATGATGCACATCAACGCGGCGAATTTGATCGAAATCAAGAGGAGCCCCTTCCGACTCAGTTTAAGATCAAATCAGCGTCTCATAGTGAGTTGTAATGCGCTTTCGCCATATCACTACCGAAGAATCCAAACACCATCGCTTGTGGTGGATTCGGTCAGCCTCGAACCTTGAGTCGGGGCTATTTCAAGTTGGTCAATACAACCAAGTTGGTAAATACGACATGGTTAGCGTTGGGTGTCAGCGAGCACTTGTTGCAGGCCACAAGTCTAGCCCCAAAACGATTGATCGGAGTCGGCGGACGCGAAACATTGCCGGGGTTCCTACACCATCGAGTCGCCGTGGCTGGATATTCGTCATGCGACATTTGCGGCGTCGGTCGATCAGTGCATAAAAGTCCGGACTGGGGTTTGCCCATGAGTCCGGATCAAGAGGAAAGTTAAAAATGGTTCAGGATAAATTGCTGAAGAAGCAAAAAATATCGGCCCGCGCGTCCGGTTTGGTGATTGGTGCAGTGATGGCGGCATCCCCTTGGTACATAAGTGGACCCTATGCGACCCTGAATCATGAAACTTTCTGGAATAGCTTGATAACCGGAATCTTGATGATGTCGGTTGCCTCGGTAGCCATTGTGTGGCGTCGTCTATATTGGCCGGCCTGGGTGTTTCTGGTGCTTTCACTGTGGACAATGCTTTCGCCCGGCACGCTCAGCTTTGCAGTAAAAGAAACGTCGATAATACATTTTATCCTTGGCCTATCCGGATTGGCGGTCTCCATAATATGGATACGCCGCGTATTTGGGCGACTTCCATCCGGTCGGCCGATAGTAAAAGGAAAGACCTTTCGTGATTGCTCCAGCAGCGAACTTACCCTGTACGGACTGGTGATGGTGGTTCTCGGCCTTGGCTACGTCATGGCGCTTGGTTATCTTTATCTTACCCATCAAGGGCTCAATGGAAAGCCTGGAATATCCGTTCAGGATATTGCAATTTCCTATTATGGAAATCGCAGTGGTACGCGACTTGAAATGATGTTGCGTGGGCCGATGAAAGGCATGAGAAGTCAGCAGGATCTTGATCGGATAGTCGCGTGGCTGAAATCCGGAGCGGACGAAAAAGGTTACGATAAAATAATACATCCGATTATCGAAAAAAGGTGTGCAAGATGCCATAGCGAAAAATCAGGTATGAACCTTCCTGATTTTACTACGTACTCGGGGATTCACGCGGTCGCGAAGGTCGATACCGGGATGTCCATCCAGACTTTGGTAAAGCTATCGCATATTCACTTGTTCGGTATCGGCCTGGTAACCTTCGTACTGGGCTTTGTTTTTACGTTGACATCGTTACCCGCATGGCTGAAAAATGTGGTTATTGCGGCGCCCTTTGTTGGTGTCGTCGTTGATATCGCGACATGGTATTTGACCAAGTGGGATCCTATTTTCGCCTACACCGTGGTTGTTTCTGGTGTGGTGCTGGGTATTGCATGGGGCATGCAGATAGTCATTTCGCTATATCAGATAGTTTTCTTAAGTATCAGAACAGAGAATATTGTCGCGGGATAATTTGTTTTGGGCCGGCGTGTAGCATGGTTGGATGCACAGCAGATGGTAACGAAGCGATATGCTGAAGGCGTTTTATGGCGATCGGAACCACGGTATTTTGTGGTTATTTTGATTTGATATCATGAACGTATGGAGCTTATGATCATGCCTTTGAATAGTTCGGTTTTTTTTGTCATCATAATGTCCCTTTTCATGGTTGCATGTGGTCAGCGCGAAGTAAGTTACCGTCGCGACGTCAGCCCGATCCTCAAGAAAAACTGTTCGGTATGCCATTCGGCAGGTGGAGTGGGTTACGAGAAAAGTGGGTTCAGCGTTGACAGCTATCAGGATGTGATGAGGGGCACCCGTTACGGTCGTGTCATTTCACCGGGAAGCAGTGTCGGAAGTACTCTGGTGCGACTCATCAAGCACGAGGCTGATTCATCGGTCAACATGCCGAAGAAATACAAGGTTAGCGCGCACAATGCCATGATCATGCCGGAAAGCAATGCACGCTGGTTGCCTAGCCGAGATATTGAGCTGATTACCCAGTGGGTGGACCAGGGTGCTAAAGATAATTGAGGCGCGAGATGCGGCAATTCTCGATGAATGTCGTGATACGGGGATGATCTCTCAAAGCCTGCGACTTTAACCTGGTGAAACAGACAGCCCGGGCGGGGCGTCGCAAATTGAAGGTCGACACCAGAGGGTTGTCCACTGGCCGTAGCGTGCTGGCTGGCGGGTGGTTATACGCTAGCCGTTGGTGATCGGCACCGCGAATACCGTGCTGGTGGTCGCCGAGCGGGCGCATGGTAGGGGACAGCCGGTCGCTTGCCCGATTACAGCAAGCTCCGGGCGATTAAAAATCCCGCGCGCGGCATTACCGCCAGAGCCCGACGTACGTCGGGGTCTGCGACAGCCGATCGCGTCACCGCCGGCGCTTCTGCACCGTGCGAAGGACGTCATTCCCCGAACGTTGGTTTACGCCACGCTGATCCGTAGGGTGACGCCCAGCGTTACTTTTCCGTTGTATGTGAGCCGCTTATCGGGTAATTCCTACCACCGGTCGGTTGAAGACTGGTTGAAGAAGGCCGGATGCGCGATGGTACCTCCGGGGACTTAGGAGGAATTCATGCAGGTTTTGTGGTACCAGCGAGCATTCTCGCGGATGAGGGCTCCGGCGCATCGGCGCACGATGGGGCTTCTCATGGGGCGACGCCGGCGCCAGGGTTTCACTTTGGTGGAGCTGATGATTACGCTGGCCGTAGCGGTGGTGCTGATCATGATCGCAGTGCCCAGCTTCAGAGCGATAACCCTTTCCAGCAAGCTGACCACGACGGCCAACGATATGGTGGCCTCGCTCAATCTCGCGCGAATGGAGGCCATCAAACGCAATGCCAACACGCAATTTTGCAGTGATCTTGCAGCCAACAACACCGGCGGCAGCAGCGATACCCTGGGTAACCGCTGCGGTGCGCAAGCGGGTGCCGTGGTCGCGATGACGGGTACCAGCACTACCGAGGTGCGTGCAGCGACCGTTGGCTTGTCCACTCCCCTGAGGCTTAATGGCAACATCGTCGCGATCCGTTACGGTGGGCAGGGGCTCGGGCGTCTCATCGGCAGCACTACGCCGTATAGCGGGACGGTCGCCGATATCTGTACCAGCGTGGTCAGCAGCAATAACCATCGCGTGATCAGCATGGTGGCCGGCTCGATCATTCAGACCACGACAACTACCGGAGCGTGCCCATGAGGCGTGGTTATATTCCGTCGCACGAGACCTGCGCGTTTCCCGCGATATCCGCTCGCAGTCGTTCGCGACGGTGGCGTCGAGGCATACGTCAGCAATCCGGTGTCGGCCTTATCGAGGTGCTGGTAGCGGTGCTGGTGCTGTCGATCGGATTTTTGGGCATAGCCGCGCTACAGGTGATGTCGATGTCCACCAACAACAGTGCGATGGCGCGCAGCATGGCGACGGTGGCCAGCTATTCGATCCTCGATGCGATGCGAGCCGATATCGTCAATGCCAAAGGAGGTGCCTACAACACGGCGTCCCCCCTCAAGGCCAGCGCCTGTCCGTCGGCCGGTGGCTCACTGGCCAAGTATCAGCTCAATCAATGGTGCACTCAGTTGGGCCAGAGCCTTGGTCCGGTAGCTACGACGACCGGCCAGATCAACTGCTCGGCAACCGGTGAATGCACCGTCACCATCAGTTTCGACGATAGTCGCGCCGGCGTCGGGGGCACCAGCAATCAGCAAGTCATTACCAAGGCCATGCTATGAGTATGCATCGTTTCGCGCGTCGCCAACCCGGCTACTCTCCGCGTCGGCGGTTGCAGGGGTTCACCCTGATCGAGCTGATGGTAGCCCTGCTGCTGGGGCTGATCGTGATCGCCGGCGTGGTCAGTGTGTTTCTGGCTAACCAGCAGTCCTACCGTACCAACGAGGCGATTGGCGATGTGCAAGACGGGTCGCGGCTCGCTTTCGAGATGATGGCGCGTGACATCCGCGATGCCGGGCTCAACGGCTGCGACAACAGCGGGCGTGTCGCCAACGTGCTCAACAATGGACCGGCGGCTGGGGGCACGACGTGGTGGGCTGATTTCAACAACGCGGTTCATGGCTACGGTGGCAGCCAGACCGACCCGGGCGTCCCCACCGGGACGGCGGTAACCGAACGTGTGGCCGGTACCGACTCATTACAGCTGATTGGTGCGGCGGATTCTGGCTTGAGCGTAGCTAGCAACAACGCAACATCAGCGAACTTCAAACTCAATGAGTCGAGCTCGGACTTGCAGATTGGCGACGCGATTATCGTATGCGATCCCGATCATACGGCAATTGCCCAGATCACCAACTACAACAGCCACAACGTTACCTTGGTACACGATACCGGCGTTGGCACTCCTGGGAACTGCTCCAAGGGCCTGGGTTTCCCCCCAGTATGCACGACCAATGGCAATGGTTATACCTTTTCGCCCAACTCGCAAATTGCCAAGCTGACCGCAGCGGATTGGTATATCGGCAACAACCCGGTAAACGGCCGGTCGCTGTATCGCGATTATCTTGAAGTGGTGGGCGGCATTCTCAAGCCGAGACCACAGGAAATGGTGCGCGATGTCACCAACATGCAGATCCTTTATCACCAGCCCCCCAATGCCAACTTTGTGGCCGCCGCATTGGTAAGCAATTGGGCTATTGTCGATGCGGTCCAGGTCACGTTGACGGTGCAGAGCACCGACAAAAGGGCCGGAACCGATGTGCAGCCGATATCACGGACATTTACGGCCACCACCACCGTACGCAATCGGGTGAATTGACATGAACCATTTCCTCCAGCACCAGCGTGCGGAAACCCTTCTTACAAGGCAGAAGGATGTGGGTAATGTAGCGCCGAAGTGGATTTCCGCGCGCGACTGGGCTGTTCGATATCGGTACCCACCTCGCCTTGCTACAAGTGGCTCGGCGCAGCGCGGTATCGCATTGGTGGTTGCGCTGATCCTGCTAGTGGTGATTACGCTGGTGGGGCTCGCCGCGGTGCGTGGCACGATCATGCAGCAAAAAATGGCCTCCAACCTCTATGACCGGGAAGTCAGCTTCCAGAGCGCCGAGGCAGCCCTGCGTGCGGGGGCCGCGCTTGTCATCACCAATCCCAGTTTGGTGGCACGCAATTGCCAGGCTGGCGGTGTGGTCTGCATGGCCAATCCGTTCACCGACCCGGGCTTGCCGGCCGGCAGCATCAAGGATGTGGGGCAAGGGACCGCGGCTGGCCAGTTCACTGCCGGCAGTGCCGCCTTTGGGCAGCCGCAGTACGTCGTGGAAGACATGGGTAACTGGAATGATCCCAGTTCCAACACGGGGTTCAATCAAACAGCCAATGCAGCGCAGTACGGGGCTCAGGGCATATCCACGACGGCGATCTATTACCGGGTTACTGCCCGCAGCGGTGATCCCGCTAAGGTAGGCGATCGCGCCGTGGTGACGTTGCAGGCGATGATCAAACAGGGTTGATTGTTCTGGATGCCGTTACGCCAGTTATGGGTTTTCTCATGCAACATTATTGCAGAGTGGTGCCGTCATGAATCTCACCTCGTCCTCGCACAGCAAGATCCGTGGCTTCCTGGGCAAGTTGCTGTATGTCAGTTTGTCAGTGTGGATGCTTGGCGTCGCCTATGCGCCTGCACAGGCTGCCGTCACGGTCGATCAAGAGCCGTTGATCATTCAGCACCCATTGCCTCCCAATATCACCTTGATGCTGGATGACTCGGGGTCTATGTCATGGGATTTCATGCCCGATCTTGGGTATCTTAATAATTATTATAATAATGCTGCGATGATAAATTCCGACAATAACGGAGTTTATTATAATCCGGCTATCACTTATACCCCTCCTGTCAAGTCGGATGGAACCTTTTACCCGAATGCGCCAAGTCTCACCTCGGCGTGGCGTGACGGCTTCAATCCATCGTTTGGAAGTGTCGACTTGACGACATATCATGGAGGATCGGATACGGGGTGGGTCGATTATTCGACTACCACTTCGAGCGATAAATCCATCGTTTATAATTTTGTTTTGAGTAAACGGGCATGTGAACTTCTTTATGATAGCAAGTCCGGGGCATATGATTATTCCTACGACAAAAAGAAAAATGAATGTACGGTTTATTACCGCGAGGGTTCAAATTATTTTCAATATTCCTCGGGTCCCGCGGCAGGTCCTTATACGGTTCACTATGTAACTGATACCAGTTGCAGTGGTCAACCCAATTGTGTGGTGGCTTCTGATACCTCGGGAGTCGCTGCTCCCTCCGGGGTGGCGGCGGGCCAGAATATCGCTAATTGGTTTTCCTATTACCATACGCGTATTTTGATGGCCAAGAGCGGCCTAATGGATTCGTTTTTCTCAATCGACCCGACATTCCGTATCGGCTTCGGCTCGATCAATGGTAGAAATAATTCGGCGTTGCCAGCACCGACATCCAGCTACAATGGCAAGACGATTGCCAATGTGGAGCCCTTTGGCGACGGCACGTCGGGGACTCAGAAGGCGCAGTTCTGGAACTGGCTGGTTGGCGAGTTTCCCAGCGGCGGTACGCCATTGCGGGTCGCGCTGGATGCTGTGGGTCAGTACTACGAATCACCGCAACCATGGAAGACTTCGAATACCGACGGCACTGAACTTGCCTGTCGCCAGTCGTACACCATACTGACCACCGATGGCTTCTGGAATGGTTATCTTGGCGCTGGGCCTGGGAATGCCGATGGAACGGCAGGGCCGAAGATCACCGGCCCGAATGGTCAGAGCTATACTTATAAAAATGTCGCGCCCTATGCGGATTCCCATAGTGACACGCTGGCCGACGTGGCAATGAAGTATTGGAAGAACGACCTTCGTAGCGGCTCGCTCAACGAGGTTCCGCCAAGCGCTGAGGATCCTGCGTTCTGGCAGCACATGACGACCTTTACGCTGGGCCTGGGGTTCACTCCAACAGGGCTCAGTCCCAGTGGTACAACGATCAAACAGGTTTTCGCCTGGGCAAATGGGGGGGCACCAGTCAGTGGATTCAGCTGGCCCACACCGGCGGCTAACTCAGTCTACAATATTGCCGATTTGGCGCATGCGGCGGTCAACGGTCACGGTGGTTTCTATTCGGCCAGCAGTCCGAAGACTTTTGTAAGCGGTCTGCGCGACGCGCTGAAGCGTGCCGCCGAGCGTGTGGGTACGGGAGCGAGTTTGGCTGCTAACTCCAGTCAGCTGAAGACCGGCACGGTCGCCTATCAGGCAAATTACTATACGGCCAAGTGGAAAGGCGATTTGAAGGCTTTCAAGGTGGACCCCGCTACGGGGGCTATCTCCTCCACGCCGGACTGGACCGCTGTCCACTCGCTCCCGGCCGCCGCCAGCAGGAACATCTATACTTATAACCCAACGGGGCTTCCGACCAAGCAGTCGGTGGCGTTCACGGCAGCCAATCTCAGCAGCTTGTCCCTCGCAGAGCAAGCGGCCTTGGGAAATACTGTCAGCGAGCGGCAATCGATGATCGACTACCTTCGGGGTGATTCGTCGAAGGAGCAGAAAAACGTCGGGGGAACCTATCGAAATCGGGATACACCGTTTGGCGACGTAGTCGACTCACAGCCGGTATACGTGGGGGCTCCGAACCCAAATCAGTTTTACTCCCAGTCATTCACCGGTTCCGGCACTTTCGGTGCATATGCCAGCAGCAACGTCAATCGGGCGCCGCTTATTTTCGTGGCGGCCAATGACGGCATGTTACATGCGTTAGATGCGGTCACCGGTGCGGAGACCTATGCCTATATCCCCGCCGCAGTGATCACTGACGGACTGAAGGAGTTGGCGAACCCGGACTATGGCACGTTCTCGCCACATCAGTATTTCAATGACGGTGAATTGACTGTGGCGGATGCCTATTTCGGGGGCGCCTGGCATACCGTGGCCGTGGGCACGACGGGGCGTGGCACCGCCAGGGCTGTTTATGCGCTGGATATTACCGACCCGAGCGCCATCAAGTTATTGTGGGAGCGCTCTGCGGGTGACGGCAAGCTTGGCAGCCAGTTTATCGGCCAGATGAACGGCAAACCGGTTATTTCGCAGACAGCCGACGGGGTCTGGTCGGTGCTGATCGGTAATGGCTACAACAGTTTGGCGGGGCGCGCGGCCCTGCTTCAGTTCAATCTTCCCGACGGTTCGCTCGATATTCACCTCACCACCGACCTGACCCTGGATAACGGACTGGCAGCACCAGTGGTATGGCTTGATGATCCCAGTAACGGCATCAGTTCGGTGGCTTACGCGGGCGACCGCCATGGGCATGTATGGTCTTTCGCCATCAACACGGGTACGGGTGTACTTAGCGGTACTCCGGTCAGTATCGGAAAGCTGCTTTTTACGGCCAAGGACGCTGCGGGCAAAGTGCAACCGATTACCGGAGGCATGCTGGCCGGCAAGGATCCGCAGACCGGCAATGTATGGATATTTTTTGGTACCGGGCAGTATCTGAACTCGGGAGATCTCAGCAATCATGATGTTCAGTCCTGGTACGGATTGATTGTTCAGTCCAGCACTTCCAGTCTGGTCAGCAACCTGTCCTTGGGGCGGGCGGCGCTCAACCAAAGGCAGATCTTGGCCGAAACACCAGGAAGTCCCGGGGATCCCAGTGCCAGCCCCCCCGTACAGCCAGTGTCTCCGGCTCGGGTAGTGACGCCAACGCCGGTACCCTCGGACATGACCGGAAAATCCGGCTGGTTTTACGATCTGGTATCACCGGTCAATGGGGTAGAGGGTGAGCGTATGGTCATTCCCAACCAGTTCCAGGGAAACCTGTTGCTAGGTACCACGCGGATTCCTCAAGCTGTCGATATCTGCAATCCTTCCGGGAGGGGCTGGGTCATGGCTGTCGATCCTTTCACCGGAACCAATCCGTCGTCTAACTTCTTCGATCTCAATGGAGACGGTTTGATCAACTCGTCGGACACTGTCACGGTGGGCGGCAAGTCCTATCCGGCTTCCGGTGTGGGTTTCAGTGCGTTGCCGAACAATCCGATCTTCGTCGGCAGCACCATGCTAGTCAGCTTCGATAACGGCAGTACCGGCAGTTTCAAGACGTCCGGTACCAGTGGTGGCGTCAATCGTGTGTCCTGGCGAGAGCTGATCAACAACTAAGGAACGAATGATGAAAGGCTTCTTGTCTGTCAAGAACGACGCGCATGACGGTGGGGATCACGGTGCCACGCGCGCGGCATTGTGCACGGGCCGCCTGGGGGATCCTGTATGCCGCAGCGCGGGGTTCACCTTGATCGAGCTGATGATCGTGGTGGCGATCGTGGCGATCCTGGCCGCGATTGCCTATCCCTCTTACGTCAGCTACATCACCAAGACGCATCGGGTGGCGGCAGAGGGATGCCTGTCGGAGTACGCCAATTACATGGAGCGGTACTACACCACCAATTTGCGCTACGACACGAGTTCGGCAACCCCTACGGTTGCCAACCCGTTCCCGCAGCTGGATTGCGCAACACCCCAGCGGACGGGCGCCAACTACCGCTACAACGACAACACGGTTACGGCTTCCAGCTATATCATCCAGGCGGTGCCGATCAACGCCCAGCTGGCGCGCGACACGATGTGTGGAACCCTGTCACTTAACCAGGCCGGAGCACGCACAGTGAGTGGCACCGGTACCGTGGATCAATGCTGGTAGCGCCGTAGCCCGGGAGCCGGCTGAGTTCCGCGGCTTGGAGGTGCGGGAGGGCAAGCCGGCTCAAGGGTTGACCAACCGCTCAGCCAGACCGGAATAACGCCGGGTGCGTTGGCGGCTGGCGTGCGCTATAACCGTCTGGCTGCCCAGCAGGCTGAACCAGCGGCGTGCTCGCGTGATGCCGGTATAGAGCAGCTCGCGGGTGAGCAAGAGGTTGGCCTCTGCCGGCAGGATCAACGCGGTGTGCTCGAATTCCGAACCCTGCGATTTGTGCACTGTCATTGCATAGGTGGTGGTCACTTCGCCCAGACGCGAAGGCAGCACCTGGCGGACGCGCGCACCGCCGCTTGAGCCCGGTATAGGATGGACCATAAACGCGACGACCAGGCGCATCCGTCCCGCCTCGTCGGGCAGTCGCAGGCAGATACCGACGTCGCCGTTGGTCAGCCCGAGGCTGTAGTCGTTGCGGGTCACCATGACCGGACGGCCCTCATACCAGCCCACACTGCTCTCGATCAGCCCGCGCGCATGCAGGGCTTCGGCGATCAGCCGGTTTAGGCCGTCCACGCCGTAAGGGCCGTGGCGCAGCGCGCACAACAGCTGAAAGTGATTGAAGGCGAGCAGTACGTCGCAGGCCCAGTCATCGTGGGCGCTGCCATGGCGGGTAACCTCCGGGCGTTGTTGCAACCGTTCCAGATAGTGTCGGTAACCACATGGCGCTGCCTTTCCGTCCTGGTGGCCGAAGTGTTCGCCACCGCCGTCAATGGCCAGCTCGGCAAGCTGCTCGCGGCTGGCGGCCGGCAACCAGGCGAGGTCTTTCGACGAGCTGCCGAGCAGGTTTTGCAACCGCGCGATATCGCCGGCATTGACGGCATGGGCCAGTCGGCCTATGCCGCTATCGGCGCCGAAGCGGTGGCTGTGTCGCAGCATCGCGACTTGCTGATCGAGCGGCTGCGCGTCGTCGCCGGCAAAGTCATCGATGTCGCCGCCGGTGGTGGCCTTCAGCCAGTCGGCCGTGGCCATGCTGTAGTGGCCCGCTTCGGCGCGCCGACAGAGGTCGCCGAGCACGGCGCCGGCTTCCACGGAAGAGAGCTGGTCCTTGTCGCCCAGAAGAATCAAGCGCGCCGAAGCGGGCAGCGCGGCGAGCACTGCAGACATCATTTCCAGATCGATCATCGAGGCTTCGTCAACTACCAGCACATCAAGATGCAGCGGATTGCTGCGGTCATGGTGGAAGCGCCGCGTCTCGGGACGAGCGCCCAGCAATCGGTGCAGGGTGACGACCTCGGCAGGGATTGCACGACGCACGCTCTCTTCCACGTCGAGGCGGGCGAGCTGGTTGGCGATCGAGGTATTCAGACGCGCAGCGGCCTTGCCGGTAGGAGCGGCCAGACGGATGCGCAGTGGGCGCGCATGCTCTCGCAGGTGCAGCGTCTGCAGCAGGCCCAGCAAGCGCACCACGGTGGTGGTCTTGCCGGTACCGGGCCCGCCGGTGATGACGGTAAAACCGCTGCGTGAGGCCAGCGCGCAGGCGATTTTCGGCCAGTCCGGTCCAGCCTTGCCCCTGGCGGGGAACAGTCGCGAAAGTTCCTCGGCCAGGTTGTCGGGCACCGGCAGGGCTTGTCCGAGCCGCGCGCTAATGGCCTGGGCTACCATGCGCTCGTGGTTCCAGTAGCGGCGCAGGTGTAGCCGTACACCGTCACGCACCAGCGGTGCCGGCAGCGGCATACCATCATCGCCATCGGCGACGAGGGTGCAGCCCGTCAGCAGGCGCGGGCGCTCGGTGACGCTACGCAGCAGCTTGCGCCAGCTCGCGGGCCACTCCTGTTCGTCAGCCAGGGTGGGGAGGAGTTCCAGGTCCAGGCACAGGTGGCCGTCGGCCAGCTGCCGACTGAGCAGCGCGGCCAACCACAACACCGGTGCCGCTGCCATCGGATCGCGCTCGCCGAGAAAGCGTGCCAATGCCACATCCAGTGGGCGCAGCCGCTGTTGCGCAACGGACTGGTCGAGCAACGCGAATAGCGCCTCGCGGGTCATGCCACGTCTCCTTCGGCAAACAGGCGGTCCATCGCCTCAATCAGTGGCCGCGGCAGGCGCTCGCGATGTACTCCGCGACCCTCGGCATCGACGCCGCGCAAGTAGAGGTAGAGCACACCGCCCATGTGGTAGTCGTAGTCGTAGCCGGGCAGGCGGGCGCGCAATTGCCGGTGCAGGGCCAGTGTGTAGATCGCGTACTGCAGGTCGTAACGACTGTGCCTTACCGAGGCGTCCATCGCCTCGGGGGTGTAAGCGCGCGCGTCAGGTCCCAGCCAGTTCGACTTGTAGTCGACAACGTAAAAACGGCCATCGTGCTCGACCACCAGGTCGATGAAGCCCTTCAACATGCCGTTGATGCGGTCCGGCAGCAGGGCTGGCCGTGGACGTGCGTCCAAGGTCTGTGCGGTCACCAGCCGGTCCAGTACCAAGGTGTCGACGTGCGTCGCCTCGAACCAGAACTCCAGCTCGGCGCGACAGCGATCGGCATCGGCAAGACTCACCCGCCTGCCGTCGGACAGCGGCAGCGGAGTGCGCAGGAAGGCGGGAATCCATGTACTCAATCCATCGGCATGCGCCTGCCAGCCGCGACGCTGGCAGCGACGTTCGACCCGAGCCAGCAGCGTCTGCGGTGCCTCGGCGGTTGCGGCGAAGCCCTCGTCCGCGGCCCACTCCAGCAGATCGTGCAGGAAGGTGCCGGCCTCGGCGCCGCGCGGAAAACCGTGGATACCTGCCGCTGGCGTCGAGACAGCGGCAACCGCGCCGCGGCTCTCGGCCATCATCTCGGTCAGTACGTCCTGCTGCGGGGTGTCCGGTGCGCTGTGTCGTGGCGCCTCGTCGTCGCTGACCACGCGCAGCGCGCTGTAGCTTGCGATCCACCACGGCTCGATCGGGGTGCCTTGGTAGTGGCGTGCCGGTTGCTGCGCGGGCTTGGCGTAGCGGGATCGATAGCGGGCGCGATCGGGCTCCCCGGACAACGCGACAATATGGACGTCAGGATGGCCTTCGGCAAGTTCCTGGAGTTGCGATGCGAGTGCGCCATCGTCGAGCGGCGCGCTGCCGTTGAGCACGTAGCCGAATGCGGACTTGTGCAGACCTGAGGTCTTTTTCTGGCCATCCTTGAGGTTGGCCACGCCCAGCCAGCAGGTATGCTGGGCGCGGGTCATCGCCACGTAGAACAGGCGCAGGTCTTCCTGCAACCGTTCGCGATCGGCGCGTTGGCGGGTCTGGTCCGAGGGTTGCAGGTCGAGGGTGGCTTCACCGTCGTCGTCGTGAAGGACGAAGCTGTCGGCGATTTTTGTCTCACGCATGGTGCACGCGAAAGGCAGCAGCACCAGCGGATATTCCAGTCCCTTGGCCTTGTGGATGGTAATCACCTGGATCAGCGCGGCCTCACTTTCCAGTCGCACGATTTTCTCATCGGCGGTGTCGGCATGCGGGTCGTTGGCCTGGACAATCTGGCTGGCGAGGTGACGCAACAAGGCGTGTTCGCCGTCCACCGTAGCGGCAGCCTGCTGCAGCAGTTCGGCCAGGTGCAGCAGGTTGGTTAGTGCGCGTTCGCCGTGGTCGCGGGCGAGCAGTCGTGCAGGCAGGTCGAACAGGTGCAGCAGTTCGTGCAGCATCGCCAGCACGCCCTGCTTCAGCCAGCGTTCGTGCAGCTGACGGAACCGTTCCCCCATCGCCTCCCAGTGGTCTTCGTCGCGACTGAGCCGGTCTAGTGCGGCGTAGTCCTGGCCCAGTGTGGCAGTCGCCAGTGCCGCACGCATCGCGCGATCAGAACCAGGCTCGGCGCAGGCATGCAGCCAAAGCAGAAGGTCGCTGGCTTCAGCCGATGCGTACACGGAATCACGATCGGACAGATAGACGCTGGCCAGCCCGCGCGCCTGCAGCGCCTGGCGCATGCCGTCAGCCTCGGTGCCGCTGCGGACCAGGATGGCGACGTCACCGGGTGTCAGCGGGCGGAAAGCTCCCCGGTCATTGGCAAAGCCACAGGTGCCGTGTTGCGCGGCGTCGAGCAGCTTGGTCAGCCACGCGGCAGCATGGTGGGCCAGCCGCCCCTGGTAGGCGGCCTTGCTGATCGGCTCGCGCTCGCCCAGATGAGCCAGCTGTAGCGCCGGCAATGGCTCGCCATTGAGTAGCAGACGCTCACTGCGACCGCTGGCTTTGACCGGCAGGAACCGCAGCGCGTTGTCGCCCTTGCCGAAGGCGAACGCCCCCTCGGGGTGCTGCTCGGCATGTGCGAATACACGGTTCACCGCGTTGATCAGGGCCGGGGTGGAACGGTAGTTGGTATCCAGCGTCCAAGTGGGTGCCTCGATACGGCGGCGTGCCTGCAGATAGGTGTGGATGTCGGCGCCGCGGAAACCGTAGATCGCCTGCTTGGGGTCACCAATCAACAGCAGGCCGGTGTCCGCGCGATCGGCGTAGATGCGTTGGAATATGCGCCACTGCAGCGAGTCGGTGTCCTGGAATTCATCGATCAGCGCCACCGGGTATTGCCGCGCGATGGTGTGGGCTAGCCGCTCGCCGGTGGTGCCGTACAGCGCCTGTTCGAGCCGCTTGAGCATGTCGTCGTAACCCATTTGCGCGAGGCGCTGCTTCGCCGCATCCCGTCGTGCGGCAATCCACGGCAGCGCATGGGCGAGGATCAGCGGACGCAGCGGCGGCATGCCGTCGATGAGCTCGAGCAGGTGATCCATCTGCGCGAACGCGGGGTGTTCGGGCGTCACGCCGTTTCTGTTGGTCGACCGGCTGAGCTTGCTTTGGGAGACCCGTTCTATCACCGCGCGATCCGGTCGCGCGCCGCCGTCGACCCAGGCGGCGAGTTCGGCCAGATCGCGGTCGAGTTTATCCACCGTATAGGTGCGGCCGTTGAGGGCCTTCGCCTGCAGCGCTTGGCGCAGCATCGCGGCGATTGCGGGGGCATCGTCGCGCCAGCCCTCGCGTGTCACGGCCTCGGCCTCGCGCAGCGGGGCGAACTGCCGCGTCAGCATGCAGGCGATGTTGTCGACGTGCGGCAGCGCACGGCCATCCACGCGCAGCTGTTTCGGTGCCGTGCGCAGCAAGGGCGTCACCGCCTTCTGCAGTGCGTCCGGACTTGGCCAGAGCGCTGTGATCCGCTCGGCATCGCTGCGATCGAGCGCGAAAAAATGCTGGCGCCAGTAGTCGCGCACGGCTTCGCCCAGCAGTGCGCCTTCATCGCTGCTGACGTTTTGCACGAACGGGTGGCCGCTGTCGAAGGCGTGTTGAGCCAGCATGCGCTGGCTCCAGCCATGGATGGTGTGCACGGCGGCTTCGTCCATCCACTGCGCGGCCAGTTCCAGCTGACGCGCCGCCAGCGCACGTGCATCGGCGTCGGGGCAGGCGTCGATCAGCGCGGCCAGATAGTCGTCAGGCATGCGTTGTCCGCGAAACGCCTCGGCGGCTTCGGCCAGGCGCATACGGATGCGTTCACGCAATTCCGCCGTCGCGGCCTTGGTGAAGGTCACCACCAGGATCTGCGGTGGCAGCAGCGGCGTGCCGCCATCGTAGCGACCCAGTACCAGGCGCAGGTACAGCGCGGCAATGGTCCAGGTCTTGCCGGTACCGGCGCTGGCCTCGATCAGGCGCAGGCCCTGCAGCGGCAGGCTCAGCGGTTGCAGTGTGGCAGCCGTCGTCATGCCGCGCCCTCCGGCAGGATCGCCTGCGGCAGTGGCTCGTAGAGCGGCAGCCATGACTCGAAGCCCGCCTGACGCATGTCGTCGAATGCAGGCCAGGCGCGTGCGAGATAGGCGTCCTGCTGGCGTTCACCCCGCGCATGGCCGTAGTCGCTGCCGTCATAGCTGAGCGCGGCGGCCGACATCGGGTCCTTGTCCGCGCCGGCGGTGGTGATCCATGCGAAGGCGGTCCGGCGGGCGATCGGCAGCGGCGCCTGCATGCCCTGGCGCAGCGCATCGAGCAAGGCATCGAGCAGGTCGCCGGCCGCGGCACGCGACAGGGCAGTGAAGATCGGTTGCGCATCGATGCCGACCAGCTGGGTCTGCATCGCCAGCCCGTTGGCATTGGCCAGCAGATGGGTGACCCAGGCGTGGGTGAGTTTGTCGAAACGCAGCACGCCGGCCTTGTCGCGCAATGCGCCGTTGACCAGTTCCAGTCGCCGGCGCCGGCCGTTGCCGTCGTGGCGCAGATCGGTCAGCCAGTCCTCTACCAGCAGGTCACCGTGAGCGTGGCGCAGCTCGAACTTGTCCTCGTGCGTCCGCCACTCCTGGCAGGCCTGCTGCCACAGCCTGGCCAGCCCGTGCGCCTGCGCGGCGATGCTTTCCTGCAGCGCGGCGCCGAAACCGCCCGGCGGCAGCAGGCCTTCCTCGCCGAGCCGCTGTACCGCGGTGGCCATACGCTGTTCCTGCACCGTGTTGCCGTCGGGGTCGAGTGCGGCACGCAGGACACGGCGCACGGCCTCGTAACGTTGCAGGCCATCGATCGCGAACGGCTCGTCGTTCAGCGCCTCGTTTTCGCTCTCGCGAAAGTAGACCTTCAGCCGCTGGTTGAAGAAGTAGGCTACCGGCTTGGCCAGAAAGCGCTGCAACTGGCCCAGGCTCAGCGCGGTGTCCGGTATCCAGGGCTCGAGTGCTGCATGGTCGCCGGGGCCTGCGCCGGCGCGGTGGGCTTGCTGCCACTCGCGAGCGTAGGTGAACACGCGCACATCGTGGCCGGTTTCGAAGTAGCGGCGGCTGAAGGGCTGCAGCGGGTAGTCGGTGGTCAGTACCTCGAGCAGGTGCTGGCCGGCATCGGGCGCATCCGCCGCCTCGTCGGCACGGTGCCAGCCGGCGGCGAGGTAGTCGCGGAGTTGGCCGACCAGTACCGAGGGCGGCAGCTCGCTGTTGTCGCGTGCGCTGCGGCCGACCCAGCTGATATGCAGCGCATCGCGTGCCGACAGCAGCGCTTCGAGGAACAGGTAGCGGTCATCCTCGCGGCGCGAGCGGTCACCGGGACGGTGGTGCCCGGGCTGTGCCATCAAGTCGAAGTCGGAGGACATCTGTCGACGCGGGTAGTCGCCGTCGTTCATGCCGAGCAGGCAGACCACGCGGAACGGAATCGCCCGCATCGGCATCAGCGTACCGAAACTTACCGCGCCGCCCATGAAACGTTGCGACAGCCGGCTTTCGTCGATCGCCTGCAGCCAGTGTTCGCGCACCACGGCGAGCGGAATCGGTTCGTCGAAGGCACCTTCGTCACAGGCTTCCATCCAGGCGTCCAGCGCGTCGTGCAGACGGCTCAGGCGCAGCGCGTCCTCGCTGTCTTCGTTGTCGAAAAAACCGTCCAGCAGCGCGTGGAGGCGCTCGACCCAGATGCCGGGCGTAGTCGGTGTGCCAAGCAGTTGCCAGTAGTGGTCCAGCTGATCAATCAGGGTGCTCAGCGGCCCGAGCAGGGCAGCATCGAGGCCGCCGACTTCGGCATACGGCGCGATGCCGTCCAGTGTCCCACCGTCGCCCACTGCGTAGCCGAGCAGCATGCGGCGCAGGCCGAAGCGCCAGCTGTTCTGTTCCAGCGGGGGTAGGTCGAGGCTGCGTTTCTGCGCGCCGTCCAGGCCCCAGCGGATGCCTGCGCCCTCGATCCAGCGCCGCAGGATCGGCAGGCTGTCCTCATCCAGGTCGAAGCGGCAGCGCAGCGCGGGTACGTCGAGCAAGTCGAGCACATCGCTCACCGCAAAGCGCGACTCAGGCAATGCCAGCAGATGGGAAAGGGCCACGATCAGCGGTGCGCTGGTGCGCGCCGACTGGTCGGCCACGCTATAGGGAAGGTGGCGTGGATCGTCCGCTGGCAGATGGCCGAAGACCGCCTGCACGTGAGGGGCGTAGGTCTGGATATCCGGCACCATCACGATCACGTCGCGCGGGGCCAGCGGGTGGCCATCGCGCGCGGATTGTTCGAACAAGGCCAGCAGCTGGTCGTGCAGCACTTCCACCTCGCGTTGCGGGCTGTGCGCCACATGGAAGCGCAGCGAGACGTCGTCGGTACTGCATGGGCGTCGCTGTGACGGTTTGGCCGGCAACGGCTGCAGATCCAGCACAGCTTGCTGCATCTGCCGCAGCAAACCCTCGCCTTCCACGTCCTGAAATAGGTCGATGCTGCGGCCGATTGCGGCGAACTGGTTTCGATACCGTTCGGGCTGGTCGAAGCTGTCGAGCAGGCGGATGTAGTCGCGGCCCTGTTTGCCCCACGCCGCCAGCAGCGGGTTGGCGTGCAGGTGCAGCTCCTCGTAGCGTGGCAGCATGGGCAGGCCCGGCTTGTCAGCGTGGCGTCGATGCTCGGCACGCAGCAGTTCGCGATCCTCGATGATGTCGGCCCAGTAGTGCCGGCAGGGGTTGGCTACCACCAGCAGCACCTGGCTGAAGCGTGCCATGGCGGTCAGTGCTTCCAGTGTCTGCTGCGGCAGGGAGGACATGCCGAACACCACGATGCGCCGCGGCAGCGTCGCCGGCCGTTCGGCGAGTTCGCCGATCCGCGTGACGAAGGCACGATGTACGGCGGCGCGGTGATGCGCGCTTTTCGCGGCGCCGATGTCTGCCAGCAGCAGGCGCCACAGCAGCGGCTGCCAGTGCTGGTTGGCGTTGATCGGCGTGGCGCGGCTACGCAGGTCGTCGCGCAAGACATCGCGGCCATGCTCCCAGTCGTCCAGCCAGTCGGCACGATACACCTGGTACTGGTCGAACAGATCGGCGATCTGCATGGCCAGCTGATAGTGCCGTAGCCAATCGGTGCGCTGTTCTTCGCCGGGCGCGATACCCGCATGCAGGAAGTCGCGCAACGGTGCGAAACCCTTGTCGTCCAGGTGTTGTGGGATAAGCCGCAGTAGCCGCCACGCCAGTCGCGATTTGTCGAACGGCGAGGTAGTGGCTACCGCATCACGGCCCAGTACGGCGCGGTAGGCGGTCCACAGAAACCGCCCCGGCAGTTGTACCTTGATCGCCGCGCTGATGCCCAGGCCGCCCTCGGCAGGCGAGCGTGCCAGAGCAAGCTTCAGCCACTGCGCGATACCGTTGCTTTGTACCAGCGTCAGCTCATCTTCCAGCGGCTGCAGTGGCGCACGTGCCAGCCAGGCGGCGAGCAGATCGCGCAAGTCCTCGAGGCGGTTGCCGTGCAACACCATCAGGCCTGGCTCAATCGGTTCGGTTTGCGTGGAGGGCGGGGAGGAGGTCACCGTGGCTTGAACTCGTGGATGCTCATGGGCTGATTGTCTCCGAGTCCGCGGCGATTGTCGTTGCAGGATGACCGCAAATGCTCTCAGCACGAGCGACGCCGCAACCCGCAGAGGATGCATTGGCCAAAATGTGGTCTTGACACCGGCGGTGTTGATTTCGTGAAGGTGATCAGGGGCACGACGCCTCCGTCACATAATCTGCGTCTGTGCACGCGGATGCTTTATGGTAGGGGGCCATTCAGGCCGCGAAAGCTGCCTGCCAGCTCCCGGATGGGATCATCGAAGGACGTCGGGAGTGGACAGAAAAGTCGAGGCGCTCCGGATCCGACATGCCAGCGGGTCAGCCACGGGGTGACCAAAAATGCTGATACTGACGGTTGGTGGTCAGTCGGCCGATGGTCCGATGCCGGCCCGGTATACGTTACAGGCTGGCTTGCGGCAACTTTGGAGTGATGGCGCGATTATTGCGTGAATCGACGTTGGAGGCTTGACCATAACCGTTCCGTAGCTCAATACACGTTGTTCCCCGGTTGACCTCAGTCATCAATGTGATGGTTACCGCCCGCGGGCGGGCATTGGATTGAGGGGACCGGGGCCGCATTGATTGTGGGAATGGCTTGAAATGGCTTGCCACTACGGGCATTGGTCGTTCTGGAAAGGGTCTGGGATGGGAATGGGAGGTCAGGGAAAGCTGGACGGAGAGCTCCGTGAACGCTTTTACCAGAGCGTGGCGGAAACGCTGACGTTGCTGCATGCGGCTCCTGGCCACGATCGGCGGCGGGCTTTACGAGAGGTCGCCAGCACCTTGGCAATGACCATGGATTTGCCGCTGGTCTGGATTGGGCGGCGGGACATGGGGCAATCCCGGCTGGAGATCATCGCCGCTGGTCCAGCAGCGGACTATGCCGCGTCGCTCCGGCTCAGCGACGATGAGAACGAGCCCGGGGGGCGCGGGCCGGTGGGCAGGGTGTTGCGTGAGGGTCGTGCGAGGGTAACCCGGGTGGATGCGCCGGAATACGCCCCCTGGCGTGGGGCGGCACGCCGGTTCGACTTCGGCTCGAGCATTGTGGCGGCGTCGGGGACCGCCGACGGCGGTCAACTCGCATTGGCAGTCTACTCGCGTGAAGCGGGTCCGGCCCTGACCGACGACTTGCTCGACTGGGCACAACGTCTGGCGGATGAACTGGCGCGCTTCTGGGACGACCAGGCCTTGCTGGAGCGCAACTTGCGGTTGAGTCGCTATCGCGATGCACATCGCACCATCCAGCGCGGCATGCTCGATCAGCCTGATCCTGCCGAAATTTACCAGATCCTGGCGAAAACCCTTGTAGAGGTGGCAGATGCTGCGGCCGTCGTGGTCTATGTGCCTGAGGGGGCGGTACTGCGACGGATTGTGCGGGTTGGCACCGTTGCCGAGGTCATTGGTGAGCTGCCCGAGCCGCCCACACAGGCAGAGGGTCCGTCGATTTTGACGCCCACACTGACCTTTATGACGGGCGTTCCGACGGTGCGGATCCGGCCGTCCACGCATCCCGATGTATCTATCGCCTGGCGTACCGAACCACTTGCACGAATGGCGGCGATTGGTTGTTGGCCAGTTTTCTCGAGCCTCAGCGCCGAGGGACCGCCCGCTTCCGCGCCGGTAGCGGTATTTCTTGTTGTTACTGCCGAGAGCGAAGCCTTCGATGCCGACATGCGCAAGTTGCTCGATGAGATCGCGGACACGGCGGGTCTGGCGCTGCGGCAGCACAAACACCACCGCGCCCTGTTTGAGGAGCAGGAGCGTCAAACCTATCTGGCGCTGCACGATGCATTGACGCATTTGCCCAATCGTCGGGCCCTGGACAATCATCTCGAGCGGGCCCTGGTCCGGGCGGAGCGGCATCAGCGACTGGTAGCCGTCGGAATGTTGGATTTGGATGATCTCAAGCCTATCAATGATCGGTACGGGCACGCCGTCGGCGACAGCGTTCTGATCGAGGTGGCAGCGCGATTGCGCGATGCGCTTCGCTCCGAGGACTACGTGGCCCGGCTTGGGGGCGACGAGTTTGTGCTGGTGTTCGAGGATCTGGCCAGTGAAGCCGATCTGGATGTTCTGCTGGATCGTTTGGCGCAGTCACTGCAAAAGCCGATCGTGATCGGGGATGTGGTGATCAACGTCATGGTCAGCCTGGGTATTGCGATCTATCCCACCCATGCCGAGGCACGCGGCGAGCAACTGTTGCGGCTCGCCGATCAAGCCATGTACGTCATGAAGTCCAACAAACAGCAGCGAACCAACTGGTGGGCATTGGCCTTTTCCGACACGACGGCGGATTCGCTGGCGTCGGAAGGCATGGCCGTGCCGGAACCGTATGGCAAGCAGGCCGCCGCGCAATTGCGACCCTGCAGCAATGCATGGCAGTCCCAGTTGCCGAATCTGGTGGAGCGGTTTTACCTTGCGGTGTCCACACATCCGGGGCTGGCGGAGTTGCTTAAGGCGCTTCCGCCTCCAGCGGTGGATGCCTTCAAAGCACGGCTTGCGCGACATCTATGCACCTTGCTCTACCCTGAACTGGATTCGCAGGATCAGCGCACCGGTGCGGTCCGGGCGGGGATCTCCCATGCCGCCAGCGGGGTCGAGGAGATATGGCTGTTGCAGGCCATCTCGCAGTTACGAGACATACTTTCCGGTGCGCTTGGTTCCTGTATGCGCAGCGGTCGGAGCGCTTTGTCCATTCTGCTGCAGCGCCTTGATCTGGAGCAGCAGTGGCAACTGGAGAGTATGCGCGATCTTCAACGTCGGCGCGGTACGCTGCTGGCGAAGGTAAGCGCTGTCGCCTGGTCAGCGGACAGCGTTCCGCGACTCATTGAGGGTGTTGTGAGGATTTTGGCAACTCACGAGGAGATTGCTGCTTGCGCGGCATCGCGCCCTGATCGATCCGGGCAGTTGATTTGCGAAGCGGTGGCCGGTGTAGTGCCTGCGGAACATCTGCGGATAACGAACAGTGGCAACGCACCGCTGCTCAGGATCGTTGCCGGTGGTCCCGAGGGCGACGGTCCAGTGGGGCGTGCCTGGCGTACTGCCGAGATTCATCGCAGCGCGCACTATGGGAGCGACCCCGACATGGCGCCATGGCGCGACACCGCGACACGCCATCGGGTGGTTTCCCTGGCCGCCATTCCGCTATGCATGGCTCCCCGCAAACCGCTGATGGTATTGACCTTGTACAGCTCCTACGCCGGTGGGCTGCGCAGCGAGGGTCAACGGGCTTTTGTACAGCACGTCAAGACGGTGCTGGACCTTGCCCTGATGCGTATGGGCGCCTCGTGGCTGGCCACGGCTCCATTGCCCTTTTTTGTGCGCGAGCGTTGGCGCGCCATGATCGCAACCGATGCGTTGCAGATGCACTATCAACCGATGGTCAGGTTTTCTGATGGTCAGGTTGCCGGGCTCGAAGCTTTGGCGCGATTGCGCGATGAGGTCGGGACCCTGCTGCCGCCAGCGACTTTCCTCCCGGCCTTGGGTGCCGATGATCTCATGCTGCTGTTCCGTGATGGCCTTGCTCAGGCGCTGGCATTCCGCCAAGCGCTTGCACAGCGTGGAGCGTTGCTGAGCATCTCGGTCAATGTGCCACCGGCGGCATTGCAGGATCAGCGTTATGCGGAAATGGCGCAGCGCGCCTTGCAAGCCGGCAGCTATCCTGCAGGCACCGTATTATTCGAGGTGCTGGAGTCCCCCGGTGAGAGGGAACAGCAGCCGGTGGCGAGGACGGGAGCCCAGTCACTCAACGCGCTGGGCGTTAGCCTGGTCGAGGATGTTCTGGCCGACGATTATCGCTCGTCGTTGCATCTGGAAGGTTCGTCGTTTGAGCGGATCAAGGTCGATCACACAATCATCATGCAGATGCGACATGATCCGCTGGGCACCCTGCGCAAGTTGCGTCAATTGATCCGGGTCGGTCATGACATGGGGCTAGAGGTGGTGGTCGAAGGGCTTGAGTCGCCAGAGGTGATCGAGGCTGCATCGATACTTGGGGCAGATTTTGGGCAAGGTTTTGCGCTAGCCCACCCAATGCCACCGGAAGCGATGTCCGTCTGGCTGGCCAGCTTTCAACCTGACGGTCCGGCCGCCCACCCGGTCAGTGGGCTTGGCGCGCTAGCTGCCGCGCTACGTTGGGGTGAAACGTTTGCGGAGTTGCCGAACGAGCCCCATTTCTACCACAGGCATGCACAGGCCAGCTGTATGGCAGGGGCTTATCTACGTCACGGAAAAGGCATTTCCGAGGTGCTGCGCAGCACGCACGAGGCCATGCACAACGCTGCCAGAGGCGGTCCCCTGGATCAGGAGTATTGTCGGCAAAGGGATCGGTTCCTCGCCTTGCTGGTCGAGCATCTACTTGATCAGCAACTTCGTCATGAGGGCAACTCTTCTCCTGGAGTATGAGACGTCGTCGTCGATTCCGTTGTTAGTGGCAGCGACCAGCCGGCAGGGGGGCACAACGTTCTCGTTTCGTCGAGTGGCAGTACGCCTGCGCCGAGCCGATGGGAGCGACAGCGCAAATAGCGACTTTTTCACATGACGGCAGCCCCGTTCAATCTCGGGTAACCTGAGCAATCATAATGACGCGTCTTCAGCCATGCAGCCCGACAGCTGCAGTGATGCGCGCCCTTGCAACCGTTGCCAGGGGCATCGACCGTCGTCATTAGATCTGGAACGGATCGGGGTAGCCCATGTCGAAACGGAAACAGGTCTCCGAAGAGCTCAGCGAACGCTTCTATCAGAGCGTCGCAGAGACTTTGGCGCTACTGCATACCGCGCCCGGTTACGACCGTCGCAAGGCACTCGCTGACGTTGCCGAAACGCTTGCCTCCATCATGGGGCTTCCGCTGGTCTGGATTGGCCGGCTGGAGCCGGATCAATGCGATATCTCCGTGCTCGAGGCTGCCGGGCCGGCGGCAGCGTACGCGACTTCCTTGCAGCTGAGCATCGACGAACATGCGGCGGGGGGCAACGGGCCGGTGGCCCTTGCGCTGCGCGAAGGAGGTGCCAGAGCGACTTCGATTGACGCACCGGAGTTCTCGCCGTGGCGGGAGCAGGCGCGTCGATACGGTCTGCGTTCGTGCGTCGTGGCAGTATCGGCAACTCGTGACGATGGCTACATGGTGCTGGTTGCCTATGCGTTGCGGGGGGTGGAGACACGCAGTGACCCGTTGTTGGACTGGGCACAGCGGCTGGCTGATGAGTTGGTGCGTTTCTGGGATCATCAGGCATTGCTTGAACGTAGTGTTCGGATGAATCGCTATCGGGACGCTCAGCGTACGATTCAACGTGCATTGCTTGATCAGCCGGACCCCGAAGCGGTGTATCGCACATTGGCACGGGCGTTGGCCGACATCGCAGGCGCCGCCGTGGTCGACGTGTACGCTGCTGACGATGCGGTGGGCGCAACGCAGGGAATGCTACGCCGGGTTGCCCTGGTCGGTCCGTTGGCGGGGGCCGTACGGGGTTTGCCGATGCCGCCGCAGCATAGCGACGAGCAGCCCGTTTCGACCCCGACGCTGGTTTTCATGCGCGGAACGCCGGTAGTCCGCACACGCCCTGCAACGCATCCGGAGCTGTCCGCAGCTTGGCGCAGTGGGCCGCTGTCCCGGACTGGCGCAATCGGCTGCTGGCCGATTTTTGCGGTCACCGAGAAAGATGCCGGTCCCCATCGCAAGCCGGCCGGCATCTTCATGGTCGTAACCGTCGAGGCCGATGCGTTCGATGCCGATCTGTGTCGCCTCCTCGACGAGATCGCAGAGGCAGCGGGGCTGGCATTACGACAGCACCGGCAGCGTCATGCCCTCCGCCAGGAGCAGGAACGCCAGACCTATCTGGCCTTGCACGATGACTTGACGAATCTACCCAACCGTCGCGCACTGGACCGCCACCTCGAGGGGGTGTTGCTGCGTGCCGAGCAGCACGGCCGGATGGTCGCTGTGGGGTTGCTGGACATGGACGATCTCAAACCGATCAATGACCGTCATGGGCATGCTGCAGGCGATCATGTGCTGGTCGAAGTTGCCACGCGGCTGCGTACCGGGCTTCGCTCCACCGACTATGTGGCCCGGCTTGGCGGGGATGAATTCGTGCTGGTACTGGAGGAGCTCGAAAGCGAGGACGATCTGGATTTCCTGCTGGGCCGGGTATGGCATCGGCTGCAAATGCCGTTGGCCATTGCCGGCGATACCGAGCGGATTTCGGCCAGTCTAGGCATTGCCGTGTTTCCCCGCCATGCAAAGGCCAGTGGCGAACAGTTGCTGAGACGTGCCGACCAGGCGATGTATCAGGTCAAATCCCAGAAAGAGGGGCGCGCGCGCTGGTGGTCGTTTCCCGCGCAACCGGCGTCGGCGGAGGATCATCCCGTAGAGCCGGAAGGTCCGATTTTTTCGCCGTACGGTACCTCGGCTTCTGTGCACCTCGATGCATGGTTCCATGCACGTGAGTCACTGCTTCCATCGCTGCTGCAGGGCTTCCGTGCCGAACTGTTGGCACATGAGGGCGTGGCCCAGCTGCTCGGCATGCTTCCCACGGCGGATGTGGAAGCCTTCACACGGCGCATGTATTGGCATCTGGAGACCTTGATGCAGCCGGATCTGCAGCTGGCCGCACATCGCAGCATGGCGAGAAAATCCGGATTTTTCCATGCAGCTTGTGGTGTCGAGGAGGTCTGGCTGCTGGATGTGATGGAACGGCTGCGTGACCTTTTTTCGACCGGCATGGGTACGACCGCCCGCGGTTACAGGGGGGCGTGGCCGCTGAAGATCGTATTGCAACGACTGGCACTGGACCGGCAGTGGCAGCTGGAAAGCATGCGTGAGCTGCAACGCCGGCGCGTCGCCATTATTGCCGAGCTCAATGCGCTGGCATGGTCTGCCGAGGGCTATCTCGCGCTTATCCAGGGTGTCGTCGACAGCCTGGTCAATCATGACGAGATCATGGCCGTGGCGGTCGGTCGCCCCGACGTTTCCGGTGAATTGACCTATGAGGCAGTTGCCGGCGATGCGATCGCGGACTACCTACGGGCACTAGGGAATGGGGAGGCAGCGGCGATCCGTGTCAATCAGGACAGCACGGAAGGCAATGGCCCCAGCGGTCGGGCGTGGCGCACCGCGACCATCCAGCGTTGTTTTCATTACGGCAACGATCCGGCGATGGCCTGCTGGAGCGATCGGGCCATGCGTCTTGGCGTGGTTTCGAATATCGCCATTCCGTTATGCCCGATGCCAAATACGCCTGCCGCGGTATTGACCATCTACAGCTCCTACCCCGGGGGCTTTCAGGGAGAAGACCAACGGGCTTTTGTCGAACAGATCAAGACGGTGCTGGATTTGGCGCTGGCAAGACTGGTGCCGTCGCGACCAGGCACCGAATTGCTGCCGTTTTTCATGCGCGAACGGTGGCGGACGAGGGTTACGACCGAAGCACTGCGCATGCACTATCAACCGGTGGTGAGGTTGCACGACGGGCGCGTCACGGAGCTCGAGGCGCTAGCACGCTTGTGCGACAGCGACGATACCCTGGTGTTGCCGGGTAGGTTCTTGCAGGTGTTGCTGGACGAGGATCTGGTCCTGTTGTTTCGTCACGGTTTGCAGCAGGCCACGGGATGTCGCGAAACGCTAAGGGCTGCCGGCTATCCCCTGGACATGTCCGTCAATGCGCCCGCCGCGGCCTTGCAGGACCACCGGTACGCCGCGGTTGCCGCAGCAGTACTGGCCTCCAGCGATTGCCCGGCCGCGGCGCTACTTTTCGAGATTCTCGAGTCCCCCATGGGTACAGAACATTCGGAACCACTTGCCGAAAACGGCATGCAGGCGCTCAAGGCGCTCGGGGTGCGCCTGGTCGAGGACGATCTAGGGGCAGGTTACAGTTCCTTGATTCGTCTTCGTCACTGGCCCTTCGACCGGGTGAAAATCGACCAGGCCTTGGTCATGCAGGTCGTCGAGGACCCCTTGCGTACGTTGCGTTTTATTCGGCAGTTGATCCGCCTGGGCCATGACCTGGGTCTGGAGGTCGTAGTGGAGGGGTTGGAGACGCCTGGGCTGATCGAGGCGGCGTTGATCCTTGGCGCCGACCTTGGTCAGGGCTATGCACTGGCCCGTCCGATGCCACAGGAAGCCTTGTCGTCATGGTTGTCGCAGTTCCGCTCAGACCTGGATGCCATGCATCCGAAAACCGCACTCGGCGCCCTGGCCGGTACTTTGCATTGGGAAGAGCAGTTCGCAGCACTCCCGGCCGACGCGGCTTTCTGGCGACGGCATGCACAGGAGGACTCTGCCACAGGCAGTTATCTGGCGCGTAACAAGGCGATTTCCCAGGAGCTGGCGCAAAGCCATGCGGCCATGCATGAGGCTTCGGTTGCCGGACCGCTGGACCCATTTTATCGTCGTCAGCGCGACACATTTGTCTCCCTGATGATCGAGCACGTACGGTTGGCGGAGCGCATTCACGGTCGACAGGGGGCGATAGCCGCCTGAAACGCCAAAGGGTCCGGCAAGTCGGACCCTTTGGCATCGATTCAGTGGTGGGCGGTGCAAGGATCGAACTTGCGACACCTGCCGTGTGAAGGCAGATTTTAGGGGTATCCAGAAGTCTCAAGTTGTTGAAAACCTTGATTTGACGCTATCCGTGAACCCCTAGTAATCCCCCCATGTTTTCCGTACTCTTTCCGTACTGGCGATTTTGAGGGTGAAATCATGGAACTGGGCACGGTCCGAAGTCGCGAAAAACTCAAGCCACAACGTGAGCCGTACTGGCAGAAATTGGCGGTGGGTCAGCACCTGGGCTTTCGTCCGTCGAGTGCCGGCGGTGGCGGTACGTGGATCGCCCGCTTCTATGACCCCGACACCGGCAAGAAGCCCTTGCAGTCGCTGGGCGCTTTCGATCATCTGCCGGCATCCGAGCGGTTCACTGCCGCGTCCAAGGCGGCGCGGGAATGGTTCAAGCACCTGTCCAGCGGCGGCGCGCACGAAACCATCACTGTTGGCCAAGCCTGTGAGCGGTACGTGGAGCACTTGAGCCGCGACAAGGGCGAGGTGAAAGCCAATGAAGCCCGCGCCCGGTTCCGGCGCTTTGTCGACGCCGATCCGATCGCATCCATTGAGCTGCCGAAGTTGAAGAAGGTGCATCTGCTGGAGTGGCGTCGACGGCTCACTGCCGCCCCGGCTGTCATTGCCAATCGCAAGGGTGGCAAGCCGACCCGCAAGCGGTCGCCGGCCACCATCAACCGCGATATGGTGCCAGTACGCGCGGCGCTGAATCTGGCGCTGGCGGACGGCTATGCACTATCGGCGCTGGCATGGCGTGCGGCACTGAAACCGCTGGAATCGAGCGGGAGGCGCACCGTGTACCTTGATCGTGTCCAACGCCGCGCCCTGCTGGACAAGCTGCCGGAGGATGTCGCCACGTTCATCACGGCACTGTGTCTGCTGCCGATCCGTCCGGGTGCGCTGGCTGGTCTGACCGTGCGCGACTTCGATGCCCGGCAAAAGACCCTGCGAATTCACCACGACAAAGCCGGCGGTGGACGTACCATCCTGCTGCCTGACGCGACCGTCAAGCATCTGCGTGCATCTGCACGCGGAAAGCTGCCGACCGCACCCCTGTTCGCCCGATGGGACGGCAAGGCATGGGACAAGGAAATGTGGAAGAAGCCAATCAAGGAAGCCATGGCGGCGGCTGAGCTGCCGGAGTCCGCCAGCGCGTACACGCTACGCCATAGCGTCATCACCGATCTGGTCACCGAAGGTCTGGACCTGTTCACCGTGGCGCAAATAAGCGGTACGTCCGTCGCCATGATCGAAAAGCATTACGGCCACCTGCAACGCGACCGCGCTGCCAAGGCGCTGGCCGGACTGGCGCTGTGAGTTGCACATCATGCGACGCCAGCATGAAGAATCGGGCCTGGCCCGGTAAGCGGCGGCACCGGGTGTTAGTGGCACCCGGTCCGCCTTCCACAACCGTTCGATAGGAGAACGATCAATGGCAACTGAAAGCGTAACGGATCAACAGGCAATTTGCGGTGACGAGATCGAGGAGGAGTTTCTGCGGGTGTGGTGTCAGCTGGACGTAACCGGCAAGCAACTGACGATGATCGCCCTGCGGGACATGCTGCGGGAAGGCCAGGGGTGCAGGTCATGAGCGAACTGCACCAATGCCTGCTGAGGGCGCGCCTTCGTGAAAAAATGGGCTGGAAAGCGCCGGCCGCCAAGCTGACGGTCGTCGGCAAACCGGTGCCAATGCCAACCCCCGCTGAAACCTTCCGCGACGCATCCGCGTCCATTGGCGACTTCGCGCAACGCTGGCGCGATGGCACCGCAACACTGTCAGAAATCGATGACGCCGATATCCAGCTCCTGAGCATGCGTCGATTGCTGAAGGAGAAAAGGCAGGTGATGGGGGTGCCGGCATGAGCATCTCCATCGACAACGAACTAGACCGCCTTCTATCGCTTGTTTCCGGTGGAAACTGGGTCCGTGCCAGTCTTGCAAGGTTGTCTTCAGACGGATTGAAATCCGTCGCGAGCCTGGCGGAAAGCAACGCCGAAAACGCAGCATCGCAGTTAATGAAAATAGGCTCAGTGTTAGGGCGTGGCGGTCTAGAGAACGACGAAGTGAGTGCGCTCGGCTGGATCACGAAGGATCTGGCCGAAAAGGCCGAGGTGTGCAACACATTAGCAGCCTTCGCGCGCGAGTTTGAGAATCCAGAACTGCGATCCCTTCATATGCAAATTATTAAGGATGGCGCCCCCGCCTAACCGAGCACCACCGCGCCAGCTCGCCCGGCTGGCGCGGCACATCTTGAAGGGCGCGGAGGTGTGCGAGATGAGTAAAGCAGGTCTGACGTTTCGCGGCGCAGGTGGAGTTAGCCGGATGGATCCAGTGCGGCTTGAAGCTGCGGACGAATTGGGTCGAAAAATGGTGCGGGGCACCGCATCGATCGAAGTACGCAACGAATTAAGGAAGTTCAACGCCACAGGCAACGGCGTTCACGCATGGCGCGCGTATGCGCTTGCCCGCAGTGCAGGCCTGCCGATTCATCCCGATGTGCTCGCTTACCTTGATGAGTGCGCTTCTGCAGCAACGCAAGGCAGCAGCCCGATGACGGTGGTCTCGATGATGCGGCTATCAAATGTACGCGGCGGTGCTCGCGTACAACGTGCCGCCTGCATAACGGATCACCAGCACATGCAATTACTGTCCTTGGCGATGGCGTACCTGCACTGTCCCAAAGGGGGAAAAAAGGCAGCGAGGATCCGTGTCGCGGAACAGTACGGCACGACGGAAGGTTCGCTGTACCAGCTATGGAGGAGGGCAACCAAAGCCGAACCGCTGTAGCTGTACCCGGGGACGTTTCCATACAGCGGCGTTCATGTCATGAAATGCCCATCAACCCCGGCACATCGCTGGGGATTGGTGGAGAATCACAATGCACGCTTTCGCACTTGCACACCCTGGCCATCTGGCCCTGTTGGACTTCGCGGCGATCCGCGAACGTAGCGGAATCAGCCACGCCGAATGGTACCGGCACATGGCACGCGGCACCGCGCCGCGCCCGGTGAAGATCGGCACCGCCAGCCGCTGGCCTGCCCATGAAATAGATGCACTGATTGCCTCGCGTATCGCCGGCAAGACCGATGCTGAGCTGGTCGAGTTGGTCAAGGCCATGCATGCCGCACGTACCGCCTCATCGGAGGTGGCGGCATGAACGCCCCTAACAAGATAGAGGCCGAGATTGCGGCCATCGTCAAGGATGCCGGAAAACATCACTCCCGACGCGCAAGGGAACTTGCCGCAGCTCGCCTGCATCGACTCATTGCTTCAAGGCCTAACGCCTTCAACGCGATTTGCGACGAGCAGCGCCGGCGCGGGGGCACTCGTGCCTACGGACGCCCTGAACTCTCCCCGGACCGGATTACCGCCGAGTCCTACACATGGAAAACCAAGGACCGTCAGCACCAGGCGCGAAAATGCTTGCATCAAACGGGAGGGCCGCACGATGAACGCCGATACTATCACTGTGCTGGCAAAACCCCATGCGCTCCGTCAAGAGCTGGTGCAGGCCCACTTTCCAGCAGGCTGGACCTTGGCGCAGATGCTTGGCGAGGATGCCCACGAACTGCTACGGGTGACCATCAACAGCGTCGATGTACCGCGCAAGGTCTGGGGTCACCTGAAACCGCGTGCCGGTTCGACCGTGCATGTCCGCATGGGCCTGCAAGGCGGAAACGGTGGCAAGGTGCTGCGCACGGTGGCGCTCGTGGCCCTTGCGGCGGCAGCGATGTACATCACCATGGGCGGCGCAGCGGGTGCTTATGGCACGTCCGCAACATGGTTTGCGCAAGGCTCTCTTTCCGCTTCCATCTTGTCGGTTGGCGTGACCATGGTCGGGTCCATGGATGGCGGCTCACTGACGGCACAAGGGGGTGCGGCATGAGCACCCTTAACGCCTATGTCGGTGACCACCACGCCCTGCTGGCCGTTGATACCTTCGTACAGAAAAACGGCGGCGTGCTGGTTCATGGCCCGAAGCTGTTCCCGATACCGCACGCCAAGGTTGTGGTTGGGGTACGCGGTGACCTGATTTTCGGCATGCAGGTGTCGAACCACCTGCACCTGGGGCCGGTGGCTGACTTCGACAATGCAGTTACCACGATGCCGGCGATTCTGGACCGCGTAACCGCCGACTATTCCCAGCAGCGCAAGGAGCACGGCGACCTGCCATGGGCTGGGGTCGAAATCGCACTGGTGGGATGGTCGAAACGCGCCGGGCGGATGCAGGGCATTCGCTGGGAAAGCTGGCCCGGTGACAAGCTGTTCAAGACCACCCCGATTGAACCGTGGAGCCTTTCGCCGAACGCCGACTGGCCCGAGATACCCAAGGCACCGGACAGTGCCGAGAAGATGGAAGCCCTGGCGCGGGATCAGGTCAAGTTCATTCGCACGCACCTCCCCGGTGCCGTGATTGGGGGTCACCTGCTGCTGGCTGAGATCACCCGCGAGGCAATGACCATCAAATGCATTGCCGATCTGGAGGCCACCCCATGAACAGGCCCCAGACACGACAAACCCAGCCGGGCAAGGGCTGGGTTCAAGATCGCACACACAACAACTCCAGCGCCAAAGTTACCACCATCGGCACCCCTTTGCAGCTGCTGTTGCCGAGGCTTGAAGGGGTCGTCACGACCGGCAACGGCTGGCGTGCACGCTGTCCGAACTGCGGCGGTAAAGGGCACAAGCTGGCCATCGTCGAAGGCGACAACGGTACGTTGCTGGTGACTTGTTTCAGCTGTCACGACACGGGTGCAGTACTTGCCGCAGTCGGCTTGCAGATGGGTGACCTGTTTCAGCGTCGCCACTATCGAAACATGACCCCAGCCGAACGCAGCCAGCTCCGGCAGGCGGCATTGATTCCTCGTTGGCGCGCTGCCCTGGAGGTGCTGAGCCGCGAGGCCACCGTGCTGCTGATTGCCGCCAACAAGCTTGGCGATGGTGACCAGTTGGATGATGCCGAGCTGACCCGTATGCGGGTGGCTGCCCTGAAGCTGTTCGATGCACAGGAGGTGCTCAATGCACGCTGAGCCAGAGACCTACAGCGCCAGCATCGATGATCTGGCTGCACGCGAGGAAGCGGCAACATCGATGCCAGAGAGCATCACCTTGTTCGACGACAACGGTCAGCGCAAGGCGCAATCCACGGTCCTTACCGAGATCGGTCAGCAACACCATCTGTTCCACAATCCCGACAGCGAGGCATTCGCCCGGGTTACGGTGGCCAACCATGCCGAGGTGTTTCGCGTCGCCGGTAGCGAGTACCGCGACCTGTTGGGCCGCACGTACTACCTGTTGTCAGGCAGTGGCGCGAATCGCAATGCGATTACCGATGCCGTGGCGACGCTCACGGCCACCGCGCGCTATGCCGGCCCGGAGGAACCCGTGCACCTGCGCGTCGGTGCTACCGATAGCGGCATTGTGATGGATACCGGTGCCAGCGATTGGGCGGTGATTGAGGTCGACACTTCCGGCTGGCGAATCGTGCGCCAGCATGCTGTGAACTTTCGCCGCACGACGAAGGCGACGGCATTGCCTGTAGCCGGTCACGCGGACTTCGGCTTGATCTGGAAATACATCAACGTGGAAGTGGCCGACCGCGTACTGGTGGCGGCTTGGCTGCTGGCAGCACTGCGGCCGCATGGACCGTTTCCGATCCTGCTTCTGTTGGGCGAACAGGGCACCGGCAAGTCCAATTCCAGCCGCACCCTGAAGTCGCTTACCGACCCGTCCGGCGTGCCATTGCGACCGCCGCCGCGTGATGACCGTGATCTGCTGGTGGCCGCGCTTAATTCATGGGTGCTGGCGCTGGACAACTTGAGCGGCGCGACGCCGCAACTGTCCGACGCCCTTTGCCGACTCGCTACCGGAGGTGCCCTGGCCGGGCGCAAGCTGTACACCGACAGCGAGGAATCTGCGCACAACATCCAGCGTCCGGTCATCTTGAACGGGATCGACGACCTGGCCTCACGTCCTGACCTTGCCGAGCGTTGCATCCACCTGACCCTGCCGACGCTCACCACACGCACCACTGAGGCGGAGTTGGCGGCGCAGTTCAAGGTGGACGCGCCCAAGATCATGGCGGCCTTGCTGGACGGCGTGGTGCTGGCCCTGCGCGACGTGGCTACCGTCAACATCGGGGTATTGCCGCGCATGGCCGATTTCGCCAAGTGGGCAGCGGCTGGCGTGCCGGCGCTGGGCTTCACGGCTGAAGCGTTCATCACGGCATATCGGCGCAATCAGGCTGATGCGGTGGCGCTGGGGCTGGAATCGTCCACCGTGGCCTGCACCATCCGCAGTTTCGCCGAGCGTCACGGGCGCTGGAAAGGCACCGCCCGGGAGCTGCTGTCACGGCTGAATCAGGAAGCCGAGGCCGACCGGAATATGCCCGGCTGGCCACATTCGCCGAAGGGTTTACAGACGATCTTGCGGCGGCTGGCACCGTCACTGCGCAGCATTGGCATCCACGTCGAGCGTGACCGCAATGCCGAAGGTCGATATCTGACCCTATCGTGCCAACCCCGTGGGCAAGTGTCACAAGTGTCACAACTGACACCAGCACCGCTATTGAATGACGGAATGACACATATGACACTTCCCCGCGAACCTAGCACGGTCGCCCCCACCCCGGAGGCTTTCGACCTATGAGCGCTATTCAGCTGATCCGCGAATGCCGGGACGCGGGAATCCGCCTACAAGCACACGGTGACCGCCTTCACGTCGAAGCACCAGCTGGCAGTATCACCCCGGAACTACGGCGGGCACTGGCCGAGCACAAGGCCGATCTGCTGGCGCTGCATGCGATCCGCACCCGTCTGCTGGCCTTGGCCGTCAGGATGGGCATACCCCGTTGCGTAGTGGATGAACTGCCGGTGGAGGAACTGGAAGCCACGGCACAGCAGGCCGCGTGGTGCGAGGGCCACACCGCCGCCAATGGCGACCCGCTACCGCACGCACTGCTGGTGTTCTACCTGCGCACCCTGGCTGATCGCATGGACGCGTCACAGGGCAGCCCTGCGCCGGCTGGTGGAGGCTCGTCGAATGGGTAGGGGTAGGGGGGTCAAATCTCTAGGTTGAACGTCCTGAAAACCGCGCACGCCCCTTCGTTTTCGTAACCCGCAACAATTTTCGGAAAGCCGTGACCATGAAAACCGCACCTGTAGCCCAATGGCGCATACCCCGATGCAAGCACTGTGGCCAACCGCTGGGTGTGTTCAGTCTGCGCAAGACGTGCTCCGACCGATGTAGGCAGGCGCTGAGCCGCGCGACACGTCGGGGGTCCACCGAAGTCTCAACCAGTCGCAGAGGGCGCTGATCGCGGCTGGGTTTCTGGAGTACGAAAAGGAGCAGGCGAAATCACGACAAGGGTCGCGCAATGACATGGTGGAAACATTTCCACCAGGTGAAGAAGGTAAGGCCCGCGACAAGGCCGGCGAGCGCATGCACGTATCCGGTCGCACGGTCGATGACGCCGCCAAGGTCATCGCCAAGGCCGTCCCCGAGATCATCGAAAAAGTCCGCAGCGGAGAGATGAGTGTGAGCGCTGGCGGATCACTGCGCCGCTTTGACCCTCACCCATTCCCTCTTCAAGATCGACTGCGACAAGGCGATGAATGCTGGGATATCGGTCTTGTCTTCATAGCCGGCCTGGTGAATGCCCTTGGCGGCATCCCCAACCAACACAAGCAATAGTTGGTGATCTTTTTCTGCGGGATTCAACATTAACGCGATCTTCGTTCGACACAACTGCATCTTGGCTGTCTTGTCGAGTGTGTTTTGGCCGCTATACATGCCTGTGCGCGCTATCGTGTTTAGCTCGACAGCGAGAGTGACAAACTCCGCGAGCAACTGCCTGAGTTCATCAATCCAGCGTTGCCGATTGGCAGACAAAACGGTAGCTCGGATCTGCCGCTTCGCGATGGACAGTTGAATGAGCGGCCCGAAGAAGACCGCCAGCGCAGCGATGACGAGGGGCAGCACAGCGGTCAGTGTTGGCATACAGCGCCCTCCGGTTTGATCTGCTGAGTGTCCACGCCGCCTCACATCATGATCAAGAAAAAAACCGCCTTTTGAGGGGCGGTTTTCCGTATTCTTTCCGTACTGGCAACTTCGCAGGTAGTGAAATCACCGGTAAGTCTTTGAAATCATTGGTGGGCGGTGCAAGGATCGAACTTGCGACACCTGCCGTGTGAAGGCAGTGCTCTACCGCTGAGCTAACCGCCCGCCGGAAGCGCGCAATCTTAGGTGGAGTCAACCTGCGGGTCAATGCCTGGGGCGAATTTCAGGCGAGGTGTGTGGTGCGGGTTGCTAGACTTGCGCACCCCTCACCACCGAAAAATCGCCGCGATGGACATTTTGACGACCCACCTGACTTCCATCCTGCACGCACTCCATCAGTTTCATCTCACTCCCTGGAAAATGGTGGGTTATGCAGGGACGCTGCTATTTACCAGCCGCTGGTTCGTGCAGCTGTACTACACCCGAAAGTACAAACGCGTAGTCATGCCGTTGGCATTCTGGTGGTTGTCGGTATTCGGCAGCGCCCTGTTGCTGGCGTATTTCGTCGTTGGCAAGAACGACTCGGTGGGGATTCTTTCCAATTTCTTTCCGGTATTCGTGTCGGTATACAACCTGGTTGTTCATCTTCGACATCGCCGGAACCGGATCACCGGTGACGCCACGGTGTGACAGGGACGTGGCGGCTAGTCGGGGTCGTAATCGAGGTTCGAGGCCAGCCAGCGCTCGGCCTCGGCCACGGTCCAACCCTTGCGTTTCGCGTAATCCGAGACTTGTTCCTTGCCCAGGCGGCCGACTACGAAATACTGGCTGTCAGGGTGCGCGTAATACCAGCCTGAGACGGCGGCGGTAGGGTACATGGCGAAACCTTCGGTCAGCTCGATGCCGGTATTAGCGGTGACGTCGAGCAGTTGGAACAAAGTGGTTTTTTCGGTGTGGTCGGGGCAGGCCGGATAGCCCGGAGCAGGGCGGATGCCGCGGTATTTCTCGGCGATCAGTGCCTCGTTGTCCAGGGACTCCGCCGGCGCAAATCCCCAGAACTCGCGACGAACCCGTTCGTGCAGGTGCTCGGCAAAGGCCTCGGCAAGGCGGTCGGCCAGTGCCTTGAGGGTAATCGAGGCATAGTCGTCGTGATCGGCGTCGAAGCGCGCCAGATGCGCTTCGATGCCGATGCCGGCAGTAACCGCGAAGCCACCGATCCAGTCGGGTTTGCCGAACTCTTTGGGCGCGATGAAGTCGGCCAGGCAGAGATTGGGCCGCTCAATCGGCTTGTCGGCCTGCTGACGCAGGCTGTACAGCGTGGCCAGCAGTTTTCCCTTCCCCTCCGGGCGGTCGGCGGAAAGGGCATAAACCTCCACATCGTCGCCGATGTTGGCCGCGGGCCACAAGCCGATCACCGCGCGTGCGGTCAACCATTTCTCGGCGATGATCCGGTCCAGCATCGCCTGTGCGTCGCGAAACAGTTCACTGGCCTGGTCTCCCACCACCGCGTCGGTGAGGATGGCCGGATAGTGACCGGCGAGCTCCCACGCCTGGAAGAACGGTGTCCAGTCGATGTAGGGACGAAGGGTTGCCAGGTCGTATTCATCGAACACGGTTATGCCAGGCTGGTTCGGTTGCGGTGGTTCGTAGCTCGCCCAGTCGCAGCGGAAACGTTGCGCACGCGCCTTGTCGAGCGCCACCAGTTTTTTGCCGGGCCCGCGGTTGCGATGGCGTTCGCGCACATCGGCATAGTCGGCTCGTACTTTCGCCAGGAAATCCTCGACCAGCTCCTGGCTGACCAGTGACTGGGCGACGCCGACGGCGCGCGAGGCGTCTTTCACCCAGACCGTGCCGGCCTTGTAGTGCGGCTCGATTTTCAGTGCGGTATGGGCGCGTGAGGTGGTGGCGCCGCCGATCATCAGCGGGATGTGGAAATCCTGCCGTTGCATCTCGCGGGCGACCTGGCTCATTTCCTCCAGCGATGGGGTGATCAGGCCGGACAGGCCGATGATGTCGGCGTTTTCGGCGATCGCGGTTTCCAGGATCTTTTGTGCCGGCACCATCACGCCGAGATCGATCACCTCGAAGTTGTTGCAGCGCAGTACCACGCCGACGATATTTTTCCCGATGTCGTGGACGTCGCCCTTCACCGTGGCCATCACGATCTTGCCGTTATTCTGGGCGGTATCGCCGGTGCGCAGCTTTTCTTCTTCAATGTACGGCAACAGGTAGGCCACCGCCTTCTTCATGACCCGCGCGGATTTGACCACTTGCGGCAGAAACATCTTGCCTGCACCGAACAGGTCGCCGACCACATTCATGCCGTCCATCAGGGGACCTTCGATCACGTCGAGTGGGCGCGAGGACATCTGTCTTGCCTCCTCGGTGTCTTCGACCACATATTGGTCGAGGCCGTGCACCAGCGCGTGGCTGATCCGCTCGCGCACCGGTTTTTCGCGCCAAGCGAGCGTCTCGACGACGGCTTCACCGCGCTTCCCCTTGTAGTTGTCAGCGATCTCCAACAGTCGTTCGGTGGCATCGTCGCGGCGGTTCAGCACTACATCTTCGACACGCTCGCGCAGCGGCGGGTCGATGTCGTCCATGATCGTCAGCGCACCGGCGTTGACGATGCCCATGTCCATGCCGGCCTTGATCGCGTGATAGAGGAACACCGAGTGGATCGCCTCGCGCACGACGTTATTGCCGCGGAACGAGAACGACACGTTGGAGACGCCGCCGGAGATATGGCAGTCGGGGAAGCGCCTCTTCAGCTCGCGGGTGGCTTCGATGAAATCCACAGCGTAATTGTTGTGTTCCTCGATGCCGGTGGCGATGGCGAAGATGTTCGGATCGAAGATGATGTCTTCGGGCGCAAAGTCCAGTTCCCTGGTAAGCAGTTCGTGGGCGCGCGCGCAAATTTCCACCTTGCGCTCGCAGGTGTCGGCTTGGCCCTGTTCGTCGAACGCCATCACTACGGCGGCGGCACCGTACTGTTGCACCTTGCGCGCGTGTTCGAGGAACTGCTGTTCACCTTCCTTCATCGAGATCGAGTTGACGATGCCCTTGCCCTGCAGGCAGCGCAGGCCGGCCTCGATCACCGTCCACTTCGACGAGTCGATCATGAACGGCACGCGGGCGATATCCGGTTCGGAAGATATCAGGTTGACGAAACGGGTCATCGCCGCCTCGGAATCGATCAGGCCCTCGTCCATGTTGATGTCGATGATTTGCGCGCCGTTGGCCACCTGCTGCCGCGCGACTTCCACCGCTTCGTCGTAGCGATCCTCCTTGATCAGCTTCTTGAACTGCGCCGAGCCGGTGACATTGGTGCGCTCGCCAACGTTGATGAACAGCAGGTCGGGGGTGATGATCAGCGGCTCAAGGCCGGATAGCCGGGTGTAGCGGGTAATCATGGGGATGGGTTTCTTGCGTTGGCATCGTCTCTCCTTAGGGGAGACGATGGAAGTGAGGTACGGCTGCTCGCCATGAGCATGCCCTTTGTATATGCCGCCTTTCCCCGAGGGGGAGAGCGTTGAGGTGAGGGGCGGGTGCTCGCGGGACAGCTCAACGAAGCCTGCTTCGACAAAACTTCATTGCCAGCGCAGCCCCTTACCCCAACCCTCCCCCCCAAGGGGAGAGGAAGCAGGGCATTGGCGCTCATGCCGCCTCCGCCGCGCCCGATGGCAACGCGCGCGGCGCGCAGCCGCGTACGGCGGCGGCAATCGCGCTGATATGGTCGGGGGTGGTGCCGCAGCAGCCGCCGACCATGTTGAGAAGCCCCTCGCGGGCAAAGCTGCCGATGATGCCGGCCATATGTTCGGGGCTCTCGTCGTATTCGCCGAACGCATTCGGCAGGCCAGCATTCGGGTGCGTGCTGACATGACTTTCGGCGATGCCGGCCAAGGTCTGGATATGCGGCCGCAGGTCGTCGGCACCGAGCGCGCAGTTGAAACCTACCGACAACGGACGGGCATGACGAACCGAGTAGTAGAAGGCTTCTGCGGTCTGTCCGGAAAGGGTGCGGCCGGAGCGGTCGGTGATGGTGCCGGAGATCATCACCGGCATGCGCGCGCCACGTTGATGGAACAACTCGCTGAGCGCGAACAGCGCGGCCTTGGCATTGAGCGTGTCGAAGATGGTCTCCACCATGATGACGTCGGCGCCACCGTCGATCAGGCCGTTGGCGGACTCGGTGTAGTTTTCCGCCAGCTCTTCGAACGTGACGTTGCGAAACCCCGGGTCGTTGACGTCCGGTGACAATGAGGCGGTGCGACTGGTAGGCCCGAGTACGCCGATCACGAAGCGCGGCCGATCCGGCGTTTCCACGGTCATCGCGTCGCAGGCAGCGCGGGCGATACGCGCCCCTTCGCGATTCAGCTCCGCGGCCAGGTGCTGCAAGTGGTAGTCCGCCTGGCTGATCCGGGTGGCGTTGAAGGTGTTGGTTTCCACCAGGTCGGCGCCGGCCTTCAGGTAGGCATCGTGTATTTCGCGGATGATCGCAGGCCGGGTCAGGGTCAGCAGGTCGTTGTTGCCTTTGAGGTCACATGTACCGGGGTGGTCACGCTGATGGTCTGCGACGTGAGCGTCGCTGCCGTGTTCGAAGCGTTCGCCCCGGAAGCCGCTCTCGTCCAGCTCATGTGCCTGCAGCATGGTGCCCATGCCGCCGTCGAGAATCAGGATGCGTTGGCGCAAGGCATGTTCCAACAGGGCGACGCGTTCGGGGTGAAGCCAGGGCAGGGTACTCATCGAGGGTCCTTGGAAGCGGTGGTTTATGGTGACCACAGCGATGCGCTCAGTGTGGCTTGCTGGCCAGCAGGCTGATCACTTCGAAATGGGGTGCCTTGCGCTCGCGACTGAGCCGGTTGCAGCTGATCACCTCGAGGCCGGCGGCACGGGCGAAACCATCGAGCTGCTCGCTGCGGAAGCCGAGGTTGCGATGGTCGAACGGCTCCACCGCCGCCCGATGGTCGTGCTGGCCCAGGGTTACCGCCAGCAGGCGGCCGCCGGGTCGAAGCGCAAGCGCCGCCTCGGCCACCGCGCGTGCGGGATGTTCGGCATAGGTCAGTGCATGCAGCATCAGCACCAGGTCGAAACGTTGTTCGCCCAGCTCCAGTGCGTGCATATCGCCTTGGCGCACCTTCACGTTGGTGAAAGACTTCAGACGCTTTGAGGCGGCCTCGACCACGCGCTCGCTGCTGTCGACGCAGACAATCGAGTGCGCGTGTGGCGCCAGCAATTCGGCGGTAATGCCATCTCCGGAAGCAATATCGAGCACATCGCCGGTACCGAGCAGCTGCAGCAGCGACCGAGCCAGCGTTTCCCAGGTGCGTCCCGGGGAATAATGACGCTCCATGTCGCCGGCTACGGTATCGGCCCAACCTTCCTCGCGTGCCCGGCTGGCCAGTACCCCAGGCAGGCGCGCGCTGTCCTCGCGCAGCAGGGCGTCGTCGATGCTTTGGCGCAGCGAGTGCAACAGCTGATGTTGGGTTTCGTCGCCTTCGTTGTTGGCGCGGTAGTACGCTGATACGCCAGCCCGCCGATCTCTGACCAGGCCGGCATCCTTCAATTTCGCCAGATGGGTGGAAACGCGCGGTTGGGCCAGGTGCAGTACGGCGGCCAGTTCGGCGACGGTAAGCTCCTCGTGCTCAAGCAACGCCAGCAGACGCACGCGGGTCGGGTCAGCCAGCAGGCGCAGTATCCCGGAGGCGGTGGTCAGATCCATCGAGATGCCAACCCGCAAGGGCATAAGCTACCCAGAAACATGGTCTGTCATCCTTTTATCGCGATAAAGAGATGACAAGGCTAGGTGCCGTTTGCCGGGGCGTCAAGCGGCGCCGACAGGACGAGTGCTGCCGGGGTCGTTACAATAGCCGGCTGGCCGGTGGCCTTGAGTTTGCGTCTAGACCAGTCGCCGTGGGCGACTCCCGGGAGAAGTTCATGGATTTCCGCTTTACCGAAGATCAATTGTCGATCCAGTCGATTGCCCGTGATTTTGCGCAAAAGCGCATTGCTCCCGTGGCGGGGGAGCTGGATGCCAGGGGGGAGTTTCCGCTGGACAATATCCGCGAGATGGGCCAACTCGGACTGATGGGTATCGAAGTACCCGCCGAGTACGGCGGGGCAGGCATGGACCCGATCGCTTATGTGCTGGCGATGATCGAGATCGCCGCTGCCGACGCCGCCACCTCGACCATCATGTCGGTAAACAACTCATTGTTTTGCAACGGCATCCTGAAGCACGGCAATGAGGAGCAGAAGCAGAAATATGTCCGTGCGATCGCCACCGGCGAGGCGATTGGCGCGTATGCGTTGACCGAACCGCAGTCGGGTTCCGATGCCTCGGCGATGCACACCCGGGCGGCCCGGAATGCCGAGGGCGACTGGGTCATCAACGGCAAGAAGAGCTGGATCACCTCCGGCCCGGTGGCGCGCTATATCGTATTGTTCGCGATTTCCACGCCAGGTATCGGTGCCAAGGGCGTTTCCGCCTTCATCATCGATACCCAGTTGCCGGGCTTCCACGCCGGCAAGAGCGAACCCAAATTGGGCATCCGCGCCTCGGCGACCTGCGAAATCGAGTTCAACGACTATGTGTGTCCGAAAGAGAATCTGCTGGGCGAGGCTGGCAAGGGTTTCGCGATGGCGATGGGTGTGCTGGACGCAGGGCGCATCGGGATCGCATCGCAGGCCGTCGGCATTTCGCGCGCGGCCTATGAGGCGACGCTGCAATGGTCTCGCGAGCGCAAGGCCTTCGGCCACCCGATCGGCACCTTTCAGATGACCCAGTCGAAGATTGCCGACATGAAGTGCAAGCTCGACACCGCGACCCTGCTGACCTTGCGCGCGGCATGGCTGAAGGGCGAAACCGAAAAGCATGGTGGGCGTTTCGGCACCGAGGCAGCGATCGCCAAGCTCACCGCCTCCGAGGCGGCGATGTGGATCACCCATCAGGCCGTGCAGATTCATGGCGGCATGGGCTATTCGAAGGAAATGCCGCTGGAGCGCTATTTCCGCGACGCCAAGATCACCGAGATCTACGAAGGCACCAGCGAGATCCAGCGGCTGGTGATCGCGCGCGCCGAAACCGGGTTACGCTGAAGAGCGAGGAGTGAGCGTAGAGGAGCGAGAAGTGAGTAAATGCGGCGGTACTGTCTTTCCCGCTTAACCGCGAAGAACCATAAAAAAGGTTCATCGCGGGAAAGCGGGAAAGATCGTGTTGACGAATAACGAGATAGGTGAAGGCGGCAAACGGCGGATAAGCTGAAAGCTCTCACACCCACAGCGGATCGGCCGCTGCCGCCTTCATGCATGATGCTATTGATGCT
>JASBTI010000037.1 GCA_030148505.1 Rhodanobacter sp.
GGGATTCGAACCCACGACAACCGGAATCACAATCCGGGACTCTAACCAGCTGAGCTACACCCACCATAAATCTTGAAACTGGTGCGCCCGACAGGACTCGAACCTGCAACCGTCGGCTTAGAAGGCCGATGCTCTATCCGGTTGAGCTACAAGCGCAGTCACGACGTCAGAGCGCGTACTGGTCGGGGCAGAGGGATTCGAACCCCCGACTTTTGCGTCCCAAACGCAACGCTCTACCAGACTGAGCTATACCCCGCGTTGACTCATCGAACACTTCAATTCATCGAAGCCTGCGAATGTTAGGGGTGACGCCAAGTCCAGTCAATCCGTACGAAGCACACCTTACATCTGAATTACCGTTTTCGCCGAACAGAAAAGACCTTCCGGTGAAAACAAGACGGGGTGCAGGGACACCCCGGCCTCGCTTTGTAAAATGGTGCGCCCGGAGAGATTCGAACTCCCGACCACCTAGTTCGTAGCCAGGTACTCTATCCAACTGAGCTACGGGCGCACTGAAAAAGTTTCTGCCTTTCCGCGGGAAGCCGAAGCATCAACGTGGTCAAGCAAGAAGCGGAATTATTCAGACTCCGACCTCATGCGTCAACACTTTTCGTGAAAAATTTCACGGGTCACTCGATTCCTTCACGCCAAACCCACTCGCGTCGCCTCGCATATCAGCCGCAGCAAAACCGCTCAAGCTGGCGGCACGGGGCGTCGCGCGCGCATCGTCGCGCGCGCATCAATGACCTCTGCATGGACGAGCACTCGCGGCGCACGCAACCCTCACGCGCTGAACAGACGCCCTGTAGCGCTTCAGTTCCGCTCAGCCCCCCCCCCCGATGCGCATACGCGACCTCCGGGAGCCTCTGTGGCCATCGATACATGGCTACGGCCGCGATCAATCGTGGGGTGCGCGATTTTGTGCGGCGGCAGGGTCACCGACCTTGCCCACCGTCGAACCCGCATCGCTCTTCGGTGGCGGTGGCGGTGGTGTACTGCTGGTATTCGCGTTCTTGGTCCAGTCCGCAGGCGGTCCCGGTTCGCGCCCGGCCATGATGTCGTCGATCTGGTGCGCGTCGATGGTTTCGTACTGCAGCAACAATTCAGCCATCGTATGCAGTTTGTCGATGTTCGTCGTCAGCAACTCCTTGCTACGCGCGTACGCGCGATCAAGGATCCCTCGCACCACCTCATCGATCTTGCTGGCGGTCTCATTGGAGATGCTTTTGTGCTGGGTTACCGAACGACCCAGAAACACCTCGTCTTCGTCCTCGCCGTAGGTGATCGGTCCAAGCTCGTCAGACAGGCCCCACTTGGTCGCCATGTTCCGTGCCATCTTGGTCGCCCTCTCGATGTCGTTGGAAGCACCGGTAGTGACCTTGTCGGCACCGAAGATCAACTCCTCGGCGACGCGACCGCCGTACAGCGAACACAGCTGCGACAGGATAGCCACCCGATTGACGCTGTACTTGTCGCCCTCGGGAAGATACATCGTCACGCCCAAGGCACGACCGCGCGGAATGATCGTCACCTTGTAGACAGGGTCGTGCTCGGGCACCAGGCGCCCGACAATCGCATGACCAGCCTCGTGGTAAGCCGTGAGCTTCTTTTCGTCCTCGCTCATGGCCATCGAGCGCCGCTCGGCACCCATCAGGATTTTGTCACGTGCCTTGTCCAGATGAACCATGCGAACTTCGCGGGCGTTCTCGCGAGCTGCAAACAGCGCCGCCTCATTGACGAGGTTCGCCAAATCGGCCCCCGAAAACCCCGGAGTTCCCCGGGCGATCGTCATCGCGTTGACGTCGGAAGAAATGGGCACCTTGCGCATGTGCACTTTCAGAATCTGCTCGCGGCCCCGCACATCGGGCAAACCCACCACCACCTGACGATCGAATCGCCCGGGTCGCAGCAGCGCCGGATCGAGCACGTCAGGGCGATTTGTGGCGGCGATCACGATGACTCCCTCGGTACCCTCGAAACCATCCATCTCCACCAACAGCTGGTTGAGCGTCTGCTCACGCTCGTCGTGACCGCCGCCCAGACCGGCGCCGCGGTGACGACCCACGGCGTCGATCTCGTCGATGAAGATGATGCATGGGGCGTGCTTCTTGGCCTGTTCGAACATGTCACGCACGCGACTGGCGCCCACACCGACGAACATTTCGACAAAGTCGGAACCGGAAATTGCGAAAAAAGGAACCTTGGCCTCTCCGGCAATCGCCTTTGCCAGCAAGGTCTTGCCGGTACCCGGCTGGCCGACCATCAGCACGCCGCGCGGAATCTTGCCGCCCAAGGCCTGGAACCGGCCCGGGTCACGCAGGAACTCGACCAGTTCGCCAACCTCCTCCTTGGCCTCATCGCAACCGGCGACGTCGCTGAAATTGACCTTGACCTGATCCTCGCCCTGTAACTTGGCCCGCGAGCGGCCGAAACTCATGGCGCCACGACCGCCGCCACCACCGGATTGCATCTGGCGCATGAACCAGATGAAGACGCCAACGATCAGCAACACCGGGAGCCAGCTGACCAGCAAGCCGATCAACGAAAAGCCCTCGGAAGGCTCCTGACGCACCTCGACACCCTTGTCCTGCATCTGCTTGACCACCGCGTTGGTGGAAAAGCCCAGCATCGGTGCGACGGTACGGAAGGCACTGCCGTCCTTCAACTTGCCACTGATCTTGGCCGGTTGATCGGCGCTGATATTGGCTGTCGCTACGTTGCCGCTGTCCACGCTTTGCACAAAGGAGCTGTACGGCAGGCTCGATGACGCAGCACCGTGCGGATTCAGGCTCTGGAATACGGTGAAAAGAACTACCGCAATAATTACCCAGAGCAATACGTTTTTCGCTGTCTCATTCATGCACGGTTCTCGCCCGGTTTCACCGCGGAGGGTTTGAGCCCCACCGCCAGTGCGTACACCTCCCGCGAACGCGCGCGCGAGGCCTTAGGTTTACGCATGGTTACGCGGGTAAAGTCCGCGCGCAAGCTGCGCAGGTAGTCATCAAAGCCCACTCCCTGAAACAATTTGATCAGGAACGAGCCACCCGGCCTGAGCCAATGCCGGCTAAAATCGAGTGCCAACTCGGCCAGATCCATCGCACGTATCTGATCGGCCAATGCCACACCACTCATATTGGGGGCCAGATCGCACAGTACAAGATCCAGCGTGCATCCCTCCAGCCGCCCCTCCAGCTCGCGCAACACCGACTCTTCACGAAAATCGCCCTGCAGGAACTCCACCCCCGCAATACTTTGCATCGGCAGGATATCCAGCGCAAAAACCTTGCCGCTATCGCCCATTCGTTGGCGCACCAACTGCGACCAGCTGCCGGGCGCCGCTCCCAGATCCACGACATTGATGCCAGGCTTGAGCAAACGATCCCGTTCAATCAACTCCTCCAGCTTGTATACCGCACGCGAACGCAAGCCCTCGGCCTGCGCCTTCTTTACATACACATCGTTGAAGTGTTCACGCAGCCAGCCGGCGCTGCTTTTACTGCGACTCATGATTGGTAACGATCCGGCAAGTAGAGGGAATGGGGGGAGGAGGGGGTGAAAAAGCAGCCGAAACACCGCCGGGTGACGGCCAGCATGGACGGCTGTCGGTGAACGTGGGATGTTTTCGCGCTGTTGTCAGGCTGCCATGATACTCTTACCGGTCCCCTCATCGCGAATCGAGCACGCAGCGCATGCCTCTGTCATCCTCGCAAATCCGCTATCTGCGTAGCCTGGCTCACAACCTGAAACCCGTCGTCCTGCTTGGCGCGAAGGGCGCCACGGCCGCAGTTGCCAAAGAACTCGATTTGGCGCTGAGCCAGCATGAGCTGGTAAAGGTCAAACTTTCTGGCGCCGATAAAGATGAACGCCAGCAGCAAATCGAGGTGCTGCTCGAAAGCACGCGGGCCGAGAAGATTCACCTGATCGGCCATGTCATCGTGCTGTACCGTCGCAACGAGGACGAGCCCAAGCTCGCCCTGCCCCGCTAGGGTCGGACTGATGGATCTGTCGCTGGATCGCCCGGACGGATATGTTTTCGTGCGTCGTGTCGAGGTCGATCATATCGTGGTGGTGGACCGGAAACTGAACCGGAGTTTCCTGCTGTCACCGGACGGGATCATCGAAAACTGGCCGATCGACGATGCGCGCACACTTGATGCCAGTCATGTCGCCTCCCTGCAGGCGCTGCAACCGGAACTGGTGATCCTCGGTACCGGGCGGCGGCAAATATTTCCAGCTGCGGCGTTCCTGGCCGGTTTTCTGCGCCAGCAGGTCGGCATCGAAGTGATGGACAATGCCGCTGCCGCACGTACTTACAACCTTCTGGCGAGCGAAGGCCGCCGAGTAGTGGCCGGTTTCATCTTGCCGTCAAAAACATAAAGACTGCCAAAGGACGAAAGCCTGGCGGGTTACATGTTCAGCGTGAAGGCAGATAGTCCAGCGGATCCACCGGATTGCCATTCTTGCGAATCTGAAATTCCAGCTCGGTGCGCGAAGCACCGGTGGAACCCATCTCGGCAATTTCCTCACCCGCTCTGACCCGCTGCCCTTCTTTCACAAGTCGCTTGCGATTGTGGCCGTAAGCCGACAGAAAGCTGTCGTTGTGCTTGATGATTACCAGCTCGCCGTAACCGACCAGGCCGTTGCCACTGTAGACCACCACACCGTCGGCTGCCGCTCGCACCGGATCACCGGATTTTCCCGCAATTTCAATGCCTGGAATGGCGTCACTGCTCTTGAAGCCCTTGAGGGTGCGGCCATCCGCCGGCCAGCGCCACGTCACGCCACTTATCGAACGGGAAGGACCGGTCGCTGCACTAGATGTCCGCGCCGTGGCAGATGTGGCAGCATGCCCCGCTGCGGGAACCACTACCGAGGGCGCAGCAGCCACGGAAGGCACCCGGGTTGGTAACGTTTGGGGGGCCGTCTTCGTGATCGGTTTGAATGCAGGGGACGCCGCCATGCCTACCGGTGAGGACGCGGTGCTCGCTGGTGCGGAAAGTCGCAGCCGTTGCCCGGGCCATATCGTGTATGGCGGCTGGATGCGGTTCCAGCGCGCGAGATCACGAAAATCGACGCCGCCTCGGAACGCAATGGAATACAGCGTATCGCCCTTGACCACGACATACGAACCCGTCTTGATGGGCGCGCGATAGCGCTCGGCAGAGACCGGGCGGCGGCCTCCCGACGCCGGCTCCACGGATACCGAACTGCGCATGGTGCCGCAGGCCGCCAGCAACAAGGTGGAGGCAGCGAGCAGCGCGGGTCGGTAAAATCGCTTCATGACCTTCAGAATACCGGGACCACTCCCTATTTTCATGTGATGCGACGCCACCCCGACCGGCCTCATCGCAACCACAACCAGGTCGCCAAAAGACCGATCAACCCCAGTGCGGCCCACCCGATCCATTCAACGTACTTGTGCAGGATCTGTTCGGCACGTTCGCCGAACAAACGAATCAGCAGAGCCATCAGCCACACCCGCTTGCCACGACCTACCGTAATGCAAGCGAGAAAGGGCAGCACTGGGACACCGACGATGCCCGCCGCCCAGGTGACGAATTTCATCGGGATCACCGGCTGCAACGCGGCCAGCACCAGCGCCCCCAGCATCGCCAGCCAGTGCTGGCGCATGTCGGTTCGCAGGTTTTCAACCCATAACGTGATGGTCTGCTGCATGCCGGTACTGAACAGCGGCTTCACCGCCTCATAGGCCCAGTGTCCCAGCGCATAACCGACCAACGCCCCGATCAGCGAAAACAATAACGAGATATTGGCGTAGAAAAAAGCCTTGTGGCGCTTACCCAGCATCATCGGTGCCAGCATCACTTCCGGCATGATCGGAAAGATGAACGCCTCGATAAAGCTCAAACCGCACAGATAGTGAACCGCCCTGGGGTGCCGCGCCCACACCAAGGTGCGCGCATAGAGACTCCCGAAAAGACGCATCAACCGATCCCACCCAGCAGCGGTACGAAACTTACCGCACCAAGCTCTTCCTGAATGAAATCGCCGTGCCCGTCGCCACGCATGCGAATCAGCGTCTGCCGGCTCGGTGAGCCCACCGGCGCAACCAGCACGCCGGAAGGGCTCAGCTGGTCCAGAATCCGGGTCGGAACGGTGTCACCCGCGGCCGTGAGGATGATCGCATCGAACGGCGCCTCCTCCGGCCAACCCAGCTTGCCATCGTCATGTTTGGTGCGCAGGTTGGTCAAACCCAGTTGGCGAAAACGTCGGCGTGCCTGACGCAGCAGCTCCTCGATTCGTTCCACTGTGAACAGCTGCGGCACCAAGGCCGCAAGTACAGCAGCCTGATAACCCGAGCCGGTGCCAATCTCCAGCACTTTTTGCGGAACACGCGGGGGGCCGTCCGCCTGCTCCAGCAGGGCTTCGGTCATCCGGGCGACAACCCAGGGCTGGGATATGGTCTGACCGTGGCCAATCGGTAATGCGGTATTTTCGTAGGCACGCGAATGCAGCGCCTGGTCGATGAAGTGATGGCGCGGTGTATTGCGGATGACCTCGATCACCCGCGGATCACGGATCCCACCCTCCTGCAGACTCGCCGCCAGGCGGTCGCGAGCCCGTTGCGATGTCATGCCTTCACCTCGGAGTTCGGCACTGGGCAAGGGATAGACATTCATCGCTCAGGCCGCCTCGTCGCTGCTGGCGCGTCCTGCCACCATGTCCGCACTCAAGGCCTGCATCCAGCTGCTGACCTTCTCCAGCGCCTGAAACCGGGTCAGGTCGACGTGAATCGGCGTGACCGATACGAAGCCATGGCGTACCGCATGGAAATCGGTGCCGGGGCCCGCATCATCCACTTCGCCGGCGGGTCCGATCCACCAGATCGGCCGTCCCCGCGGATCGGTCTGGGCGATACACGGCGCCGAACGGTGACGACGCCCCAGCCGCGTCACTTCGAAACCCGCGATGTCCTCCCATGAGCGATCCGGCACATTGACGTTGAGGATCGTGTCGGCCGGCAACGGATCGACCAGCAACCGCTGCATCAACAGCAATACTGCCTTCGCCGCCGAGTCGTAATGCACACCCTTGTGATCCTGGCTTACCAGGGACACCGCGATGGCTGGCAACCCCAGAAAACGACCCTCCATCGCGGCGGAAACGGTGCCCGAATAGATCACGTCGTCCCCGAGATTGGCCGAGTTATTGATACCGGAAACCACGATATCCGGCTCTTCGTCAAGCAAACCCGCCAGCGCCAGATGCACACAATCGGTCGGCGTGCCGGCCACTCGATAGTAGCCGCCACCCATCGGCAAGACGCGCAACGGCGCATCCAGGGTCAGGGAGTTGCTCGCACCGGAGCGATCTCGATCGGGTGCTACCACGGTCACGTCGCCGACTGCACCCAGACATTCGGCGAGTACACGGATGCCCGGTGCGTCCACGCCATCATCGTTGCTTACCAGAACTCGCATGATGCTCCGTCGAAAATTGACCGCGAACAGCAGGCCCAAGCCAGTGTTCGATCCCTGAAGTCTACCCGAGCGCAAGCACTGTTTCATGCCACGCGATGTCGATCCAGTGGATTGACCGGGATACACGCTCATTGGGTAGCATGGCGGCATGAAGCGCAAACCGCCCGAACCGGTCAACGAGGACGACCGCCGCCTGTTTCGCGACGCTATCGGGGAGATTCGCCGACTTGAACCGTCCGCAGCCGCACCGCACCGTGACCGCCCTGCTCCGCACCCTCATATGCTGGAGGCCGACGAAGCCGCGGTGCCGGGCGAATTGCTCACGCTGCAATTCGATCCGGCCTGGATGGAAGTCGGCGAGGAACTCAGTTACCTGCGTAGCGGCTACCCGCCGCGCGTGCTGCGTCAACTCAAGCGCGGCCAATTCAGTGTGCAGGATGATCTTGACCTTCACCGGATGAACATTGCCGCCGCGCAGGCCAGCATCGTCAGTTTCCTGGCCGAGGCAAAGCTACGCGGTCGTCGCTGCGTGCGCATCGTCCACGGCAAGGGCCTGCGCTCACGCGCAGCAGGACCGGTATTGAAGGGGTTGACGGACCGCCTGCTGCGTCACCGCGATGATGTGATTGCGTTTGCCTCGGCGCGCCCGGCACAAGGCGGTACCGGCGCGGTCATTGTCTTGCTCAAGGGCTGATACCCATGGCACGAGCGATTTCTACGACGTCTGTGCCAGTTCGCGCACCACTACCGTGGCATAGGCTCCGGCGGGAAGTTCAAAGACCAACTCCAGCGCGTTGTCGTCAAGCCAGCGCCATTTCAGGTCCTGCGGCATCAGTCGCAACGATCGACGCTCCTGATCCATGCGGGCTGCCGCCAGACCTTCGGCCAGGTCGTTGCAGAGCGCACCGACCTCACGCTCCAGCGCCCCGGCCTCGCCTTCGGTGGGCGGCTCGCCACGCCCCCACAACGGTCCGGAGGGATGAATGTCGGCCCTTGCCAGGCGTTCGGCCAACACCTCGCTGAAGGGCTCCGGACCGAACCACGAGCGTGAGCCGGCGAGCGCCCAGATTTCCCCGTCCAGCGGGGTATCCCATGCGCCGCGCTCGACTCGTGTCGCCAGGACCTTGTTGAAGATCTGCGAGCGTGCTGCTGACAGCAACATGGAACGCTTGTCGCGCTCAACCCGGCGTCCCGCAAACATTGCCCGCGCCTGGGCAACATTGCCGCCTTCGCGCCCGAACCGCTGCTCGCCGTAGTAGTTGGGCACGCCACGGGCAGCAATCTGCGTCAGTACGTTCTCTGCGACTACGCGATCCCCCTGGACCTCACGCAACACCAGTACGAACCGGTTTCCACGCAGCGCACCACGCTTGAGCTTGCGCGAATGGCGGGTTGCCGCCAGCACATTGACCTCCGCGTGAGGAAAGGTCGACCAGTCCAGATCCGCGCGCCCAGCCATCTGCACCGAGAACGTCTGGCGGGTTACCGCGTGGCGATCCTTCATCCCGGCATAACCCACCGCAACGGACGGAACGCCGGCAAACTTTGCCAGTTCGCGCGCCACCCAGTCGGTATTGGCACCGCGCTTTTCCACCCACAGCAACACATGCTCACCCTTGCCATCGGCGTCGTAGCCAAGGATTTCCTCGACCCGAAAATCCTCGGGCGCCTCACGCAGGCGCGCCTGCAAAGGTGGTTTGCCGTAGGCATAAGGCAGCAAGCTGGGTTCGGTATCGGATTCGGACATTGCACTCCACCGGCCATGCCGGCTTTCAGGTTGTTTGAAACCACATCACATCAGAAACAGTGTCGCCAGGCCGAGAAAGATCAGAAAACCACCGCTGTCGGTCATCGCCGTGATCAATACGCTGGACCCCAGCGCCGGATCGCGACCAAGCTTGGTCATCAACACCGGTATGCCTACCCCACACAGGGCGGCCAGCAGCAGGTTCAATGTCATCGCCACCATCATCACCAGGCCAAGCGCCCAGTTCCCATACAGCCACCACGCTACGCAACCGATCACCCCACCCCAGACCACGCCGTTGAACAAGGCCACCACCAGCTCCTTGCCCCACAGTCGTCTGGCACTTTCGGCGGTGATCTGCTTGAGTGCGAGCGCCCGCACAATCATCGTCGTGGTCTGATTGCCGGAGTTGCCACCGATGCCGGCGACGATCGGCATCAACGCTGCCAGCGCCACCAGCTGGCGGATCGAACCCTCGAACAGGTCGATGACCCGCGAGGCGATGAACGCCGTCATCAGGTTGATCGCCAGCCACGCCCAGCGGTTCTGCACCGACTTCCACACCGAGGCGAAGATGTCCTCCTCCTCGCGCAAGCCGCCACGGCTGAGTACTTCGCTGTCGCTCTCCTCGCGGATCACATCGACCATCGCATCGACCGTAATGCGACCGATCAGATGTCCCCATTCATCCACCACCGGCGCGGTCACCAGATCGTAGCGCTCGAACGCCTGGGCCACGTCGTAGGCATCGTCCGCCGGATGGAAGGTGTTGACGTCCGGCGCCATCACCTCGCTGACCATGCGCTGCGGCTAATTGACCAGCAGCCAGTGCAACGGCAACACGCCGGTGAGCAGGTTGTCGTGATTTACCACGAACAGCTTGTCGGTCTGGGTCGGCAATTCGTCGAAGCGGCGCAGATTGCGCAGCACTGTTTCCAGGCTCACGTCCTCACTGATGGTGACCATCTCGAAGTCCATCAGCGCGCCGAGCTGGTCCTCTTTCCATGACAGCGCAGACTGCACCCGTTCGCGTTGCTGCGCCCCGAGACTGGCCATCAGCTCGGGCAATACCTCGGACGGCAAGTCCTCGACCAGATCAGCCAGTTCGTCGGCGTCCAGCGGCTCCACCGCCGCCATGATCTCGCGTTGATCCATATCCGCGATCAGCGACTCACGTACCGCGTCGGAGACCTCGAGCAGAATATCGCCGTCGCGATCGGCTCTTACCCGCAGCCAGATGGCCAGCCGCTCATCCAGCGGCAAGGACTCGAGGATGAATGCGATATCGGCCGGATGCAGCTGCTGCAGCCGCTGCTGCAGCTCAGGCTCGACCTGCGCACCGGCTTCGTGCCGATGCAGCAGCCGCGTGATCTCTTCCAGCTGTTCATGCAGCCGGCTGGCCGAACCACGGGGCTCGCTATCGCTCACCCGCGCTCCAGCAACACGCAGGCCTGCGCCGCCAGACCTTCGCCACGCCCGCAGAAGCCGAGCTTCTCGGTCGTCGTGGCCTTGATGCTGATCCGATCGATGCCGCAGGCAAGGTCAGCCGCCAGGCATTCACGCATTGCCTGCACATGCGGGCCCACCTTGGGGGCCTCGCAGATCACCATGATGTCCGCGTTGCCAAGCGCATACCCGTGTTGCCTCATCAGCATCGCCGCATGCCTTAGAAACTGTCGGCTTTCGACGTCGCGCCAGCGCTCGTCGGAAGGGGGAAAATGCTGGCCGATATCACCCACGGCCAGGGCGCCGAAAATGGCATCGCACAGCGCGTGGATCGCCACGTCACCATCCGAATGCGCCCTCACCCCGCGGTGATACGGCACGCGCACGCCGCCGAGCATGACATGGTCACCCTCGTCAAACGCGTGCACATCGAACCCTTGGCCAATTCTCATCGCGCCATCCCCCGGCGTGTCTGCCTCATTCGGCAGTTCTGTCTAACAGGAACTCCGCCAGCGCAAAATCCGCCGCCGTGGTTATCTTGATATTGTCCTCCGCACCTTCGACTAGCAACGGCGCGAAACCGGCTAGCTCCATCGCCATCGCCTCGTCGCTGACCTGTATTCCACGTCGCGTCGCCTCGCGCAAGGCCGCCGAAAGCTGGCCGCGCCGGAACATCTGTGGTGTGAACGCCCGCCAGCGGTGATCGCGTGGTTCAGTCAGCTCGCTGCGGGACGCCGTATCCGCCCGCTTGAGAGTATCGCGCAACGGCGCACCGAGCAGCCCTCCGTCCAGCGCTCCGGCGGCTTCGATGAGACGATCGATGTCTGTCAGGCGCACGCACGGTCGCGCGGCATCGTGGATCAGCACGAACGCTTCGGCACCCACCGTCGCCGGTAGCGCATCCACCCCTGCCAGTACCGAATCGCTGCGTTGCGCGCCGCCGACGGCCACCTGTACCGGCTTGCCATTGATCGTCTGATACCCGGGCCAATAACGGTCATCCGCCCCCAAGGTCACCAGCAAGCCGGCAATCCGCGGATGCTCAGCCAGCCGTCGCAACGTATGCCGAATCATCGGCTGACCTGCCAGCGGCAAATACTGCTTGGGGCAATCGCCCCCCACCCGCGTCCCACGACCTGCCGCGGGCACGACACACCACAGCATCGAGGCTGTCATGGTGTACCCAGCGAGGGCGTGCCCGGTGGTGGCGTGGCCGGCGGAGGCGGCGGAGGCGAGCTACTGGCATCGGCCGGCTTTTCGACCACCTGATAGAAGATTTCGCCTGGCTTGATCAGGCCAAGCTCGGTCCGCGCTCGTGCCTCGACCGCCTGCTCGCCATGCTTGAGATCCACCACATCGGCACCCAGCGCCTCGTTGCGCGCGCTCAGCCGGGCGTTTTCGTCCGACTGTTTTTTCACCGCTACCCGCAAGGCATTCACCTCATGCATGCTGCCATTGCCCAACCACAGCCTCAGCTGCAGACCGATCAGGATCACAATCAGGACAAGGGCAATCCAGCGCAGCATGGTGGCCTGCCGCTCAGCCCAGAAGAGCGGTCAGATTGGGGAATGCATTGCGTCCGGCGTAGCGCGCCACACCGCCGAGCTGCTCCTCGATACGCAACAGCTGATTGTACTTCGCTACTCGGTCGCTGCGGCACAGCGAACCGGTCTTGATCTGGGTCGCCGTGGTCGCCACTGCAATGTCGGCGATGGTGGTGTCCTCGGTTTCACCGGAGCGATGCGAGATCACCGCTGAATATTTCGCCGCATCGGCCATCGCGATCGCCTCGAGCGTTTCGGACAAGGTGCCGATCTGGTTGACCTTGATCAGGATCGAGTTGGCAATATGCTTCTCGATACCTTCGCGGAAGATCGCCGGGTTGGTGACAAACAGGTCGTCACCAACCACCTGGATACGGTCACCGATTTTCTCCGTCAGCAGTTTCCAGCCGTCCCAGTCACCCTCGGCCATGCCATCCTCAATGGTGATGATCGGGTACTGCTTCGCCCAACTGGCCAGCAGGTCGACGAACTCGGCCGAGCTGTATTTCTTGCCCTCGCCAGCAAGGTCGTACTTGCCGTCCTTGTAGAACTCCGAACTGGCGGCATCCAGGCCCAGCAGGATCTCGCTGCCGATCTTGTAGCCGGTCTTGTTGACCGCCTCGAGGATGGTGTCGAGTGCTTCGATGTTGGAGCGCAGATTCGGTGCAAAGCCCCCCTCGTCGCCGACGGCAGTGTTCAACCCCTTGCCTTTGAGCACACTCTTCAGCGCGTGGAAGATTTCCGCACCGGAGCGCAATGCCTCGGCGAAGTTCGGCAAGCCCACCGGCAACACCATGAACTCCTGCACGTCGATGTTGTTGTCCGCGTGCTCGCCGCCGTTGATGATGTTCATCATCGGCACCGGCAGTGCGCCGGGCTTGCCATGCGAGAGGTAGTTCCACAACGGCTCGTCACGTGAATTGGCTACGGCATGGGCCGCGGCCATGGACACACCGAGCAACGCATTCGCTCCCAGCTTGCCTTTGTTCGGGGTACCGTCCAGCGCAATCAGCTTGGTATCCAGACCGTGTTGGTCGACCGCATCGAAACCCTCCAGTGCAGCGGCGATCACGCCGTTGACGTTGGCCACCGCGTTCTTCACGCCCTTGCCGCCGTAGCGTGACTTGTCGCCATCACGCAGCTCCACGGCCTCACGCGAACCCGTAGAGGCGCCACTCGGCACCGCGGCGCGGCCGAAGCCGCCGCCAGCCAGGGTAACTTCGGCCTCCAGTGTGGGGTTGCCTCGCGAATCGAGGATTTCGCGGGCGTGGATACGGGTGATTTGTGTGGTCATGGTCGTCCGTCGTTTGAGTGAGTGGCATCGATTGTTGCGGTAGGAGTGCACCGTGAGCGCGAATGCTCTGCTCACGGCGGCTGCAAGAGCCATCGCGCACAAGGTGCGCTCCTACGGGTTACAGCTCGTGTTCCAGAAAGCCATGCCGTTTGGTGACCGCATCCAGCTCCAGCAAGGTTTCCAGCAGCGCCGCCATCTTGTCCAGTGGCCACGCATTCGGGCCGTCGGACAAGGCCTTGGCCGGATCAGGATGGGTCTCGGCGAAAATCCCGGCCACGCCCGCCGCCACGGCAGCACGCGCCAATACCGGCACGAATTCGCGCTGACCGCCGGAACTGGCACCTTGCCCTCCCGGTAGCTGTACCGAATGGGTAGCGTCGAATACCACCGGACACCCGGTTTCACGCATCACGCTAAGCGAGCGCATGTCCGACACCAGATTGTTGTAACCAAAGCTGGCGCCGCGCTCGCAAACCATGATTTGCTCGTTGCCGACGGCCTTGGCCTTGGCCACCACATGTTTCATGTCCCACGGCGCGAGGAATTGGCCCTTCTTGATGTTCACCGGCCTGCCGGCACGCGCCACGTTCTGGATGAAGTCGGTTTGCCGGCACAGGAAGGCTGGCGTCTGCAGCACGTCGACCACCGCAGCGACCTCCGCCAGTGGCGAGTATTCGTGCACATCGGTCAGTAGCGGCACACCGATCTGCCGCTTCACCTCCGCGAGAATGCGCAATCCCTCTTCCATGCCTGGCCCGCGGAAGCTCTGGGCGGATGAACGGTTGGCCTTGTCGAAGCTGGACTTGAAGATGAACTTGATGCCGAGCTGCGCGGTGATTTCCTTCAGCGTGCCGGCGGTGTCCAGTTGCAACTGCTCGGACTCGACCACGCAGGGACCGGCGATCAGGAACAGGGGACGATCCAGTCCGACCTCGAAACCACACAATTTCATGCCACATGCTCCCGCGCCAACCGTTCCCCATCGCGCACCGCCTTGTATTCGCGCGCGGCCCGCACAAAGCCGATGAACAAGGGATGGCCATCGCGCGGTGTCGAGGTGAACTCCGGATGCGCCTGGCAACCGAGGAACCACGGGTGCTTTTGCTGCGGCAGCTCAACGATTTCCACCAGCAAGTCATCCATCGATTTGCCTGAAACCACCAGCCCCAGATCCTCGAACGCCTGACGGTAGCGGTTGTTGAACTCGTAGCGATGCCGATGACGTTCGCGTACCACCTCCTGACCATACAGCTCACGTGCCAGCGTGCCAGTCTTGAGACGGCACTCCTGGGCACCAAGACGCATGGTACCGCCCAGATCGGAACGCTCGGAGCGCTGCTCGATTTCGCCGGCGGCGGTGGTCCATTCGGTGATCAGCGCAATCACCGGATCGGGAGTGTTGCGGTCATTTTCACTGGAGTCGGCGCCTGACAGGCCAGCCACGTTGCGGGCGAAATCGATCACCGCAGCATGCATGCCGTAACAGATCCCGAAATACGGCACGCCGTGCTCGCGCGCATACCGTGCAGCGAGCACCTTGCCCTCGAAACCGCGCTTGCCGAAGCCGCCTGGCACCAGGATCGCATCCGCCGTGCCAAGCGTCTCAGCGGCACCCTCCGCCTCAACCTGCTCGGAGTCGACCCAGGCCAGGTTCACTCGCGTCATCTGCTTGATGCCGCCATGCCGCAAGGCCTCGCCCAACGACTTGTAGGCATCCTTATGCTCGACGTACTTGCCGACGATAGCGACGGTGATTTCGTCCTTAGGATTTTCCACGGCGTCCACGGTGCGTTGCCACGCGGAAAGATCCGCCGGCTTCGCATCGAGCGCAAGACGTTTGACCACGATATCGTCCAACCCTTGCTGGTGCAGCCACAACGGCTGCTTGTAGATAACGTCCACGTCGGCTGCACTGATGACCGCCTGCTCCGGCACGTTGGTGAACAAGGCAATCTTGCGCCGTTCACCATCCGGCAACGGTTGCTCGCAGCGGCACAGCAAAATGTCCGGCTGGATGCCGATCGAGCGTAACTCCTTGACCGAATGCTGGGTCGGCTTGGTCTTGATTTCACCTGCCGCCTTGATATACGGCACCAGGGTCAGGTGCATGAACACCACCTTTTCCGGGCCATGCTCGATGCGCAGCTGACGGATGGCCTCGAGGAACGGCAGCGACTCGATGTCGCCCACCGTGCCGCCGATCTCCACCAGCGCAACATCGTAGCCCCGCGTCGCTTCGTGGATGCAGTGCTTGATTTCGTCGGTGATATGGGGAATCACCTGCACGGTGGCCCCAAGGTAATCACCACGGCGTTCCTTACGGATCACGCTTTCGTAGATCTTGCCGGTGGTAATGGAGTTCTTGCCGGCTAGACGCGTACGCACGAAACGCTCGTAATGACCGAGGTCGAGGTCGGTTTCCGCGCCATCGTCGGTCACGTAGACCTCGCCGTGCTGGAAAGGACTCATGGTGCCCGGATCCACATTGATATAGGGATCGAGCTTCATCATGGTGACCGAGAGCCCGCGCGCTTCAAGAATGGAAGCGAGCGAGGCTGCAGCAATGCCCTTGCCAAGCGAGGACACCACACCGCCGGTGACGAAAATCAGGGGGGTCATGGAAAACAGCCGTGCTGGAAATCGGTATTTTAGCGGGAGAACGCGCCAGCTGCGAGCTGTAAACCGCGATCCGCATGCCGTCATTCACACTACAAACCCCAGCCGGGGCTATAAATGGCTTAGCAGCGGCATCGCGAGGCGTTCGACAACCCGCTTCCGCAGTGGATGTAGCTTCGATGTCGGGGGGGCATTGTGAATCCCGGGCACGCCCCCGGGTCGCCCAGGGATACCCGCTTCCTGCCAGCCCACGTTGCCGTATATTGCCGTGAAGCGGCACTCTGATGACCCGGCTGCAGTTCGGCAGGCGGCCTGCGACAAGGGTCTGCGCTGACGATGAATGATCCTTCGTGCCGCTGCTAACATAGCTGCAATGAACAACGTTATTTTCGATCGCATCACCGCGCTTCGCCACGCCATGCAAGAACACGACGTGGCAGCTTGCCTGGTTCCTTCCGCCGATCCGCACCTCTCGGAATACCTGCCCGCCCATTGGGCGGCCCGTGAATGGCTTTCCGGCTTCACCGGCTCGGCAGGTATCTTGCTGGTCACCGCGAATCATGCCGGTGTATGGACGGACTCGCGCTACTTCGCTCAAGCTGAACAGCAGCTCGCCGGGACCGGCGTGGTGCTGATGAAGCAGCGGGTATCCTATGCCCCCGAGCACCTGACCTGGCTGCAGCAGCATTTGCACGATGGTGACATCGTCGCCGTAGCCGGTGACAGCATGGCCGTGGCAACGCAGCGGCGCATCGTCCTCTTGTTGGAAGAAGTCGGCGCCAAACTACGGACCGACCTCGATCTGGTAGCGGTCATCTGGAAGGATCGCCCCGCACTGCCCAAGGCACCCGTGACCGAACATTCGATCGCATATGCCTGCATCGCCCGGGCGGAGAAGCTTGCAAGGCTGCGAACGCGCTTGCGCAAACTCGGCGCCACACACCATCTGCTATCGAGCCTCGATGACATCGCATGGTTAACCAACCTGCGCGGCTCGGATGTAGAGTGCAATCCGGTCTTTCTGGCACATCTGCTGATCGGCGTCGAGGGCCATGCCACCCTGTTTGTTGATCGCGGAAAGCTCAGTGATCACGTGGTTCATGCACTGGCAGCAGACGGCGTACGCCTCGCCGACTACGCCACGGTAACCGATGCGCTCGCCGAGCTCGGTGCCGCCGATGCACTATTGCTCGACAGCAGTCGCGTTGTCTGTGCCGTGGCCGCTGCGATCCGTCCCCAGGTACGCCTGATTGAGGCAGCCAACCCATCGACTGCGTTCAAGGCCTGCAAAACCGCCAAAGAACTGGACCATATCCGGGAGGTGATGCGCCGTGATGGCGCCGCCCTGGTACGGGGTTTCCGGCGCCTGGAAGATCGACTCGCCGCGGGCATGACCCAAACCGAACTCGATGTCGATGCTCTGCTGCGTGAAGAACGCTCGGCCCAGCCCGACCATGTGGGTGAGAGCTTTGCCACCATCGCCGGCTATCAGGCCAACGGCGCATTGCCACACTACCGCGCCACACCGGAGGCGCACAGCACGCTGCAGCGCAAGGGCCTGCTACTGGTCGACTCCGGCGGCCAGTATCTAGGTGGCACAACCGACGTCACCAGGGTCTTGGCACTGGGTGACACCACGGCCGAGCAACGACGTGATGCCACTTTGGTGATGAAAGGCATGATCGCACTGTCCCGCGCGCGCTTCCCGAAAGGCGCCACCGGACCCCAACTCGATGCGCTGGCCCGTGCGCCGTTGTGGGCCTCGGGGATGGATTACGGCCACGGCACCGGTCATGGCGTAGGCTATTTCCTCAATGTGCACGAAGGTCCGCACGGCATCCGGCCACCCGTCACTGGCGGCGCACTGGTGCCGCTGGAAGCGGGCATGATCAGCTCGATCGAACCGGGCCTTTACAAGCCTGCACGCCATGGCATTCGGCATGAGAATCTGGCGGTAGTAGTCGAAGCCGAACAAACCGAGTTCGGCGAGTTCCTCGCCTTCGAGACCCTGACCCTGTGTCCATTCGATCGCCGCGCTTTGAACGTGGGCTTGCTCAATCCCGAGGAGCGAGCCTGGCTCGATGACTACCATGCCGGTGTACGCGCAGCGCTCAGCCCCCTGCTTGATGGCGCCGATCTTGAATGGCTGCACCGCCATTGTGCACCACTTCAGGAATCCCACCTGGCGTCGTAAATGCCTTGGCGACACCAGCCAAGAGGAGAATTTGCCTGCGATCCCCTGGGCATAGTGGACGCGTCGAACGCCCCGTCTATGTTGCGTTGGTGCCGCAGAGGGAATGGCGTGGAAACTCGTATCGGCATCCGTTATTGACGCCTGGGAGGCACCACGGTGAGTTTCGCCGACGTATGCGGGGCATTTGCACCCAACATGCGTTCGATCTCGATCGCCTCAAGCGGATACGAATACAGGTAGCCCTGTCCTTCCATACACCCGGCCCGCAGCAGAAATTCATGCTGGGCCTCGGTTTCGATACCTTCGGCGATCGTCTTCAAACCTAGACTCTTTGACATCGCCAACATCGCTTCGGCAATGGCCGCATCGTTCGCACTGCCCGGTAGACCGGTAATGAAGGTACGATCGATTTTCAGATAAGCCACCGCGGGCAATTTCAGATAGGCCATGGACGAATAACCGGTACCAAAATCATCGATTGCCACCTCGATACCCAAAGCATGCAATGCACGCATCGTCCGCTGGGTTTCATCGCCCATCTGCAACATGGCGCTCTCGGTGATCTCAAGTAACAATCGATCGGCGGGTAATGCCTTTGCCAGCAGAGTGCGGCTCACGGCTTCGACAAAGGCCGGATGACCGAACCAGCGCGCCGAGACATTTACCGCCACACGAATACGCGGCATGCTGGTCTGGTCCCATGCCTCGATCTGGGCACACGCGGTCTGCATTACCCATTCGTCGATCCGCCGAATCAAGCCGAGGCTCTCAGCTACCGGAATGAACTCGGCCGGCATGACATCACCGCGTTCGGGATGTCGCCAGCGCAACAATGCCTCTACCGCAACGATGCGCCCGGTGGACAACTCTATGCTGGGTTGGTAGACCAGCCGAAACTCGTCGTTTACCAGTGCCTGGCGGAGCTCGGCAACCAACTGCAGCCGCCGGCTTGCATGTACGTGCATCAGCGGACTGTAGAAGCGAATCGTGTTGCGCTCCTCGGTTTTTGCCGTATACATCGCCGCATCCGCATTGGCGATCAGCGTGACTGCGTCCTCGCCATCCAGCGGATAGCCGGCAATCCCGATGCTCGCGCTCAATACAATTTCATAGTCATCAATTACAAACGGCTCAGCCATGCTCGCCAATAGCCGAGTGGCGACCGCGCCGGCATCCTCACGCAGACCGAGCCGACTGATCAGTACCGTAAACTCGTCACCACCAATGCGTCCTGCCAGGTCTGTATCGTCCAGTTGCCGATTGATACGCTCAGCCACCTTGACCAGCAGGCGATCGCCCACCGCGTGGCTATAGCTGTCATTGACAACCTTGAAGGCATCCAGATCGATGAACAGGACCGCAGCGGCCATCTTCTCGCGCGCTGCGGTAGCAACCGCTTCCGCACATAGCCGCTCGAACTCCGAGCGGTTGACAAGCCCTGTCAGAGGATCATGCCGAGCCATGAATTCCAGGCGACGTTGATTGGCTTTGCTGGCAAAGATATTGGTGAATACCGCCACGTAGTACAGCACCTGATTGTCCGCATCCCGCAAGGCGCTGATACTCAATTGCTCCGGATAGCGATTGCCGTCGCGACGCGCGCTCTGCACTTCTCCTATCCAATTGCGCCCGGCAGCGATGCTGTCCCAGATCGCCTGCGGCAGCGGCGTGCCGTCCGGCAGGCTGCGGGTTGCATCGAAACGGCGCTCCTGCAGGTCACGCAAGCTGAAACCGGTTATTTCCTCGTGTGCAGCGTTGACGGAAATGACCCTTCGATCTGCATCGGCAATGATTACCCCTTCGGCAATACTGGCCAGCGCTTCGGCCGCCACCCGCCGCTCCTGCTCCAGGGCGACCCGTTCAGAAATATCGCGAATGATTGCCTGGCGCACGGTACGCTCCCCCCAGACAACAAGGCTCGACTGCGTCTCCACCGGCCGGGCACTGCCATCCACATCGAGCAAGGCATTGGTCGCGGCGCGGTCGAGACGTTGCGACACCGACTGTGTAAACAGATGCACAAAACGATCGCCTACGAGGTCCTCAACACTGCGCCCAGTCCATGCCGCCGCGGTACGATTGACATCGATAATCCGGCCATTGTTTTCGTCGACCATCACAATCGCATCGGCCGCGCTGTCGAAGAGCAGGCTGTAGCGTTCCTCCGTCCCGCGAATGCTGGCAAGGATACGCTTTGCCATGCGCAACCAAAGAAGAGCCGCTAAAATTGCAGCTCCAGAAACACTAAAAAACAGGACCTGCCCGACCCATGCTGCTCCTTGGGCAATTTGCAGAGAAAATTGTTTACTACGAGGTTCGATGTAGTCGTTGATTGCGTTGATACGGGCCTGCTGTAATTCAATCTCTCGTTGCTCTATACCCCCTTCGCTGTAACCTCGCTTCAACTCATCTGCAATAACGTTGATCTCGGCGATAGAGCTGTCCGTAGAGCGCCAGGCACTCAGCGCCTCCCTCATATACGGTGCATCGGAAAAATGATGCAGCAAGAAAATTACGCCGGGAATCGATATCGCTACCGTATGGCTCTTTTGCAGCATCTGCTCAACTGCCTGATAGTCATAGGCTCCCGAAAGAATGGCTTCACGCGCATTGTGATCTGCCATTAAAATATCGTAATTGCGCCTGTATTTAGCGAGCTCCTGTGGAGCTCCTTTCGCAGCATACGCATTGAGGTCAACAACTACTTGCTTTTGGGCCTTTGACCAGATGCTCTCACCATTCAAGAGTCCGGCGAGAGCGACCTGAACCTGAAGAGACACCCAAGTCAACACCAAAATCAACCCGACAACAGCTACCAGTCCGTAAACCAGCGGCATTAAACGTCGCGATAGAGGACGCTTCAACGTGGTAGGCAAGTTATGCATCGCGGCCTTTTTCGCACAATTGAAGCGTCAAACGCTTCAGTTGGGTTCACGTTGAAGCGTAGCATTCGTCAAGCAGCAGCTTCACTGGCTGATCGCAGAATACGCACTGGTTCAACGCACTTGTCTGCAAGTATACGCATACTGATGTAACTCCGCTTTACGCACTCACTTATATGAGTGACTTCCGCGCTAGAGGGAGCCTTTCCCATCAACGTGCAAACTATCTCCAAAGCCTCCCACGGATGAGTATCGTCATATGCCGCATGAAGCTGCAACCAACGCAATGAGCGAGCCCGAATATCGACTGGAAAGCTTTCAGCGTAGCTGGCGCTATCGTAAATTAGCTGCGACCATTCACCCGTTGCGCCCTCCACGGCGTAGTTGGTAGCCGCGATACCAGCCACCAAGGAGTCTCCGGCAGTCACTTCCTCGCACCACTCGGCCAACGTTTCAGTCCCACGAGGCGGCTGCCCCTTCAGTACATCGTGACGGGATACGCCCGCACCCTCTGCCCAATTGAGCCAATATTCAGCGTGATTCTGTTCGACGCGAATATTACGCACCAACCAGCGGCGAGCCAGATTGTCCCCAGCACTGCGACCATACTGCGTTTTTAGTAAACTCTGCGCCATATAGGCGGGAAACCGTTCAATAACGGGCCATATTCCCACCATGAAACTGAACGTACCCGCGTAATCGAGTGATCCATTGCTCATCATAGGCCACAACTCATGATCAATCACACTCTGCTTCGTGCTCTCACAATCGCCCACCATATCCTGAGCCCATTGCGGGTAGCTGGTCAGTTCGGTCAGCGGGCCAGTCCGCTCGAAATGGTTGTTCATTGTCAATCTCTCCAGTGTCTTTGTTGACCAATAAACTGCCACTCGCGCACGCGGCGACAGCCGAGCGTCGGACTGACGCCCGCCCCTATCATGGCCAAGTCACGCAATTGTTGCGATAGCGACGTGGTTCACAGAATTTGAATAACTATCGCGTTAGGCGCCTCGAGCCCTCATTTTTGTGCACTGGCACCCACTTCAGCGCCGGCGTAACCCGCGATGGTTCGCTGGCACTGTGACAAGGACAACACTCCATCTGCGTTGTCGGTCACGGAGACAGCGATCGCTTTCCACGTCTGCGTAGGCCCTCATTTTACCGCCCGCGCCACCATGCGCCTCGGGATTCGTCGACGCCCCCCTCTCCGGTCGAGGACCTTGAACCGTTCGCACTGGGTCATCCCGATCCGAGCCCGGTGGTCCGCTCGTTCCTGCTGGCTACCGCCTTCCAGCCCCATACTGCAGACAGTGGCTCGGCATGAGGGCGGACGCCGGGCACTACCGCATTCACCGTCGCGAACAATCGTCGCATAAGTTGAGTAACGTACACCACACGGATGCCCGGGTAACCGTTCAACCTGCTGCCACACCTCGGGCAAGCCGCTCGACCCAGTGGACAGCGGGTCATCAGCAGCGATGATCATGGCTCGCGTCGATTGCACAAACCATCATCAAGAAAAGCCCGGGGTCCGAGACAACGCCCCTTTCAACGGCCATAACCATGGGCGCGGAGCCCGCTACGTCTGGAGGAACACGCGGCATGATCACCATCGGGTTGGAAGAAGAAGTACAAGTTGTCGACGCTCATGGACAGCTGGTTTCGCATGATTTTTTGAGAGAGAGTCCATCCGGAAACGATAATTCCGAAGGCATAATTGACAAGGAACTCCATCGCTGCGCGATTGAGTTGAAAACACGCATCTGCCACAGCGTCGACGAGCTGCAGACCGCACTGCATGTATTGCGCGCCCAGGCCAGACTGCGAGCGGCGGCGCAAGGGCAGCAGATCCTGATCGCGGGGCTGCATCCCACTGCCATGTGGCAGCAGCAAGCGCGTCACGAGGGGGTCGATTACCCGCGCTACACGCGCTTGATCGATGAATACCAGGATGTGGCCCGCAGCGCTTTCAGCTTCGGCATGCACCTGCACCTCGGGTTTGCCGGCGACGCACCCAAGATGGCCATCATGAACCGGTTGCGCCACGTGCTCCCCGAGGTCCTCGCGCTGTCCGCCAGCTCGCCATTTTTCGAGGGATACGATACCGGCTTGCAAACCTGGCGCCACAGCCTTCTCGACCGCTATCCACGTATGGGTATCCCCGATATCTGGGACAGCGAGGGCGATTACCGGATGCATCTGCAACGACTGCGGCGGCTGGGCTGCTTGCAACAGGATCAGGGACTCTGGCAGGACCTTCGTCTGCATCATCGCTACGGCACGCTCGAAGTCCGCATCATGGACAGCCATCCGCACCTCGATCGCATCGGCCTGATCGCCACGCTGCTGAAGTGGGAAGCCGAAACCCTGCTGCTGGAATTCGCCAGCGGTCGGCAATCCGCAATTTGGTCGCGTGCTTGCATCGAGGAAAACAAATGGCGTGCGCGCCGCCATGGCCTGCAAGCCCAATGGATTGAATGGGACCGCGATCAGGCGTGCAGTACCTCCGAACATTTCGAGCGTTGGTGGTCGCGCATCGCATTCCGCGCCGCCAGTCCCGCCGAACGCAGCCGTTGGGAACGGCAACTGGCTGACGCTCTCAGCGAAGGGAGCTATGCCGATGCCTTGCGCCGCCAGGTGCAGCGCGATACCGACTGGCGCAGCACACTGCAATGGATGATAGCGAGGAGCCACGATGAGCCACCGACGCTACAGTATGCTGAGGGCTGGCAGTGAAGGTCTTGCCACAGATTCGGCTCGAATTCCTCGGCGCCGAACCGTTGAGCCGGGCATTGGCGGATGTGGGCGCGCCACATCTGCCGCAGAGCATGATGTCCGATCACTATGCGGTGGGCAACGGCGCCTTGCGGCACGCGCTGTCCAGCAAGATTCGGCACCTGACAAGTCAGCTGGGGCCGCATCTCGCGCCCACCCGGGTCGCATGGCCTGGGGCACAAGCCGACGTGCTGGCGCTGGACCTCGCCTTTGTCGAGCATCCGCATCGCCCCTTTGACCTGGCCTGGGTCGAGATCCAGGCGTTCACCTCGATGTTGCCCACGTTTCATACCCTGCATCTGGCGCAACGACGTCTGCACGCTCTGGCCCCGCAATGGTTGCCTCATGGTTTGCTGCCCGACGACACCTCATGGGTTGAACATATGCGTCAGTGGGTTGCGCCGGAGACATCGACGGTGCTGATTGAGGATCGCCCAACATCGCGTGCCACCTGGCCAGATCTGGATGCCGCCCGGCACTGGTGGGACATCACGGTGCACGACTGGCGGGATCTGACTGCCTCGCAGGGATACCTGTGGTCTGCCGATGACGCGCGCCACTACAGGTACGTATGGAACAGGCTGATTTTCTCGGACCTGTCAGCGACCGAGCGGGCGCAGGCCGAATCGGTGCTGCGCGCAGCCGGATGGTTACGCTGGCACAGCCACCCGGCCTGGTATGAAGGTATCCATAAAGGCACCTTAGCGAACGTGAATCTCGCCGCCCACGAGGCTTGCCACTGGCTGGAAGACAGCCCGCTATGCGCGACGCAGTGGGCCGACTCGGAGCGCTGGGTAGCCAAGTCCGTGGGCGGCCACTCGGGCAGCGGCTTGTTGCTGACGCCGACCGCCGCCGACCTGCAGGCACTACCCACACCGCACCAATGGATCGTGCAGAACAAGTTTCGCCAGGTTCCCATCGGGCAGCACCCGGACACGCGGCAACCCCTGTTTGGCGAGCTGCGCTGCATGCTCGGCCTTCGCCCCGGGAAAGATCCTTGGCTGATGGCCTTGATCCTGCGCTGCTCCACCGATGGTATTGCCACTCTCACAGGGAGACAGACCGCACCGGGGGAAGGGATGAGCTTGCTCTACTTCGACGGCGGCGCCTGAACACAGAACCGCGCTGGTCGGCAGTCAGCCACCCCGCGTTGGGAAAGTCGTCGCGACAACCTCCATATCGTCGGTACCGGGATCGTCTGCCGGGCGTCCAAGCTCGGCTAATTGACCCTGTTTTTCATCGACGAGTTCGGAGAGACGCTGTTTTTCCTCGCCCTCCGCCGCCCTTAGCTGGACTTCCAGCTTGCGGATCTCCTCAATCAGGTCGAATCGCGCCCGCTCCCGCTGCTCGGCTTGCTCGGCCTTATCGAACAAAATATCCTCGGGGTGGGGTTCATCGCCCGAATGCGCTTCGATGATCGACGCTGGCACGATACGCTTGTTCTCGGCCAACCGTCGCTGGTTCATGAAGCTGGGCGAGACGATCTCGACGCCGGCACCGTGCAGCGTGTCGAGAATGCTTTTATGCAAGTTGGAGCGAGCCGTAATCATGCTCTTGATGTTGGTGAGCAGACCGCTGACACGATAGCTAATCGAAAAATCCCCCAGCTCGATGACCTGCACAAACGGTTCTTCCAAGCCGCTGTCCAGGGCCGCCGTGACCAGCAGCGCCTTGATCCTCGAATGATGGATGTCGTACCCCAACGACAGGTTGGCGGAAATGATCGTACCCGACGAACGCACTACGGTGAGCGGGTGGGTGATCAGGTAGGTATTGGCCAGCGACACCAGCTCGCGCTGCTCGGTCTGGATCTCGGTATCGAACAGGCCGCGCTCCGCGACTCGTCCAAAATGTTCCCCGACGCGGATGAAGTCACCGGTACGGAACGCCTTGGTCATGTGCAACATCAGTCCCGCCATCAGATTGGAAACGATGGTCGTGGAAGAAAACGCAATCACGCCGGAAAGCAGCAAACCGATCAAGGAAATGACCTGATTGCGCGTGCTGTCACTGACCGGCAACGCAAGGGCGATCGCCACCGTGCCAACAATCATGGCCACCAGCATGATCAGCTGGCGTGGCAACCGTCGCTCATTGCCAAGATCGCGCCGCCTGCCAAGGAGCAGCCAGTACATGCCGTATACCAGCAGAAAAACGCCCGCAGCCGTACCCAACAGAGGAACAAGATCGATGAACAGTGCGAAGAGCTCTTTCATGGCGGGGCTTGTAATCAACCTGGTGACAGCAAAAAGAGGAATGCACAGGACGGCAGCGTGCCCGACGACGGCACTCTATGACAAAATCTCCGGCAGCGGATCAAAGCTATCCGTTACGGTCATGAAGCCCCGCCCCTCGGCCTACTCCCCACCGGCTTCCCCGCCTGCGTCACGGGCGCAGGCAAGCCCTTTGGCACAAGCCGGCTATCGTAGGCGGCATGCGTCCGTACCGGTCCGGTATCGTGGCTCATCGGCGATGACGCGGACACCCCTCAGTATCATTCAGCAGACCCTACCATGACTACCGTATTCCTGACCGGCGCCAGCGGCTTCCTGGGCAGCCATCTGCTGCGCGAACTACGCGAGGCTGGCTGTGAGGTACGTGCCATGTCCCGCCGTGCCGAAAGCGACGACGCCATCGTGGCGCATGGCGCTCTGCCGGTGCGCCTTGATCTGAGCGATCGGGCCGCACTGGTATCGGCCATCAATGGATGCCAGGCGGTGTTCCATGCGGCAGCCGATACCAGCTTGTGGCGACGACAGGCTGCGGTGCAATCCGCGACCAATATCCAGGGCACCGAAAACCTGCTGTACGCTGCGCAGTCGGTAGGGGTAAAGGCGTTTCTGCATACCTCGTCGGTATCCGCGTGGTCGCATCTGCTGCACGGCGTAGTGGACGAATCCGTGCCCCAACGCGGTGGCGACAGTTGGGTCAACTACGAGCGCAGCAAATATCTCGGCGAACAAGCCGTGCGACGTGCCGACGTACCATGGATCGTATTCAATCCTTCGCACATCCTTGGCCCTGGCGACCGTCACAACTGGGCACGCCTGATCATGATGGTGGACAGCGAAAAACTCCCCGGCATCCCCCCAGGCGCGGGCGCGTTTGCCGATGTCCGCGAGATCGCCCGCGCGCAGGTGTGCGCCTGGCAACTGCAGCGGTTCGGCCAGTCGTACCTGCTCGGCGGTGAACATGCCAGCTTCGTCGATTTCGTACACCGCATCGGTACCGCACTGGGTAGGCACACACCCCGCAAAGCCACCCCCGCCTGGGCCTTGATGGCATTCGGCCGTCTTTCCGATGCGTGGTCGCGGATCAGCGGCGCGGAGCCGCAAATCACCCCCGAGGCGGCGGCGCTGACCTCGCATCGCCTTCAGGTGGACTCCAGCAAGGCGAGGCGTGAACTGGATTACCGTGAAACGCCATTGGATACCTTGCTGGCAGACACCCTCGCCTGGATGCAGCAACAAGCCATGATCGGGCGCGGTACGAGATAGCAGTAAAGGCGGTGCCACAGCGAGCTGGGCAAAAAACTTTGGCGATACGTCGCCCGATGTCGCTCGTTTCTCGCGATCGCGAAGCGCGGGACGGACACCTGACATGCCAGAATCGCCTGCCGGTCCGCTACCCGCCCGGCATCCTGTGCCGTCCCCAATGTATCGGCGCCACTGTCGATGTGCGCCATGCACCGCCGCGCCGATGGCAAACCCGACCTAAAGTTGGCAAGTGGGCGGCAGTCACGGATACTGACGGGTTTAGGCCATCGTGTCGGGGCAGCTTGATCCCCATTGCCGGTCGCAAGAGCAAAACCCAATGAAAGACCTCATCCGTGAACTGATCCAGCAAGCCGTTGCCAGCCTGATCGACACTGGCGTGCTGCCGCCCGGGCTCGACGTAGTAATCCAGGTCGAAAATACCCGCGACAGGACCCACGGCGACTTCGCCAGCAATATCGCCATGATGCTGGCCAAACCCGCCGGGTTGAAACCGCGCGATCTCGCCGAGAAACTGCGCGCCGCGCTGCCGACCGATCCACGGATCAGCAAGGTCGACATTGCCGGCCCGGGATTTCTCAATTTTCACCAAGACCATCAGGCCCTGGCCCGTCGTCTCGACGCGGCACTGGACGATCCAAGGCTCGGCGTGCATCGGGACGGCCCCGCGCAGAAGGTCGTGATCGATCTGTCTTCGCCGAATCTGGCCAAGGAAATGCATGTCGGCCACCTGCGCTCCACCATTATCGGCGACGCGGTAGCACGGGTATTGGAATTTCTCGGCGACACCGTAATCCGCCAAAACCATGTGGGCGACTGGGGGACCCAGTTCGGCATGTTGCTGGCCTATCTGCAGGAACAACCGGAAGCCGGCGAAACCGGACTGTCCGATCTCGAAGGATTCTACCGCGCCGCCAAGCAATGCTTTGACGCCTCCGTCGAGTTTGCCGAGCGGGCGCGCGAATTGGTGGTGAAGTTGCAGGCCGGCGATCCGGCATGCCTTGCTCTGTGGCGGCGCTTCAACAGCATCTCCCTGGCGCATTGCCAGCAAGCCTATGAACGTCTCAACGTCAAGCTGACAGCTGCCGACGTCAGGGGGGAAAGTGCCTACAACGACGATCTGGCCAGCGTGGTTGCCGATCTCGACGAAGCGGGCTTGCTGGTCGAGAGCCAGGGTGCACGGTGCGTGTTTCTCGACGAGTTCAAGAATGCCGAGGGCAACCCGCTTCCGGTGATCGTGCAGAAGGCTGGTGGCGGCTATCTGTATGCCACTACCGACCTGGCTGCGGTGCGCTACCGCAGCCGAGTCTTGCATGCCGACCGCGCGCTGTATTTCGTCGACCAGCGACAGGCCCTGCATTTCCAGCAAGTGTTTGAGGTCGCCCGGCGCGCCGGTTTCGTTCACGATGGCATGCAGCTGGAGCACATGGGCTTCGGCACCATGAACGGCGCCGACGGCAAACCGTTCAAGACCCGCGACGGCGGTACCGTCAAGCTGATTGACCTGCTCGACGAAGCCGAGGCCCGCGCCTATGCCCTGGTCCGCGAAAAGAACGCGGAGCTGGGAGAGGACGAACTGCGCACGATAGCCCGCGTGGTCGGGATAGGTTCGGTAAAATACGCCGACCTGAGCAAGCATCGCAGCAGCGACTACAGCTTCAACTTCGAACAGATGCTCAGCTTTGAAGGCAACACTGCACCTTATCTGCTGTATGCCAGCACCCGGGTTGCCAGCATCTTCCGCAAGCTCGACCAGAGTACCGACCAGTTACCTGGCGCGATCCGCATCGAAGCGCCGCAAGAGCAGGAACTGGCCGGCAAGCTCGACGGGTTCGGCGAAGTGCTTTTCAACGTGGGCGAGAAGGGTACCCCGCATGTGCTATGTGCCTATCTTTATGAACTCGCCGGTCTGTTCTCCAGCTTTTACGAGCACTGCCCGGTGATCAATGCCGCAGATGAAGCCACGCGACAAAGCCGCCTGCGCCTGTCGGCACTGACCGGCCAAACGCTCACACGGGGTTTGCAGCTGCTGGGACTGGAAACGCTGGAGCGGATGTAGCCCAACACTCCCAGACGGCCGGCTGCGGGTGTCGAGCGATAGCAGCTTTGTCCGTGCTAGATTCACATCATGAACCCGGTAAAGCTCTGACAATGGCGTCTTCGCGCGCACTGCCGGCCAGAGACTGGGGATCGCCCGCAGCAGTGGCCAGAATCTTCGCCGCCTACCTCTTCTTGTCGCTGGCGATGATTTTCTGGTCGCGCCATGCCGTGAACGTGGCCGAAGTCTGGTTTGCAAATGCGATGTTGGTGGCGCTGCTCTTGCGCAGCGTAATGCAGTCCCTGCCACTGGCCATGTTGCTGGCCTTGCTGGGGTCGTCCATCGCCAACGTGCTGATGAGCGCACCATGGATGCCATCACTGGGTATTGGTGTGGCGAACATGACCGAAGTGGCTGTGGCCGTGATGGCGGCCCGCCTGTTCAACCTGCGACTGGATCGCCACCCCGACGACCGATTTTTTCTCAAGGGCCTTGTCTCACTGGTCCTTATAGCACCCGCGGCCGGCGCCCTCGTCGGGGCCTATGTAGTCAACGCGGCGTTCGGCACGCACTGGCCGCACGAGTTCAAGAAATGGTGGGTGGGGGATGCGATGGGCATGCTTATCCTCGCGCCGCCGCTGATCGCCTACAGTTCCCAACGCCTGCGCGCCCTGTCCTTCGGCCAGCACGCTGGTGTGTTCTGGTGCACGTTGCCGCTGTCGGTCGGGCTGACTGTATTGACGATTGTCTACTTCCGCGCGCCGTTCATCATCTTGTCGATCCCGCTGCTCTTTGCGGCATACCGCCTGGGGGTATTCGGTACCAGCCTTGCCTGCACCATCAACATCATCACCATCTTCATCCTGGCCATGGCCGAGGCGAAGGCCTGGGTGCCACCACTGGTCGGACTTTCGCATATCCACTCCGAGGGCATTGCATTCTATTCGGCCATGACAGTGATCGGTCCGCTGCTGATCAGCGTGGTTATCGCCCAGCGAAAGCGCCTGGGTCGCGAGCTTGAAGGCATCACCGACCAGCTCCGCATTGTCACGGACAATGTGCCCGCCCTGATCGGTCAACTCGATGCCGGGCAACGCTACCGCTTCGTCAACCGCAAGTTCGAGGCTTTCTATGGCCTGCCAGCGGAAAAAATTCTCGGCAAGACACCACGGCAGATCTTCGGAAAGGCGCTGGGGCGAAAAATCGAACCACGCATCGAGCAGGTACTGCAAGGGCACCCTCAGCAATTTGCCATTACCATCCCGCCGGGACGCCGGTTGGAGGTCAACTTCGAACCACAAACGGATCGCCATGGCGCCACCATAGGATTCTTCGTTCTCGCCCAGGACCTCAGCGAGCGTGTGGAGTTGGAGTCACGGCTGCGGGAAATTACCGACAACGTACCAGCCCTGATCGCCTACCTCGATGACCGGCTTATCTATCGCTTCGCCAACGAGCGCTATGTCGAGCTTTGGGGCATACCACCCTCCGGGCTGCTTGGCCGCTCTTCAGGCGAAGTCGCTGGCCAGCGCTATGCATCCCTGCTGGATCCCGGGCTTCGGTTGTGCCTGAAGGGCGAGCACGTCGAACAGGAACTTCAGCTCGACGATGGCCGGGTGTTTGAAATGACTTATGTGCCCCATCTTGTCGACAGCAAGGTCCGCGGCATCTACAAGCTCGGGGTCGACATTACGGCGCGCAAGTTGGCTGAGGCCCGGTTATTCGAGGCCATGAGCAAGTCACAGATGATGCTCGACTCGATCGGCGATGCCGTCATCGCGTGCGATATCGAGCTACGCATCACCATGATGAACCCAGTCGCCGAAAAAATGACCGGCTGGCTCGGAGCGGAGGCGCTCGGCAAACCTTTTGTCGACGTAGTTCGCTTGATTGACATGACCTCGGGGCAAAGCGTGATCAACCCGCTGGACGTGGCGATCAGGGAAGGGGCCACGGTCGCGCTACAGCTCGATAGCAAGCTCGTGCGCCGCAACGGCACCGCGCTTCCCGTCGAGGACTCCGCTGCTCCGATCCACAACCGGGAGGGAGAGGTCATTGGCGGCATCTTGGTGTTGCACGACGTCAGCGAGTCGCGGGCCATGGCGTTGAAAATGTCGCATCTGGCCCAGCATGATCAACTCACCGACTTGCCCAACCGGGTGTTGCTGCATGACCGGCTGTCACATGCGCTGGCGAACCTGCGGCCAAATCAGAAGGGGGCGCTGCTGTTTGTCGACCTCGACCACTTCAAACACATCAACGATTCGCTTGGCCACCCTGCCGGCGACCATGTCCTGAAAGAGGTTGCCGGACGCTTGCGTCGCGTTATCCGCAGCGGCGACACGGTCAGCCGCCAAGGTGGCGACGAATTCGTAATCCTGCTGACCCGCCTCAATGACCTGCGTGACGCGGCACGTGTCAGCGAGAAGATTATCGCCGCGATCGAGCGCGACATCATCTTCGATGAGCGCGAGCTGCGCGTCTCGGCCAGTGTCGGCATTGCCATCTTTCCGGAGGATTCGAGCGACACCAAGACGCTGATGAAGCAAGCCGATACGGCGCTTTACCATGCCAAGCACAGCGGGCGGGGGCGCTACAGCTATTTCAATCCCAAAATGAGCGAACGGGCTGAGCAACGCCTGATGCTGGAACATGCACTTCGGCGAAGTCTGTACAACAATGAGCTATTCCTGGTCTACCAGCCCAAGTACCGGACCCCCGCGGGCAACATCATCGGCGCTGAGGCACTTGTACGCTGGAGGAGGCCGGGAGGCGAAATCAGCCAACCCGACCAGTTCATCGCCCTGGCCGAAGAGATTGGTCTCATTGCCCAGATCGATGCATGGGTGATGCTTGAGGCCTGCCGTCAGTTGCGCGCGTGGCGGGACGCGGGCAAGGTCGTCATGCCGGTATCGGTCAACGTCTCGTTGGCCGGACTTGACGTACAAGGTCTGCTGCACAGCACTCGCGAAGCCCTGGAAATTTGCGGGCTTCAGCCGGATCTGCTGGAAATCGAGTTCACCGAAAGCCAGATGTTTGCCCAGCAGGAGCAAACACGCACCTTGCTGGCGGAACTCCGAAAAATGGGCGTCGGCCTGACCGTCGATGACTTCGGCACCGGCTACTCCAGCCTGAACTACCTGAGCCAATACGAATTCGACACAATCAAGATCGACCGAAGCTTTGTCAGCGAACTGCCCGACCGCCCCAAGCACCAGGCGATTGTGCAGGCGATCATCGGTATGGCGGGTGCTCTCGGCTACCGCGTCATTGCCGAAGGCGTGGAGACCCGGGAAGAGGTCGACCTGTTGCGCGAATTCGGTTGCGCGGACATGCAGGGCTACTACTACAGTCGACCCGTTTCTGCCGAAGCCTACGCCACGCTGCTGAGCGCCAACCCCAATCCCGCCGATCGCGATCGGCCCTGAAGTGCCTCGATGCATCGAGTCGCACCAACGGTGTATCTGGCCTCGGCCCCTCCCGAAAATCGTGATAGCCACAACGTGCGACGCAGGGCTCACCGCCTGGCATCAGCTTCCCCGGTGGTGAACCAACGCACGACCTTGCCGATGCTCAGGCCCTGCACCAGGATCGAGAACACCACGATGTAATAGGTCATGGCCAAAATCAGGTCGCGGGGTGCTCCTGCCGGCAGCGACAGCGCCAGCGCCACTGAGATAGCTCCGCGCAAGCCGCCCCAGGTCAATACCTGCCAGCCGCCGCGTGGCAAGCCGAAGAAGCGGGAAAATACGGCTACCGGCAGGCCTGCGCAAAGCAATCGCGCCAACAAGGTCACCGCGATCATACCGGCCGAGACCAGCAATACCTGCGGCGAAAACGCGACCGCAGCGAACTCCAGACCTATCAGCACGAACAGGACCGAGTTGAGCATCCAGTCCAGCAATTCCCAAAAATGATCATGATGCCTGCGGGTGACATCGGACATGCCGAGCGCGCGTCCGCGGTTGCCCACCACCAATCCCGCCACCACCATGGCCAGCGGCCCGGACACATGCAGGTGACGCGCCAGTGCATAACCTCCGAGCACCGCGGACAAGGTAAGCAACACCTCGACATGATAGTTGTCGATGCTGCGCAGCAGGCGATAGGTCAGATAGCCCAGCAATAGCCCAAACACCAGGCCACCGCCGGCCTCCCGTGCCAGCAATAGCGCGCCCTGCGTCAAGTCCGGCCCATGGCCCCCGGTGACCATGCCAAGCAAGAGAGAAAACAACACCACCCCAATACCGTCATTGAACAGCGACTCGCCACCGATCACTACGGTGAGGCTGCGCGGCGCACCTGCCGAGCGGATGATGTCGGCCACGGCGATCGGATCGGTGGGAGAAATCAGCGCACCGAAAATCAGGCAATACGCCAGCGACAGCTGTAAACCGGCCCAGGGCATCACGCGCCACAGGATCCCGCCAATCAGCAGCGTCGACGCGATCGTCCCCAGCACCGCCAGCGCAGCGATATACCAACGGTGCGATCGCAACTCGTCGAAATCGATCTCCAACGCGGCGGCAAACAGCAACACCGAAAGCATGCCCTTGAGCACCACCTCGGAAAAATCGATCCTGTGCAGAAATGCCGTTTCGTAGGCATGCAAAGCGCTGAATCCCCACGACTTCAGCACCACCAGGCCCAGCGAAAGCAGCAAGGCAATCGCCATGACCCCGATGCTGGTCGGCAGACGCACAAAGCGGTGGTTGAGATAGACCATCAGCGCCGTGATGACCAGACAGGAGACGACAATATCGAACATTCGGCAAGATTCCCTGAGCAGGTACGTCACACTGCACATGTGGCAAGCTGGGTCTATATGTTCCTGATCTTCCCTGGATCTTTGCTATACAAAGCGTGGCTGCGAGGACCGCGCGACGATTCGCCGCGGCGCTTGTCGCCCCGGGGCACCTCGGCCTCCGACAACAGGGGAAAACACATGCTCACACGCAGCGTGACGAGATTGTGCCGCTTGCCGCGTCACTTGGGCGTCATTGAGCCCATGCACTGCCTAACGCTCGTAATGTTCCTGCTGCTGTGGCCAGCAAGCTGCCGGGCATACACGTCAGAGTCGGTCCGCTGGCAACGCGAGGCACAAGCGGTTACCGTCACCCGCGATGATTGGGGCATCGCCCACATATACGGCAAGACCGATGCCGACGCGGTTTTCGGCATGGTCTATGCGCAAGCCGAGGACGACTTCAACCGTATCGAAACCAACTACCTCACCAGCCTGGGCCTGATGGGCGAGACCACAGGGGAAGGCGCGATCTGGCAGGACCTTCGCCAGCGGCTGTTCGTATATCCGGCTGAACTCAAGCGCCAGTACGCGCAGAGCCCGGCGTGGTTGAAGCAGTTGATGAACGCTTGGGCCGATGGTCTCAACTACTACCTCGCCGTGCACCCGCACGTCCACCCCAGGGTAATTACCCATTTCGAGCCATGGATGGCGCTGAGCTTCACCGAAGGCAGCATCGGCGGCGACATCGAGCGCATCAATCTCAAGGATCTGGCGGCGTTCTACGGCCATCCCGGAGATACGCCGATGACCGTGGTGAAAACCCAGCCCAGCTGGAACGAGCCCACCGGCTCCAACGGCATCGCCATCGCACCCAAACGGACCGTCGACGGTCATGCCTTGCTGCTGATCAATCCCCACACCTCGTTCTACTTCCGCGCCGAGCTGCAGATGGCCAGTGACGACGGCCTGGATGCCTATGGCGCGGTAACGTGGGGCCAGTTTTTCGTTTATCAGGGCTTCAACGAGCACGTCGGCTGGATGCATACCTCGACCGGGGCCGATGCGGTCGACGAGTTTGCCGAAACCATTGTGCGCCAGGAGGGCAAGCTCTACTACCGCTACGGCAGACAGTTGCGCGCGGTAACCTCGCGAATCATCCGGCTTCGCTACCGCCAGGGCGACGGTACGATGGGCATCCGCCACTTCACCGCCTATTTCACCCATCATGGGCCGATCGTGCGCGCCACCGGGGGCAAGTGGATCGCCGAGGCGCTGATGAACAAGCCGATCCAGGCGCTGGAGCAGAGCTGGCTGCGCACCAGGACCCATGACTATGCCAGCTACCTGAAGGTCGCCGAGCTCAGGGCCAACTCGTCCAACAACACGGTCTTTGCCGACGACCGCGGCGAGATCGCCTTTCTGCTGCCGCAGTTCGTACCGAAGCGCGACAATCGATTCGACTACACCCGCCCGGTGGATGGCAGCAATCCGGCCACCGACTGGCAAGGCCTGACGCCGCTGGACAAGATCCCGCATGTGGTCAATCCGCCCAACGGCTGGGTCTTCAACACCAACGACTGGCCCTACTCCGCTGCCGGAAGATACAGCCCGAAAAAATCCGACTTCCCGCGCTACATGGACACGTTCGGCGAAAACCCGCGCGGCATCCACGCCACCTACCTGCTCAACGGCGCAAAGCATTTCACCCTGCCAAGACTGATCAACGACGCCTTCGACCCTACCTTGCCCGCGTTCGCGCGGCAGATCCCGATCCTGGTCGCCGACTACGACGCCCTGCCCGCCAACGACCCAATGAAGGAAAAGCTGGCCGGCCCGATCGCCTTGCTGCGGCACTGGGACTACCGCTGGGGCATTACCTCGATGCCGACCTCGCTGGCGGTGTTCTGGGGTGACACGCTATGGGACAAGGTCAGCCAGTCCGACACCGCCGAAGGCCTCTCCATCTACGACGCCATGGCCGCAAAAGCCGGCGCAAGCACGCAGCTTGAGGCGCTGTCGCAGGCCGCCGATCGCTTGCGGCATGACTTCGGCAGCTGGGGCACGCCGTGGGGAGAGATCAACCGCTTCCAGCGCCTGGACGACGCCATTCAGCCCCACTTCGATGACCGCAAGCCAAGCATACCGGTACCCTTCGTGTCCTCGCGCTGGGGCTCACTGGCCTCCTTCGGCGCTCACCGCTGGCCGGGTACCAAGCGCTACTACGGCACCAGCGGCAACAGTTTCGTCGCGGTAGTCGAATTCAGCCCCAGGGTACGCGCCCGCGCCGTCACCGCCGGTGGCGAGAGCGGCCATCCCGGCTCGATGCACTTCAACGACGAAGCCGAGCGCTATACCACCGGTAACCTGCGTGAGGTCTACTTCTGGCCCGACCAACTCAAGGCGCATACCGAACGGGTATACCACCCCGGCGACTGACCTCGTTTGCCTCGGTATTAGGGTTCACTGCCACACAAACGTGCTGAACGCATGCCGGGTCGGTCCATCGAACCCGGCACGCCAACCGGCATCGCCTGGAGATCAGAGCGTCACTACCGGCAACTTGAGATTGACCCATTCGTTCATGCCACCCTGGTATTCCCTCAGTCCTTTCAGACCCATGATGCGATCGAGCACGAACCAGGCACCGGACGCGTATTGCCCGGTATTGCAGTAGACGATCGCTGGCGCCACATGGTGGATACCAGCGAGCGCCAATACCTTCTTGTATTGCGCCGCTTCCAGGAACCGCCAGGAGCCGTCAGCCGCCTGGTTGTACAGGAGCTCCGCCGGCAGCGGGCTGGAGCCGGCCAACCGACCCTTGACCGGTATCACCGGGGTACGGTCCAGCCCTGCAAACTGGGCCAATGGGCGCGCGTCCAGCAACAGTTTGTGGCTGCGTTGTGCAGCCTGTACCTGTGGAACGTCGGCCATCATGTCCGCACGCGGCGGCTTGGCCGTCCAGTGCCCCGAATCCATCGGGGCGATCGCGTCGATATCCACCTCGTAGCCGGCCATGATCCAGGCGTGGGTGCCCCCGTCGAGGATCGCGACATTCGCTGCCGGCTCACCGAACAACTGCAGCTCATACGCGAGAAATGCCGCCTCCTGCAGGGAGGTGGCGTCGTCACCCGTCGGCACCAGCACAATCGGTTTGCCATGCTCCAGCTGGGACGCCTGCATCACTGCCTGAAACTCCTCCGCCGTCGGCAGCAGGAAGTCCACCTTCTTGCCGTTGATATCGCGCTTTTCCCGCAGTGCCCAGAAATTCACCGATAACGCGTCATAAATGTGGCCACCGACCCGGTCAAGCACCTTCTTGCCATTGACCGTACTGAACGTCGACTTGTCCGTCAGTGAATTCAAGTCGTCGCGGATGTCGACAATCTGCACGTCATCGGCGTGTGCGTGCAGCCACTGTGGCGTTACCAACGGCCCCGGTAAAACACTGGCATGGGCTGCGCCAAAGGCACCGAAAGCCATCATGCAAACCCAACCCAACAAGATCCGTATCCTGCGTATCGTCATGTTCCCCTCCCCAAGTTCATGTGCGTGACAAAACGTCACAACAAAACAAGCGTGTACTGCATCCCCGCGGAAACTGTACTCCGATAGCAAGCACCCCGAAACCGACAGCCGCCGCCGATCATTGGCAACTGAGCCATCTCACGCGCGGCAGGCCATTTCATAGGAAGATCGCGGGCGGATAGTTCATCAGGCAGGCGACCTTTGGTAAGACCGGCTCCCGTTCGAGCCGGATGAACAAAACCGATGATTTTTCGGCACGCACAGGATCGGCTCAGCCCAACTCCCCGTTGAGTACGGCGGCAAGACGGATGCCGGCACGCTGCAACTGACGCTCGACCACCGGCCAGGCCTTGGCCTGATAAATCTCGGACCAGCCATAAACCGGATGCACCGGCAGCGCCGGATAGGCCAGATTGCGCGCCAGTGCATGGGATTGCTCGGCCCATTGCACCGTGGACTGCAGCAAGTGCCCCACCAGCATCGGTGGTGCCCAGCGCGCGCGTTCGGCAGCGGTTATCCGGTGGTCGAGCCAGCGTGCCGATTTCCACACCGCCGCATGATCGAAGCTGTAATCGGGGCCGGTATGCAGGTGTAGCGCCTGCTCCAGGATGGCGCTGTCCCAGATTGCATGCAGGTTGCTGCGATGACCGAAATAGATCACCGACACTTCGTTGCCGCCTTTATCGTGGTGATCCTCGGCATGCATAGGTTGGTGGACGTCACCGACGAAGTGCACCAGAAACTTCAGCGCGCGTAGCCGCTGTTTCAGCGTCGCGGCGCGGTTGCCGAGAATTTTCGCGAAATGCGGTATCCGCGAGACCACGCAATCGCCATGGCGGCAATCGCGCACAGGGTTGTACTGCGTCGCCGCCAACGGGATGTCGACGTAATGCCACGGTCCCGTCTCCGGTTGATCGCGGCGGACCTCATCCGGCCACGAGGAGACCTGATCCAGGCTGTGGTGTCCTTCTCGTGCCAGCAACTTACGCACCTGAGCAAGGGTGCGCGGCGTCAGATGCAGGGTCGCGATGTCGGCGACGATCGCATGCCCCACCGGCCCCCACGCCAAAGCGCCGGTACTGAAAACGGCCGTAGCGGCAGCGAACAGGATGACCAGGGCGGGTTGCAGGATTCGACGGTTCATGGCGGCAGGCGTGTTGGTGGGGGCAGCCGATTCTTTACCACATCGCCATGACAAGCGAACGGTGCCGATCGGGTATCGGGGCAAAACCGCGGTGCAGCGCGGACCCTCGGCACGCCGCTCAAACCGCCCGAGCCAGATAACTCGAGGTGACCCCCCGCCCCGCCGCGGCGACCTGTACCGGTGTGCCCTCGACGACCAGCTGACCACCCAGGTCACCGGCTCCCGGTCCCATGTCGATCACCCAGTCGCAGGAGGCGATCACGCGTAAATCGTGCTCGACCAGGATCACCGTATGGCCGCCATCGACCAGCCCGTGCAATTGCGCCATCAACTGATCGACATCCAGCGGATGCAGCCCGCTGGTCGGTTCATCCAGCACGTACAAGGTGCGCCCACGCTGCTTGCGTTGCAGCTCGGTAGCCAGTTTGATGCGCTGTGCCTCACCACCGGAAAGCTGGGTCGCCGGCTGCCCCAGACGCAGGTAGCCCAGCCCCACCTGGCGCAGTGTCGACAGTGCCCGCGCCAGCGCCGGCACGGTGTCGCCGAAGAACCCGGCGGCGGCATCCACGCTGAGCTCCAGCACCTGCGCAATGTGCTTGTCACGCCAACGGATCGCCAGCGTGTCATCGTTGTAGCGCGCACCGTGGCAACCCGGGCAAGGGGCATATACCGACGGGAGAAACAGCAACCCGACCGAAACAAAGCCCTCGCCTTCGCACCTCGCACAGCGACCCTTGGCCACGTTGAAGGAAAATCGCCCGACATCGTACTTCCGTGCGCGCGCCTGCGGCGTGGCCGCAAACAACTTGCGCACATGATCGAACAAGCCGGTATAGGTGGCCAGATTGGAGCGCGGCGTGCGACCGATGGGCTTCTGATCCACCCGCACCAACCGCGTGATCCACTCCATCCCCGCCACGATGCGACCGCCTGTCGGCGCGACGCTATCAGCGGGCAACTCGTCATCATCCGCAGTCTCGTGCTTTATACCCAGCTGGGCGCTGACCAGCTCCACCAGCGCCTGGCTCACCAGACTCGACTTGCCTGCACCCGAAACCCCGGTAACCGCCGTCATCGCACCTAGCGGAAACGAAATATCCAGGCCTCTTACGTTGTTGCGTTCGATACCCTGCAGGCGCAGCCAGTCGAGCGGTTCGCGGGGTGCCCGAGGCACCCATTTCGCCGCCTCGAACAAGTAACGCCGGGTCTGTGACGCGGTGCAGTGCTCAAGCCCCTCGGGCGGGCCATTGTAGAGGACCTCGCCACCTTGCTCGCCCGCTCCAGGACCGATATCCACGATCCACTCGGCGGCGCGAATCACCTCCAGATCGTGCTCCACCACAAACACGGAATTGCCACCGGCCCTGAGCCCCGCCATCGCCCGCAGCAAGGCCTCGGTGTCGGCAGGATGCAGGCCGGCCGAGGGCTCGTCCAGCACGTAGATCACGCCGAATAGCCGCGCGCGCAGCTGGGTCGCCAGTCGCAGCCGCTGCAGCTCCCCCGGCGACAGCGTGGGCGTACTGCGATCAAGCGACAGATACCCCAATCCGAGATCCACCATGCTGGCGATCCTTGCCGCCAGGTCGTCACCGACCTGGCGCGCGACCAGCGCCCTTTCCGCCGACGCTGTGTCACCGGACTCCAGGCTTTCGGTGGCGATGCGCAAATGCTCGGCCAGCTGCCGCACCGGCAGGTGCGAAGCCGTGGCGATGTCGATGTCGGCGAAGGTCACCGCCAGTGCCTCGCGCCGCAGGCGCTTGCCCGCGCAGGTCGCACACGGGCTGGCCACCATGTAGCGGGATACACGCTTCTTGATCGCGGCGCTCGGTGTCGTGGCAAAGGTGTGCATCACGAAATCGCGGGCACTGACGTAGGTACCCTTGTAGTTGCCGGCGTCCCCCCGGACATAGGCTGCACGTGCCTGCTCCGGCGCCAGATCACGAAACACCGGCACCACAGGCTGTTCGCGGGTGAACAGTATCCAGTCGCGATCGCTGCGGGACAGTTCGCACCAGGGACGATCGACGTCGTAGCCGAGCGTGACCAGGATGTCGCGGTAGTTCTTGCCTTGCCAGGCAGGCGGCCAAGCGGCAATGGCGCGCTCGCGGATGCTCAACGTCGGGTCCGGCACCATTGAGGCCTCGGTGACATCGAATACCTTGCCCAGGCCATGGCAGTCCACGCAGGCGCCGCTGGGTGTATTGGGTGAAAACGCATCCGATTCCAACGACGGCTGTCCCGCCGGGTAGTCGCCAGCACGCGAATACAGCATGCGCAGCCCGTGAGAAATCGTACTGAGGCTGCCGACGGTGGAACGCGCACCGCTGGCACCGCGGCTCTGCTGCAGGGCCACCGCCGGAGGCAACCCGTCGATGGCATCAACGTCCGGTACCCCCGCCTGCTCGATCAGTCGCCGTGCATACGGTGCCACCGATTCGAAATACCGCCGCTGTGCCTCGGCATACACCGTGCCGAAGGCCAGCGAGGACTTGCCCGAACCCGATACGCCGGTAAACACCACCAAGGTGTCGCGAGGCAGATCCAGGTCGACATCCTTGAGATTGTGCTCGCGCGCACCGCGTATGCGTACGCAGTGGTTGCCGACGGCCGAATCAGGCGGGGATTGAACGGGCATCCTCGGGTTCCATGAGTGGTGCGGTGTCGCCGCGATGCAGGGCGAGGGCCACCCATTCTAATGTCGTGTGTCGTGTGGCGCGCGCACTCGGCCCCGCCCCCCGTCACGCATTGCTTCTGGAGCGACCGCGGCGACACTCATCGCATTGAGGACGCCTCCCGTTGCTCGCGCCGGTGCTTGCCCTGGTGTTCGATCATCCAGCCCGGATATTCGGGCGGCAGCGCGCTGACCTGGTCCAGCGCATCCAGCTCATCGTTGCCAAGGCTGACTGCCGTGGCAGCAAGGTTGTCGTCGAGCTGCTCAATGCGCCTGGCGCCGACAATGACACTGGTAACCGCAGGCTGATGCAACAACCAGGCGAGCGCGATCTGCGCGACCGACACGCCTCTTTTTTCGGCGATACCGCGCATCACCTCGATGCAATCGTAGGCACGCTCGCGGTCTACCGGCGGGAAGTCGAAACTGACGCGCCGGCTTTCCTTGCCAGTCTCGACATCACGCCCGTATTTACCGCTCAGCAGGCCACCGGCCAGCGGGCTCCAGACCATCAGCCCGAGCTTTTCGCTGCGAAGCGCCGGGATGATCTCGCGTTCGAGATCACGACTGGCGATCGTGTAATACGCCTGCAGCGAGTGGAAACGCTCCAGCCCGTATTGCGCGGCAACGCCGACCGCCTTGACGACCTGCCAGGCGGCCCAGTTGGACACGCCGACATAACGCACATGGCCATGCTGCACCAGGGTATCCAGGGCATGCACAGTCTCCTCGATGGGCGTGGCCTCATCGAAACCGTGCACCTGGTACAGATCAATATGGTCCAGCTGCAGCCGCTTCAGGCTGGCCTTGACCCCGTCCATGATGTGATGACGTGACAGCCCCCGCGAGTTGGGGCCCCGGGTACCGGTTTCGCCAAACACCTTGGTCGCCACCACCACGTCCTCGCGCGGCACTTTCAGTTTTTTCAGGGCCTGACCGGTGATGATTTCCGATTGACCTTCGGAGTACACATCGGCGGTATCGATGAAGTTGATGCCGGCATCCCGCGCCCGACCGATCAATTGCTCCGCATCGTTCTGCTGCAGGTCGCCGATCTTGCTCCACATGTCGCCCTTGCCCCCGAATGTCATGGTGCCCAGGCACAGCTCGGAAACGAAAAGCCCGGTATCGCCCAGTTGTCTGAAACGCATGGTGTCTGATCCTCATGAGGTATCGTGGAAACAGTCCCGTCGTGTCTGAGCGGAGGCGATTATGGCGAAATCTGTCGGGTCGGCATGATCAATGCCTCCTGGATGTTGACGTGGGCGGGCTGGGCAAACGCATACACCAGGGCATTGGCAATATCCTCGGCGTGCAATGCGTCCAGTGCATCCCGCCGCTGTTTCATCTGCTCCGCAGGTACGTTGTAACCCCAGTTCGTATGCACCGCGCCGGGCTCGACCAGTGATACCCGGATGCCTTCCTCGCCCAACTCCTTGCGCAAGGCGTCGTGGAAACCGACCACCGCAAATTTGGTCGCGTTGTAGACCGACCATCCGGCAATGCCGTAGCGGCCGCCGACACTAGACACGGTGCTGATCATCGCGCCCTGTCGTCCACGTAGCAGCGGGATCGCCTGCTGCGTGCAGTTGAGTACGCCATACAGGTTGGCGTCGATGGTGGCCGACCACTCCTGGCGCGTACTGTGCTCAAAAGCGTTGTGGTAGCCGACCCCGGCGTTGTTGAACAGCAGGTCGAGGCCACCGAAGGTCTGCTTCACCTCGCCGAACACCTTTGCTACCGCATCGACATCGGCAACGTCAGCCACCTTGACCACGGCATGTTCTCCGAGCTCGCTGGCCAGCGCCTCCAGTTTTTCCCTGCTGCGCGCCACCAGCACTACGCGCACGCCCTCCTCCACCAAGGCCCGCGCCGTAGCCTGACCGATACCGCTGGAAGCCCCGGTGATCACGGCCACACTGTTTTTGATATCTCTGAACTTCACGAGCGGGTCCTCGACAGCGCTAAAAAAAGGAAAGATTAAAAAGCGCGCGAATGCATCCATCGCTTCAGCCGCTTGCCCGAACGAGCGGGTTGCCTGCCCTTAACTTAAGGGATCGGCGACATCGCGACCGGCAAAGCTGCTCGCGCTTAAAGCTGCTCGCGCTTGCAGCACTCGAGTTCCATGATGCACACTCGGCCGTCATGCCGCCGTGACTTGCGGATGCGTGCTGTGTCAATCCGCGCGCGAATCGGACGCTGAAATGGGGTACCCAAGGCCCAGAACCTGCTCGCCAGCGCCCCTGATGCCCTTCATCCAACCGTTCCCGATATCGAAGCCCCGACAACGGTTCGCTGGGATGCCCATCGAGTAACGCCACCCCCGCTTACAAAGACCCGACAAAGTAAGTCTGTCGCTCAACGTGTTCCGGCGCCCGCCTTGCTACCAGGTTCACCGCTGCACAGCTGCTCCAGCAGGTCCGGCTGCAGGATGCGCACCGACTTGCGGTTTACGGCCAGGATACCGGCTGCCTCCATGCGGCTGAACAGTCGACTGACCGTCTCGATCACCAGTCCCAGGTAGTTGGCAATTTCGTAGCGAGACATCGGCAAAATCAACGCCGATGGATCACGCGAAAGTCGACCGTAACGATCGGCCAGACTGCGCAGAAAAATGGCCAGCCTGCGCTGGGCGTTCTGCTTGCCGATCATCACCATGTGTCCCTGCTCGGCGACGACTTCGCGGCTGATTACCCGCATCAGCTGATCATGCAATGCGGGCACCACGCTGCTCACCGTGCGCAACTGGGTGTAGGGCAGCTCGCAGATGCTGGAACGCTCAAGTGCCTGCGCACTTGACGAATAGTGGTCGCTGGTCAGGCCACCGATGCCGAGGATTTCACCCGGCAGATGGAAGCCGAGAATCTGCAAATCCCCATCGGACCCTTCCACGAAGGTCTTTAGCGAGCCGGAGCGCACGACATACAAGGCCGTGAACGAACTCCCCTGCTGGAAAAGTACATCGCCGCGATCAAGCGGACGCTTGTCCCGCACGCTGGCATCCAGTTTCACCAACTCGCTGTCGCTGAGGCCTACCGGCAAGCACAGATCATGCATGGCGCAATAGCCGCAGCTGCGTCGCACCCTGTCCAGATCAGCCACAGCCGTAGCGTTTTGAGGCATTTTCATCGCCACGCGGATAACAATTCTACAGTATCGCCGAATTACCGTAACGAAAGGTTATAGCACCCTTTTCCGACACACCAGCATGACGAGTTTTCCGCGACGGGGCGTGTCGGGCGCATCGCAAGAATTCAATGGGCGGCAAGATTATGGTACAGCTCGTTTTCCTGCGAAAAATGCAGGTTCAAAATGGTGTCCAGCTGCCGCACAACGCGCTGTATTTCCGTAGGGGATAGCGCCGATGTCCCTCCCTCAGCCTGAAGATCCTCGTTCATGCGCGCCAGCAAGCGTGTCAGACGAAAAATCTCGCGATGGGTATGACTCATCGCTGCCAGCGGATCGTCACCTTGCAGCTGGATAGCCAACTGCGGATACAACTTGCGCTCGTCTGCCTGTTCATGGGGGATGAGTTCGCGGTCGAGCAATCCGACCAGGGCAGCCAGCTCATCGCGTGCGGCCACGGGTGTTAAACCGGTGAAACCTTCAGCCAGCGCGTGTACCCGAGCCAGTACAGGGGACAGGCCGACATGTTCGTCACGAAGGCGTTCACCTTGGCCGATACCGTCGAGCCTTGGCGATCGGCTGCCCCAACCTCCCGCCAAGGCACGCAACGCGTTGAGGATCACCGCCACGTCGATGGCCTCCTGCACGATCGCGCCGGACAGCGGTGGCAATTGACCGATCGCCGCCAACAGCATTGCCAGCAACGACAAACCCATGCCGACCACCACGCCCTGCACCGCGATGCCCTTGGTACGACGGGCAATCTGCAGTGCTTCGGCGATGCGGTCCAGCCGATCGACCAGTATCACCACTCCCGCCGCCTCGGATGACGCCGTGGCGCCGCGCGTACCCATCGCGATGCCTACATCGGCCGCCGCCAGCGCCGGGGCGTCGTTGATGCCGTCGCCGACCATCAGGGTGATGCCCTCGGCGTGCCCTTGCTTGATTGCCAGCAGTTTATCGGCCGGCGACAGTTCTGCGCGCACCTCGTCCACGCCCGCCGCCAGGCCGATCGCCTGGGCGACTTCCTGGCGGTCTCCGGTGAGCATCACAATACGCTCGACACCGGCTTGACGCAGCAGGCGCAGCGCCCGGGGGGATTCCAGCCGCAACCGGTCGGCAAACAGCACTGCTCCGGCCAGAACCCCGTCGACGGCGATGAAACTGCCGCCGATATCTTCATAGACCATCCGGCGCAGCAGCGCGTCCGCCCAGGGTTGCGACGGTGTCGCGGCGGCTACATAAGCATGGCCGCCGAAGATCACCCGATGGCCGTCGACCACGCCATGCAGACCTTCGCCCGGTTCCTCGGCCACCTCTCGCGGCAGCTCCAGTGACAAACCTTGCGCCTGCGCGGCTTGGACAATCGCCTGCGCCACCACATGCGGCGACGCCTGACCCAGCGACGCCGCCAGCCGCAGCAGCTGCGCTGGCGTATGGCGCCCTGCGCTCTCCACCGCCAACACACTCACCTGACCGGCGGTAAGCGTACCTGTCTTGTCCAGAAAGAGGATTTGCCCGCGTGCCAGTGATTCCAGCGTGGCGCCGTTCTTGACCAGGATGCCGCGGCGGGCACTGCGCGAGATGCCAGCGACGATCGCTACCGGCACCGCCAGAATCAATGGACAAGGCGTCGCCACCACCAGCACGGCCAGTGCGCGAATCGGGTCGCCACTGAGCAACCACGCTGCGCCAGCCACCAGCAATGTCAACGGGATCAAGGTCAGCGCGTAACGATCCGCCAGGCGCACAAACGGGGCACGCGACTGCCGTGCGGCTTCGACCATGCGCACGATGCCAGCGTAGGTGCTGTGCGACGATGACTGGCTGGCTGCCATGTCAAACGGTGCGCCGGCATTGACGACACCGCTACGTATCGCCTCGCCAACCCGGCGGTGCACCGGCAACGACTCGCCCGTCAGCGCCGATTCGTCCAGGGTCACCGTCCTGTCCAGCACCTTGCCATCGACCGGCACCACCTCGCCCATGCGCAATAGCAGTCGGTCACCCGGCCGCACCCGCTCCACCGGTACCTGTTCCAGGGTCGGTCCGCTATAGCGCCAGGCCGTGCGTGGCGCGCGTTCAATCAGCCGCCGCAGCTCACGCTCAGCGCGATGCGCGGTGTACTCCTCCAGGGCCCGGCCACCGGCCAGCATCAACGCAATCACCGCCGCCACCAGCGCCTGTCCCAGCAGCACCGCACCGCTGATCGCCATCAGCGCAATCAGGTCCACGCCGAGCTCACGACGACGCAGCCGAATCACGATCTCGACCAGCAACAGGCCCGCCATCAGCAAAGCGCTGCAGCGCCATAGCAGCGCGCCGGCGTCGGGGGCGCCGGATCCGTGCAGCGCAGCACCTCCGAGCAGGGCAAGCAGGGTAAGACCAAGCAGCCCCCTGCTCAGCCAGTGACGCAATTCAGTCAGTGACAAACCAACACCGGCACGTCGCCGTGCAGGATTACTTTGTGCGTCTCGCTACCCAGCAACAGGCGATTCAGACCGCGCCAGCCGTGCGAGGCCATTACGATCAGGTCACATTCCCGCGCCACGGCGGCTTCGACTATCGCGGCATAAGGTTGCTCGTTGATCTTGTGACTGCTTTCGCAAGGGACGCCGGCCTTTGCGGCACGCTGCTTCACCTCATTCAAATAGCCTTCGGCACGCCCCACCGCTTCGGCCAGGTAAAATTCCTGGTTGGCCTGGATGATGTCGACGAGATAGCTGAGCGAAGGAAAGGGTGGCACCACATGAAAAGCATGAACCGCGCCGCCAAGCCGGGCGGCCAGTGCAATGCCGGTGTCAACGGCGCGTAGCGACAGCTCCGAACCGTCGGTTGGCAACAGGATGCGTTTGAACATGGCATGACTCCCTGATGACGGAGCACGACTCGGCACCCGAGCACGCTGCCCCAGCGTAGAAGCAGCATGCGCACACACGCGCGACCGCATGTTGATCGGGATCAAGTAAAACCATCCTGCATTCGGCCGATCGACATCGATCGGCCGCCGTTTCCAATTGACCTTGGTCAATTCGCGTAAATCCCTGCTCGGGCACGATCATGCTGTCGCCGCCACGTGTAGCCACCTATGCTTGATCTCATCGTGAATGTCGGAGAAGCCGAGGAAAGCTCAGTGCTGGTCCGTGGCGCCGTGCGGCTCGCCTCCCAGCATCGATCCTTCCTGACCGGCTTGCAGCTGGTGCCGGCGTATCCCTCGCTACTGGAGGAAAATGACTCGATGACCAAACTGGCAGCCGCTGAAGACAGTGCCAGGTCGCGGCGGGCATGGTGGCTCAAAACGTGCGGCGCGGCCGGCGTCGCCGGCGATTGGGAAGTACTCCGCGGGAACCCTGCGGATGCGCTGGCCAGACGCTCCCGGCTGGCCGACCTGGTGATCGGCGAACTACCGATCAGTGACCCGGATGCCCCAGCCGGTTTCGACGAAATCACCCACACATTGTTCGCGCAGTCGTCGGCAATGCTGCTAGTACCCGACGTCTGGCATGGTGAGCTGACCGCCAAGCGGATCCTGGTCGCCTGGAACGGGTCCGGCGAGGCTGCGCACGCAGTGAAGGCAGCCCTGCCACTACTGAAGCAGGCCCACACCGTGCAGGTTCTCGACGGTGAGCGTGTGGCGCTGTCAGGCATCAGCCCGCCCCGGCTTCCCCTGCGAGAATGGTTTCAGCGGCATGACATCGAAACGCGGTGGCACGCATTCCCCAGCGAACACGATGCCGGTCGCGCGCTTCACGATCAGGCGAAGGTATTGAATGCCGACCTGATGGTGATGGGCGCCTGGGGGCGATCGCGGCTCAGGGAGCTGATCTTGGGGGGCACCACCCGCTGGTTGCTGGAAAACACGACACTGCCGATATTGCTGGCTCGGTGATCGAAGCACAGCTCATGCAAGGTTCCGGAAGCCAGGGCTTTCGGTGCCATGTCCCCACCTGACGGAGGGCCCACGCCTGCCAGTTCCATACCGCGGAAGAGGTCCAACAGATGGCCGCAGGCGTCAGCCGCGGAGAGACCCCATGCCGGTGCCGGCGGACGACATGGCCTCCTGAGGACCTACCATGATCGAAACGCTGCGCGGGTTGAAACCGCGAAGCTCCCATTCACCGATATGCGTCGGCGTACCCGGCATCTTCGCCCCGCACGTCCTCGAAAATCTGCGCGCCGCCGGTGCCCGCCGGATCACGACCCGCACCCGCATCGTCGATGACAACGAAAACGTGGCTTCATGGCTCGGCCAACCATGGCACCGCCGAGCTTCCGACAAGCAAGACATCGGCAAGGACACATCGGCATGAACTCGAAAATCGTCTACAGCTGCCACGGTGCCGCCAAGCAGGTCACCGGCTCCTGCCACCTGATCACCTGCAACGACCGCCGGGTATTGATCGACTGCGGTATGTTCCAGGGTGGGCGCGAACAGGAACAGGCGAATTACGCGCCGTTAGGCTTTGATCCGTCGAGCATCGACGTGCTGCTGCTGACCCATGCCCACCTGGACCACTGCGGACGGATTCCAAAGCTGGTCAGGGACGGCTTTCGCGGTCGCATCCTGACCACGGCGGCAACCCGTGACCTGGCACGGGTGGTGATGCTCGATGCCGCCAGCCTGCAGGAAGAGGAAGCTCGCCGCGCGCAACGGCGCGGACTCCGCCGCGACGAGGCGGTGTTCAAAGCGCTGTATACGCTGGACGACGCGCTGCATGCTCTGGACTATTTTGGCGAACCCGTCCCCTACGGCGAACCGGTGACCGTCGTCGATGGCATCCAGGCACAATTCCTCGATGCCGGGCATATCCTCGGCTCCGCGTCGATTCTGCTGCAGCTGGACGATGGCCAGCTGCAGCGCAGCATCGTGTTCTCCGGTGATCTGGGCAATCCGGGGCGACCGATCCTGCGTGACCCCGCGCCCGCGCCACCGGCGGACTATGTGGTGATGGAAACCACTTACGGTGACCGGCCGCACCGCTCGATCCCCGATTCGATCGATGAGCTCTACCGCGCCGTGCGCGAGACCGTAGTGCGGGGCGGCAACGTAATCGTCCCTACCTTTGCGCTCGAACGGGCGCAGGAAGTGCTGTATTACCTGCATCGCGGCATCAGAAACGGAAGTGTCCCGGCCAACATCTCGGTGTTTCTGGATTCGCCAATGGCAATCTCGGCCACCGAAATCTTTCGTCGTCACCCGGAATGCTTTGACGAAGCCTTTCGCGAGGAGCTCAGCCATGGCGACCCGTTCACCATGCCAAACCTGCATTTCACCCGCGACACCAGCGAGTCGATGATGATCAACAACATCGACAGGGGCGCGGTGATCCTGGCCGGCTCAGGCATGTGCACCGGCGGTCGCGTGCGCCACCATCTCAAGCACAATCTGTGGCGCGAAAAGAGCAGCATCGTGTTCGTCGGCTATGCCGCGGAAGGCACCCTGTCTCGTCGCATCGTCGATGGGGCCGATCACGTGCAGATTTTCGGTGACGACATCCGGGTACGTGCCCAAGTATGGACCATCAATGGCTTTTCGGCCCACGCGGGTCAACCCCACCTGATGGACTGGCTGGGAACGTCAAGGCGACGGAAAGTATTTCTGGTGCACGGGGAATATCGAACTGGTATGCGCGGCATGGCCGAGCGACTGGATGCGCTCGGCATTAATAGCCAGATACCCGGCATGGGCGCGCCTATTCGACTTGATTAAACCAGGGCCCCGCCCAACCCATGGTCACGAAGTCCCTCTGCCAGCAAGACAGGGCCAGTATGCGCTGGCCCTGTCCCACACCTCATGAATGAAGCGTAGTTCCCACCGGGATGCGCCGTGGCGTGGTCTCTGGACGCTTGGGAATGGTGATTTCCAGGACACCGTGCTGACCCGACGCAGCGATACCCTCGGGATCGGCGCTATCCGGCAGGGCAAAGCGGCGATGGAAGCTGCCGTGGCGACGCTCGACACGTGAGAAGTTGTCCGTGTTGACGCTTGCCTCCTCGCGCCGCTCACCCTTGATAGTCAACATCCCCTTGTCCATCTGCACTTCGATCTCCTCCGGATCGACGCCGGGGATATCGGCGTACAGGACGAAGCGGTTGGGTTCCTCCTTGATGTCCACCCGTGGCACCCACTGGCTGGTGACTACCGACGACTCATCGGCCGCACCGTCCTGAAACAGGTTGCCGTCGAACAGGCGGTCAAACATCAGCGCGAAAGGATCCCGGGACGGAGTCCGGCCCGGCCACTCGGAACGACGCATGCTTTTGTTCATGATCAAGTCTCCCGTTATCAGCGATTCGGACGGTACCTACTACCTACGTCCGCCCATTAGATGGAATAGGCACCCCCAGGGACGATTCAAGGGCTGTTGCGGACAAGGCGTAATGGTGTTGGCAGCTGTTCAGCCAGCAACCGGCATCTCACCCCCGACAGTCCGAGATATAGCGTTCGGCATCCCTATTGGGTGCCCTCACTCCGGCATAGTGCTGCCCCTCGAACGCGGCAAAGGCGACCGCCAGTCGATGAAGCGTGTCGGTGCCGGCATGGCGGCGAAAATCGGCCAGGCTTTCGCGCTCCTCTTCGCCCATGTGCGTGCTGTTCGCTTTACGCACGAGGGCGATTGCCGCATACCAGCCACGGCTTCCCACCCGGTGATCGGCAACCTTCGCCACCGCATCGCGTATTTCGTTGTGATCGCCAATCGCATCCTTGGTTTCCGCATCCGCCGACCCCTTGTCACCGGCTCCCTTGCCGAGCTTCAGCAACGCGGGGTAGAAAAACCTTTCCTCAGCTGCCGCATGAACTTCCAGAAACGTGGCCAGTCGCTGCCATACGGCAGCGAGCGCATTTGTATCGGCAGAATCGATCTGATCGAGAATCGCGAACCGGCGGCGCTGCTCGTGGTGATCGTCGAGTATCAGTTGGGTGATATCCATACAGTGCTCCCAAAGAGCGTCATCATTCCAGGCTAAGCGGCACGGCTTCGTGAAACATCGCCCTCGTTCGACAGGCATGATGTCAATGCGGCATTGTCCGGGAGACCACCATGGCAGATGCGGCCCACTCGGCCGGCAATGCTCACCCGAACACGCGGTGGCAACGCACCCTATCGGCTCGCCGGCCAGCATTGGAGAGCGTACAGTCAGCGCTCAACCCTTCCCTTGACGCAGCACGCAGCCTTGCGAAGCTCGCCGCTTATCTGATGGATATTGATGATGTCCTTGCTTGGGTTTTCCGGCTTTTTTTCCGGCACCGCACCGCAACACGTCACCGAGGCGCAGTCACCGGATCATTTTACCCCGTGTTCGGGCGCACCCAACTGCGTGTCCTCGCAGGCCACACCGGGAAGTTCGCACTATGTCGCCCCATTCACCTACGCTGGCGAAATCCAGCACGTGCGGGAGGTATTGCTGCAGACCTTGCATGCCAGCGCAAATGCCACCGTGACCCGGGCTGAGCCACGCTTTATCCAGGCCAGCTTCCGCAGTGCGGTGATGGGTTTCGTCGACGACGTGACCTTTATCGTGCAGCCCCAGCAGGGCATCATCGATGTGAAGTCATCCGCCCGCCTGGGCCATTACGACTTTGGCGTCAATCGGCGCCGGGTCGAACAACTGCGCACCCGTTTCGCCACGTTGTTGGAGAATTCATCGTCAGCAGGATGATTTTGTGAAGCCTACGAGCGATCGGCACCGCTCGTTTTACGCAGGGACCAGAATCCGATGTCACATCGATGGCGATAGCCGAGCTGCTGGTACAAACGAAGGGCACGCTTATTTTGGGGGCTTGCATGCAGAAACGGCAGACTGCCCCGCTCGAGAATGTCGTTCGAAAGCATCGCCAGCAGCCGACGGGCATAACCGCGGCCAAGAAAGTCGGGATGAGTGCAGACGGCACTGATCTCGCGGGTCGTCTCGGTACCGAGCCGTTCACCAATCATTGCTGCCAACCTACCCCCCTGATAAATTCCGAAATAGCGCCCAAGCGCCATCGTGCGCGGACGAAAATAATGGGGGTATACCAGCGCCGTCAGCGCCAGCACGTCGGCCTGATGTGTCACCGTCAGGGCGGTGATCTCCGGGCCGTCCGCAAGCGCGACCGGTGCTTCGCAGACCATCTGCACCAGCGGGCCGTCGTACTGCAACAACCATCCCTCCGGCACGCGCGGCGCGATGCCCATCAGCAGCACCGTTTCATCCTCGGCAACCAGCGCCGGGAGCGCCTCCGACACGTCCACATCGGTACGGGCCACACCCAGGAACGGTGCGAAATCCGCCGGATAACGCGCGATCTCGTCACCCCCTTGTGCCAGCTCCCGATGCCGGCTGCACAGCGACGCCCAGAAGGGGTTGTCCAACGCGTTGGCCATCATTTTCGATCTCATGTGAACGTTACGGACAGGCAGGTTTGTCATCGCCAGGGACACCACCACCCAGGACGATTCCTCGACAGGCTACTTCGCCTTGCCCATCGCGGTCTCCAGGGCGAGCAACTTGTCCAGCACCATCCCGATCGCCGCGTCCTGCGTGGCCAGATGCACCTGGATACCCTTGGCCTCCTCGAGAATCGCACCCGCATCCTCGTAGGTGGCCGCCGACCGCGCGTCCGCCGCTGCGGCCTGGATGTTTTGCCCGACGATGATCACCGGCAGCAGGACCAGTTGCAGAAAAGTCTGCGCGATCCAGGCGATGATGACAATCGGGTCGCCGCTCGCCAACGCCGCCGGGAGGCTCACCAGCGCAATCGCCGCAAAGGCGTAGGCACACCACATGGTGCCGACCGACGTGGTAATCCCCAGACCGACGCGACGGTTGAATCGCGCAATCGCCGCACTGCCGTGCAGCAGCGCCGCGGCGCGTTTCACGGTGGGCGGACCCTGCTCCTTGCGCTGGGCAATACGCATGTGAGGCACGTACTTGTAGGTGTGGATCATGGTTATGAGTCCTCGAGGAAATCGCGACATGCGCCCCGCGCACAAGGCAGGGTCGTGCGCAAGTTATCAGATGGTCGCGTTTACACACCGCCGACGGCGTGCCCGAAACTGGCTCACCAGCGCCAGCAGGGCCAGCCCCCCGCCGAACGCGCTCACCGCAACCCAGCCCCCATGCCGCCACGCCACGGCGGCCCCCGCCGAACCCAGCGAGCCGCCCAGGAACATCGTGGTCATAAACACGGTATTGAGCCGGCTCTTGAACTCCGGATGCAGACCGTAAATCAGGTGCTGATGGGAAACCAGCGCGATCTGCACACCAAAGTCGAGCAGTACCACCCCCACCAGCATGCCCGGCAGCGAGCCCCAAACGCCAAATACCAACCAGGCCAGCAAGGTCGCGACGGCACCCAGCGCAATCACCGGATACGGTCCCCGTCGGTCCGCCATGCGACCAGCCAGCGGCGCCATCGCCACGCCGACGGCACCCACCAGACCGAACAGTCCCGCCACATCGGCGCCCAGGTGGAACGCGGGCAACTGCAAACGCAAGGCGAGAATCGTCCAGAACGCACTGAACGCCGCAAACAACATCGCCTGGGTGAAACCCGCGCGACGCAAGATCGGCTCATGCAGCCACAACCTGCCGGTAGAGGCGAGCAGTTCGCCGTAACGGATCTTGCGGCTGGGTTGATGCCGCGGCAGGCACCACGCCATCAGCAAAGCGCTGAGCAAGGCAATCGGCACCGCCACCCAGAACATCGCCTGCCAACTGGCATAGCGCGCAACGAAACCCGCCAGGGTTCGGCTGAACAGGATGCCGGCCAGCAGGCCGCTCATCACCAGGCCGATCGCCTGACCACGCCGTTGCGGTGCCGCCAGAATGGCCACGAACGGCACGATTTGCTGCGCCACGGTCGCCGCGGCACCGATCAGGATCGAGGCAATGACCAAGCCGATTACGCCGGTGGATACGGCGGCCAGCGCCGACGCGGCGGCCACGGCCACAAACTGCGCCGCGATCACGCGCCGGCGCTCCAGCAAGTCCCCCAGCGGCAGCAACAGCAACAAGCCCAGCGCATAGCCGACCTGGGTCAACGTCGGCACCAGCGCAGCCGCCGGACTGTGTGGAAAGCTCTGCTCGATCATGCCGAGCATCGGCTGGTTGTAATAGATGTTGGCCACCGCACTGCCTGTAGCCAACGCCATGGCTAACAGCCGGCCCCGACCGAGTGGCGGCGTTTCCGCCTGAACGTCTCGCTGCATGTCTGCTCCAACAGGGTCTTCGCACGATCGGACATATCCGTGCATCAAGCAGGCCCGACGCCTTGTGCAGGAACGACGCCGATTGCCAGGCAGCCCACCTTTAGGCAACAGCCCGACTTATCAATGGATCTGCAAGATCTTTCTCGGCAAGCGGACGCACTGTACCGTGGTATACCCTCCCTGGGATCCGCGCCGCCCCCTGTGATGGCGCTGTCGCCGGTGGGGATCAGGGCTCTCCATGCGGTACGGGCCCTTCCAATCGCCTCAACACGCCGACTCAGGTGTGTGCATCGCGCCCCCACAGGGCCTCCATGGAAACCGTCAGTCGCAGCGCGTGGAGATCGACTACTTCGCTAACCGCATGCTCCGACAAGGTTTCACCACGCCCCATGGAAACCTCAAGCCGACGTCCATCCCGGCCAACGATCGGTATCACCTGCGGTCGGTGGGACAACGCACCGCGATGAGTCACCACCGCGATGCTGCCGTCGTGCAAGCGCACCGCGCTGCCTGGCGGGTATACGCCCAGCACCTTGATGAACATCATCGAGAAGCGCTGGTCGAAGATGGTGCCCTCATGGAGAAATAGCCAGCGTAGCGCCACGTTGGAGGGCATCGCCGACCGATAGTCGCGACTGGCCACACGGGCGCAATAGATATCTGCCAGTGACAGTAATTGGGTGGGTACACCCAACGCTTCGCATGTCTTTCCGGCCGGGTAACCGTCGCCGTCGGGACGTTCGTGATGGTCGCGAACGATGCTCAAGCCCAGCGCATCGGTCATGCCACGCTCGGACAACATCAGCACCCCGCGCTCGCAGTGGCCTTGCACTTCCTTGCGCTGCTGGTCGGTCAGGGGTCCCGCCCTAGCGTACAACTGCTTCTGCAATTCGAACATACCGATATTCATCGTCAGCGCGGCAGTCACGGTGGCCGTCGACTCGGCCGCAGTCAGTTCCAGAGCTGCTCCCAGGAGCTGGCAGACAATCGCCACATTCACCGCGTGGCGGATGGTGTACACGCCGTCGCGCAGCATGAGAATCGACGCCAGCGCCAGATCCGGGTTGGTCTGACAGGCCTGTGCAAGCATCTTGACGATGTATGACAGCCGCGCCGAAAAGTCGTCTGCCGGCCCCGCGCGATACAGCGCATACAGACGAAGGCGGGCGGCGACGATCAGCGAAAGCGGCGAGAGGGGTGGACGCTGCGCACTCTCAGCCGGCGCGCTGTCGCGCTCGCTCGAAATATAAGATGTCCGCCATTGAAGTTTCTCTACCTGCGACGCATTGGCGATCACAAAGCCCTTGCGTAACAACAGCGTTCCATCGCTTGAATAGGCGTCAAAAGGCAGCGGCTTGCCAATCATCGCTTCCGAGTAGGGGATGGGCGGCTTGGCCAATTCAGGACTCTCCGGACACGGCACAGTACTGCCATCGACCTTGCGTTGACGCCTGTGTCTTTCCCATCGTGCTGCTCACCTGCGCGGCGCAGGACCCTTGGCCTACGCCCGTGTGTCCGACGTGGATTCCCCCGACGGCCCCTGCCGTATCCGCAGCAGCCCCGTTCATCATCCGAATTTTGCATTAGTCGCCAAACCGCATCAATGAGGCGACGTAGGTCAGCCGACATCGGAGCGTAAGTCAGGCACTCCTGCCAAGGGTCGAGCGTCTCCTGCGAGGTATCGTGCCGCCGCTCGCCGCCATCATGGACTCTGCCATCCGCTACCCCTCGCTCCGAAAACATCGCACCTCCAACCCCATGATTGTGCAAGTTATTACGTCGCCGAGCATGACCTATGGCAGTCGGCCTCGAATGAACACCCCACTAGATTGATCCGCCGCTATAACGCTTTTCCGCGCTGGCGCCTCGTGGCGCGGCTTCGTCCTCACCGGAGATACCCCCGTGAAAATCAAGATCCTTGCCGCTGCCACGATGGTGGTCACGCTCGGCACTGCCACCCTGCCAGTGTTAGCCAGCGCGGGTCCGCAACCGGCACCGAACGAATACACCATCCCGCCACCGCGGGATGTGGCATATCCGGGCATGATCACGCTGCATGTAGACGCCACCGACCTCGAACATCGCATCTTCAACGTGCACGAAACCATTCCGGTCAGCGCAGGCAGGCTCACCTTGCTATATCCGCAATGGATTCCCGGCGACCACGAACCCAGCGGACCGATCGACAAGTTCGCCGGGCTGGTCGTCACCGCGGACGGCAAGACGCTGACCTGGGACCGCGACCCTGCCAATGTCTACGCCTTTCATCTCGATGTGCCGCAGGGTGTATCCCGTATCGACGTGAACTTCCAGTTTCTCTCGGCGCAGAACAAGCGCGAGGGTCGGATCATGATGACGCCGCAGATGCTGAGCCTGCAGTGGAACACCGTGGCGCTGTATCCAGCCGGCTATTTCAACCGCGACATCAAGGTACAGGCCAGCGTCACCCTGCCGCAGGATTTCAAGTTCGCCACCGCGTTGAGCACGGCCAGCCAGCGCGGCAACGTGGTCACCTTCAAGCCGATCGATTTCGAGAATCTGGTCGACTCGCCGATGCTGGCGGGCAAGTACTTCAAGCGCATCGACCTGGCACCCGGCGCCAGGACGCCGGTGCACCTGGACGTGTTCGCCCAGTCGCCCAAGGATCTGAAGATCACCCCCGAGGAGATCAAGGCGCACCGCGACCTGGTCAGCCAGATGAACCAGCGCTTCGGTGCCCATCACTACAACCACTATGACTTTCTGCTGTCGTTGAGCGACAACCTCGGCGGTATCGGCCTGGAGCACCACCGCTCCAGCGAGGACGGCGCCTCGCCCGGCTATTTCACCCATTGGAAGAAGAACTGGCTCGGCCGCGATCTGCTGGCGCACGAATACAACCACTCCTGGGATGGCAAGTACCGTCGCCCGGCACGGCTATGGACGCCCAACTTCAATGTACCCAAGCGCGACAACGGACTGTGGGTATACGAGGGCTTCACCCAGTACAGCGGCTATGTGCTGGCGGCCCGCTCGGGCTTGTGGAGCAAGGATCAGGCGATGCAGATGCTGGCCTTCGTGGGCGCCACCTACGATCGCGGCCGACCCGGGCTGAAGTGGCGCACCATCTGGGACACTACCAACGATCCGACCATCGCCCAGCGCGCGCCGCTGCCGTACCGCAGCTACCAGATGAGCGAGGACTACTACTCCGGTGGCCAGCTGATCTGGCTGGCGGCGGACGCAAAGATCCGCGCGCTCACGCATAACAGGAAGTCGCTCACCAATTTCGCCCGCGTCTTCTTCGGCATGGACAACGGCGCCTGGGATATCAATACCTATACCTTCGACGATGTGGTCAAGGCACTCAACCGGGTGACCCCATACGACTGGAAGGATTTCCTCGACAGCCGCCTCAAGGGTCACGGCAACCTGTCCAAGGCGTTTAATGCCGAGGGCTGGAAGCTGGTCTATACCGCCAAGCCCAGCGACGCGGTCAAGGCGGTCGAGCGGCGCTTCCACGTTGCCGACCTCACCTATTCCCTGGGCATCGCGGTGACCAAGAAAGGCACCATGCGCGACGTGCTGTGGAACAGCCCCGCGTTCAAGGCCGGCCTGGCGCCGAGCATGACCATCGTGGCCGTCAACGGCAAAGACTTCAGCCCCGAGGTGATCAAGAGCGCCGTGACCGACGCCAAGGACAACCATGCGCCGATCAAGCTGCTGGTCAAGGATTTCAACGACTACCGCACGCTCAACGTCGACTACCACGGCGGCCTGCAATACCCGCACCTGGAGCGCATCAAGGGGAAGCCCGATTACCTCTCGCAGGTACTGGCACCGCTGAAGTAGGCGTTGCTGCAAGAAACCACCTGCCCCAACCGGAGCGGAGAACAGCAGGCGATGCGGCTGCCTCCGCTCCTGATCTCATCACATGCCGGCAACGCGGGCCTCCGCACGGGCCGGTACCTACTCGGAGTCGTCACGTGAAAACCTGTTCCTTCCGCTCCAGTCTGATTGCCGCCGCGGTCGTTGCGGCCTTGTCGTTGTCTGCATCAGTCGCGGCGCAGGACGCTTCGATTCCGGCACCACGCGATCAGCCGTATGCCGGCATGCTCACCGTCAATGTCGATCTCACCGATGCGCCGCATCGCGTGTTCCGCGTGCACGAGACGATTCCGGTCAAGCCCGGTGCGTTCAAGTTGTTCTATCCCCAGTGGATTCCCGGCGAACACGCGCCCTCCGGCCCGATCGAGAACATCGCCGGTCTGATCATCACCGCCAACGGCAAGCAGTTGGCGTGGCGGCGTGATTTGCGCGACATGTATACGCTGAACCTCGACGTGCCAGCGGGGGTCAGCCAGCTCGATTTGCAGTTCCAGTTCCTGGCGCCGGCGCCCGGCCATGGCAGCCTGTTCGGTGCCAGCGCTTCGTCCACGCCGAATCTGGTCGACGTCGAGTTCAATCAGGTGGCATTTTACCCGGCGGGCTATTACACGCGACAGATCCACATCCAGCCGACCGTGCAGTTGCCGCAGGGCTGGAAATTCGGCACCGCACTGCAGCTGGAAAGCCAGTCTGGCAACGTCCTGCATTTCAAGCCGGTTACCTTCAACAACTTCGTCGACTCGCCGCTGATCGCGGGCCAGCACTTCAACCGCGTGAATCTAGCGCCGGGCGCCAAGGTGCCGGTGCACTTGAACGTGGTCGGTGACCAGGCCGACGACATCAAGCTCACCGACAAGCAGCTGAAACAGCAGCGCGCCGTGGTGCGGCAGACCAACCTGCTGTTCGGCGCGCACCACTACGACCACTACGACTTCCTGCTCACGCTGTCCGACCACACCGGTCATTTCGGGCTGGAGCATCACCAGTCCAGCGATGACCGACTGCCAGCGAATTTCTTCACCGACAACGACATGCACATGCTGGCGGCGAGCCTGATGCCGCACGAATTCGTACATTCGTGGAACGGCAAGTTCCGCCGCCCGGCCGACCTGTGGACACCCAACTTCAATGTGAAGGAGCAGGACGACCTGCTGTGGGTATACGAAGGCCTCACCGACTACTGGTGCAGCGTGCTCACCGCACGCGCAGGCCTGTGGTCACCCGCGCAATACCGTGATGCAATGGCGGTGATGGATGCCGCGATGAGTTACCGCAGCGGCCGCGCCTGGCGCTCGCTGCAGGACACTGCCGACGCGGCCCCGCTCACCTACTTCGGCGGTAGCGGCTGGATCAACTGGCGCCGCGGTACCGACTTCTACCCGGAGGGCCAGTTGCTGTGGTTGGATGTGGACACCAAGATCCGTGAGCTCTCCGGCGGCAAGCATTCGCTGGACGATTTCGCCCACGCGTTCTATGGCATGGACAACGGCAGCTATGTCACCAAGACCTACACCTTCGACGACGTGGTTAACACGCTGAACAAGGTGCAACCGTACGATTGGGCGAAGTTTCTGCACGCGCGCCTGGACTACACCGGCCCGAACCTGCCTGAGCACGGCATCGCGCGAGCCGGCTGGAAGCTGGTCTACACCGCCAAGCCCAATGCCATGACCAAGGCCATGGAGAGCGTTCGCCACAGCGTCGATATGGCCTACTCCATCGGCCTGTCGGCCTCCCGCAGCGGCCGTATCAATGACGTGCAGTGGAATGGCCCGGCGTTCAAGGCCGGCCTGGTACCGGGGCTGACTATCGTGGCGGTAAACGGCAAGTCCTATTCGCTCAGCGCGCTGAAAGACGCCGTGACTGCGGCAAAAACAAACCAGGCACCGATCGCGCTGCTGGTGAAAAACATCGACGTGTACACCACGGTGAACGTCGACTATCACAAGGGCCTGCGCTATCCGCACCTGGTACGCGCCAGCGGCAAGGACTTGATCGGTGCAATCGTCGCGCCGCGCAAATGAGGTCGTTCACCGAATCGTGACCTGAAAAAGCAGGCGGTGGTGGAGGCTCTACTATGTGGAAGCCTCCATCTCCTTGTGTGCCGTCATCTCATGATCACGAACCTGCCCCCTCTCGACGAAGTGCTCGACTTGTTGCCCGATGCAGTCTGCCTCGTCGATACCGAGGGCTGCCTGCGTTTTGTCAATGCGAGCTTCGAGCGCATCTTCGGCTACGCCCCCGATGAGGTGTTGGGAAAACCCATATTCGATCTGGTCCATCCCGACGATCGTGGCGAGACCCGGCAACAGGCGGAGCACGTGATGGCCGGCACGTTGCAGCGTCACTTTCGCAACCGCTACGTGCACAAGGCCGGGCACAGCGTAGACATCCAATGGTCGGCCCAGTGGCTGCCCGATCGCGGCTTGCGTATCGGTGTAGCCCGCGAGGTAACCGAGCTGCGTCGGGCCGAACGCGAGCTGGAGCACCGCGCCAGCCACGATCCCCTGACCGAGTTACCCAATCGGCATCAGTTACAGTGCAAGCTGCAATACGCCGTCGAGCATGCCATCCGGACGGGCGAAGGTTTGACCGTGCTCTACCTGGATCTCGACGACTTCAAGAAGGTTAACGATCGCTGTGGCCATAGCGCGGGCGACCACTTGTTGCGTGATGTCGCCAAGCGCCTTCAGCTGGGCCTCCGGCAGGGCGACCTGGTCGCCCGCATCGGTGGCGACGAATTTGTCGCTCTGCTGCCCGGATGCTGCGATACCCAGGCCGCGCGGGTAGTCGCCGACGGTATCCGCGCCCGGCTCAGCGCGCCCTACACGCTACCCGACGGGGTTTTTCACCTCGATGCCAGCGTGGGCATTGCTTGTTTTCCGGCGGACGGAAACGATCCCGACGCCCTGCTGTCGCACGCCGACCGCGCAATGTACGCGGCGAAGGCGCGGCGGTAACGGCGTCAAACTGTCCTGATGCCTGGTGTCGGTTTCAGGCGGCATGGTGCACACCGACACGGCGCATCCAAAGAGCCGCGCACCGAGGTCTGCGGCCACCCCGCAGCCGCGCCACCCTCCGTTCTTATCCGCCCCGCTCGTGACGCGGTGGCCGTGGCTGCAATTGTCATCTTCATACGCCATCATCGGATGGCTTGCTGTCGATCGAACGAGTCCTTCATGAAAACCCTGCTGCGCCTGGTGACCGCTTTTTTCGTCGGCCTTACTGCCGGTTGTGCCACGCAAACGCCGGCCCCGGTCCGCCATCCCATGGCGGCCGGCCACATGCCCGCTACCAGGCCCACCCCGCTGCTGCTGATTTCCCTGGACGGCTTTCGCGCCGACTATCTGCGCCGCGGCCTGAGTCCTACCCTGCAGATGCTGGCCGACGGTGGCGTGCGCGCCAGGGCGATGAAACCGTCATTTCCCTCGTTGACCTTTCCCAACCACTACACCCTGGTGACCGGCAAGTATCCCGACGACAACGGTATCGTGAACAACGATATGTTCGACCCGAAACTGGGAAGCTTCCGACTGAATCTGAGCAAGGCCGTCGACGATGGTCGCTGGTGGGATGAAGCGGAACCCATCTGGGTGGATGCCGATCGCCACGGGCTGCGTACCGCCACCATGTTCTGGCCTGGCTCCGAGGCCAAGATCCACGGCTATCGCCCCGACCACTGGTACCGCTACAACGGCGCAATGCCCTACGACCAACGAGTCGATCAGATTCTGCGCTGGCTGGACCTGCCGCCCACACAGCGGCCCCAGTTCATGACCTTGTATTTCCAACGTGTGGACACCGCCGGCCACTACTACGGACCCGACTCGCCCGAAACCGATCAGGCCATTCGCGACGCGGACGCCGCGCTGGCGCGGCTGGTCGCGGGGCTGAAAAAGCGCGGTCTGTTCGAGCACATCAACCTCATTGTGCTTGCCGATCACGGCATGGCCTACATCGCTCCCGACCACCGCATCTACCTGGATGAGCTGATCAACACCGCGCACGCCAGGGTGGTGTCCACCGGCGCCATTGCCGGCCTGATCCCGGCGCCGGGGCACACCCGGGAGCTCGACACAGCCCTGCTCACACCGCATCCGCACATGACCTGCTGGAAGAAGTCGCAGATTCCCGCGCGCCTGCATTACGGCCACAACCCGCGTGTCCCGCCGCTAGTGTGCGCGGCCAAGGTGGGTTGGCTGATCGTGAGCAGCCGCAGCAGCCTGCAGCACAACAAGAAGCCGCTGTTGGGTGAGCACGGCTTCGACAACGCCGCGCCACAGATGCGTGCCCTGTTTCTGGCCCACGGCCCGTCATTCCGAAAGCACCTTGTGGTGCCGGAGTTTCCCAATGTGGATGTCTACCCGCTGATGACCCACCTTCTCGGCATTCCCCCACAACCCAACGACGGCCATTTCAGTGCCGTGAAGGACATGCTCAGGCCAGTCGACCGCTGAAGCTCGGCGGCACTGCGCGAGCGTCGTGCCACCGCTGCGCAAACGGCACCACCTGAGGCCGCTTGCAAGATCTCCGCGCAACCAACAGGCAGGTCTCTACGTATTTTGTCCACGCTCGAGTTGCCGCAACTGTTACAGCGACGCCAGGTCGGCTGATCTGGGTATACCGACAGCGCACGCCGTGCAGTACGCAGCGTCGTGCCCACCCTGGGGTGGGCTAAAAGTACCATCTATGCATTCAGCAACACTGAGACGGTTTTCACCGTATTTCTTGCTCGCATGCCATTCACCGCCGCGCGGCCCAGGGAGACTACGCCCATACACGACGGATTGATTAATCAACGATGGAATACGCAATAGTATGGATAATGCAAGATCCTTGCCCACGCCAGGATTAAATCGCCCTTGCTAAGATAAATCGCATACAACGCACGAGGTTAGAGCCACTTGTTTTGGACAATTCGCCAAGACGTCAGATATCAGACTGCGGTTACGGGAGACCATCAATCCGTATTTTCTTGCGATATTCCTCGAAAACACAAATGCTTGCGGTTTCGCTGAGGGAGCTGTCAGCACCGCGACCCGAGCGCACTTTCAGCGCCGCAGCGAGAAAATAACGCACGCTGATCCCGGCGCTCCATTAATCGCTTAACGGCATCCCTGTGGGAGTCACCCGCGAACTAAATAGCAACCTGACCTTGTCGCGGCAAAGGGTCGATGACCATGCTTCACTCGTGACCCCAATCACGGTCTTATTAATACCGACTTGAACTTACAAAGTATTTTCTATATACCGTCATAGGCGCTGCTCCGATTAGCTGGGGAGCAAGGGCAGCGCTAGTCCACAACGTCCAAGTTTAGTCACGCACCCATGGCATCCGGGGAGGCTTTTCTGTCCCTGAAAATGACGGGATACGTCGCGGCGTGGAAGCGTGGCATGACACGAAGAGGCTGGACGAACGGACGCCTGTGTCCGTTGCTCCCACGACAAAGCACACCCGTGATTTATCGACTATCGAGGAGACAGTTATGAAACACATGGGAAGAGTTTTGCTAGCCCTTGCAGTGACAACGCTTGCCGGTGCCGCGGTCGCCGCCAAACCCCCTGCACCGATGAACTACGACGGCAACCCCGGCGGCGTAAGAACGCTTGAACAAGGCCAGCGGCCGGTCGTCATCTATCCGACCGTGGAGGCGATGGGGCAGTGGCGTGCGGCCAATCCCGGGCGCAGCAACGCATCGTGGGGGGCGGCTGGCAAGCCCGCCAGCACGTCCACCTCGAACAACCTGCTCTACAACGGCGGTACCGGCGGAATCGGCGTCGAGACCGCGCCGAAGGTGTACCTGGTCATCTGGGGCTCGCAGTGGAACAACAACGACCCGAGTGGCGAAGTAGCCATCCTGGAGTCGTTTTTCGGTAGCGTGGGCGGCAGCTCCTGGTTCAACAGCGTAACTCAGTACTGCCAGGGTGTGGCCAGTGGCACTGTGTTCTGCAACGGCGCTGGTACTGCCGCGGGTAACCCACCAGGCATGTACCAAGGGGTCTTTTTTGACACTGGCTCGGCCGCGCCGAGTCACCCCAGGCAGTCAGACCTGGCCGCCGAGGCAGTGCGTGCCGCCCAGTATTTCGGCAATACCGCCGCAGGCAGCAACAACAGCACCCAGTATGTGGTCGCAACCGCGTCGGGCAACAGTTCGTCGGGCTTCGGCCGGCAATACTGTGCCTGGCACAGCTCGACCAGTTCGTCCTACGGCAACGTGGCCTACACCAACTTGCCGTACATCACCGACGCGGGTTCAAGCTGTGGTGCGAATTTCAACGGCCTCGGCCCCGACGCGGGCATCACCATCGTCGGTGGGCACGAGCTCGCCGAGACGGCGACGGATCAGTTCCCGAGCACCGGCTGGCTTGACTCCAGCGGCTCGGAAAACGGCGACAAGTGTGCCTGGATTTCGTCCGGTCAGGGCGCCTCCGCCAACGTCACATTCCCGAACGGCAACACCTTCCCGGTGCAGTCGTTGTGGAGCAACGCGTTCAGCAGTGGCGCCGGCGGCTGCGTACTGGCTTATCCATGACCTAGCGCAAGAGCAATAGCTTAGATGCGTGGAACGCCGGTGATGCCCCATGCATCGTCGGCGCGAACGGGTCGGTTCCCGTGCTCCTGTGGGCCATGCCCCGCAGGAGCACTCAGGAGCGAACCGTGACGATCGGTAAAGCCACGTCGCGCCCCCCCGCGCCAGGCGCCTATTAGAGGTCCGAAATTATCCCTGGCGCCTCTTCTCGCACGTTTAGTTCCCACCCATCCCTTATCGGTGACCTCCGGGTACGGTACTCAGGCGTCTTTTTTCGGATTGCCGTCGGCAGCGCCGAGAATGCTGATACTGCCGTCGCGTTCCAGACACGCTTCCTTGATATCCCGTACCTCACCGATACCTGCTTCGCGCATCGCTTCTGTCAGGTCACCCTCGCCAACCCCCATTTGCCTCATCTTTGCATGGTCCATCTTGCCGTCCCGCACCAGCAACACCGAGCGCCCCTTGACCAGCCAACTGACGACCGGCAGATGCAGCGCCCCATACAGCAGCAGCCAATACAGAAATACCAGCACCGTGGTTGCCACCACGGTGGGCAACAGAGGTGAATTGGCGGTAAGCGCACGGCTCAGGTTGGAACCCACCAGCATGGCGAGAACGATATCCAACGCGGTGGCCTTGCCGAATATCCGTGAACCCGTCAAGCGCAGCAACATCAGCCCATACAGAAAGATCAGGACCGCACGTACCGTCATCTGCCACCCGTTGATGTGGTTTCTGGTCCCGATGAATTCGACTAGATGAGCAGGGTCCACAACGCTCTCCGAGGATGCTCGCCACCCTACGGACGTCACCGTATACAGAACTTCCAGAAAACGTGACGTCGACATGCGGCTTCTGCAACGCCGCCGGGCGTTTTGCCATGGCCACGCCGCTCTCGGCACAAGGGAGCCTGTCGGATAGAGAAAACACAGGGTGGCAGTGGGCGCGACCTGACCCTGCCCGTTCCTCCGACTCGCTTTCAGGTTTCAGGTTTCACGCGACCGCCAAGGTAACGGTGAACGACGTACCTTGCTCAGCACTCGAGTTGACGACGACTTCCGCATGGTGCGCATTAGCGATTTCGCGCACGATAAAGAGACCAAGCCCGATGCTTCGCTTCTCGGAGTGGAGGCCGACTCCGCGGCTAAGAGGTTCGAACAGCGTGGGAATCATCTCGGGCGGGATAGGCAGGCCCTGGTTATGAACCACCAAGGCAACGCCACTTGCTACAGTTTTCAGCAAAAGGCTGACAGGTTGGTCACTGGCGCCATAGGTGAAGGCGTTGCTGACCATATTGCCTACCATTTGCTGGATACGGTCGGCATCGGCGTTGCAGACCGTACCGGGAGGGATATCACATCGGTAGAGCAGCTCCCGGTCGGGAAAAGCCAACGCCAGCTCGGACACGCACTCCGCCACCACGGCGTCAATCTGGATTGGCTTGATTGCAACCGACAGGCCCGTACCCATACGGGCTTGTGTGAAATCCAGTAATTCCGTCACCAACCGTGTCGCGCGGCCGGCCGCTTTTCGAACGCTTTCGACGATGCGCGCGTGTTTTTCTGGGGTACTGGGGGTCGACAGCATTTCCATCGCCATGAGAATACCTTGCAAAGGATTCCGCAAATCATGGCTAGCTATACCGACGACTTGCTCGGCAAACAACGCCCGGCTCTCTGCCTCTGCCTGGCGCTGGCGCTGATCGGTGATGTCTTGCAAGACCCCGGTTAGGTATTCACATTCACCCTCTGAGGAAAATGCCGCGCGGCCCGAGGAGAGCACCGTACGTTGGCGGCCGTCGATACCATTGATGCGGTACACGCAACGATAAATGCCGTTGGCCGGATTCATCGCCTCTTCCGATGCGCGCGCCCGCTGATCCCGGTCAGCGGGTTCCACACTGGCCAAGAACTCCTCTGCGGAAATAGGCCGAGGCTCGGCGTAACCGAGCAACAGTGCGAAGCGGTCCTCGACCGAAACCTGGCCGGAGATTTTGTCAATATGCCAGGCATGGAGATCGGCCGCTTCCAAGGCTATCTTCAAGCGTACGCCAGCCCGTTGGAGTGCCTGTTGAAGCGTGAGTTGCGTGCTCAGGCTCTCTTCGGCGCGCCGACGGGCCAACAATAGTTCGGTTTCGTACTTGTGCCGATCTTCGGCCAGGAAAAACGCGAGCTCGTGCGCAACGGTTTCGTGGCGCTCGCGACGCAACGCATTCAGCATCATCGGCAAGTGGCTGCCGGATGCACTTACCAGATCAATTTTTATCTCCGATACCGAGCCCTGCAGCCGCAACAATGGCACCCAGTGCGTCTGATGAAAAATACGTCCGCCGATCGTCAACAAATCCTGAACGCGCCGCTTTCCTTCGAGATCGGTTTTGTCGAAACCGGCCCACCGACAAAAAGTCATGTTGACACGTTGAATCAACCCATCGCTTGAGGTGAGCATCAGGCCACAAGCGGCTTCTTCGTAAAGGTCGAGCGCGGCTCCGATCATCAGTCATGCGCCGAAGACTGGCCGGTCGGCTCCAACGTGGCGATAAACTCGATCATCGCCTGGGCGCAGGCATCGGGAGCGCTCAAATGGGGGCAATGCCCCACGTTTTCTATGATGCGCAAGGTACTGCACGCCATCGTTCGATCCATGAAGGCACCTACTTCAACCGGTGCAATCAGATCCTCATCGCATTGCAGGATGAGGGTCGGTGTTTGAACGTGGGGAAGGTCTGCTCGATGGTCAGACAGAAACGTGGTTCGGGCAAACTGCTTTGCGATATCCGGGTCGGTACGGCAGAAGCTGTTGGTCAATTCCGCACCTAGCTCGGGTTGCCCTGGAGCTCCCATGATGACGGGGGCCATGGTGCTCGACCAACCCAAGTAATTACTGTCCAATGTGTTCAAGAGTGACTCGATGTCTTCCCGAGTGAACCCGCCGCGATAACCTTCATCATCGATGTAACAAGGCGATGGGGAAATCATGAGGTGCGCCCGAAACAGATGGGGCGCCTGGATATCGGCCAAAACGCCGATCATGGCACTTACCGAGTGCCCGACGAAAACAACAGGCATGTCAGATGAAAACTGGCTGATCACCTCCACCAGATCGGAAGCGTAGCCCTGGAGAGAGGCATACTTGTCCGGGTCATACGATGCGAGATCCGAACCACCGCTGCCCACCAGATCGAATAAAATCAGTCGATGCGTCTGGGCGAACATAGGGGCCAGCAGGCGCCACGTCGTTTGATCGCAGCCAAAGCCGTGAGCGAGGACCATCGTTTGGGGGCCGTGGCCCACAATATGGACGTTATTGCGATTTTCGATAGACAATTTGGCCTTCCCTGAAACGGGCTTTCACGGCCTTCATCGTAGCCGATGGGAGGAAAACGTAAACGGGGACGGAGGAAGTTAAATCCCCTACCTCAAGCCACCCGAATCACGAACTCACTTGCCGTGGCCGCCGGCCTCGCCGTCCGCGCTTCCCGCTGCGTGTGATGTCGGCGGACAATACTTCGACCAACGAGCGCATGGAGGTGAACCAGACCCCCGGCGCGTTGCGGCAGAGCCGATGATCACCGCGCGCAAGCCAGCGCACGGGTGCGGGTGCGGACGGCTTGCGGGGAGGCGTGATGCCAATGACCATTTTCTTCATGACGCCATCTTCCCGATGACACGGCTCATCGAGGAAGTCCTCCGCCACCTGACCTCGATCCGGTAACGGCCGCTCCGGATCGTCGATCTCGCCGTTGAGCAACCGCAGTGTTTCCAGCCCGACGCCGTCCGCCGACATGACCATCTTTCTTCTGATGCTGACTTCAGTGACGCACTCGCGGCATAACCGGCGCGCCAGAACTCGGCCACAGCAAGAGGGAACGGCTGTAGCTAATGAGTTTCCGTCGTCAATCAACTTTTCCATTCCGGGTTCCATTGGCCAGCCGATGTCGATATCGAGTGGACCCGTTGGTCCCATAAGACAGAGGATAACCACACCGGTCACCCTGCCGCCGTGGAAAAACCCGTGCCGGAAGTCGAAAAGGTGCTCCCCTCCTCCTGTTTCTCTATACACTCGGACAACGTCTGCAGCTCGACGCATCTCGCCGGCAATCGGCTGTCAGCTAAGGATGCGATCAAGGCAAACGACGGTGCGAACGTGACGGCGTGTTGATCGAAACCACTACCTGAGGAGCGCAGTTGTGAGCAAAGACAAAGCGGGCAAAAAAGACAAACTGAAACATCTCGATCTGTTCGAGATCATGTTGAACCAAAGCCAGGTTTTCCGCGACATGGTTGAACAGTTCCAGAGCGCCTGGGTTCCCCGGAATCCCTCCGTGGTGATCGAAGCTGGGGTGGCCACACGCAGCCCGGTGAAAAAGCCAGCCAAGGCTGACAAGGCGGATGCCAAGGCTACACCGGCCGCCAAACCCGCGAAAAAGCGCGCATCGAGGAAATCGACAGCCGCCGCGAAACCCGCACCAGCGACAGTCAAGCAGTCGGCGTCGAAGTCGCCAGCCAAGGCCAAGACCGCGGCCCGCCGCACCAAGCAGGCGACGCCAGCCAAGAGCACCGGCCGCGTGGCGAAAAAGAAGTAAATCGAATGAATCAGCGGTGTGACGCCGCCGCGCCCGCCGCACCCGCCGCGCCGGTCGCCCGCGCGTCTCCCACTTAAGGCGGGGGATCGCCGACAACGGCCGCCGGGTCAACCACCCGGGCCATGATGATGTCACGCTGCGGATTGCTGCCGACGGGAAAGGTGTGATCGCCCACCGCCGAAAAGCCCCACTTGCCGTAGAAAGCCATGGCGCGAGGGTTGTGCTCCCACACGCCAAGCCAGACCTGATCGGAACCATGGGCCTTCGCCAGGGCCATCGACTCGGACATCAGATCCTGGGCTACGCCTTTGCCGTGCCACGTCTCGCAAACATACAGCCGCTGAATCTCGGCGGGCCGTTCGGCCTTGATGCAGGCCGCAGAGCGCTCCCAGCGAAGCTGCGCGAATCCGACAAACTGCTCTTTGTGTTCACAGACCAGCGTTGCCATTTTCGGATCCGAGATCTCGCGCGCCTGGATGGCCTCACTGTAGAACGCCGCACAATGAAGGTTCATGTCCTCCGGCGTGTTGGTCGCCTCGAAGGTGTTTCGAAACGTCAGCTCCGCCAGTTCGGCGCGGCGTAGCGCGTCGGATAGCTCGGCTCGACGAATGCGTAGCAAGGTGGGCTCCAGGAGAAAATCTGAAAGCGGTTACTGTTAGCTAGAAGCCTGCGCGCTGTCAAAAGAAGGCGGCAGGGACAATTTGAGCGCCATCGCCGCCCATCAAAAATTGTCCCGACACCTTTTCTTGCACCTCTGCGAAAAAAAATAGGTTCATCGCGGGAAAGCGGGAAAGATCGTGTTGACGAATAACGAGATAGGTGAAGGCGGCAAACGGCGGATAAGCTGAAAGCTCTCACACCCACAGCGGATCGGCCGCTGCCGCCTTCATGCATGATGCTATTGATGCT
>JASBTI010000042.1 GCA_030148505.1 Rhodanobacter sp.
ATCGTGGCGAATTGGGTGGATCGGAAACTGTAGGCGAGGTCGGATCTCTGGCTTCAATGTTCCTTGGACCAGAAAATCGCCTCTTCCAGACGATCGTCGCCCCAGAACACTTCACCGTCCACTGAGAAACTGGGAGAGCCGAAAACACCGAGTTGCATTGCCTCATCCGTTGCCGCAGCCAAGGAATCTGTGATGCGTTCGGACTGTGCCTGGGCAAGGACCAGATCAGGATCGCGGCCGATCTCTCTCAGACTATCCGACAGGTTTGGGTCTTCGCCTGCTGGGTCGCCATCCTCAAACCAACGTCGGTAAGTGGCGCGGACATAGTCCGAAACCCAACCCTCTTCAGCTGCGAGGGTTGCGACTAGATTGGCCAGAACAAGACCTGGAAGCGGATAAGGAGCAGGAAGCTTGGGGCTCAGGCCATGAAGTTCAGCGCGACGCTCAATATCGCGCCACATGTACGCGGTCTTGACGGGTTTGTCCTTGAACGGAATGTTGTTTTGCTCGACCATCACGTGGCGAACGTTGAACGGGCGCCATTCGAAATCGGCCCCATGTTTGTCTGCCACCGTGCCAAGTCGCATGACCGTGAGGTAGCTGTAGGTGCTGCCGATTGAGAACCAGAAATCGATCTTTGCCACGTCGTCGCACCCCCATGCAGTTTATCCGACATGCTACGCGACAACACGCCTTGGCGAAAGGCCAAGTCCTCCTGCACTTGGAGCATTGTCGTGAAACCGGCGTAGTCCCTCGAGTTTGACGTCAGACCTCTCGGCAGTTGCGCGATAGCGAATTCCCATGCCCACCAACCGCGAAACCATTCTCGCCACGCTGCATGCGCGGCTGTCGGCGATGCCCGCCACCGCCCTGCGCGGTGAGGTGTTGCCTGAACGCGTGCCGCCCGAAGGCCTGCTGATCCTGCGCGACGGCGAGCCAGGGGAGCCGGAGGTGACGCTCTCGCCGCTGCGCTACCATTACCCGCACCGCGCCGAAATCGAGGCGGTCGTGCAAGGCGCAGACCGTGACGGTGCCTTTGATACGATGACCGCCAGCATCGGCGCGACACTCGCCGCCGACCGCACGCTGGGTGGCCTCTGCGACTGGGTCGAGGCGGAAGCGCCGCGGCCGGTCGATCTGCCGGTCGAGGGTGCCGCCAGTCTGAAGGCAGCCGTGATCCCGGTAGTGCTGCACTATTCCACGGCCGACCCGCTGGCCTGACCCAACCGACAACAGGAGATCACCATGGCACGAGCCCAGGGGGCGCGGGCGCAGATGGCGCTTGCGTTCGAGACCACCTATGGCACCCCGCTCGTGGGCGGCTTTACCAGGATGCCTTTCGCCAGCACCACGCTCGGCGCCGAGCAGCCGCTCTTGAACTCCGAGCTTCTGGGTTACGGCCGCGATCCGCTGGCGCCGATCAAGGACGCAGTGACGGCCGATGGCGACGTCGTCGTGCCGCTCGACGCGGAGGCCTTCGGTTTCTGGCTCAAGGCCGCCTTCGGCGCGCCGACCACCGCGGGCACCGGCCCCTGGACGCATGAGTTCCAGTCCGGGTCCTGGACGCTGCCGAGCCTCTCCATCGAGACCGGCATGCCGGAGGTGCCGCGCTACGCCATGTATTCCGGCTGCGTGGTCGACCAGATCACCTGGCAGATGCAGCGCTCGGGGCTGCTGACCGCCACGGCGCTGCTGGTGGCGCAGGGCGAAACGGTGGGCACGACCACCAGCGCCGGCACCCCCGCTGCGCTGGAGCTGAAGCGTTTCGGCCATTTCAACGGGGCGATCACGCGGAACGGGACGGCGCTCGGGAACGTGGTCTCTGCCGACATCACTTATGCCAACAACCTCGACCGGATCGAAACTATCCGGAACGACGGCCGCATCGATGGCGCGGACCCGTCCATTGCGGCGCTGACCGGCTCCATCGAGGTCCGCTTTGCTGACAGCACGCTGGTGACGCAGGCCATCAACGGCGATCC